>NZ_JBHXOX010000018.1:0-186063 GCF_042718795.1 Streptomyces cyaneofuscatus
GATGGGGAACACCAGGGAGAACTGGCCGAACCCCTTGGCCTCGGCCAGCTCGCGCACGGCCGCGTAGGAGCCCGCGAAGCCGATCGCGGCGATGATCACCGCACCGGCGACGACGATCCCGATGAGTATCCGGTGTGTGCGTGTCAGCGGTATGGCGGCCACCGGCGCTCCCCTCCCCGACTTCTGCTCTCCGCCCGGCATCCACGTCCGGCGCTGGCACAGCCTGGCACATGTGTGCGAGTCGTGTTGCTCGGGGAGGGGCGGAGCCCGTCCCTCGGCGGAGGGACGGGCTCCGGAAAACGCTGCGCGGCCTGGGAGTTCGGGGTTCCGGGCCGACTCAGGTCACGACTTGGGCGTGGCCTTCGACGTGGGCTTCGCGGCGCCCTTCGCGTCGTCCTTCTTCTCTTCCTGCTTCTCCTTCTTCTTGGCGTCCCCGGCCGACGGGGAGGCCTTGGCGCTGCCGGCACCGGCGGTGGCGTCGACCTTGCCGACCGCTTCCTTCGCCGCCTTCTGGGCGCCCTTGAGGATGTCCGCCGCGGAGGGGGTCTTCGCTCCCGCGTAACCGGCGCCGTTGTACGTCAGGGTGACGACGACGTTGCCGGTACGGGCCACGACCGTGGCGTACTCGAAGTCCTCGTCCGTCTTGTTGAGCTTGTACGTGATCGCCGTGGCCGCGTCGCCGATGCCGGGGGCGGCGGCCGTGGCGGCCTTCTGCGCGCCCTCGCTCGCCTTCTCCTTGGCCACCCGCTTCGTGTAGTCCTCGGTGGCGCGCGCGGCGCCGCTGCCGAGCGACTGGTCCGAGTCGAAGCGGGTGAAGGCGACGGAGAGCCAGCGGTACTGGGAGCCCTTGACGCCCTTGTCGTCCAGCCCGTTCCACGAGCAGCTACCGCGCACCGAGAGGTCGCTGGAGCGGCCGGCGGCGCCGCCCTCCTTCTTGGCCTCGGGCACCAGGTCCTTGACCGTGTCCTTCGCGATCGAGGTGCAGGCGTCGGGCAGGTCGGTGAACTTCGCCGGCTCGACCGCGGGCTTCGTCGGCTCGGCGGCCCCGGCGGAGTCGGACGACGAGGAGGAGGAGCCAGCGTTCTTCTCGGCGTCGGAGTCGGACCCGGAGTCCGACGAGCAGCCGACGGCTACGAGCATCACCGGAACGGCGGCGCAGGCGAGTATGCGGGACAGTCGCGGAGCTGATCGGTGCATGGTTCCTTCACTCGGACGGCACGGAGGTCTCGTTCGTGGTGCCACGTTACGACGGGCGGCGCCCCGGAGGCGCCCTCGTCCCGCACCCGGACGGCCGGCGGACCGGCCGCCCGGAGGGCCCGTACGCGCCCCTATTCGCTGATCACCTCGGCCAGCTTCCGGGCCAGTGCCTGGGCCTTGTCCTGCAGTTCCTTGCTGTCGGGCACCTTGGTGACGAGGGCGGGCTGCTCGCCGTACCGGACGGTGACGATCACGTTCGATGTGCGGAATACCACGCTCACCGTGCGGTGCTGTGCGGTGGAACCTGCCCGAGTGAGCAGATCGTCCAGAAACGCCGCATCTCCGAGCCCGCTGACCACCCGGGGCCGCAGGTCCTCTCCGCCGCTGCCGCCCGGCGTTCCCGGGGTGCCGGAGGAGGGGCCCACGGAACCGGAGGCGGAGGTGCCGGCGGAACCGGAGGCGGAGGGCGAGGGGTCCGCCGGGCCCGTGCCGTCACCGGGCTTCCCGGTCTCCTTCTCCTTCTCCTGGTCCTTCTCCCCTCCCCCCGTGCTGGTCGGCGCGTCCTTCTCCGGGCCCGAGCCGGGCGTGGAGCTCCCCGGCAGCTCGGCCGCGTCCTCCTTCTTCAGGTACAGGGCGCGGGCCCGGTCGTCGTCGCTCACGAGGGGGTCGTACGACACGACCCGTTCGAAGTCGATCGAGAGGTTCCGGGTGGAGTCCGGGGCGTCGGCCTTCCAACTGCACCCGACCTTGCGGTCGGTGTCGTACGTGATGGTCGGCGACCCCCGCAGCGCCTTCTCCTGCTGCTGCCGGGGCAGCTCCGCGACGCCCGGGAGCAGGTCCTTGAGCGTGGAGCCCGGTACGGCGCGGCAGGGCGCGGGCAGGGTCCGGTACTTGCCCGGGGGCGCGGTGGTGACGGTGGGGCCGCCCGGCTTGCTGTCGGCGTCGGTGGCGCCCCCGTCGGAGCCGGCACTGCAGCCGACGGCGAGCGCTGCGAGGAGCGCGACGCCGGGTACGTACGCCATGTGTCGCACCGTCCCAGGCTCCCTTCGGTACGGAAAACATGTTGCCGCTCGGAGGCGGCCGATGGACACAATGTGTATCGCACGCGCCGCTGTGAACGCCGGTCGGCCGACTTGTTTGCCGACCTTGGGCCCGGTTTTGCGCTATCAGTCTTTTCGGGGGAATCTCGGGGGAATCGAGGAGTTATGTCGTACGTGGAGGTGCCGGGGGCGAAGGTCCCCATCCGGATGTGGGCCGATCCGGCGTCGGTCGAGGACGGGGCGATGCAGCAGCTGCGGAACGTGTCCACGCTGCCGTGGATCAAGGGTCTGGCCGTCATGCCGGACGTCCACTTCGGCAAGGGCGCGACGGTCGGTTCGGTGATCGCGATGCAGGGCGCGGTCTGCCCGGCCGCGGTGGGGGTCGACATCGGCTGCGGGATGTCCGCGGTCCGGACGTCCCTGACGGCGAACGATCTTCCCGGCGACCTGTCACGGCTGCGCTCCAAGATCGAACAGGCCATTCCGGTGGGCCGCGGGATGCACGACGAGACGGTGGCCCCGGGGCGGCTGCACGGGTTCCCGACGTCCGGGTGGGACGACTTCTGGGGACGGTTCGACGGGATCGCGGAAGCGGTCAAGTTCCGTCAGGAACGCGCCACGAAGCAGATGGGAACGCTCGGATCGGGCAACCACATGATCGAGTTCTGCCTCGACAGTGACGGGAGCGTGTGGCTGATGCTGCACTCCGGCTCCCGGAACATCGGCAAGGAGCTGGCCGAGCACCACATCGGCATCGCGCAGAAGCTGCCGCACAACCAGGGCATCGTCGACCGGGACCTGGCGGTCTTCATCTCGGACACCCCGCAGATGGCCGCCTACCGTAACGACCTGTACTGGGCGCAGGAGTACGCCAAGTACAACCGCGCGATCATGATGGCGCTCTTCAAGGACGTGGTCCGCAAGGAGTTCAAGAAGGCGAAGCCGGTCTTCGAGCAGGAGATCTCCTGCCACCACAACTACGTGGCGGAGGAGCGGTACGAGGGCGCGGACCTGCTGGTCACCCGCAAGGGAGCGATCCGCGCGGGCTCCGGTGAGTACGGGATCATCCCCGGCTCGATGGGCACCAGCTCGTACATCGTGAAGGGCCTCGGCAACGAGAAGGCGTTCAACTCGGCCTCCCACGGGGCCGGTCGCCGGATGAGCCGGAACGCGGCCAAGAGGCGCTTCACGGTGCGCGACCTGGAGGAGCAGACGCGCGGTGTGGAGTGCCGCAAGGACTCCGGGGTCCTGGACGAGATCCCGGCCGCGTACAAGCCGATCGAGCAGGTCATGGAGCAGCAGCGTGACCTGGTCGAGGTCGTCGCGAAGCTCAAGCAGGTGGTGTGTGTGAAGGGCTGAGGCCCCATTGCCCCAGCCGCCTCACCACCGCCCGGTCCACCGCATCCGCTACAGGGTGCGGTGGACCTTCGTGTTGGAGGCCTGGGCGCGGGGGCGGACGACCAGGAGGTCGATGTTGACGTGGCTGGGGCGGGTGACGGCCCAGCCGATCGTGTCGGCCACGTCCTCGGCGGTGAGGGGGGCGTCCACGCCCGCGTAGACCTTGGCGGCCTTCTCGGTGTCGCCGCGGAAGCGGGTGGTGGCGAACTCGTCGGTCTTGACCATGCCGGGGGCCACCTCGATCACGCGGACCGGGGTGCCGACGATCTCCAGGCGCAGGGTCTCGGCGAGGACGTGTTCGCCGTGCTTGGCGGCCACGTAGCCGCCGCCGCCCTCGTAGGAGGAGAGCGCGGCGGTGGAGGAGAGGATCACGATGGTGCCGTCGCCGCTCGCGGTGAGGGCGGGGAGCAGGGCCTGGGTGACGTTGAGGGTGCCGATCACGTTCGTCTCGAACATCTGGCGCCAGTCGGCGGGGTCGCCGGTCGCCACCGGGTCGGCGCCCAGTGCGCCGCCCGCGTTGTTGACCAGAAGGGCCAGGGAGCGGAAGGCGGTGGCGAACTCGTCGACGGCGGTGCGGTCGGTCACGTCCAGGGCGTAGGCCGTGGCCTCGTGGCCGGCCTCGGTGATCTCGGCGGCGAGCGCCTCGATCCGGTCCTTGCGGCGCGCGGTGAGCACGACCCGGAATCCGGCGGCGGCCAGCGTGCGGGCGGTCGCGGCGCCGATGCCGCTGCTCGCGCCGGTGACGATGGCGATGGGGGTGGCGGTCATGGCGATCTCCTAGGGCAGTTGATCGGTAACGGGGAAAGGATAGGCAGCCGTTGCCCGCCCGGTCCGGGCGTCCCAGGTTCGCGATACGTGACGTACATGACCCGCGTGGGCTGTGTGGGTGGGGGAGAGCGCGTCGGATCTGTCTTTTGGTCTGCTTATCGGGTTTATCCGTATCTTTCGGGCATGGGACTGACGCGTAGAGGACTGCTGATGCCGCTGTCCGCCGCTGCGGCGATCGCGGCGACGACCGTACTGGTGGCGGCCGGGCCGGCCGCTCCGGGCACCACCGCTGACGTGGCGCCCCACTCCGAAGCCGCCCCCGCTCCCGCGCCTGCCTCGGCCCCCGCGCCTGCCTCCGCCCCCGCGCCCCGGGCGGATCTCTCCCACCACGGGCACGTCACCCTCTGGGGGGACCGCATCGCCATCCGGATCCGGTCCGAGAACCGGGGGCCCTCCGATGTGACCGCCTCGACCGTCCGGCTGCGCTTCTCCGTGCCGCTCGCCGCGAGCCAGGAGCTGCCGCACGGCTGCCTCCGGGGCGGCAAGGCGACCGTGCTCTGCGAGACGGGCGGGCTGCGTTCCGCCGGCGGGGCCCGGCAGACCGCGCTCGACCTGACGCCGGCGGGCAGCCCCGACGAGGTGGTCGTACGGCTCGACACCGTCTGGAGCGGCGGGGCGCGGGACACGGACCGCACGAACGACGTGCACGAGGTGCTCGCGCCCGCCACGGGGGACGCGTACGCCTTCTGAGCCGGTGAAGTCCCGGCGGGGCTACGCCGCCGCGCCCCCGAACTCCCGTACCGCTTCGGCCACGATCGTCTCCAGGTGCCCAAGGTGCGCGCCCCGCCAGTACACCCGGGCGCACTCCGTGCACTGCGCGAACACGTCGTACGCCTGCTGGGTGCCGTGCTCCAGCAGGTCGCTCACGGCGTCCTTGTCCGCCACCGCCAGCGTGCCGTTGCAGGCCGTGCAGCGGGTCCACGGGGCGAGGGCCGGGGCGAAGCGGCCGAGGATGTCGCGGAGCTGCTCCTGGGGGCGGTCGCTGTAGACGTACGCCCCCGCCCAGATCTCCCGGCGGCGCAGCAGCCCGCGGTCCCGGGAGAGCAGGACGCGCCGCTCGCGCGCGGAGAGGGCGGCGAGCGCGGGGTCGCCGATGTCCTCGCTCTCGTACGCCGCGTCCACGCCGAGCAGCCGCAACCTGCGGGCCAGCGTGCCCAGATGGACGTCGAGGAGGAAGCGCAGGGGTGCGCCGGGGACCTGCTGGGGGCGCTCGATCGCCGTCACGTCGATGTGTTCGCCCGGCCCGGGGATGTGGGAGCGGTGCGCCGGGGCGCCGTTCACCAGGAGCGGGCCGGCCTCGGTGAGCGGGATGCCGAGGGACTCGATGACATGGCCGAGGGTGGAGGCGCCGTCGGTGGTGAGCGGTGTGGCGCCTTGGCGTCGGTCGTGCGGGACGAAGAGCCGCAGCTCAGGGGCTACTCCGAGGGTGATCTCGGGTCCGTTCACCCGGTCAGGATGCCACCGGGGCGGGGTGCGCTGCCAGGGAATTGGGGGCCTACGGCGGGGGCGCCGCCACGGAATTGGGGGGGCTACGGGGGTGGCGTGGCGTACGCCGTCGGGGGCACGCCCACCGTGGCGGTGAAGTCCCGTACCAGGTGGGCCTGGTCGCTGTAGCCGAGGTCGGCCGCCAGCCGCGCCCAGTCCACCGCCGGGTCGGACTCCGCGCGTTCCAGCGCCTCGTGGATGCGGTAGCGGAGGATGACCCACTTCGGGCCGACCCCGACGTACGCGGAGAAGAGCCGTTGCAGGGACCGCGGGGTCAGGCCCGCGTCCCGGGCGAGCTGCCCGGCCCGGCACACCGAGCGGTCCGTACGCACCCGGTCGGCCAGCTCCATCGCCAGCGTGGCCTGCGGGTCGGGGCGCGGCTCCAGGGCGAGCAGGCAGGCGTCCAGCGCGGCGACCCGGGCGTCCTCGTCGGCCGGGTCCAGGACCGCGCCGACGGGCGGCGGTGTACGCAGCACCTCGGCGGCGTCGACCTGGCGTCCGGTCAGGTCGCTCAGGGCGTGCTCCGGCGCGAACGGGCGGAACCCGCCGGGCCGGAACTGCACCCCGCAGACCCGGCCGCGCCCCGTCAGCTTCCGGGTGAAGAGGCCGAGGCCGATACCCGCCACCTCGGCGTACCCGGCCCGCTCGCGGGCGCTCTCCCCGGCCTCGTACCGCTGGAGGACGAGGTTGACCGACGGGTGCGGGACGACGTGGGCCGCGTACGGCTGGTCGAGGTCCCAGTCGATGAGCCAGTAGTGCTCCAGGTAGGGGCGGAGCGCGGGGGCGGGCTCGCGGCGGCGGAAGCGGACGTGGGTGAACAGGTCCGGGGCGTCCACGATGCCCCGGGTGTCGCGGCGAGGTCCGGCGGCGGCCATGACATCGATCCTAGGGAGCTGGTGGAGGGCTGTCGCGTTTCTTCAAGACGCAGCGGGTCCGGAAAGGGAGCGTGGGAGCCATGACACAGACGATCGGTGCACTGCTGGAAGCCGCCGCGGGCCGGGCCCTGCCCGTCGTGCGGGGGATCGACGACGGGCAGTTGGGCCGCCGTACGCCATGCGCGGAGTACGACGTACGGGCGCTGCTGAACCACCTGTTCCTGGTGGTGGTGAACTTCCAGGCCCTCGCGGCCCGGGAGGAGGCGGATTTCGGCCATCAGCCGGAGTTCGTGACGGGCGACTGGCGGGGCAGGTTCGGTGAGGAGACCGCCCGGCTGGTGGAGGCGTGGAGCGTGCCGGGGGCCGAGGAGGGCACGACCGGGCAGATGGGGCTGCCGGCCCGGACGGTGGGGCTGATGGTGCTGGGCGATCTGACCGTGCACGCGTGGGACCTGGCGCGGGCGACGGGCGCGGAGTTCGTGCCGGATCCGGGGGTGGTCGAGGAGGTGGGGCCGGGGCTGGCGGCCCTGGCGCCGCAGGCCCGGGAGATGAAGGTGTTCGGCGAGCCGTTCCCGGTGGGGTCGGGGGCTACGGCTTTCGAGCGGGTGCTGGCGGTGACGGGGCGGGATCCGGGGTGGCGCCGTCCGGCTGGGAGCTGAGTGCGGCGGGCGGGGCGGTGGGGCAGGGGGCGGGCGGGGCGTCGTAGAGGGGGCCGAGTGCGGCGTACGCGTTGTCCACGATCTCCTCGGCCCGTACCAGCATGGCCTGCTCGGCGAGGCGGGCGGCGTGGCGGGTGTACGGGGACGGTGGCGCCGGGTGTCCGCGGCGCCACCGGCAGGCGCAGGCGGTGTAGAGGCCGCTGGCGAGGAGCAGTGCGGGGATGGAGAGGACCAGCAGCGCGTCGCCCACGGCAGGCCTCCTGGAGGGTCGATGCCGGCCGTAGCCTCGGCTGTCGTCGGTCGTCCTCCTCAGCACCGGCGTTCCGGGCAGGTCTGCTGAAGATCGGACTTCAGCCATTTATTTGGCGTGATCCGACCGAATCGGTGCAGGTGGGCCCTGTCAGGCAGGCGTTCGGGCGGGCGGGTCCGCCGCGGGCAGCCGCCCCGCGCGTACGGCGTCGACGAGGGCCCGGTGGTCGCGCTCGTTCTGGTCGGCGTACGCCTCCGCGAAGGTGGCGAGCGCGCGGTCGAACGTGTCGCCGCCGCCCAGGTACGCGGCGATCGCGACGCGGTCGCCGGACCGGGCATGGGCGCGGGCCAGCGTGGCCCCGCACAGTTCGCCGAACGCCCGCATGTCCTTGGGCCGCATCTTCTCCGGCACGGCGATGCCCTTCCAGTCCCGTAGCTGGCGGACGTAGAAGTCGCGCCGCTTGCCGTCGATGCCGTCCACCCGTTCCCAGCCGAGGAAGATGTCGCTCGTGGCCTGCATCAGCCGCTGTCCCGAGACCACCCGCTCGCCCTGGTTGCGGTACCGGCTGGGGCCGGTGTGCGCGGCGAGTACCGAGGTGTCGGCCTCCTTGGCCTGCAGGAGGAGCGGGTCCCGGTCGTCCCGGCCGAGGAGGAGGAAGATCCAGCACCGGGTGCCGACGCTGCCCACGCCGACCACCTTGCGGGCGACGTCGGCCAGGCGGTAGTCCGCCAGGAGCGTGCGCCGGTCGGAGGCGAGGGTGCGGCCGTACCGCTGGAGCAGGTCGCGGAAGCGGTCCTCCAGGGCGCTGCGTTCGAGGTCGGGCAGCAGGTCGGCGGCCGGGACGAGCAGCGGGGGGTCGGGGGCGATCCTGGGGCGGCCGTCGACCGTCCGGGTGAGCTTGTCGAAGGCCTGGAGGCTGTCGCGGGTACGGGCCTTCGCCATCGCGCGGACCAGGTTGCGGCGGCCGTGCTTCGTCCCGTGGCGCCCGGCGGCCAGGGACTCCAGGAGGTCCGCGTCGATCTTCGCGTACCAGACGCCGAGGTTGCCCGTCTCCGCGAAGCGGATCATCGCCGTGCGGTACGAGCGGACCGTGGCGCGCACGACGCGGGCGCGCTCGGTGTCGTCGAAGCCGCCCGCCCGGCCCGCGATGACGAGGCTCGCCGCGAGCCGTTTGACGTCCCACTCCCAGGGCCCCGGCAGGGTCTCGTCGAAGTCGTTGATGTCGAACATCAGCCGCCTCTCCGGCGAGGCGAGCAGGCGGAAGTTCAGCAGGTGCGCGTCGCCGCAGAGCTGGGCCGTGATCCCCGAGACCGGGCTGCCGGCCAGGTCGGACGCCATGATCGCGGCGGCGCCCCGGTAGAAGCGGAACGGGGACTCCGTCATCCGGCTGTAGCGGATCGGTACGAGCTCGGGCACCCGGGCCGCGGACTGCGCCTCCAGGACCGCCAGCGGGTCGGGGCGGCCGGGGGGCGGCTCGTACCCGGCGTGTCCGGACCGCGGTGAGCGGCGCCGTGCCTCCTTGCCGAGCGCCGCACGCTCCTGGGGTGTGAGGCGGGGCGCGGCCCGCAGGGCGGCGGCGGTGTCGTGGGACCGGGACTTGGACTGGGACCGGGACTTGGACCGGGACTTGGACTGGGACATGGGAGGCCCTCCTGCCTGGTCCCACCGTAGAACCGGCCGGGGACTCGCGCAGGGCGCGCCTCGTGCCGTCGGCGTGCTGCCGCCACGTCACCCGGCTCAGGGCTGGACAGGCGGTACCCGAACCCGGCTCAGGGCCAGACCAGGCAGTACGCCTGGTGTCCCGCGTCATGCAGCCGGTGGGAGAAGTCCTGCCACTCGTGGAGCAACTGGTAGACGTTGAAGGCGTCGCGCGGGCCGCCGCGGTCGGGGACCGTGGACCAGATGAAGGCCGCCGCGCCGACGGACTCCTCGCCGACGCCGCGCAGCGGGTCGACGACGGTCATCGGGAGCTTGACCACCGCGTAGTCGGGGTGGAGGACGACCAGCTCCAGCGGGGGGACCTTGTGCAGGGGTATGCCCTGGATGCCGGTCAGCACCATGGCGGCCACCGTCTCCGGCTTGATCTTGGTGAACATGCCGCCCGTGCCCAGCTCGTCGCCGCCCAGCTCCTCCGGGCGCATCGAGATGGGCACCCGTGCGGCGGTCGCCCCGTCCGGGGCGCCGAAGTACTTGTAGGTCACCCCCATCCCGCCACCGCTCCTGATCCCGGGGGGCGGTGTGCTCTCCGCGCCCCTGCCCTGGGCGTGCTCGGCCTTTCGCCGGTGCCGCCCTCGCCGGGCAGGCTCGGGCCCCAGGTCGTCGGTCCCTTCGCCCACTCCGCCACCGCGATGCATATCTCATCCACCCGACTACTTCTTAGGAGACACAGCCCCCGCCGCGCAACCCGATCATCGTGTCAGTGACCTCCCCCACGGGCGTGCGGTGAAACACCCGTCCGCAAGACCGTGCGTGCCTCTGACACCATGGCATGTGTGAGCTTTCCCTATGTCGCCCCAGTTTCGCAGACGTGAGGGTGCCGACGCTCTTCCGTGATACGGGGGCAGCGCGCTGACTGCTCACCGGTGGCCGGGATTACCTTGGATTCTCCGGCCCGGCCTCCCGACACCCGAATCGCAGATCAGGACCAAAGTGGCGTATTCATACGAAGCCCCAGTTTCGCAGTCGCTGTTCGACCGGGCGTCCGTCGTGACGCCCGGCGGCGTGAACTCACCCGTGCGTGCCTTCCGGGCCGTGGGCGGTACGCCCCGGTTCATGGTGTCCGGCACCGGTCCGTACCTCACCGACGCCGACGGCCGTGAGTACGTCGACCTCGTCTGCTCGTGGGGGCCGATGATTCTCGGCCACTCCCACCCCGAGGTCATCGCCGCCGTCCAGGAAGCCGTCTCCCGGGGTACCTCCTTCGGTACGCCGGGTGAGGGCGAGGTCGCGCTGGCCGAGGAGATCGTGGCGCGGATCGAACCGGTCGAGCAGGTCCGCCTGGTCTCCTCCGGCACCGAGGCGACGATGTCGGCGATCCGGCTGGCGCGCGGTTTCACCGGCCGGTCCAAGGTCGTGAAGTTCGCCGGCTGCTACCACGGTCACGTGGACGCCCTGCTCGCCGCCGCGGGCTCCGGCCTCGCCACCTTCGGCCTGCCGGACACGCCCGGCGTCACGGGCGCCACGGCCGGGGACACCGTCGTGCTGCCGTACAACGACCTGGACACCGTGCGGGCCGCCTTCGCCGCGCACCCCGGCGAGATCGCCTGTGTGATCACCGAGGCCTCGCCCGGCAACATGGGCGTCGTCCCGCCCGCCGACGGCTTCAACGCCGGCCTCAAGGAGCTGTGCGCGGCCGACGGCGCCCTGTACATCTCCGACGAGGTCATGACGGGCTTCCGTACGTCCAAGGCCGGCTGGTACGGCATCGACGGCGTCCGCCCCGACCTGATGACCTTCGGCAAGGTCATGGGCGGCGGCTTCCCCGCCGCGGCCTTCGGCGGCCGTGCCGACGTGATGGCGCACCTGGCCCCGGCCGGCCCGGTCTACCAGGCGGGCACCCTCTCCGGGAACCCGGTCGCCACCGCCGCCGGCCTCGCGCAGTTGCGGCTGCTCGACGACGCGGCGTACGCGAAGATCGACGCGGTCTCCGCCGAACTGCGCTCCCTGGTGGGTGACGCGTTCACCAAGGAAGGCGTCGCGCACACCGTGTCGGCCGCGAGCAACATGTTCTCCGTCTTCTTCACCGACCAGCCGGTGCGGAACTACGACGACGCGAAGAAGCAGGAGGCCTTCCGCTTCACCGCCTTCTTCCACTCGATGCTGGAGCAGGGCGTCTACCTGCCGCCCTCCGCCTTCGAGTCCTGGTTCGTCTCCACCGCCCACGACGAGCGGGCCATCGAGCGGATCGCCGCCGCCCTGCCCGCCGCCGCCCGTGCCGCATCGGAGGCCACCGCATGAGCACCGAGAGCGCCCGCAAGGACATCACCGTGGTGCACCTGATGCGCCACGGCGAGGTGCACAACCCGGACGGTGTGCTGTACGGGCGGCGCACCGGGTTCAGCCTCTCCGAGCTGGGCCGGCAGATGGCCGACCGGGTCGCCGAGCACCTGGAGAAGCGCGACATCACCCATGTCGTCGCCTCGCCGCTGGAGCGCGCCCAGGAGACGGCCGCGCCCATCGCCAAGTCGCACAGCCTGGCCGTGGCCACCGACGAGCGGCTCATCGAGGCCGCCAACGTCTTCGAGGGCAAGACCTTCGGCGTCGGTGACGGGGCGCTGCGGAAGCCGGAGAACTGGAAGCACCTCACCAACCCGTTCAAGCCGTCCTGGGGTGAGCCGTACATCGAGCAGGTCGTCCGCATGATGAGTGCGCTGGACGCGGCCAAGGACGCGGCGCGTGGGCACGAGGCGGTCTGCGTCAGCCACCAGTTGCCGATCTGGATCGTCCGCTCGTTCGTGGAGCGCCGCCGGCTCTGGCACGACCCGCGCAAGCGCCAGTGCACGCTGGCCTCGCTGACCAGCTTCACGTACAAGGGCGACCGGATCGTCTCGGTGGGCTACTCGGAACCGGCCCGGGACCTGGTGCCCGCGCACCTGCTGGCCGGGGCGAAGCCGGTGAAGGGGAAGTCGAAGGCCTTCGGCGCGTAATCCTCGTACGCACGCGCCGTGAGCAGCGCGTGACCTCCACGCGCCGTGAACATACGGGACCGACCGCCACCGCGGTCGGTCCCGTTCCCGTTGCCGGTGGCGTACGGATCGGAAGTGCCGGTGCATTAGATTAGGTAAGCCTAAGCTAAGTTGACTCTGACGAGAACGGTGGAGCGATGACGCACCCTGCCCCGACCACCCGCCCCGACCCGAGACGGGCGCCGCGGTGCGGCCCGGTGAGGCGGCCGGCCGATGAGTGACTGTACGGACGTGGACGCCGCCCCCCGGCCGGTCACCGGCCCCCGCATCGCCCGGCTCGCCCGGCAGCTCGAAGGGGCCCTGGACGCCGAGGCCAGGGACGCCCTCACCGAGGCCTTCTGGGCCGAGGCCGCCCGCACCGGCACCCCCCTCGTCGAGGAGCTCGACGACGCCCCCGGCCACCGCGCCGTCACCTTCCTGTGGCGCGGCCACCGCGCCACCCGCCGGGTCCTGCTGATGGCCCCGGGCATCACCGACCCCGAGCGGCTCGCCGACTCGCTCCTGCATCATCTGCCGGGCACCGACATCTGGTACCTCGGCCACCGGCTGCGCGCCGACCACCGCGGCTCCTACCGAATGGTGGCCGACATCTCCGCCGGGCCCGCCCCCGCCGATCCGGCCCTGCTCCAGCGGCGGCTGCTGGCGCTGCGGGCGCACGGCGGGGCCGATCCGCTCAACCCGGCCCGGCTGCCGACCCGGTGGCGGGACGCGCAGGACTCCGTCTTCGCCCTGCCCGAGGCCCCGCCCCAGCCCTGGGCCGGCCGGCGCCCCGCCGTCGCACGCGGCGGTGTCGAGCGGCACACCGTCGCGGCCGGTGTGCTGGGCGCCGCGCGGGACGTGTGGGTCTACCTGCCGCCGG
The DNA here is from genome assembly GCF_042718795.1 of Streptomyces cyaneofuscatus. GTDB lineage: Bacteria > Actinomycetota > Actinomycetes > Streptomycetales > Streptomycetaceae > Streptomyces > Streptomyces cyaneofuscatus_A. The sequence goes on from NZ_JBHXOX010000018.1 coordinate 13,277, forward strand.
ACGCGCTCCCGTACCGGCCGGCGTACGAGCCGGGGGAGCAGGGCCGGCTGCCGTTGCTGGTGCTCTGCGACGGGGACATGTGGTTCGACCGGCTCGGCCTCCAGGACACGCTGGACGCCCTGATCGCCGACGGGGTCCTCCCGCCGCTCGCCGTCCTCGCCCCGGACGCCGTCGGCACCGCCACGCGCCGGCTGGAGCTGGGCGGGCGGGAGAGCTACGTCTCCTTCCTGGCCGACGAGGTGGTGCCCTGGGCGGGCGCCCGGTGGCCGCTGACCGCGCGGCCGGACCGGACGGTGGTGGCCGGGCAGGGGCTCGGCGGGATGACCGCGCTGTACGCGGGCCTCACCCGGCCCGAGCGGTTCGGCGCGGTCGTCGCGCAGTCCCCGTCGCTGTGGTGGCGGCCGGGCCTGGAGCCCGGGGCCGTGGTGCCGGACGCGGTCGGGACCCCCTGGCTGGCCACGCTCGCCGCCGGACTCCGCGACGGGCTGCCGGGCGGGGCGCGCGGGGCCGCCGTCCACTTCGACGTCGGCCTGCACGAGGGGGCCCTGGCAGAACACACCGAGGCCCTCCAGGCGGTGCTCCGCGCCCGGGGCCACCGGGTCACCCGCAACCTCTACAACGGCGGCCACGACTACGCCTGCTGGCGCGGGTTCCTGGCGGACGCCCTGGTGGAGCTGATGGGCACCGGCCTTGACGTGAACGCGGCAGAGTCGCAGGGTGGGATGGGCCCGCCCGGCCGCCCCGCCGACCGCCCGGCCGTGTGCTCCGCCGGGCTGCCCGGACGCCCCGCCACAAGGTGACCGGACGCCGCGCCACAAGGTAAAGCGTAGAGAAACTCCCCAATTGCACGGAACCGTCGCGTCGCTCAAGGCCTCTCACTGTCCAGCAGTTTGTATGGCCTTGAGATAAAACGACCGCAGATGGGGACGACATGCGCGACATCAATCGAAGGGGACTGCTCGGCGCGGGGCTCGGCACGGCGGCGGCGGTCGGACTCGCCGGCTGCGGTTTCTCCGGTTCCTCCGGTTCGGCGGAGGGCGGCACATCCGGCAGCGGCAAGGGTGACACCGGCGCAGGCACCGGCGGCAAGGGCGACACCGGCACCGGCGGCGGTGGCGAGCGCGGAAACGGTTCGCCGAAGGACAAGGTCCGGCTCATCGGCGACGGCTCCACCGCCGACACCGGGAAGCAGCCGCACCAGCCCGCCGACCCCGTCCCGCTCGAACCCGGCGAGACGCCGCCGCAGTTCGTGATCTTTTCCTGGGACGGGGCGGGCGAGGTCGGCAACGGCCTCTTCCCGCGCTTTCTGGAACTGGCCAAGGACCATGACGCGGCGATGACCTTCTTCCTCTCCGGGCTGTATCTGCTGCCCGAGTCGAAGAAATCCCTCTACCGTCCCCCGAACAACCCCCGCGGCGCCTCCGACATCGGCTATCTCACCGACGGCCACGTCAAGGACACACTGACGTACGTACGGCAGGCCTGGCTCGACGGCCATGAGATCGGCACGCACTTCAACGGGCACTTCTGCGGCGGCTCCGGATCCGTCGAACGCTGGACCCCCGCACAATGGCGGAGCGAGATCGATCAGGCTGTGTCGTTCGTCACGGAATGGCGGACCAACACCGGCTGGGAGAACGAGGACCCGCTGCCGTTCGACTACCGAAAGGAGTTGATCGGCGGCCGCACCCCCTGTCTGCTCGGCCAGGACAATCTCCTGCCGACCGCGAGCAAGCTGGGATGGCGTTACGACGCCAGCTCGCCCGGCGGCCGCCAGACGTGGCCCGTCAAGCGCGGCGGCGTCTGGGATCTGCCGCTCCAGGCCATGCCGTTCCCCGGCCACTCCTTCGAGGTCCTCTCGATGGACTACAACATCCTCGCCAATCAGTCGCAGAATTCGACCAAGGGGATGCCGTCGCGTTATCCGGGCTGGCGCAAGCAGGCCACCGGCGCGTATCTGAACGGTTTCGAGCGCGCCTACACGACGAATCGCGCGCCCTTCTTCATCGGCAACCACTTCGAGGAGTGGAACGGCGGCATCTATATGGATGCCGTGGAAGAAGTGATCAAGAAGACCGCCGGTAAGAAGGATGTGCGCCTCGTCTCCTTCCGGCAGTTCGTCGACTGGCTGGACGCGCAGGATCCCGCCGTCCTCGCCAAGCTCCGCACCCTGGAGGTCGGACAGTCGCCCGCGGGTGGCTGGAACTCCTTCTTTAAACAGGCTTGACAAGGGGCTTTACGGGCACCGAGGGGGGTGCGGGAGATCCCCGGAACTGCCATGCGAAACTTTTCACATGAGCTTTGGCCGCCCGTCCCGACGCCGCTTCACCCTGCTCGCCGCCACCGCCGTAGCCGGTGCCCTGACGCTGTCCGCGTGCGGGGACGGCAACACGGCCCAGGGCGGCGGCAACACCAACTTCGTCACCGGCAAGGGGGGCATCTCCACGGTCGCGAAGGGGGAGCGCCCCGACGCTCCGAAGCTCCAGGGCGAGAGCCTGGACGGCAAGCCGCTCGACCTCGCCGACTACAAGGGCAAGGTCGTCGTGCTCAACGTCTGGGGCTCCTGGTGCGGCCCCTGCCGCCTGGAGGCGAAGTACTTCGCCAAGGTCGCCGAGGAGACCGCCGACCAGGGCGTGCAGTTCATCGGCATCAACACCCGGGACGCGCAGAAGGACCCCGCGATCAACTTCGAGAAGGACTACGGGGTCACCTACCCGAGCTTCTTCGACCCGATCGGCAAGCTCATCCTCCGCTTCCCCAAGGGCACCGTGAACCCGAAGGCCATCCCGTCCACCGTGGTGGTCGACCGGGAGGGGAAGATCGCGGCCCGCACGCTCCAGCCGCTGGACGCCGAGCAGCTGCACGCGATGATCGACCCGATCATCGCGGAGAAGTGATCCGGTGATCCCGCTCGCCGCGTACAACGGCACGCTCATGCCGGCCGCGTACCACGGCACGCTCACGCCGGCCGCGTACAACGACGCCGTCGTGAGCACCGTCACGCTGGCCTCGTACAACGACACCGTCGTCAGCGGGGCCCTGCTGCTGGCCGTGCCCATCGCCCTGCTGGCCGGGCTCGTCTCCTTCTTCTCGCCCTGCGTCCTGCCGCTCGTCCCCGGCTACCTGAGTTACGTCACCGGGGTCAGCGGCACCGACCTGGCCGACGCCCGGCGCGGCCGGGTGGTGGCGGGCGCCTCGCTCTTCGTCCTCGGCTTCACCGCCGTGTTCGCCTCCACCGGGGCGCTCTTCGGCTACTTCGGCGACGAGCTCCAGATGCACTCCGAGGTGCTCAACAAGGTCCTCGGCGGGCTGATGATCCTCATGGGGATCTTCTTCATGGGGCTCCTGCCGGGAGTGACGCAGCGCGAGTTCCGCCTCCACAAGCGGCCGGTGGCCGGACTGGCCGGAGCACCGCTGCTGGGCGCCCTGTTCGGGATCGGCTGGACGCCGTGCATCGGCCCGACGCTCTCCTCCGTGCTGTTCCTCTCCGCCGAGAGCGCCACCGCCGGACGTGGCGCGATACTGACGGTCGCGTACTGTCTCGGACTCGGCGTCCCGTTCATCCTGGCCGCAGTCGCGTTCCGTAAGGCGCTCGGCGCGTTCGGCTGGGTCAAGCGCCACTACGCCTGGGTCATGCGGATCGGCGGCGGCATGATGATCGTGACCGGACTCCTGCTGCTGACGGGCGTGTGGGCGACGCTCATGCAGCAGATGCAGGGCTGGTCCAGCGGCTTCGTTGTGGGGATCTGAGTTCATGAGCAAGGCGAACAGCAGCACGGACACCGGCGCGCGTACCGACGCCGACGGGACCGGGACCGCGGCCGAGCGCGAGCAGGAGCGCGTCGACCACGCGGCCGGCGAGCGGCTCTCCACCGCGCCCCGCGAGGAGCGCCCCGAGACCGAGTCCGGGAGCGGTGTCCCCGCCATGGGCGTGGTCGGCTGGGTCCGCTGGTTCTGGCGCCAGCTCACCTCGATGCGGGTCGCGCTGATCCTGCTCTTCCTGCTCTCCCTCGGCGCCATCCCCGGCTCGCTGATCCCGCAGACCAGCGTGGACGACCTGAAGGTCCAGAACTTCAAGGACCAGCACACCACGCTCTCCCCGATCTACGAGAAGTTCCAGCTCTTCGACGTCTACAGCTCGGTGTGGTTCTCCGCGATCTACATCCTGCTGTTCGTCTCGCTCATCGGCTGCATCGTGCCGCGCACCGGCCAGTTCGTCGGCCAGCTCCGCAGCCGCCCGCCGGGCGCCCCGAAGCGGCTGACCCGGCTGCCCGCGTACACCACCTGGCGCACGGAGGCCGAGCCCGAGGCGGTCCGCGAGGCGGCCCTCGGCGTGCTGGGCAAGCGGCGCTTCCGGGCGCACGCGGTGGGCGACGCGGTCGCCGCCGAGAAGGGCTACCTCCGCGAGGCCGGGAACCTCGTCTTCCACATCGCCCTGATCGTGATGCTGGTGGCCTTCGCCGCCGGGCAGCTCTTCAAGTCCGAGGGCGGCAAGCTGGTCGTGGAGGGCGACGGCTTCGCCAACACGCTCACCCAGTACGACGACTTCAAGTCCGGCTCGCTCTACGACTCCGACTCGCTGGCCCCCTTCAGCTTCGTCCTGGACGACTTCGTCGGTACGTACGAGGAGAGCGGCCCGCAGCGCGGCACACCCCGCACCTTCGAAGCCCGGGTGAAGTACACCGAGGGCGCCGAAGGACCCGAGCGCAACGGGGTCATCCGCGTCAACGAACCGCTCGTCGTGGACGGCACCAAGGTCTATCTGATCGCCCACGGCTACGCCCCGGTCGTCACCGTCCGGGACGGCAAGGGCAAGGTCGTCTCGCGGAACTCCGTACCGCTGCTGCCGATCGACAACAACATCACCTCCACCGGCGCGATCAAGGTGATGGACGGCTACCGCGACAAGAACGGCGTCAAGACGCAGCTCGGCTTCAAGGCCTTCTTCGTGCCGACCTTCGCGGGCCACGGCAAGGGCCAGATGTTCTCGCAGTTCCCCGGCGCGGAGTTCCCCGTGCTGGCGCTGAGCGCCTACCGGGGCTCCCTCGGGGTGGACTCCGGGCTGCCGCAGAACGTGTACCAGCTCGACACGTCCAAGATGAAGGAGTTCAAGGACGAGGACGGCGAGCTGCTCAAGAAGATGCTGCGCCCCGGCGAGAAGCTCGACCTGGCCGACGGCGAGGGCTCCATCACCTTCGACGGTATCGAGGAGTGGGCGAGCTTCCAGATCTCCCAGCAGCCGGGCAACGGCTGGGCGCTCGGCGGTGCCGTCGCCGCCATCGCCGGACTCGCCGGATCGCTCTTCATCCAGCGCCGCCGGGTCTGGGTCCGGGCGGTCCGGGGCGCGGACGGGGTGACCGTCGTGGAGATGGCGGGCCTCGGCCGCAGCGAGTCCGCGAAGCTGCCGGAGGAGCTGGGCGACCTCGCGGCCGCCCTGATCACGACGGCGCCGGTCGCGCCGGACAAACCTGACGCGCCGGGGAAGTCCGCCGCGCCGGAGAAAACTGACGCGCCGGAGAATGCTGACGCGCCGGAGAATCCTGACGCACCGGGGAAGCCTGCCGCGCCGAAGGAACCTGACGCGCCGGGGAAGCCCGCCGCGCCGAAGGGACCTGACGCCCCCGGGACGTCCGCGTCCGACGATGCCACGAACGAGGCCGGGAGCCGGCCCGTACACCCTGCTGAAGCACCTGCCGAAGGGGCTGAGAAGTGAATCTCGCCGCCGCAACCAACGAGAGCCTGGCGCACACCAGCAATGTGCTGATCTATTCGTCGATGGCCGTCTACACCCTGGCCTTCTTCGCGCACATCGCGGAGTGGGTCCTCGGCAGCCGCAGCAAGGTCGGCCGCACGGCCGCCGCGCTGTCCGGCTCCGCGGCCGGCGGTTCCGCCGCCTCCCCGGTGGTCGTCGCCCAGGGCGGCTCCACCGCCGTACTGGAGCGGCCGAAGGTCGTCACCCGCTCCGCCGCCGGGACCCGCGACGTGCCGGACGGTCCCGGCGCCGCGGGTGGCACGTTCAAGGGCGACCTGTGGGGCCGGATCGCGGTCTCGCTGACCGTGGTGGCCTTCGCCGTGGAGGCGGGCGGCGTCATCACCCGCGCCCTCTCGGTGCAGCGGGCGCCGTGGGCCAACATGTACGAGTTCTCGATCACCTTCTCCACCGTGGCCGTCGGCTCCTACCTGGTGCTGCTCGCGCTGAAGAAGAACGTCCGCTGGATCGGCCTCCCCCTGGTCACCACGGTCCTGCTGGACCTCGGCATCGCGACCACGACGCTCTACACCGACAGCGACCAGTTGGTGCCCGCGCTGCACTCCTACTGGCTGTGGATCCACGTCTCGACCGCGATCATCTGCGGCGCGGTCTTCTACCTCGGCGCGGTCGGCACGGTGCTCTACCTCTTCCGCGACAGCTACGAGAACAAGCTCGCGGGCGGCGGTACGCCCGGGAAGTTCGCCGCCTCCGTCATGGAGCGGCTGCCCTCCGCGTCGTCGCTGGACAAGTTCGCGTACCGGATCAACGCGGCGGTCTTCCCGCTCTGGACGTTCACGATCATCGCGGGCGCGATCTGGGCGGGCGACGCCTGGGGCCGGTACTGGGGCTGGGACCCCAAGGAGGTCTGGTCCTTCATCACCTGGGTCGCCTACGCCGCCTACCTGCACGCCCGCGCCACGGCCGGCTGGAAGGGCCGCAAGGCCGCCTACCTGGCGCTGGTCGCCTTCGCCTGCTGGCTGTTCAACTACTACGGCGTGAACATCTTCGTCACCGGTCTGCACTCGTACGCCGGGGTCTGAGCGACCGTACATAAGAAGGCGCCCCGGACGGTATCCGAAACCGTCCGGGGCGTCTTCGTCCGTGTCCTCAGCTCAGCGGGGTGTCCAGGACCGCCTTGCGGTGGCTGAACGTCTCCAGGGAGTAGCGGCCGTGGTAGCTGCCCATGCCGCTCTCGCCGACCCCGCCGAACGGCAGGTCCAAGACGGTCAGATGGGCCAGCGGCAGGCCGATGCCGACCCCGCCCGACGAGGTCTCGGCCAGCAGCCGGTCCCGTACGGCGGGGGAGTCGGTGAACGCGTACAGCGCCAGCGGCTTGTCCCGGTCGTTGATGAAGGCGATCGCCTCGTCCAGGCCGTCCACCGTGACCAGCGGCAGGATCGGGCCGAAGATCTCCTCGCCCATCACGGGCGCGTCCGGGGCGACCTCGGCCAGGACGGTCGGCGCGATGTACTTGGTGTCCCGGTCGTGGGCGCCGCCGGTCACCGTACGGCCGGAGTCCAGCAGGCCGGTGAGCCGGTCGAAGTGGCGCTCGTTCACGATCCGCCCGTACTCCGGGTGCTCGGCCGGGTCCGCCCCGAACAGCCCCTCCACCGCGCCCGCCAGCGCCTCGGCGAGGGCCGGGGCGGTCTCCGGGTCGGTCAGCACGTAGTCGGGGGCCACACAGGTCTGCCCGGCGTTGAGGAACTTCCCCGAGGCGAGCCGGCCCGCCACGGCCGTCAGGTCCGTACCCCGGTCGACGAAGACCGGGGACTTGCCGCCGAGCTCCAGGGTGACCGGGGTGAGGTGCTTGGCGGCGGCGGCCATGACGATCCGGCCGACCGTGCCGTTGCCGGTGTAGAAGATGTGGTCGAAGTGCTGCTCCAGCAGGGCCGTGGTCTCCTCGACCGCGCCTTCGACGACCCCGACCGCGTCCGTGTCGAGGTACTGCGGCAGCAGCCGGGCCACGGCGGCGGAGGTCGCGGGCGCCAGCTCGCTGGGCTTGGCGACCACGCAGTTCCCGGAGGCCAGGGCGCCGACGACCGGGGCGAGCAGGAGCTGCACCGGGTAGTTCCAGGGCGCGATGACCAGGACGACCCCGAGCGGGTCGAGCACCGTGTGCGCGGTGGCTCCGGTGGGGGCGAGATGAGGCGGTACGGGGGCGGGTTCGGGCCGCAGCCAGTCGGCGAGGTGCTCCAGGGTGTGGTCGATCTCCCGGACCGTGAAGTCGATCTCGGTCCGGTACGCCTCCTTGCGGCTCTTGCCCAGGTCGGCGCGGAGCGCGTCCGCGAGGTCGTCGCCGTGCTCGGTGAGGAGGGCGCGCAGCCGCTCCAGTTGACCGGTGCGCCAGGCGAGGTCCTTGGTGCGGCCGGTGCGGAAGGTGGCGCGGAGGCGGGCGACGAGGTCGGCGGGGGACTCGGTGGGGCTCTCGGTGGGGGTGGCGGGCATGTGGGGGCTCCTCAAGAGGGTCACGCGTGACCGTAAAAGAAGGACGCGCGCTGCGTTACCCCTTCGAGGATGGCCGACGCCACCGCGCCGACGCGCCCACCGCGCCGGTCGGAAACATCACCCCCGCCAGGAGGAATAGCCCGTCAGGACGTTGGCGGGGTCTTGTCGTCGGGGCTGCTGCCGGTGTCGCGGCGTCCCCGCTCCTCTTCCTCGGCGGCCGCGCGCTCGGCGTCCTTGCTGTCCTTGCTGTCCTTGTCGGCCTTGGCGGCCTTGTCGTCCTTGCTGTCCTTGAGGGACTTCAGGAAGTCGGGGTTGTCGTCCGGGGCCACCCACTGCTGCCGCCTGCCGCCCGGCTGCCAGGAGGAGAACCCGGCACCCCCGGCCGCGCTGTGCCGCACCTTGCCCGCGAAGAGCCAGCCGATCGAGCCGACGACCCAGAACAGCAGGATGATGAAGACCCAGGCGATCTTGGGCAGGTGCTTGGTGTCCTCCTCCGGGGTGTTCAGGCAGTCGATGAAGGCGTAGATCATCAGCGCCAGCGGCAGGATGAACATCAGGGCTCTCATGGCGCGTCCCCCAGTGGAGCGGGCGGCGGGGCTCGGTGTTCCCCGGTGTCGCGGCCAGGGTACCGGCTGGCCGCCGTGAATCCGGGGCCCGGAGCCGGGGGAGCCCCGGCGGGGGCGCGGAGGCGGGGATGACAAACTGGACCGCATGGCTTACGACGATCTCCGCTCCCTGCTCCGGGCTCTTGAACGCGATGGTGATCTCAAGCGCGTCAAGGCCGAGGTCGATCCTCACCTGGAGGTCGGCGAGATCGTCGACCGGGTGAACAAGGCGGGCGGCCCCGCCCTCCTCTTCGAGAACGTCAAGGGCTCCTCGATGCCCCTGGCCATGAACGTCTTCGGCACCGACCGGCGCCTGCTGAAGGCGCTCGGGCTGACGTCGTACAGCGACATCAGCGACAAGATCGGCGGGCTGCTCAAGCCGGAGCTGCCGCAGGGCTTCGTCGGCGTCCGGGAGGCCTTCGGCAAGCTCGGCTCGATGGTCCACGTACCGCCGAAGAAGGTGAAGTCGGACGACGCGCCGGTCCAGGAGGTCGTGCTGAAGGGCGACGAGGTCGACCTGGAGAAGCTGCCCGCGCTCTTCACCTGGCCCGGCGACGGCGGCTCCTTCTTCAACCTGGGCCTCACCCACACCAAGCACCCCGAGACCGGCGTCCGGAACCTGGGGCTCTACCGGCTCCAGCGCCACGACAAGCGCACCATCGGGATGCACTGGCAGATCCACAAGGACTCCGCCAACCACTACCAGGTCGCCGCCCGGCGCGGTGAGCGGCTGCCCGTCGCCATCGCCTTCGGTGCACCGCCCGCCGTGACGTACGCCTCCACCGCACCGCTGCCGGGGGACATCGACGAGTACCTCTTCGCCGGGTTCGTCCAGGGCAAGCGGATCGAGATGGTCGACTGCAAGACCGTGCCGCTCCAGGTCCCGGCCCAGGCCGAGGTCGTCATCGAGGGGTGGCTGGAGCCGGGCGAGATGCTGCCGGAGGGCCCGTTCGGGGACCACACCGGCTTCTACACCCCGCAGGAACCGTTCCCCGCACTGACCATCGACTGCGTCACCATGCGGAAGCGGCCGCTGCTCCAGTCCATCGTGGTGGGCCGGCCGCCGACCGAGGACGGGCCGCTGGGCCGGGCCACGGAGCGGTTCTTCCTGCCGCTGCTGAAGATCATCGTGCCGGACATCGTGGACTACCACCTCCCCGAGGCGGGCGGCTTCCACAACTGCGCGATCGTCTCGATCGACAAGAAGTACCCGAAGCACGCGCAGAAGGTGATGAGCGCGATCTGGGGCGCGCACATGATGTCGCTGACCAAGCTGATCGTGGTCGTCGACTCGGACTGCGATGTCCACGATCTGCACGAGGTCGCCTGGCGGGCGCTCGGCAACACCGACTACGCCCGGGACCTCACCGTCACCGAGGGCCCGGTCGACCATCTGGACCACGCCTCCTACCAGCAGTTCTGGGGCGGCAAGGCGGGCATCGACGCCACCCGGAAGCTGCCCACCGAGGGTTACACCCGGGACGGCGGCTGGCCGGAGATGGTCGAGTCCGACCCGGAGACGGCGGCGAAGGTCGACCGCCGCTGGAAGGAGTACGGACTGTGAGCAGCGCGGCAGAGGCGGCGTCCGTCCAGGGCCCCGCACCGTCGAGCGGCAAGGTGAAGGCGTTCCTGCGGCTGGTGATGATCGAGCACTCGGTCTTCGCGCTGCCCTTCGCGTACATCGCCGCGTTGACCGCGATGTTCCAGCTCGACGGCACGATCCACTGGGGCGTCCTGCTGCTCGTCACGCTCGCGATGGTGGGGCTGCGGACGTTCGCCATGGCCGCCAACCGGATCATCGACCGGGAGATCGACGCCCGTAACCCGCGCACGGCGGGCCGCGAGCTGGTCACCGGTGCGGTGTCGGTGAAGTCGGCCTGGACGGGGGCGCTCGTCGCGCTCGCCGTCTTCCTGGGCGCCGCCGCCCTGCTCAACCCCCTCTGCCTGATGCTGGCGCCGCTCGCGGTCGTCCCGATGGTGGTCTACCCGTACGGCAAGCGGTTCACGAACTTCCCGCACGCCATCCTGGGGCTCGCGCAGGCGATCGGGCCGATCGGCGCCTGGCTCGCGGTGACCGGTAGCTGGTCGTGGGACGCGGTGATCCTGGGGCTGGCCGTCGGCATCTGGATCGGCGGCTTCGACCTGATCTTCGCCTGCCAGGACGTGGCTGCCGACCGGGCCCACGGGGTGCTCTCCTTCCCGGCGCGCTTCGGTATCCCGGCGGCGCTCTGGGGCGCGCGAGTCTGTCATGCGGTGACGACCGGGCTGCTGGTCTGGTTCGGCCTGGCGACGGACGCCGAGATCTTCTACTGGATCGGCATGGTGATCGTCGCGGTGGCGTTCGTCTACGAGCACCGCGTCGTGCGGCCGCACGACCTGTCCCGGCTGAACCGCGCCTTCTTCTCGGTCAACGGCTTCATCGGCATGGCGCTCTTCGCCTGCGCGCTGCTGGACCTGCTGGTGCGCGGCCTGACCCCGTAGGTCCGGTTCCGGGCGCGTGGCTCAGACCGTGACCAGGTTGTCCGGGCCGCGGCGCGCGGGCGGGCGGCGGAAGAAGAAGGCCGCCGCCACGCCGCCTATGAGCCCGAAGAGGTGGCCCTGCCAACTGACGCCCGAGTCGGTGGGCAGGACGCCCCAGAGCAGCGAGCCGTAGACCACGGCGACGCCGATGCCTATGAGGACGTCCCGGGGGCGGCGGTCCACGAAGCCGCGGACCAGCAGATAGCCCAGCAGGCCGAACACCACGCCGGAGGCGCCGAGCGTCACCGTGAACGCGGGGGCGGTCAGCCAGACGCCGACCCCGCTGATCAGGATGATCGTCACGACGACGGCGGCGAATCTGCGCAGCCCGCCGAGCGCGGCGATGAAGCCGAGGACCAGCAGCGGGATGCTGTTGGACGCGACGTGCTCCCAACCGCTGTGCAGGAACGCGGCGGGTATGACGTCACGCAGCTCGGCCATCTCGCGCGGGCTGATGCCGTAGGTGTCGAGGGCGTGTCCGGTCGCCACGTCGATCCCTTCGAGGATCCACAGCAGCGCGACCCAGCCCACCATGAGGATGCCGGCCGTGAGCGCCCGTGCGCTGCCGGTCGTGGTGGAGCCGCTGTTCCGGTCGGTCGTCCAGTAATCGCCCATGGTCTGCCCCTGCCCCCGGGTTGCCGTCATCTGTGGAACGTCCCGGGCCGCCGCCCGGTTCCGGGTGCGGGGTGCGAGGGCGTGCCGGATAGGCTCGCAGATGTGGAATCCGGGACTTCAGTGACTCATCAGCAGCGGCGGCCTTGGATTGTCGGGGTATCCGGTGCTTCGGGTACCCCCTTCGCGGCCGCCGTCCTGCGCGGGCTGCTCGCGGGCGGCGAGAGCGTGGACCTGGTGGTGAGCCGGGCCTCGCGGCTCACCCTGCTGGACGAGACCGGCATCGCGTTCCGGGACGCGCACTGGCGCGAGGACCTGCGGTGTTGGCTGGAACGCGGCGCCGACGGGAAGCCGGACGCCTTCACGGTGGGCGATGCGGAGCTGGAGCGCGTACGCCACTGGCCGGCCGGTGATCTGGCCGCCGGGCCGTCCTCCGGGTCGTACCCGGCGCAGGGGATGCTCATCGTGCCGGCCTCGACGGCCTGTGTGGCCGGAGTGGCGCTCGGACTGTCGAAGGACCTGCTCCAGCGGGCCGCGAGCGTGACGCTCAAGGAGCGCCGGCCGCTCGTCGTCGCGGTGCGCGAGACCCCGCTGAGCGGCCAGACGCTGAAGCAGATGGTGGCCCTGGACGAGGCGGGCGCGGTCGTGCTGCCCGCCTCTCCGGCGTTCTACGCGGGCGCGACGCACATCCAGGACCTGGTGGACTTCGTCGCGGGGCGGGTGCTGGACGCGGCCGGGGTGGAACACCGGCTGTACCGCCGCTGGGAGGGAGAGCTCGGTGGCGGCTCCCGCAGCCCGGCTGGGTGAGGGCCCGGCCCGGAGGACCGAGCGGACCGGAAGGTCCGGGTCAGCGCTTCTTGGTGGTGCGCGGGGCGCGGGTCTTGTCCACGCGGTGCGCGGCGGCGGGCTGGTGGGCACGCGAGCGGTTGGCCAGGTCCTGCAGCTCGCGCATCCGGGCGTAGGCCATCTCGATCGTGTACACGGTGAAGTTCACTCCTGAAGATTCGAAAGCTTTTCTTGGATGTTCTAGAAGATTTGCAGGGTGTGGGCCCTGCATGCCTTAGATTCTACACGTAGACTCGCGGTACTGCTGAACAATGGAAGGTTTCAGTCATATGGACGCGGTGGACAGGCAGCTCATCCAGGCCCTCAGAGAGAACGGCAGGGCCTCGTACGCCGAGCTGGGACGGCTCGTGGGGCTCTCCGGGCCCAGCGTCACCGACCGCATCAACCGGCTGGAAACCGCCGGTGTCATCACCGGCTACCGCGCCACCGTCGACTCGGCCTCGCTCGGCCTCGGCGTCACCGCGCTGATCGGCATCTCGCTCTCGGACGCCGCAGACCACGAGGACGTGGCGCGCCGGCTGAAGGACCTCGCGGAGATCGAGGACTGCTGGTTCATCGCGGGCGACGACTCGTACATGCTCAAGGTCCGGGTCGGTGACGTGGACGGCCTGGAGAAGACGATCCGGCGCCTGAGCGGTACGAAGGGCGTCTCCCGGACCCGTACCACGATCGTGCTCTCCACCAAGTGGGAGAACCGGGTCGGGGAACTTCCGGAGGAGTCGTAGGCGCGGAGCGCCGTAGAGGGGGCCACTCCCGCCCGGAGGGTGGGGGAGTACGGTGGATCGGGTCTGTTTGTACGGAGGAATGGGAGGCGGCCAGGTGGACGCGGGACTCAAGCGCGAGCTGGAGCAGAAGGTCCGGGCCGGCGAGCGGCTGACCCGCGAGGACGGGATCGCGCTCTACGCGTCCGACGACCTGGCGTGGCTCGGCGGGCTGGCGCACGAGGTGCGCACCCGTAAGAACGGCGACGTCGTGCACTTCAACGTCAACCGCCACCTCAACATGACCAACGTGTGCACCGCCTCGTGCGCGTACTGCTCGTTCCAGCGCAAGCCGGGCGAGAAGGACGCGTACACGATGCGGATCGAGGAGGCCGTCAGCCTGGCCAAGGCGATGGAGGGTGAGAACCTCACCGAGCTGCACATCGTCAACGGCCTGCACCCCAACCTCCCGTGGCGCTACTACCCGCGCTCGCTCAGCGCGCTGAAGGAAGCCCTGCCGGACGTGGCGCTGAAGGCGTTCACGGCGACGGAGATCCACCACTTCGAGACGATCTCGGGCCTGTCGGCCTCCGAGATCCTCGACGAGCTGATCGCGGCCGGTCTGGAGTCGCTGACCGGCGGCGGTGCGGAGATCTTCGACTGGGAGGTCCGCCAGCACATCGTCGACCACCGCACCCACTGGGAGGACTGGTCGCGCATCCACCGCCTCGCGCACGAGAAGGGGCTCAAGACCCCGGCGACGATGCTGTACGGGCACATCGAGGAGCCCCGTCACCGCGTCGACCATGTGCTGCGGCTGCGGGAGATGCAGGACGAGACCGGCGGCTTCCAGGTCTTCATCCCGCTGCGCTACCAGCACGACTTCGTGGACATGAAGGACGGCAAGGTCCGCAACAAGCTCCAGGCGCGGACGACGATGGCGACCGGCGCCGAGGCGCTGAAGACCTTCGCCGTCTCCCGGCTGCTGTTCGACAACGTGCCGCACGTCAAGGTGTTCTGGGTGATGCACGGCGTGCAGACCGCGCAGCTCGCGCTCCAGCACGGCGCGGACGACATGGACGGCTCCGTCGTCGAGTACAAGATCACGCATGACGCCGACGACTTCGGTACGCCGAACAAGCTCGGCCGTGAGGACCTGCTCGACCTGATCCGCGACGCCGGTTTCCGGCCGGTCGAGCGGAACACGCGGTACGAGATCCTGCGCGAGTACCCGGGCCCGGAGGCGGACCGGCGCGAGTCGCCGCAGCCGATGCGGGTCTGACGCACCTCTCTGACGTACGAGTCTGATGTACGAGAGCCCCGGCCACCGTCCCCGGCCGGGGCTTTCTCGCGTTCCGGACCGGGTTGAGCTGATAGTTAGGTAATGGTTAGTCTGCCTCTATGCCACTTACCTTCGAGTTGGATCCCGCGTTCTCGCCGACCCTGCGCGACGGCATCACCGCCCTGTGGGCCGACGTCACCAACGCGGGCGGCGCCGTAGGCTTCGTCCCGCCGGTCACGGCCGAGGAGATCCGGCCCGACCTGCTCAAGCACCTCGTCGCCATCGAGCAGGGCCGTACCCGGCTGCTCGTCGGCCGCGACGAGGACGGAGAGGTCGCCGCCACCGCCTTCCTCACCCTCAACGACCACCGGCTGCTGCGGCACTGGCTCTGGCTCTACACCGTGATGGTCCACCCCCGCCACCAGGGCAAGGGGTACGGCCGCGACCTCATGGCCGCCACCGCTGACGCGGCCCGCTCCATCGAGGGCATCGAGGCGATCCGCCTCACCTGCCGCGGCGGCACCGGCGCCGACCGCTTCTACGCCGCCTGCGGGTACAAGGAGGTCGGCCGGGTCCCGGGCGGTATCCGGGTCGCCCCGGGCGACGACCGCGACGACATCGTCATGCTGCTCCCGCTGGGACCGGGAACCCCCTGAACCCTGAGAATTCGGGCCATGCTTCACTGGACGGGCAGGAGTGTGTGAAGAGACCGAGTGCGTGAAGAGACCGAGAGTCCACGGGAAGAGAGAGGGCCTGCCGTGTCCGCTGCCAAGCCGAGCGCGATGATCCGGTACACGGCGTTGCGTCTGTTGATCTTCGTGGGCTGCTTCTTCGTCGCCGGTGTCGCCGTCCACTTCGGGGTGGTGCCCTCCGGTCTCGGCGGCTCCAACTTCGTCTGGGTGATGCTGCTCGGCCTCGTCCTCTCCGCCCCGCTGAGCTTCGTACTGCTGCGCAAGCAGCGCGACGAGATGTCCGAGCAGATCGTCACCAAGGTCGACCGGACGAAGGCCCGCCTCGACGCCAACCGCACCCGCGAGGACGCCGTTCAGTAAGCTTCCTCACACGCGCGCCCGCCGCCGGGCGCGCCCCGTGACGCCATCCCGCAGGGCCCCGGACCGGAGCAGCCGCTCCCGTACCGGGGCTTTTGCCGTTTCCGGGCCACCGGAAGGCGTTTTTCCCGCCTCCTGCCCGTCTCACCCATGTCTCATGGTCAAAGAAAGGCTTTGAGGTTCCCAAAGTTCAAGTGTTAACGTGTTCGACATGAAGACAGCAGTGCGCCTCCGCCATGCCGCGAGCATCCCGCTCGTGGCGCGCCTGCATGTCGATCTCTGCCGCTGTATGTCCGCGGTCTGTTGCCGCGAAGTCTGAATACGGCATCATGCAGCGGCGCCGCCCTTGGCGCGGGCGCCGCGACCCCGTCCCCGTTCCACCGCACGACCGTACGTCTGTCCTCGTACGTCCCGATGCGTCCCCACTGGAGTGTGTCCGTGTCCGCGAATTCCGCGTCCGCCGCCCCCGAGGCCGAGCAGCCGTCCACCGGCTCCGGCCCCGGTCCGCGTATACCCAAGGTCCCCTTCTGGGCCCAGATCGTCGCCGGTCTGGTCCTCGGTGTGCTGCTCGGCTGGATCGCCCGTAGCCAGGACGTCTCCTGGCTCGTCACCACGCTCGACCAGATCGGCTCGATCTTCGTCCAGCTCCTGAAGCTGGCCGTCGCCCCGCTGGTCTTCTTCGCGATCCTGGTGTCGATCACCAACCTGCGCAAGGTCAACAACGCCGCCCGGCTGGCGACCCGCACCCTGCTCTGGTTCATGATCACCTCGCTGATCGCGGTCGCCATCGGCCTGGCCATCGGCCTGATCACCAATCCGGGCTCCGGCACCGGCCTGACGCCCAAGGACGGTGAGCTCTCCGAGACCAAGGGCAGTTGGATCGACTTCCTGACCGGCATCATCCCTACGGACGTGATCACGCCGTTCACCGAGCTGAACGTGCTCCAGATCGTCTTCATGGCGGCCGTCGCCGGTGTCGCGGCCCTGAAGCTCGGTGACAAGGCCCAGCCGATCCTCACGCTCAGCCAGTCGATCCTGGAGCTGCTCCAGAAGGCCCTGTGGTGGGTCATCCGCCTCGCCCCGCTCGGCACGGTCGGCCTCATCGGCTACGCCATCGCCGACTACGGCTGGGACCTGATCGGCAAGTACGCGACCTTCACCGCCGACGTGTACATCGGCTGCCTCCTGGTGATGTTCGGCGTCTACCCGCTGCTCCTGGCCACCGTCGCCAAGGTCAGCCCGCTCCAGTTCTTCAAGGGCGCCTGGCCCGCGATCCAGCTCGCCTTCGTCTCCCGCTCCTCGGTCGGCACCATGCCGGTCACCCAGCGGGTCACCGAGCGCCTCGGTGTTCCGAAGGAGTACACCTCCTTCGCCGTCCCGTTCGGGGCGACCACGAAGATGGACGGCTGCGCCGCGATCTACCCGGCGCTGGCGGCGATCTTCATCGCGCAGATCTTCGACGTCCAGCTGGGCATCGGTGACTACCTGCTCATCGCGTTCGTCTCGGTGATCGGCTCCGCCGCCACCGCCGGTCTCACCGGCGCGACGGTCATGCTGACCCTGACCCTCTCCACGCTGGGCCTCCCGCTGGAGGGCGTGGGCCTGCTGCTGGCGATCGACCCGATCCTGGACATGATCCGCACCGCCACCAACGTGGCCGGTCAGGCACTGGTCCCGGTCATCGTCGCGGCCCGCGAGAAGATCCTCGACCACGACGCGTACAACTCCGCCTCGTCCTCCTCGATCGACGCGTTCGGCCCGTCCGACGACGCCGGCCGGGACGAGGACGGCGACCGCGCCGCAGCACCGAAGGACGCGGTTCCGGCGACCGCCTAGCGGCGGGGCCGCCCGTACGGTCCGAGCGCCCCCGGCCCACCTCACGAGGTGGGCCGGGGGCGCTCGCGTGTGGGCGGAGGCGCGGAGGCTCCGTACGGCGGGGGCCTGTCCGGCGCCGTACTCTTGGCCGGGGAGCGGGACCGTGACTCGCGGCCGGGGAGCAGGGCCGTGGGGCGGGGAGGACGTCGGACGTGGGTGCGGTGGCATGGGCACAGTGATGTGGGTGCGGTGACATGGGTGCGGTGAAGAGCAAACGGATGCCACGCGCCGTGCGTGAGCGGCAGATGATGGACGCCGCGGTGCAGACCTTCGGGCAGCGTGGGTACCGAGCCGCGTCGATGGACGAGATCGCGGAGCTGGCGGGCGTCTCCAAGCCGTTGGTCTACCTCTACCTGCACTCCAAGGAGGACCTGTTCTCCGCCTGCATCCGGCGCGAGGCGGAAGCCCTGGTGGCGGCGGTGCGGGCCGGGGTGGAGCCGGAGCTGCCCGCCGACGGCCAACTCTGGTCGGGGCTGCGGGCGTTCTTCACCCACACCGCGGAGAACCCGGACGGCTGGGCGGTCCTGCACCGCCAGGCGCGTTCCCACGGGGAGCCGTTCATCAGCGAGGTCGTGGTGATGCGCGACGAGATCGTCGCGTTCGTGACGGGCCTGATCGGCGCCGCCGCCCGCGAGGCGCACCGCGACCCCGCCCTCGCGGACCGGGATGTGGCGGGCCTCGCACAGGCCCTGGTGGGCGCCGCAGAGTCGCTGGCGGGCTGGGCCAACGACACCCCGGGCGTCTCGGCGAAGGAGGCCGCGGCGACCCTGATGAACTTCGCCTGGGCCGGCCTGGAGAACCTGATGCACGCCCGGCCGTGGCAGCCGCCGGCGGAGGCGTCGTAGACGTCCGTACGAGGGTCAGAGCGGCTGGAGCCGGGTGCGCAGGAGGCAGAACAGGTTGCCTTCCGGGTCGGACAGGACGTGCCAGCTCTCGTTCCCGGTCTGGCCCACGTCGGCGGGCCTGGCGCCCAGGGCGAGGAGGCGCTCCAGCTCGGCGTCCTGGTCGCGGTCGGTGGCGCTGACGTCGATGTGCAGCCGGAGCTGACCGGTCCGGGGCTCGCTGTTGGGGCTCAGGACGAGGGTGGGCTGCGGGCCGCCGAAGCCGGTGTCCGGTGGCCCGATCTCGATGGACCCGTCGCTCTCCCGGCCGATCTCGGCATAGCCGAGGACCTCGCCCCAGAAGGCGGCGAGCCGCTCGGCGTCGGCGGCTTCGATGACCAGTTCACTGATGCGGCATGCCATGGCGGCCAGTGTAGGAACCCGGGGCGCGGAAGGGTCTGCCTCAGAGCGCTCGCGTCGCCGCCCCCGTGAGGTGCACGCGCCCGTTCCCATTCCCGCTCGCGCTCCGCAGGATGAAGGCGTTTCCGGCCGGGTCGGCGGCGTACGTCACGGTGGCGGGCAGCAGGACGGGGGCCCTGAACTCGGCTCGTACGGCACGGAGTGCACCGGCCTGCCGGTCCGCCTCGGCCAGGCAGCGGGCCACCGTCCACATGCCGTGCGCGATGGCCCGGGGGAAACCGAAGAGGCGGGCGGTGAGCGGGTGGAGGTGGATCGGATTACGGTCGCCGGAGACGGCTCCGTACCGCCGGCCGAGATCGCCGGGGAGCCGCCACTCGGCGAGGGCGGGGAGAGCGGGGGCCTGCGCCTCCTCGGCCTTCAGGCCCGCCTCGCCCTTCGGGGCTTCCTCCCCGACTCTTGCGGCCGCCGTCTCGGCCTTCGGCGCGTGCCGTGAGAGATAGCCGCTGCGCGACTCCCACACCAGCTCCCCGCCCACCCGTGCCTCGGTCACCATCGTGACCTCGGTGCCGCGCCGGTGAGGCGTCAACCCGGCTGCGTGCAAGGTCAGTTCGAGGGGGTCGTCGGGCTGCACCGGCCGGTGGGCGCTGATCTCGATCCAGGTGTGGACGAGCCCGACGACCGGCAGCGGGAAGTCCCGCCCGGTCATCAGCCGCATGGCGAGCGGAAAGGCGAGGACATGGGGGTACGTGAGGGGGAGCGGTCCGGATTCCGTCTCAGGGAAGCCGCAGATCCTGCGGTACGCGGCCAGGCGGCCGGGGGTGGCGGGGGCGGCCGGGAGGGTGAGGCGGTCGGTGGGCAGGGTGGCGCCCGGCCGGCCGGGGCGCTTGAACGGCGAGGTGACGGCCCCGCGGACGAGGGAGGCGCTGAGGGAGGTCATCGCGCTCACGCCCCCAGCAGGCTCTGGCCGCAGACCCGCAGCACCTGGCCGTTGACGGCGGTGGAGCCGGGCTGGGCGAACCAGGCGACGGCCTCGGCGACATCGACCGGAAGGCCGCCCTGGGAGAGGGAGTTCATGCGGCGGCCCGCCTCGCGGATGAAGAGCGGTACGGCCGCCGTCATCTTCGTCTCGATGAAGCCGGGCGCGACCGCGTTGACCGTCACGCCGTGGTCGGCGGCGGCGCGCGGGCCGAGCGAGCGGACGAGGCCGATGATTCCGGCCTTGCCGGCGGCGTAGTTGGTCTGCCCGGTGTTGCCGGCGATGCCCGCGATGGAGGCGGTCGCGACGATCCGGCCGCCGCGCGGGATGGCCCCCGCCTTGAGCAGCTCGTCGGTGGTGCGGAGCACGCTGTCCAGGTTGACCTCGATGACCGACGCCCAGCGGTCGGCCGGCATGTTGGCGAGGCGGCGGTCGCGGGTGATGCCCGCGTTGTGGACGAGGATGCCGAGCCCGTCGGGTGCGGCTGCGGCGATGCGGTCGGCGGCGTCGCGTGCGGTGATGTCCAGGGGGAGGGCGGTGGCGCCGAGGCGGTCGGCGGTACGTTCCAGCTCCTCTCGGGCTCCCGGTACGTCCAGGGCGATGACCTGGGCCCCGTCGCGGGCGAGCACTGAGGCGACGGCCGCGCCGATGCCCCGGGCGGCGCCGGTGACCAGGGCGGTGCGGCCGGTGAGGGGGGCGGCCGGGTCCGGGGCCGGGGTGGCGGCCTGGTCGGCCGCCTGGTCAGGGGTGGCGGAGGTCAGCTCGATGACCTGGCCGCTGACGTAGGCGGAGCGGGGCGAGAGCAGGAAGCGGAGGGTGGACTCGGCGGCGTGGGCGCTCGCCCCACCGGGAATCCGTACGAGCTGGGCGGTCGAGCCGCGCCCGATCTCCTTGCCCAGGGACCGGACGAACCCCTCCAACGCCTGCTGGGCGGCGGCCTGGTGGTGGTCGTCGGGCGACGGCACCGTACCGAGGACGACGATCCGCCCGCCCGGCGCGAGGGACCGGACGACCGGGTGCAGGGCTGCGTGGACGTCCCCGAGCCCGGCGGCGGTGGCGACCCCGGTGGCGTCGAGGACGATCGCGGCGGGCCGGTCGGAACGGCTCACCACCGGGAGCCCGGCCCGGGAAAGCGTCTCCGCCACCTCCGTGACCGTCGGCACCCCGGCCGTCAGGTGCAGCAGCGGCCCGTCCAGGTGCGGGGTCTCCAGGGTCCAGCGGCGCAGCGGGGCGGGCTGCGGGAGGCCGAGGCGGCGGGTGAGGAAGCGGCCGGGCGCTGTGCCGGTGAGGTGCAGATAGCGATCGGCCATTGTCCTGACTCCCTGCTCGGTCGTAGATTTACTTCGGAGTAAGGTTACTCAAGAGTCAGGAGCTGGTCGAGATGAACAATCCCGGACGGACCGCCGTTGGACGGAACGCCGTTGGACAGACCGCCCCTGGACGGCTCGCCCCCGGACGGACCGCATGAGCATCCCCGCCCCCCGCCGCGTAGCGGTCATCGGCGGCAGCCGTACCCCCTTCGCCCGCTCGGACGGCCCGTACGCGACCGCCTCCAACCAGGACCTGCTCACTGCCGCGCTCGGCGGGCTGGTCGAGCGGTACGGCCTGGCGGGCCAGCGGGTCGGGGAGTTCGTGGCGGGCGCGGTCCTCAAGCACAGCCGCGACTTCAACCTGGCCCGCGAGACCGTCCTCGGCTCCGCGCTGGACCCGCGCACACCGGCGTACGACATCCAGCAGGCCTGCGGTACGGGCCTCCAGGCCGTGATCGCCGCCGCCAACAAGATCGCCCTGGGGGCCGTGGACTCGGCCATCGCGGGCGGCTCCGACACGACGAGCGACGCCCCGCTCGGCGTCAACGACGACCTGCGCCGCATCCTGCTCGCCGCCCGCCGCGCGAGGACGACGGGCGCCCGCCTCAAGGTCCTGTCCGCCGTACGCCCCCGCCACCTCGTCCCCGACATCCCGCGCAACGCCGAGCCGCGCACCGGCCTGTCCATGGGTGAACACGCGGCCCGCACCGCCCGCCACTGGGCCGTGACCCGCGAGGACCAGGACCGCCTGGCGGCCACGAGCCACCAGCGCCTGGCGGCGGCGTACGAACGCGGCTTCCTGGACGACCTCGTCGTCCCGTACCGGGGCCTGACCCGCGACCAGAACCTCCGCCCGGATTCGACGGCCGAGAAACTGGCCGCCCTGAAACCGGTGTTCGGCACATCCGGCCCCAACCCCACCATGACGGCGGGCAATTCGACGCCGCTCACGGACGGCGCGGCGACGGTCCTGCTGGCGAGCGAGGAGTGGGCGCGGGAGCGCGGCTTCGAGCCCCTGGCCTACCTCACCCTCTACGAGACGGCGGCGGTGGACTACGTGGACGGCGACGACGGCCTCCTCATGGCCCCGGCGTACGCGGCGCCGCGCCTGCTGGAGCGGGCGGGCCTGGGCATCGAGGACTTCGACCTGTACGAGATCCACGAGGCGTTCGCCTCCCAGGTGCTGGCCACCCTCGCCGCCTGGGAGCAGCAGGGCCTGTCGCCGCTGGACCGGACCCGTCTGAACGTGGCCGGCTCCTCGCTGGCCACCGGCCACCCCTTCGCCGCCACGGGCGCCCGGATCGTCGCGACGCTGGCCAAGCTGCTGGCGGAACGGGAGGCCCCGGGACGGGGCCTGATCTCGGTCTGCGCGGCGGGCGGCCAGGGGGTGACGGCCATCCTGGAACGCCCCTGAGCACGTCGGTGATCTGCCGGACGGACGACCCGGCGACGAAGACCCGCCCGACCCCCGCCACTGAGGAGCCGCACGTGTCAACGCCTTCATCCGCCCTGACCTCCGGATCCACGCCCACCGCGCCCACCCTGGTGGAACCGACGAAGACGAGAGGCCAGGACGGCCGGGTCCAGGAGGTCTCCGTACCGGCGTTCGCGCCCCCGGTCCTGCGGGGTTCGCTGGCGGAGATCCCGTTCGACAACGCCCGCGAGGCCCCGGCGGAGGCGGTGTTGAGCCGCAAGGACGCCGACTCCACGTGGCACGACGTGACCGCCGCCGAGTTCGCCGCCGAGGTGCTGGCGGTGGCGAAGGGCCTGATGGCGGAGGGGCTGCGGGCGGGCGACCGGGTCGCGATCATGGCCCGTACGACGTACGAGTGGACGCTGCTGGACTTCGCGTCCTGGGCGGCCGGCCTGGTGACGGTCCCCATCTACCCGACCTCCTCCGCCTTCCAGGCCCGCTGGATCCTCCAGGACTCGGGCGCGGTGGCGTGCGCGGTGGAGACGAAGGAGCAGGGCCGCCTGATCAGCCAGGAGCGCAAGCAGTTGGCCGGACTGGCACATCTGTGGCAGTTCGACACGGGTGCGATCGGCCACCTGAAATCCCTCGGCAAGGACATCCCCGACGCGGCGGTGGCGGCCCGCCGGGCGACCTTGGAACCGGAATCCCCCGCCACGCTCATCTACACCTCGGGCACGACGGGCCGCCCCAAGGGCTGTGTCCTCACCCACGGCAACTTCTTCGCCGAGGTGGACAACGCGATCGAACTCCTCCATCCGGTCTTCAAGTCGGTCTCGAAGGACCCGGCGTCCACGCTCCTCTTCCTCCCGCTCTCGCACGTCTTCGGGAGGATGGTGGCGATCGGCTGCCTGCGGGCGCGGGTGCGCCTCGGCCATGCCCCGTCCATCCAGACGGACGACCTCCTGGCCGACCTGGCGGGCTTCCGCCCGACGTTCCTGCTCGCCATCCCGTACGTACTGGAGAAGGTCTACAACACGGGCCGGGCGACGGCGGAGAAGATGGGCCGGGCCTCGTCGTTCGACCGAGCGGCCCGCATAGCGCAGCGCTACGGCAAGGCGGTTGAGGCCGCCGAACACGGTACGGGCCCCGGCCCCGGCTTCGGCCTGCGCGCGGCCCGCGCCCTGTACGACCCGCTGGTCTACCGCCGTATCCGGGCGGCGCTGGGCGGCAGGGTCCGGTACGTGATCTGCGGCGGCTCCCCGCTGGGCCGCCGGCTCGCCGCCTTCTACGAGGGCGCGGGCATCGGCATCTTCGAGGGGTACGGCCTCACGGAGACGACGGCGGCCCACACGGTCACCCCGCCCCTCAAACCCCGCCTGGGAACGGTGGGTTGGCCGCTTCCAGGGACGTCGGTACGCATCGCGGACGACGGCGAGGTGCTGCTGCGGGGCGGCCAGGTGTTCCGGGGCTACTGGGACACCGAACGCGCGGAGCCGGTCCCGCACCTCCTGGACGGCGACTGGTTCCCGACGGGCGACCTGGGCGCGCTGGACGAGGACGGCTACCTGACGATCACGGGCCGCAAGAAGGACATCATCATCACGTCGGGCGGCAAGAACGTCACCCCCGCCCCCTTGGAGGACTGGCTCCGCGCGCACCCCTTGGTCAGCCAGTGCATGGTGGTCGGCGACAACCGCTCGTACATCACGGCCCTGATCACCCTGGAGCCGGACGGCCTCCAGCACTGGCGCCAGATGGTGAAGAAACAGGACGTGCCGCTGAGGGAGTTGGTCCACGACGAGGAGCTGCGCGCGTCGCTCCAGAAGGCGGTGGACGAGGCGAACCGCCTGGTGTCGCGGGCGGAGTCGATCCGCAAGTTCACGGTCCTGCCGGTGGACTTCACGGAGGAGCGGGGCCACTTGACGCCGTCGCTGAAGCTGAAGCGGGACGCGATCGCGCGGGACTTCGCGGAGGAGATCGAGGG
The DNA here is from genome assembly GCF_042718795.1 of Streptomyces cyaneofuscatus. Classification (GTDB taxonomy): domain Bacteria; phylum Actinomycetota; class Actinomycetes; order Streptomycetales; family Streptomycetaceae; genus Streptomyces; species Streptomyces cyaneofuscatus_A. The sequence continues at coordinate 37,889 of NZ_JBHXOX010000018.1, forward strand.
GTTGTACCGGAGGAGGTGAGCAGCCGACCGGATGGAGCACGGGTGCAGCGACTCCGGTTCCTGAGCCCGGAGCCGTCGCGGATGTGGCGAGTCGCCACCCGTCACAGGTCGTCGGGCAGCAACCTGAACGCCTTGTGCCCTGTCAGAGGCCGGACCATACGGAAGTGGCGGTCCGAGGTGAAGATGATCTCGGTACGGTATGCGGCGGCCAGGGCGACGTTCATGGCGTCAGCCATGCCGATGCCCTTGCCTCCGTCCGCGTCCACGTATCCCTCCGCGACGGCGATCGCGGTACTGAGATGCACACCGACGGACGGGACCTCGAACCGGCGGGTGGCGACATTGCGTTCGATGAACCGTGCTGCCAGCAAGGCCTGGCGGGCCCCGGCCTTCGTGGTGATCAGGTAGTCCAACTCGGCCAGGACGAAGGGGGAGATGATCAAGTGGCTGATCGACGCCAGTCCCTCCCTGTGTGCCTCGTGGCCGGTGAGTCTCGGGTCGAGGAGCCGGTAGAGGGCGTTGGTGTCGGCAATGGCGACCAGGCTCACGATCCCATCCCGCTGAGCGCGTCCTCGATCTCGTCGTCGCTGAGGTCGGGCAGGCCGAGATCGGGGAGCGCTATGGCGCCCATGGGGTCGGTGGGGTACGGGGGGATGTCGTCGTCGGTGATGGGTACGACGCGTGCGACGGCTGTGCCGTTCTTGGTGACGGTGATGGTCTCCCCGCGCGCTGCCGCGGCAAGGATCTGTGACGATTTCTGGTTGAACTCGCGCGCGGTGGTCTCCATGTACTACATGTTACTACGTAGCGGGTGGGGCCTCCACTGGTCACAGCGCGGGTGGAGAGGAGGAGGCCGCTCGGGGCTCGCCGGACGTGTATGTCCTGGTCAGATGCCATGACTGCTTGGCGCGAGGCCCTCGCCTGGGTGTTCCCCGCGCTGACGCTGGGCGGCGGCGAGCGTGCGGTGCTGCGTGGCGGGCGCGGGCGGGATGGGCAGGTGGAGGCGAATCGGCTGTGGGCAGGACTGCATGGTGAGCTGCTGGCGGCGAAGGCCTTGGCGTATGACCCGAAGGACTTCGTCTGCTCACAGCCGGTGCCCGAACCGGAGAGTGCCAAGTGCGCGGCTCACCGGTTCACGCTGGACGGGCAGTCGGCCGCGTTCCGGGTGGCCAGGACCACCCTGACCAAGGCCGGCCAGTTCGTCACCGTGTGGCAGCGATCAACGCAGGGCCCGATCCGGCCCTCCGACGCTGACGACGGGGTCGATCTCTTTGTCATCAGCAGTCGGGACAGCGGCCGCTTCGGGCAGTTCGTGTTCCCGAGTGAGGTGCTGTGCGAGCGCGGCGTCGTATCCCGGATCGGGGCCGGCGGGAAGCGGGGGTTCCGCGTCTACCCCCCGGTGGGCGACCACGACCAGTCGCCAGGCGAGCAGCACGCGGGTGTGGCAGATGAAGCACTTCCTGAGCCTCGGAGAGGAAGGGCCTGCCGACCTGGCGGGTGCCCGAGCCCTCTACCGCCCGTAGCACCCGCGAGGGGCGAGTGAGCCCGTTCGACCTCTTCTCCCATGAGCGTGGGCGCCCTGAGGGGCCGGGTCCGGGGCCGGTGTCGGGGCTCGGGTCCCGGGGCTCAAGGTGCGGTTGTCGAGCTTCGGGGGCGGCCGGTTCGCTCTTCTGGGTTACGTGGGCGGGGCCCTGGCCCGAAGCTCGGGTCCCGGGCTTCGGGCGTCGGGATGCGAGCTTCGGGATTCGAGCGCCTTCTTTAACCGGCGGGTGAGTGAGGGGGGTTGGGGAAACCTCCCCTACCTCCCTGACCTGTCACGGTGAGCAAGTATGACTAATCGTGACAGCTTGCGGCGGAGCGTCACGAGTGCCTACGGTTCGAGAACTAAGCGACCCCGACGCGGTGTAGCAAGCACCAGGCCGGGGTCTGACCGCAAGATCGATCACGTGAAAGGCGATCCCGTGGCTACTCAGCACACTAGCTCTGCCCTGCCTGCCCCCGCACGCTCCGCCGCGTACCCGATGGCGAAGCCCGGCTACGGCAAACGCTCCGCACCCGACCAACCTGAGCGCACGCCGCGCGACTTCGGCGTGCTCCCGGTGCGTGAGCGGTACGTCGCCGCGTACGTCGACCATCTCCCGGAGGGGGCGGCGATGGGTGTGAAGGAGCTGGCCAAGCAGCTCCCGCTCTACGGGCAGCAGGCCATCAGCAGCGCCCTGACCGCCCTGTCCGTGGCCGGGCACCTGCGGCGCGTACGGTGCGCGGTCGGCGCGGGTGAGGAGATGCGGTGGGTGTTCCGCACGTTCTGGTCCCGCACCGCCCGCGACAACGAGTGGTGGACCACCCACCTCACCACCGAGAAGGCGGCCCACACCGTGAACCCCGCACCGGATGCCCCGGCCGCCGACGCGACTCCGCCGCCGCCCTGGGTCCCGGACGAGGAACCGCCGCCCTGGGTCCCGGACGAGGAACCCCCGCCCGGGGTCCCGGGCGAGGAACCCCCGCCCTGGATCCCGGGCGAGGAACCGCCGCCCGCGCCGGAGGACGCCGGAGCGGAACCCGACCCCGAGGCCACCGCCGTACCGCGCCAACGCACTCAGGCTGAGGCGCCGGACGCGGAGACCGCGCCTCCCGCCCAGGACACGGCCCCCGGTCCGGCTCAGGCCCCGGCTGCACCCCACTCCGCCGAAGTCGGGCCTTCGCCCGCCTACCTCGCCCTGGCCCGGCTCGGCCACGAGGACCGCCGGCTTCCCCTCTCCGCCGGCGACTGCGCAGCACTGGAACCGCAGGCGGCGGAGTGGCTCGCCCGAGGCGTCGGCGTGGACTACCTGATCAGCGCCCTCACCGCAGGACTCCCCGCCCAGGTCGACAGCCCCCTCGGCTTCATCCGCAAACGCCTCACCGACAAGATCCCACCCCGCATCCCCACCACAGACAGCACCACCCCCGGCACCCCCGGCACCGCCCCAGCCCGCCGCATCCTCATCGAATGCACCGACTGCGGCCGCCCCGGCCAACCAGAAGCCCTCCCCGACGGCCTCTGCCGCCCCTGCCGCACCACCCACCAACCCGATGCTGACCAGGCCCTGATCGACCCCACCGAGGCCGCCGACATCAAGGCCCGCATGACCGACCTCCGTAGCCTGCTCAAAACCGCCTGAGGCCGATGGCACAGGGTCTCCTGAGGGGCCCCTGCCCAGCCGCTGACACGTGCGCCAACTCGGAGGAGGGGGATGTCCCTGCTGAAGTGGTCCCCGCGCACGCGGGGGTGGTCCCTCGTCGCCGCCGTCCGCAGCGACGTCGACGCCGTGGTCCCCGCGCACGCGGGGGTACCCCCTGGACCCGGCGGAGTCCCTGGCCGTCGGGGCATCATGGCTGCGTACCAGCCGCCGGAGGCACAGTGATGGGGGAATCATGGTCGCGGTCCACGCGCCCGCGCTCGACGGACTCGCCCGCAACCCGGCGCTCCCGACACCGCTGTTGCTGCGCCTGCTCGCGTTCGACGGCGGCGGTGACGGCCCGCCCCGACACGCCATGCATCGGCCCGGACTCCCCGAGTCGGCCGTCGCGGTGATCCTGGCCCACCCGAACCCCTGGGCCCGGATCGATTACGCGAAGAGCCAGTTGGCCGACCCCGCGCAGCGGGCCCGGCTCGTGGACGACCCTTCCCCCAGGGTGCGGGCCGCGCTCGCGTACGGACCGCAATGGGGCGGCCTCCGTGCGCCGGCGGCGCCCCTGTCGGACGACGTGTGCGCCCGCCTGCTCGACGACCCTGACCCTTCCGTACGGACGGCCCTGCTGGACTCACCCCATCTCGCGCCGTCGTTCGTGGCCTCCTTGACCGCGCATCGCGATCCGGCGGCGCGCCGAAGCGCGGCCCGCGCGTGGGAGAAGCTGTCGCCGGACGAGCGGTCGGCGCTGCTGGCCGACCCCGACCCCGAGGTACGGCGGGCCGCCGCACTGGAGGAGAGCCGACGGGACGCGCACCTCACCGCCGAACTCCTCCGCGACCCGGAGTCCGCCGCCGAGGCGCTACGCCACGGGCTCCTCCACCGCGCCGACGCCGAACGGTGCGTCGCCGAGCGTACGCACCTGGCCGCCCTCGCCGAGAACCCGTCGCTCCCCGCCTACCTCGTGGAGCGGCTCGCCGTCGACCCCGACGAGGACGTACGTCTCGCGGTCTCCCTCAGGCCCGAGCTGGACGAGACGCGGCGCATGGCGATCGACTTCACGGTCGGGGACCTCTACGGGGGCGAGGACGTTCAGTGGGTACGGGAAGGGCTCGCCGACCCCGAGGTGCTGCGACGGGCCGCGACCTCCGCCCACCCGCTGCTCCGCCGCACCGCCGCCCTGAGCCCCCATCTGCCGCCCGACCTGCTGCTCCTGCTGGCACGCGTCGAGGACGAGGTGGTGGAGAACTGCCTGGCCCTCCACCACCCCGACACCCCGGAGGAGGTCCTGATGCGGGTGTACGCGCGGCTCGGCGGCACCTTCTCCGCCTGGATGGCGGAGGCACACCCCCGCTTCCCCCGCGAGGGCCTCGCGGCGCGCTACGCGGACCACCCGGACGGCCACTACCGGCGGCTGGCCGTCCGGGACCCGGCCGCCACCCCCACGCTGATCGAACGGCTCAGCCACGACACCACGGTCTGGACGCGCCAGGAGGCGGCCGGCGACCCGCGCCTCCCGCTCCACCGGCTCATCGAGGCACTCCACATCCCCGAACTCGCCTCCAGCGCGGCCGGCAACCCTGCGCTCCCCGAGGACGAGATGGCCGCGGTCCTGGACCGGGCCGGTGTTCCCGCGTGACCGCCCGGCGGAGACACCCTCCCTGGTCTCCACCGCGTCTCCGCAGGCGGGCTCGGCTTCGCCCGGCGCAGATCCCGCCTGCGGCTTCGGAGCCGCCGAGACGCTCCGTACCATGCGCAGGTGATCTCTTGGATAGCCGCCGACAACCGTCGGCTCTTCCTCATCGTCTCCATCATCGCGGCCCTCGGCCTGTTCAGCGCCCAGACCGTGCGGCCGAGCTGCACCTACGTGGTGATGTCGTTCGGGGGCGAACCGCAACAGGAGGCCGCCGAGCGCGGTTACGAGGCAGCCGTCGCCGCCGGCGACTGTGCACCGCCCCACGCCCGCTGGCAGTTCTGGCGCGGCTGACAGGGGAGGGCGACAAGCCCTCTCCCCGGCCCGCATGACCACTACGCTCGCGCAGCAGTGGATGCCAGGAAACGAAGCCGTGGCCGTCGGTGGCGGCAGCGACGGCAACCTCACCGCCGCCGTGGGCGTGCCGACGCTGGACGGTCTGGGAGCGGTCGGCGGCGGCGCCCACGCCGACCACGAGTACGTCGTCGTCGACGCCATGGCCGAGCGCGCCCACCTGGCGGCCGGGCTGGTGAAGGCCGTCCGGCACGCGCCCCGGGGGTAGGGGCCGCACCGGCGCGCGCCCGCCCAGCGTGTCGGCGGAAATTCGATACCGTACCGGCCGCGAAGAGCGGAGACTCGCCCCATGGCTGACCTGGGTGACATGGGCGCGTTCCGGGAGGCGGTCACCGCATGGGCGGCCGGTGGGCCCGGCGATGGCCTCGCCCGTGAGCTGGCCGGACAGCTCCCCGTACGGACCGCCGTCCTCCTCGAAGGCCCGAGCGACGCCGCCGCGGTCAACGCGCTGGCCGAGAGCCGTGACCGGGACCTCGCCGCCGAGGGCGTCTGCGTCCTCCCCATGGGCGGCGCGATGAGCGTCGCCCGCTTCGCAGGTCTCCTCGGCCCCTCCGGCCTGGGCCTCCGCCTCACGGGCCTCTGCGACGAGCGGGAGCGCGGCTTCTACAAACGGGGCTGGGAGCGGGCCGGTGCGGGGGCGGAGCAGGAGTTCTTCGTCTGCGCGGCCGACCTGGAGGAGGAGCTGATCCGTGCCCTCGGTGTGCCACGCGTGGAGCAGCTCGTCCAGGCGGAGGGCGACCTCCGCGCGCTCCAGATCTTCCTGCGGCAGCCCGCCCAGCAAGGCCGTTCCCCGCAGCAGCAGTTGAGGCGCTTTCTCGGTACGAAGAAAGGGCGCAAGATTCACTACGGCCGCGTCCTCGTCGAAGCCCTCGGCGCCGACAACGTGCCCGCCCCGCTCGACGGCCTGTTCGCCATCCTCTGACGCGAGACGGCCAGGTCGCGGGGTCTGTCGGCCGGGCCCGACTTACGGCACTCTGGTGTCCGTTCAACTCGCGTAGATTCCACGGCACTTCGCGCACCCCGCACCCCACTGCCCGGTTGTCGACCCGGAGGATCCCCGCTCATGCGATCGCCCAGAACCAGTACTGGAACCCGTACTCGTACTCGTACTCGTACGAGCCTCCTCGCCCTGCTGACACTCCTTGGCGGCCTGCTCACCGTCACCGCCGCCGCGTCTCCCGCCTCCGCCGCGCCCAACTTCAAGGCCCCGTACGCCTGCGGCCAGCAGTGGACCTACAGCCACCACTCCGCCGAGGTCAGACGAGCCCTCGACTTCGTCCGCACCGACGGCGGCGCCACCTCCGGCTCCCCGGTCCTCGCCTCCGCCCCCGGCACGGCCTACCGCCACTCCCAGCCCAGCGGCGCGGGCAACTACATCTCCATCGACCACGGCGGCGGCTGGCAGACCTACTACTTCCACCTCAACGCCTTCTCCGTCGCCAACGGGGCGCGAGTCGGCCAAGGTCAGCAGATCGGCACCACCGGCTCCACCGGCAACAGCTCCGGCGCCCACATCCACTACGAGCAGCTCCTCAACGGAGTCGGCCAGAACATCGTGATCAACGGCCAGTCGCTGAGCCCTTACCCGGGCTCGTACTACGCCAAGTACCTGACCAGCGACAACGGTTGCGGAGGCGGCGGAGGCGGAAAGCACTGGGTCGATACCTTCGCCAACGCCACCGGCTACGCGGCCCCCAACACCGCAGACGCGCAGGGCATCCTCAACGCCGGTACGAACTATGTCTATTGCAAGGTGTGGGGCGCCCGCGTCGGTACGGCGACCCAGTTCAACCACTGGTGGCTGCGCACCGACCTGGACAGCGTCTACGCGGGCAAGAACGGCCGCAACGCCTACGTCTCCGCGTACTACCTCTCCCGCTGGGGCAACGACGAGGCCCGCGACAACAACGGCACCGTGATCCCGAACTGCTGACCGCACCACCCCCCCCATGACCCCGTGCGCGGGAGGGCCGCGGCGGCTTCCTTCCCGTGCACGGCCTGCGGCGTACGGGTGCACCTCCGCGGGGTCAGAACCGCAGCGCCCCGATCAGCCGCCGGGCCGTACGAGCGTCGAGAGGCCCCAACTCCACTACACCCGGCGCCTCTTCACGTACGGAGACGTCGAGGACCCCGCCTCCCGTGGCAGCCGGGAAGGCCTGCGCCAGCAGGTCCCGTACCGCCTCGGCCTCCGGTACGTCCGGCCCCGGCGAGGACGCACCCAGCAGCCGCGCGAGCCGTACGGCGTCGTCGAGCCGGCAGGGCCCGAGCGTGATGCGGCCCTGCCGTACGCGCAGCTCGGGCAGGTCGATCCCGTACGCCTCGCAGATCTCCCGCAGCGCGCGGGCGGCCTTGAGGGTGCGCTTGGTCCCGGTACGGATGAGACGCGCCAACTGCCGTGCGTCGGACGCCTTGAGGGCGCTCAGCTGCACGTGGTCGTCGGCGCCGGCGGCCCCCACGTGCAGCCCGGCCTCCCGGAGGGCGGCCCGCAGCTCGGCGGCGACGCCGGACGAGGAGGCGGTCGTGGCAGTCATGGCGGTCATGCGTGGGTCCTGACGGGGTGGTGTTCGCCCGGTAAGTGACACAGGGGGAGCGGGGCGGGGAGTACGGAGACGGGATAGGCGGTCCAGCGCCAGCGGGGGTGTCCAGCTCGTACGCGTACGGCTGCCCTCGGCGCAGGGTCTGCACGGCCGCCTGCGCGCCCTGGTGGTCCCCCAGCCAGGCCCATGCCCGGTGAGCTGAAGTCCGCCCTGCCGATCGAGCAGTACGTGTCGTTCTCGATCCTCGGGCTACAGGCCGATCCGCCGGTGGAAGTGGTGTGGTTGGAGCACATCACCGGTGGTACATTCGCGACCTTATCGAGGAAAGCAGATCTTGATCGAGGGATCGGCTCGCGTTCCGAAGACCGAGCTTGAATGTGCGCGCTGGCACACGAGCACATACAGCGGGTCGAACAACAACTGCGTCGAACACGCCGCCCTCCCCTCCGGCCGCCACGCAGTCCGCGACACGAAGGACCGCACCCTCGGCGCCCACACGTTCGCCCCCGCCCCCTGGCAGGCCTTCGTCACTGCCGTACGGGACGGGGCCCTCTAAGAACCCCTGGCAGTCGGGCCCGCGCGGCCTTACATCCGGGATCTCAGAACGTCGACCTCGCAGCCCGGTGCGAACGGGTCGAAGCCGTGCTCGGTCAGCCAGCGAACCGCCAGCAGGCTGCGCACCGACCACCACGCGTGGATCACGTCGAGGTCGGCGTCGGCGCCGTAGCCGGCGACGGCGATCGCGAGCACGGGCGGCTCGCGCCACAGCACCTGCGGTGTCGGGACCGGTGCCAGGGACATGGCATCGACCTCGGCGTCGATGCGCGCCTGGTCGGCGTCCACCTTCAGGAACACGTCACCGACGCGCAGCGTCGCACGCTCGGAATGGGCGACGACGACTTCGACCTCATCCATGGGCGACCAGTATTCCGGGGAGATCCCCGACGTCGTCGGCTTTATCGCGTGCGCTTTCGGCCCCGCGACGGTCGACGGCCCCGGCTCGCCGCCACGGTCTGCGGGCCGTCCACCTCAGGTCGCACGTGCGGATCATGCTTCCCTCCGCGAATCGATCAGTGCCGTCCGAAGGCGCCTCGGCCGTCCGCCAGGGCCGAAGGCGGACTGATCACTGCCCCGCGTCATTCCCCCGGCCGAGGCTTACGGTGCCTGCCGCGACCGGCCCGCAGCGGCTGAGCCCGCGGCGCCGTCACCGTCGGCGGTTCCTCGGCGCGCGGGTGCAGGAGGCGTTGCGCCTCGGCCAGGTTGGCCGCTGTCCCGTGCGGCTCCCAGGTGTAGCCGTTCCAGCGCTGGATGGCGCGGGGTGCGTCCGGGTTGAGGTGTGAGGCCTTCGGGCCGTCGCCGGGCACGAGTGGCACGGCTCGGAGCCGGCCGATCTTCGCGTCGCGGCGCTTCGCCCAGTCCGACAGAGGTTCGTCGTCCATCGTGCTGCTTTCCTCGTTCCGGCGGTTCCTGGCCCAGCAGCGTAGTGGAGCGCTGTCAGTGGTCGCGGGGGTTTCGGCCACGCGCGGAGCCGGGGTTCGGCTGGGCTCCTGGGAGATGGCGGCTGCGGGCCGCTTTCGGTGTGCCAGGGATCGTCCTACCCTCGGTCCGTGCCTTGGGTGACGCTGGTCAGCGTCGTTGTCGGCGCCTGACAGCGACCTTCCTCAGAGTGAGATCCTCCCTACATGTGCCGCAGGAACCCGCCCGGAAACCCGCCCCTGGACCCGTCCGGTGCCCTTGTCCGCTCCGTCGCCCTACGCATGATCCGTCGGCTGGCTGACCGGCCGCAGCCGGTCAGTGCCCTCACATCGGTCGTTCAGATGGTGGAGAACGACGAGACCGAATTGGCCATGGACGACATCGGGTTGCTGATCCAGTACTTCCAGTTCCCCGTCCTTCGCTCGGAGTACGAGGATCTCGTCCGTGCCGCGCAACAGCTCGGCTCCCTCGACTCGCTCACCGACACGGGGGTGGAGCGGTTGGTCGTCGACGGGTAGGGGCGATGAGGGGGCGGCTGCTTCGGGGCGGCTTCCCTCACTCGAAGAACTTCAGGCTCCACCCCGTGTCCGTGTTCGGGCCCGGCACGTTGGCCCGTGAGTACGTCGTGTTGCCCCACCACGCGAACGTGCCCGTGTACCAGTGGCGGTTCGCCCACTCGTACGGCGTGCCCTTCGGGACCGCGTGGAACATCGACGGGAACCTCTGGCCGGCCGGCGGGCTCGTGTTGATGTCCCCGTGCAGCAGGACGAACGTGTGGTGGCCGGGGCCGTTCACGTACAGCGTCGGGTCCCAACCCGCCATCATCGTCGACCGGTTGGAGCCGAACAGGCAGCCGTTCGACTTGTACCAGTCCCATACGTTCGTGGGGTCGCCGCCCGCCCGTAGGCGCAGGTCCGCCAGGCAGTACTGCTCGCTCCAACTGCCGTTGGCGGAGTACACGATGTGCAGTTGGCCGTTCGGGTCCTTGATGGCTTCCGGGCTCTCGTTGATGAACGGGTTGCCCACCACCCGCTCCCAGCTCTCGCGCGGCTGGGAGATGATGTGGCGCGCGCCTGTGGGCTGCGTCGGGCTGCTCATGCGGGCGATGTAGAGGTTCTGCTCCACGTTCGTGTCGCCCGCCCAGCCCGACCAGACGAACCACCGCTGGCCGTTGAAGGTGAAGAGCGTGCCGTCGATCGCCCATTTGCCGTCCGGCAGGGCGAGTTGCGTCTCGGCGCCGTAGCCGCTGTCGGAGGTGGCGGAGCTGATCACGAACATCCGGTGCGCGGCGCCCCGGCCGGCCGTGAAGTAGATGTAGTACCGGCCGCCGTCCATCACGATCTCCGGCGCCCAGACCTCGCCCCGGCCACGGGTGTCCGACCAGACCTGGCGGGCGGGGGCCGTGGCGAGGCCGTCCGTCGACGACGCCTGGCGTACGGCGATGCCTCCGCCGGTCGACTGGACGCCGACGTACGTGCTGCCCACCCGCAGAACGCTGGGGTCGGCCGCGCGCAGGCTGGTCCGGCCCGCCGGTGCCGCCTCGCGGGTGGGGGGTGCGCCTTGGGCGGTGTCGGGGGAGGACAGGAACAGCGTGGCGGCGAGGGCGCCCGCCAGTGCCAGGGCGCCGAGGGCGGACGAGCGGCGGAACAGTCTCATGGGATGGCTCGCTCCCGTGTGTGCCTCCGGTGGGTGGTGCTCGGGCAGGGGCGGGTCGGGTGAGTGGCGGAGGCTGTGGAGGTGGGGGTGGCCCTGTCCCTTGCGCTCGTCCGGGTGGGGTTTACATCGATGGAAGAGCGCTCTCGCAGAATCCCGTCAGGGGTGGTGCCTGTCAATGCCCCTGCGAGGGCGAGCCGTTCAGCTCGACGGCGACCCGTAGTGTCAGGGCGTTTCCGGGCCCTGGAGGATCTGGAGGTAATTGCCCACCGGGTCCACGACCGTCGAGAAGAACCAGCCGCCGCCGACCTCCTCGACCGGGCGCACCCACGTCACCCCGAGGGAGTCGAGGTGCCGCTCGGCCGCCCGGATGTCGCGCACGGTGAGGTTGACCAGGTGCCGGCCCGGTTCGGCGGCCGTCTCCGCCACGTCGTCCCGCCGGTCGAATCCGATGATCGCGCCCGGGCCGACGATCAGGAGGTGCTCCGCCCAGCGGGCACCCAGGGGCTCCAGCGCGGCGCGGTACCAGGCGATCAGGGCGTCGGGGTCCGTGCTGCCGATGACGACTCCGAGGCCGGTGATGGTGTCGGCGTTCTCGCTGGTGGAGGCATTCATGGTCGTTCCTCGCTTCGGTCGGGGCCGGTCTGCGGGGCGCGTCGGGAGCCGGGGCAGGTCGGCCCGGTCGGCCTGCTCGCTCGATGCGTCCCACCACTGATGACCTGCTCCGGGCGGAAAACTCATCGGGGCGGGTCAGTGCGGCCAGATCGGCGGGTCCGTGACGAAGTGGCCGCCGAGCCGGGCGTGCGCCGGGTTCGCCGGGTCCAGTTCGCCCTGTTCGGCGATGAGCTGTGCCGCGTACGGCTCCGAGTCGTCCTGCGGGTCGTAGCCGAGCGCGCGTGCCGTCGTCAGGTCCCACCACAGGCGGGTGTTGGCCGAGGAACCGTGGACGACGGTGTGCCCGACGCTCTCGGCGGTGAGTGCGGCGTGGAAGAGGCGCGCCCCGTCGGCCGGGCTCATCCAGACCGACAGCATCCGTACGGAGGTGGGTTCCGGGAAGCAGCTCCCGATCCGGACCGAGACCGTTTCGAGGGCGTGCTTGTCCCAGTAGAGCTGCGCCAGGTCCTCACCGAAGGACTTCGACAGGCCGTAGAAGGTGTCCGGGCGGCGCGGGGTGTCGGCCGGGATCAGCGGGTCGCCGGGCCGTGGGCGCGGGGTGTAGCCGATCGCGTGGTTCGAGGATGCGGACACGATGCGGGCGACTCCCTCCTCGCGTGCGGCCTCGTAGAGGTTGTACGTGCCCTCGATGTTGGCGCGCAGGATCTTGTCGAAGGTCGATTCGAGGGAGATGCCCGCCAGGTGGATCACCGCGTCCACCCCGCGTACCGCCTCGCGCAGGGCCTTCCGGCCCGCCAAGTCCAAGTCCGCCAAGTCGACCTGGATCGCGTCCGGTTCGCCCGTGATCGGTACCAGGTCGAGGAGCCTGAGCTCGTACCCGTACGCGGGCAGCAGGCCCCGCATCAGGGTGCCCAGGCCGCCGGCGGCGCCGGTCAGCAGGATGGTGCGGGGAGCGGGCATCAGGGGGTCTCCTCGGTGGGCTCCGGCCGTCTTTGCTTCATCAGCATGAGTGGAGTTCACATGCATGGGCAAGGTGGAGGGCCTCTGAGGCCGCGTCAACCCTTCAGGCGGGCCACTGCCGGCAGCGGCTCGTGCGGGATCGGGGCCGCAGGAATGGGCCGGACCACCCATGCCGAAGGGCCCCACCGCAGCGCGCGGTGGGGCCCTTCGGCGTCATGCCCGTACGTTCCTCAGGCGTCGGCGCCGGCCTTGCGGCGGCGCGCCAGGAACATCGCGCCGGCGCCGAGCGCCACGGCCGCGCCGCTCGTGAGGGCGAGCTGCGTGGTGGCGTCGGACGAGCCGGTCGCGGCGAGGGTGCTGCTCGTGGTGGTCGCCGGGACGCTCGTGCCCGAGCCCTGCGGGGTGACCCCGTTGCCCGCGGCGGGGGCGGTGGTGCTCGTGCCGGGCTTCGGCGTCGGCTTGGGGGCGGGCTTGCCGGGTGCCGCCTCGATGTCGAAGTCGTTGACCGCGGCGTCGGGCGTCAGGCCGCAGGTGCCGTCCTCGTTGAGGTAGTCACCCGCGATGAAGGTGAGGCCCTGTCCGGCCGGGGTCTGGGCGTCGACGGTCAGGCGCAGCCTGACGTCCGCCTTCTCGCCGGGCTCCAGCGCGCCGACGGCGTCGTCGATGTAGTGGTCGGCGTCGACGTTCTGCCACTTCGGGGACGAAGCGGTGGACCATGTCAGCTTCAGGTACTTGGCGATGTCCTTGGCGCCGCTCTTGTCGGTCGCGTGGACGGCCGCGTACGTGATGACCTGGTCCAGGTGCTTGTCGGTGCCGTTGGTCACCCGGACCGAGAAGGTGGTGGCGGTACCGGCGGTGACCTTGGAGGGGAGGCCCTTCACGACCGTGGTGAGGCCGGGCTCGTCCACGCAGCCGTCGCCGCCCGGGTTCTCCTCTTCCTCCTGCTTGGCGCGCTCCAGGGCCGCGTCGGCGGCCGTCTTGGCGGTGAGCGCCTCTTCCAGGGCGGTGTTCACCGCGTGGTAGGTGCGGGCGGCCTCGACCCGTGCGTCGTCGGCGAGTTCGCCCGCGGTCTTGGCGTCGGCGTCTGCGGTGGTCTTCGCCGTCGCCGCCGCCGTGGCGGCCGTCTCGGCCTTGGTGACGGTCTCCTGCGCGGCGGCCCGCTGTTCCGCGGTGGCATCCGCGGGCAGGGTTGCGAGCGCGGTCCTGGCGTCCGCGACCGTCTTGTCGGCGGTGGTCTTCGCCGTCGCGGCGTCGTCCGCGGCCTTCCGGGCGGCCCTGGCCGCCACCGTGAGGGGCGCGTCGTCGGAGAGCGCGGCCTTCAGCACCTGGTACGCGGTCTCCTTGGCCGCGAGGGCGGCGTCGTACGCCTTCTGCGCCTCGGCCGCCGCCTTTTCGAGCTCCTTGACGGTCGGCTTGGCCGGCGTCTGCGTCTGTGCGGCGGGCTTGGTATCGAGCTTGGTGTCAGGCTTGGTGTCGGCGAACGCGGGGGTGACGGAGAGCATGACGGCAGGCGTCGTCACGGCGACGGCGACGGCCGTGGCGAGAATGCGGCGAATCTTCACTTGAACCCTTTGTGGTCCGGCAACGCAGAATGGGAGCGGCTGTCCCGGCGGTAGGGATCACGCGGGTGGCCTCGGGTGATGGTAGGGCGGCTGTACGAACGTACGGGGGAATTTCCCGGCCGTGGAGGGCCGAAAGGCCCTCTCGCCGGCAGACAGAGAGAGCGAAAAGGGGCAGTTGCTCTCCAGCGCTGTGCTTTTCCTGTGATCAACGCCATGGGCCGCCCATGTCGGTGGCCATGCCGGGCCCCGGCCGGTGAATTGGCCGCAACTGCACCACCCGTACAAGTGGTTGGCGTGATTCCGCCCAAACTCCCTGTCGCGAGCGATATCACGAATGACACGATCGGCCCGGCGTACCTGACGTACGCCCATCTCCCGATCGAAAGAGTGACGTTCAGCAGATGCGAAGATCCCTCGGTGCGGCGCGCCGGACCGCCGGTGCGGCCGTGCTCTCCCTGGCCACCGCCCTCACCGGACTCGCCTTTCCCACCACCGCTCAGGCGGCCGTGAAATGCTCGGCCGGCGTGTGGAAGGCCCAGTTCTACGCCAACACCACCTTGACCGGCACCCCGAAGGCCACCGTCTGCGATACCGCCATCGCCGAGAACTACGGCACGGGTGACCCCGCAGGCGTCAAGCTGCCGCGCGACAACTTCGGCGTCCGTTGGAGCATGACCCGCGACTTCGGCTCCGGCGGTTCGTTCGACCTCACGGTCGCCGCCCAGGACGGCGTCCGCGTCCACCTCGACGGCTCGCGCAAGATCAACCTGTGGCGCAACGTCTCCAAGGACCAGAAGAAGACCGTCCGCGTCACCGTCCCCCGTGGGGTCCACACCCTGCGCGTGGACTTCGCCGCCTTCACCGGCCGCGCCAACATCGCCTTCTCCCACCAGCCCGTCACCGGCAAGGCCGACAAGACCGCCCCGCTGGCCCCGGCCGGGCTGAAGGCCGGCTACGCGGCGGCCACCCTGAAGGCCACCCTGGCCTGGTCCCGCAACCACGAGCTGGACCTGGCCGGCTACCACGTCTACCGCCGCACCGGTAGCGGCGACGCCTGGAGCCGGCGCACCCCCAAGCCGGTCACCGGTGCCACCTTCACCGAGGCACCTCCGGCCACCGGCGACACGTACGAGTACGTCCTGCGTGCCCTTGACCGCTCCGGCAACCTCTCCCCGCTGACCGGCGTGAAGCGCGTCGTCAGCGCCGACCGGACGGCCCCCGCCGCCGTGACCGGCCTCACCGCCACGCGCGACGGGTCCGTCGCCCGGATCACCTGGTCGCCGGTGAACGGGGCGACCGAATACGAGGTGCAGCGGTCCTCCGCGCCCGGAGGGCCCTTCTCCCTCCTCTCGTTCAGTCCGGGCACCGTTCTGTCGGACTACGGCGCCGCCGCAGACGCGACCTACTCCTACCGGGTGCGGGCCCTGGACAGCGCGGGCAACGCCTCCGCGTACTCCGCGCCCGTCCAGCTCGTCGCGGTCGAGGGCGAGCCCCTGGCGCCGACGAACGTCTCCGCCTACGGCTGGGTCGACCGGAACACCGTCGGCTGGAAGTACCACGGGGACGCGGCCCACCGCTTCCACGTCTACGCCGCTGATGCGGCCACCGGCCCGTGGACCCGGCTGACCGGGACCCCGGTCACCGGCCTCGCCTACGAGGACCACACGGCGCCCGTCGGGCAGGTGCGCCACTACCAGGTCAGGGCGGTCGCGACGGGCGGCACGGAGTCGGGCCCGTCGGCGACGGCCTCGGCCACCCGCACCGGCGACGTCACCCCGCCGCGCATGCCGTACGGCCTGGACGCGTGGAACGGCACCGATGGTGTGCACATCTCCTGGCACGCCAACACCGACGACACCGACCACTACCTCGTCCTGCGCAAGCCGATGTTCGGCGCGTGGGAGCAGGTCGCCGTGGTACGCGACGTCACGTACCTGGACACCAGCACCCCGGCGGACGTGCAGTTCGGCTACACCGTCCGCGCCGTCGACGCGGCCGGCAACGTCTCGCCGATGCCCGAACCCGGTTACGGCACCGTCTACGGCAAGCGCCTCCCGGTCAACGAGAAGCCTGCCGCGCCCGCCTCGCTGACCGCGACGGCGGACGGCGGCAACGTCGAGGTGGAGTGGACCGCGAGCACGTCGGCCGATGTGGCCGGCTACTACGTCTACCGCACCGCCTCCACGAACCCCGAGTCGGCCACCGCGATCTCCTCGCGGATCAGCGGGACGACGTTCACGGACGTGGGCGTGCCCGCCGGCACCACATGGCGCTACGTGGTGCGTGCTGTCAGCAAGCGCAGCATGTGGTCCGACTTCTCGCCGATCGCCGAGGCCACCATCGCCTGCCCCGTCATGACCACTCCGGCCACGCCCCGGATCACCGCGGGCAGCAGGGACGGCGCGAGCTCCGCCCGCCTCACCTGGGCGGCGGCGGGAGCGTGCGACCAGGGTGCCACCGTCTCGTACAACGTCTACCGGTCCACGTCCGAGTCGGACGTCCTCACCCCTGAGCACCGCATCGCTTCGGACGTGACGGCGCTGACCTACACGGACACCGGTCTGGCGCGGGCCACCTACTACTACCTGGTCACCGCCGTGGCCGCCGACGGAACCGAATCGGCGCCGCAGGCCACGCCGGTCCGGATCTCGCTCCAAGCACCTTGACGTCTGACGCTCGGTTCGATCCCTCGGGCCCCCGCCGCCCGGACGCCTCCACGCGTCCGGGCGACGGGGGCCTTTGCCGTCCCCCGGCCCGCCACCTCTTGTCTGATGGTCCGTCAGGTACGACGATGGCGGCCGCCACCCGGGGCGGGCAACGTCCCGGGGGCGCACGGGAAGGAGGCCGCCGTGCCGATACCGCCGACATCGCCGATACCGCCGATACCGCCGCCGACACCGCCGTCGCTACGGTCGATACCGTCGCTGCCGTCAGCCGACGGGCCGCTGGCGTACGGGATGCAGCTCCCGGTCCAGTCGCAGAGCGCCCTCTACGCCGAGCCCTGGGAGGCGGCGGCGACCCCCGCCGACCTCGTCCGCATCGCCCGGGCCGCCGACCGCGGCGGCTTCGCCTACATCGCGAGCTGCGACCACATCGCCATCCCGCGCCGGCTCGCGGAGGGGATGAGCACGGTCTGGTACGACCCCGTCGCCACGCTCGCGTTCCTCGCCGGGGTCACCGAGCGCGTGCTCCTGATGAGTCATGTCGCCGTCGTCGGCCTGCGCCACCCCCTCGTCACCGCCAAGCAGTACGCCACCCTCGACCACCTCAGCGGCGGCCGGCTGATCCTGGGCGTCGGCGCCGGGCACGTACGGGAGGAGTTCGAGGCGGTCGGGGCGGACTTCGACGGGCGCGGGCGCGTGCTGGACGAGTCCATCGACGCGCTGCGGGCGGCGCTCGGGCCCGAGGAGTACCCGGAGTTCGCGGGGGAACGGTTCTCGTTCAGAAGCCTCGGGCAACTGCCGCGCCCCGCACGGGAGAAGGTGCCGATCTGGGTGGGCGGCTCGTCGCCCGCCGCCGTGCGCCGGGCGGCCGTACGGGGCGACGGCTGGCTCCCGCAGGGCGATGCCCGGGACCGGCTGCCCGCGCAGATCGCCCGGGTGCACGCCCTGCGGGCGGAGGCGGGGGACCAGGAGCCGATCGTGATCGGGGCGATCACCGAACCGCTGTACGTCGGTGAGCCCGGGTGGTCCGTGGGGCGGCGGACGCTCAAAGGGAAGCCGGAGGAGCTGGCGGAGTCGCTGCGGGAGTACGCGGCGATCGGCGTGCACCAGATCCAGGTGCGGTTCCGGAGCCGGAGCGTGGACGAACTGACCGATCAGATGGCGGCGTTCGGTGCGGACGTGGCCCCGTACCTCAACCAGTAGGGAGCGCGGCATGGGCAAGCTGGACGGGCGGGTCGTCCTGGTCACCGGGGCGGCGCGCGGGCAGGGCGAGCAGGAGGCGCGGCTCTTCGCCGCGGAGGGCGCGCGGGTCGTCGTCGCCGATGTGCTGGTCGAGCAAGGGGAGGCGCTGGCAGCGGAGTTGGGAGCCGATACCGCTCGGTTCGTTCGGCTGGACGTGGGGCGGGAGGAGGAGTGGGCCGAGGCGGTGACCGTGGCCAGGGACGCCTTCGGGAAGATCGACGGGCTCGTCAACAACGCGGGCATCCTGCGCTTCAACGAGCTGGTCAACACCCCGCTGGCCGAGTTCGAGCAGGTGGTGCGGGTCAACATGACGGGTGCGTTCCTCGGGATCCGCGCCGTCGCGCCGGAGATCGAGGCCGCGGGCGGCGGGACGATCGTCAACACGTCCTCGTACACCGGTCTGACCGGGATGCCCCTGGTCGGCGCGTACGCCGCGACCAAGCACGCCGTCCTCGGGCTGACCAAGGTGGCCGCGATGGAGCTGGCCGGCAAGGGGGTGCGGGTCAACGCCATCTGTCCGGGCGCGATCGACACGGCGATGAGCAACCCGGCCCTGCTGGACCCGGACGCCGACCTGAGCCGGTCGGACGCGGCGCTGGACGCGTACTACCGCAAGCTCGTGCCGATGGGCCGGATCGGGCGGCCCGAGGAGGTGGCGGCGCTGGCCCTCTTCCTGACCGGCGAGGACTCCTCGTACATCACCGGGCAGCCGTTCGTCATCGACGGGGGGTGGCTGGCGGGGGTGAGTCCGTTCTAGTCGTGTTACCTGACGACTCGTCAGCTATTGACGGGTCGCGGTGGCGGTGGAACAGTCGGTCGCATCACAATCTGACGATGCGTCAGAAAAACTTGAGGACGGTGAACCTCCGTGGAATTCGGGCTCTTTGTCCAGGGGTACGTGCCCGCCGCGCGTGCCGAGGTGGACCCCGAGGCAGAGCACAAGGCGCTGATCGAGGAGACCGAGTACGTCATCCAGGCGGACAAGTCCGGCTTCAAGTACGCCTGGGCCTCCGAGCACCACTTCCTGGAGGAGTACTCGCACCTCTCCGCCAACGACGTGTACCTCGGCTATCTCGCGCACGCCACCGACCGCATCCACCTCGGCTCGGGCATCTTCAACCCGCTCGCGCCCGTCAACCACCCGGTGAAGGTCGCGGAGAAGGTCGCCATGCTCGACCACCTCTCCGAGGGCCGCTTCGAGTTCGGCACCGGGCGGGGGGCGGGCAGCCACGAGATCCTCGGGTTCATGCCGGGCATCACCGACATGAACCACACGAAGGAGCTGTGGGAGGAGACGATCGCCGAGTTCCCCAAGATGTGGCTCCAGGACGAGTACGTCGGCTTCCAGGGCAAGCACTGGTCCCTTCCGCCGCGCAAGATCCTGCCGAAGCCGTACGGGGGTGCGCACCCGGCCATGTGGTACGCGGCCGGGTCGCCGTCCTCGTACGCCATGGCGGGGAAGAAGGGGCTCGGGGTGCTGGGCTTCAGCGTGCAGAAGGTCTCCGACATGGAGTGGGTCGTCGAGTCCTACAAGAACGCGGTCAAGGACGCCGAGCCGGTGGGGGCGTTCGTCAACGACAACGTCATGGTGACGTCCACGGCGATCTGCGCCGAGACGCATGCGGAGGCGGTGCGGATCGCGGTGGGGGGCGGGCTGAACTACCTGCAGTCGCTGCTGTTCCGCTACCACGACACGTTTCCCCGTCCGGAGGGGATTCCGGAGTGGCCGGAGCTGCTGCCGGAGTACACGGAGGAGATCGTGGAGCTGCTCATCGCTGAGGAGCTGATGATCTGCGGGGATCCCGATGAGGTGCTGAAGCAGTGCCGGCGGTGGGATCAGGCGGGGGCGGATCAGTTGAGCTTCGGGCTGCCGATCGGGGTGAGTCCCGAGGACACGATGACGACGATCCGGTTGATCGGGGAGCACGTGATTCCGAAGATCGACACGGATCCCGTGCATCGGACCTCACGGTTCCGGGGTGCGGTGGGCTGAGCCGCCGGGCGGGGTGCGGGCCCACGTCGGGGCTCCGCCCCGAGCCCCGCGCCTCAAACGTCGGCGGGGCTGGATTTCAGGGCTCCGCGCCGGGGGTGTGGGGGCGGAGCCCTCACCGAGGCTGGGCGGCGTCTTCCCGGACCGTCGCCCGGTGAGCCGGGGTACGTACCGCGGCCGAAAGCGTACGTACCCCGGCTGTCCGAACCGAAGAAGGGACACCGTCATGCTCGACCACCTCATCCGCCGCGCCACCGTCGTGGACGGCACCGGCGGCCCCGCCTACACCGCCGACGTCGGCCTCCGCGCCGGCCGCATCGCCGTCATCGCCGAGCCGGGGACCGTCACCGAGGAGGCCGTCACCTCCGAGGACGCCCACGGCCTCGTCCTCGCCCCCGGCTTCGTCGACCCGCACACGCACTACGACGCCCAGCTCTTCTGGGACCCCTACGCCACCCCCTCCATGAACCACGGCGTCACCACCGTCGCCGGCGGCAACTGCGGGTTCACCCTCGCGCCCCTGAACCCCGACCGGCCCGAGGACGCCGACTACACCCGCCGGATGATGTCCCGGGTCGAGGGGATGGCGCTCAAAGCCCTGGAGGAGGGCGTCGACTGGACCTGGTCCACCTTCCGCGAGTACCTCGACGCCCTCGAAGGCCGCATCGCCGTCAACGCCGGGTTCATGGTCGGGCACTGCGCGCTGCGGCGGCATGTGATGGGAGCCGACGCCGTCGGCGGGCAGCCCACGCCGGCCCAGATGTACGCCATGCTCGCCCTCTTCCACGACGCCATGGACGCCGGCGCCTGGGGGCTCTCCACCACCCAGTCCGCCACCCACGCCGACGGCGACGGCGAGCCCGTCGCCTCCCGGCACGCCCTCCCTGAAGAGCTCCTCGCCCTCTCCCGGGCGGTGGGCGAGCACGAGGGGACGCAGCTCGAAGCGATCGTCGCCGGGTGCCTGGACCAGTTCTCCGACGAGGAGATCGACCTCTTCGTCGATATGACCGCCGCCGCCGGACGCCCGCTCAACTGGAACGTCCTCACCATCGACGCCGCCGTCCCCGAACGCGTACCGCGCCAGCTCATCCCCAGCGAACGCGCCCGCGCGGCCGGCGGGCGGATCGTCGCGCTCACCATGCCGATCCTCACCCCCATGAACATGTCCCTCGGCACCTTCTGCGCCCTCAACCTCATCCCCGGCTGGGGCGAGATCCTCGCGCTCCCCGTCCCCGCGCGCATCGAACGCCTCCGGGACGCCGCCACCCGCGCCGAGATGCTCCGCCGCGCCGACAGCAGGGAGGCCGGGGTCTTCCGCCGTCTCGCGGACTTCGGCCGGTACGTCATCGGGGACACGTACAGCGCCGCCAACGAAGGGCTCGGCGGGCGCGTCGTCAACGACATCGCGGCCGAACGCGGCCAGGACCCCTTCCACTGCCTGGTCGAGATCTGCGCCGCCGACGACCTGCGTACGGTCCTGTGGCCCATGCCCACCGACAACGACCCGGACTCCTGGGCGCTGCGGCAGCGCACCTGGGAGCACGAGGACGTCATGCTCGGCGGCTCCGACGCGGGCGCGCACCTGGACCGGATGTGCGGGGCCCCGTACACCACCCGGTTCCTCGGCGACTGCCTGCGCGGGCGCAAGCTCGTGCCCCTCACCGCAGCCGTCAAGATGCTCACCGACGACCCCGCCCGCCTCTTCGGGCTGCGCGAACGCGGCCGGATCGAGGAGGGCTTCCACGCCGACCTCGTCCTCTTCGACCCCGAGCGGATCGACGCCGGGCCCGCCACCCTCGTCCACGACCTGCCCGGGGACAGCCCGCGCCTGGACTCCAAGGCCGTCGGGATCGTCTCCGTACGCGTCAACGGGGTCGAGACCCTGCGCGACGACAAGGTGACGGGGGCGGTGCCGGGGACGGTGCTGCGCTCGGGCCGCGACACCCGGACGGTGAGTACCGCGTGAGCGACCATGACCCCGGGAAGCTCTTCATCGGCGGCGAGTGGGTCGAGCCCGCCCACGGACACTACGAAGTCGTGAACCCCGCCACCGAACAGGTCGTCGGCCTCGCCCCCGAGGCGAGCCGCGCCCAGGTGTACGAGGCGGCCGCAGCGGCTCGCGAAGCCTTCGGCCCGTGGTCGCGCACCCGGCCCGAAGACCGCGCCGCCATGCTCGACCGCGCCGCCGACCTCATCCAGCGCGACCTCCGCGCCCACGCCGACCTCGCCCGCGCCGAGAGCGGAGCCACTGCCTCCACCGCCCGGGGGATGCAGGTCGCCGTCGGCGCCGCCCGGTTCCGGCGGTACGCGCGCGGCGCCCTGGAGCCCGTCGAGGAGGCGATCGCGCCGCAGATCAACGAGGCCGGTCCGATGGGGCGGGCCGGGGTCTTCGGGGCGCTGGCCGTCCGGCAGCCGGTCGGCGTGGTCACCTGCATCACCTCGTACAACAACCCCTGGGCCAACCCGGCGGGCAAGGTCGCGCCTGCCCTCGCGATGGGCAACACGGTCCTCGTGAAGCCCGCCCCGCAG
Organism: Streptomyces cyaneofuscatus; assembly: GCF_042718795.1. Lineage (GTDB taxonomy): Bacteria > Actinomycetota > Actinomycetes > Streptomycetales > Streptomycetaceae > Streptomyces > Streptomyces cyaneofuscatus_A. The sequence continues at coordinate 60,333 of NZ_JBHXOX010000018.1, forward strand.
GACCCGCTCTCCGTCTACCGGATGGCCGCTGCCCTCGCGGAGGCCGGTGTTCCGCCGGGGGTCGTCAACGTCGTCACCGGCTCGGGCGCGGAGGCCGGTGAGGCCGCCGTGGACTCCCCGGGCGTCGACATGGTCAGCTTCACCGGCTCCACCGCCGTGGGGCAGCGGATCGCGGAGGTGTGCGGGCGCGGGATGAAGCGGCAGCTGATGGAGCTGGGCGGGAAGGGCGCCGCGCTGGTCCTGGAGGACGCGGATCTGGGCTCCGCCGTCGCCGGCATCGGGACGACCTTCTCCTTCTACAGCGGACAGATCTGTACGGCTCCGACCCGCGTCCTCGTCCACCGGTCCCGGCACGACGAGCTGATCGCCGCGCTCGCCGCGTACGCGAACGCGCTCACCGTCGGCGACCCCGCCGACCGGACCACCGTCGTCGGCCCGGTCATCTCCGCCGCCCACCGCGACCGCGTGGAGGCGTACGTGGAGCTGGGCCGGAAGGAGGGCGCCCGGGTCGTGACCGGCGGCGCCCGCCCCGCCCATCTGGACCGGGGCTTCTACGTCGCCCCCACCCTCCTCGCCGACTGCACCCCCGACCTGCGGGTCGTCCGCGAGGAGATCTTCGGGCCGGTCGTCGTGGTCGTCCCCTTCGACGACGAGGAGGAGGGCGTCGCGCTGGCCAACGACAGCGACTACGGCCTCATCGACTACGTCTGGTCGGGCGATGTGGCCCGCGCCTTCCGGATCGCCCGGCGGTTGCGCGCGGGCGGGGTCGGCGTCAACACGGTCGGGCGGAACATGGAGGCCCCGTTCGGCGGGTTCAAGAAGAGCGGCGTGGGCCGGGACGTGGGCTCGTACGCGCTGCACGCGTACAGCGAGACGCAGGCGATCGTCTGGCCCGGATGACCACGCTCCCGCTCCCCTCCCACCGGGCGCGGGAAAATTTTGAAACGGTACAAAAAGGACAGTGCTGCGATTACCGTACGTGGCCACCGTCACGTGACCGGCATGCATTGCAAGGCCATGCGTGTATGTGACCTTGAATTCATGAAGTCTTCATCAAGGGTCGGCCGATGTAACCAAGGGTGAGACATCGGAGTCTCACCCTCCGGATGTGGATATCGCAGCGCATAACGTCCCTCTCATGACTCAGCTGGACGCGCGGCCACAGGCCGGAGACACGGTACGGGGAAGCGCCCCGGCCGACGGCCGTGACGGGGGCGTACGCGGCAAGGGGCTCGGCGGGAACTCCGTCGGACTGATGGGCAGCGCCGTCATCGGCGTCTCCACCGTCGCCCCCGTCTACTGCCTCACCTCGACCCTCGGCTCCACCGCCGGTGAGGTCGGCGTGCAGATGCCCGCCGTCTTCCTGGCCGGGTTCCTGCCGATGCTGCTCGTCGCCTTCGCTTACCGCGAGCTCAACAGGGTGATGCCGGACTGCGGCACCTCCTTCACCTGGACGGTGAAGGCGTTCGGCCCGCGCGTCGGCTGGATGTGCGGCTGGGGCCTGGTCATCGCGACGATCATCGTCCTCTCCAACCTGGCGGGCGTCGCCACCTCGTACTTCTGGCTGCTGGCCGGCGAGGTCACCAACAGCGCGTCGGTCGCCGCGCTGGACGACAACAAGCTCGTCCACATCGGCACCTGCCTCGCGCTCATCGCCGCCGCCACCGCGATCAGCTACCGGGGGATGACGGCCACCAAGGGCGTCCAGTACGCCCTGGTCGGACTCCAGCTCGCCGTGCTCGCGCTCTTCGTGACGATGGCCCTGTCCAAGGCGGGCAGCGGCGACGCGGGCTTCGCCGGTTCGCTCGACTTCTCCTGGTCGTGGATGAACCCGTTCGCCGTCCAGTCCTTCGCGGCCTTCACCGCCGGTCTCTCCCTCTCGATCTTCATGTTCTGGGGCTGGGACGCCTGTCTGACCGCCAACGAGGAGACCACCGGCAGCGAGAAGACTCCCGGCCGCGCCGCGCTCATCGCGATGGTCGTCCTGGTCGGCTCCTACCTGGCCACCGGCATCGCCGCCCAGATGGCCGTCGGCTCCGGCACCTCCGGCCTCGGCCTCGCCAACCCGGAGACCTCCGACAACGTCTTCGCCGCCCTCGCCGGACCGGTGATGGGCCCCGGCCTCGGCGTCCTGCTCTTCGTCGCCGTCCTCGCCTCGGCCGCCGCCAGCCTCCAGACCACGTTCATCCCGGTCGCCCGCACGGTGCTGGCGATGTCGACGTACGAGGCGATGCCTGCCTCGTACGCCAAGGTCCACCCGCGCTTCAAGACGCCCGGCCGGGCGACGGTCACGGCGGGCGTCGGGACCGGCGTCTTCTACACCGTGATGACGCTGATCAGCGAGCACGTCCTGATCGACACCATCTACGCGCTCGGCCTCATGATCTGCTTCTACTACGCGCTGACGGCCTTCGCCTGCGTCTGGTACTTCCGCGCCGAACTCACCCGCTCCGCACGGGACCTGGTCTTCAAGGGCCTCTTCCCGGCCGCCGGCGGCCTGCTGCTCGCCGCCGTCTTCGCCAAGACCCTCTACGACATGTGGGACCCGGCGTACGGCTCCGGCTCCTCGGTCTTCGGCGTCGGCTCGGTCTTCGTCATCGGGGTGGGGCTGCTGCTCCTCGGCGTGGTGCTGATGGTCGCGATGGAGCGCCGCAGCCCGGCGTTCTTCCGGGGTCAGGTACTGACGAAGGAGACCCCGGCCCTCGTGGTCGAGGACTGAGGTCTCCGGGTCTTCTCCGCGGTTACGGGCGCCAGTAACCCAGCGCGTTCACCCGGTCCTTGGGCAGGCCCAGCTCCTTGCGGAGGTAGGCCGACAGGGTCCGGGTGGTCGACGTGTCGCAGGCCACCCAGACGTACGCGTCCGAGCGGTCGTCCCCCAGCAGTGCCGGCAGGGCCGCCTTCACCTCGGCGACCAGGTGCGCACCGCCCTCGCGGCGCTCCACGTGGTGCAGGGTGTGGTGGGCCTCGTCGAGGCGGAACGGCAGTTTCCGGTCCTCCTCGTCCGAGGACTCGAACCAGATCGTCGCCGGGGTCTCCGGGATCGCGTCCAGCAGCGAGTTGATCGCCGGGAGCGCGGCCGGGTCACCGATCACGAAGAGCCGTTTCGGCGCCGGGTCGGGCAGCGTGAAGCCGGTGCCCTGGAGCGTCGCGTCGATCGTGTCGCCGGGCGCGGTGGCTTTCGCCCAGTCGCACGCCGGGCCCTCGTGGAGGGCGAATTCCAGACTGAAGGTCCCGGCCTCGGGGTCCGGGTCGACCAGGGTGTAGGCGCGCTGGTGCGGTTTGCCGTCCTTCTCGAACCAGAGCCGCACCCACATCGTGGGGTGCGCCCCGCCGGTCGCGGCGAGCAGCCCTCCGTCGGTCATGTGCACCCGGCGGAACCGGTCGGTGACTTGCTCGGCGCCGGTCACGGTGAACGTGAAATCCCGCCCCCGGAACAGTTTGAGTACGACGCCTTCCCAGCCATGACCCACGGTGTCTCCCACCCTCCCTTGGTGCCCCGGCCCACTGCCCAAAGGGTCACTTTGGTTAGGCTAACCTAAATTCCGGGGGCTGGGGAGTGGCTGAAAACCACCGGGAGCAGGGGAGGGGCAGAGCGATGACGACCGCTGACGTCGACAGCGAGAGACCGGGTACGGGCGCCGAAAGCAGTCCTAAGGAGTCCGAGGGCTTCGACGTCTTCCGGGACGACTGGGGGATACCCCACCTCCGGGCCGGCAGCGCGCTCGCGCTCGCCCGCGCCCAGGGCCACAACGCCGCCCTGGACCGCGCCTGGCAGGTGGAGACGGAGCGCCACCGGGTGCTCGGCACGACCGCCGCGTACCTCGGGGCCGAGGCGCTCGGCTGGGACCGGTTCGCCCGGCGGGCCCGGCTCGCCGACACCGCCCGCCGCTGCTACGAGCGGCTCACGCCCGAGACCGCCGCCTGGGTGCGCGCGTACGTCGACGGGGTCAACGCGGGGCTGGCCGAGGGGGCCGCCCGCGCACCGGAGTTCGCCGCCGCCGGGCTCGCCCCGGGCCGCTGGGAGCCCTGGACCCCGCTCGGCGTCTGGCTCTCCACCCACATCCTCTTCGCCGGGTTCCCCACCAAACTCTGGCGTGAAGAGGTCGCCCGCAGGCTCGGCGACGACCGCGCGACCCTCTTCGCCACCGACGGCCCCGGCACCTCCGGCTCCAACGGCTGGCTGCTCACCGGCGCCCGCACCACCACCGGTGCCCCGGTGATCGCGGGCGACCCGCACCGCTTCATCGAGGACCCGGGCGTCTACCAGCAGATCCGGCTCGCCTGCCCCGAGTTCGACGTGGTGGGCCTCGCCGTCCCCGGCGTCCCGGGCATCGCCCACTTCGGGCACGCGGGCGGCGTGGCCTGGGCGATCACCAACGCGATGGCCGACTACCAGGACCTCTACCGCGAGCAGGTGCGCCGCACGGCGGACGGCGGCGTGGAGGCGCTCGGCCCGGACGGCTGGTACCGGGTCCACGCCCACACGGAGACCGTGGAGGTTGCCGGGGGAGAGCCGGAGACGGTCGAGATCGTGGAGACGGACCGGGGGCCGGTGATCATCGGGGACGTGACCGGTGAGGCCGACGGCGATTCTGCCGACGCTCCCGTCGTCGTCAGCCTCCGCTACCCGCCCCGCGTCACCGGCGACCTCGGCTTCGACGTCCTGCCCGCGCTGCTCCGGGCCCGTACCGTCGCCGACCTCGACACCGCCCTCGACGGCTGGGTCGAACCCGTCAACGTGGTCCTGGCCGCCGACACCACCGGGGCCACCCTGCACCGGGTCGCCGGGCACGTCCCCGTGCGCAGTCACGAGAACCGGCTGCGGGTCGTCCCCGCGCACGATCCCGCGTACGCCTGGCGCGAGGGCGCCGAGCCCACGCCCCGTACCGAGGTCGACACCGCCACCGGCACCGCCGTGATGGCCAACGAGCGCGGCCTCGCCGCCCCCCTCGGCATCGAGTTCGCGCCCCCGCACCGGGCCCACCGCATACGGGAGCTGCTCGGCACGCCCCCGGGCGCGGGCGCGAGGGGGCTCACCGGCCCGCCCTGGTCCGCCGGAGACATGGCCGCCGTCCACACCGACACCCGCCTCGCCTCCTCCCGGCAGCTCCTCTCCCTGCTCGCCTGGGCCCCGGACCTCGGCCCGGACGCCGAACGCCTCCGGGACCGGCTGCTGCGCTGGGACCGCCACATGGACGCGGACAGCACCGCCGCCACCCTCTACTCCCGGCTCCGCGCGGACGTCGTCCACCGTCTGGCCGCCCACCCCGCCCTGCGGCCCGTCACGGGCGACGCCGACCCCTGGCGCTCGCCCGCGTACCCGCCGCTCTTCCGCCCCTGGCTCGCCGCCGTCCCCCGGATCGGCTACGCCCTGGAGACCCTGCTCACCGTCGGACTCCTCCCGTACGAGGACCGGCTCGCGATCGTCGCCGCCTCGGCCGAAGCGGTGGCCGCGAACCGCGACGCGCCGCTCCCCTGGGGCGAGGTCCACCGGGTCGCGCCCTGGCAGGCGCTGCCGGGCGCGGCCTCCGAGGAGGTGTGGCCCGGGCTCGCGGGCGACCACGACTGCGTGCTCTCCACCTCCAGCGTCCCCGGGATCACCGACCTCTTCGCGCGGGGCCCCGCCGCCCGGTACGTCTGGGACCTGGCCCGCCGCGAGGACAGCCTCTGGGTGGTGCCGTTCGGCGCGTCCGGCGTACCGGGCTCCGCCCACCACCGCGACCAGAGCGACCTGTGGGCGAGCGGCCGGCCGGCCCCCGTCACCACGGACTGGAACCTGCTGCACCGCACCGAGGAGAGCACCACCACCATGACCACCACCCCCGAGCCCACCGTGTCCACCGTCGTCCCGGCCCTGCGTCCCGCCGTCCACGAGCAGAAGGTCGAGGGCTTCGGCGTCGTCCGGCTCGTCCCGGTCGACCCGGCGGCCGACGCGGACCTGCTGCACGGCTGGGTCACCGAGGAGCGCGCCCGCTTCTGGGGCATGGCCGACCACACCCGCGAACAGGTCCAGGAGATCTACGAGTTCGTGGACTCGCTCCCCACCCACCACGCCTACCTGGCGCTGCGCGACGGCGTCCCGGCCGCGCTCTTCCAGACGTACGAGCCGGACGCCGACCCGGTGGGCGAGTGCTACGACGTACAGCCCGGGGACTTCGGCATCCACCTGCTGATCGCGCCCGCCGAGGGCGAGGGCGCGGGGGCGGGGGCGGTGAAGGGGTACACCGACGCCCTGCTCACCGCGTTCATCGGCTATGTCTTCAGCGACCCGGCCCACCTGCGGGTCGTCGTCGAGCCGGACGCCCGCAACGAGAAGGCGCTCGCGCGGATGGTCCGGGTCGGCTTCGAGCTGGGCCCGGAGATCGAGAAGCCGGAGAAGACGGCGAGGCTGGCGTTCCTGACCCGGGCGGCGCTGGGCCTGGCGTGAGAAGGGGCCCGCTGTAGCAGCACGCAGCACGCAGCACGCAGCACGCAGTACGCAGTACGGCTGCAGCGGGCCCCGCGTACGGCTACAGCGGGCCCCGCGTACGGCTACAGCGGGCTCGTCCCGTCCCGGTTCAGCTCGCCGCCCGCTTGGAACAGCCGCCGCGCGACGACGTGACCGCGCCCGGCGGCCATCCGGAACCACGGCTCCGCCGCCGTCAGCCCCTCGCGCTCCTGGACCAGCCGGCCCAGCTCCCACATCGACTCCACGTCGCCGGCCTTCACCGCCTGCCGCAGCATCCGCTCGGCGGCGTCCGGCCGCCCCTGGCTCCGCGCGTCCAGGGCGAGCGTGCGCAGCCCCCGTACGGCGCGGGCGTCCCCGGCGGCAGCGGCGACGGCCAGTTGCCGGGGGTCCGGTGGGCGCCGGTAGCGCTGAGCGATCAGCAGCAGGATCCCGGCCGCCCACATGATCCAGCTCAGGTTGATCAGCGTGTCGCTGCCCAGCCACACACCGGTCAGGCTCAGCACCCCGCCTGCGGGCAGCAGGAAGAAGCCCAGTCCCATTCCCATCCCACGTCCTCTCCCGCAGCCCTGTCCCGCAGTCCTGGTCCCAGGCTATGGCCGGGGCCGACATGGTCTCGGAATTCTCCGGCGTACGGCATACCTTGGCCCCCCGTACAGACGACGGAGGTGCTCGATGCGGATCGCCACAACCATCTTCCTCACCGACGAGACGGTGACACCCGTGCGGCTGGCGCGCGAGCTGGAGCAGCGCGGGTTCGCCGGGCTCTATCTGCCCGAGCACACCCACATCCCGGTGAGCCGCCGCACCCCGTACCCGGCGGGCGGTGACCTGCCCCGCGAGTACGGCCGCACGCTGGACCCCTTCGTGGCGCTCGGCCAGGCGGCTGCCGTCACCGAACGGCTCACGCTCGGCACCGGGATCACGCTGGTCGCCCAGCACGACCCGGTCGACCTGGCCAAGCAGGTGGCGACCCTGGACCACCTCTCCGGCGGCCGGTTCACGCTCGGCATCGGCTACGGCTGGAACGTGGAGGAGGCCGCCGACCACGGGGTCGCGTGGTCCACGCGCCGGGAGCTGGCGCGTGACCGGATGGCGCTGATGCGGGCGCTCTGGTCGGCCGAACCGACGCCGTACGAGGGGGAGTTCGGGTCGGTCCAGGCGAGCTTCGCGTTCCCGAAGCCGGTGCAGGCACCGCGCGGTCCGGTGGTCGGCCCCCGCACGCTGATCGGCGGCGGGGCGGGCCCGAAGCTGTTCGCGGCGATCGCGGAGCACGCGGACGGCTGGCTGCCCATCGGCGGCCGGGGCCTGACGGAGTCCGTCCCGAAGCTGCGGGCGGCCTGGGAGGAGGCGGGGCGCGACCCGAAGGAGCTCCAGGTGGTGCCGTATGCCGTCCTCCCCGACCCCGGGAAGCTCGCGCACTACGCGGAGCTGGGCATCGAGGAGGTCGTGCTCCAGCTCCCCCCGGCCGCCGAGCCGGAGGTGCTGCGGGTGCTGGACGGATACGCGGCGTACCTCTGAGGCACACCCTGGCGCACCCCCTGCGGCGGCCCGCTGAGGCATCCCGTGAGGCGCCCCTGGCACCGCCCCGTGCAACCGCAGGCGCCGACAGGGCATCCTTACTCTCGGGGGATCGCAAACGTGGGCACGGCCCGCACGCGCTTTCGGGCGCGCGTGCGGGCGGTGGGCCCGCCTGGGTGGGGAGTGGAATGAACAGGCCGTTGCGGCACATAGCCATCTTCTGCGGGCTCCTGATGCTGGGGCTGCTGCTGCGGGCGAACTGGCTGCAGCAGATCGACCGCGTGGAGCTGTCCCAGCACGAGAAGAACCACCGGGTCCGGTTCGAGCGGTTCGCCACCCCGCGCGGCGACATCATCGTCGGCGGCAAGGCGATCACCGGCTCGAAGGAGACGGAGAGCAGGGACTACACCTTCCGGCGCACCTGGAAGGAGGGCCCGATGTACGCGCCCGTCACCGGGTACGCCTCCCAGGCCCAGGGCACCTCGCTGCTGGAGGGGACGTACGACAGCGTCCTCAGCGGCCAGGACGACCGCTTCGCCTTCCGGCACGCCAAGGACGTCCTCACCGGGGAGCCGAGGCGCGGCGGCAGCGTGATCACCACGATCGACCCGAAGGCGCAGAAGGCGGGCTACCAGGGGCTGACCGACCTGGGCGCCCGGGGCGCGGTCGTCGCCCTGGAGCCGAGCACCGGCAAGGTGCTGGCGCTCGTCTCGACGCCCTCGTACGACCCCGGGGTCTTCGCCGGGATCTCGTTCAAGGAGAGCGACCGCTTCAAGAAGCTCCTCGACGACAAGGCCAAGCCGCTGGCCAACCGCCCGCTGCGCGAGACCTTCCCGCCCGGCTCGACCTTCAAGATCCTGACGGCGGCGGCGGCGCTGGAGCACGGTGTGGTCTCGGACGTGGACGCGCCGACGAAGGCGGTCTCGCCGTATCCGCTGCCGCTTTCCCGGAACAAGATCGGCAGCGAGGCGGGGGACGCCGTCTGCAACAAGGCGTCGATGAAGACCGCCATGCAGTACTCCTGCAACAACGTCTTCCTCGACGCGGCCGCCGAGCTGGGCGAGGACCGGATGCGGGAGACGGCGGAGAAGTTCGGTTTCAACGAGGACGTGTACGCGGAGGAGTTCGGCGACATGCTCGCCACGAAGAGCCTCTACCCGGCCGAGCTCGACAAGCCCGGTACGGCCCTCACCGGCATGGGCCAGGGCAGCCTGACGAGCACCCCGATGCAGATGGCCATGGTGACGGCGGCGCTCGCCAACGACGGCAAGCTGATGCAGCCGTACATCGTGGAGGAGCTGAAGGGCCCGGACCTCTCCACGCTGGAGACGAACAACCCGGCGGAGAAGAGCCAGGCCGTCTCGCCGGAGACGGCGAAGAAGGTCCAGGAGATGATGGAGCACACCGCGAAGGAGGGCAGCGCGCAGCGCGCCCTGATCGACGGGGTGACGGTCGGCGGCAAGACGGGCACCGCCCAGCGCGGGGTGAACGTCCGCGACGAGGTCCCGTACGGCTGGTTCGTCAGCTACGGCAAGACGGACGACGGCCGTTCGGTCGCCGTCGCCGTCTTCATCGACCCGACGGACATGGACATCTCCCGCTCCGACATCTCCGGTGGCCGCCTCGGCGCCCCGATCGCGAAGAAGGTGATGGAGGCGGCGCTGGGCAAGTAGCTTGCCCCGCAACGGAATTGGTCGGCGCATTGGCCTAGGCCAATGCGCTCCCGTCCCCGTACCCTCATCCGTAGCCAGTGGCACACGCCCCCCACCCCGGTTGCATGCTGGCGCGGGCACCCCCACCGAACTCTGCCCCGAGCAGCCAGGGTGAACTCCCCCACTCGCCGCCTCCAGGAGGCCACGGTGAAAGTTCGCACCAGAAGCTCGGCGATCGTCGGCGCACTCTTCCTCGCAGTGACCCTGACGCTGACCACGGCATCGGCCGACGAGCCCTCTTCCGGCCCTTCGGCGCAGGTCGTGCTGACGGAAGTGGCCCGCGCGCAGGGCCCGTCGGCCGGCGCGGCCGGACCGGACGGCAAGGTCTGGATAGCCGAACGGGCCGGAACCGTAAGGATCTTGGGCGACTACGGCCTGAGCGACCCGGTCCTCGACATCTCCGACGAGACCACCACCGACGGTGAACGCGGCCTGCTGGGCGTGGCGTTCGACCCGGAGTTCGCGCACTTCTACATCTCGTACACGGACCTCGACGGCACCAGCACCATCGACGAGTTCGCGGTGCAGGACGGCCATCTCCGGCCGGACACCCGGCGGACGGTCCTCACCCAGGAGCAGCCGTACGCGAACCACAACGGCGGCGACATCAAGTTCGGCCCCGACGGCTACCTCTACATCGCGTTCGGCGACGGCGGCTCGGGCGGCGACCCGCACGGCAACGGCCAGAACCTGGACACGCTGCTCGGCAAGATCCTCCGGATCGACCCGACCGGCGGGGAGCCGTACGCCGTCCCGTCCGACAACCCGTTCGTGGCGCAGGAAGGCGCGAAGGACGAGATCTGGGCGTACGGGCTCCGCAACCCGTGGCGGTTCTCCTTCGACACGGGCACGGGCGACCTGCTCATCGGCGACGTCGGCCAGAGCGAGTGGGAGGAGATCGACTGGGCCCCCGCGAGCAGCAAGGGCGGGGAGAACTACGGCTGGTCCTCGATGGAGGGCAACCACCCGTTCCGCGGCGGCACGGAGCCGGCGAACCATGTGCCCCCGGTCCACGAGTACGACCGCAGCGGCCTGGGCTGCTCGGTGACGGGCGGCTTCGTCTACCGGGGCGAGGGGATCGCGGATCTCGCGGGCCGGTACGTGTTCAGCGACTACTGCGACGGCACGCTGCGCACGTTGCGCATCGAGGACGGCGCGGTGACGGAGGAGGGCGACCTGGGGGTCCAGGGCGGCGAGGTGATCTCGTTCGTGGAGGCGGGTGACGGGGAGCTGTACGTGCTGGCGATAGGCGGCACGATCTCCCGCCTGGACGCGGCGTAGGACCCCGGGCCCACCCCACCCTTCAAGCCCGTCCGGCGTTTGAGGACGGAACCCTTGCTGGGGTGGGCCCGGCGCTGCTCTCCGGCTCCTCGTGCGCGAGACCCTCGCAGGTGCCCAGCCCCCCACGGCCACGGGTCCGTTCTCAAACGCCGGACGGGCTGACCGGGCGGCCCGAGAATTGACATGCCCCCGGCCGCACACCTTGTGCGATCATCACGTGCGCCCCTTCACACGGCGCTCACAACTCACCGCTCCGGGGGGAACGGACCCATGCCACGCCACCTCTGTACGACCGCGAGATCCGCGGCGTACACCGCGCTGCTGCTCGCGCTCACCGTCCTGCTCGCCCTCCTGGCCCCCATGGGCACGGCCCAGGCGAACCCCCCGGCCCCGCCGGCCGCCACCGAGGACTGCCCGACCTTCCCGCTCTCCGCGTTCGGCGAGGCCGCCCCGGAGGGGAACACGCTCACCCTCCCCGCCGAGGGAACGGCCTGCTACACCTTCACGGTCGAGCAGCCCGGCATGCACCGGCTCCTGAAGTCCGGCACCGGAACCGGCGACGTCTACCTGACCGTCCACGACGGCGAGGAGCAGGTCGACTGCTACGACCCGGAGTGGGGCGCCGGCTGGTGCCGCCTGGAGCGCACCGGCGAGTTCACGCTGCGGCTGGAGAACCGCTGGGGCACCAGCACCGTCACCTTCGCCCTCACCCCGCTCGCCACGGACGAGGGCTGCACGGCACAGGCCTCCACCGACTGGACCAGCCCGCCCCTCGTCGCCCTGGCCGCCGGCCCCACGGCCGTGCAGTGCGCGCGGCTGGAGGCGGAGCCGGGCAAGCGGTACACCGACGACATCACGACCACCCGGTACGGCGACGGCACCTCCTGGATCACCGACGAGACCGGCGCCCGGATCTGCCCGCACTTCAACGAGGACGACAACGAGGGCTGCGTACTCCCCGGTGACGGCCCCTACCGCGTGCTGACCAACGTCAGTGAGGCGGAAGACGGCTTCCCCGCCGAGTACACGCTGAAGGTCCGCCGGCTCTCCGACCCGGTCGGCTGCACCCACGTCCCCCTCAACACCTACAACTCCGCGCCCACCGAGGTGACCCCGGCGACCGGCTGCAAGACCTTCACCGCCCCGCACGCGGGCGTGTACGAGGTGTACGGCGTCGACTCCTCCCGTACGGGGCTCAAGGTCTACGACCGCGCGGGCAGGACGGTCTGCTCCCCCTGGAACGGCTGCGAACTCCCCGCAGCCGGTGACTACACGGTCCACACCGACGACGCCACGCTGATCCTCGACCGCGCCTCGACCGCCGGCTGCGAGAGTGCCCAGCTCGGCCTGTACCGGTCCACCTTCGCCTCGGCCGGTGAGATCGACTGCGTACAGCTGCCCCTTCCCGCCGGATCCCGGCTGGCCGCGCTGACGCCGCTCTCCGGGTCCGAACCGCGCCCCGATCTGACGCTGTTCGACGCCCGGGGCGCCTACGTGTGTGACCGCGGCGCCCTCTCCGACGGCACCTGCGCGCTGACCGGCACCGCGCCGTTCCGGCTCCAGGTCTCCACCGACGACGCCGACCCCGCGACCGGCCCCTGCGCCATCGTGCTGCACCGCACCGACGCCGCGAGCGGCTGCCCGGCCCTCCCGGCCGGCGACTTCACCGAGCAGAGCGCGTCGGCCCGGATCACCACCGGCGGCGGTGTCTTCTCGCAGTGCTTCAGCATCCCGGCCGACGCGCACAGCGCGGCGGAGTTTCTCCAGCTCAAGGCGGCACCCGGTACGACGGCCATGGCCGGGTTCTCCGTGCTGGACAGGACCGGCAAGCAGGTCTGCTCCGTCTACGCCTCGCTCAACACCTGGACAGGCTGCGATCTGGCCCCCGGAGTCGCCCACACGGTGCTCGTCACCGGCCGGGACACCACCGCCACGTACTCCCTGACCCGCCGGGACGTCACCGCCACGGCCAAGGGCTGCACACCGAACCCCGCCACCAAGGTCGGCGGCCCGTCCTCGGGCGGCCCCACCGGCGCTCCGGGCGACGTGCGGTGCCGCCAGGTGACCACGGCCGACGCCGAGGACACCCTGCACCTCAACGTCCGCGACGCCCTGGGCACGGCGAACATCCTGCCCTTCGGCGCGGACGGCACCGCCCTGTGCCACTCCAACCAGTCCTGCGCGGTCACCGGCTCCACCCACTACCAGGTCCTGGTCACCGTACCGAGCAGGCTGAAGGCCGCCCCCGACCACCGCTTCGACGCCGTACGCATCGCCACCGCGACCGGCCCCGCCGAGGGCTGCGTACGGGTCCCGAACGTCAGTTACGGATACGGCCCCGTCACCGGCACGCTCGACGAGGCCCGCAGCACCTTCTGCGCGGTGCTGCCCACCGCCTACCGCGACCGCTTCGACATGAAGATCAGCGACACGACGGGCGCCGAGGAGACCGCCGTGCCCGCGCTGTACGACGCGAGCCTCGGCAACGGCTGCATGAGGTTCATCCCCAGCGGCTACCAGTGCGCCGTGGAAGAGCCCTCCACGAAGCAGGTCACGCCGAGCACCCTGGTCCTCTCCCTGCCGGAGACCGCGTCGAAGACCTCGTACCAGGCCAAGGCCGTCTGCACCTTCTTCCGCTGCGGCCCCGAACAGCTCACCGTCGGCACGGTGAGCCCGGAGACCGGCGCGTCCGGCAGCAAGGTCACGGTCAAGGTGACGGGCACGGCCCTGCACGAGGAGGACTACGTCCGCCTCTACGCCAACGGCCGGCAGATCGAGTCGAAGGACACCGTCGTCTCCCCCGACCGCAGGACGTTCACGGCGGCCCTCGACCTGACCGGCGTCCCCACGGGCACCTGGTCCCTCAGCGTCTTGACCCACAACGGCTGGGAGCAACAGCGGAGTCCGTTCACGGTCACCGCCGCCCGGCTGGCGAGCACCAAGCCCCCGGTGATCAGCGGTTCGGCGAAGGTCGGCGCGAAGCTGACGGCGGGCACCGGGTCCTGGTCGGCGGCGCCGTCCTCGTACGCGTACCAGTGGAAGGCGGACGGTACGGCGATCGCGGGCGCGACGGGTGCCACGTACACCGTCCCGGCGAAGCTGCTCGCCAAGAAGATCACGGTCACCGTCACCGCCCGCCGCAGTGGGCACCTGGACGGCCAGAGCACGTCGGCGGCGGTCACGGTCGCCAAGGGCGACGCACCGAAGGCGTCGGTGAAGCCGGTGGTCTCGGGCAAGGCGAAGGTGGGCGCCGAGCTCACGGCGGGCAAGGGCACGTGGGCGCCGAAGCCGACCTCGTACGCGTACCAGTGGAAGGCGAACGGTACGGCGATCGTCGGCGCGACCGCCGCCACGTACACCGTCCCGGCGAAGCTGCTCGGCAAGACGGTGACGGTCACCGTCACGGCGGCGCTGACCGGCCACACCAGTGGCAGTGCGACCAGCGCGGCGGTCAAGGTCGCGAAGGGTGACGCACCGAAGGCGTCGGTGAAGCCGGTGGTCTCGGGCAAGGCGAAGGTGGGCGCGAAGCTCACCGCCGGCAAGGGCAAGTGGACGCCGGCGCCCACGTCGTACAGCTACCAGTGGTACGCGAACGGCAAGGCGATCGCGAAGGCGACGGGCTCGAAGCTGACGCTGAAGGCGGCGCAGCGGGGGAAGAAGATCACGGTGAAGGTCACGGCCCACCGCACGGGCCACGCGAGCGGCGCGTCGACGAGCACGGCAACCAAGACGGTAGCCCGCTGAGCCCCGGGCCCACCCCTCAAGCCCGTCCGGCGTTTGAGGACGGAACCCTTGCTGGGGTGGGCCCGGCGCTCAGAGGCCCCTGAGGTAGGGGACCCTCGCAGGTCGGCCGCCCCCCTCCGCCCCGCTTCCGTCCTCGAACGCCGGACGGACCGAGGGGAGCCCCACCAGCTCCGTCAACGCGTTGACCCGGAAGTCCGCCACCCCCACCACATCCGGATGCTCCGCCCACCAGTGCCCGTACGCCCCCCGCCGCAGATGCGCCGTCCGCAACCCCGCCGCGGCGGCGGGAAACAGGTCGTCCGCCGGATGATCGCCCACGTACAGCGTCGCCGACGGCTCCGCCTCCGCCACCTCCACCACCCGCGCGAAGAACGCCGGGTCCGGCTTCCGTACGCCCCACTCGCCCGAGGTCACCACCAGATCCGCCGGCAGGTCCAGCGCCCGCAGCAACTCCCCGGCCCGCACCGTCCCGTTCCCCGCCACGACCACCCGCACCCCCGCCGCCCGCAGCTCCGCGAGCGCCGGCCGCACGTCCGGGTAGAGGTCCGACTCGTCGAGGTGCTCCCCGCGCCCGGCGGCGGCCCGGGCGAGGTACGCCTCGTCGACGTCCATGTCCGGCCGCAGCACCCGCAGCGCGTCCGTCGCGTCGCGGCCCTGGGCGACGGACGCGCCCACCAGCGCGCTGAGCGTGTGCGCGGGCACGCCGAGCCAGTTGGCCCAGGAGGCCCAGTGGCGGTCGTCGCGTACGAGGGTTTCGCCGATGCCGAGGACGATCGTTTCCATCATCGTGCCGACACTAGGCGTGAGGATGCCGTGGCAGGGCGCTCATCGGGTGAGTCGGCCCGCACGAGTGACCAGGAGCACCCCACGGCCTGCGCAACGAGGCCCCGGGCCCTGGTCCGGCGCACGCACCTCGCTCGTATGCTCGGTTCATGACCGATCCTGATCCTCAGAGCGGACGCCCGACCTCCAACGCCATGCGGCGCGCGCTCAAACGCGCCCGGGACGGTGTCGCCCTCGACGTCACCGAGGCCGCCGTCCTGCTCCAGGCGCGCGGCGACGATCTGACGGACCTCGCGGCGTCCGCCGCCCGGGTCCGGGACGCGGGCCTGGCGGCGGCCGGCCGGCCGGGCGTGATCACGTACTCGCGCAAGGTCTTCATCCCGCTCACCCGCCTCTGCCGTGACAGGTGCCACTACTGCACCTTCGTCACCGTCCCCGGCAAGCTCCGCCGCGCGGGCCACGGCATGTTCCTCTCGCCCGACGAGGTGCTGAAGATCGCCCGCGACGGCGCGGCGATGGGGTGCAAGGAAGCGCTGTTCACCCTCGGCGACCGCCCCGAGGACCGCTGGCCCGAGGCGCGGGAGTGGCTGGAGGCGGAGGGGTACGACGACACCCTCGCGTACGTACGGGCGATGGCGATCCGGGTCCTGGAGGAGACGGGCCTGCTGCCCCACCTCAACCCGGGCGTCATGACGTGGACCGACCTCCAGCGGCTGAAGCCCGTGGCGCCCTCCATGGGGATGATGCTGGAGACGACGGCGACCCGCCTGTGGTCCGAGCCGGGCGGCCCGCACCACGGCTCCCCGGACAAGGAGCCCGCCGTACGGTTGCGGGTCCTCCAAGACGCGGGGCGCTCCAACGTCCCCTTTACCACCGGCATCCTGATCGGCATCGGCGAGTCGTACGAGGAGCGCGCCGACTCCCTCTTCGAGCTGCGCAAGACGGCCCGCGCCTACCACGGCATCCAGGAAGTCATCGTGCAGAACTTCCGCGCCAAGCCGGACACGGCGATGCGCGGGATGCCCGACGCGGAGCTGGAGGAGCTGGCCGCCGCCATCGCGGTGGCCCGGCACATCCTCGGCCCCTCGGCCCGCATCCAGGCGCCGCCGAACCTGGCGGACGCCGAGTACGCGCTCCTCATCGGCGCGGGCATCGACGACTGGGGCGGGGTCTCGCCGCTCACCCCCGACCACGTCAACCCGGAACGCCCCTGGCCGCACATCGACGAACTGGCTTCGCGCACGGCCGAGTCAGGCTTCACGCTCCGCGAACGCCTCACCATCTACCCGGAGTTCATCCAGCGCGGCGAGCCCTGGCTCGACCCCCGCCTCCTCCCGCACGTCCGCGCCCTGGCCGACCCGGAGACGGGCCTGGCCCGCGAGGACGCCCTCCCCGTCGGCCTGCCCTGGCAGGAGCCGGACGAGGGGTTCACCTCCTCCGGCCGCACCGACCTGCACGCCACCATCGACACCGAGGGCCGCACCGGCGACCGCCGCAACGACTTCGACGAGGTGTACGGGGACTGGGAGGCGCTCCGGGAGGCGGCGGCGCCCGGCATGGTCCCGTCCCGGATCGACGCCGACGTACGCCAGGCGCTGAGCCAGGCCGCCGACGACCCGACGAAGCTCACCGACGACCAGGCCCTCGCCCTGCTCCACGCGGACGGCCCGGCGCTGGACGAGCTGTGCCGGATCGCGGACGCGCTGCGGCGTGACGTGGTCGGCGACGAGGTCACGTACATCGTCACGCGGAACATCAACTTCACCAACGTCTGCTACACCGGCTGCCGCTTCTGCGCCTTCGCCCAGCGCCGCACGGACGCCGACGCGTACACGCTCTCCCTGGACCAGGTCGCGGACCGGGCGGCGCAGGCGTGGGACGTGGGCGCGGTCGAGGTCTGCATGCAGGGCGGCATCCACCCGGACCTGCCCGGCACGGCGTACTTCGACATCGCGCGGGCGGTGAAGGAGCGCGTGCCCGGGATGCACGTCCATGCGTTCTCGCCCATGGAGGTCGTCAACGGGGCGACCCGCACCGGCATGTCGATCCGCGACTGGCTGACGGCCGCCAAGGAAGCGGGACTCGACTCGATCCCCGGTACGGCGGCGGAGATCCTGGACGACGAGGTCCGCTGGGTCCTGACCAAGGGCAAACTGCCCACGGCCACCTGGCTGGAGGTCATCAGGACCGCGCACGAGGTGGGCCTGCGCTCGTCCTCGACGATGATGTACGGGCACGTGGACCAGCCCCGCCACTGGCTGGGCCACTTCCGTACGCTGGCCCAACTCCAGCAGGAGACCGGAGGCTTGACGGAGTTCGTCACCCTCCCCTTCATCCACACCAACGCCCCGGTCTACCTGGCCGGCATCGCCCGCCCCGGCCCGACGGACCGCGACAACCGGGCGGTCACGGCGATGGCGAGGCTCCTCCTGCACCCGCACATCACCAACATCCAGACGAGCTGGGTGAAGCTGGGCACGGAGGGCGCGGCGGAGATGCTCCGCTCGGGCGCCAACGACCTGGGCGGCACGCTGATGGAGGAGACGATCTCCCGTATGGCGGGGTCGAGTTACGGCTCGTACCGCTCGATCCAGGACCTGAAGGCCATCGCCGACCTGGCGGGCCGCCCGTCTCGCCCCCGCACGACCCTGTACGGCGAGGTCCCGGCGGAACGGGTCGCGGCGGCCACGGCCTCGGACGGCCACCTGCCGGAGCTGCTGCCGGTGGTGCCGGGCTGAGCTGAGGGCAGGCAGCGGGCCCCTCGGCCGGGAAGGGCCCGCTGCCTGGAAGGGGCCTGCTGCCCGGAAGGGTTACGCCGCCCAGCAGGGTCCCGCTCGGCGCGCTTCCGTTTCCTTCTGTCATGAGCAGGGCAACTCTTGCGGGGACTGCCCCTGCCGTATCGCTCTGCCGAGTCAGGAGTGAGACACCATGCGCCGCACCCCGCCCGGGATGTCGACCGTCACCCGCCGTGCCCCCCGCATCGCCACCGTCCTCGCCGCCGCCGGCCTCCTCGTGCTCGGCACCGCGACCGCCGCGCACGCCGAGCCGCCGCAACACCTTCCCCAGAACGCCGGGGGCTACGAGCAGACCTTCTCGCCCGCCTTCGACTACGACGGGGACGGGTGCTACGCCACCCCCGCCATCGGCCCGGACGGCACCCTCGCCCCCGGCCTCAAGACGTCCGGCGCGATCAACGGGAGCTGCCGGGACAAGTGGGACCTGGACAACTCCCAGACGTACGCCCGCTCCAAGTGCAACAACGGCTGGTGCGGCATCGTCTACGCGAGCTACTTCGAGAAGGACCAGGCCGTCCACGGCAGCGGGCTCGGCGGCCACCGCCACGACTTCGAGCACGTCGTCTCCTGGGTCAACCAGGCGGCGAACCAGGTGGATTACGTCTCGACCACCCAGCACAGCACCGTCAAGACCTACCCCCGCTCCCAGGTGCGCTTCGACGGGTCGCACCCCAAGGCCGTCTACCACAAGGACGGCCCGAGCACCCACTTCTTCCGCCTCGCCAACAGCAACGACGAGCCGCCCGAGAACCACTACGGCACCTGGCGCTACCCCCCGATCGTCGACTGGAACGGCTTCCCCAGCACCGCCCTGCGCGACAAGCTCATGAACGCCGACTTCGGGTCCGCGACCATCAAGGTCACCGACAAGGACGACCGCTTTCGCAACCTCCTCAACAACTCCAAGCCCGCGGGCATCCCCTTCGACCCCTGGGCCTGACGAGCTCTGAGGGGCGTCACGCCAGGGGGAAGGCGCGCCGGTAGTCGCTCGGCGACACCCCGATCTGCTTGAGGAAGTGGTGGCGGAGGTTGTTCGCGGTGCCGAGGCCGCTCAGCTCCCCGATCCTGGAGATCGGCAGGTCCGTCGATTCCAGCAGGCTCTGGGCGCGCCGCAGCCGCTGGTTGAGCAGCCATTGCAGCGGGGTCACCCCGGTGGCAGCCTGGAGCCGCCGGTAGAGGGTGCGCGGGCTCATCGCGGCCTGCCGGGCCAGGTCCTCGACCGTCAGCGGCTCGTCGAGGCGCTCCCGGGCCCAGTCCAGGACGGGCGCCAGGCCCCGGTCGTCGGTGGCGGGCACGGGCTGGTCGATGAACTGCGCCTGGCCGCCGGGGCGGTGGGCCGGGACCACCATGCGGCGCGCCAACTGGTTGGCCACGTGGGCGCCGAGGTCGCGGCGTACGAGGTGGAGGCAGAGGTCGAGTCCGGCGGTCAGCCCGGCGCTGGTGAGGACGTCGCCATCGTCCACGTACAGCACCGAGTCGTCGACCTCCACCTTCGGGTAGCGGGCGGCCAGTTGGGCCGTGTGCATCCAGTGGGCGGTGGCGCGGCGGCCGTCGAGGATGCCCGCTTCGGCGAGGGCGAAGGCGCCCGTGCACAGGGAGACGATGCGGGCGCCGGAGTCGTAGGCGCGGCGCAGGGCGGTGATCAGTTCCGGCGGCAGGGGCCGGCCCTCGTTCACGCAGGCGTCGGGCACCGACGGCACGATGACCGTGTCGGCACCGACGAGGTCGGCGAGGCCGTGGCGGGTGTGCAGGGACAGGCCGGTCGTCCCGCCGGCGGGAGTGTCGGGGTCCTGGCCGGGCTCGCCCGTGCCGCAGAGCCGCAGGTCGTACCACGGCTCCGCCAGGTCGGGCTGCGGCTTCCCGAACACCGTGCAGGGGATGCTCAGTTCGTACAGCTCCCAGGAGGGTACGTGCATCTCCTCGGTCACGACCACGGCGACGGAACCAGCACTCATGCCCCTCAGCGTATGGCAGGAATTTGGTGGTCACCGTCACCGCTGTCACTTCTCCCGCCCGTACCCGGCTGCGAGCGTGGTGCGTACGTGATCAACCGGCCCAGGCGTGGGCATACGTACGGGAGTTGAGGCATGGGCACCGAGCGTTCGGCCGTCACCGTCATCGGGCTGGGGCAGATGGGGTCGGCACTGGCCGCCACCCTGCTGGAGCGGGGTCACCCGACCACCGTGTGGAACCGTTCCGCGCGGAAGGCGCAGCCGCTGGTCGACCGGGGCGCCGGACTGGCCGCGACCCCCGAGGAGGCGGTCGCGGCGAGCCCGCTGGTCATCGTCTGCGTCCTGGACTACGACGCGCTGCACGCCACCCTCGACCCCGTCGCGGGCTCCCTGGCGGGCAAGTCCCTGGTCAACCTCACCTCCGGCTCCCCGGAGCAGGCGCAGGAGGCCGAGGCGTGGGCCCGCTCGCACGCCGCCGACTATCTCGACGGCGCGATCATGACTACCCCGCCGGGCGTCGGCAGCCCCGAGACGATGTTCCTCTACAGCGGTTCGCAGACCGTCTTCGCCACCCACCGCCCGACCCTGTCGGCCCTCGGCGACCCCCTGCACCTGGGCGCCGAGCCAGGCCTGGCCTCCCTCTACGACGCCGCCCTGCTGGGCCTGATGTGGTCCACCATGACGGGCTGGCTGCACGGCACGGCCCTGGTCGGCGCGGAGAAGGCGGGCGAGACGGAGAAGGCGGGCGAGACGGGGAAGGCGGAGAAGACCGAGGCCACGGCCTTCACCCCGGTCTCCATCCGCTGGCTGGGCGCCGTGACCGGCTTCCTGGCCACCTACGCCGCCCAGGTCGACGCCGGCCACTACCCGGGCGACGACGCCACCGTCGACGTACAGATCGCGGCCATCGACCACCTGCTGCACGCCGCGGCGGCCCGGGGCATCGACAACGCCCTGCCCGAACTCCTCAAGGCCACCATGGAACGCACCCGGGACCTGGGTCACGGCTCCGACAGTTACGCGAGCGTCATCGAGGTCCTGAGGAAGAGGTCCTGAGGAGGGGGACGGCCAGCGCATGACCGCACGGCCTCGCGCGCGGCGAAGCTATTGACTTTCGATAGCTATCGATCGAAACTCGATAGATGCACAGTCTCCTCGTCGCCATCCTCCGTATCGGCATCGCGGCAGCGGTCCTCTTCGGTCTCTTCGCCCAGGCTGTCATCATCCCGACGACCGCGGCCGACGAGGCGGCCCTCTTCCCTCCGTACGAGCCGTACGCCCTGCCGTACGTCGTCGCGTCGATCCTCGGCGTCGCCTGCGTCCAGGTCGCCCTCGGCGCGATCTGGATGCTGCTCTCGATGGTCGAGCGCGACGCCATCTTCACCCGCTCCGCGTTCCGTTGGGTCGACACCATCATCGGCGCGGCGGTGGTGGCCACGGTGATCGCCCTCGCGGCGGCGGTGCACCTGACCTTCGGCACCATCCCGTCGCCCGACGACGGCATGGACGTCGAGGGTGCGCTGCTCGCCGCCCTGGCGTGCGTGGCGGTGGGGGCGGCGTTCTCCATGCTCATGGTCATCATGCGCACGCTGCTCGGCAAGGCGATGGACATGCGGACCGAGCTGGCCGAGGTCATCTGATGCCGATCGTGGTGGAGATCGACGTGCTGCTCGCTGAACGGCACATGTCAGTCGGGGAGTTCGCCGCCGCCGTCGGGATCACGCCCGCCAACATCGCCGTCCTGAAGAACGGCCGGGCGAAGGCGGTGCGGTTCGCGACGCTGGAGGCGATCTGCCGCGTACTGGAGTGCCAGCCGGGGGACGTCCTGCGGTACGTCCCCGAGGAGTGACCGCCGCACCGGCCCCGGCGGTCAGTCCAGGGTGAGCTGGAAGTGGGAAGTGGGCTGCTTCGCGGTAGTTGCCGTTCGGGGCCGTGACCTCCACCGTGATCCGAATGCCCTTCGAGGGGGGCTTGAGGCGGACCGGGGCCACGCGCTCGTCACCCTTGCCGAGGGGTGGCGTGAGGGCGGCTTCCGACGTGGCGCGGTTCAGCCAGCCGACGTCGTGGCCGAGCGCGGTTTCGTCGTCGGCCTCTCCGGCCCGGATGGCGAGGGGTGCGGGGTACGAGGCGGGGTCGAAGCGGAGCTGCTCGTCGGTGCCGTTCTCGTACGTCACGGAGAGGCTGTAGGTGCCGTCGTCGTGGGCCTCGGGGCGGCTGACGGTGATGCGTAGCCCGTCCTCGTACCGACCTTACTCAGGAGGGCGGTTGAGTAGGTGCGGGGACGCCCGGCAGACGACAGGACGGGGCCGGTCGGATTCGAACCGGCGTCCTCCCACATGCGGTGAAGGCGCGACAACCACTGCGCTACGAGCCCCATCCCGCTCGCGAGCATAAGGTCACGATGCCCCGGCCTGCCACGCCGGGCCCGCACCCTCGCCCGGAGAGGACGGAGGCACGGGCCCTTGGGGCGTCCGCCGTTGGGCTCAGCCCCCGGCCGCGAACTCCACGAAGGCCGCCCAGGCGGGGGCGGCGACGAGGAGGGCGGGGCCGGTGGGGGCCTTGCTGTCGCGTACGGGGACCACGCCGGGGTAGCCGTCCGCCACCTCGATGCAGTTGTTCGCGCCGCCGTCGCTGTAACTGGACTTGCGCCACATGGCGGTAGAGAGGTCGAGCGTGCGCTTCATGATCCTCTGAACTCCTTCAGGACGCCCCTGATGAACGCGATGGAGTCGGGCGGGGGCAGCGACCGATCCCGTGCCCGATCGTAGGCCAGCCGGGCGCGCGTGACGTCTTCCGGATCTTCCAGCAATTCGGAGCATTGGTTGCCTTCCATATAGGCAACGGCGCTCCCGTCCTCCTGCCACAGGAGCGTAAGGGAGCCGTCCATCAGGTGGTGCGCCCCGGCCGAGAACGGCAGCACCTGAAGCGTGACCATCGGCAGCTCCGCGACCGCGATCAGGTGCTCCAGTTGCGCTTCCCATTCCTCCGCGCTGCCGACCTGACGCCGTAGCCCGTACTCGTCGATGATGATCCGGACGGTGGGGGCCGGGTTGCGGTAGAGGAGCTGTTGACGGCCCAGTCGCGCTATGACCTGCTCCTCGACCGACTCGGCTTCGCTCTCCGTTTCCTGGTCGCCGGACAACAGGGCGCGGGCCACGTCCTCGGTCTGGAGCAGTCCGGGAATGCCGAGCGTGAACAGGTGCATGATGCGAGCCCCGAACTCCAGCCGCATGAACTCCTTGTACTTGTCCTTGAAGACCTCCCGCCGCGCCACCTTCCACAGCTCGACCAGCAACCCGCCCGTCTTGTAGAACCGGTCCAGGTCCTCCATCACCGCTAGCTTGGACAGCCGTTTCGGTCATCCCCGACCCCTTGCCGTTGTCCTGTGCACAGGCAATCGCGTGCCTCTGCCGAGCGTAGGGCGGCGGCCGTGACGATGGAGGCACGAACGGTAATCACCACCCGTCAGGGTCACGCGACCCCCACGCGCTAAGGACGCCGACATGACCGACACCTCGCAGCTCCGCCTCCTCCCCTGGAGGTCCCCCGAAGGCAAGCCCTGCTATCTGAGCACCAGCAACCCCAACAGCCGGTTCTCCCGCCTCGCCGACAAGGTGGAGGAGGAGCAGATCGAGTGCGGCAACGTCGTGCTTGAAGGGGCGCAGGAAGTGCTGGCGGACCAGGTGGCCGGGGAGGTCGCTCTGCGGTTCGCGCTCACGCAGGCCGTGCTGTCCTTGCGGGACGTGCTGCTCATCGCGCACAGCCGGGGGGAGCGGCTGCCGGATCCCGGGGTCCGCTGACAGACTGAACCCCATGCCTGCGATCCCGCCCCGCCGTCTCTCCCTCCAGCAGATCGTCGAAGGGCAGCGGCGTGCCGCGTTCGTCGGGCGGGAGGGCGAACTTGAGTTGTTCCGTGGGAACTTCACCGTTCCGCCCGAGGATCCCCGGCATCGGTTCGTCTTTCATGTGCGGGGCAACGCCGGGGTCGGCAAGACCTCGCTCGTACGGGAATGGCAGCAGGCGGCACGGGAGTTCGGGGCGCTCACCGCGTCCGTCGACGAAGGGGCCGACTCCGTGCCGGAGCTTCTGGGCTCCGTCGCGGGGCAGTTCGCCGAGCAGGGGCATCCGCTGCGGGCGCTGGACCGGATGCTGGCCACCTACCGGCGTGCTCTCCACGATGTGGCCGGCCGGCTCGCGGCCGACGGGGACGGGCCCTCGCCCGCCGCTCTCGCCACCGCGCAGGCCGGGCTGATCGCAGCCGGGGCGATACCCGTGGTCGGGGCGCTCGCCGGCGGCATTGATCCGGCGGTCGTGGCGCGGGGCGCCGGCGGGCTGTGGGCGGTGTTCGGGGGGCGGGCGCGGCAGCAGGAGGAGGCGCGGCTGCTGGCGGAGCCGTTACGGGCGCTGACGCCGGTGTTCGTCGCCGAGCTCGGGCGGGTCGCGGACGCGGTGCCGTGGGTCGCGCTGTTCCTGGACACGTACGAGCGCACCGAGCCCCTGCTGGACCGGTGGCTGGCGGACCTGCTGCTGCGCGGCCGGTACGGGGAGCTGCCCGCCAACCTGGTCCTCACCCTGGCCGGGCAGCGGCGCCTGGATCCCGCGCACTGGGGCGATCGGGGCCGCCTGGTGGCCGACGTACCGCTGGGGCCGTTCACCGAGGCCGAGTCGCGTCAACTCCTGCACGGGCGCGGGGTGGTGGACGAGCCGGTGGTACGGGAGGTGCTGCGGCTCTCCGGCGGGCTGCCGGTCCTGGTGTCGACGCTCGCCGCCAACCCCGGCGCGGCCGGCGAGGCGAACGCGACCGCCGTCGAACGCTTCCTGGCCGGCGAGAGCGACCCGGCCCGCCGGGCGGCCGCGCTCGCCTGCGCGCTGCCCCGCCGGTTCGACGAGGACCTGGTCGCCGTGGCCGTCGGCGTACCGGAGGGCGGGTCGTACGCCGTTCCCGGACTCTACGACTGGCTGCACGAGCTGCCGTTCGTCGCCGAGCGGCACTCCGGCCACTCCCGCTACCACGCCGTCGTCCGGGCCCCCATGCTCCGCCTCCAGCGCACCGGGTCGCCGCGGCGCTGGAAGGCGGCGCACGACCGGCTGGCCGAGGCCTTCGCGGCCCGCCGGGACGCGGCCGCCGAGGGGATCGACCCGGAACGGCTCTGGGCCGAGCAGCCCTGGCGCCGGGCGGCCCTGGAAGTGCAATACCACCAGCTGTGCGCCCGCCCCCGTACCGCGCTGCCCGAGGCCCTGCGCGCCGGGATCGCGCTCTGCTCCCAGCGGCCGTCCCGCGCCCGCTACTGGGCACGGACCCTCGCGGAGGCGGGCGAGGACACCGACAACGCCGTACTGCGGGAGTGGGGCCGGGACCTGCTCGCCGCCATAACGGACCACGCCCCGCGCCCCACCGCCGCCCTCGGGCTCCTGCTGACCCGGGCCGAGCTGACCGACACGGACCGGGCGGCCGCGCTGGTGGCGCGGGCCTGGGACCGTTTCCGGGCCGGGGAGCTGGACGCCGCGCTCTCCGACCACGGGCGGGCGATCGCCGTGGACCCGCGCAGCGAACACGCCCACCAGGGGCGGGCGGTGATCCTGCGGGCGCTCGGGCGGTACGAGGAGGCGCTCGCCGACCTGGACCGGGCCGAGGAGATCGCGCCCGCCTGGGCCTGGGCGGTGCGCGAGCGAGGTGAGACGTACCGGCGGATGGGCCGCCTGGAGGAGGCCCTCACCGTCCTGGACCGGGCGCACGCGCTGGACCCGTCCGACGCGGTGCCGCTGGGCAGCCGGGGCCTGGTCCGCCATGGGCTGGGCCGGCACGAGGAGGCGCTCGACGACTTCGACCGGGCGGTCTCGCTGTGGCCGGAGTACGCCTGGGCGCTGGTCCGGCGAGCCCGGGTCCGCACCGTCCTGGGCGACCGGGTGGGGGCCCTCGCCGATCTGGACCGGGCCGAGGAGCTCGCCCCCGGGCTCCCGGGAACGGAGGGGGAGCGGGGCGAGGTGTACCGGGCGACCGGGCGGCACGAGGAGGCCGTGGCCTGCTACGACCGGGCCATCGCGATGGACCCGGGCTACGCCTGGGCCCACGGCAGCCGGGCCCTGGCGCTGGAGGCCCTGGGCCGCCTCACGGAGGCGCGCGCGGACCTGGACCGGGCGTTGGCGCTGGACCCGGAGTACGGCTGGGCCCGGGCACAGCGGGAGCGGCTGGGGTGACCGGGGCGGAGATCTTTTGCCGGCTCCGGCACCGGCTTCCGCTCCGGCTCCGGGATGCCGCGCCCCCGGCCGGCCGGCGGTGATCGCCCCGCCCGCCCGTCCGCCCCACCGGCCGGCCGGCCCAAAAGCGACCTGCGGGACGTCCGTCGACATACCCGTACGTACCCAGGTCGCCCCCTCTACCGCCCGTTCCCGTTCGATTACAGTGCTTGCGCGGTCGCCCGCAGAGCGCCGCGCCGACGAGCACGTGGTGACGGGGAGGGGGCGGGGTGAGCACAGGGACCACGGCGGTCTGGGGACGGGCCGAGCAGCAGGACTTCCGCAGCCGGGTGCGCGGGGCGCTGCTCGGCGGGGCCGTCGGGGACGCGCTCGGGGCCGGGGTCAGCGGGCTCGCGCTGGAGGAGATCCGGGAGGCGCACGGGGCCGAAGGGGTCACCGACTACGTTCCCGCGCACGGCAGACGCGGGGCCGTCACCGCCCTCACCCAGCTCACCCTCTTCACCGTGGACGGGCTGATCCGCGCCCAGGTCCGCCGTGACACCGGCGCCTGGCACCCGCCCACCGATGTGCACCGGGCCCACCTGCGCTGGGCCGCGACCCAGCACGACTGGGGGCCCGACGAGCGGCGCAAGGACAACGGGTGGCTGGCCGCGGAGGAGTGGCTCTACGCCCGCCGCGGGCCCAGTCGGGAGTGCCTTGGCGGCTTCGGCGACACCGTCATGGGGACGCTGGAGCGACCCAAGAACCCGGCCGCCCGGGACGCGGGCGCGCTGACCCGGTCCGCGCCGTTCGGGCTGCTCGTGGGGTGGGAGCCGCAGCTCGTGCTCCAGCTCGCCGTCGAGTGCGCGGCCCACACCCACGGGCAGCCCGCCGCCCAGCTCGCCGCCGGAGCCTTCGCCGTACTCGTGCACGCTCTGGCGCGCGGCGAGAGCCTGGACGGCTCCGTGCAGCACACGATGGCGCTGCTCGCCGAGCGCCCGGGCCATGAGCCGGTGACCGAGGCCCTCCAGCAGGCCCTCGGGTCGGTGCGGCAGGGCATCCCCGGCCCCGCCCTCATCGAGGCGCTGGGCGCGAGCGACGCCGCCGAGGAGGTGCTCGCCGTCGCCGTGTACTGCGCCCTGGTCAGTGAGGACGTACGGCACGGGCTGCGGCTGGCCGTGAACCACGGCGGGCCGTCCCGCGCCACCGGGTCCGTCTGCGGGGCGCTGCTCGGCGTGCAGCACGGTGAGACCGCGCTGCCGCCGGCCTGGCTCGCGGAGCTGGAGGGGCGCCCCACGCTCCTCGAACTGGCCGACGACTTCGCGATGGAGATGACCCAGGGCCCGGCGCTGCACAGCCCGACCGCCGCCGCCCCGGGGTGGCTGGCCCGCTACCCGCGCGGCTGAGGGGCCGGGGCCGGGCCTGTGGGTGCGTGCGTCAGCGCATCAGCTCACCGGCGTTGACCAGCAGGGACTGGCCGGTGATCGCCCGCGCCCGGTCGGAGGCCAGGAAGGCGACGGCCTCCGCCACATCCCCGTCCGTGGCCAGCTCCGGCAGGGCCATCCGCTCGGTGAGCCGGGCCAGCACCTCGGACTCCGGTACGCCTTCGGTGTCGGCGGTGAACTGGACGTACGCCTGCACCGGCGGCCCCCACATCCACCCCGGCAGCACGGTGTTGACCCGGATCCGGTGCGGCCCCAACTCCCTTGCCAGGGAGTACATCGCGGAGGTGAGCGCCCCCTTGGACGCCGCGTAAGCCGCCTGCCACACCTGGGAGGGCGCGGCCACCGCGGACTGGGTGCCGATCACCACCACCGAGCCGCCGCGCTCCTTGAGGGCGGGCAGGCAGGCCCGGGTCATCCGCAGCGTACCGAGCAGGTTCACGTCGAGCACCGCCTGCCAGGTGGCGAAGTCCGCGTCCTGGAGCCCGCCGAAGTAGCTGTCCCAGGCGGCCACATGGACCACCGCGTCGATCCCGCCGAACCGCTCGACCGCCAGGGCCGCCAGCGCCTCGCACTGTGCCTCGTCGGTGATGTCGGTCGGCAGATGGGCGGTGTGCCGGCCCTCAGGGTCGATCTCCGCCGCGACCTTCGCCAGATGCGCCGCCGTACGCGCCCCGAGCACCGCGCGGCCTCCGTCCCGTACGACGGTCTCCGCGACCCGGTGACCGAGCCCCGCGCCGACGCCGGACACGATGACGGTCTTCCCCGCGAGCAACATCGGCGCCTGCGACATCGGTGCCTCCCGGCCCTGGAAGTTTATCTGACGAAGCGTCAGAGTAGGTGGTGGCGGGCCCCGATGGAAGGGGAGAGGGAAGGGCGAGGGGGAGGGAGGCAGGGAGAGATGGTGGACGACGACGACGGGAAACGGACCGGGCGCTATGCCGAGCTGGCGGCGGTGGGGCCGTACGGGGTGCGCCCGGGGCACGCGCTGATCACGATGGTCGAGCCGCATCCGGGCCATGAGTACGCCTACAACCGCTGGTACGAGGACGACCACTACTACGCGGGCGCCACCGCCATGCCGTGGATGTTCGCCGGACGCCGCTGGGTGGCCACCAAGGACCTCCAGGAGCTGCGCTATCCGGAGGAGTCGGCGGTCGCCCGGCCGGTGGGGACGGGGTGCTACCTGTCGACGTACTGGGTGACCGAGGGCCGCTACGACGAGCACATGAAGTGGACCGTCGCCATCAACAAGCGGCTCAACCGGGACGGCCGGGTCTACCAGGACCGTACCCACGTCCTCACGGCCTTCCAGGACCACGAGGCCACGGTCTACCGCGACGGTGCCGCCGGGCCCCGGGACTTCCACGCGCTCGACCACCCGTACGCGGGGCTCGTGCTCCAGGTGGTGGACGCCGAAGGGCCCGAGCAGCGGGCCGAGTTGCTGGAGTGGCTGAGGTCGCGGCATCTGCCGAAGCGGCTGAGCGGGTCGCCCGCGGCCATGGTGACCGTCTTCCGGCCGACGCCCCTGCCCGGTGACCGGATGCGGTACGTGAAGCAGGTCGAGGGGGTGGAGACCCGGCTGACGCTGCTGTGGTTCCTTCAGGAGGACCCCCGTACCTGCTGGGAGGAACGGTTCACGGGGCTCGACGCGGCGGTCGCGGAGACGGGGCTGGGGCGGGTCGAACTGGTCGCGCCGTTCATCCCGACCGTGCCGGGGACCGATCGGTACGTCGATCGGTTGAGGTGACGGCCGTCGGCTGGGGTTGGGGTGGGGGCCGCCGGGCGTGCCGAGCCCCCTCGGCCAGGACGGCGAACCGGTCGAGAGGGCTCCATCAGGTGGTGCTGTCGTGCAGGCAGTACGGTGGTGCAGGTAGTGCTGTGGTGCAGGTAGTGCTGTGCTGCGGCCTGCTGCGCGGTCGTCAGGCGTCGATCGGGCCCGTGGCGACATCGCGCACGAACGCGTTCCACGCACCGGGGACGAAGTTGAGCGAGGGGCCCTCGGGGGCCTTCGAGTCACGCACGGCGATGGACAGAGCGACCGGGGACTTGACCTCGACGCACGCGCCGTTGCCCCCGGAGTACGACGACTTCGTCCACATGTCCGTAGCACCCTGAAGAATTGCCATGTTCACTCCGGTTCAGAGAGTTGGGTGAGTCGCACCAACCTGATTCCGGTTGGCGTGATCGACGCTACTCGCCAAGCCCCGTCCATGAGATGGCCGTTCACTCGACCGGGTGTCATTCTGCTAGGAACTCTTACGCTGTGAGTCGGCGGCGGTGTAGGGTGCCGCCGCCGCTCACTCGGCGCTCTGAGGGGTGTCCTGATTCAGCTGGTGTACGACTTGGCGATCTTGGTGATGAACTCCCGCGTCTGCTCCACGTTCAGAGCCTGCGCCCGCAGGTGTTCGTACATCACGCTGTAGCGCTGCACGTCGTTCGCCTTCTCCAGGTAGAGGTCGCTCGTGACGCCCTCGATGTAGACGACGCTGGAGTCCGCCGCGTCGGGGAACTCCAGGATCGCGTACTGCCCGTTGATCCCGGGGTGCGCCCCCATGTCGAACGGCAGCACCTGCACGGTCACATGCGGCAGGTGCGACTGCTCGACGAGGTGCTCCAGTTGTTCGATCATCACCTGGTTGTCACCGACCCGCCGGCGCAGCGCCGACTCGTCGATCACGGCCCACAGCCGCAGCGGGTTCTCCGGCGCGTTGACCCGGTCCTGGCGCCGGGAGCGTACGTTGACGCGCTTCTCGATGTCCGACGGCGGCGCCTCGGGGAGCGCGCCGCTGATCAGCGCCTCCGCGTAGGCCCGGGTCTGGAGCAGGCCCGGAACCATCTGGGGCTCGTACACCCGCAGGGACTCCGCGTCCGTCTCCAGACCGATGTAGACGCTGTACGGGATGTCGCCGAAGGCGTGCCACCAGCCCTGCTGGCGCGAGTCCTTGGCCATCTGCATGAGCGAGTCGACGATGCGGACGTCCTCGACCTCGTACACCCCGCAGAGGTCGCGCACGTCGCGCTGGCTGATGGAGCGGCGGCCGTTCTCCAGGCGGCTGATCTTCGACTGCGAGACGAGCAGGCGCTCCGCCACCTCCTCGGCCGTCATGCCTTTGAGTTCGCGCAGGCGGCGCAGTTCCTGGCCCAACCTGCGTCGCCTGACTGTGGGATTGACGTTGGACGGCACGGAAAGTGCACCTCCGGCTATGTAGCTGTGCGTATCTACTGCTCAGCAGATTGCCACCCCGTGCCCCGGCCGCGCTGGGAAACGGCCACACGCAGGTGCGTGCGGTATAAGCCCCGGGCCGCGCACCGGAGCACGCACCGGCGCGCGGCAGGGCGTGCGCTACGGCGCGCAAGCGCACGGGGCAGCCGGTCGAAACCGGCTGCCCCGTGCGTGGTGCGGCTCCCGGACCGGGTCCTGGGACGGCGGTACGGCGGTGTGCGATTGTCCGCGCGGTCCTCTGCGCGGGTCCTGATTCAGACGGCTCCGGGGCAGCTCGCGGCGGTGTGCGCCATGCTGTCCCGGCGTGCCTGTGCTTGCGGCTGCAACGGAACGCCCGCTGCCTGCTGCGTACGGCGCGGCTGGACGGCCACTCCGTTCTGGACGTCCATCACGGCGTGCGCCACGAGGCCGCCCATGGGGTCGTGCCTGATCAGGTCCCGGAGCCGGGAGCGCGATGAACGCCCCTCGTTCCCGGGGTACAGGTGCTTGCCGAGTCCGACCGCGTGGGCCAGTGCGGCGAGCGCCGCGGTCCGCGGGTCCGGCGGTACGCCGGTGCGGATCGCACTGTCCAGCCGGGCTCTGATGTCCCGGCTGATCGCTGTCTCCGTCGCCTGGTAGCGAGTCGTCGGCAGCACTCCGCACATCTGGCCCGCCACGGCATGAACCATGCCGCACCGCTCCAGATGGGCGAGATAGATCTGGCGCAGCCCCAGCCGGGGCCCGCCGATCCAGTGGACCGCCCGGACCGGGCTGCCACGACGGCGCAGCAGCTCCAGTGCGGAGTCCAGTGTCGGATCTCCTGTCGGCCGTGGCATCACCACGGCGATACGATCCCCGTCAGGGGCTATCCGTCCTGCCAGAGCCAGCTCCACTAGCTGTGCCCCGGCCAGGCCGAGGTCGAGCGACTGCGGCTGCGCTGTGGTACCCGTGGCCGGGTCCAGAGCGAGCAACAGAAGCTCCTCCGGGATTGTTCTGCGGCTCCTGCCCATCCATGCCTCCCCGCGTGGATGTCTGACAGGGTGACCCCTCTCACATTCATCTGTCGAGAGCGCCTGACTGCTTTGTATGGGAACCGGTAGGTATGTCGTTCTCGTCTAGCAGCTCGGCCAGGGGTTCACACAGGACACTGGTAGATGGTTCGGACAGCGCGGGGATGGCCCCGCGGCGCATGAGGAGGCATCGGTGGCGGGCGAGTCCCCCGACAAAACGGAGCAGCGGAAGTCGTCGGGGACGGCTGCGGAGGAACGTGATCCGCGCTTCGCGGTGTTCCGCGAACCCGGTGCGGACGTGGCTGCGGACGTGGCTGAGGATGCGGCTGCCGACGAGGCGACGCCGGAGGGCGTGGCGTCGGACCGGGTGATGTCGGACACGGCTACGGCTGTCTTCCGTCCCCGTCTCCCGGAGGACGAGGCCGGGCGTACGCCGGAGGCGTCCACATCCGGCCCCGAGGAGCCCGCTTCCGGCGACGCTTCCGGCGAGGAGGAGCCCGCGAAGGCTCCTGAGGGCGCTGTAACGCCCCGGAGTCCCGCAGAGGGCTCCGACGAGGGCCCTGAGGGCTCCGCAGGCTCTGATGCGGCCACGGAGGCCCCTGAGGGCGACGCGGACGGCACGTCCGACGGCACGTCCGACGTGGCTGTGAGCGAGCCGGAGTCCGGTGACGTACGGCTGCGCGCGGCGGTGGCCGCGTGGGTCGATGCGGCAGCCGAGGGCGAGGGCAAGGCGGACGAGAAGGCGAACGGCGAGGCGGAAGACTCCGCGAAGGGCGAGGCGGAGGGCGAGGCGAAGGTCGAGTCGGCCGCGGATGCTGCCGCCGGCGCGGATGCCGACAGCGAGCCTGACGCTGACGCCGAGCCCGCTGCTGACACTGATGCTGACCCCGGCGCCGAAGCTGAAACTGAAGCCGAGCTCAAGCCTGCTGAGAAGCCCGAGCCTGCTGAGAAGCAGGAGGCCGGGGCGAAGACCGCGACCGCGGCTGAAGCCGAGCAGACGGAATCTGCGGCCGAGTCCACGTCCGACGCCACGTCCGACGCCACGTCCGACGCCACGTCCGACGACGGCCCCGCTCCCGACGCCGACGTTGACACTGCCATCGCCACCGGCTCCGCCGCCACCGGCTCCGACCTGCGAGGAATCGATCAGCCCACGGCCGTCTTCAAGGCGGTCGCGCCCGCCAAGAGGGTCGACCAGCCGACGACCGCGCTGAAGCTCTCGCCGCAGGAACGCGAGGAGCTGAAGGCCGCCGGCGACAAGGCCCGCGAGCCCGAGAGCGCCGCCGAGCGGACGAGCACCTTCGTACCCCTGCGCTCCGACGACGTGCGACCCGCCCCCGCGCCCCGGGCGCCGGAGACCCCCGAGACCGAGGCGCCGACGGGCAAGCCGGACTCCGGCTCGGCGACCCCGGCTCCGGCCACCCCGACCGCGGCCCCCACGTCGCCCACTCCCGCCGCCCCGTCCTGGGCGGCGGCCGAGCGGACCCGGCAGCAGCCGCTGCCGCCCAAGCCGCCGCTCGACCTGCTCGCCGAGCTGACGAACACCCCGCCGCCGGCCGAGACCCCGGTCCGTACGGCGGTGCGGCGGGTCAAGATCTGGACCCCGCTGGTCCTCCTCCTGCTGATCGTCTTTGCGATCGTGCAGGTGATGCGCCCGCTGCCGGAGCCCGCCCTGGAGCTCACGGCGAAGCCGACGTACACCTTCGAGGGCGGCGAGACCAAGCTGTCCTGGCCCGGCCAGGGGCAGTCGGCCGTGATGGTGGACGGCGTCGGGTCGCTCGGCTCCGAGGGGGCGCAGAAGCCTGCGCCCATCGCCAGCGTCGCCAAGGTCATGACCGCCTACGTGATCCTCCAGGAGCGCCCGCTCAAGGGTGACGAGGTGGGCGAGACGATCACCGCCGACCAGCAGGCGGAGGACGAGTCCAAGAACGAGGACGAGTCGGTGGCCCAGCTGACCAACGGCCAGAAGCTCAGCCAGCTCCAGTTGCTCCAACTGCTGATGATCCCCTCGGGGAACAACGCCGCGCGGCTGCTCGCCCGCTGGGACTCCGGGAGCGAGGACAAGTTCGTCGACAAGATGAACGACGCGGCCAAGGACCTCGGGATGACCGACTCGACGTACACGGACCCGAGCGGCCTGAAGAAGACCACCGTCTCCACCGCGACCGACCAGTTGAAGCTGGCCCAGGCGGTCATGCGGAGCGAGGTGTTCCGGAAGATCGTGGACATGCCCGATATCGAGATCGAGGGCATGCCCGGCAAGATCTACAACAACAACACGCTGCTCCTGCAGCCCGGCGTGAGCGGTATCAAGACCGGTTCCTCCACCCCTGCGGGCGGCAACCTCCTCTGGTCCGCGAACACCGTGGTCGACGGCAAGACGCTGTGGATCTACGGCGCGGTGATGGGCCAGCAGGCCGGTACCGGCGGGGTCCACGACAGCCTGGAGCTGTCCCTGGCCAACAGCCTGAAGCTGATCAAGGACGCGCAGAAGGCCCCTACCTCCGCCACGGTGGTGAAGAAGGGTGACGTGGTCGGATATGTGGACAACGGATTCGGCGCACAGACCCCGGTGATAGCGACGAAGAACCTCAAGGCGGTCGGCTGGCCCGGCCTGGAGGTCGAGCTCAAGGTCACCGACAACGGCAAGGGCATCGGGCACTCCGCGAAGGCGGGCAGCGAGGTGGGCATGGTGACCGTGGGCACGGGCACCGGAAAGGTCACGGCACCGGTGGTGCTGCAGGGCGACCTGACCGAGCCGGCCTTCGGTGACAAGCTGACCAGGATCGGCTGAGCACACAGCGGTTCGGACACGGTCGAGGGGCGGGGTGAGCGGTGTCGCTCACCCCGCCCCATGTCAGGAGAATGTGTCGGAGGTACGTGTTAGCGTCCCCGGACAACTGAAGGGCGTCGGAACGCGTCCTGTAAGGCGTACGGGGCCGCCGGAGGACGGGGAGAGCCGTAGTGACCACCGCGGAGCCGAGACCCGGCCGCGAGGCGGACAGCAGCACCGGAAAGATCGCGGACGGCGGCAGCGCCGCTCCGCGCGTCCTGGTGCCCTCGCCCCGTGCGCCGGAGCCGCCGTCCGCCCCCGAGCCGCAGGCCGCTCCTGAGCCGTCCACCACCCCGGCCCGGCGGCTGCTGCGCCACCCCGTCACGATCGCCACGGCGGCCGCGGCCGTCACCCACGTCCTGTGGTTCCTCTTCTTCGCCAACAGCGGCGGCGACATCGCGGCGCAGGACGCCTGGGCCGAGTTCGTGGGCCGGCACCCGGGCACGGCGTACAACCTGGCCTGGTACGGGGGCATGCACCCCGTCTCGTACAGCGTGGTCTCGCCGTATCTGATGTCGGTACTCGGCGTCCGCTCCACGATGATGATCGTCGGCACGGTCTCGGCGGCGCTGACCGCGCTGATCCTGGTCCGGGTGCGGGCCGTGCGCAATCCGCTGGCCTGCTCGCTCGCCGGGGTCTTCGCCTACCTGTGCAACGCGCTGTCGGGGCGGGTGACGTTCGGGCTCGGCATGATGTTCGCCGTCGGTGCCGTCGCCGCCGTCTTCTGCTGGCCCCACCGCTGGCGGTACAAGCGGTGGGCCAAGGCGGCCGTCGCCGCCCCGCTCGCCGGTCTCGCGACCGCCTCCAGCCCGGTCGCCGGGCTCTTCCTCGGGGTGGTCGCGGCCGCGCTCTTCCTCCACAAGCGGCGCCCCGGCGCGTACGCGATCGGGCTCGCGCCGGTCGCCGTGGTGGCGCTGTCCTCGCTCCTCTTCCCGTTCTCCGGGACGCAGCCGATGTCCTTGGGGACGGTGTCGCTGCCGTTCCTCTTCTCGGTGCTGGTCTTCGTCCTCGTACCGCGCGACTGGTCCACCGTCCGCACGGCCGCCGCGGTCTACGGCTTCGGCACGGTGCTCACGTACTTCGTCGACTCGCAGATCGGGTCGAACGTGACCCGTATGGCGATGCTGTTCGCCGGGATCGTGCTGCTCGCCGCCCTGCCGTACACGGTGCCGCGCAGCCGCCGCTGGTACGCGCTGGTGCTGGCGTTCGCCGGGCTCAACTTCTGGATCGGCTTCAAGGGCGTCGACGACATCGTCCGCACCACGCCCGACGCCTCCTGGGCCCGTTCGCTGGCCCCCCTGGTCAACCAGCTCCAGCAGGTCGGGGCGGAGCGGGGCCGGGTCGAGGTGGTCCCCGCGAGCAGCCACCGGGAGGCCTCGGCGCTGGCCACGTACAACCTGGCGCGCGGCTGGAACCGGCAGGCCGACATGAAGCGCAACCCGCTCTTCTACGACGACACCCTGGACGCGGTCAACTACCGGCAGTGGCTGGACCGCTGGGCGGTGCACTACGTGGTGCTGCCCACCGGCCGGCCGGACAACGGGGCCCAGCGGGAGACGGAGCTGGTCGGGCAGGGGCTCTCCTACCTCCGCGAGATCTGGAGCGACGAGAACTGGAAGCTCTACCGGGTCCTGGAGCCGACCCCGCTCGCCGATCCGCCCGCGACGGTGGAGAAGGCGGGGGCGAACGAGCTGACGATCCGGGTCGAGTCGGCGGGCCGGGTGCTGATCCGGATCCCGCACTCGCGCTGGCTCGCGGTCGTCGACGAGCAGGGCAAGGGGGTGGAGCGGCCCCAGGAGACCGAGGAGTCCAAGCTGCGGACGCAGGAGGACGAGACGGCCCCCAAGACCTTCGACAACCTCCACGGCTGCCTGAACAAGATCGTGGACGAGGGCCCGTACGGCGACGAGTGGACCGAACTGCTCGCGCCGAAGCCGGGGGTGTACCGGCTGGCGGCGCCGTACCAGTTGCAGCCGGGGACACCGTGTCCGGAAGAGCTCAGCTGAGCTGAACAGGGCTCTTGTGCAAGGTCGTTGCGGAATCGACGGCTGTACGGGGCCCCGCACCAGGCCTTGAACCGATCGCTGTACGGGCCATCGTTCAGGAGCCCTCCCTCTGGGGCCGCCGCCCTGGCAAGGTGTCCTGTCATGAGGTGCCAACACTGCGGTGGTCAACGCGGCGCGCTGCCGGGGATGGTCTGCCCCGGCTGCGGATCGGCCCGTTCCCGGATGGCGGCCGGCGAGAGTTCCTGGGTCGCGCAGGAGACCCTGACGGGCCGCGTCTCGACCCTGCCCCGACGACGTAAAGCCTTGCTGGCGGCGGGAGTCGTGGTGGCCGCCGGGGGGCTGGCGACGGTGGCCGCGCTGCTCCTGTCGGGCGGCGGGAGCGTGGGCGGCGGCACGAGCCGTACGGACGCGGCGGGCCGGGCGGGCGCCCTGCCGGAGCCGCCGGACCGGATCGGGGGCGGGGCTCCGACCCGTATCGGCCCGGGGGAGGACGCCCCGTCCGCGCCCTCGTCGGAAGAGCAGCCGGAGGAACCGTCCGAGGAGCCGCCCGAGCAGCCGTCCGAGCAGCCGTCCGAGGATGCACCGGGCGTGCCGGAGGCCCCGGATCCTTCCGTCGAGGAGGGCCGCCGCTTCACGCAGTGGGCGGGCCCGGGCTGCACGGCGGGGGAGTACCGGGAGTACGGCCGCTTCGAGCGGGGGGAGGCGGGCTGGTACGCGGTCGCCTCGGGCGGCTTCACCGGCGGCGGCTGCGACGGCCGGTTCAGCGCCGTCCCGATGTCGGGCAGCCCCACCGAGGACCGCGGCTCCACCGCCACCTGGTCCTGGCACCTCGGCGATGGCTTCCGCAGTTGCGCGCTGACGGTGTTCGTGCCGGAGGGGCGCGCCCGCGACGTGGCGGGCGACCCGACCGTGTACCGGGTGCTCTCCGACCCGGCCGACGCGCACTCCGCGTACACCGGGTTCGCGGTGCGCCAGACACAGCACCGGGGGAGCGCGGTCGAGGTGGGCACCTACCCGGTGAAGGGCGACGCCTTCGCGGTGCTGCTCATCGACCGGGGCCGGGACTGGGGCGCGTCGGAACGGGTGGGGGCGCACCACGCGGCGGCGCAGATGAGGGTGGTGTGCCGCTGAGGGGTGCGGATTGCCCGTACCGGACGCAGGTCAGGGGGCGTCCTCGTACGGTCCGCCCCGGAAGTACAGCGCTCCGGAGGAGCGCGCACGGTCACCGCGCTCGTGCGCGGCGTCGGAGCGGTCGGCGGGCGCGGACCGCCCGGCCAGGCCGCGCAGTGTCTCCAGGCCGGTCAGGACCTCCGACCGGTTGCGGGACGCCTTCATCCACCGGGGCAGCCGGGGGAACATCGCCAAGGTGGAGCCGCCGCCTCCCCGTTCGCGCAGCGTGGCGCGGATGTAGGCCGACAGGTGGTCGACGTGCTCCTCGTTGTAGGCCCACAGAACGCGGCCGGTGCATCGGGTCTGCAACCACAGGGGCCGACGGAAGAACGGATCCTCGGTGCCGCCCAGCCTGGCCCCGACGAGCCCGGTTCCCCGCATCCCCGCCTGCCACTTCGCGATGGCGCCGCACCGTCCGCAGGCCAGACGGCGCGGCATGAACAACAGCTCGCTGAAGTAACGGACTTCGGGGAGCCCAGGGCGTGGAACGACCTGCGCGCGTCCCCCGCACCGGGGGCAGACCACCAGCACCAGCCCGGAGTGCTGGGCCAGCCAGCGCCCCGCGTCGACGTGCCGGACCGGGGAGGTGGCCGGTGCCTCGCCCGGTACGGAGGGCGGGTCGGCGGTCAGGTCGGCGTTCATGCGGGACACTTTCGCAGGTCGGGAGTGCTGGACCGCCGACGGGGCACAGGACCGGAATGACCTTGTCCCGCTGCGGAACCGCCTGGTTCACTCACCCGATGCCCCCCGACTCCGCGCCCCTCGACTCCACGCCTTCCGACCTCGCCACCCTCGACTCCGCGCCTCGGGACTCCGCGCCCCTCGACTCCGCGCCTTCCGACCTCGCCACCCTCGACTCCGCGCCTCGGGACTCCGCGCCCCTCGACTCCGTCCCCCTCGACTCCGTCCCCCTGGACTCCGCGACCCTCGTACGCACGTTGATCGCCGCCCAGTTCCCGCACTGGGCGGACCTCCCGGTGGAGGCGGTCGACGCGAGCGGGACGGCGAACGCGGTCTTCCGCCTGGGCGACGACAAGGCCGTACGGCTGCCGCGTACGGAGAGCAGCGCGGCGGACGTGGCGACGGAGCACCTCTGGCTGCCCCGGCTGGCCGCGCAACTGCCCGTACCCGTCCCGGCGCCGCTGGCTCAGGGGGAGCCGGCCGAGGGCTTCCCCTGGGCCTGGTCGGTGTGTACGTGGCTGGAGGGGACCAACCCGCTGCCCGGTGACGGCACCTGGGCGCCGGAGCTCTTCGCCGCCGACCTGGCGGAGTTCGTCCTCGCGCTGCGCCGCGTCGACCCCACGGACGGCCCGCCGGCCTACCGGAGCGAACCCCTGGCCTCCCGGGACGCGGAGACACGCAAGGTGATCGCCGAGCTGGACGGCGTCCTCGACGCCGGGGCGGCCACCGCCGCCTGGGAGAAGGCGCTGACCGCCCCGGCGTTCACGGGCGCGCCCGTGTGGGTGCACGGGGACCTCCAGCCGGGCAACGTGCTGGTCGCGGACGGCCGCCTCACGGGAGTGATCGACTTCGCCTGCATGGGCCTGGCCGACCCGGCCGTCGACCTGATCGCCGCCTGGTACCTGCTGCCGGCCGGGGCCAGGGAGGCGTTCCGTACGGCGGTCGGGGCCGACGACGCGGACTGGGAGCGGGGGCGTGGCTGGGCGCTGTCCATCGCGGTGATGGAGCTCGCCGCCTACCGGGAGTCGAACCCGGTGATGGCGCGCAACGCGTGGTGGGTGATCGGGGAGCTCCTGGCCGGGTGACCGGCCAGGGGGTGGGCGAAGGAGGAGCTGGCCCCCCTGCGAAGTGGGGTGCCAGCCGTAGTGAGTGCGAACGCCCGCACTTCTAGCGTTTGTTGAGTGAGATACGCAGAGAAGATCACCCACAGCCCGGCCGCCCGCAGCGCCGCCGCCGCAGGCCTCGCCCTCGCCGTAGGCCTCACCGCGACACCGGCGTTGGCCGCGCCCGCGCCCGCGTCACCGGCCCTGGCGACATCCGCGACGAGAACGGCCGGTACAGCGGCGCACGGCGGCCTCGACCGCTACTACGACCAACGACTGTCCTGGGGCACGTGCGCCCGGTCCCCCGACGACACGACGGGCAGGGACCTGGACGCGGCGGGCGTGCGGTGCGCGAACGTCACGGTCCCGCGGGACTACGCCGCTCCCCGGGGCCGCACGATCACGGTCGCGGTGTCCCGGCTGAAGGCCACCGACACCCGCCACCGCATCGGCGCGATCCTCCTCAACAACGGCGGCCCCGGCGGCACGGCGGTGGAGTCCCCACCGGTGATCCGCAAGGCGATGAATAAGGTCGGCGCCCGCTACGACATCGTCGGCTTCGACCCGCGCTTCGTCGGCCGCAGCACCCCGCTGGACTGCGACTGGCCCGTCAGCTTCCCCTGGTTCTCGGCCGGGGCGGGCCGCGCGGGCTTCGACCGCCATGTGGCCCTGAGCAAGAGCCTGGCCGCCAAGTGCCGCGCCACCGACGCCTCGGTCCTCCCGCACGTCACCACACGCAACACCGCCCGCGACATGGACGTGATCCGGGGCGCGCTGGGCGAGCGGAAGATCTCCTACCTGGGCTACTCGTACGGTACGTATCTGGGCACGGTCTACACGCAGATGTTCCCCGGACGCTACGACCGGGTGGTCCTGGACGGAGCGATCGACCCGCGTGCCTACGGCCCCCGGCTGCTGAAGGACGCGGTACGGGAGAACGAGCAGGCACTGGCCGCCTGGGCCGCCTGGGCGGCCGGCCGTCACACGACGTACAGCCTGGGCCGCACCCGTACGGCCGTGCTGGCCACCATCGACCGCGTGATGGCGCAGGCGGCGCGCGGCCCCCTGACGGTCGGCACGGCGCCGGACACCTTCCGGCTCGACGACACCCACATACCGACGCTCCTCTTCATGGGCGTCGCGGACGACACCGGCGCGTCCCGGGCCGCCCTGGCCGAGCAGGTCTCCGTACTGTCCAAGGCGGCGAAGGGCCAACAGTCGTCACTCTCCCCGGAGTTCACGGAGCAACTCCGCTTCGCGCTGACCGGCGAGGGCTCGGCTTCCGGCAGTGTCCAGATGGCGATCCTCTGCGGCGACGCACCGGCCCCACGCAACCCCGAGCTCTACTGGCGCGACATCGAACGCACCCGCGCCGCCCACCCCCTGTTCGGCCCGCTCACCGAGAACATCGGCCCGTGCGCGTTCTGGAACGCCCCACGCGAGCAACCCACCCGCATCCGCCACGACGCCCCGTCCCTGATAGTCGCCGCCACCGGCGACCCCCGCACCACCTACCGAGGCAGCGTGGCCCTCCACGACCAGCTCCCCAGCTCCAAGCTCCTCACCCTCAAGGGCGCCAACCGGCACGCGCTGTACGGGGAGTACGGGAACGCGTGCGTGGACAGGAAGGTCAACCGGTACCTGGAGACGGGCAGGCTGCCCGGGAAGGACGAGGTCTGCGTGAAGTAGTCAACCGGTAGCAGGGGGCGGCTGCCGGCCGCTTCCCTGCTGGGGCCGAAGGCGGGGCCGTATGCCATCGGGTGAAGAAGAGGAGCTATCGTCTGCACATCACTCACATATATGGGTGGATCTGTGAAGGCGTATGGGGGTGAGTCGTCGATGGCCAAGAGGATCGAAGAACTCGAAGTCGAGGTCGACGAGCTGGCTCTGTCTCTTGTGGGATGGCAGGTCGAGGGCGTGCGGGCGCGACTGGTCACGGACAGTTTCGACGGTACGCACTTCCAGGAGGTCGTCGTATCGGGTACGGCACGGTTCCTGCGGGAGGACTGGTCCGACCGCTTCTCAGGCGGCGAGGACGACAACTACCCGCCCACCCTTCTGCTGGGGCTGAGCCCGGTGGACCGGCCTGAGCTGGTCAGCTATGAGCATGCCTTGCTGGAGAGGATCAAGAAGGTCGCCAAGCGACCGGTGCGGTTCTCCAGGACCAGCCGCTCCTGGGAGTGTTCCAAACGCGTCAAGCCCGAGACGATCAGTTTGCAGGTGACCTCGTTCGACCTCAGCGAGACCGACCTCGGACTCGTCTGGCCCGAGGCGAAGGTGAAACCGCTGCCCGTCGAGCTGATCGATGAGACTGCTCGTGAGGGCGTGCGGCTGAAGTCCACCGCCTGCGGCGCCGCGATCGTCGGTAAGAAGCATGAGGGGGCGTTGCAGGTGCGTCTCGGCGGGTTCGCCGAGTTCGGATCTGCCACGGAGCTGTTGGCCGACCTCGTGGCTGTGGAGCCATGGCGGAGCGAGGGTGGCGACGGCGAGGGCGATGTCGAGGCGGAGGCCCCGTTCGAGGCCCCCGTGCCCGGGATCGTGGTCGAGGTGCTGGATGGAACCGACTTCCTGCTTGATCAGCGGGAGGTGTCGTTGTACGGGAGGGTTCCGGTGGGGGAGGGGGCCACGCTGCCGTCGCGGCAGCCGCGCTGGGTGGCCCAATGCTCGTTCGACCTTGACGACCTGGCTGGCGAGCCGACCCGTGTCGTGGTGCGAGTGCTGGATGCGGAGGACCTGTGACCGACCTGATCGCGTCCGTGGCCGCCCTGCAAGGCACGCTCGTCCGCGAGCATGTGCAGGCGCCAGGTCTCTTCCGGGAGATCTCGCGGATGGAGGAGCTGCTCGCGGACACCTACCGAGACCGGGTGCCGTACGAACTGCTCCAGAATTCCGACGATGCGGGCTCAACCTCCGTGGTCGTCGAGAAGCTGGGGGAGGGCCGGTTCCGTTGGAGCAACGATGGCCGGCCTTTGGAGGCGGCAGACGTGGAGGCGCTGTGTCGCAGTGCCAGCTCCACCAAGACGCGTGGGAGTGACTCGATCGGATACCGGGGCATCGGTTTCAAATCGCTCGCAGCGATTGCCTCCCGGATCGAAGTCCGCTCGGCCGGCGTGCGCTTCGCGTTCGACAGGACGTCCGCCGCGGCGCTGCTCGGGGAGTCGACGGAGAAGGCGGTGCCGTTGATCCGTATACCGGCCGACGTGCACGCCGATGCGCCCGCCGACGGCGTGTCCTTCACCGTCACGTGCCGTCCGGACGCCACCGGAGCACCCGGATCGGTCGACCCGCTCAGCGCGCTGTTCCTGCGGAATGTGACACGGATCCGTACGACAGCCGGGACCGCACGTCAGGACATCGTCGTCGAACGAGCCACCTCGCGGGTCGTGCTGCGCTTCGGCGAGGACGAGGCGGCCTTTTCACTCCTCCGGAACGGGGCGGCGACCGTGGCCGTGCCGCTCGACGCACGGGCTCTCGCCATGACCGGCGTACGCGGTCGCCTGGCGTGCTTCCTGCCGCTCCAGGACGAAGTGGGGCTGCCCGTCATCATCTCGGGCGACTTCCTCACCGACCCTTCCCGTACTCATGCGGTGACGGCGCACGGGTCGACCCGTGAGGTTCTCGCCGACGCGGCCCGGGCGATTGCGGAGCGGCTGCGCTCGCCCGGGGATCCAACGTCCGAGCGGTTGTGGCGGCTGGTCCTGGACGGCGAGGACCTGCGGAGCGTGATGGTCTCGGCCACTGCCTCTGCGGGCAAGCTGCTCGTGTCGTCGCTGAGGGAGGAGATGACGGCCCGACGACCGTCGTTCGCTCACTCCCCGCTCCCGCTGGAGCCGCAGGACGTGGCTGTCATCTTCCGCGGCGGTGCCCCTGCTGCTCTGTACGAGCCGCGCCACCAGACCGCCGCACGGGCGCTGAAAACCGTACTGGGACTGCGCACCATCGACTTGGCCGCAGCCTTGGCGGACGTGAGCCCCGAGGCGCTGTCCGACGCGTTGCGCGCGCGACTTGGCGAGCATTTCAAGGGCGTCGCGCGTACACAGGGTCGGAAGCTCACCAGTACCGAGAGCCGGCTCGTGCCCGAGACCGCTCCGCAGAACCAGGCATCCGCAGTCCCGGACCCGGCCGAGGGAATCCGTATGAGGAAGGCGGATCCCCGGTCCGACAGCTCTCTGGCGTCGGTCCTGAAGCGGTGGAGAGTGGCAGAGCTCGCGGCGAAGGAGTACCTCAATCAGCTCGGCTGGACGCTGCGGGATGTCAGCGGGCAGAACGTCGGGTACGACCTGGAGGGAACGGATCCACTGGGCAAGCCCGTAAGGATCGAGGTCAAAAAGGTGGACCGGCCTGACGCGCGGTTCGCCATGACGAACAACGAGATGTCTCTCATGTTGATAGAGCCAGGCGGTTATCTGCTTGCCATTGTGGTCGGAGACGGCCGCCATGCCCAGCTGATGTTGTTGGATCCATCGAGGGACGACCTTCCCAAAGAGCGTGTCTGCCGCCGCTGGGACTGGGAGTTCACCGACTGGTCACGGTTTGCCGACAGAGTCGCCGGCGCGTGATGTCTCCGAGGGGGGAAGTGTGCCATCACACATCGTGCCCCCTGAGCGGTGTCGCGCAGCTGAGCCCCTATAGCGACCCTGTGGTCTTGATCCTCCGATGAGGCAACCCGCGATAGACCACCCACAGGCTGATGAGCAGCAGGAGGGCTCCGCCTATGGGCCAGGCTGTGGATGCACCGTCGAGGTAGTCCCTGATGCCGATCGAAAAGAGCAGGGAGGA
This sequence comes from Streptomyces cyaneofuscatus, assembly GCF_042718795.1. Classification (GTDB taxonomy): domain Bacteria; phylum Actinomycetota; class Actinomycetes; order Streptomycetales; family Streptomycetaceae; genus Streptomyces; species Streptomyces cyaneofuscatus_A. The sequence goes on from NZ_JBHXOX010000018.1 coordinate 104,972, forward strand.
CGGGATCAACCCCGCCCAGTCGAGTGCTCTGCTCAACTTCCTCGGAAACAAAGGCTCGTTCACAGTCAGATCCTGTCAGGCGCCGTCGCCTTCCACCACCCGCGAGCGCACCCGGCTGTGCAGAGCGCGGGGAACCCGCGATTTCAGGGGTGATCGAGTCGGAGGGCAGCAGCCCGGGGACGCGTAACACGCAGAAGTTCGTCGGTTTCGGGCGGCCAAGGGCTCGGCGAAGGGGGTACGCGCCGCTCGGCGCTGGCCCACGCGAACGGCCCCGGACGAGAAGTCCGAGGCCGACCAGGAGCTCTCCCCGGGGGATAAACCCCAGGTCGGAGATGTGACGCGTTGTGCCCCCGGCAGGATTCGAACCTGCGACACCCGCTTTAGGAGAGCGGTGCTCTATCCCCTGAGCTACGAAGGCGGGGCCGGACGTGCTGATGTCCGGCCATGGACAGCGTAGCGGATCTGTGACGGTGTAGGGGTGGGGCGCCCCAGCCCTGCCCCCAGGCGCGGTCCGAGCTGCGGTTTCTCTCCGTAGGCGGGCAGGATCACAGGTGGCCGTCGGCCCCCCCCGTGGCCCCCGCCGCCTTGGCGCCCCCCGGCCGCCCGCATAACGTCACTCCCACCGAGCCAGCGCGAGAAAGGCCGCAGCCCGTGCCGCACACCGACCCGCCCCCGACCGGGCCCCAGGACGCCGAGCGCGCCGAACGGATCCACGCGCTCCTCACCGGCCCCGGCGCTCCCTTCGCCGTGGTGCGGGGTGAGCAGGGGGTGCTGGAGTACGCCGACGGGCCGCGTACGCTCCGGGAGTTCGTCGAGACGGCCTGGGCCTACGGGGACGCGCCGTTCCTGGTCGCCGGTGAACGCCGTTACTCGTACGGGGAGTTCTTCGCCGCCGCGTCCGCCCTGGCTGTCCGGCTGAGTGAGCGGTACGGGCTGCGCCCCGGGGACCGGGCCGTCGTCGCGATGCGGAACCAGCCCGAGTGGCAGATCGCCTTCTGGGCCGTCCAGCTCGCCGGGCTCATCGCCGTACCGCTCAACTCCTGGTGGACCGAGGGCGAGTTCGCTCACGCCCTCGACGACTGCGAGCCCGGGGTGCTGCTCGTCGACGGTGAGCGGCTGGAGCGGGTCGCGGCGTGGGCGCGGCGGGCCGGGGCGCGGGTGGTTCTGTTCCCCGGCCCGCCGAGGGAGGGGCCGCTTCCGGACGGCGTACGCGTCGAGCGGTACGAGGACCTTCCCGCGCCCGACCCCCTGGCCGCGCCCCCGGACGTGGAGCCCCGGCCCGAGGACGACGCCACGATCCTCTACACCTCGGGCACCACCGGCCGGCCCAAGGGGGCGGTGGCCACGCATCTCGCCCAGGCCGGGGCCGCGCTCAACCCCCGCTACCAGGCGGCCGCCGCCGCGCTGGGGAGGGGGGCTGTCCCGGGGATGGGGCCGGCGCCGGTCTCCCTGATGACGTTCCCGTTCTTCCACGTCGCCGCGTTCACCAGCTTCTACGGGGTGATCGCGGCGGGCGGCACCCTCGTCCTGATGGACCGGTGGGACGCGGACGAGGCCCTCCGGCTCATCCGCGCCCACGGCGTCACGCACTTCGCGGGGGTGCCGACGACCGCCCTCCAACTGCTGGACGCCGCCGAGCGTACGGGGGACGAACTGGCGGGCCTGACCCTGTTCAGCACCGGTGGCGCAGCGGCCCCGCCCGCCTTGGTCGCCCGCCTCACCGCCCGGTACGGGGAGCGCGTCGAGCCCCGTAACGGCTACGGCCTCACCGAGACCAGCGGCGGCGTCCTCGCCAACATCGGCGCCGAGTACCGGGCCCACCCCGGCGCCGTCGGCCGCCCGACCCCCGTGACCGAGACGCGGATCGCGGACCCGGCGGGCGAGGTGCCCGAGGGGGAGGTGCCCGAGGGGGAGGTGGGGGAGCTGTGGCTGCGCGGGCAGTCGCTGTTCCGCGGCTACTGGCGCGACCCGGCGGCGACCGAGGCGGCGTTCCGGGGCGGCTGGTTCCGTACGGGAGACCTCGCCGTGCGGAGTGAGGGGCGCATCGCGGTCGTCGACCGGATCACGGACATGGTCGTCCGGGGCGGCGAGAACGTGTACTGCGCCGAGGTCGAGGGCGCCCTGCACGACCACCCCGACGTGCGGGACGCCGCCGTCCTCGGCGTCCCGCACCCGGAGCTGGGGGAGGAGGTCGTCGCCGTCGTCCGGATGCGTACCGGGGCCTCGGCCACCACCGCCGACGGCCTGCGCGAGCACGTCGGCCGGTCCCTCGCGCGGTTCAAGGTGCCGGCCCGGGTGCTGCTCACCGACGAGCCGCTCCCGCGCAACGCCACCGGGAAGGTCCTCAAGCACGAGCTCCGGGACCGGTTTACCGCCGCCGACGATCAGGACCCCGCGCGCGATCAGAGCTGCGCGAGCTATCGGAGCCCCGCGAGCCATCAGGACCCCGCCCGCGATGTCGGCCCCGCGCCGCTCAGGGCCGAGTGATCCGCACCCGGTAGTTGCCGTCTCCGTCCTCGTCCAGCACGGATATCCGTACGCCGTTGGCGCGGTCCGTGAACGTCTGGCCGGGGCGGAACGGCGCGTCCGAGAGTTCCGCGTGCACGTTGGGGCGCCGGGTGCAGCCGCCGCTGTCCTGGGTGGCGTCGGCGACGGAGACCGGGCCCTGGCCGGTGTCCACGTCGGAGCTGACCTTGTAGATCAGCACCCCGGGCCGGCAGACCGCCTCGTCGTTGCCCGCCGCCGTACGGACCTCCACCGCGTAGCCGGACTGGGCACTGAGCGGGACGAAGGCGAGCTTGGTGCCGCCCGCCGTGGCCAGCGGGCCGAGCGTGTGTTCGCTGATGCCGGGCCGGGAAGCGCAACTGATCTGCTCGTTGTCGAGCCAGCCGAGCTTCCACTTGTGCCAGCCCAGGAAGTCGTTGTTGGCGCCCCAGTCCTCGGACATGATGTCCCAGTGCCCCACCGAGCCGCCGCCCTCCATCGTGTAGAGGTCGGGCAGGCCGAAGACATGGCCGTTCTCGTGCGGCAGGACGCGGTAGCCCGTCTGTGCGTACGACCCCGAGCCGTCGTCCTGGCGGCTGTAGACGAACGACGTGTTGGCGAGCGGTACGCCGTCGGCGGTCGGGGCGTCGTCGTTGCCGGAGAAGGTCACGGAGAGCACGGTGTCCAGGGCGGAGGGGCCCGCGTTCGGGGTGACGAGGACGTTGACCAGGTCGTACGCCGAGAAGTCCACCAGCGGGTCCGCTGTCGCGACGAGGTCCTCGACGAGTTGCCGGTAGCCCGGTTCGAACGGTGAGCCGCGCTCTATCCCGTACTCCGCGAACGGCATCGGCATCCGCAGCCACTCCTTGACGGGGGCCTCGGGGCGGTAGTCGAGGCGGCCGTAGGAGCTGGTCGTGAACCAGTCGGAGGTCTGCGGGAAGAACTCCGCGAACCGGTCCGCCGCCGGTTCCGTGCCCTCCGCGTCCGGGAAGTCGATCATCAGGTTGAGCGACCTGATCTCGCCGGTGGAGCGGGCGTAGCCGGGCGGGGTGGGCATGCCCAGCGACATCTGGACGCCCATGGTCGTGGCGATCCGGCAGGGGGCGACAGCGGAGTCCTCGGCGGTGGCCGCCGGGCCGGCCGTGGCCTTCCCGGCCCCGGGGAGCGTGGTGCTCGCCGTCGCCATGGCGGCTATGACCAGGGCGGTCGCTCCGGCCAGGGCGGCGGGGCGGCGGTGACTGCGTATCCGGTGGCGGGGCTGCTGCATAGAGGCGCCTTCGGGTCCGCGGCAGTCGGCCGACCCTGACTGCGCTCTGGCGATCAGCCTGTGCCGGGCGGTCGGGGGGCGCTCGCTGGGGTGCGCCGATCGGAGGGTTTTCGCCGCCAGGTGGTGTGACTCAGGTCACATGGGGAGGGGGAAATAAGCGGGGAGGGTATCCCCGTTTGCATCCGTGTCCCCCTGAAGCGGGGATCTGGTCCCCGGTTACGGGCGGGGGTCACTCAGCTACAGATCGTCCAGCCGCGCCACGGACGGTCATCGTCCGATCAGAGAACGGGAAGGGCCGCAGCCGTGGAGACCGTCGCCGACACCACCGCACCGGAAGCTCAGCGTCGTACGCCCCGACCGAGGGCCGACGCGCTGCGCAACCGCGAGCGGATCGTCACGGCCGCCCGTGAGCTGTTCGTCGAGTTCGGGCCGGATGTGCCGCTCGACGACGTCGCACGGCGGGCGGGCGTCGGGAACGCCACGCTCTACCGGAACTTCCCCGACCGCGCCGCCCTGACCCATGAGGTCGTGCTCGCGGTCACGTCCCGCACCACCGCGAGGGCCGAAGAGGCCACCGCGGCGGAGGCCGACCCGTTCGCCGCGCTCAGCCGGTTCGTGCACGCGGCCGCCGACGAACGGATCGGCGCCCTGTGCCCGATGCTCTCCGGCGTCTTCGACCGGGACCACCCCGACCTGCTGGCCGAGCGCGACCGCCTCGAAGCGGCTGTCGAGGGGCTCGTGTCGCGCGCCATGTCCGCGGGGCGGCTGCGTACCGACATCGCCGTCGGTGACGTGCTCGTCGCCCTCTCCCAGCTCACCCGGCCGCTGCCCGGCATCGTCTGCCTGGACATCGACCGCTTCACCCACCGCCATCTGCAGCTTTTCCTGGACGGACTGGAAGCCCCGGCCCGTTCCGTACTGCCCGGATCGGCGGCAACCCTGGAGAACCTGAGGCGCGGCGACTGATGCCTGCGCTGTCCCGGGCTCCGACCCCGGCCCCGGCTCCGGCTTCAGCTCCGGCCGTTGCCGCTGCCCCTGCCCCTGCCCTTGCTCCTGCCCCTGTCCCGTAAATCAACGTCCTTTTACGTTCACGCACTTACGAACTCCATCACGCGTACGCCAGCACGTACCGGCGACTGACCTCGCGACGTCCTCGGCGCCCTCACATGCCCCTAGGTGGCTACTCCCATGGCAAAAACCGCAAAGACCGCAAAGACCGCTGACACCCCGCTGTCGAGAATCGCCGGCACCGGGCTTCCCGATCCCAGCCGCTGGAAGGCACTGGCCTTCATCGCGCTCGCCCAGCTGATGGTCGTGCTCGACGCGACCATCGTGAACATCGCCCTGCCCTCCGCCCAGACCGACCTCGGCATCTCCGAGGGCAACAAGCAGTGGGTCATCACCGCCTACGCGCTCGCCTTCGGTGGTCTGCTCCTCTTCGGCGGCCGGATAGCCGACCTCTGGGGGCGCAAGCGCACCTTCGTCGTCGGGCTGATCGGTTTCGCCCTGGCTTCCGCGCTCGGCGGAGCCGCCCAGAACGAGGCGATGATGTTCGGCTCCCGGGCCCTGCAAGGTGTCTTCGGCGCCCTGCTCGCCCCGGCGGCCCTCTCCCTGCTCGCCGTGATGTTCACCGACGCCAAGGAGCGCGCCAAGGCCTTCGGTATCTACGGGGCCATCGCCGGTGGCGGTGGCGCGGTCGGGCTGATCCTCGGTGGCTTCCTCACCGAGTACCTGAACTGGCGCTGGACGTTCTTCGTCAACATCCCGTTCGCCGTCGTCGCCGCCGCGGGCGCGTACTTCGTCATCCGCGAGCCCTCCGGTTCGCGCAACCGCTCGCCGCTGGACATCCCCGGTGTCGTGCTCTCCACGCTCGGCCTGGTCGCCCTGGTCTACGGCTTCACCCGCGCCGAGTCGGCCGGCTGGTCGGACGGTCTGACGATCACCATGTTCATCGCGGCCGCCGCGCTGCTGCTGGCCTTCGTCGTGACCGAGTCGCGCGTGAAGTCGCCGCTGCTGCCGCTGCGCGTGCTGACCGAGCGCAACCGCGGTGGGGTCTACCTCTCGCTGGGGCTCGCCATCATCGCGATGTTCGGGCTGTTCCTCTTCCTGACCTACTACCTGCAGATCGTGAAGGGCTACTCCCCGGTCAAGACCGGCTTCGCCTTCCTCCCGATGATCGCGGGCATGATCACCGGCTCCACCCAGATCGGTACCCGGCTGATGACCCGGGTCCCGCCGCGGCTGCTCATGGGTCCCGGCTTCCTGGTCGCCGCGGTCGGCATGCTGCTCCTCACGCAGCTCGACCTGAACACCAGCTACGCGGCCGTCATCCTGCCCGGCATGCTGCTGCTCGGCCTCGGTATGGGTACGGCGTTCATGCCGGCCATGTCCCTGGCCACGCACGGCATCGAGCCGCGTGACGCGGGGGTCGCCTCCGCGATGGTCAACACCTCGCAGCAGGTCGGCGGCGCCATCGGCACCGCCCTGCTGAACACCATCGCGGCCGGTGCCACCACCGCCTACATCGCCGACAACGCGGCCCGCGCCACGGACCCGAAGCTCCTGGAGCTCCAGGCCATGGTCAGCGGCTTCGCCAGCGCGATCTGGTGGGCGGTCGGGATCCTGGTCCTCGCCTCCGCGATCGCGGTCGTCCTCATCAACACCGGCCGCCCGGGAACGGGTGCGGCCGGCGGTACGGGTGGCGCGTCCGACGGGAACGCCGAGGGCGCCGGGAGCGCCGAGGACGAGTTCCGGATTCCGGTCGTCGCCCACTGACGCCGTCGTCCCCGATCCGAGGTCTTCCTCGGTCGGAGACCTGCCTTGGCCGGAGATCTGCCCTGGCCCCGAGGTCTGCCCTGGTCCGAGATCTCCCCTGGCCCGAGATCTGCCCTGGTCCGAGATCTGCCCTGGTTCCGCCGCTCAGCGGAGCCAGGGCAGGTCCGCGTCGGTACCCTCCGGTTCGAGCCCGGCGGCGAGGACGCGCATGATGTCGCCGAGGCTGTGCACCTGCTCGGGCGTGAGCCGGTCGAACAGCGCCTGCCGTACGGCATCGACATGGCCGGGTGCCGAACGGCCGAGCATCGCGTAGCCCTCGTCGGTGAGCACCGCGTTCTGGCCGCGCTTGTCGGAGGGGCATTCCTCGCGCCGCACCCAGCCGTTCTTCTCCAGCCGGGCGATGGCGTGCGAGAGCCGGGAACGGGTGATCTTCACGTTCCTGGCGAGCTCGGTCATCCGCATCCGGCGCCGGGGCGCCTGGGAGAGCTGGACGAGCAGCCCGTAATAGATGTGGGGCATGCCCGCGTCCCGCTGCAACTGGCGGTCGAGGTGATCCTCCAGCAGCGTGGTGGCATGCAGATAGGCGCGCCAGACGCGCTGCTCATCGTCGGTGAGCCAGCGGGTCGCGCCGGTGGATGCCGTGGATGCCGTGGTCATGTGCTCCACTGTACGACCTTTTCTTGAAAGTTTAACTAGATAGGGCTAAGGTCTCTGGAGGTAGGAACTTGAAGGTTCAATAACTTTGACCGGTGGGATTCCGCAGGACTCCTGAACTCCTGTTTCCGCAGGATTCCCTGTTTCGCAGGACCCCTGTAGAACCATCCCCCGGGATCAGGGATTCATGATCGATGTCCAGTTTCCCGTGGACAGGGAGTGGAGTGTCATGACGGTCACCGCGGAGCGCATGCCCGCTCTCTATCTCTCGCACGGCGCCCCGCCGCTCGCCGACGATCCGGTCTGGCCCGGCCAGCTCGCCGCCTGGTCCGCAACGCTGCCGCGCCCCCGCGCGATCCTGATGGTCTCCGCCCACTGGGAGGAGGCCCCGCTCGCGCTGGGTGCCGTCGAGCCGGTCCCGCTGGTCTACGACTTCTGGGGATTCCCCGAGCACTACTACCGGGTGCGGTACGGCGCCCCCGGAGCCCCGCAGCTCGCCGACAGCGTCCGCAAGCTGCTGCGCGGCGCCGGTACGCCGGTCCAGGACATCCCGGACCGGGGGCTCGACCACGGGGCCTACGTGCCGCTGGTCGAGATGTTCCCGGACGCCGACATCCCCGTACTCCAGATCTCCATGCCGACGCTCGACCCGCAGAAGCTGATGGCCATCGGGCGCAAGCTGGCCCCGCTGCGCGACGAGGGCGTGCTGATCGTCGGCAGCGGCTTCTTCACGCACAACCTGGCCGCGCTGCGGCACACGGGCGGCGGGGTGCCGGGCTGGTCGGCGGAGTTCGACGACTGGGGCGACCGCGCGCTGCGGGCCCAGGACGTCGACGCCCTGCTCGACTTCGAGCACACGTCCCCCGCCGGAAAGCTGGCCCACCCGCGCACCGAGCACTTCGCCCCGCTCTTCGTGACGCTGGGCGCCGCCGAGGAGGAGCTGGACCGGGGGCGGAGCGTCATCGACGGCTTCTGGATGGGGCTGGCCAAGCGCTCGGTGCAGTTCGGCTGAGGGTGTCCGGCCATGTGCGTGTCACCAGGCCGGCGTGTTCAGCTCGATCGCGGCGCGCGCCGTCTTTGGCCCCGAGAGGTGGACGCGTTCCAGGGCCTCGTCGAGCGTGCCGGAGGTGTCCGCAGGGGTGCGCTACGTGCCCGCCCATAGCCTCACGGCAGGGGCAGGGGCAGGGGCAGGGGCAGGGGCAGGGACAGGGGGCAGGGGGGGGGCAGGGGGCAGGGGACGGGGGGCGGTGCGGCGGATCGGGCGAGGTCCCGGGTCGGCCACGGCCGAGGCCTCCTCCTGCGGACCTAGGGGCATGCGGACACCGCGCATCGTGCGCGAGCAACCCCGAGGCGATACGGGTCGTCTTCCGGGGTAGACGCGAGGGCGGGGACGGCCGGGGCGTCTGGAGTGTTCGGGGCGTCCGGAGCATCGAGGGCGTCCGGGGCGCGTCGGAAGGTCCGGGCGGCCTGGCCCGAGGGTGTGGCCTCCTGTGAGCGCGGCCTCACCGAAACGGAGGCGCGGGCTCCTCGCCAGGGGGTGCCGGTACCCCTCGGCGCGTTGCCTGACCTGCGCTTACGTAGGTATCCAAGCCGGGTTTCCGTTGGTCGGGGCCGGACAGGGTACTGGATGATCGCGAAAATGAATGGGCGGCATGGGAATTCTGTCCGGATTCCAGTCGTTGTTTCCATCGGATGCAGGGCACCCGAAAAGGTGTCGCGACCTACTCAGCAAGGGAGCACGCATGGCAACCCGTGCCGTCGCCCGTCGTTCGTCCGCCGCCTCCGGTGGGACCGACCGGGCAAGCAGTGTTCGCGCCGTGGGCGGGGAAGTCGCCGATCGCGACCTGGTCGGCATGTACCTGGACGAGATCGCTCGTACACCGCTGCTCGACGCCGCCAAGGAAGTCGACCTCTCCCAGTCCATCGAGGCGGGCGTCTACGCCCAGCAGATCCTCGACGGAGAGGTGCAGAGCGAGGCCGGTGGCGCGAAGCGTGAGGAGCTTGAGGCGCTGGTCGCCGAGGGCGAGCGCGCCAAGGACATATTCATCCGTTCCAACCTCCGCCTCGTCGTTGCCGTAGCCCGCCGCTACCCGCGCGCGGGGCTGCCCCTGCTCGACCTGATCCAGGAGGGCAACGCGGGCCTGGTGCGCGCGGTCGAGAAGTTCGACTACGCCAAGGGCTTCAAGTTCTCCACGTACGCGACGTGGTGGATCCGGCAGGCCATCACCCGGTCCATAGCCGACCAGTCCCGCACGATCCGGCTCCCCGTCCACCTGGTGGAGGAGCTCGGCCGGATCCGCCGGGTCCAGCGCGAGTTCAACCGGGAGAACGGGCGCGACCCCGAGCACGCGGAGATCGCCGCCGAGCTCGACTCCAACGCCGAGCGCGTGGGCAACGTCCTGGACTGGGCCCGCGACCCGGTCAGCCTCAACATGTCGGTCGACGACAACGGCGACACCCAGTTCGGCGACCTGCTGGAAGACACCTCCGCCGTCTCGCCCGAGCAGTCGGTGATGACCCTCCTGCGCAGCGAGGAGCTGGAGGACCTGATCGGCAAGCTCGACAACAGGACCGCCTCCATCATCAAGATGAGGTACGGCATCGAGGACGGGCGCGAGCGGACGCTGACCGAAGTGGGCAAGCAGCACGGCCTGACACGGGAGCGCATCCGCCAGATAGAGAAGCACGCACTACTCGAATTGAAGCGAATGGCTCACGACACGGGCTTTGACGCTGCGGCGTGAGCCAATAACCCGTAACCTCCCCATCAAGCCGGTTCGCAGCGGCTGACCGACCGGATCATGCCGGTCACCGACCGGTTTTCCCGACCGGTCCCCGGAACTGAGTCCCGGCGCCCACCCCCCCCGGCGCCGGGGCTCATCCATGTCCGGGTCCATGTCCGGGTCCACGTCCGGGTCCGCTTCGGGGTCCGTTTCCGGGTGGGACAGCGTGGGGTCCGGGTCCGTTCCCGGGTGAGGCCGCCCGGGTCAGCCGGGCGCCGAGGCCCTCCAGATACGCCACCAACTGTGGCGGCCCCTGCACCGTGAACTCGCAGTCCACGAGCGCCAGCCGCAGCGCCACCCACTCCAACGAGTCCGTGGACGAGGACCGCAGCCGGCAGCCGGCCTTCCCCTCCTCGCTCTCCTCCCCATCCGGCCCGTCCGGCCCAGGCCAAGGCTCCGGTACTCCGAGCGTCGGTGGCAGCCGGGCCGCCACGAACTCCGCCGGCGCCGCGAACCGCACATCGAGCAGCAACTCCGGCTGCCGGCCCGCCATCGACCGCGCGAAGTACCGCGCCGCGTCCTCCGCCCCACCTTCGCCGCCCTCCACGGGGAGCGGCCGGGGCGTGAACCGGGCGCCCGTCGCGAACGGCTCGGAGACCCGGTCCACCCGGAACGTCCGCCAGTCCGCCCGCAGCAGGTCGTACGCCACCAGATACCACCGCCGCCCCGTGCTCACCAGCCGGCACGGCTCGACCTGGCGCTTCGTCTCCGTACCGTCGCCGCTGCGGTACGAGAACCTCAGCGCCTCCTGCCCGGTGGCCGCCGAGGCCAGCGTCGTCAGGGTCTGCGGGTCGATGGTGGCCCCGTCGCCCCGGGTCAGCGGCACGGTGGCGTTCTGCAGCGCCGAGACCCGGTGCCGCAGCCGTGACGGCAGCACCTGTTCCAGCTTCGCCAGCGCCCGTACGGAGGCCTCGTCGACGCCCTCGATGGCGTGCCCGGCGCCCGCGCGCAGCCCTACCGCGATGGCGACCGCCTCCTCGTCGTCGAGCACGAGGGGCGGCATGGCGGCGCCCGCGACCAGGCGGTAGCCGCCCAGCGAACCGCGCGATGCCTCGACGGGGTAACCCAGTTCACGCAGCCGGTCGATGTCGCGGCGGACCGTGCGCGGGCTGACGTCGAGCCGTTCGGCCAGCTCCCCGCCGGGCCACTCGCGCGGGGTCTGGAGGAGCGACAGCAGTTTCAGCAGGCGTGCCGGGGTGTCGGTCATGGGATCCAGGATGCGCGGCCATCAGGTCACGATCAGTCCTAATGACCGCATAGCTTCTCCTCATGTCTTCTTCCGCAGCGCTGCCGGACCCGGCAGCGAACACCGCACCGAGCACGGCACCGAACACCGCATCGAGCACAGCACCGAACACCGCATCAAGCACAGCACCAAGGACGGCACCGAGCACCGCACCACCCCTGCCCGGCCCCGCCGACCGGCGCCGCTGGTTCGCCCTCGCCATCGTGATGACCGCGGCCTTCATGGACCTGGTCGACGTCACGATCGTCAACATCGCCATCCCGAGCATCAGCCAGGACATGGAGGCGTCCGTCTCCGCGATCCAGTGGATCACCGCCGGGTACGCGCTCGCGTTCGCGGCCGGACTGATCACGGGTGGCCGGCTCGGCGACATCTACGGGCGCAAGCGGCTCTTCCTCGTCGGCATCGCCGGGTTCACCGTGGCCTCGGCCCTCTGCGGCCTGGCCCCCAACGCCGACATACTCGTCGCCGCCCGCATCCTCCAGGGCGCGACGGCGGCCCTGATGGTGCCCCAGGTGCTCTCGATCGTGCACGCCACCTTCCCGGCGCACGAACGCGGCAAGGTCTTCGGCCTCTTCGGCGCGGTCGTCGGCCTCGGTGCGGTCTCCGGCCCGCTGCTGGGCGCGCTGCTCACGGAGTGGGACCTCTTCGGCCTCGGATGGCGGCCGATCTTCCTGATCAACCTGCCCGTCGGCATCGCGGGCCTGCTCCTCGGCGCCAAGTTCATCACCGAGTCCAAGGCACCCAGGGCCATGCGGCTGGACCTGGTGGGCGTCGGCCTGGTCACGCTCGCCATGCTGATGCTCATCTACCCGCTCACCCGCGGGCACGAGCTGGACTGGCCGCTCTGGGGCCACCTCTCGATGGTGGGCAGCCTGTTCGTCTTCGGGCTCCTCGTCCGGCACCAGCGGCAGAAGGCCGTCATCGACGGCTCACCGCTGATCGAGCTGTCCCTGTTCCGGGTCAAGAGCTTCGCGGCGGGCATCGCGGTGCAGCTCACCTTCGGCATCGGCCAGGGCATCTTCTTCCTGGTCTGGACCCTGTACATGCAGATGGGCCTGGGCTGGAGCGTCCTGCGGGCGGGTACGACGGGCATCCCGTTCTCCGTCGCCGTCTCGGTGGCCGCCGGGATCTCCGTTCAGAAGCTGGTGCCCCGCTTCGGCCGCAAGGTCCTCCAGGCGGGCGCGCTCCTGATGGTCGCCGGGCTGCTGACGTACCTCTGGGAGGCCGAGCACTACGGCATGGCCATCACCTCCTGGCAGATGGCGGTGCCGCTGGTCGTCATGGGCGTCGGGATGGGCCTGATCGTGGCGCCGCTGACCGACGCGATCCTCTCCGAGGTCCCCAAGGAGCACGCGGGCTCGGCGTCCGGGCTGATCAACACCGTGCAGCAGATGGGCACCGCGCTCGGCCTCGGCCTGGTGTCGGTGGTCTTCTTCGGCGCGATCGGCGACCGGCTGGCTCCGCAGGAGCTCGGTCCGGCCTTCGTGAACGCCTTCCAGCAGTCGCTGTGGTGGGTGGCCGGAGTGCTCGCGGTGATCTTCCTGCTGATGTTCGCGCTGCCGGCCCGGCCGAAGGCGCACGCGGAGGGCGAAGCGGCCGGTGACGGCCCGCTCGCCAAGGAGCCGGCGCTGAGGGGCTGAGAGGGCGCGTCGAGTGGCTCGGGCCGGGCCGACCTGGCCGGCCAAGGGCTGCCGGGGCGGGCACGCCGGCGCGCGGGCCGCCCGTCGGCCGGGGCGGGCCACCCCGGTGGGCGGCCCGTCAGGCTCAGCAGATCCTCGTACGGCTCTCCATCGCCGCCCGGGCCGTGTGCTCGTCCTCGTACACCTCGCACATGTGGCGGCCGTCCGGGGTGGCCGTGTGCTCGACCTCCCACAGGCTCGTCTCGCTGCCGTCCAGCAGCAGGAACGCGTGCTCGTAGAGCGTGAACCCGGCCTCCTGTCCGTCCACCTGGCACTGGCGCCCGAAGATCTGGGTGATGTGGTGGGCGAAGGCGGACCGGAGCAGCCGCGCCTTCGCCTCGTCCGGGCGGTCGCCGTTCTCCGCGCGGCGCAGGACCCGGCGGGCGTGGTCGGCCGAATTGTCGGGCGCGTACGTCCGGGGCGCCGGGGCCGGGGGAGCGGACATCAGGACCGTCAGGATCTCCATGTCCCCGCGGCTCGCCTCGTCACCGAAGGCCGGGGTGTCGGAGAGGCTCCCGGCCAGCCGGGCCGCCGCGATATGGGCGTCACCCTCGTCGGCGTAGAGCTCATGGCGCCGAGACTCCTGCTCGTCCCGGCCACCGCTGTGCACCAGCTCCCAGAGGGTCAGGTCCGAACCGTCGGTGAGGAGGTAGGTGTGACGGTAGGTCTCCCGGTGCAGGACCGGGCTGTGGTGTGACGAGTGCAGGGAACTGCTGTGCGCCAGCGCCGAACCGAGCAGGTCGACCGTGCTGTCGGGAAGGTCGAACGAGTTGAGGGCGCGTCGCAGGAGTCGGTCGAGGTGCTGCTCGGTTGTCTCGTACGGATCGCTCAAGGTGCTGTCTCCAGGCCGTCGCCGCGTGTTACTTGGTGCGTGCTTAACGTAGTCCCTGGGTCTGACATCGTGACCGGGGTTCGTAAAAACGTAAGGCGTCCGAGATAAGTTCCCCGTCTGTTCCCGGCGCATTTCGGGCGGTTGGGGGTGAACTCCCTTGCCTCGGTTGCGAGTCGGGCGCCCGCGCGCCCCCGCGCCCGTGCCGCGCGCCCCCGCCTCCCTACCCCTCCCCGTACAGATCGGCATGGGCGAGGAACGTGCCGCCCGGCCCCTGGACGCTCCCGGCCGCGCGTACGGCCTTCACGATCGCGCGGGCCAGTACGTCGGCGCCCGCCGCGAGGATCTCGTTGACCGCGACGGGGTTCTCCGACTCCACCCGCACCCGCCCCGTGGCCAGTGCGAACACCGTGTCCCCGTCGGTCAGCAGATGGACCGGGCGCACAGCACGGGCCATGCCGTCGTGCGCGGTGCCCGCCAGCTTCTGCGCCTGGGCCCGGATGAGGTCCGCGTCCGTCGCGACGACCGCGATCGTGGTGTTGAACGGCGGGGCCCCGCCCCCGGCCGCCTCCGCCGCCTCCTGTTCGTGCGCCAGTCGCCGTACCGCCGCCGCATGCGTCGCGGGCGCCGGGTGCGCGGGCGGCTCCCCGGCCCCGTACTCCCCGAACAGCACCCCGGTACGGGGGTCGAGCACCGAACCAGCCGCGTTCACCGCGACCAGGGCGGCGACGGTGACCCCGGAGGCGAGCCGCACGCTCGCCGTGCCGATGCCGCCCTTGAGCTGCCCGGCCACCGCGCCGGTGCCCGCGCCCACGTTCCCCTCGGCGACCGGCGCCCCCGGTTCGGAAGCGGCCGCCGCCTCCACCGCCGCCCGCCCGGTCGAGGCGTCGGGGCGGGCCCGCCAGTCGCCGCCCCGGCCGAGGTCGAAGAGGGCGGCCGCCGGGACGACCGGCACCACCTGTCCGGGCTCCGCGCCGACCCGGACGCCCCGGCCCTGCTCCTCCAGCCAGGCCACCACCCCGGACGCGGCGTCGAGCCCGTACGCGCTGCCGCCCGTGAGGACGATCGCGTCGACCCGCTGCACCAGGTTGCGCGGGTCCAGCGCATCCGTCTCCCGGGTCCCCGGCCCACCGCCCCGTACGTCCACGGCGGCCACCGCCCCGCCCTCCGGCGCCAGGACCACGGTCGTCCCGCTCAACGCCCCCGCCCCGCCCACCCGCGCGTGCCCCACCCGCACGCCGGCCACATCGGTCAGCGCGTCCAGCAACGGCGGCGCGTCCTGCGGCAACGCGGCACCCTCCGGTGACGGGGCGTCCGGTGGCGGCGGTGTCTCCGGCAGCGGCGGTGCCTCCGTCAACGGCGGTGTCTCCGGCGACGGCGGGCGCGGGTCCTCGGCGGCGGTCATCGGGCACTCCTCGGCTCGGCGGCCGGCGCCCACGGCCGGGCGCGGCCTCGTCCACGTACGCTCCGAACGTACCGGCGGTCGCCGGGCCTGTCCCCTGCCCCTGCCCCCTGCGCCTGTCCGGGCGACCCCCTCACCCCCTTACCTCCCAAAACGGGTCCAATTGCCGTAAACGGCCCTACGGTGGCCGAGTGACCGAGCCGCCAGAAGACCCCGCAGCCCCCGCCCCAGCCGAGCCCCATCCCCCCAGCGGCCCCGGAAGCGCGAACCCCAGCGGCCCCGGGAGCGTGAACCCCAGCAGCCCCGGGGGCGCGGTCCCCGCCGGTTCCGCGGTCGCGGCGCCCGGCGAATCCGCCGCCCCGCCCCCCGCCGCCACCGGCCCCCACTCGGTCACCGCCCGGGCGACCCTGGCCGGAGTGGTGGTCTCCGCCCTGTTGATCGTCGCGATCGTGCTCGGCAGCCGTATGCTGCGCAACTTCGACTCGGCGCTCCTCCCGTACGCCGTCGCCACGGTCTTCCTCGCCTTCGGCGTCGCCTACCGCTACACGGTCTGGATCTCCGCCCCCGGCGCCCGACGCCTCTTCAGACAGGGCTGGCGCAGCCTCTTCTCGTACGAGAACTTCCGTCAGGCGCCCACCGCCCTGCCGAAGATGATCGCCACCTACCTCGGCTTCCAGAAGTTCCTCGGCGCCCGGTCACACGCCCGCTGGGCCGCCCACCAACTGATCTTCTGGGGCTGCGTCCTCGCCGCGCTGATCACCTTCCCGTTGACCTGGGGCTGGTTCACCTTCACCTCCGGCAGCGGCTCGGGACCCGGCTACGAGATGCGGATCTGGGGCATCAAGATCCTCGGCTTCGACTCGCTCTCCGTCCTCGGCTGGCTGATGTTCCACGGCCTGGACATCGCGGCCGTCCTCGTCATCCCCGGCGCCTCCTACTTCCTGTGGCGCCGGATGAAAGACCGCGGCGCCTCGACCGGCCAGCGTTTCGCCTACGACCTGGTCCCGCTGATCGCGTTGATCGTCATCTCCGTGACCGGGCTGCTGCTCACCTTCTCCTCGCTCTTCCTGCACGGCGGCGGCTACCAGTTCCTGGCGATCCTCCACATGGTCTCGGTGGTCTTCACCCTCATCTACATCCCGTTCGGCAAGTTCTTCCACATCGTCCAGCGCCCGGCCGCCGTCGGCATGCAGCTGTTCAAGTACACCGGCCGCCAGGACGACCAGGTCTTCGCCTGCCGCCGCTGCGGGCAACCCATCGACACCGGCCCGTACGTCGAGAACCTGCGCGGCACCATGCGCGACCTCAGCCTCGACTTCGACGCCTGGGCCGAGTACTGCCCGCGCTGCAAGCGGGTGCTGCGCGGCAGCGCCTACCTCTCCCATGTGAAGAAGGGCTTCCAGTGACCGCGGAACCGCGAGCCGCCGCCGACCGCCGCACCTTCATCCCGCTCGACCCCTCCCTCGCCCCGCCCGGCACCCGCGCCTTCCGGGACGCCGGCGGTATCCCGGCCGACCAGTGGCACGCCGACCAGAACGGCGAGACGCTCGTGCCCACCCACTGCTGCTTCTGCGGTGTCCAGTGCGGGATGTATCTGCGCGTGGACCGGGGCGGCAAGATCTTCGGCGTCGAACCCCGCAACCACGACATCAACCGGATGCGGCTCTGCCCCAAGGGCATCAACGCCTACCAGCAGGTCAACCACCCCGACCGGCTCACCGCCCCGCTGATGCGCCGCTCCCGCGACGAGGAGTTCCGGGAGGTCTCCTGGGAGGAGGCGCTCGACTTCACCGTCGCCGAGGTCCAGCGCATCCAGCAGACCTACGGCAACGACGCCTTCGGGCTGCTCGGCGGCGCCAGCCTGTTCTCCGAGAAGACGTATCTGGTCGGCAAGTTCGCCCGGGTCGCCCTCAAGTCCCGGCACGTCGACTACAACGGCCGCCTCTGCATGGTCAGCGCGGCCGGTGCGAACAAGCTCGCCTTCGGCATCGACCGGGCCGGCAACCCCTTCTCCGACATCCTCCTCACCGACTGCCTGCTCATCGCCGGATCCAACGTCGGCGAGTGCTTCCCCGTGATGACCCAGTACGTCTGGGGAGCCCGGGACCGCGGGGCCAGCCTCATCGTCGTCGACCCGCGCGAGACCGCCATCGCCCGGACCGCCGACATCCACGTTGCCCTCAAACCCGGCACCGACTCGGCCTTCTTCACCTCCGTACTGAACGTCGTCATCGCCGAAGGGCTCACCGACGAGAACTTCCTCGCCGCCCACGCCACCGGCTGGGAGGAGGTCAAGGCCAAGGCCGCCGAGTACCCGCCCTCCCGCGCCGCCGCCATCTGCGGCGTCCCCGCCGAGCAGATCGTCCAGGTCGCCCGCACCTTCGCCCGCGCGCCGAAGGCCATGGCCTGGCACGCCCGGGGCATCGAACACCACTCGCAGGGCGTCGAGAACTGCCTCTCCGTGATCAGCCTCTGCGCCGCCACCGGCCACATCGGCAAGCCCGGCGCCGGATACGGCACCATCACCGGCCAGGGCAACGGCCAGGGCGGCCGCGAACACGGCCAGAAGTCCGACCTGCTCCCCGGCGGCCGCTCCATCACCAACCCCGAGCACCGCCGTCAGATCTGCGAGATCTGGGGCATCGAGGAGTCCGAACTCCCGCCCGCCGGCACCTCCATGATGGAGATGGTCTGGCAGATGCAGCGTCGCGAGATCCGCGGGCTGATCGGCATCTGCAACAACCCCTTCGTCTCCCTGCCCAACTACCGGGTGGTCAAGGAGGGGTACGACGCCACCGAGTTCCACGCCCAGTTCGACTTCTTCCTCTCCGAGACCGCCGCCAACGCGCACGTCGTCTTCCCCGTCACCACCTGGGCCGAGGACGAAGGGGTGATGGCCAACGCCGAGGCCCGCGTGGTCAAGCACAACAAGGCCCAGGACCCGCCCCCAGGTGTCCGCACCGACACCTGGGTGATGTGCGAACTCGCCCGCCGCCTGGGCGCCGGGGACAAGTTCGACTTCCCCGACTCCCGGTCCGTCTTCGAGGAACTGCGCACCGCCTCCGCCGGCACCGTCAACGACTACTACGGCATCACCTACGAACGGCTGGAGGAGACCGGCGGCATCGCCTGGCCCTGCCCCACCACCGACCACCCCGGCACCCCGCGCCTCTTCGAGGGCGGGACGACCTATCACCCCGACGGCAAGATCCACCTCCAGGTCGTCGAGTGGCACCCGCCGATGGACCCGTACGACGACGAGCACCCCATGTCGCTCACCACCGGCCGGACCGTGGCCCACTTCCTCTCCGGCAACCAGACCCGCAGGCTCGGCGCCCTCGTGGAGCAGACCCCACGCCCCTGGGCCGAGATCCACCCCTCCCATGGCTTCCGCAACGGCGAGCCCGTACGGATCGTGACCCGGCGCGGCAGCGAGGTGTTCCCCGCCCTGGTCACCGAGGCGATCCGCCCGGACACCGTCTTCGTCCCCTACCACTGGCCCGTCCCCACCGCGGCCAACGCCCTCACCATCGACGCGCTCGACCCGCGCTCCAAGATCCCCGAGTACAAGGTCTGCGCCTGCCGGATCGAGCACGCCGACCGGATCGACGAGGTCCCCGCCCCGCCGGTCGCCCCCGGCCACGTCGCCTACCCGGAGACCCAGGTCTCCCGTACCGACCCGCTGCCTCCCACGGCCCCGCAGGGCCGTGGCACCTCGGAGAGGAGCTGAGCCCCCATGATGGGCCGCACGATCTTCATCGACCCGGGGCGCTGCATCGGCTGCCAGGCCTGTGTCTCCGCCTGCCGTGAATGCGACTCGCACCGCGGTAAATCGATGATCCACCTCGACTACACCGACGAAGGTCACTCCGTCGCCTCCCTTCCCACCGTCTGCATGCACTGCGAGGACCCGGTCGCGCCCTGCGCCGAGGTCTGTCCCGCCGACGCGATCCTGGTGACCGCCGACGGGGTGGTGCAGCAGGCCGACACCACCCGCTGCATCGGCTGTGCCAACTGCGTCAACGCCTGCCCCTTCGGCGTACCGAAGATCGACCTCGGGGCGAAGCTCCAGCTGAAGTGCAACCTCTGCTACGACCGCACCGCCTACGGCCTCGCCCCCATGTGCGCCACCGTCTGCCCGACCGGGGCGCTCTTCTACGGGACCGTCGAGGAGCTCCAGGCCGAGCGCCCCGGCGTCCAGGTCGCCGACACCTTCGTCTTCGGCGAGACCGAGGTCCGCACCGGCGTGGCCATGGTCGTCCCCGCCGAGAAGGTGCAGTGGCCGGTCCCCGGCGGTCTGCCCGTCGTCGAGATCAACGGGAAGGACGTCCGCCGATGAGCGTCACCGAACAGCAGCAGGGCGGCGACCACCCGACCGGAGGGGACCCGCGCGAGGCGCTCCAGGACCGGATCGCCGCCGACTCCCTCACCACCCGGCGCGACTACCTCCGGATCGTCACCACCGTCTCCGGCGGCCTCGCCGTCGGCGGCATCGGCGTCGCCGCGGGCATCCTGCACCGCCACGGCGACGACGAGGACGGCAAGGCCCCCGAGGCGAAACGCATCGCCCAGCGGCTGCCACCCGGCGAGTCCATCGCCTTCCGCTACCCGGGCGAGGAGGACCGGGCCGTCGCCGTCCGCCTCGACGACGGCACCCTCGTCGGCTACTCCGCCGTCTGCACCCACCTCGCCTGCGCCGTGCTCTGGCGCAAGGACCGGGGCCGGGAGGGCGAGCTGTACTGCCCCTGCCACGAGGGCGTCTTCGACGCCCGCTCCGGTGAGGTGACCGCAGGACCACCGCCGCGCGGGCTGCCGAAGGTCGTCGTCATCGAGGAGACCGACGGCAGTATCTGGGCCGTCGGGACCACCCGCTCCGGCGAGAGCGTCGAGGCGGGCCTCTGCCGCCAGCTCGGCGGCGAACGCCCCGACCTCGCCGCCCGTATCGGCTGCCCCGACATCGGCTCCGGCGCCGAATCCCCGCCCCGGGCCCCGGGCGCCCGGCCCTCGCCCCGCGTCGCGAGGCCCGGCCCCGCAGGCGGCGGTGCGTCGGCCGCCCCGAGCCGCCCCGGCGCTCCCGCCACCGCCGGCCCCACCGAGACCCCCGGCAGGCGGGCATGACCGATGCCCCGCACCCCGAGCAGCCGCTGCCACCCCCGGGCAGCCACTACCCGACGTACCACCCGGGCAGCGCCGACCCCGCGCTGAACCGGCCCGTCCACGAGCGGTATCCGCAGATCCGCCCCACCAGCGGTTACGGAGACCCCCGCGTCCGCCACACCGGGCCCGGCCCCGGCGCGGGTACCGACCAGGAACCCGAGCGCTCCTCGAAGCTGACCGCCCGCCTCGCCCTGGCGATGACCGTGGTCGTGGGCCAGCTCTGGGGCCTGACCGTGCTGATCGACGAGTGGATGGAGGGCAACACCGGCACGGCCTGGTGGGGAGCCGGCTTCCTCTGCCTGTCGTTCCTCGCGGTGCTCGGCCTGTGGCTGATGGACCCGAAGGACCGCTGACGGCTGGCAGACCCTGAGGGCCGCTGACGTCCGCCGGGCCCGGAAGCCGGACGCACCCCGTCGCGGGAGCCGCCCCGCCCGGCGGCGGCCCGCACCCCGCCGCCGGCCGCCGTACCCTGGAACCATGAGTGCCGCCCCCGCCCCCGGTCCGCGAGATGCGAAGCAGCAGCCGCAGGCACAGCCCCAGCAGCCGCAGGCACAGCCGTCGCAGGAACCGAAGCCGAAGCCCAAGCCGGTTCTGGTCTTCGACGATCCACTGGACCAGCAGTCCGCGGACGACACGGACCGGGGATGGGGCGAGCGGCCCTCCGGCAACTCCTCCGCCGCCGACCTCGCGCGCTTCCTCGACGAGAAGCCGCCCCACCACATCTGAACCGCCGATCGGCGGGCTACCGCTCCCCGTCCCGGCCCGGCAGCGCCCCTCCCCCCTCGCCCGGCCCACCGGCACCGGACCCACCGGCACCCGCCGCGCCACCACCGCGCTGCGCGACCAGGGCGTCGCGGATCTCCTTGAGCACCTCCAGCTCGCTCACCTCCAGCGTCTCCTGCACGCCCTCCTTGGCGGCCTGCATCGCCGCCCGCCGGGCGAGGTACTTGGCCATCGGCAGCACCATCAGGAAGTACACGACCGCCGCGGTGATCAGGAAGCTGAGGGTGGCGCTGAGCACCGAGCCCCACAGGATCTCGATCCCGTCCATCTCGCCGGTGGCCGGGTCCTTGGTGCACGGGCCCTGGAGACAGGAGCTGTAGTTGTCCAGGTCCTGCGTGCCGAACGCACCGACCACGGGATTGATGACGCCCTTGACGACGGCGTTCACGATGTTCGTGAACGCGGCCCCGATGACGACGGCCACCGCAAGGTCGATCACATTGCCGCGCATCAGGAAGGCCTTGAAGCCCTCCAGCAGACTGACCTTCTTCTCGCTCACAGGTGAGCCTTCTTTCGCATGTGCGGTGATGGGAGCAAACTGCTCCGCCACCTAAGGCGGGAGAAGGCAACAGTGTCCAGTCCGGTAATGCCCACGAGTGACTTGAGGGTGCGTCAGTTCGCATCGGACACCGCCAGCGCCAGCCGTCCCGAGGCGCCCGCGCCCAGCAGCGCCGTCGCCGTGGACCGCTCCACGGACAGCATCACCAGAGCCCCCTCCGGTGCCGCGCCCCAGCCGGTCACCCCCTCACCGCCGCTCCGGAGGCCGCCGCCACCTTCGGCGATCCGCTCCGGAACCCGTGCCACCCGCACCCCGCGTGCCACCAGTCGGGCGTCGTCCCCCGCCTCGCCGACCGCGATCACGTCGACGTGGTCACCCGGGCGCAACAGCCGCACCGTCGCCGCGTCCGCGATCCGCACCGGCGCCGAGACGAGCCGCGCCGACGGTCGCCCGGACCCCGCCGCCGTATCCGATGCCGCCGTATCGGACACGGCCGTACCGGACACGGCGGCGCTGTCCGAGGCGGCGCCGGCGGACGCGGCGGTCCCGGACGCGGTGCTGCCCAGGCTCGTCGTGGCCAGTGCCGCACCCGCCAGGGCGATCCCCGCGGCGATCGCACGCCGCTGTCCGCGCAGCATCCGCCGCAGCCGGTACGCGCCGCCGCCCCGCACCCGCAGCGGTGCGAACGGCCCCACCCCGCAGGGGGCGGGCGGCGGCGCCGGGGGCCGGGCGTGAAAAGGGGACGGGGGCATGGCGTCACCTGCAATCGGACGAGGGGTGCCCGGCCGGAGATCCCGGCCGAACTCCCCTCACGATCCACGGTCCGCACGCATCCCGCTGAGCCCTGTGGACAACCTCGGGATTGTGGACAACTCCGTCACCCGATCCGGTACCCCGGCCCGGCAGTGACCCGTCGCCACGGCAGCGCGCGACCCCGCCCCTACGGCAGCGCGACCCCCGTCTCGATCCCGTCCAGCGCGTGCGCGCAGGTGCAGTTGCGGGCGTCGGTGTCCGGCAGCGCGCCCACCGCGTCGAACAGCACCGACCTGAGCCGGTCCACGTTGGCCGCGAAGACCTGGAGCACCTCCTCGTGGGAGACGCCCTCACCCGCCTCGGCACCCGCGTCCAGGTCGGTCACCAGGGTCATCGTGGTGTAGCAGAGCCCCAGTTCCCGGGCGAGCACGGCTTCCGGATGCCCGGTCATCCCGACCACCGACCAGCCCATCGCCGCGTGCCAGCGGGATTCCGCGCGGGTGGAGAAGCGCGGCCCCTCGACCACCACCAGGGTCCCGCCGTCCACCGGCTCCCAGCCGCGTCCGCGCGCCGCGGTCAGCGCGGCCTTCCGGCCCTCGGGGCAGTACGGGTCGGCGAAGCCCAGGTGCACGACGTTGGGTACGGTCCCGTCGGCCCGGGTCTCACCGTCGTAATAGGTCTGCACCCGGGCCTTGGTGCGGTCCACCAACTGGTCCGGGACGAGCAGGGTGCCCGGTCCGAACTCCGGTCGCAGACCGCCGACGGCGCACGGGCCCAGCACCTGGCGGACCCCGACGGAGCGCAGCGCCCAGAGGTTGGCCCGGTAGTTGATGCGGTGGGGCGGCAGGTGGTGGCCGCGGCCGTGGCGGGGCAGGAAGGCCACCCGGCGGCCGCCGATCTCGCCGAGGAAGACCGAGTCGCTGGGCTTCCCGTAAGGGGTGTCCACGGAGACCTCGGTGACGTCCTCCAGGAAGGAGTAGAAGCCCGAGCCGCCGATGACCCCGATCTCCGCCCCCGGCGCCGTACCCGCGATGTCTGTGCCGGAGCTCGTGTCCGTATGTGCGTTCACCATGCGGTCACCGTATCCGGGGGAGTGCGCGGAGCCGCGCCCGGGAAACGCACGGACCCCGCCGGGTCGATCGGCGGGGTCCGGTGAAGCGTGTGGGGCGTACGCCGGCTCAGGCGGCCGACGAACCGCTCGACGACGAGGCCGGCGCGGGCGCCGACGACGAGGAGGAAGCGGAGGACGACGAAGCACTCGACTTCGCCTCCGAACCCGTCGACGCCGACGTGGACGGGGACGACGAACCGGAGTCGGACGACTTCGAGGTCGACGTCGCCGGCGTGCTGCTCGACGAGGAGCCGCGGCTGTCGTTCCGGTAGAAACCGGAACCCTTGAAGACGATGCCGACCGCAGAGAACACCTTCTTCAGGCGTCCGTCGCAGTTCGGGCACACGGTCAGGGCGTCATCGGTGAACTTCTGCACCGCCTCGAGGCCCTCGCCGCACTCGGTGCACTGGTACTGATAGGTCGGCACTTGCTCCTCCTGGCACTCTCACTCAATGAGTGCTAACGACGGTCCATACTGACGTATTCCGCGGGATCAGTCCACCATGACCGGCTCGCGGTGACCGATCCCACGTGCGACGGTCCGGCCCGCGGACCTCGGGGCCAGCCGTGAGCGCAGGGCCAGCAGGGTCGCCAGCGCCAGTACGGTACCGGCCAGCGGGACCAGGAACCCGGTGCTCGCACCGTGGGCGTCGGCGAGCTGTCCCGCCACGGTCACGGCGGCCGCCTGGCCCAGTGCCACGGCGCCCGTGAGCCAGGTGAAGGCCTCGGTGCGGGCGGTGGCGGGCACCAGCGACTCGACCAGCGTGTAGCCGCTGATCAGCGCCGGGGCGATGCAGAGGCCGACCAGCAGGCCGAGCCCGGCCAGCAGCGGTACGGAGTGCACGGCCCAGAGTCCGGACGCCATGAGGGTCAGCGCCACGTAGCCGACGACGAGGCGGCGCTGCGGGCTGCTCTTCCAGGCGATGGCGCCGCAGACGATGCCGGCCAGCATGTTGCCCGCCGCGAAGATCCCGTACAGCAGACCGTTGACGCCGGGGTGGCCGATCTCCTCGGAGAACGCCGTCAGCGAGACCTGCATGCCGCCGAAGACCGCGCCGATGCCCAGGAAGGCGACGACGAGCACCCGGACGCCGGGGACGGAAAGGGCCGAGGTGTGCGGCCGGTCCGCGGTGGCGGCGGGGCGGGGAGCGGGCTGGGTGGCGCGCTGCGCGGCGAAGAGCAGGCCGCCGATGAGGGTGAGGGCGGCCTCGGTGATCAGGCCGGCCGCCGGGTGCACGCCGGTGCACAGCGCGGTCGCGATGACCGGTCCGAGGACGAAGGTGAACTCGTCCGTCACCGACTCGAAGGCGGCGGCGGTGGACATCAGCGGGGAGGCGGGCCGGTCCGGGGTGGCCCCCAGCATCGCGGCCCAGCGGGCGCGCACCATCGGGCCGATCTGCGGGACCGAGGCCCCGGTGGGTACCGCGGCGGCGAACAGCGCCCACAGGGGTGCGTCCGCGAGCGCCAGCGCGGTCAGGGCGCCGACGGAGACGGTGTGCAGCAGGACGCCGGGCAGCAGGACGGCCCGCTGGCCGAACCGGTCGGCGAGTTTGCCGCCCTGCGGGGCCACCAGCGCCATCGAGACGCCCGCGATGGCCGCGACGGCGCCCGCGGTTCCGTAGGAGCCGGTGGTGTGCTGTACGAGCAGCACGATGCCGATGGTCAGCATCGCGAAGGGCTGCCGTGCGGCGAAGCCCGGAAGGAGGAAGGTCCACGCACCGGGGGTGCGGAGCAGTTGCCCGTATCCGGGGCGGTCGGTGACCGTGTCTGCCACGGTCCTTGCCTTTCTGCCGCCTGGTGGCAGTGCTTCCCGGCGCCTTTGTGGGGCGGGCCGGACGGAAGCGGCCGAGAGCTGTCCTCTTCGCGCGGAACTGCGGTAGATGCCGGGCGACTCGCTGCCATCGGCGAGGAAACGCCGGGCGAAGAGGCACCACGACCGCCATACGGTCGCGCCAGCTCTGCATCAGACAGAGTTGGTCGATCAGTGTGCCTTTCATCGTACAGGCCAGAAACCCTGTGCGCCTGTGAATGCGCACAGGGTTTCCTGCCGGGCCTGTGATCCGCGCCCTACAGGGGACGCGTGTGCGTACTACCGGCGACGCGCGTTCTGCTAGCGACGCGCGTTCGTCCTGGGTGCGTCGTCGGCAGGTCCGAGCTTCTTGACGGGCCTGACCGGTTTCACGGCCTGGCGGACGCCGGCTCCGCCCGGCGCCGAGGCTTTCGCGGGCCTGGGAGGTGCGGGACGGCCCGGCGTACGGG
Source organism: Streptomyces cyaneofuscatus (assembly GCF_042718795.1). Taxonomy (GTDB): domain Bacteria; phylum Actinomycetota; class Actinomycetes; order Streptomycetales; family Streptomycetaceae; genus Streptomyces; species Streptomyces cyaneofuscatus_A. The sequence continues at coordinate 130,656 of NZ_JBHXOX010000018.1, forward strand.
ATGCTCCGGCCGCGGAGCCCGTACCCAGCCAGCCGGCCAGCTTGCCGCCCTCGCCGACCGCCCGGAGCCGGGCCTCGGCCTGGTCGCGCACCGGGTCGGTCGCCACCACGAGCAGCTCGTCGCCGCGCCGCAGGACCGTGGTGGGGGAGGGCACGAAGCTCTCCTCCTGGCGGACCACCAGCGTGACCGCCGCCCCGGCCGGGAGCCGGAGCTCGCCGACCTCGACGCCGTGCATCTTGGACTTCTCCGGGATGTCGACCGACAACAGGTGGCCGCGCAGCCGCTCCAACGGGGCGGACTCGACGCCCAGGTCGTCCGCCTCGGCCTCGTCGTCGGCGATCTTCAGCTTGCCCGCGACCCAGGGCAGCGTCGGGCCCTGGATCAGCGTGTAGACGATGACGAGGACGAAGACGATGTTGAAGATCCTGGTGCTGCCCTCCACCCCGGAGACCATCGGAATGGTCGCCAGGATGATGGGTACGGCCCCGCGCAGTCCGGCCCACGACATCAGGACCTTCTCGCGGGCCGGCAGCCGGAACGGCGCCAGGCTGAGGAAGACCGACAGTGGCCGGGCCACCATCGTCAGCACCAGGCCCACCACGACGGCGGGCCAGAAGTCGTCGACCAGGTCGTGCGGGGTGACCAGCAGGCCGAGCAGCACGAACATGCCGATCTGGGCCAGCCAGCCCAGCCCGTCGGCGAAGCCGCGGGTGGCGGGCCAGTGCGGCAGCTTGGAGTTGCCGAGGATCATGGCCGCCAGGTAGACCGCGAGGAACCCGCTGCCGTGGACCATGGCGCCCGCCGCGTACGCCGTCACGGCGATGGCCATCACGGCGATCGGGTAGAGGCCGGAGGCGGGCAGGGCGACGTGCCGCAGCCCCAGGGACCCCAGCCAGCCCACCGTGATGCCGATGGCGGCGCCGATGGCCAGCTCCAGGGCGATCTCGCCGATCAGGAGATACCAGTGCTCGACCGGGCCGACGGCGGAGAACGCGATGACAAGGATGACCACGGGGGCGTCGTTGAAGCCGGACTCGGCCTCCAGGAGACCGGTGATCCGGGACGGCAGCGGCACACGGCGCAGCACGGAGAAGACGGCCGCGGCATCGGTGGAGGAGACGACCGCGCCGATGATGAGGGCCTGCCGCCAGTCGAGGCCGACGAGATAGTGCGCGGCCGCGGCCGTGATGCCCACGCTGATGCCGACGCCGACGGTGGAGACCACCGCGGCCGCGGGCAGGACGGGGCGGACCTCTTTCCACTTCGCCCCGAGTCCGCCCTCGGCCAGGATGACGACCAGGGCGGCGTAGCCGATCACCTGGGTCAGCTCGGCGTTGTCGAACTTGACGTCGAAGATGCCGTCCTGCCCCAGGGCGATCCCGATGCCGAGATACAGGAGCAGGCTGGGGAGCCCGCTGCGCGAGGAGATCCGTACCGCCGCCACGGCGACGAGCAGGACGAGCGAGCAGACGAGCAGGAGTTCGTTGAGCGCGTGGACAGTCAGGGTCCGTTCCTTCCCTGCGTGCGCCTGCCGGATCGACCTCCGGCAGCCAGTTACTTCGTTACCTTACCTAATCTTTAACGTTTCCTTGATGGCTTCCGGCGTTCGCATCGAAGCTTCGCGCGTTCCTACGAGGCACACGCAAATGGATGCATCCCTATACCGCGTCCGAGTGGCTTACCGGCTGCGCCTATGGTTGCTCCTGCACTCCCAGGACCACCCTGCCCCTCGAAGGACAGCGATGCCCGCCAATACAACCGACTCTTCCGGCCCTTCCGACGACGCGAAGAAGCCCGGCAAGAAGAAGGGGCGCCGCGTCCGCCTCCTTCTGCTCGTCCTGGTGCTGGCGCTCGTCGCGGGTGTCGGGTTCGGCGCCTACTGGTCCGTCTCCACCGTGCGGGCCTCGTACCCGCAGACCACCGGAACGATCACCCTGGACGGCCTGTCCGGTGACGTCGAGGTCAAACGGGACTCCTACGGGATCCCGCAGATCTACGCGGACTCCGACGCCGACCTCTTCCGCGCCCAGGGCTTCGTCCAGGCCCAGGACCGCTTCTGGGAGATGGACGTCCGGCGCCATCTGACGGCGGGCCGGCTCTCCGAGATGTTCGGCTCCGGCCAGGTCGAGACCGACTCCTTCCTGCGCACGCTCGGCTGGCGGAAGGTCGCGCAGGAGGAGTACGACAAGGTCCTGGACGAGGACACCAAGAAGAACCTCCAGTCGTACGCCGAGGGCGTCAACGCCTACCTGAAGGGCAAGGACGGCCGGGACATCTCCGTCGAGTACGCGGCGCTCGGGCTGACCAACGACTACAAGCCCGGTGAGTGGACCCCGGTCGACTCGGTCGCCTGGCTCAAGGCCATGGCCTGGGACCTGCGCGGCAACATGCAGGACGAGATCGACCGCTCGCTGCTGACCAGCCGGCTCGACGGCGGCCAGATCAAGGACCTGTACCCGGACTACCCGTACGGCACCCACAAGCCGATCGTCGACCGGGGGGCGATCTCCCCGGTCACCGGGAAGTACGACCTCGACGCCGCCCCGTCGAGCGACATCGGCTCCCAGACCGCGCAGGGCGCCACCGAGGGCCTGAACACCCAGCTCTCCGCGCTCTCCGACACCCTGGACGAGATCCCCGCGCTGCTCGGCCCGAACGGCAACGGCATCGGATCGAACTCCTGGGTCGTCGGCGGCGCCCACACGACCACCGGTAAGGCGCTGCTCGCCAACGACCCGCACCTGGCGCCGATGCTGCCGTCCCTCTGGTACCAGATGGGCCTGCACTGCCGGCAGCTCTCGAAGACCTGCCAGTACGACACGGCGGGCTACACCTTCTCCGGCATGCCCGGTGTGATCATCGGCCACAACCAGGACATCGCCTGGGGCCTCACCAACCTCGGCGCGGACGTCACCGACCTCTTCCTGGAGAAGGTCTCCGGCGACGGCTACCTCTACGACAACGCGGTGAAGCCGTTCACCACCCGCGAGGAGACCATCAAGGTCGCGGGCGGCAGGGACCGGAAGATCACCGTCCGTGAGACGAACAACGGGCCCCTGGTGTCCGACCGCAGCAAGGAACTGGACAAGGTCGGCCAGAAGGCGCCCGTCCCCAATGCAGCCCCCGACCGGGCCGACGGGTACGCGGTCGCGCTGAGGTGGACCGCTCTGAAGCCGGGCAAGTCCATGGACGCGGTCTTCGCGATCAACCGGGCCAAGGACTTCACCACCTTCCGGGCGGCCGCCCGGAACTTCGAGGTCCCCTCGCAGAACCTCATCTACGCCGACACCCAGGGCAACATCGGCTACCAGGCGCCGGGCACGATCCCGGTCCGCCTCAAGGGCGACGGCACGCTGCCCAGCCCCGGCTGGGACCCGGCGTACGGCTGGGCGAAGGAGTCGATCCCCTTCGACGAGCTGCCCTACGAGTACAACCCGAAGCGCGGCTACATCGTCACCGCCAACCAGGCCGTGATCGACGAGAGCAAGTACCCCCACCTGCTGACCAAGGACTGGGGCTACGGCGCCCGCAGCCAGCGGATCAACGACCTCCTCGCCGACAAGATCAAGGGCGGCGAGAAGGTCTCGACCGACGACATGCAGAAGCTGCAGATGGACAACACCAGCGAGATCGCCGCGCTGCTGGTGCCCGAGCTGCTGAAGATCAACATCTCCGACCCGAGCGTGCGTGAGGCGCAGAAGCTGCTGGAGGGCTGGGACTACACCCAGGAGTCCGACTCGGCCGCCGCCGCGTACTTCAACGGCGTCTGGCGCAACATCCTCAAGCTCGCCTTCGGCAACAAGCTGCCCAAGGAGCTGCGGGTCAAGGGTGACTGCATCAACGTGCCGCCGGCCAAGAACAGCGGCCCGGCCGACCAGCAGAAGAAGCTCGTACGCGAGTGCGGCCAGCGTGACGGCGACTCCGCGCAGCCGGACGGCGGGGACCGCTGGTTCCAGGTGGTCCGCGACATCGTCGAGGACCAGGACAACGAGTGGTGGAAGGCGCCCGCCAGGGGCCGCGAGGCCGCGCTGGAGGGCCGGGACGACCTCTTCGCCCAGGCGATGCACGACGCGCGCTGGGAGCTCACCTCCAAGCTCGGCAAGGACATCTCCACCTGGAGCTGGGGCCGGCTGCACCGGCTGATGCTGAAGAACCAGACCCTCGGTACCGAAGGGCCCGATCTGCTCCAGCGGGCGCTCAACCGCGGCCCCTGGAACCTCGGCGGCGGCGAGGCGACGGTCAACGCCACCGGCTGGAACGCGGCGAGCGGCTACGAGGTGATCTGGGTGCCGTCGATGCGGATGGTCGTCAACGTGGGGGACTGGGACAAGTCCCGCTGGATCAACCTCACCGGCGCCTCCGGGCACGCGTTCGGCGCGCACTACACCGACCAGACCGACAAATGGTCCAACGGTGAACTGCTCGACTGGTCCTTCGGTACGGACGCGGTCGACGCGTCCACCGTCGACACGCTGACGCTCAAGCCTTAGAGGCCGCCGCGGCGCCTGACCGGCCGTCAGGCGGTGAAGCGCCGCGCTCCCGCCGGGGTGACCACGGCGTCCACGGGGTGGTCGTGCGGTTCCACAGGGACCCGCGCGACCACCTCGTTCGCGTACAGGAGCACGATGAGCGCCGGGTTCGCCCCGGTCGCCGAGAGCCGGGCCAGCACCCGGTCGTAGCTGCCGCCGCCCCGCCCCAGCCGCATGCCCGCCCCGTCCACGGCCAGCCCGGGCAGCAGGACCGCCGCCGCCTCCACGACGGCGGCGGGGCCGAGCCGGGGCCCGTCCGGCTCCAGGAGCCCGCGCCCGGCGGGCAGCAGGTGCTCCGCGCCCTCGTAAGCGGCCCAGTCCAGGTCGTTGTCGGGCAGGAGCACCGGGAGCAGCACCCGTACGCCGCGCTCGCGCAGGGCGTCCAGCAGGGCCCGGGTCCCCGGCTCGCGCCCCACGGAGACGTAGGCGGCGACCGTTCGGGCGTCGGCCAGTTCGGGGAGCGCCAAGGCGCCGGCCGCGAGAACCGCGGCGGCCTCCGTGACGTCCTCCTTGGTCAGGAGGGCCCGTGCGGCGAGGAGTTCGCGCCGCAGAGAGGCTTTCGCGGGCACCTTCACAGATACCTTTCCGGACTTGTCGGGGTTCAATAGAGACTCGCACGGTTCTCGTATGGGCATATTTAAGGGCAAAGTTAACCGGAAGCTCATCTTCCGGGTGTGTGCACCCGTTAAGGTGCTGCGCATGACTCAGTCGTCGCCTTCCAGGATCAGCAAGGCCGTCATCCCGGCAGCAGGTCTCGGCACCCGCTTCCTGCCCGCCACGAAGGCCACTCCCAAAGAGATGCTGCCTGTCGTCGACAAGCCGGCCATCCAGTATGTCGTCGAAGAAGCCGTCGCGGCGGGCCTCTCCGACGTACTGATGATCACCGGTCGGAACAAGCGTCCTCTGGAGGACCATTTCGACCGCAACTACGAACTGGAGTCCGCGCTCACCCGTAAGGGAGACGCCGAACGCCTCGCCAAGGTCCAGGAGTCCAGCGACCTGGCCACCATGCACTACGTGCGCCAGGGTGACCCGCGCGGCCTCGGCCACGCCGTGCTGTGCGCCGCCCCGCACGTGGGCGACCAGCCCTTCGCGGTCCTGCTGGGCGACGACCTGATCGACCCGCGCGACCCCCTGCTGGCCCGCATGGTGGAGATCCAGGAGCGGGAGGGCGGCAGTGTCGTCGCGCTGATGGAGGTCGACCCCTCCCAGGTCCACCTCTACGGCTGCGCGGCCGCGGACACCACCGTCGACGGCGACGTCGTCCGGGTCACCGGCCTGGTCGAGAAGCCCGAGCCGGCCGACGCGCCGAGCAATCTCGCGGTCATCGGCCGGTACGTCCTGGACCCCGCCGTCTTCGACATACTGCGACACACCGAGCCGGGCCGCGGCGGCGAGATCCAGCTCACCGACGCCCTCCAGTTGCTCGCCGCGGACGAGAAGATCGGCGGACCCGTGCACGGCGTCGTCTTCAAGGGCCGCCGCTATGACACCGGTGACCGGAGCGACTATCTGCGAGCCATTGTCAGACTGGCGTGCGAACGTGAAGATCTGGGACCGGACTTCCGGACCTGGCTCCGTCAGTACGTCACCGAGGAGATGTAACCCCGTGAGCAGCACGATCTGGTCGGTGGACGAGCACCTGGAAGACATCCTCGCCACGGTGAGGCCGCTCGAACCCATCGAGCTGCAGCTGCCCGACGCCCAGGGCTGCGTCCTGGTGAAGGACGTCGTCGTGGAGGTGGCCCTGCCGCCCTTCGACAACAGCTCCATGGACGGTTACGCGGTGCGGATCGCCGATGTCGAGGGGGCGAGCGAGGAGTTCCCCGCCGTCCTCACGGTCATCGGCGACGTCGCCGCGGGCAGCACCGGGCTCGCCGACGACCAGGTCGTGGGGCCGGGACAGGCCGCCCGCATCATGACGGGCGCCCCGCTGCCCGCCGGTGCGGAGGCCGTGGTCCCGGTCGAATGGACGGACGGCGGTACGGGCGAGGGCCCGGCCGCCACCATGCGCGCCCACTCCGACGCGCCGGAGGGCGCCACCGGCGAGGTCCGCGTCCACCGGCCCGTCGAGGCCGGAGCCCATGTCCGCGAGCGCGGGAGCGACGTCAAGCCGGGCGATCTGGCCCTGCGCGCCGGGTCGATCGTCGGCCCGCCGCAGATCGGCCTGCTCGCCGCGATCGGCCGCTCCACCGTCGTCGTACGGCCCCGTCCGCGGGTCGTCGTGCTCTCCACCGGCAGCGAACTGGTCCAGCCCGGCGAGGAGCTGACGGGCGGCCAGATCTACGACTCCAACAGCTTCGCGCTGACCGCCGCCGCCCGGGACGCCGGAGCCATCGCCTACCGGGTCGGCGCGGTCACCGACGACGCCGAGACCCTGCGCGCCACGATCGAGGACCAGCTGATCCGCGCGGACATCATCGTCACCACCGGCGGCGTCAGCGTCGGCGCGTACGACGTCGTCAAGGAGGCGCTCTCCTCCGTCGGCGACGAGGACGAGCCGGGCAGCGGGATCGACTTCCGCAAGCTCGCCATGCAGCCGGGCAAGCCGCAGGGTTTCGGCACGATCGGCCCCGACCACACCCCGCTGCTGGCGCTGCCGGGCAACCCGGTCTCCAGCTACGTCTCCTTCGAGCTGTTCGTCCGCCCCGCCATCCGGGCCCTGATGGGCCGCACGGACGACCTCCACCGCCCCACCGTCCGGGCCGTCCTGGCCGCCGGCAAGGCGCTCACCTCGCCCGCCGGCCGCCGCCAGTTCCTGCGCGGTACGTACGACGAGGAGGCGGGCACCGTCACCCCCGTCGGCGGCTCCGGATCGCATCTGGTGGCCGCGCTCGCCCGGGCGGACGCGCTGATCGTGCTGGCCGAGGACACCACCTCCGCGGAGCCCGGCACGGAGACGGACGTGATCCTGCTCCGCTGACCGCCGCCCGGTGGCGGTACGGTATCTGCCGCCGCGCCTTCCGGAGCACCTGCTCCGGGACGGAGGGGGTCCTCCGGGCCCGGGCCGATCGGCGCCCCTACCGCTGGGTGGAGTGAGTTGAGTACGCAGAACAGGCTGACGCACATCGACGAGGCGGGTGCGGCCCGCATGGTCGACGTGTCCGAGAAGGACGTCACCACGCGCGTCGCCCGCGCGAGCGGCCGGGTCCTCGTCTCGCCGCGCGTCATCGAGCTGCTCCGGGGCGAGGGAGTTCCGAAGGGCGACGCCCTCGCCACCGCGCGGATCGCCGGGATCATGGGCGCCAAGCGCACCCCGGACCTGATCCCGCTCTGCCATCCGCTGGCCGTCTCCGGCGTCAACGTCGACCTGGGCGTGGCCGACGACGCGGTGGAGATCACGGCCACGGTGAAGACGACCGACCGCACGGGCGTCGAGATGGAGGCCCTGACGGCGGTGTCGGTGGCGGCCCTGACGGTGATCGACATGGTCAAGGCCGTCGACAAGAGCGCGGTCATCACCGACGTACGGGTCGAGGCGAAGTCGGGCGGCAAGTCCGGCGACTACCGGCGCACCGCGCCGGAGGGACCGGCGGGACCGGACGCGTGACGCCGCCCGAGCCCGGAGCCCCGGGCCACGAACGGCCCGCGCAGGCTTCCGCCCCCGCCTATCGCGCCCTCGTCGTCACCGCCTCCAACCGGGCCTCCGCCGGCGTGTACGCGGACAAGGGCGGCCCCCTGATCGCCGAAGGGCTCACCGACCTGGGCTTCACGGTCGACGGCCCGCAGGTCGTCCCCGACGGCGACCCGGTCGAGGCGGCCCTGCGCGCCGGAGTGGCCGCCGGGTACGACGTGATCGTCACCACCGGCGGTACGGGCATCTCGCCCACCGACGCCACCCCCGAGGCCACCCGCAGCGTCCTGGACCACGAGATCCCCGGCATCCCCGAGGCGATCCGGGCCGAGGGGCTCGCCAAGGTCCCCACCGCCGCGCTCTCCCGGGGCCTGGCCGGCGTCGCCTCCCGCACCCTGATCGTCAACCTGCCCGGCTCCACCGGCGGGGTGAAGGACGGCCTCGCGGTCCTGTCCCGGCTCCTGGTGCACGCCGTGGACCAGCTCCGCGGCGGCGACCACCCCCGACCGGGGAGCCCGAGCTGAACATCGCGACCTGGCCGGTGACGCTGACCGACGGCGAGATCGTCCTGCGCCCGATAAAGATGCGCGACCAGCGGGTATGGCGTGAGGTCAACCGGCGCAACCGCGACTGGCTGCGCCCCTGGGAGGCCACCGTCCCGCCGCCCGCGCCCGGCGGCCCGGTCGCCCAGCGGCCCACGTACCGGCAGATGGTCCGCCACCTGCGCGCCGAGGCGCACGCCGGGCGGATGCTGCCGTTCGCCATCGAGTACGAGGGCCGGCTCGTCGGCCAGCTCACCGTCGCGGGGATCACCTGGGGCTCGATGTGCTCGGGCCACATCGGCTACTGGGTCGACCAGGGCGTCGCCGGGCGCGGAGTGATGCCGACGGCGGTGGCGCTCGCCGTCGACCACTGCTTCCGCTCGGTGGGGCTGCACCGCATCGAGGTCTGCATCCGCCCGGAGAACGCGCCGAGCCGCCGGGTGGTCGAGAAGCTCGGGTTCCGCTCCGAGGGCGTGCGCCCGCGCTATCTGCACATCGACGGCGCCTGGCGGGACCATCTGATCTTCGCGCTCACGGCGGAGGAGGTGCCGGAGGGGATGCTCCGGCGGTGGCGCCGCTCGCGGCCGGTGACGCCGCAGGGTCCAGGGGAGTCCGGCCAGTGGTCCGGAGAGTCCGGGGAGTTCGGTAAATAAAATAAGTGTTCGAATTTGATCGACGGATGACAGCAATGGGTCGCACTATCGGTGACTGTTGATCCGATCAATCACAAAAAAAGTCCGTGATATCAGCCGGATCGTGCGACACACCGGGCCAATTGGCGGATGCCTCCGCGTAAACCCCTCTACGGTGTGAGCGTGAGCAGCAGCGGCCTCATCTACGCAGTCATCGTCGGGGCCTGGGCCGCCTACTTGGTGCCGATGTGGCTCCGCAGGCAGGACGAGCTCAACGAAGCCCGTCCGACGGAACGCTTCAGCACCGCCATCCGGCTGCTGTCCGGACGGGCGGCGATGGAGCGCCGGTACGCCAGGGAGCTGCGGGAGCGCACCACCGAGGAGGCGGGGCCCGACGTCGACCCGGACGCCGAGACGGACCGTATGGATTCCGTCGACGTCCGGGCCTTTGCCGCGCCTCCGGCGCATACGGAAGTCAGGGTGCACGACCCGGCGCACGCTCCCGAGCGTGCCTCGGCCCCCCCGGCCCCCGACCGCCAGGCGCACGACAGGCGACCGGCGCATCAGTCACCGGACCGCCAACCGGCGGACCGTCAGGCGCACGACCGTCAGCCCCCTGATCGCCAGGCGCACGACCGCCGGCCCGGTGAGCGCCCCGCGCCCCCCGGCCCTCCGGCCCAGCGCCGCCCGCGCTCCGAAGCCGCCGAGGCCGAGCGGGCCCGGCGCGCCCAGCGCTCCCAGGTCCTGGCCCGGCGCAGACGGACGACGGTCGTCCTCTTCCTGGCCTTCACCCTCGGCGCGGTGGTGGCCGCCGTCGGCGGACTCGGCTTCCTCTGGGCGCCGGCGGTCCCGGCCGTCCTGCTGAGCACGTACATCGTGCATCTGCGCGCCCAGGAGCGGCGTCGGTTCGCGTTCACCATGGACCGCCGCCGGGCCGAGGTCGCGGCACAGCGCCTGCGGGAGAACCGCCCCCGCAGGCACCAGCCCGCCGCCTCCGCCCCCGCAGACCAGGACGACGACTCCGAACCCCACCACCCGGAGCCGGAACCCACCCCCACGGTCTCCCCCCAGGAGGCCGGCCGCCGCGCCCTCGTCGAGCAGACGGACCACGCGGAGTGGGTGGACCAGCAGCGCGAACGCGGCCGGGTCCAGGGCGACAGCTGGGAGCCCGTCCCCGTACCGCTCCCCACCTATGTCACCGCTCCCGTCGCCCCCCGGGCCACCGGCGGCGTCGAGGTCGGCGACCCGGAGACCTGGAGCGCGGCCCGCTCCAGCACCGCCGAGCCCAGCCAGACCGGCACGTCGCACCCCACCACCCCCACGGTGGACCCGGCGCCGCGCCAGCGCACCAACCAGTCCCGCCGCACCCGCGACCGGGGCCGCACCCCCCTCTTCGACCAGTACGACGACGAGGACCGGCCGCGCGCGGCCAACGAGTGAGACCGGCGGATTCCCGGCCCCGCTGACCAGCGGAGGAACGGATTTCCAAGCACCCGGGTAAGGGTGCTAGAGTTTCACTCGTTGCAAGGGCCTGTGGCGCAGTCTGGTAGCGCACCTCGTTCGCATCGAGGGGGTCTGGGGTTCAAATCCCCACAGGTCCACAACAACGACTGTTCTTGAGTCAGCTCAGGGATGGTGACGACGATCCCGTCCGATCGAAAGATCGGGCGGGATCTTCGTCATGTACGCGTGGGAGTCGGATCGGCTTGCGGATCCGACTCCCAGGTGAGGCTGAGGTAGTGGTTGCCCTGCCGGAACTTTGCGGTCTCAGGGCTCCGGCCGCGTCGGCGGGGACGCTGATCGCGGAGGCATGTTCGTCCCACTCGGTCGGCATGATCTGAACAACTGCTCAAACTGGCACGGTGTCCTCGCCGACGAGGGGCCGCCAGATGGCGAATACCGCCCGCGCGCACTCCTCGCTCTGCGGCAGCCCGTTCGTCACCTGCGCGCCACGCGTGGAGTTCGACCGCCTCCGCCGGGACGGCTTCACGACCGCGCCGTCAACAGCATCGTCAACGGTGAAATCATCCAGGAGGTCTTCACTTGCCGATGCATGGAGGGCGAGGATCACTTGGAGGGTCCGGACTCGGTTGACCACGAGGAGGAGTCCGAGGGGTCCTCGTTCGCTGGAGCCGAGGAAATCTGGCTCTCCAGTGGCATGGATGAGGACCACGACTTCCGGTGGAGCCCGACCTGCCAGGAGCCCCGGCCTCCAGCAACGTGTTGCTCGCAGGCGGTTGACGGAATCCCGTCGGTCATCCGCAAGTCCCTGACGGTCCTGGCGCTCAGTGCGCTCTTCTCGCTGGGGTCCGCCGGTACCAGCTTCGCCACCGGTGACGGGTGCGACTTCAGCTTCGACGTGCCTATCGCCTACTGCCAGCCGGCCTGATCGTTCATCACGTCGCCCGCCGCTGTGGGCGACGGGCCCGGGCGGGCGCTCGGCCGGAGTTCCGGTCGGGTGCCCGCCCGGCGTCGTGTCCGGCTTCGGGCGGGCAAGGTCGCGGATTCGGTGCGGGGAGCGAACGGATGTGTAGCCGGCTTGGCTTCCGTGCATCGCGTCCGCCGTGTTTCCGCCGTGTTTCTCTACAGTTCTCGGCCAGTTCTGTAGATAAGAGCCCCATCTCCGGTCCTTGTCGCGGCAGTTCCGTTTACGCGAGAGTTCGAAGCGCGGCGACAGGAACATGTCATCGCCGCCGGGCAGTGTCCACGGAACACATCGCGCGTCCCCAAGCGTGGTGTGGCCACCCCCCCCATTGTCTGGACGCTTCGCCCGTGTAGCGGAAGGAATCGCGTGAAGCACGGAAAGAAGAAGAACGCGCGCAGATACATCGTGGCGGCCTCCATCGGCGCCCTCCTGTCGGCCGGAGTCGCCACAGGGGCTTACGCCGGTGCGGCGGATTCCGCGCCGCTGAAGTATCAGCCGGAGATGGTCCAGGCTCTCGCCACCACCCTGGGCGTGAGCGAGCAGGAGGCCGTCGAGCGGCTGGACCGGGAAGCGCGGCAGCAGGGCCGGTTCGCGAAGCTGCGGGCCGAGAAGGTCTCCACCCTCGGGGCCTTCTTCGCCAAGGACGGGACGCTCGTCGTCAACGCCGCCGATGCCGAGGCGGCGAAGGAGGTCAAGGCGGCGGGACTCGCAGCACGGGTCCCGGAGCGTGGCGAGAGCGAGCTGAACCTGATCAAGGCGCAGCTCGACGCCAAGGCCCTCAAGAGTGCCCCGGCCGGTGTCTCGGCGTGGTCCGTGGACCTCGCCTCCGACACCGTGACCGTCGAGGTCAACGGAGAGTCCGACGCCGCCACCCGTACGTTCCTCAAGGCCGCCAGGAGCAACGGCGACGCCGTACGCGTCGTCCAGGGCCAGGAGAAGCTGGAGACCCAGGCCGTCGTGCCGCCGGGCAGCCGCATGACGTTCAACGGCTACCTCTGCTCCGTCGGGTACGGCGCCAAGGACCGCAACGGCAAGCAGGTGCTCGTGACCGCCGGGCACTGCATCGAGGACCTGCCCGCACTGGCGTACAACGGGACCCGGTTCGCCAAGGGCACCCACACCCGGTTCGCGCTCGGCACCCGCAGCGTGGACATGGGCATCGCCACCGTGGACGCCGGCCACTCCATCGGCCTCGACATCACCACGTACGGCAAGGCGGGCACCGTCGCCGTACGGGGCAGCCAGCGGGCCCCGCAGGGTTCGGCGCTCTGCAAGGCCGGCCAGACCACCGGCTGGACCTGCGGCAAGGTCGGCTCGTACAACGTCAGCGTCACCTACACCGACCAGAACGGCGGGCCCGACACCGTCGTCACCGGTCTCGCCAGCTCCTCCGTCTGCACCCAGGGCGGGGACAGCGGAGGCGCCTACGTCTCCGGCAACCAGGCCCAGGGGATGACCTCCGGCGGGCCGATCAGCCAGCGGTGCAACGGCCAGGTGAACTCGCCCGGTTCGTCGTACTTCCAGCCGCTGGACGACGCCCTGAAGTACTACGGGCTGACGCTCAACACCAAGTAGCCCCCAGCGGGCGAAGGTGCCGCATACGCGGGAGACCGTCCACTGACCCTGGGCGGTCTCCCGTTTCCACGATTCACCCTGTTCTCCCGTGCCGGAATTCTTCCGTGTCGAAATCCCAGGCCACTCCGTGCACTCCGGGTTTGCACCGGGAGGCGAGCACATGGGTGCTGTGGGAATCGTTCATCGAAATGCGCCGCTGCGCACGGGGCGGCGAGCCCACCTGGTCCCGGAAGTACCGCCGGCAGCCCGAGGGGAGCGCGTCCGGATGGAAGAACACCTGCTGAAGATATTCGTGCAGATTCGCCCGCGACCAGCGTTCGTAGTGCGTGGCCGGTTCCCGGGAGGGGCTCACATCGACCGCGTAACTCACCACGGTCGTATCGAGTTTGGCGAGTTCCCGGCCGAAGTGGATTTCCAGCACCAGGGATTTGAGCCCCTTGAGGTACGTCGCCTCGCCGAGCCGTCCGCTGGTGACGCGGATGTCGAGCGGCTCGGCCTGTTCGTCGTCGAAGCTCAGCACGAACAGCGCGCGGTCGGCCCCGGCCCGGCTGGCCCGCAGCACATTGGTCGTGGTGAGGCTGCTCAGCGTTCCGCTCGCGCCCAGCGTCACCACGTCGTGGATCAGCAGCGAGCCGGTCTCCTGGTTGAAGTGGCGGAACCGCTCGCCGAGCGCCTTCTCCACCACCGAGTCCTCGCCCAGCACCTGGAGGGCCGCCCCTTCGCCCCGGGCCGGCGCGACCCGGCCGCGCGGGCGGCGCGGGCCGAGAAGCGAGCGCAGGGCCCCGCCCGGCAGCTCCAGGATCTCCTCCAGCACCTCCACGGCCCGCAGCGACCGGGCCCGCTCCGGCTGGCTGCGGCCGCGCTGCCAACTGCTCAGCGTGGCCTGGCTGACCCCGATGCCGCGCGCCCTGAGCCGTTCGCTCACCCGCTCCAGGGAGAGGCCGCGGCGGCCCAGCGCCTCCCGCAGAGCGGTGGGGAAGGCGTCGGGCCCGGTGAAGGCGGCCCCGTCGATCTCCAGCGCCCTACGAGAGGCCGAGGCTCGTGCCGTGCCCGCGGCCCGCTCCGTGTCCCCGGCTCGCTCCATGTCCCCGGCGTCCGGCAGCCCGACGCGTGGTTCCGTCCTGCTCGACATGTCCCTCCCCCATCCCGGCACTCCCGCCACGGGGCACCCGTAAGGTCCCCGCATACTGGTTGACCACCGGAAAGGGACCGGATAACAAAACCCCCAGGAGTGACCTGCCCCACACTCCGGGGGATGCGCTGCCCGGCGTCCTCCGCACGGCCCGAGGAAGTGAGCACGTGGTGAACAGCGTGAACGGCGTGGACGTCACCGCACTGGTCGTCGCGGCCAGGGACGGGGACCAGGCGGCCGGGGAGCGGCTCGCCGCCCTCTACCTGCCGCTCGTCTACAACGTCGTGGGCCGCGCCCTCAACGGACACCCGGACGTGGACGACGTGGTGCAGGAGACCATGCTCCGCGCGCTCTCCGGCCTCTCCTCGCTGCGTGACCCCACCCGGTTCCGGTCCTGGCTGGTGGCCATCGCCATGAACCAGGTCCGCACCCGCTGGGCCGTCCTCGGCCACCGTCCCGCCGCGCTGGAGGAGAGCGACGAGCCCGCCGACCCGGCCGCCGACTTCGTCGACCTCACCATCCTGCGCCTGGAGCTCTCCGGCCAGCGGCGCGAGACCGCCGAGGCGACCCGGTGGCTGGACGACGCGGAACGCGATGTGCTCTCGCTCTGGTGGCTGGAAACCACCGGCGAACTCACCCGGGCCGAGCTGGCGGACGCCCTCGGCCTCCCGCCCCAGCACGCCGCCGTACGCGTCCAGCGGGTGAAGAACCAGCTCGACATCGGGCGCGCGGTCGTCCGGGCCCTGGCCGCCGAACCCCGCTGCCCCTACCTGGGCGACCTGGTCACCGACTGGGATGGGGCGCCCACGCCCCTGTGGCGCAAGCGCATAGCCCGCCACATACGCGGCTGCGCCTCCTGCGCGGCGACCAGCTCGGGGCTCGTACCGCCGGAGGGGCTGCTGTCGGGGCTCGCCCTGGTGGTGCCGTTGTACGAGGGGGGCCAGCACGCCGCCGCCGCTGTCGCCCCGGCCGTGGCTCCGGCCGCGTTCTCGGCGGGGAAGGCGGCGGGGCTCGCTGCCGCTGCCGCCGCCGTGACCTCGATCGCCGTACTCCTGTGGCCCTCCGCGCCCGCCCCGCCCGCGCCTCGCGCCGAGGGGGGTACGACGCAGCTCCCGGCGCCCGCGCCGCCCCCGGTCACCGCACCGGCCACCCCGTCCCCGACGCCGACCCGCACGCCGTCGCCCACGCCGAGCCCGTCCGCCCGGAGCGCCTCGCCGTCCGCCACCGTGGCCCCGCCGCCGTCACCGCGCCCGGCGCCCCGGGCGCAGCCCCGTCCCGAGACGCGGCTCGTCGCCGAGGTCAACACCCTGCGCGCCCACAACGACTGCCCGCAGCTGACCACCGACCCCCGGCTCACGGCGGTCGCCCAGCGCCACTCCGAGGACATGGCGGCCTACGGCTATTTCGGCCACACCGACTCCACAGGCCGGGGCATGGGGGACCGGGTGACCGACTCCGGCTACCTGTGGACCGCCGTGGGCGAGACCATCGCCACCGGGAACGCCGACCCGGCCGAGGTCGTCGAGGAGTGGCGCCGCAGCTCCGGCCGGGACGACGACATCCTCAACTGTGACTTCACGCACGTGGGCGTGGGCATCGCGGACTCGCCGCGTGGACCCTACTGGGCGCAGGTGCTGGCCACGCCCCGGTGAGGTGTCACGGCTGCCGCAGGGGCTTGGCCATGCAGATGCTGCTCTCGTACTCCCGGTAGTGGCCGAACTTCTGCTCGCAGACCGTGTAGCCGCACGACGTGTACAGCGCGACCGCCTCCGGCTGCTGGTCGCCGGTCTCCAGGACCATCCGGACCCGGCCCGCGGCCCGGGCGTCCTCCTCCAGGGCGGCGAGCATCCGGCGGGCCAGCCCCCGGCCACGGCCCTCGCGGATCACGAACATCCGCTTGATCTCGGCGTCGCCGTCCCCGTACCCCTCCTCATTACGGTCCTGCGTCCGCCAGCCACCGGTCGCCACCGGGCGCTCCCGCTCGTCGTAGGCGAGCAGATACAGCCCGCGCGGCGGAACGAACATGGCCGGGTCGAGGTAGGTGAGATCGCCCCCGTCGCCGTAGCGCTCGGCGTATTCGAGCTGGACCTCGTCGTTGAGTTTGACGGCGTCGGGGTGGTCGAAGCGGGAGGGGTGGATGTTCATGCTGATTATCGTATATCTATGAGTGGGGGTGGGGTAGGTACTGTTTCTGGATGCTGACTATTACCACCGTGAATGTTAATGGGCTCCGCGCCGCCGCGAAAAAGGGCTTCGTGGAATGGCTGGCGGGCACCGACGCCGATGTGGTCTGCCTCCAGGAGGTCCGCGCCGAGCCCGGCCAGTTGGCCGAGGCGGTCCGTGACCCCGAGGGCTGGCACACCGTGCACGCGCCCGCCGCCGCCAAGGGGCGCGCCGGGGTCTCGCTCTACTCCCGGCAGGCGCCGGAGCGGGTCCAGATCGGCTTCGGCGCCTTCGACGTGCCCGGGGCGGAGGAGTTCGACGCGAGCGGCCGGTACGTCGAGATCGACCTGCCCGGCGTGACCGTCGCGAGCCTGTACCTGCCCTCCGGTGAGGTCGGCACGGAGCGGCAGGAGGAGAAGGAGCGCTTCATGGCCGCCTTTCTGCCCTACCTCCAGGGCCTGAAGGCGCGGGCGGCGGCGGACGGCCGCGAGGTCGTGGTCTGCGGCGACTGGAACATCGCCCACCAGGAGGCCGACCTGAAGAACTGGAAGGCCAACCAGAAGAACTCCGGCTTCCTCCCCGAGGAGCGCGCCTGGCTGACCCGGGTCCTCGACGAAGCCGCGTACGTGGATGTCGTACGGCGACTGCACCCGGAGGTGGCGGGTCCGTACAGCTGGTGGTCCTACCGGGGGCGCGCCTTCGACAACGACGCGGGCTGGCGCATCGACTACCAGATCGCGACGCCGGGGCTCGCCGCGCGTGCGGTGAAGGCGTGGGTCGAGCGGGCCGCCACGCACGGCGAGCGGTGGAGCGACCACGCGCCGGTGACGGTGGTGTACGAGCGGTAGGCCGGGCGGTCGTCCACGGGTGGTGGTTCGGGCCATCGTCCACGGGTGGTGGCTTCGGTCAGTCGTCCACGAGCGGCGATTCCGGTCAGTCGTCCACGAGCGGCGGTTCCGGTCAGTCGTCCACGGGCGGTGGTCCCGGTCAGTCGGCTTTCGGGGGCTGTGTGCCGTCCTCGCGGCGCAGCCTCCGGTCCAGCGCCATCGACAGCTCCGCGTCCACCACCGCGCGGGCCAGTGGCCGGAGTTGGGCCGGTTCGGTCTCGGCGGCGTGGGCATGCAGTACGCGTACGAAGATTTCGGCGAGAGCGTCCGCGTGCTCACGGACGCGGCGGCCCGAGGAGAGCACCGTGGCGAGCGGCACCCCTTCCCGTACGAGCTCCGCCGACACCTCCAGCAGGCGCCGGCTGATGTGGACGATCTCGTCGCCGTCGGTGGCGAGATAGCCCAGGTCCAGGGCGGTGGCCAGGTTCTCCGGGGTGACCTCGCCCTCGAAGTAGTCGGCGAGCTGCTCCGGGGTGAGCCGGACCGGGGTCTCCTCGGTCGGCTCGCCGAGCCCCAGCACCTCGGCGACATCGCGCCCGCTCTCGAAGGTGGCGGCCAGATCCGCGATGCCGTTCAGGGTGTGGCCGCGCTCCAGCAGGCCCGTGATGGTCCGCAGGCGGGCCAGGTGGTGGTCGTCGTACCAGGCGATCCGGCCCTCGCGGCGGGGTGGCGGGATCAGGCCGCGCTCCCGGTAGAAGCGCAGGGTCCGCACGGTGATGCCGGCCTCCTCGGCCAGCTCCTCCATGCGGTATTCGCGGTGCTCGCGTCCTTCAGCCACAGGGGCACCCTATGTTGTACCGCCAGTAACTTTCCTCGGTCCGCCCCCTACCCATCGGTACGAGCCTGCTCTACTCTCCGAACCATGCCAGTGATTGCTGGCGTAATCGCGTGACGTACCGCGGGGAGGCGGCAGCATGGCCCAGCAGGAACACGTACGTGTGGCGGTGATCGGAACCGGATTCGGGGGCCTCGGGGCCGCCGTCCGGCTGCGCCGCGAAGGCATCACCGACTTCGTCGTCCTGGAGCGGGCCGGATCGGTGGGCGGCACCTGGCGGGACAACAGCTACCCGGGCTGCGCCTGCGACGTACCGTCCCACCTCTACTCCTTCTCCTTCGCCCCGAACCCCGACTGGCCGCGCACCTTCTCCGGCCAGGAGCACATCCGGGCCTACCTGGAGCGCGTCGCCGACACCTTCGGGCTCCGCCCGCACATCCGGCTGAACCACGAGGTGAAGCTGATGAGCTGGGACAAGGAGAACCTGTACTGGGTGATCGAGTCCGCGAACGGCACGACCCTGCGCGCGGATGTCGTCATCTCCGCCACCGGGCCGCTCTCCGACCCCAAGATGCCCGACATACCCGGGCTGGACTCCTTCCCCGGCAAGGTCTTCCACTCGGCGCGCTGGGACCACGACTACGACGTGGCGGGCAAGCGGGTCGCGATGGTCGGAACGGGCGCCTCCGCCATCCAGATCGTCCCGGCGATCCAGCCGAAGACCGCCAGGCTCACGCTCTTCCAGCGCACGCCTCCGTGGGTCATGCCGCGCGTCGACCGCACCATCAGCAAGGCCGAGCGCGCACTGCACCGGGCGGTACCCGCCACCGGCACCGCACGGCGTGGACTGCTCTGGGGCATAAGGGAGTTGCAGGTCAGCGCCTTCACCAAGCACCCCGACCAGCTCGGCCTGGTGGAGAAGCTCGCCAAGTCCAACATGGCGCGGGCCATCAAGGACCCGGCGCTGCGCGCCAAGTTGACGCCCGACTACCGCATCGGCTGCAAGCGCATCCTGCTCTCCAGCACCTATTACCCGGCCCTCGCCCAGCCCAATGTGGACGTCGTGGCCTCCGGGCTCAGCGAGATACGCGGCTCCACCGTCGTCGCCGCCGACGGCAGCGAGGCCGAGGTCGACGCGATCATCTTCGGCACCGGCTTCCATGTGACGGACATGCCGATCGCGGAGCGGGTCGTCGGCGAGGAGGGCATCACGCTCGCCGAGTCCTGGAAGGACGGGATGAACTCGCTGCGCGGCGCGACCGCCGCCGGGTTCCCCAACTGGATGACGATCATCGGCCCCAACACGGGCCTCGGGAACTCCTCGATGATCCTGATGATCGAGTCCCAGCTGAACTACATGGCCGACTACCTGCGCCAGTTGAACGTGCTCGGCGGCCGCGCGGCGCTCGGCGCCCGCTCCACCTCCGTCACCGCGTGGAACCACAAGGTCCAGGAGCGGATGAAGCGCACGGTGTGGAACACCGGCGGCTGCACCAGTTGGTACCTGGACGCGGAGGGCCGCAACACGACGGTCTGGCCGGGTACGACGGGTGAGTTCCGGCGGCAGACGCGGTCGGTGGACCTCGCGGAGTACGACGTCATCCGGGCGGCCGTGAAGCCGGGCGGCCTGCATGTACCGGCACAGCCGGGGCGTCACGAGCGCGAGACGGTGGTCGCCGGGGACGCGGTGGCTGCCGGGGACGCGGTGGCCGAGGAGGCCGCCCGATGAGCCGCCTCCTGCACCGCGACGACGCCCCGCCCGTCCCCGCGAGCGAACTCTTCGTCACGTCCGCCGACGGCTCCCGCGTCCACGTCGAGCTGCACGGCCCCGAGGACGCGCCGGCCGTGGTCCTCGCCCACGGCTGGACCTGCAACACCCACTTCTGGGCCGCGCAGATCCGGGACCTCGCCGCCGACCACCGCGTCATCGCCTACGACCAGCGCGGCCACGGCCTCACCCCCGAACCGGGCCCCGGCGGCTACAGCGTCGACGCGCTCGCCGACGACCTCGAAGCGGTGCTCGCCGCCACCCTCGCCCCCGGGCGGAAGGCGGTGCTGGCCGGGCACTCCATGGGCGGGATGACGCTGATGGCGGCGGCCCGCCGCCCCGGCCTGCGCGAGCACGCGGCAGCGGTCCTGCTCTGCTCGACCGGCAGCGGCCGGCTCACCGCCGAGGCCACCGTCGTACCGCTGCGGGCGAGCGCGTTCCGGACCCGCCTCACGGCCACGGTCCTGGGGGCGAAGGCGCCGCTCGGGCCGGTCACCCCGGTCTCGAAGAAGCTCCTCAAGTACGCCACGATGGGCGTCGGTTCGGCCCCGGAGCGGGTCGACGCCTGCGCCCGGATCGTGCACGCCTGTCCGCGCCGCGCCCGGGTGGGATGGGGCCACGTACTCGCCGAGCTGGACGTGACGGCGGACGTACGCGAACTGCGGGTGCCGACGGCGGTCATCGCCGGTACGGACGACCGGCTCACCCCTCCGGTCCACGCCCGGGTCATCGCGGCGGCGCTGCCGGTCGGCCTCGGACTGACCGAGCTGGCCGGCGTGGGGCACATGACGCCGATGGAGGCCCCGGAGGCGGTCACGGCGAAGCTCAGGGAACTGACCACCCGGTACGTCGCGCCCCCGACGGCCACCACGGCTGAGAACACCGCCACCACGGCTGGGAACACGGCCGCCCCGTCCGAGAAGGAGGATGTCGCATGAGCAGCAGGCGGAGTCTGGAGGGCCAGGTCGTCGTCGTCACCGGCGCGGCCCGGGGCGTGGGCGAGCTGCTGGCCCGCAAACTGTCGGCGCGCGGGGCGACGCTGGCGCTCGTCGGCCTGGAGCCGGACGAGCTGAAGAAGGTCTCCGAGCGGCTGCACGGCGAGAGCGACCACTGGTTCGCCGATGTCACCGACCACACGGCGATGGCCCAGGTGGCGCGCGAGGTCAAGCAGCGGTTCGGCAAGGTCGACGTGGTCGTCGCCAACGCGGGGGTCGCCTCGGGTGGCCCGTTCGCCGACTCGGACCCGGACGCCTGGCGGCGGGTCATCGAGGTGAACCTGATCGGCGGGGCGGTCACCGGGCGGGCGTTCCTGCCGGTGCTGATGGAGAGCCGCGGCTACTTCCTCCAGATAGCGTCGCTGGCCGCGATCACCCCGGCGCCGATGATGACGGCGTACTGTGCCTCCAAGTCGGGCGTGGAGGCGTTCGCGCACAGCCTGCGCGCCGAGGTCGGCTACAAGGGCGTCAAGGTCGGCGTCGGCTACCTCTCCTGGACCGACACCGACATGGTGCGCGGCGCCGACCAGGACGACGTGATGCGGGAGTTGAGGCAGCGGCTGCCGTGGCCGATGAACCGTACGTACCCGCTCGGCCCGGCCGTCGAGCGCATCGTGGACGGGATCGCGCGGCGCTCCCCGCATGTGTACGCCCAGTGGTGGCTGCGG
The DNA here is from genome assembly GCF_042718795.1 of Streptomyces cyaneofuscatus. Classification (GTDB taxonomy): domain Bacteria; phylum Actinomycetota; class Actinomycetes; order Streptomycetales; family Streptomycetaceae; genus Streptomyces; species Streptomyces cyaneofuscatus_A. Next base: position 152,321 of record NZ_JBHXOX010000018.1, read on the forward strand.
GGGATGCAGTCGGTCCGCGGCTACCTGCCGTCCGTCATCGCGATCGGCGGACAGCGCGAGATGCGGCGCTTCGAGCCGCGGCTGCACACGGTGCCGAAGGGTCTGGTGGGGGCCGGGGGAGCGGCGGACCAGGACGCGCGAACCGAGCGCGCCGAGCGCGCCGAGCGCGCTGACCGTGCGTAACGGTCCGTAGCGGTCCGAAATGCGCGGGATGTCGGGTCGTGCAACGCTGAGCACGGCCCCGCTGGGGGCCATCCCACACGTACCCCCAGGCATCCCACAGGAGTGAACAGCATGGGTATCGCAGACCAGTTCAAGGACAAGGCGCAGGACCTCGCCGACCAGGCCAAGCAGAAGGCCGGTCAGGGCAAGGACGAGGCCCAGGAGCGGGGCTCGAAGGGTCGCGACCGCAACCGCGACCAGCAGCAGCACGGCTCCGACGCGTCGACCGGCCTGCGGGACCGGGCTCAGGACGCGACGGACCAGGCGCGCGAGCGCTTCGACCGTTGACGGTCGCTGAGGTGTGACGCGTGCGCGCTGCGCCGTGCGCGTGCGTGCGCGTCGCGTCAGGAGGCGCATCCGGGTGACCGGATGCGCCTCCTTCTTGCTGTCCGGAGCCAGGGCTTTTCCGTCTCTTTGATCGAATACGGAACTGCTGTGCGTACGATGCAGGGTCGGTGCGGGGGCCTCGGGGTCTCTGTCGCCGTGCCCTGCACCACAGCCGTTCCGGAAAGCCCCCTTCTTCGTGTCCACAGCTCATACGGTGCGTCCTTCGTCGCCGCGTCCTCTTCTCGTCCGCTCGATACCGGCGCTCTGGACGCTCGCGCTCGGCCTGTGGGGGCTGTCGCGGCAGGACAGCGTGTGGCGGGACGAGGCCGCGACCTGGCAGGTGGCCCGCCGCTCCACCGCCGAGATCACGCAGATGCTCGGCAACGTCGATGTGGTGCACGGGCTCTACTACCTGCTGATGCACGGGCTGTTCGACCTGTTCGGGCCCGGTACCGCCGTCCTGCGGCTGCCGTCAGTGGTGGCCATGGCGGTGGCCGCCTCCTGTGTGGCGGCCCTCGGCCACCGGCTGGCCGGCCCGTGGGCGGGCCTCGGCGGCGGGCTGGCGCTCGGGCTGCTGCCGGCGGCGCAGTTCTACCTCCAGGAGGGGCGCCCGTACGCCTTGGTGGCGGCCGGGGCCGGGATCTCCACGCTGCTCCTGGTCACCTTGGCGGAGGGGCGGGGCCGGGCGGTGCACTGGGTCGCGTACGGCTCCGCGGTCGCGGTGTCCGGCCTGCTGAACTGGCTCTCGCTCCTGATCCTCCCGGCGCATCTGGCGACCCTGCTCCGGAGCCGGGCGGACCGGGCCACCGGCAAGCGCTGGACGGCCGCCGCCGTGGCCGCCGTGGCCTGTGTGCTGCCGCTGGTCCTGTTCAGCCGGAGCCAGTCCGCGCAGGTGTCCTGGATACCGCCGTTGACCTGGCACATGCTGATCGGCCCGGCGATCCTGCTGGCCATCGGATGCGCCGGCGCCCTCCTCGACCGCCCCCGGGCGCGGCGGCTCTCGGCGGCGGCCGTCGGGCTGCCGCTGCTGGCGGTGCCGCAGGTCTGCCTCGTCGGACTCTCCCTGATCCAGCCGCTGTTCCTGGACCGGTACGTCCTCTTCAGCCTGCTGGGCCTCGCCCTGCTGATCGGCGTCGCCATCGGCGCGGCGGTCGAGGCCGTCGCACGTCACCGCCCGCGAGCCGCGCCCTGGGTCCTCCCCGTGGTGATGGCCATGGCGGTGGCGGCCCTGCTGCCCCAGGCGCTCGCCAAACGGTCCCCGGCGAGCCGGGTGGACGACGTCCTCACCGCCGCCGGGGAGATCCGGCGGATGAAGAAGCCCGGCGACGCGGTGCTGTTCATCCCGGCGGCACGGCGGGACACCCGACTGGTCTCCCCGGACGCCTTCGCCGGCCTCCGGGACATAGCTCTGGCGCGGGGCCCCGAGGAGTCCGGCACCCTGAAGGGCACGGAGGCCCGGCCGGACCGGATACGGGCGGCGATGCTGGCCCAGCGCCGCATCCTGCTGGTGACGGACGCCCCCGGGGTGGCCCGCCCGCCCGCCACCGAACGGGAGCGGGCGAAGACCTCCGTGCTGCGCACCCACTTCAGGCCCGTCGCCGACGAACAGGCCCGGGGCCGCCGGGTGACGGTCTACGAGCGGCGTCCGGCGGCCCGCTGAGCCATCGCCCGGACTCTGCTCAAGCGGCTCGGGGCTCCGGACCCGGGGCTCAGCCGCTCCGCGGCGGCAACGGCGGCCTCCGTAGATCCGGGGCCGTGTCGTACGAGGGTGGGGTCGAGGCCGGGTGGGCGGACAGGAGGTCCAGGGCCAGGCGGACCGCGTCGTCGAGGACCGCGTACCTGCCCTCCGCCCAGTCCAGCGGGGTGCGCAGCGCCGTCACGTCCGGTTCCACGCCGTGGTTCTCCACCGACCAGCCGTACGCGTCGAACCAGGCGGCGTTCATCGGCACCGTGATCGACGTGCCGTCGCCGAGCCGGTGGCGGCCGGTCATGCCGACCACCCCGCCCCAGGTCCGCTGGCCCACCACCGGGCCGAGCTTCAGCAGCCGGAACGCGGCGGTGATCATGTCGCCGTCGGACGAGGTCGCCTCGTCGGCGAGGGCGACGACCGGGCCGCGTGGGGCGTTGGAGGCGTAGCTCACCGCCTGGGCGTTGCGGGTCAGGTCCCAGCCGAGGATCTTGCGGGTGAGCTTCTCCACCACCAGCTCGCTGATGTGGCCGCCCGCGTTGCCCCGTACGTCCACGATCAGGGCGGGGCGCGAGACCTCCAGGCGCAGGTCCCGGTTGAACTGGGCCCAGCCGGAGCCGCCCAGGTCCGGGATGTGCAGATAGCCACACTTGCCGCCGCTCAACTCCCGTACGACCTCACGCCGTTTGGCCACCCAGTCCTGGTAGCGCAGCGGGCGCTCGTCCACCAGGGGCAGGATCGCGACCCGGCGCGAGGGACCGCCGCCCGCCGGGGTGAACGTCAGCTCCACCGTCGTACCGCCCGCCGCCTCCAGCAGCGGGAACGGGCCCGTCACCGGATCCACCGGGCGGCCGTCCACGTGGGTGAGGACGGCGCCCTCGCGGATGCCCGTACCGGCCAGCGGGGAGCGGGCCTTGGAGTCGGAGGAGTCGCCGGGCAGGATGCGCTGGACCACCCAAGTACCCTCCCGACAGACTAGGTTGGCGCCGAGCAGGCCGATCGCGCGCTGGTAGTGCGGCGGGCCCTCGTTGCGGCGGGCGGGGGAGACGTACGCGTGCGAGGTGCCCAGCTCGCCCAGGACTTCGCGCAGCAGATCCGCGAACTCGTCCGGTGAGGCGACCCGTTGGACGAGGGGGCGGTACTGGTCCAGGACGCCGTCCCAGTCGATGCCGCACATGTCCGGGTCCCAGAAGTACGAGCGGATGATCCGGCCCGCCTCCCCGTACGCCTGCCGCCACTCCGCCCCCGGGTCCACGTCGTGCAGGATGCGGCGCAGGTCCAGATAGACCGTGGAGTCGCCGTCGCCCGGCTCCGTGGCCGGTACGGCGCGGAGTTCGCCGTCGTCCATCACGACCAGGCGCGAGCAGTCGCCGCTGACCGCGAACCAGTCGAGGTGGCCGACCAGTTCGGTCTTCCGCGCCTTCGCGATGTTGAAGTGCTCCAGGGTGGGGCGCCCCGACATGTCGGCCGGGTTGGCGAACGTCTCGCCCAGCGCCCCCGAGATCGGCCAGCGCAGCCAGACCAGCCCGCCGCCGCTCACGGGGGCGAGCGCCGAGTACTTGGAGGCGGAGACCGGGAACGGCGTCACCCGGCTCTCCAGGCCCTCGAACTCCACCAGGACCGTGGACCCTTCACCCGTACCGACCCCTCCCTCCGGGACGTCTATCGGGTCCAGGCCGCCCGCCGCCGGGCGCCCGTCCGGGGAGAGCGCGAAGGGGGACGGGGTCGCCGACGAGAGCGGCACCAGGTACGGGCGGCAGCCGAGCGGGAAGGAGAGGTCGCCGGTGTGGACGTCGTACACCGGGTCGAAGCCCCGCCAGGACAGGAACGCGAGGTAGCGGCCGTCCTCCGTGAAGACCGGGTTCTCGTCCTCGAAGCGGCCGTTGGTGACGTCCACGATCACCGGGGCGCCGGGGCCGGAGATCCGGGCCAGCTTGATCTGCCGCAGCGAGCGGCCGATGCCCGGGTGCGACCAGGTCAGCCAGGAGCCGTCGGGGGAGAAGGCCAGGTCGCGGACGGGCCCGTTGACCGAGCGGATCAGCTCGGTGAGGCCGGGGTGCTCGTCGACCGGGGCCGCGCTGTCCAGGACCGCCGCGCCGGTCGCCGCGTAGAGGTCGGCGCGGGTGGAGCCGCTGGGAGCGCTGTCCGCCACCTCGGCCACCTCCGGCTCTCCCGTGTCCAGGAGCAGCAGCCGGCCGTCGTTCGAGGCGATAGCGAGGCGTTCGCCGTCCGGGTCGGAGATCATCTCCTGTACGCGGCCGAGCTGCCCCGAGGCGAGCCGGCGCGGGGCCCGGTCGCCGCTGGCGCGCGGCAGGTAGGCGATCTCCACCGCGTCCTCGCCGTCCGCGTCGGTGACGTACGCGACCTGCCCCCCGCTGCCCAGCATCTCCGGCAGCCGCACCCGTACCCCCGGGGTGTCGCTGATGGTGCGGGCGGGGCCGTCGCGGTGGGTGAGCCAGTAGAGGCTGCCGCGCACGGTGACGGCGCTGGCCCGGCCCGTCTCGTCGACGGAGAGCGAGTCGACGTTGCTGGCGGCGGGCACCTGGTGGCGGCGCCGGCCGGTGCGCGGCCCGCCGAGCCGTACCTCCAGCTTGCGCGGCGTGGCGTCCGGCGACTCCAGGTCCTCGACCAGCCAGAGGTCGCCGGCGCACTGGTAGACGACCCGGTGGCCGTCGCTCGCGGCGTTGCGGGCGTAGAAGGCGTCGTGGTCGGTGTGGCGGCGCAGGTCGCTGCCGTCGGTCCGGCAGGAGTAGAGGTTGCCGACGCCCTCGTGGTCGGAGAGGAACGCGATGCGCCGGCCGACGAACATCGGGTTGGCGAGGTGCCCGTCGATGTCCGGCAGCAGCCGCTCGCCGTGCAGCCAGAGGCGGCCCATGGCCCCGCCCCGGTAGCGCTTCCAGGCGGCCGGTTCGTGCGGGGGCGTGCCGGTGAGGAGCAGGGTGCGGCGCTCCCCGTCGAGGTCGGCGACCGCGATGTCGGTGACCGGGCCCCAGGGGAGCCTGCCGCCGGGGCTGCCGTCGGTGGGGACGCTGTAGGCCCAGGAGAAGTACGAGAACGGCTGGTTGTGCGAGGAGACGGCGAGGATGTGGGTGGAGTCGGGCGGATCGGGGGTCCAGCCGCAGACCCGGGCGTCGGTCGAGCCCCAGTGGGTGAGCCGGCGGGCCGGGCCGCCGTCGACCGGGGCGAGGTGGATCTCCGGGTCGAGCGTGCGCCAGGTCGTGTAGGCGATGGAGGTGCCGTCGGGCGAGAAGCGGGGATGGCTGACCCGGGTCCGGTCGACGGTGACCCGCCAGGCCCGTCCCGGCCGGTGGCCGGCGGCGGCGAGCGGCGCGACCCAGAGGTCGTCCTCGGCCGCGAAGCAGAGCATGTCCTGGTGGAGATGGGGAAACCGGAGGTACGCCACGTCATCACTCACCCCCTCATGCTTTCCGCGCGGGAGGCCCGGGGCAACTTGTGGTGCAGCCCACAAGCGAAACGATTTCGTTTCGCTGGACGGGAGGGGTACGGTTCAGGTGTACGAAACGGTTTCGTTCGATGATGAACGGAACGGAACGGATGCGCGGAACACCGAAGCGGTGGACTGACGCACGAGCGGTGGACTGACGCACGAAGGAGGTCGGCACATGGCACGCACCAGGCTGACCCCCGAGCGTGAGGGCGAACTGTACGAATCCGTGCTCGATCTCCTCCGCGAGGTCGGTTACGACGCCCTGACCATGGACGCCATCGCCGCCCGCACCCGGTCCAGCAAGGCCACTCTCTACCGCCAGTGGGGCTCGAAGCCCGAGCTGGTCGCGAAGGCGCTGCGGCACAACAAGCCGGGGAGCCTCGCGGACATCGACACCGGTTCGCTGCGCGGGGACTTCCATGCCGCGCTGAGCCGGACCGACGACTGCCAGATGGAGAAGGACGCCGCGCTGATGCGGGGTCTGAGCCATGCCGTCCATGAGTTCCCCGAGCTGCTCCAGGCCCTGCGTGAGCTGCTGATCGAGCCGGAGATGACCGGCCTCGACCAACTGCTGCAACGGGCGGTGGAGAGGGGTGAGCTGCGTCCGGACAACCCGGCGCTGAAGTACATCCCGCACATGCTGGTCGGCGCGCTGGCCGCCCGGCAGCTGATCGAGGACCGCCCGCTCGACCAGGCGTTCCTCATCGATTACGTGGACTCCGTGATTCTCCCCGCTCTCGGAGTCTGACGTCCCCGCCGCACCACCCGCACGGCCCTCTCCCCGAGGCTTCACCTGACCCCTGACACGCCGCTCTCGTCGTCGGGCCGGTTCCGCACGCCCCATTCCACTCACACGACCTGACCGGGAGTACGCCCTCGTGGCCACTTTCCTCTACAAGCTCGGACGGCTCACCTTCCGCCGCCGCCGCTATGTCGCCCTGATCTGGGTGGCACTGCTGGCGCTCGCCGGATTCGGCGCCGCCTCCGCGTCCACCGCCACCTCCAGCTCCTTCTCCATCCCCGGTACGGAGGCGCAGCGCGCCTTCGACCTGCTGGAACAGCGCTTCCCCGGCTCCAGTGCCGACGGGGCCACCGCCCGGGTCGTCTTCAAGGCGCCCGAGGGCGAGAAGGTGACCGACTCGGCCAACAAGACCGAGATCACCGGCATCGTCGAGGAACTGCAGTCCGGCTCGGACCAGATCGCCTCGGTCGCCGACCCGTTCGAGACCAAGGCGGTGAGCCAGGACGGTTCGACGGCGTACATCTCGGTCGCGTACAAGGTCAACTCCATGGAGCTGACCGACGCGACGACGGACTCGCTGAAGGGCGCGGGCACGGACGCGCAGAACAGCGGCATGAAGGTGGAGATCGGCGGTGACGCGCTCCAGGTCATGCCGCACACCGGGGCCGCCGAGATCATCGGGGTCGCCATCGCCGCCGTCGTCCTGGTCATCACCTTCGGCTCACTGATAGCGGCCGGGCTGCCGCTGCTGACCGCCCTGATCGGGGTCGGCATCGGGGTCTCGCTGATCACGGCCCTCGCCACCGTCCTGGACCTCGGCTCGACCACCTCGACGCTCGCCATGATGATCGGCCTCGCGGTCGGCATCGACTACGCCCTCTTCATCGTCTCCCGCTACCGCGCCGAACTGGCCGAGGGCCGGGAGCGCGAGGAAGCCGCCGGGCGGGCGGTCGGTACGGCCGGCTCCGCCGTCGTCTTCGCGGGCCTGACCGTGGTCATCGCCCTGGTCGGCCTCGCCGTCGTCAACATCCCGATGCTGACGAAGATGGGCTTCGCCGCCGCCGGTACGGTCGCGATCGCCGTGGTCATCGCCCTCACCCTCGTCCCGGCCCTGCTGGGCTTCGCGGGCAAGCGGGTCATGGGCCGCAAGGCGCGCAAGGCCGCCGAGGCGGAGAACCGCCCCGAGGCCAAGCCGAACATGGGCACCCGCTGGGCACGGTTCGTGCTGCGCCGCCCGGTCTGGGTCCTGCTGGTCGGCGTCCTCGGCCTCGGCGTCATCGCCGTACCGGCCGCCTCGCTGGAGATGGGCCTGCCCGACGACGGCGCCCAGCCGAAGTCGACCACGCAGCGCCAGGCGTACGACACCCTCTCCGAGGGCTTCGGCCCCGGGTTCAACGGCCCGCTGATGATCGTCATGGACGGCAAGGGCAGCTCCGACGCGAAGGGCGCGGCCGAGCGGGTCCGCGAGGAGATCGAAGGGCTCGGTGTCGTCACCGTCACCCCGGCCACGTTCAACAAGGCCGGCGACACCGCGATGATCACGGTCATCCCGAAGGACCGGCCGTCCTCGCACGCCACGGAGGAGGTCGTCCACGACATCCGTGACGCGGGCAAGGACATCAAGGCGGACACCGGGGCCGAGGTCCTGGTCACCGGCGCCACCGCGATGAACATCGACTTCTCGCAGAAGATGAACGACGCGCTGCTGCCCTACCTGGCACTCGTCGTCGGCCTCGCGTTCCTGCTGCTGATGCTGGTCTTCCGCTCGATCCTCGTCCCGCTGAAGGCGGCCCTCGGCTTCCTGCTCTCGGTGGTCGCGGCGCTCGGCGCGGTCGTCGCGGTCTTCCAGTGGGGCTGGCTCGGCTCGCTCTTCGGGGTCGAGCAGACCGGTCCGATCATGAGCATGATGCCGATCTTCATGGTCGGTGTGGTCTTCGGTCTCGCGATGGACTACGAGGTCTTCCTCGTCACCCGGATGCGCGAGGCGTACGTCCACGGCGAGAGCCCCGGCCAGGCCGTCGTGACCGGCTTCAAGCACGGCGCCCGGGTGGTCACGGCGGCGGCCGTGATCATGATGGCGGTCTTCGCGGGCTTCATCGGCTCCAGCGAGCAGATGATCAAGATGATCGGCTTCTCGCTCGCCATCGCCGTCCTGTTCGACGCGTTCGTGGTGCGCATGGCGATCGTGCCGGCCGTCCTCGCCCTGCTGGGCCGGAAGGCCTGGTGGCTGCCGCGCTGGCTGGACCGGGCGCTGCCCAACGTGGACGTGGAGGGCGAGAAGCTGCAGAAGCAGTTGACGGACGAGCCCGCCGACTCCGGTTCCGGTTCCGGTTCCGAGGGCGGTGACGGCGGCGAGCGCGAGCTCGTACGCGTCTGAGGCCCGCCCAGGTCGTCTGGATCAGTCGTCCGGATGAGCTGTACGGGGGCTCCGTCGAGCCGTTCGAGTCCCCTTCGAACCCCGGGGCCGCGTCTGAGCGGAGCGCGGCCCCGGAAGCGCCGGTTACCTGTGGGGACGGGGGACCGGGGCACAGAGAAGGCCCCCGTGCGATGAGCACGGGGGCCTTCCTGCTGTGGGCGATCAGGAGGGGGCAGCCGGCGCCCCGGCCTGGTGGGGGAGGCCGGCGCCGCCCCGCGATCAGTAGGCCGCCCCGCGATCAGTGCGCTGCCGGGTCGCGGCGGAAGAGCGACTTCGACCACAGGTAGCCGAGCACGGCCAGGGCCACGCTCCAGCCGACGGCGAGCCAGCCGTTGTGGCCGATCTCGGTGCCGAGCAGCAGGCCGCGCACGGTCTCGATGACCGGGGTGAAGGGCTGGTACTCGGCGATCGGCCGGAACCAGCCCGGCATGGTGTCCGCCGGGATGAAGGCGCTGGAGATGAGCGGCAGCAGGATCAGCGGCTGGGCGCTGTTGGCGGCCGCCTCCGCGTTCGGGCTGGCCATGCCCATCCCGACCGCGATCCAGGTGAGCGCCAGGGCGAACAGGGTGATCAGGCCGAAGGCGGCCAGCCACTCCGGGGCGGTGGCGTCGACGGACCGGAAGCCGATGGCCACGGCCACGCCGCCGACGACGACGAGGCTGGCGAGGACCTGCAGCACGCTGCCGACGACGTGTCCGATGACCACGGAGCCGCGGTGGATCGCCATGGTGCGGAAGCGGGCGATGATGCCCTCGGTCATATCGGTGGAGACGGACACCGCCGCCCCGATCACGGTGGAGCCGATGGTCACCATCAAGATGCCCGGGACGATGTAGGCGATGTAGTCGGAGCGGTCCCCGCCCCCTATGCCCGCGCTCATCACGTCGCCGAAGATGTAGACGAAGAGCAGCAGGAGCATGACCGGTGTGAGGAGCAGGTTGAGGGTGAGGGACGGATAGCGCCGGACGTGCAGGAGGTTGCGGCGCAGCATGGTGGTGGTGTCGCGGGCGGCGAGGGAGAGGGCGCTCATCGGACGTTCTCCTTGGGCTGGTTCTGGTTCTGGTTCTGGTTCGGGATGTCGGGGCCGGTCAGGGCGAAGAACACGTCGTCGAGGTCAGGGGTGTGCACGGTCAGTTCGTCCGCCTGGACGCCGGCGGAGTCCAGCCGGTCGAGGACGGCGCGGAGCTCGCGCTGGCTGCCGTCGCTGGGGATCCGCAGGGTGAGAGCCCCGTCGTCCCGGGTGCTCCCGCGCAGAGCCCCGGCGGCGCTCCGGTAGGCGTCCGGGTCGGTGAAGCGGAGCTGGACATGACCGCCGGGGACGAGCCGCTTGAGTTCCTCGGCGCTCCCCTCGGCGGCGATCCGCCCGCCGTTCAGTACCGCGATACGGTCGGCGAGCTGGTCGGCCTCCTCCAGGTACTGGGTGGTGAGGAAGACGGTGGTGCCGCCGGAGACCAGCCCGCGGATGATCTGCCACATGGTGTGGCGGCTCCGGGGGTCGAGGCCGGTGGTCGGCTCGTCGAGGAAGATGATCCGCGGGCTGCCGACGAGGGTCATGGCGATGTCCAGGCGGCGTTTCATGCCGCCGGAGTAGGTGGAGGCGGGCTTCTTCGCGGCGTCCACCAGGTCGAAGCGCTCCAGCAGTTCGGCGGCGACCCGCCGCCCCTCGGGCCGGGGCAGGTGGTGCAGGTCGGCCATGAGGAGCATGTTCTCCTCGCCGGTGATCAGCCCGTCGACGGCGGAGAACTGGCCGGTGACACCGATCGCGGCGCGGACCGCCTGCGGGTCGGCGGCCAGGTCGTGGCCCCCGACCCGGATCGCGCCGGAGCTCGCGTCGGGGGTGACGAGGGTGGAGAGGATCTTCACGGCGGTGGTCTTGCCCGCGCCGTTCGGGCCGAGCAGGGCGAAGACCGTGCCCGCCGGGACGGTCAGGTCGATGCCGTCCAGGACGGTCTTCTCGCCGTACGACTTCCGCAGCCCGGTCGCCGCGATGGCCGGATGAGTCATGGTCGCTTCTCCTTGGTGGGTACGGGTCAGAGGCTGCGTGCGGTGATGTCGCCGTGGGAGGTGGTGGCGCGGATGTCGAGTTCGGCGGTGCCGTCGTTCCTGAGGGCGTTGCTGACGCGGCCGGCACCGGTCCCGGCGTCCAGGGCGGCCGGGACGCCGGCCGCGGCGGCGATCGAGATGTCGCCGGACCGCGTGCGGAGCGCGACCGTGCCGCGCACGGCCTCGGCGATCCGGATGTCCCCCCGCGTGGTGGTGATCTCCGCGGGGCCGCTCAGCCGGCCGATCTCGACGTCGCCCTCGACCGCGGTGAGGCGGACGCCGTCCGCCTCGTCGATCTTGATCCGGCGGTAGGCGCCGTCGAAGGCGACCGCGCCGAGGCGTCCGACGCCGCGGAGTTCGGTGGCTTCCGCGTGTGCCTCCACGTGGGAGCCGGCGGGCAGTTGGACGGTCACCTCGACCGAGCCGGAGTGCCCGATGAGCCGCTTCTCGGGGGCCTTCGCGGTGATGCGCAGGACGCCCTCGCCGAAGGTGACCTCGACCCGCTCCGCGGCCTTCACGTCCCGGCTCCGGGATGCGTCGAAGGGGAGGACCTCGACCGTGGCGTCGGTCCGGTCGGCCGCGATGAGCTGGATGCGTCCGACGGGGATGTCGAGGACGGCGGTGATCGGGGCGGTGGTGGTGGCGGTGGTGGTGAACTTTCGCATCGCGCTCTCCTGGGGCTCGTCGTTTCCGATGAGCGAAAAGCTACGTTGCGTTTATGGATTGCTCAACAGACTAGTTGCGATGGAAGCCCATTCTTGCAGCTCAAAGTCGCAATTTCGTTGCAATGCCGCTCTCGATTAATGCAACGACGGTGCACGCTTCGTTGCAATGAAGTGAAGGTGAACGCTATAGTCAGGGTTCCGTGACCATGAAGGAGGAGGCCCGATGCCGGGAGGCAGGCTCACTCAGCAGGAACGTCAGCAGATCGCGCTGGGGCTGGCCGACGGTCTCGCCTACGCGGAGATCGCGAGGCGTCTGGACCGTCCGACCTCGACCGTCACGCGTGAGGTGATGCGCAACGGCGGCCCCACCGCCTACCGTGCCGAGCTGGCCCACCGAGCCACCGAGCGCCGCGCGCACCGGCGGAAGCGGGCCGCGCCACAGGAGCCGCAGGTGTCGGTCCAGCCGTACGGGCGCGATGCCGATGCCGTACGCGAGTTCGAGGAGGTGTTCGCCACGGCCATGATGGAGTCGGGTATGCCGTTGATGATGGCGCGGGTGTTGGCCTGCCTCACCCTCACCGACTCCGGCAGCCTCACCGCGCAGGAGCTCGCCCGGCGCCTCCAGGTCAGCCCGGCATCCGTCTCCAAGGCGGTCGCGTTCCTCGACAGTCAGGGCATGGTCCGCCGGGAGCGCGACGAACGCCGCCGCGAGCGCTACACCGTCGACGACGAGATCTGGTACCGGTCGATGATGGTCGGCATCCAGACCACGGCCCAGGTCGTCGAGACCGCGCGGCAGGGTGTCGGCGTGCTCGGCGTCGGCACTCCGGCCGCCGCCCGCCTGGAGGGCGTCGCCCGCTTCCTCGACTTCGTCTCGGAGGCGATGGCCCGGGCCGCGGAGCAGGCGCGCGAGGTCCTCCACACGTCCGCGCTGTCGGGCCGTCAGGCCTCATCGGCGTCGCGGGAGGAAGCGGAAGGCTCCGCCGGGCCGGGACCGGAACGCGGATAGGCGGCCCCGAACGGGGCCGCCCATCAGTGCTCCGGGGTCGCCGTTCAGCCGCGGGCCGGCTGGGCGCCCCGCTCCGGGCGGGCGCCCTTCTCCGGGTGGGTGCCCTTCTCCGGGCTGGCGCCCCTCTCCTGCGTGACGCCCTGGTCGGGGCGGGTCGTGCGGGACGGCGGCTGCGGTTCGCGGCTGCCGTCCGGTGGCGCCGCCGGTGTCTGCGTACGGGTCCGGGCGAGGAAGCGGATCAGCGTCCGGATCTCGAACTGGAACACCTCGACCCCGTCCGTCGAGTGCAGCTCCACGATCAGTTGCGTACGGCCGCAGGGCCAGACGCGGACGGCGCCGCGCTCGATGGGGGTGCGCAGGCCGCGTTCCAGGAGGTCGCGGCCGAACGCCCAGTCGGTGCCGTCGGGCAGTCCTATGTGGACGGTGCGCCGTTCGTCGGCCGGGTCGTAGCGCAGGTCGACCGGGACCGGACGGGTCAGGGGGCCATCGGTGATGAGCCGGGCACGTGCGTGTTCTTCGATCACAGGGGACATAGGCCGGCTCCTCCTATATGTGTCGCTCTGCCCTCTAATGTCCCATATTTCGCGGAAGTGGCACGGTGAGCGCCCGCCCACCGTGACCCTGGGTGCATCCGTGGCCCTGGGCGCATCTCGACTGCCGGACTCCCGCTCTTGCGCACGGTTCGCAAGAGAGCACTATTATTGATGGGTTCATGACCCCGCCCGCAGAGCCGCGTCCACGCGGACGCGGACACCGTGCGGAACCGCAGGAAGCGGAGCCTCCCCATGCATGTACCCGATGGATTCATCGATGCACCTGTCTCCGTAGCCGCCGGGGTGTTCGCCGCCGGCGCGGTCGCCGTCAGCCTGCGCGGCGCGCGCCGTGAACTGGACGAGCGCACCGCACCGCTCGCCGGACTGGTGGCCGCGTTCATCTTCGCCGTACAGATGCTGAACTTCCCGGTGGCCGCCGGTACCAGCGGCCACCTGATGGGAGGGGCGCTGGCCGCGATCCTTGTCGGGCCGTACACGGCGGTGCTCTGCTTGTCGGTGGTGCTGCTGATGCAGGGGATCTTCTTCGCGGACGGCGGCCTCACCGCGCTCGGCGTGAACATCACCGTCATGGGTGTGGTCACCGTCGTCGTCGCGTACGGCCTGTTCCGTCTGCTCACCGGCCTCCTGCCGCGCACGCGCCGGTCCGCGACCGCCGCGGCGTTCGTCGCCGCGCTGGTCTCCGTACCCGCGTCGGCCGCCGCGTTCACGCTGCTCTACTGGATCGGCGGCACCACCGACATCCCGATCGGCAAGGTGTTCACGGCCATGGTCGGCGTGCACGTCCTGATCGGGATCGGTGAGGCGGTCATCACCGCGCTGACCGTCGGCGCCGTCCTCGCCGTCCGCCCCGACCTCGTCCACGGCGTCCAGGGCCTGGCCGCGCCCCTCAAACTCCGGGTCGACGGCGAACTGGTCGACGCCCCGGCCGCCACCCGTGAGCCCGAGCCGGCCACCGCACACCGGTCCACCCGCGGCTTCTGGATCACCGGCCTGGTCTCGGCCTTCCTCCTCGCCGGGTTCGTCTCCTTCTACGCCTCCGCCAACCCGGACGGCCTGGAACGGGTCGCCGCCGACCAGGGCATCGACGAGAAGGTGGAGGAGCACGGCGCGGCCGACTCCCCGCTCGCCGACTACGGGGTCGGCGACATCGCGAACGCCCGGCTCTCCGGCGGCCTCGCCGGCGTGATCGGCGTCAGCGCCACGGTGGTCGTGGGCACCGGCGTCTTCTGGGTGGTGCGCCGGCGCAAGGAGGAGCCCGGCGACGTGCCCCGCGACCGCGATCACGAGAACGCCTGACATGGGAGCCGGCCACGCCCACAAGCTCTACCGGCACGGCCACAGCCCGGTCCACCGGCTGCCCCCGCACTGCAAACTGGCCGCCGTCTTCGGCTTCGTGCTCGTGGTCGTCTGCACCCCGCGCGAGGCGATGTGGGCCTTCGGCCTGTACGCGGCGCTCCTCGCCGCCGTCGCCGTGGTGGCGAGGATCCCGCCCGGCTTCCTGTTGAAGCGCCTGCTCATCGAGGTGCCGTTCGTCGCGTTCGCGCTGCTCATGCCGTTCGTGGTCCCCGGTGAGCAGACAGACGTCCTCGGCGTCTCCGTCAGCGTCCCGGGCCTCTGGGGCGCCTGGAACGTGCTGGCCAAGGCCACCCTCGGCGTCGCCGCCTCGGTGCTCCTGGCCTCCACCACCGAGCTGCGAGCCGTCCTGCTGGGCCTCCAGCGCCTCAAGCTGCCCCCGCTGCTGGTCCAGATCGCGTCGTTCATGATCCGGTACGGGGACGTCATCACCGACGAGATGCGGCGCATGTCGATCGCCCGCCGCTCCCGGGGGTTCGAGGCGCGCGGCGTACGGCAGTGGGGCGTCCTGGCGACCTCCATGGGCGCGCTGTTCATCCGCTCGTACGAGCGTGGCGAACGCGTCCACCTCGCCATGGTCAGCCGGGGGTACGCGGGCGCGATGCCGGTGATCGACCAGGTGACGGCGGACCGGACCCAATGGGCGTACGCGGCGACGCTCCCCGTACTCGCGCTGGCGATCTGTCTGCTGGGATGGACCCTGTGACCCTTTCCCCGAAGGATGCCCGGACCGCCGCCCCGTCGCTCGACGTCAGCGGCCTCGCCTACGCCTACCCCGACGGCCACCAGGCCCTCTTCGGGGTGAACCTCACCGTGGCGCGCGGCGAGCGGGTCGCGGTCCTCGGCCCCAACGGCGCGGGCAAGACCACGCTCGTCCTGCACCTTAACGGCATCCTGGAGGCGGGCTCGGGCACGGTCCACGTCGCCGGGCTCCCGGTGGCCAAGCGGAACCTGGCGGAGATCCGGCGCCGGGTGGGCATCGTCTTCCAGGACCCGGACGATCAGCTCTTCATGCCCACGGTCCGCGAGGACGTCGCGTTCGGCCCGGCCGCGGCGGGCCTGCGCGGCCCCGAGCTGGAGGAGCGGGTGGTGCGGGCGCTGACGCAGGTGGGGATGGAGGAGTACGTGGCCCGCCCGCCGCACCACCTCTCCTTCGGCCAGCGCCGCCGCGTCGCCGTGGCGACCGTCCTCGCGATGGAGCCGGAGATCCTGGTCCTGGACGAGCCCTCGTCCAACCTGGACCCGGCCTCGCGCCGCGAACTGGCCGACATCCTGCGCTCGTTGGACGTGACGGTGCTGATGGTCACGCACGACCTGCCGTACGCGCTGGAGCTCTGCCCGCGCGCGGTGATCCTCAGCGAGGGCGTGATCGCGGCCGACGGCCGTACGCAGGAGCTGCTCTGCGACGGGGAGTTGATGCGGGCGCACCGGCTGGAGCTGCCGTTCGGCTTCGACCCGAGGTCGGTGACGGTTCCGTCGCCGTAAACAGCTCGTGACAGCCTGAGAAGACCCGCGACCCGCCCACCGCGCACCTGGCCCGGCCGTGCACCATGGAGGGATGAGCGAGGGCGTGGGCGCGGTGGCGGGGACAGAGGCAGGCAGGGACGTGGACGTACGGGGCACGGTGGCCCCCGGGTTCGAACCGGTCCGGGACGCCTTCGTCCGTAACTTCGAGCAACGGGGCGAGCGCGGAGCGGCCGTCGCCGTCTACCGCGACGGGCGCAAGGTCGTCGACCTGTGGGCCGGTACGAGAGACGTGGACGGCACCGAACCGTGGGCCGTCGACACCGTCCAGGTCGTGCGCTCGGCGGGCAAGGGCATCGCCGCCGCCGTCCCCCTCCTCCTCCACCAGCGCGGTCAGGTGGACCTGGACGCCCCGGTCTCCACGTACTGGCCGGAGTTCAAGGCGAACGGCAAGGAACGCGTCCTGGTCCGCGACCTCCTGGCCCACCGCGCCGGGGTCCCGGCCCTGGACCGCGCCCTCACGCCCGCCGAGGCCGCGGACGGGGTCACCGGTCCTGCGGCCGTCGCCGCGCAGCGCCCGGAGTGGGAGCCGGGCACGGACCACGGCTACCACGCCCAGACGTACAGCTGGCTCATCGGCGAACTGGTCCGCCGCGCCACCGGCCGCACCATCGGCCGCTGGATCGCGGAGGAGATCGCGCGCCCGCTCGGCCTGGACTTCTGGTTCGGGCTTCCGCCCGACGAGGCCCACCGCATCGGCCGCATCGGCCCGGTGGAGCCCCCGGCCACCACCACCGCCGCCTCCGGCGCCCTGCGCGTCCGCCCCAAGCGCTCGGTGGTCGACGCCTACCGCGACCCGGACTCGCTCACCCGCCGTGCCTTCGGCGCGATCGACCCGCTCCCCGACGAGAACGACGCCGCCTACCGTACGGCGGAACTCCCCGCCTCGGGCGGCATCGCGACCGCCCGGGGCCTGGCCCACTGCTACGCCGCGATGATCGGCCCGGTCGACGGCCACCGCCGCCTCTTCGCCCCCGCGACCCTCACCCTGGCCCGCACGGAGGAGTCGGCGGGCCCGGACCGGGTCCTGGTGGTCAGCACCCGCTTCGGCCTGGGCTACATGCTGCACGGCCCGGCGGCGCCGCTGCTGGGCCCCGGCTCGTTCGGCCACCCGGGCCGGGGCGGCTCGCTCGCCTTCGCCGACCCCGAATCCGGCATCGCGCTGGGTTACGTCACCAACGGCCTCCAGAAGGGAGTCACCGCGGACCCCCGTGCCCAGGCGCTGGTCAGAGCAGTACGGTCGGCGCTATGACACCTGAAACGCCTGTGACTCCAGCCCGCTTCGATGGCTACAGCGTCCTGATCACCGCCGCCGGCCAGGGCATCGGCGCGGCAACGGCCCACCGCCTGGCGGCGGAAGGCGCCAAGGTCCTCGTCACCGACCTGGAGGCCGGGCGCGCGTCCGACACGGCGGCGGCGATACGCGAGGCGGGCCACGCGGCCGACTCGCTGGCCTGCGACGTGGCGGACCGTACGGCGGTGGAGGCGGCGGTGGCGTACGCGGTCGAGACCTTCGGCGGCCTGGACGTCCTGGTCAACAACGCGTACGCGGCGGGCCAGGACGAGCGGCTCTTCGAGGACGAGTCGGACGAGATCTGGGAACGCGATCTGGACATCACCCTCTCCGGCCCGTTCCGCTGCGCCCGCGCCGCGTTGCCGCACCTGGTGGCCTCGGGCCGGGGCGCGATCGTCACCATCGGCTCGGTCAACGGCGAGCAGGACTTCGGCGGCCACGCGTACAGCGCCGCGAAGGCGGGCCTGACCAGCCTGACCCGTACGCTGGCGGGCCACGCGGGCCCGCGCGGCGTACGGGTCAACCTGGTGGCCCCGGGCACGATCCGCACGGCGGCCTGGTCGGGCCGCGACGCGGAGCTGGAACGAGCAGCCGCGCTCTACCCTCTCGGCCGGGTCGGCACCCCCGAGGACATCGCGTCGGCCGTCGCCTTCCTCGCCTCCGCCGACGCGTCGTGGATCACGGGGACGACGCTGCGGGTGGACGGCGGGATCCTGGCGGTGAACACGGGCTTCCGCCAGGCGATGGCGCAGCCGTAAATCCGTAGCCCGGCGCCGCACGGGGGACCTACCCTCCCCGCATGATCATCTCGTACGACCGCACCGACAAGGCGGGCCGCCCCGTCACCCTCCACGAGGTGGACGCGGACAACTGGCGGGCGGTCGCCGACTGCGCCCCGCGCGACGACCAGCGCGACTGGGTTCCGGCGCTGGCGGCCCGCTACCTCGTCCTGACGGCCCGCGAGGACACCTGGAACTCCCTGGCGGTCCTGGCCGGCGACGAGGTGACCGGCCACATCATGTGGGCGCGGGACGAGGACGGCTCGTACTGGATGGGCGGCATGCTGATCGACGCCGCCCACCAGGGCCGAGGCATCGGCGCAGCCGCCGTACGCACGTTGACGACGTGGCTGTCGGCCCGCGTCGGCTGCACAGCGGTCCGCCTCTCCTACGCCCCGTCCAACGAGGCCGCCGCCCACCTTTACGAGGCGCTCGGCTTCCGGCCGACGGGGGTGGAGGAGGACGGCGAGGTGGTGGCGGAGTGGGCGTAGGGGGGGGGTGATGGGCGTCTCCGACGTCTGCGTGCTTCGCAGGGGGAGTGCTCGCGCCCTGCGTGCGCTCCCTGTACTGATTCCGCGCGCCCTATTTTGCCGACAGGATGTCGGTATCTACTAGGCGCATGACCGCACTCACCGAACGGCCGTTACCGGCCGCCGGCCCTGACGGCGTCAACCCCTCGCGTGCCCGGCCCGCCGTGCGCGCCCTCTACACCCGCCCCGCGCTCACCGCCGGAGATCTCGGAGCGCCGCTCCTGGTCCTCCCCGATGGGCACTCCGGTGCCGGGAGCCTCCCTGGGGCGGTGCACCTTTCGGACGTACGGCGGACCGTGAACCGCTGGAGTGGGCTCGGCATCGGCGGCGTGAAGGTGTTCGTCCTCGGCCACGATCGCGATATTGCCGCGACAGCGGCAGTATCCGCAGACAACCTCATGGTCCAGGCGGTCTCGGCGATCGGTGCTGCCGCACCGGACCTGGCTGTGACCACCGAGGTGTGCGGCTGCTCCTGGACCAGCAGCGGCGAGTGCGTGCTGCGTACCCGCGCCGAAGATATCGACCTCGACGCCACGTACCGGCTGATGGGCGAGATGGCCGTTCAGCACGCCGAGGCCGGCGCCGATGTCGTATCGCCCACTGCGATGCTCGACGGCTCGGTGCGCGCTGTTCGTGCCGCTCTGGACGACGGGGGGTTCCGCGATGTCGGAGTCAATCCCAACCTGGCGATCCACACGACGCTGTACGGGCCGTTCAAAGCCTTGATGGCCACCGACCCGGCCACCGGTCACCGGCGTGGACTTCAGCTCGAACCGGGCCGGGCCCAGCGCGACGCCGTGGTCCAGGCCCGGCGCTGGATCGTTGAGGGCGCGGACTCACTCACCCTCCAGCCGGTTATGACGGCGGTCGATGTCCTCGTGCGGCTCCGGGCCGACCAGGAGGCGCCGCTCGTCGCGTACTCCACCTCCGGCGAGTGGCCTGCTCTGAGACAGCTGGGCTCCGAGGGCATGACCGAGTACCTCGCCATGCTCCGGCGCGCGGGTGCGGACCACGTGCTGACGTTCGCCGCCGAGCAGGTGGCCACATACCTGGAGCGGAACCCTGGATGACCGCCCGTACTTCCGTCCCGCTGCGCTCGACGCGATTCTCGCGGACGCGACCCGTCTCGGGTTCGCCATGTCGTGCGAGGACCGGACCGGCTCCCTCCTCGCCACGCTCGCCGCGTCCAAGCCCGGTGGACACATGGTCGAACTGGGTACGGGGGTCGGTGCCGGAGCGTCCTGGTTGCTTCATGGCATGCGGCCGGACGCCCGGCTGACCAGCGTCGAGACGGACCCCGCGCACCAGGCTGTGGCCATCGCCCACTTGGGCCACGACGCCCGTGCGGCATTCGTGGCGACCGACGCCGACGCCTGGCTCGACAGCTACTCCGGGCCGCCTCTCGCCCTCGCCTACGTCGACTGCCGCCCCGGAAAGTTCCACCGCTTGGGCGACCTGATCGGGCTGCTGGAGCCGGGAGGTCTCTACGTCGTCGACGACCTGTTGCCGCAGTCGACCTGGCCCAGCGGCCACCAGGCGCGTGTCGACGACTTTCTCGCACGCCTGCCCGAACAGTCCAACTTGCTTGGAACGACAGCAACATGGGCATCAGGGCTTCTCATCGGAACTCGTATCTGACGGTCTATCGTGAACCGCATGTCCGCTGATCTGATCCGCATCGTGTCCCGCGACTCTCCCATGGCGCTCGCCCAGGTGGAGCGCGTCCGTGCCGAGCTGGCCGTGCTCCACCCCGGCACCCGTACCGGAGTCGTCCCGGTCAAGACGACAGGTGACAAGTGGATGGGCGATCTCAGTGCGGTGGAGGGCAAGGGTGCGTTCACCAAGGAGGTGGACGCCGCCCTCCTGGCGGGGGAGGCGGACCTGGCGGTGCACTGCGTCAAGGACATCCCGGCGGACAGGCCCCTGCCCGCCGGCACCGCCTTCGCCGCCTTCCTCCGGCGCGACGACATCCGTGACGCGCTGATCCACCCCGCCGGCCTGCACCTCGACGAGCTTCCCGCCGGGACACGTATCGGTACGTCCTCCGTCCGCCGTTCCGCCCAGCTCGCCGCATCGCACCCGCACCTCGTCTGCGTACCGATGCGCGGCAACGCCAACCGGCGGCTGGAGAAGCTCGCCGCTGGTGAGGCCGATGCGCTGCTTCTGGCCGCCTCCGGACTGGAGCGCATCGGCCGCCCCGACGTGATCACCGAGATCCTGTCGCCCGAGGTGATGTGCCCGCCGATCGGTGCGGGGGTCCTCGCCCTCCAGTGCCGCGAGGGCGACACCGACCTCATCGACGCCGTGAGCGGGCTCGGCGACCCGGCGGCCCACCGCGAGACGACCGCCGAGCGGATGTTCCTGCACGTGCTCCAGGGGCACTGCAACAGCCCCATCGCCGGATACGCCCAGGTCGAACGGAACGGCGACCTGTCGCTCCGGGCCAAGGTCTTCACCCCCGACGGCAAGACCGTCCTCAACGCCCACGAATGGGCGGGGCCGCTCGACCCGGCCACCCTGGGCACGTCCGTCGCGGTCGCCCTGCTGCGCCAGGGGGCCAGGGAGCTGATCGACAGCATCGCCCACTGACGGCCCGCTCTCCACCAGAGGTCTACCGCTCGCTGCTCAGGATCATCAGCAGCTCCGGATCGGGTACGGGGGTGAACCCGACCTTCGCGTACAGCTCGTGGGCGTCGACCGTGGCGAGCATCGTCCGCTTGAGTTCGTACGGGGCGAGGTGGTCGCGGACGGCGGTGGCCAGGCGGGCTCCGAGTCCCCGGCCGCGATGCGCGGGTGCCACGTAGACGTCGCAGAGCCAGGCGAAGGTGGCTCGGTCCGTGACGACGCGGGCGTAGGCGACCTGCCCTCCGTCGGCCTCGTACACACCGAAGTTGAGCGATCCCTGCATGGACCGCTCGACGGTGTCGCGGCTGCGGCCGAGGGCCCAGAAGGCGTCCGTGGAGAGCCAGTGGTGTACGAGGCCGATGTCGAGGCGGTCCGGGTCGGTGTCGATCTCGTACCCGTCAGCTCGGCCGCTGCCCTTGTTCTTGTCCCTGTTCCCGTCTTCGCTGCGCGTGGTGGTGGTCATGGGCTGGGAGCGTAGTCGTGGCGGCAGACTGGGCTTCATGGACTCAGGACTTGCCGCACTGCTGGGCGCCACCATCGGTTGCGTCGCCACCCTCGGCGCCGCGATCGTCAGCGGTCGTGTTCAGGCACGGTCCCAGCACACCCAGTGGAGTCGTCAGCACCGCCGCGACGCGTACGCCCGGTACCTCAGCGCCCTCCACGACCGGGATATCGCCATGGACGCCGTCCTGGACGCTCTGCGCTCGGACCGGCCCGATATGCCCGGCCTCGACGAGAGGACGGACCGCTTCGTCAGCCTGGCCCGCGAGGTCCACCGCGCCTGCGAGGTCGTCATCCTCGAAGGGCCGGAATCCGTCGCGGATGCCGCGGAACGCGTGGCCGGTGCCTCCAGGGATCTCTCGCAGGTCGCGCGGCGGATGGTGGAGAACGCCCGCGCGGGCGACACCGCTGACAAGGCCGAGCACATGGTCCTGGCCGCCGAACGGGAGCGCACCCTCTACCAAGCGGTCAAGGACTTCCGCCTCGCTGCCCGCAGCACGCTCGGCAAGGCCGAGTGACGTCACGCTCAGGCGGCGGCTGCCTGTGCGGGGCCGTGTGTGGCGCGGCAGTCGCGGCAGTAGCCAGGGGTGGGGGAGCGGAAGGCGCGTTCGCAGCCGTCGCAGGTCTGGAAGGGGGTGACGGTGACGCGGGGGCGGGTGGGCGGTGGCGCGAGGTCGTCGGCGCCGGGGAGGGGCGGGGGGAGGAGGGTGGCGAGGCGGTGTTTGAGGAGTTTGGCGGGGTGGCGGAGGAGCCTGGGCGGGTCGTTGGTGAGGGCGTGGCGGATGGTGTCGGGGTGGGCGTCGCGTTCCAGCCAGGCCGCGACGGCGGGGGCGAGCTGGCGGACGTCGCTCTCCGAGAGCGTGAACCGGGGGGCGTGGCGGCGGAGGTCGCTGAGGAGCGCGATGGCGGCGCGGTGCAGTTCGGCGGTGAGTTCGCGGGGCTGGGGGAGGGGCGGGGGCGGCTGCCTGGGCGCGGTGGGCGGCGGGACGAGCGAGACGAAGGGGGCGTGATCCTGCGGGGCGGGCGGTTCCGGTGCTGCGGGGGGGCTCGGTTGCGGGCTGCTCGGGCGCGGGATCCTGCACCGGCGGCGGCTGCTGCTGCGGTTGCGGTTGCGGCGGGGTCTGCGGTCTGGCGGGTAGCTGCGCAGCAACCCGGGCTCGTAGCAGCGCCGTTGGCTGGTTGCAGAAGACCGTGCGGGTGACGATCCGGCCGTCCGGCAGGTTGGTCACGGCTCGTCGCAGGTAGCCGTGGGCTTCCAGTTCGCGCAGGGCGGCGGCGATGAGCTTCTCGCCCTCGGGGAGGCGGGCGGCGAGCGCCTTGATGCCGATCTCGGTGCCTTGAGGCAGCGACTGGATACGTACGGCGAGGCCCACGGCGACCGTGCTCAGGTCGGCGTGCTGGGCGAGGTGGTTGCCGACGACGGTGAAGCGGTCGGTGTGCGGGATCACGATGTGGATCACGCCTCGGGCCGGGAGAGGCCCGGGAAGCTCTGTCAGGGCGCGCGTGAGCGCAGTATTCTGCGGGGTATCCATCGGGAAGCTTCTTCTTCCTTGGTGGTCAGGCCCTCGATCGGGATGGCTGTCCCGGCCGGGGGCCGACGTATGTCTGATGTGTGATGTCTGGTGGCGTGAGCATATGCCTGCCAACCGGTGCGAAATCCAGCTCAGTTGGCAAACCTCACCCGTGTGGGTGACGAGCCCCCGGGATCCGTCAGGTGCGGGACGGGTTGGGTTGGGTGGGGTTATTTCTCTTAGTTCTTTAAGTAGTTGATGTCGCACGTCAGCGCGTCGCGCCTCGGCGCGATCCGGTGGGCGGTCTGCGCCGGATACCGGATCGCACCCGCGCACGACCCGGTGGACGCCGTCACCGTACGAGGTCGATCTCGGCCCATACGGTCTTACGCGGTACGGGCCCGGGAGCGACGCCCCAGTGGTCCGCCAGGGCCTCCACGATGAGCAGGCCGCGTCCGTGCTCCGCGTGGTCGTCCTCGGGCGCTTTCACGGCACCTGGGCCCGGTGGAACGCTGTCGCCCCGGGTGTCGGTGACCTCGATCCGGAGTGTCTTCCCGCTTACGGAGAGGGCGAGTTGAAAGTCCCGGCCCTGTACGCGGCCGTGGACCGAGGCGTTCGCCGCGAGTTCGGCGACGATGTGTGCGGCCGCCTCGGAGGGGAGCCCCCAGGCGCCGAGATGGGCCACGGTGAGCAGCCGGGCGAGCCGGGCGCCTCGGCGGGTGGGGGAGAGCGGGACGGTGAACGCCTGTTCGGTGGCAGGGTGTTGGGCGCGGGCGATTTCTTGGTTCATGTCACTCAGCGTGGCCATCTCCGCGTACCGTGAACAGTGACGGAGCCCTTGCGTACGGTCAGTGTCCTGGGCTTGTCCGGCCTTGTCCGGGCGGGCGGGAAGCTCGCGGCGATGAAGGCGGACATCGCGGAGGTGCGGTATCCGAAGAAGATCCGGAACTTGGCGAAGCTGGAGGCCAGGGCGGTTGAAGTGGAGGCCTGCCACAACCACAACATCAACGGTCTGTTGCAGACCGAAGGGCATATGCGCGCCCTGTTCGCCTCGTGGCTTCCGGCCTACACGCTGGACGAGATGGATCGCATGGTTGCGGCTCGCCTCGCCCGCCAGTCCATCTTCGAACGCGACCCACTTCCGACGCTCAGTTTTGTCCAGGAAGAGGTGACGATTCGGCGCCCCGTCGGAGGCAGAATGGTGTGGCGTCGACAACTCGAACGCCTTCTGGAAATTGGGGAGATGCGGAAATGTGGCGATCCAGGTGATGCCGACCGACCGCGAGGAACACCCCGGTACCGGTGGTCTGATCGAGGTGCTGAAGTTCCCCGACGGCAGTGCGGTGGGACGGTCCGAGGGGGCGTTCGGGGGGCGGCCGGTCTCCGTTCCGAAGCAGCTCAGAATCATTGAGTCGCGCTGTGGGATGATCCGGGCGCAGGCTCTCAACCCAAGGTAGTCGCGGGCCTTCATCGAGAAAGTGCTGGGAGAGACATGATCCAGAAGCCCTCTGTCAGGGACGCTTGCGAGCTGGAGTGGATCAAGAGCAGCTACAGCAGCAGCGGCGACGGCAACGACTGCGTCGAGGTTGCCGCTGCTCCCGAGGTGGTCCACGTACGCGACTCCAAGAGCATCCCGGATCCCCAGCTCACCCTCGCGCCTGCCGCGTGGGCGGGCTTCGTCTCGTACGCCGCAGAGCACTGACCTCCCCAGGAGGGACATGAACAGCGAGGCTTCTCCCGAGCTGCGGTGCTTCAAGAGCAGCTACAGCGACAGCAGCAACCCCAACGACTGCGTCGAGGTCGCGACCGTCACGGGCGCCGTGCACGTCCGCGACTCCAAGAACGTTCACGGCCCCCGCCTCGCCCTCCCGCCTGCCGCCTGGGCGGCCTTCGTCCCGTACGTGGGCGGGGACGAAAGCCGCTGACTCCGGCCTCGACTCCGGTGTCGTATCAGGCCGGCACGGCAGGCGTCACTTCACCACGACGTGGTCCCCCGGTGACATCGACGCTCCGGTGGTCGTATTGCCGTAGTACGCCCAACGCCACGTGCCCGTCTTCGACGCCTTGACGGTCGTCTTGAGGGCGCCGGAGTCGTTCGCGTACACCTTCTTCACCGTGGTGTAGGAGGCGGCACCGGAGGGCTTGAACTGCAAGGCCACGTGACGGCCGCCGTACACGGCGTACTTCCTGGTCTCCCAGTTGGCCCGCGTGACCTTTCCGGTCACGGTGATGGTCTTGCCCGTGGCCACCGGTTCGGGCGCCGCGTTCACGGTCAGACGGGAGTTGCGCTTGACGTGGACGGTCACCCCCGTGGCGTCGACGTCACTGGTGCCGTCCTTGAAGTGCGCCTCGCCCGCGACCTTCCAGGCCCCGGCCTCACTGTTGCGCATCTCCCACTCGCTCGGGTCGAAGTACATCGTCTCCACGACGTCGCAGGTGCCAATCCAGTTGGGGCATTCTGTCGCCCCGATGGCGTGCCAGAGCTGGTCATCGGCGTTCTTGCGGTACAGGAACACCAAAGGCAACCTCTTCCACGTGCGCGTGGCCGTCACCCGGAAGGTGACCGGTACCGCGACCTCCTTCGATGTCCCGATCACGATCGGTTCTCCGCCGTTCACCTGGACACGGCTGAACGAGGCCCCACCTTCGGCCGCCCAGGCCGGCACCGCGGCCACGGCCGTGAACACCGCCGCCGCGCCACCGGCCACGACGGCTCTCCAGACCTGCTTGCCCACCTGATCCCCGATCTCCCTGCGGAAAGGCGCCGGAGGCTCATCCCTCCAGCGCCTAGCAGACAGCCGAGGGCCATCCGAGGTTGTGGACCGGCGCATCACGATGAGGCATCGGGCCGCCCTCCGCGGCGTCCCGCGAGGCCGCCCCTCGCGGTGTGAACGGCATCAGAGTGGGGAGGCGGGTGCGTAGGCCGATGTGTCGCGGCAGGGTGTCGATCCCGCGTCCGCCACTATGCTGCGGGCAACGCGTCGCGATACGCGCTGGTGTGCCGGGAAGTCTGGTCGGCGTCGGGGAGACAGCTGTCTCCTCGGCTGCTGCGACCCCGGAGGTTGTCCGCCGTGGACCCACGCCTGTGCCAGCCCGCGAAACGCCCGGCCCCGCCGTCACCGCCTCCTCTGCCGATGACGCCGCCCCAGGGGTGACGGTGCCTCGCTGTGTGTCCCTCGACCGGCCCGAGCGGCAGACACGGATGCAGATGCAGACCCACGGCTACTCCACGGCGCCCCTCATTTACGTGTCCGATAAACGGATCTCGCGATCCGCATAACGATGACGTCACCCTCCCAGTGCCTTCACCGGGATCCCCCCTGATGTGACCCACATCACTAAAAGATCGGTAAAGGTCATGGTACAAATGCCCAACTTCCCTGACGGAGCCCCCGTCGAGGTGGAGTGCCGGGCCCCACCTGGCAGCAAGCCCGAGCGATCAGCGTCGTAGTCCGCCCCAGGGGGGCACGCCGGGTCGCCGACCGGACAACGACGTTCGCTTATCCCCCCACCGCACACCGACCGGCCAAGGACGCCCCACCCCGCCCGCCGCTCCCGCGTCATCCGAGGTAGCCAACGTGTCACTCGACTCCATCACGCAGAACATCGACGAATCCGTCAGCGGGTTCTTCGAGCCCATAGCCGACTGACTGGGCGGCATCGTCTTCTACTCCGTCACCATCGCCGGGGCGGACGTGCCGCTCATCGTCACCTGGCTGGCGGTGGCCGGTCTCGTCTTCACCGGCTGGTTCGGCTTCGTCCAGGTGCGGAAGTTCCGGCTCGCCGTGGATGTGGTCCGGGGCAAGTACGACGACAAGGACTCCGCCGGCGAGGTCAACCACTTCCAGGCGCTGACCGCCGCCGTCTCCGGCACGGTCGGGCTCGGGAACATCGCGGGTGTGGCCGTCGCCGTCTCCATCGGTGGCGCCGGAGCCACGTTCTGGATGATCGTCTGCGGTCTCCTCGGTATGGCGACCAAGTTCGTCGAGGTCACCCTCGGTGTGAAGTACCGCGAGGTCCACGCCGACGGCACCGTCTCCGGCGGACCGATGCACTACCTGCCCAAGGGACTGGCCGAGCGCTTCGGCAAGAACGGCAAGACGCTCGGCAAGATCCTCGCCGTCCTCGCCTCGATCATGATCCTGTTCTTCGGGCTCTTCGGCGGCAACCTCTTCCAGGTCAACCAGTCCTACGCCCAGCTCGTCTCCGTCACCGGGGGCGAGAGCGGCGCGATGGGCTCCTCCGGCGGGGCGATCTTCTTCGGCGTCCTCGTCGCCGCCCTCGTCGGCATCGTCCTGCTCGGCGGCATCCGCTCGATCGCCTCGGTCACCAGCCGGCTCGTGCCCGCGATGGCCGGTATCTACATCGTCGCCTGTCTCGTCGTCATCCTCGTCAACGTCTCCGCCGTGCCCGCCGCGATCGGCACGATCATCGAGGGCGCGTTCAACCCGCAGGGCGTCGCGGGCGGCATCCTCGGCGCGCTGATCATCGGTTTCCAGCGCGCCGCGTTCTCCAACGAGGCGGGCATCGGTTCCGCGCCGATCGCCCACTCCGCGGTCAAGACCAAGCACCCCGCCAGCGAGGGCCTGGTCGCCCTGCTGGAGCCGTTCATCGACACCGTCATCATCTGCACCATGACCGCGCTGACCATCGTCATCGCCAACCCCGCCAGTTGGGGCGAGGCCCGCGGCGGCGAGTCCATCGGCGGCGTGACGATCACCTCGGACGCGTTCGAGACCGTGCTGCCCTGGTTCCCGTACATCCTCACCATCGCGGTGATGCTCTTCGCGATCTCCACGGTGCTCACCTGGGGCTACTACGGCCTCAAGGCCTGGACGCACCTCTTCGGGCGCAGCCGCACCAGCGAGACCGTCTACAAGAGCCTCTACACGCTCTTCGCCGTCGCCGGGTCGCTGCTCACGCTGGAGACCCTCATCAGCCTGGCCGACGCGGTGCTCTTCACCCTCGCCGTCGTCAACATCATCGGCCTGTACCTCCTGGCTCCGGTCGTCAAGCGCGAGCTCAACAACTTCCTTGAGTACGTGCGGGTCCGGAAGGCCGGCGGAACGGACGGGGACGACGGGGGCAAGGACGACGAGTCGGCGAAGGTCTCGGTCTGACCCGGTCGCGTACGTGAGCTGATCCTTCGACCGTACCCGGAGTCGCCCCGGTCCCCTCTCGGAAGGGGGCCGGGGCCTCCGTCGTGTTCGGGCCGCCTTCGCCCCCGTGCGCCGTATCCGGAGGGCCAGGGCTCAACTCGTGTGCAGCATCAGCCCGATGCCCACCACCATCAGCCCCGCCGCCGCGATCCTCGGTGCCCCGAAGCGCTCCTTGAAGAACAGTGTGCCGATCGCCGCGCCCACGATGATCGACGACTCCCGCAGCGCCGCGATCGGGGCGAGCGGAGCCCGCGTCTGGGCCCAGAGGACCAGGCCGTACGCGACCACCGAGAGGGCTGCGCCGAGCAGGCCCCGTACCGCGAACGGGCGTAGCTGGGAAGTCAGTTCGGAGCGGCGGCGGTAGTACGCGTACGCCGGGATCGCCAGGCCCTCCAGGATCATCAGCCACGCGACGTAACCGAGCGGTGTGCCGGAGGCCCGTACGCCGACGCCGTCCACCGTCGTGTACCCGGCGATCGCCAGGCCCGTGCCGAGGGCCGCCACGATCGCGGGCCAGTGCGGGCGTTTGCCGGTGCCCCGGATGCCCCAGAGCGCCAGGCCGACCAGGCCGGCCGAGGCGACCGCCACGCCCGTCGTCGCCCACGCGTCCGGGCGCTCGCCGACGAAGACCGCCGCGAGGACCGTCACCACCAGCGGGGCCGTACCCCGGGCGATCGGGTACATCTGGCCGAAGTCGCCGAGGGTGAACGAGCGCATCAGCAGCAGCATGTACGCCACGTGCAGCACGGCCGAAAAGCCGAGGTACGGCCAGGCCTCCGCCGCCGGGAACGGGGCGAAGAGGGCCATCGCCGCGCCGATCAGCAGGCCGCCGCCGGAGATCAGCGTGAAGGAGAGGAGCTGGTCCTTGATGGCGTGGGCGATGGCGTTCCAACTGGCGTGCGTTATCGCGGCGACAAGCACCGCGAGGGCGACCAGCGGGGTCACTTGGCGGGCTCGCGCACATCCGCGACCGTGGCGCCCGCGTGGGCGATCAGCGACTTGGGGTCGAGCGGGAAGACCGTGTGCGGGGTGCCCGCCGCCGCCCACACCACGGCGTGGTCCAGGAGGCGCCGGTCGGCCAGGACGCGGGTGCGGGTCGCGTGGCCGAAGGGGGGTACGCCTCCGATCGCGTACCCGGTCGTCTGCCGGACCAGGTCCGCGTCCGCCCGCTTGACCTTCTGCGCGCCGAGTTCGCGGCGTACCAGCTCGACGTCCACCCGGGACGACCCGTCCATCAGGACCAGCACCGGGACGCCGTCCGCCGTGAAGACCAGGGACTTGACGATCTCGCTCAGCTCGCAGCCGACCGCCGCCGCGGCCTCCGCCGCCGTACGGGTCGCGTCGGGGAAGCGGCGCACCTCGACCTGGAGGCCCAGCTCGGCCAGCGCCTCGGCGAACCGGGGGTGGGCGGGGGAGACGGGTGCGATGGCCGAAGACGGTTCGGGGGTTCCGGGGGTTTCAGGGGTTTCGGAAGGGCTGCTCATGGCTGCACGCTAGCGGTCGGTGCAGTATGCACGCGAGCGGGTTCCGGGTGGCGGGCAGCGAGAGCGGAATGATGGTGCGCGCCCAGAAGACCGTGCGCGGCGAAGGCGACCAGGCGCGTCGAAAGTGCGGTCGCCCTGGCCGGGGCGACCGCAGCCGTCCGGGGATGCGGGGCGTGCCGGAAAACCTGGGCGACCCGGGGGCGGACCTGCTTCTACGCTCGCCCTCATGAACAGAGGCGAGCAGGGCGAGCAGAGCGATCAGGACGAACATCTGCTGAACGTCGTCGATGTCGAGGCGACCTGCTGGGAAGGGCAGCCGCCGCCCGGCCAGGTGAACGAGATCATCGAGATCGGTCTCACCGTCGTCGACCTGCGCGCGGGTGAACGGCGGTCCAAGCAACGGTTGTTGGTCCGGCCCGCGCGCTCGGAGGTGAGCCCGTTCTGCACGGAGCTGACCGGGCTGACGCAGGCGGAGGTGGACGGCGGCCTTCCGTTCGCCGAGGCCTGCCGGGTGTTGGCCGCCGAGCACCGTACGGGGCTGCTGCCCTGGGCGAGCTGGGGCGACTACGACCGTAACCAGTTCACCCGCCAGTGCCGGGCGACGGGCGCCGCGTACCCCTTCGGGCAGCGGCACACGAACGCCAAGCTCGCCTTCACCGCCGCGTACGGGCTGCGCCGCCGCCCCGGTATGGCCCAGGCGCTGGAGCTGGCCGGCCTCCCGCTGGAGGGCCGCCACCACCGGGGCGACGACGACGCGTGGAACATCGCCGCCCTGGTGCTGGACGTGGCGGGACGGGGCGGTTGGCCGACGGCCGGGTGAGCCGTGCCCGGTGCCCCGTACGCCGTGCCCCGCACGCCGCCGGTGGCTCGGGTCTCAGCGGCCCGCGCGCAGCACCTCCGCCACCAGCGGTCCGGCCGCATCGCCGCCGTGGCCGCCGGACTGGACGACCGCCGCCGCGGCGAGGTCGTTGCTGAAGCCGGTGAACCAACTGTTCGACGTCTGCCCGTCGACCTCCGCCGAACCGGTCTTGGCGCCCTTGTCGCCGCCGACGCCCGCCATGGACTTGGTGCCGGTGCCGGTGGGGCTGGTCGCCGTGTAGCGCATCATCTGCCGCAGTTGCTCGGCCACGTTGGCCGGCAGCGGGCGGGCACTGGCGAACGGCCGGTCGTCCAGCTCGCGGGCGATCAGGTACGGCTGCCTGAAGCCGCCGTTCTTCACCGTGGCGGTCACCGAAGCCATGTTCAGGGGGCTCATCAGCACCTTGCCCTGCCCGATGTACGAGGCCGCGGTCTCGGTCCCCGAGGACTCCGGGACGCTGCCGTCGAAGGAGGGCACGCCGGTCTGCCAGTTGTCCTGGCCGAGGCCGAAGTAGTCACGGGCTTCCTGGCCCAGAGCCGTTCCGGCCCGGTCGCCGAGCGGTTTGACCGGCTTGATGAAGGTGCTGTTGCAGGACTGCGCGAAGGCTTCCCGCAACGTGGCGTTGCTGATGGAGAAGTCCTTGAGGTTGTGGAAGGTCGCCCCTTCCCACGTGACGGTGGCCGGGCACTCCACCGCGGAGTTCATGCTCCCGAGACCGTTCTGGATGATCATCGCCGCTGTCACGATCTTCATCGTGGAGCCGGGGGCCAACTGGCCGCTCATGGCCGCGTTGTAACCGTCCTTGCGGTTGTTGGCGACGGCGAGGATCGCGCCCGTGGACGGCTGCACCGCCGCCACCGAGGACTCGGCGTACCGCTTCACCGCCTGCTCGGCCGCGCCCTGGACGCCGGCGTCGAGCGTCGTCCGTACCTTGCCGGGCTTGCCCTTGGCGAGGGTGAGCAGGTTGACGTCGGCCTGCCCGTCCTCGGCGGGGTCGATCCAGGTCTTGACGCCGGGCGAACCGCCGGCGGATTCCCCGTACTTCTGGCGCAGGGTGTCCAGGATCGTGCCCAGAGAGGGGTACTTCTCCTTGGTGAGTACGGTGCCGTTGCGGTCGACGGCCTCGATGGCCGCCGTCGACGACTCGCCCGTCTTCAGTGTCGCGCCATCGGTCAACTGGGGGTGTACGACGGTGGGTTCCCAGTCGACCAGGGCCTTGCCGGTCGTCAGTCCGCGGACGACGGTGAGCTCGGAGGCGTACGACAGGGGCTTGGCCTTCCCGCCGTACGCGACGGTGGCCTTGACGGTGTACGGCACCTTCGTGCCGACGGCCGGCCCCGGGGTGATCCTCACCTTGCCGATGTGGGCGTCCTCGCCGTACGAGGCGAGCACGGGCTCCGCGTCGCCCTCGTTGTTGGTGAGCAGGGCGGCGGTCGTGGCGTCCCCCGCTGCCCAGGCGTCGAAGAAGCTCTTCGACGCCTCGGTTATCTCCTCCGCGCTCGGCGGCCCTGTCTTCACCTCGGGCGTCGCGTTCTGGGAGGCGACCTTGCCGCCGTCGCCGCCCCCGTCGCTCCCGAGCACGCTGTAGGCCCCGTAGCCGATGCCGCCGGCCGCCAGGACGAACACCCCGCCGACCACGGCGACCTTCGCTCCACTGCGCATCTGTGCAGTCCCCCTCCCCAGGAGTGCCCCTGAACGCGTTCAAGGGGCAACTGTGAGGAACCCTAAGGGGTTGGCGCGGCGGGTGAGGGTGTTGTTACCGGACCGGAACGCTTGGTTGGAAAGCGCTCTCAGGGCGTTTCCGTGGAACCGGGCCCTCCGTTGCCGGGAGCGGTCAGCCGGGCGGTCCCCGGTGTGCCGACATCAGCACATGAGGGCAGCCGAGCCCGTCACCTACCCTGCCCATCTGTAAGGGGTGCGGGCGCGGCCCAGGTCCAGGCGGGGGATGCGGATGCGGACAGGTGTGGACGGTACGACAGACGCGGGAGGACCCGGCACGGCCCGGCAGAAGCCGGCCGCCGCGACCACCTTGGGACCGCGCGCGTCCTTGGCGATGTCGTTGGCGCTCGGCCTGCTGCTGGGCGCCCTGTCGCTCCTGGTCATGCTTCCGGCGGCCCAGCATCTGCGCGCCCTCCAGGACGGCGTGCGGGCTCAGGCCACGCTGCACACGGCCGGTTCGTGCCTGGCGGGCCACTGCCAGGTGAAGTTCGAGGCCGGCGGCCGGACGGTGATCGCGGACCTCCCGGTGGGCAGCGGCGGCGGCAAGCAGTCGGCAGGCGCCTCACTGGCGGTCCGGTACCAGGCGGACGACCCCCGGGTGGCCGCCCGCGAGGCGGACGTCGGGGGCGGCGGGGCGGCCGTACTGGCGGCACTGTCGGGCGGGGCGGCCCTGCTCTTCCTGACGGTGGCGGCCGTGGCGGCGGTCTTTCTGGCCCGGCAGCGGCGCACGCCGGTGCCCACCATCTCGGCATAAGCCCAGGTCAGCGGCCTGATCGACCAGGGTCACGTGCGGTCGGGGAACAAATTTTCGCCATGATGAGTGAACGCGGAATTGCCGGGCACTAGGACCAACGCAACGAGGTCCTGGCGACATTCGGAGCCGGGGCATACCGGTGGGGTGAACTGAGGCCGTTGTGAAGTTTAGGCGTACACGCGCCTAAAACCGGACTTGACGATGGGAACGAAAAAATGATCCTCCTTGGACTTCTTCTG
This sequence comes from Streptomyces cyaneofuscatus, assembly GCF_042718795.1. Lineage (GTDB taxonomy): Bacteria > Actinomycetota > Actinomycetes > Streptomycetales > Streptomycetaceae > Streptomyces > Streptomyces cyaneofuscatus_A. The sequence goes on from NZ_JBHXOX010000018.1 coordinate 185,765, forward strand.
CTTATTGTCGGCCTGCTTATTGGCATGGGCCTGCTGACCACGATCGGCAGTATCCTCATCGTCGTGGGTGTGGTCCTGTGGATCCTGGGTGCGACCGGCCGCGCGGTCGGTGGACGTAAGCACTTCTTCTAAACTGCGCAGTCAGAAGAATCCAGGACTCTGTTGACGCAACAGAATCCTGAAACTGCGGGCGGGGGGGGGGGGGGGGGCGGGGGGGGCGCCCCCCCCCCGGGGGGGGGGGGGCGGGGGGCGCGACGCCCCCCCCCCCCCGCCCCCGCCCCCCCCCCCCCCCCCCCCCC
>NZ_JBHXOX010000019.1:0-172149 GCF_042718795.1 Streptomyces cyaneofuscatus
GGGTGGCGGGGCGGGGGGGGGCGCGGGCGGCGCTCACCTTCGGAGGGTGGGGGGGGGGGGGGGGGGGGGGGGCCGGGCCGGGGGCCCCCCACGACCGGGCGGTGAAGGTGGGCAGGGAGGCGCTCACCCGCTCCGGGCTCGGGCCCAAGGACATTGATCTTCTGGTCACGACGCACACCACCTCGTGGACGATCCCGGGCCTGGACGTGAACCTGGTGGAGCCCTTGGGGCTGCGGCCGGATGTGGAGCGGATCGGGCTGGCGACCGCCGCGTGCGTCGGCGGCGCCCACGGCCTGGTCCACGCCGTACGGGCTCTGCGCGGCCGCCCCGGCGGGCGGGCCCTGGTGGTGGCCGCCGAGGACCTCTCCACCCTCTACCTCGCCGGGCCCGAGGAACTGCGTATGCAGGACGTGCTCTACGCCGGGCTTTTCGGGGACGCGGCGGGCGCGGCCGTCGTCCACACCGTGGAGGCGGCGGGCGCGGGCGACCTGGTAGCAGAGGACGTCTGGGAGCTGGTCCTGCCGGACAGTTCGGGTGCGTACTGGGGCGTGATCCATGAGCACGGTGTCACCTTCGATTCGGGCAAGGAGGCCACGACCGCCCCGGGCCGGGTGCTGCCGTACCTGACGGGGTGGCTGGACGGCCGGACGGTGGACTGGGCGGCGGTGCACCCGGGCGGGCCCGGGATCATCTCCGGGACTCTCTCCGGGCTCGGCCTGGACGAGGAGAAGGCCGGGCAGCACGCCCGGGATTCCTTGGCCGGCGGGAATCTGGGCGGGGTGGCGGTGCTCGACGTGCTGGAGCGGACGCTGGGCGAGGGGGCGGTGAGCGGGCCGGGGGTGATGGTGGCCTTCGGGCCGGGGTTCACTGCGGCCGGGTTGTACGTACGGCGGGTGGCGGGTCCGGCCGGAGCCGGGTGAGCGTGCCTGGAGCCGGGTTCGAACCGGCACACCCCGAGCGGGGCAGCGAGTTTTAAGGTCGCCGTGTCTGCGTTCCACCATCCAGGCCGGGACGGTCAGGGGTGCGGCGGGTCCAGCCGCAGGCGGTCCAGGACGTCTCGGCGGGCGAGTCCGGGCATGCACATCCGCCACATCGCCGCGACCTGCGTGTGCAGCTGGTCCCGCTCGGTGAGGGCCAGGGCGAGGAGCTGCACGCCGCTGTAGCAGCCCACCAGGGTCCGGGCGTCCTCCTCGGGGTCCGCGTGGTCCTGGAGTTCTCCGGCCTCGCGGGCGGCGGTGAGGATCGCGGCGACGGCCTCCAGCGGGGCCTGGTAGCTGTCGCGGGTCAGGTACGGGCCCGGCTCGATGCTCAGGCGTACGGCGGCGCGCAGCACGGCATCGTCCAGGATCGCGGTGGTGTACCGGTAGCTGACGTCCACCAGCACCTGGCACCACAGGGCGGGGGCCAGCTCGGCGGACTCCTGCGCCACCTGCTCGAAGAAGACACGTTGCCGTTGCAGTACGGCGTCCCCGACGGCCTTCTTGCTCGCGAAGTGGTGGTAGACCGAGCCTCGCGAGACCCCGGCGACCCGCTGGATCTCGGGGATGCTGGCGCCCGTGTAGCCCTCGCGGTCGATGACGATGCCGGCCGCCTCGATGATGCGCCGCGCGGTCTGCTCGCGCCGCTCGGCTCTCTCCCCGCGCTCCTGCGTCATCGCCCTCACGTCCTCCTCGGCTGGCGCCGACGCTACCCGCGGTCCCGGAACCACGCCCACGCCCACGGCCGCCGCCTCCGTCTCAGACACAGGCACATCCCGCAGGCTGCGCGGCCTCCGGGCGGGGCCCGTTGCGGCGGGGTGCCGCGGCACGGCAGCGGAACCACGCCCACACGCGCTTGCCGCCGCAGGCGCGAGGGGACCAGCCGTGGTCATGCGCGAGGGCCTCCAGGAGCAGCAGTCCGCGCCCGTGGTCCGCTCCTGCCTCGACCGCGACGGGAGCCGGGGGAAGGGGCTGGTCGCTGGGGTCGGTCACGGCCACCGTGACGTGCCCGTCGGCCGGGTCGACGAAGACCTCGACCTCGATGTCCTCGGCGCCTGCCGCCCGGCCCTCCGTGGTGGTGAGAGCGACGGCGTTGGCCATCAGCTCGGACAGGACCAGGACGACCGAGTCGCGCAGGTCCGGGGGCAGCAGCGGAGCCGCCCACCGCCGGGCCGTGCCCACCGAGGCGGGCACGGGCGGCAGAAGCAGACACGTCATGGCGGAGTTCCTCCAAACAGGTGAGTCTCCCGGTGTCGGAGACAGACAGGTCAGTCGGTGAACTTCCTCCAGGTAAACCCCGGCGAGGCCGGAGCGGAACGGCCCGGCCTGGTCGCGACCAAGGCTGGCCGCCACCGCCACCCATGCCCGGGTATGGGTAGATTTGGGGTTCTGCTGAGGTCAGGAGCGCTGATGGTGGGCTATCGATCGCCGGACATGCCGCTCCTACTGGAGCGGTGGCGGGCCCGCCGGCGCGTACGGGACCTGCCCGCCCCGCCGCTCGGCGCCGACCCCGCCGGATCCGTCACCACCGCCCTCATGGCCGAGGTCCTCGACGTGAGCCTGCGCCACTATCAGCGCCTGGAATCGGGCGAGCGCCGCATGTCCAGCGACACCATCGCCGCGATCTCCCGCGCCCTGTCCCTGCACCCCGACGAGATGCAGGCCCTCTACCGCTGGGCCGGACGCCCTGTCCCGCCCCTGCTCTCCCCTACCGCCCCCGACGTCCCCGAGGACCTCTCCGACCACATCCGCCGACTGCCCTTTCCTGCCCTGGTGGAGGCTCCGGATTTCGGGATCCTCGCCGTTAACCGGCGCGCGGAGCGGGCCTGCCCCTGGTCCGCCCGCCCCGGCGCGAACGTGATGACGGACCTGTTGCTGCCTGGGCCCGGGCGGGACCAGTGCGCCCAGTGGGCGGAGCACTGGGCGCCGCCCCTGCTCGCGCAGCTGCGCCAGGGCGCCCTTGCCAACGGGGCGCTGCGGGCGATCGTGGACCGGGTGTGCGAGGACCCGGAGGTACGGGCTCTGTGGGAGCGGACCGCCGACCTGCGACGCCATGCCTACGGCACGACCAGGCCGATGTACCTGGAGGGGGCGCCCACCAGCCCCGCCTGGGTCCGGATTATGGGGTGGCAGCCGATGCACGAGCCGAGCTTGCGCGTGATCACCGGCGAGCCCGGACACGCTCCCGCCGAGGCGGTAGCCCCGAACAAGTGACCTCCACCAGGGTGCGGCGTTGAGTGTGTACGGCCCCGCCGAAGCCAGAAAGTGAGGGAACTGCCGGTGAACGCCATCGCCATCCGCCCCAATGCCACCGGTAAGCGGCTGCTGATCACCGCTCCGTACCATGCCCCCTTCCAGGCGGACCTCAAGGACATCGGCGGCCGGTGGAGCGAAGTGCAGGGCACGTGGCAGTGGAGCACGGACGCGCGGGACGAGGAACGTGTCCGCGCCCTCCTCCGGTCCCACTTCGGCACCGACGGCTCGCCCCAGGACATGGCCGTCCGCGTGTCCGTCCACGTCCCTCTGCACACGTACGAGCTGCCGTTCACCCAGGGAGGGAGGGCCCAGTTCGCGGGCCGCACCATCGCCTGGCGTCCCACCCGCAACGCCCCGGTCAAGCTGGGCAGCGACGTCATCCTGGTCGCCGGGAAACTCCCTGCCAGCGGCGGATCCACGAAGTACCCGCAGATCGCGGCGGGCCCGGACGTGGTCGTGGAAGTACGCGATCTGCCGCGCGTCATGCTGGGCATGCACGACAGTGGCGAGTACGTGATCGTCAGAGAAGAGACCGAGGACGCCGGGGAAGCGGACACGGACCAGCTGCGCGCCCGCCGGGAAGAACTCCTCGCGCAGGTGCGGGAACTGGACGACGTCCTTGGTGAACGCGATCCTGAGGGCGAGACCCGGCGCCGGCAGCAGGCGGACGAGGATACGGCCCGCTCCGTCACCGTGCGCCTGGAGCGCGAGCACGTCCGGGACAAGGCCGCCGCCATCCGTGAACTGGTCCTGGAGCAGCAGCGGCAGGAGCAGGAGCGGGCCGCCGCCGAGCGGGCCGAACGGTGCCAGCCCCTCTCCTGCCGCTGCGGCAAACACACCTGCCCCCCGGTCGGGGACACTCCCGCCCAGTACGCGGAGGCGAAGGGGGTCTCGGCGGCCACCGCCACACAGTGGTGCAGGAGCGGCAGGATCCCCGCCGCCCGGCACAACGGACGCTGGTACGTCGTCGACCACTGAGAACCTGGCTCTGGACGCGAGCCCGGGTAGGGCGGCTGGCGTATGGGCTTGGTGACGGAACGCCCCCGCGCAGTCCGCTGCCCGCCGGTCCGGTGGATGTCCGTGCAGCATCTACTCCTGCATGGTGGCGGGCAGGATTGCGGGGCGGCCGTCATGATGCAGGGCGGCGGTGCCGTCCGCGATGGCGTCGACCTGGCGGTAATACTCCTGCCGCAACAACCGCTCCTGCACGCTCTCCTCCAGTCCCTGCGGACCGAATCCCATCATGCTGTCGAGACCCTGCTCGGACTCGGCCTGGAGGCTGTGCTGGACCAGCAACCTCCTGGCCAAGTCCAGGCCCGCGAGATGCGGATAGCGGCGGTGCAGCTCGGCCTGACCGTGGTGCTCGTCGTAGCCGTAGGCCCGGTACTCCGCCGCGACCTGTGCGTCCGAGCGAGCGCTGTCGTCAGCGAGCGCGGTGGACAGGGTGCGGCGGCTGAGCCCGGTATGGGACTCGGCCTGCTCCATGTCCATCCTCCACAGACGCCGGTCGACCGTTTCACCGGCCGTGGCGAGGACGGCCCGGTGGTCGCGGATGGCCTGGCCCATCTCCGCGACCGCCGCCCGGCGCATCGTCTCGGCCGCCCCGGCCCGCTCCCCCGCCGCACGCAGCCGCCGCTGGGTCTGCTCGTAGGAGCCCATCACCCGGACCGTCTCCCCTACGTCGCCGCGTTCTGTGCCCATCAGCCCATCAGTCCCTTCAGTTCGTCCATCTCAGCAGGGGCGAGGGTGCCGTTGACGGCGCGTACGGCCACGTCCCGGTTGTCGATCCACCAGGCGGCCTCCGTCTGCCGCAGCGCGACGGCCGTCCATGCCTCCGCGGCCGCCCGGCCGCACTCCTCGCCCACCCGGGCCGTGATCCGCCCCTGCATCGAGGTGATCGCCTCGGCGCGGACCCTTTCCGCCCACGCCACCTGCTTCACGCTCCCGGACAGCGGCGGCCACCCACACTCACGAGCCGCCGCCGCAGCGGCCTCGGCCTCCTCCCCGCGCCTGCGCTTCCGCGTCTCCCGCCGGCACTCCGGGCACGGCTGCTCCGCCAGCCACGCGGCGGTACGGGCCCGCTCCCCCCGCACGTCCGTACCGCCGATATCCGCCGTCACTCGATGCCCACACGCATGATCAATAGGCGTCTTCATGGGAAGCAGCTTCCCATGAAGACCCACTTTCGGGAAGCAGCTTCCCGCTAAGGGGGCATCGCTCGCCCCGAACGCTTCTCTGGAAGGCTCATCTCAGGCTCGTGCCCGATGACCTGCGGATTCAGGGCTTGAAACAGCTACTGACCCGTTGGGGGTCCTGCGCCGCTCTCATCAGGTCACGCTGCGGGAGTCGGGTGCCGGTGTGGGGCTGCGGTGCCGCTCACGGCGTGCCGCAGCCCCACACCGGTCACTGGCCGCGTTCGGTACGCCGCCGCCCGCGCGTGGCGGGGCGGGTGGCGGCCTCCTCGACTTCCTGCGCGGTCCACTGCCGGTCGGGGTTGTCCGGATCGGTGAGGCGGTTGCGCAGGGTGGGATAGGAGACCGCGCACTCCGGCCGCCTACTGATCTCCGACAGGGTGTAGTGGCCGCCGAACACGTCGTACGAGGCGGCGGCGGGCCGTCCGGGCCCGCGTGAAGAAGGTGGTGTCCTGCGGGGTGCCTTCGCCCTCCGTGTCTCCGCCGGCGGGGCGGGGACCTCCTCCGGCTCCTGTCGCGCGGCGGCTCCGCTCCGGGAGGGAAGTGCGCCCGCCGTCATGAACGTCGCGCGGAGCTTGGCCCGTTGGACAGGACTGAGCGGGAGGCCCTGAACGGCACGGTCCACGGCCGCGTGCAAGGCGGTGTCCCACACCTGGCTGGCGGCTTCCCTGAGCCACCCGTCACCCGTCGCGTCCCCTCCGAGGGTCTCGTCCCAGGCCGGTTCCAGGTTGGTCAGCGTCAGCTTCTGGCGCACCATATCGGCGCGGTGCCCGCCGGTCATCTCCTTCCCTGCCCGGCGGAGGTTGCCCTGGACGACCTCGGCGTACCGGGCGCGGGCGGCCATCACCTTGCGCTGTTCGGGGTCCGCGAGCTGTCCGGCGGTGCCCAGGTCCACCGGCGCCACCGGATCGTTGTCGATCACGGCACGCTGCGTGCCCCAGTCGATCGCGGCGAACACGGCCCGCAGGCGGGTGCCGGGGCTGATGATGCCGCGCTCGGCCGCCTCGACCGTGTGCCGCAGTACGGCACTGGTCTGCGGGCGGCCGGGGTTGGGGCCGAGGATCAGAGCGGCGGCCCACGGCTTGAGCAGGCCCAGGTCCTCGTCGGTGAACCGCATGGGGGTGATCCCGCGCCCGGATGCCGGGGTGCTCCAGGCGGTCATCGGATCGTGGGCCTGGGCCAGGTCCAGCGCCCGCCCCTCGATCCGGTCGCCGTCGTGCAGCGCGAAGCTGTCCACGCCGCCGCCGTCCTCGGCGGGCGGGCACAGGCGTACGCGCCGGGTCGGCCAGGTGAGCCAGTCCAGGCGTCCGCGCGGTGCGCGGGTCCGCACCGAGGTGGGCGGCTGCTCCTCTTCCCAGACCGGGGCGTCGCCCGGGGCGCGGGGCTGCGGCGGCAGGGCCAGCAGCAGCAGCTCCTTGAGGGTGTGGGCCTCGACGTGCAGGTGGGTGACGATGCCCGCCGGGCCGGGCCGGGCTCCGTAGACCCGGTTGCTCCTGCCCAGCGGGTCGCCGGGGGCCGCTCCCTTGATGCCGGCGGTGTCGTAGGACAGCAGCCAGAGCAGGTTGCGGGCGGCCTCGGCCGCCTCCCAGGCCGGGTAGGCCTGCACACCGTCCCGGGCGGCGCGGAGCTTGCCGCTGAACCAGGCCCCGGAGGCGCCGCCGAGGGAGGCGGGATCGAGGCTGTGGGCACCGCGGTTGTAGACACTCAGAGCCCCGCACTGGAAGGCCGGGTGCGTGGGGTGGAACAGGTCCAGCCGGTGCGCCCAGCGGTCCATGTAGGCGGTGATCCGCTCGGCGTCGAGCGCTTCGGCCCGCCAGGCGGCATCCCACTCGGGGACGGTGCTCGGTCCGCACGCCGCGTCCAGGGATGCGGCCATCAGCCGGAGCAGGGCGATCGATTCGCTCTGGCTGGTGGCGTCGAAGCGCAGCCGGTGCGCGCGGACCAGGGCCTCGGTGAGGCCGACGCTGCTGAACTCGCTGGTGTCCAGGTCCCAGACAGGGATCCAGGGACTGGAGGTGAGAGGGAAGGTCGGGTGATGCATGCGGATGCTCCTGGAACAGGGCTGGAGACCGCCCGGCGGGCGGTCTCCAGCGAGAGGCGAAGAGGGGCGTGGTCAGCGGGGGTCGGCGGAGGGGAGGAAGAGGCTGTCGGCCGCGCTCCTGCGGCGCTCCTTCGCCGTGTCGACCAGCATCTCCAGCAGGAAAGCGTTCTCCTCGGTGACGTCGCTGGAGCTGAACCACTCCTCGATGCCGCCGTCGCCGTCGCTCTCGCCCAGGGTCTCCAGGACCTCGGAGCGGGAGAGGACCACCTGGTGGCGGGAGACCAGGGCGGCAGACCAGACCGCGAGGTCCAGTTCGTCGCCCGTGCCGTCCTCGGTGCGCTCCAGGTACATCACCGGCTCCTCGGTCCGCGCGTTGATCAGCCGGTTCACGTCGTCGGCACCGATGCCGGGAAGCTGGGGCAGCGGGCCGGGCACACCGTCCACGTCCGTCACGTCGAACCGCTCCAGGTTGCCGTCATGGTCCATGCCCATGTTGGCGGCCGAGTCGCGGACCATCTCCTCGTAGCGGGCGTCCGCTTCCGCCTCGGAGTCGTACTCCTCCAGCTCCCGGGAAGCCTCGTCGTGGTAGTCGACGGCCCACCGCTCGGCACCGGTGCCGGGGGCGGCGTAGTGGTGGAGCCGGATGTAGAAGGCCTTGCCGTCCTGCTCGGTCCTGCGGTCGGCGCTCGCGCCGTTGATGAGGGCCTCGACCTGCTCGGCGTACTCCTCGGCGACGTCGCTCCCGGCGTTGGTCGACACGATGTTGCGCATGTGATGCTCCCTGGTGGAGTTCCCGCCCTGGCCGGCGGGCGCTTCGGGTGCCGGGGGCGGACTTCCCCGGCACCACACACGCTACCGAAACTTTTAAAAACCACACAAGAGTCTTCAGCGTAATTTTTAAAGTTAAGGCATGGGGTCATGCGTTCGACACTCCCGGCGGGAGCGATTCGCCTGCTCGTAGGCTGGAGCCGACGCTCGCGGAAGGACTCTCCATGGCCGGTCGCACCCCGCCCCCGGTGGCGGTGACCATGCCGGACGGGCAGGTTGTCCAAGGGCGGCTGCACGAGCGGCGCCAGACCGAGGACGGCTGGCTCTACAAGGTCGGCATCGTCCTGTGGCAGGCCCCAGACCCCGACCGGCCCGTGCCCGGGGAGTACGTCGCCTGGATGCCCTCGACCTCCGTGCAGCCGCTGCCCGGTACGGACTACTCCACGGTGCCCACCACCCGCCTCCAGCAGAACATCCCGGCCCCACCCGTACGCCGGGTGGAGCCCGCGACGGCGTGGACGGTCGAGTACGAGCGGACGGCTGCCAGCTCGGCGGTCGCACGGACCACGGTGCACCGCTCCGACTGCTGGTCGATCCGGGGGCGGCGCGAAGAGATCACGGACGAAGGCCAGGCCCGCGAGGCGATGGCCGCCCCGCACGCTCGCGGCTGCATCCTCTGCGGCACGGACCGGTCACTGGTCTGAAGTTCCAAGGCCTTCCTAGGAACCCCCCGAACGCCGTGAGCGAGCCCGGGGTGATCAAAGCCCCGGTCTGGGGCACCGCCCGGCGTGTTCAGCGCGAATCCGGTACGCAACCGGACACAGTGAGCCGACCGGGCATCGGCCCTGGACGTCAAGCGATCGGAGACACCGGTGTCAGTGAACGGGGAGACAACGAGGCTGGCCGAGCGGGAGCAGCAGGTGGTGGTACAGCTCGCGGGAGGTAAGGAGGAGCAGGCCGCCGTAAGTCTGCTGAGCGACTACCGGGGCGGCCTGTGGATGCGACGTTTCGCCGTGGACCAGACGCCCCGCAACCGGCCGTGGATCATTCACCACGAACACGACCGGCCCCTCATCGACCTCAGCAGCGACCAGCCGCGCGTCGACTGGAACGCAATCTGCCACCTGGTGACCGACAAGAGCTCCTGGGTGTACCGGGCCTCCGAGAGCGAAATCGCCATCCTACGGTTCGCCGCCTCTCTCATGGGGGCCAGCGTCAGCCTCCAGAGCATCACGCGCGCGCTCGCCCTCTCCCTCCGGTTCTACGACGACGAAGACGAAGACGAGTACGGCATGGAGCTCCTCCAGCGTGCTCTGAGGGAGGCCGTGGCCTTCTGACCGGGGGCCCTCCCGCTTCCCGTCAGCCCTGCGACCAGTCCGGCACGGACGTCACGGGCGGTAGACCAGGGCCATGACGACGCGGTGGGCGGTGCGGAGGCGGTCCTGGCACCCGTGGCACACCGGGTGCTCCTCCCACCGGCGCTCCAGCGGCATCTGCCACAGCGTGCCGCACCGCCAGCACGTGCGGCCATGCCGCTCGTCCAGGCACGGTCCGCACAGCCCTTCCTCGCCCAGCAGGGCGTTGGAGGCAGTGCGGCAGCGGCGGCACACCCGCCACCGTGCCATCTCCCGCATCTCCAGCGGACTCTGGCGGCGCATCGGTACGGCGTGCCCCGGCGCGTACCGGGGAATCAGGCGCCCGCCCCGGCTTCGCTCGTACGCGGCGGGCGCCTGCCCCGGACGCAGGTGCATCCGCGCTGCCTGGAGCTGCTGCTGGGTCCATAGAATCCTCGGCGCCTGCCCCGCGCCGTAGACCAGTGCGGGGGCGGAAACGTGCGGCGCGGAAAGGAACTCCGGAAGGCCACCAGCCGCGTCTCCGGCCCGGTCCCCCAGCGCGGCCGCCTGGCGGAGCAGGTCGGCGGTGACGGCGTGTAGGGCATCCCGCCAGCCTTCCGCGTACCCGGCGCCCTCCGATTCAGGGTTCCCGTCGTCGGCCCGCTCGGCCACGGCCTCGGCACCACGCTCCAGGGCACCGGCCTCCACCAGCGCCAGCAGCGCCTCCGCCTGGCCGAGCCCGGAGGCCTGGATCGCCGCTGAGGCCCGCAGCCGGGCCGCGACGCCTCGAACGGTGTGGTCCCCGGGGGCGGGGGCGGATGCGGGGACCGGCCGGAGACGAGTCATATCCGGCTCAACGACGGACAGGCAGTTCGGTGACCTGGGGCGGGGCCCTACTCGGGGTCGGCGACAGCTCCGACGGTGAGCTGACGGACGGTGCGGGATTCCTTCGTCGGGCGCAGCGGGGCGCCTTCGGGGCCGCGGACGTACTCCACCACGGTGATCTCCTCGTGGTGGTGGTGCTGCTTGTCGGGATCGTCCCGGTGCAGGTGCGGGTTCATGCAGTGGGAGCGGTCGTACTCGGAGATCACCTGCCGGTAGTCCAGCCTCCGGCCGCTGGGCACCGACACGGCGGGGGCCGGTTCGGTGAGCTGGGGGCGGCGGCCCCGGAGGGTGACGAGGTGGACGGAGGAGTCGTCCTGGATGCCCTTGCGCCGGTCGCGGCGCAGATCGGTCGGCTTGCGCGGCTGGACGCGCTGCTGGGTGATCGGGCGCTTGGTGACCTGTTCCTGGGTGATGAAGTCCCAGCACGCGTAGACGACGTGGGCGACCTCGTCGGTGGTGCCGATGTGCATCGGGCCCGGGGTCTCGGTGGCGCCCGTGGTGGTCTCGTTGTCGGCCAGCAGTGGAGGCGTGCCAGGCACGGCGTGGGTGGGGCGGGTCCAGAAGGTCAGCCACCACGTCGGCTTCGCCCGGCCGTCGAAGGCCTCGATGTGGCGCGGGGTGCCGTCGGGCCCGAACCAGCGCCAGAACGGCTGACGCGGCCCGGCGACCGGGGTCGGCCGGATGTGCTCGGGGGCGTGCGCGAAGTCGGCCGCCCACGGCCCCCAGGACACCGCGACCACTTCCGCCGGCCGTTCCTCGCCCTCCGGAACGGTCCGTACGAGCGGCTTGCCGAAGGCGATGAACCCCCGGGTGGCGGGCACCCGGTGCGGTGCGAGCGGCCCCTTGCGGCCCCGCTCGGCCTTGCGGATCGCGGCCTCGGTCATCTCCTCGTCCACGTGGTACAGCCGGGCCCGGGCAAGCCGGTCGGTCTCCTGGGCGAGCAGCACCCGGGCCGCGTCGTCGGCGGAGTTCAGGAACGGCACGAGGGTGCCGGTGTTCTCGAACAGCGCGAGGGCGAGCCGGTTGACGGCGGGCTTTCCCTGCTGCGCGCTGATCAGCCGGGCACGCAGGTCGGGCAGGCGCCGCGGATCGATCGGCTCGGCGGCGGCCGCAGCGGGGAAGCGGCCGGGCCCGGCTTCGAGCAGCGCGTGCACCCCAGCACCGACCGCGATCAGCTTCTGCCCGTTCCCGGCGGAGACCGCACAGCGCGCGCGATCAGCTCGCGGAGCTGCACGTCGCCTTCGCCATCGATTGCGGACTGGAGCAGGCTGGCGACGGCCGGGGGCGCGGCGGGCAGGTTCCGGGAGACGCTGAAATGCCCGTAGCCGCCCGCCTGCCAGCGCTCGGCCGCCTCCCGGCACATGCTCAGCAGCACCGAGACGACAGGCGCCTGCCGGTCCAGCAGGGCGACGTGCGCGCCGAGGGCGCGGAGCTGGTCGGCCAGCTCCGCGGTCGGCCCGGACAGGGCCTCTCCCGCCAGCGCCGCGAAGCGCTCGGCGAGAGCCACATCCTGCGTGGTGGGGACGGGACTCGGGGAGTCGAAGATGCCGGACATGCCCGCCAGTATCCCAGCGCACTGGCGCGTACCGGATCCGTTCCCGGATAGCCCTATCCCGTGGGGAGACGAGCCCACGGCCGCCAAGTGCAACGTCGCCGAGGCCGGCATCGGAACGACCACGCCCGTCAGCCGCTACCAGTCCGGTGTCAGCCCGTACGGCGTCGTAGACCTGTGCGGCAACACCTGGGAATGGTGCTCGACCGAATCGGAGCCCGGGCGTTTCGAGCTCAAGGGGTCGGCCTACACCTCGCCCTTCGAGCGCGCCGCCCCGTTCCTGCACAACGCGGCCAACGCCACCATGAAGGACAACGACACCGGCTTCCGCTGCGTGACCGCACTGCCTGACAGCCGGTAGAGTCCCAGGACGCCCGGGTGCCACGTTTGGTCCCGGGCCGGGGGTGAGGACCAGATCGCGTTGCTGCAGCGCGGACGACGGCCACGATGCCTGGAGTGGCGGTGTCTTCGTCTCTCCGACATCGTGGCGCTTCGGCGCCCCCGCCTTCAAGTTGCCGCAGATGATCTCCGGTGCGGGAGGCGCGCGGACGCCTACTGGGCGAGAGGCCAGTAGATGAGGTCGTTGCGGACCCAGCCGCGCAGCCCCTTGTGGGCGCCGGAGTTGACCTTGATGTAGAGCCAGGGGACCTTGGTGACGTCCGTCTGCCGGAAGCAGTCGACGAACACCTTGCCGCCCTTGGTCAGCTGGCCGTATGACCCGTACGAGGTGCCCGGTCCCTTGCGCAGGTTGACGTTGACGACCGCGACTTTGCCGTTGAAGTTGGAGTCCTGCGTGCACTTGGAGTGCCCGCCGACTGCATTTGCCGCCGGGGCCAGGGCGACGGCGCCACCCAGCAGAATGGTGACGGTCAGGCCTGCGGACAGAGCGCGCTTGCGAATACTCAAGGGACTTCTCCCGTTGTTGTGAATTTTTTGAAAGGGCAGTCATTGCGCGCCCTCGACCGAAGGGAGGAAGCCTTCATGGACGGTGCGGGCGGCCGTGGTGAGGAGGCGGGCCAGGACCTCGGGCTCGGTGGCCGAGGGGACGGAAGCCGGCCAGGACGAGCGGTCCTCACCGGTGCGCGACAGACGTGAGCGGTAACAGAACTGCGCCGCAGGGTCAGTGAAGACCGATTAGGAGTGCTTGCACGGGGACTGGTTGTCTGCCCGGGTGCCTCGCGGCAGGCGTCGTCGTCCTCTGATGATCAGGGGGCGACGGGCGTCTTTGCGGTCGCCCGGCGAGGACTGCGTCGGCGCGGAGCCGGTCGCCCTGTACGTGGGTCGCCGGCCGAGCGGATGACGTGGATCGCGGCGCGCTGCTCGCGGTTGGTGATGATCCGGCCTCCGCGGCCGTTCCGTCCGCAGAGCTCATTCTTCTTGCGGAGAAGGCGGCGCAACCACGAGACGGAGCACTTCAAGACGTAGGCGGTCTCCTGGACCGTCATGTACTCCTGCTCGGGGTCCTCGGGGGCAATTGGCATCCCGTAGAGCTCGTAGGCTTTGGTGGCCATCGTCCTGTCCTTTCAGGCTCGTGTGCTTCGTCCGGACCCGACGCGAGGTACTCGTCAGTGGTGCCGATGGCCGCGCGGAGGGTGACGTGGGGCTGTCCCATGCATCTACGACTGCCGTCTTCGAGGTGACGAAGGCGCTACTCCGGCCTGTGGTGCCAACTGTGCACGCGTTCCGTGCAGATCACGTCCCCGTCAAACCCGTAGGTCAACGGTTGGTGCACTCCGGCTATCTAACCTTAGTCAGTATCTGTTGTATAGATCTCGATAGCCGTCTAGTGAGCTATTGTCTGACTGTGTAGTGTAGTTGAGTGGGTCTGGATAGTCCTATCTGGTTCTTTCGGGTCAGGAGTCGATCCATCTCTCGGTCGAGCCTGTTTGGGGACGCCGGTCTCTCCAGGGGCACGTGGCAACGCGTCGAGGAGGGAGTTGGTGTCCGCGAGGTGGTCAGCGCAAAGGCCGACCGAGCGCTCGGGTGGGCTGCGGCGGCCGTGCTGCGGGGGCTGGAGGGGCCGAGCCACTCCTTGTCGGCTCCGCCGCCGGCGAGTCGGCATAGACCGGGGCGGGCTCAGGGCGGAGGCCGTCCTCGATGCTGCGAGGAAAGTGATGCCAGATGCAGCGATCGGGGAGCTTGGCGCTTCGGTGAGCAGTTCACGGAGGCGTTGCGGAGGTCCGGTGATGTGTCGGGATGAGAAGGACTTGCTTCAATCCCCGGACAACCTTTTGCGCCTCACCGCGGCGTAAGTAGCAGGAGAAACGGTGTGCGCCTGCCATGAATGCCCGGCCACTCATCCACGGCAGAATGGGTGGCGGAAGGGATCAGTGGATGGAGTGTCCGCTGGCACGCGTGCACCGATCATCGAAGTGGGAGATGACAGGTGCCGTACACGGAAGTTCGCGGGAACAGTATCCGCGTGAAGTGGTGGACCGGGGAGTATAAGCTGGACGACGACGGCAAGCCGACGGCCACGAAGCTGTACGGGTCAGCGTCTAAGAATCTGGACGGTATACCGTTCGCGGATGAGGACGAAGCCTTCACCTTCGGCCTCGACCGAGAGTCCGACGTGCGAAACCGTCGGGGTCAGAGGGTGGCCGCCCCGATCAACATGGCGGAATACTGTGACCTTTGGCTCGAAGGGGTCAGTCTGCGTAGTAGAAGCATGTCGTCGTACGAGTCCCGGCTGTCGGCTGTGGTCCGCCCCTATTGGGCGCAGAGCAAGGTGGACGAGATCACGCCCATCCAGTACGACGCCTTCAGAAATTTCGTGCAAGCAAAATACTCCCACAACTATGCGGCGGCGGTTCTGGGCATATTCAAGATGCTCATGGACGATGCGGTAGTGAAGTACAGATACCGTGAGGAGTCGCCCATTGTGGAGCAGAAGCGACGAGGCTTGTACAAGAAGAAGCAGGTCCGCCGAGTGAAGCGGCAGCTGTCCACCCGAGCCGTGCATCAGGCGGCCCAAAACGCTTACTACGTTTGGGGATTCGCTGGGTGGACCTACATCTGGACCATCGCCTTCACCGGACTGCGGCCGCCTGGTGAGTTGTACGGACTGCAACGCGGCTACGCCTCGCCGTACTGGCCGGCTTCCGAGCCGGACGAGGAACTGCGCGAGGAAGCTCTCCAGCAGTACGAGTCACTGCACGCTCTTCGCGTCCAGTACCAGACCTACCGGGCGAGCGGCCAAGCGGTGCTGGCTGCGCCGAAGTACGACAGCTGGAGGACGGTCGTCATCCCGCCGTTCCTGCACGCGATGCACGGGGCACTTCTGGCATCACACGACCAGCCGTGGATGTTCCTGTCGATGCAGGGCAAGCCGCTTTTGGGAACGGACTTCGACAACACGTACTGGTTCCCGATCCGGGACGGCGCCGAGGAGCGAGTGCTCCGGCGCGGGTACGAGCGGTGGGCGCGGCCTGCGCTGCCAGCCGTCGCGGAGTTGGCCGGAGAGGACATCTATCGGCTGCGGCACTGGCACAAGGCGAAGCTGGACGAGCCGGGCGACATCCCGCGGGTGGCAATCGAGGGGCGGATGGGCCACGAGCTGCCGGGGGTGGAAGGCACCTACAGCGAGGTGACCGTTGCGATGGAGGAGCGGATAGTTGGGTATCTCCAGACGGTATGGGAAAAGGAAGTGGTGGGAGCCGGACTGTGGACGCCGAGTTTTCCCATACCTCTCCCAAACAACCCCGCGCTTCCGGCTCAGCCGCTGTTCAGCGCCCTTCCCGTCCTGAAGTACGAGTGATGATGATGATCGCTGTTGTCACGGCTGTCGCCCCCACCGTTCACCGGCCGGCACGCGACTCTCTTGTCGCACAGTCGTCAACCCCTCTCGGTCCCGGCCCGGAGGAACGACCACCGGGCGACGTGCTGACCGTGTACCCCCGAACAGCCGTTCATGCGGGCAAGCCCCGCCGGATTGCGGCGGATCGTCGAGGAGCAGACATACGTAATACTCGACGCATGAGATCAGGCGTTACGCACCCCGGGCGCGGCCCGCACCGCCCGGACCCCGTGATCCGCCGGGCCACCGCGCGTGACGCTCGTCGGCTCACCCGGCTGGTCCGGACGTCACGCGCCTACGAGGGCCCGTACGCCCCGATGGTCGCCGGATACCGCGTGGGCCCGGACTACATCGAGGCGCACCGGGTCTTCGTCGCCGCCGACCGTGCCGACGACCGGGTCCTCGGCTTCTACGCGCTGCTCCTCCAGCCGCCCGAGCTCGACCTGATGTTCGTCGCCGACGAGGCGCAGGGGCTCGGCATCGGGCGGCTGCTCATCGGCCATCTGCGGGAGGAGGCACGGCGGGCGGGCCTGACCGGTGTACGGATCGTGGCGCACCCGCCCGCCGAGGGTTTCTACCGTGGTGTGGGCGCCGAACCCGCCGGCACCGTCCGGGCGAATCCGCCCGCGGTGATGTGGGACCGCCCCGAACTCCTGCTCCCCGTGGGGGGCTGAAGGCCCGGGCTCAGCCTCCGTAGGGGCGGGTGATGATCTCCATGCCGTGACCGCTCGGATCGGGGAAGTAGACACCCCGGCCGCCGTCGTTGTGGTTGATCTGGCCCGGGAGCTTCTGATGCGGATCGGCGTAGTACGCGATCCCCAGCTCCTGGATCTTGTCGAACGCCGCGTCGAACTCCGCCTCCGAGATGAGGAAGGCGTAGTGCTGCGGGGTGATGGACGCTTCCGGGATCGTCGCGAAATCCAGGGTGACGCCGTTCGCGAGGACGACGGGGATGAACGGGCCCCATTCCTCTCCGACTTCCAGACCCAGCAGATCCGCCAGGAACGCGGCGGACTCGCGGTTGTCGCGGGAATGAATGATGGTGTGGTTCAACTCGACCGACACAGTGGAATGCCTCCAACGGGCATCTCACGGGCTACCTCCACGCCTCACCCGGACGGTGACCGACGCGCGATGCCGTGAGCGTGATCCTAGACGAACGGTGGGTGGCGGTCGAGTGGATTGTGGGCGGCGATCTCGGTGGATTGGTTCTGTGCGACCGGGGCATCTGTAGTCCCGGATCGAACGGGTGTATCAGCGCCCGGTCATGTCGAACAGAGGGGGTCCCCGTGTCGGAGGCCATTGGCAGAGGCCGCGAGGAGACCGAGGACGAGAGGGCGGACCGGCAGTGGTCCGAACTGCTCCAGGAACTGCGCGTCGCCCAGACCGGGGTGCAGATCCTCTTCGGTTTCCTCCTCGCCGTGGTGTTCCAGCCGAGGTTCGGCGACCTCTCGGAGCTGGACCGCGACATCTACGTCGTCACGGTGGTCCTCGGCTCGGCCACCGTCGCCGCGCTCATCGGCCCTGTCACCTACCACCGGCTGCTCACCGGCCGCCGGATGAAGCCGGAGACGGTCATCTGGGCCTCGCGCATGACCGTGCTCGGACTGGTGCTGCTCTTCCTCACCATGTGCTCGACCCTGCTGCTGATCATGCGGGTCGCCCTCCACAACACGTTCGCGCTCTGGCTGGTCGGCGGGATAGCGCTGTGGTTCCTCGCCTGCTGGTTCATCTTCCCGCTCTGGGCGCTGGCCCGCGGCCGCTCCGGGGTGCGCGAGGACGACCCGTTGACCAAGGGCTCGTCCGCCCCCAAGCAGGACTGAGCGCTTCAGCTCTCCGGGCCCACCGGGCCGCGCCGGTCGGTGACCGTGAACAGCGCGCCGTCAGGGTCCCGCAGGGTGGCCTCCCTGCCGCCGAGGACGGACCGCTCCTCGACCAGGGAGCCGCCCTGCCGTTCGGCCGCCGCGACCGTCACGGGGACGTCGTCCACCGGGAACTGCACCTGCCAGTGCGGGCGCACCACCGGATCGACGGCGGCCTCCACCGCTCCGGAGCTGATCCGGGCCAGCGGCCGCCCCTCGCACCGCACGATGACCTCGTCACCCTCGTACGCGACGTCGCAACAGCCGGGACGTCCGCTCGCCCAGTCGAGTACCTCGCCGTAGAAGATCGCGGCGTCGAAGGCGTTGCGGGTCCGCAGCCGCAGCCAGGCGTGCGCGTGGCCGTCGGGGGCCGGCGGGGAGGCGGAGGGCTCGATGCGCTCCCAGAGGCCGAACGCGGCACCGTCCCGGTCCGAGGCCAGGACACCGCGCCCCTTGCCGAGCGTCAGCGGCCCCACCGCCACCGTGCCGCTGCGCTCCCGGACCCGGGCGGCGGCCACGTCCGCGTCGGCCACCGAGAAGTACGGCGTCCACGCGACCGCGACCTGGTACGCGGTCGACACGGCGAAGATGCCCGCCACCGGGATGTCGCCGCGCCGGGCGACCGAGAACTCCGCGCCGAGGTGTCCCGGGCGGAACGACCAGCCCAGCACCTCGGTGTAGAACCGCTGGGCGGACTGAAGGTCCCGCGTCATCAGGGTGACCCAGCACGGCGCCGCGGGGCCCGTCAGGGGCGCTGCCGAGGGGGCCGTACGGGGATCGCTTCCGGTCATGGTCCACTGCCTTCTCACGGGTGTGCGGCGCGGGGGCGGCCGCTTGCGGTCCAGCACCCACCCTCGGACGGCCCGTGCGGCGGCGCAACGCGGGCCGCGCTCAGAGGCCCGTGCGCGGCGGGGCGTTCGTGATGTCCAGGAAGACCTGGTCGGCCTGCGGCCACCGCTCGCCCATCGCCTGCCGGATACGCATCGAGACCTCCTCCACCTGCTCGCTGTCGATGCCGGGGGCCAGGTCGATGCGGGCCGCCACCAGGACGGAGTGCATGCCCAGGCGCATGGTGAGAAGTTCGGCGACGTTGTCGATCTCGTTCTGGCGCATCAGGAAGCCCACGAGTTCGCGTTGCAGCTCCGGATCGACGGACTCACCGATCAACTGGTCCCGGGCGTTCCGGCCGAGCCGGAAGGCGACGTAGACGAGGAGCAGCCCGATGCCCAGGGAGGCCGCCGCCTCCCAGACCACGCTTCCGGTGGCCAGGTGCAGGGACATACCGGCGATGGCCAGGCTGACGCCGAGCACCGCCGTGCTGTCCTCCGCGATGACCGTCCGCAGCGCCGGATCGATGGCGGCGCCCTTCTTGCCGCGCGCCTGGTGCAGGGCGCGGGTCAGGGAGGTGCTCTCGGCGATGAAGGCGACGCCGAGCACGATGAGCCCGGCGGTGTAGCCGGTGGGGGATTCGTCGTCGTCGCGCCGCAGTGCGTGGAGCCCCTGGTAGAACGAGAAACAGCCGCCCATCACGAAGATGCCGACCGCCGCGATGAGCGCCCAGAAGTAGCGTTCCTTGCCGTAGCCGAACGGGTGATGGGCGTCGGCGGGGCGGCGGCTGCGCCGGAGGGCGGCGAGCAGGAAGATCTCGTTGAGGCTGTCGGCGACCGAGTGGGCCGCCTCGGACAGCAGCGCGGGCGAGCCCGAGATGAGCCCGCCCGCGGTCTTGGCTGCCGCGATCACCAGGTTGGCCGCGAGCGCGACCAGAACGGTGAGGCGGGTCTGTCGGTCGGCGGCCGACCGGCTCATCACTACCTCCGGTGACGAGGGGGCCGGCGGATCCGTCCCCCGTGGGGGAACGGATCAGCTCCGCGGAGGATCCGTATCGGTGCGCGGATCGTCCTGGTGGGGAGGGAGCGGCGCGTTGCCGTGGTCGTCGAGCTGGTGCGGGGTGAGGGCGCTGCCGTCGTCGGGGAAGCGGTCGGATGCGTGCGGGTCGTGCGCGTCGATGTGCGTGCGCCCCTCCGGCTTCACGGGCTGTTCGTGGGGGAGCGGCGGCGGCAGCTCGGTGTCCTTCTTCCGCTTGCCGAGCAGGAAACCGCCGATCAGCAGACCCACCACGGCGAGCGCGGCGATGGGGAAGAGGACGGCCGCCAGCGCGCCCGTCCCGTCGGCGAGTGGGGCGGCCAGTGCCTGCGAGGCTCCGTTCGATACGTCCATGGTTGCCGCATACCCCGGGGGAAGGCTGTCAGTCGGCCAGTCACATCAATTCATGTTTTATGAGTATGCCACGGGAAAAACGTTTCGTATGGTGCGAATCGGCTGTACGACGGTGACCGAACAGGCCGGACCCCGAGAGCTGGTAGGGGATGTGGCGGCCGCGGAGAGCGCGGGATTCACCGAGATCGCACTGGTCCAGGTGGGCGGGGAACACCAGCAGTCCTTCATCTCGTGGGCGGAGAAGTCCCTCCTGCCCGCTCTGCGCGAGCTGTAGCCCTCTTCGGCTCTCCCGTGTCGCCGTCGGCCCGGTGCGGGGTGAGCCTGGACACGAAGGCCGGCACCCCATGGAAGGAACCTTCGTGAACAGCACCCCCGAACGAAGCGGCGACGCAGCCACGGCCGGCCACGGTGAGGAGGTGCTGGTGTCGCTGAGCCGGTGCGACCTCGCGGACGCGCGGAGCGTGTTCGGCGTGCTCGGCAGCGCCTTCGACTCCGACCGGGACGCGGGCGACGAACCCGAGGCGACGACCGGACCCCGCCCGACCGTCTGGGTCACCACCGTCGACGTGTCCGAGCCGAAGGCCGCCGCCGAACCCGTGACGCTGACCGCCCCCGTCACCGTGGACGCCCAGGGCGGCTACTGGGCCGTCGACCGGCTGAGGGAGCACCTCACCGGCGCGTTCGCGGTACGCGTCGTCGGTACGGCGGCGGGGGACCAGGAGCAGGAGGTACGGCTGCGCCTGGAGAACCGCTGACGCGCCCCCGTCGCCCCGACAGCAGCCCGAAGTGAAAGGTGTTCGCGCATGGATTCCCTCGCCCTGGAGACGGTCACCGCACCGGAACCGGTCACCGTCGAACGGTCCACCGTGACCCTGTACATCAACGGGGAGGAGACCGAGGTGACCCTCGACCACCGCACCACGGTCCTGGACCTTTTGCGGGAGCAGCTCGGCCTGACCGGCGCCAAGAAGGGCTGCGACCACGGCCAGTGCGGAGCCTGCACGGTCCTGGTGGACGGCCGCCGCGCCAACAGCTGCCTGCTGCTCGCCGTCGCCCAGGACGGCTCGGCGATCACCACGGTGGAGGGCCTCGCCGACGGCGACACCCTCCACCCCCTGCAACAGGCGTTCGTCGAGCGCGACGCCCTACAGTGCGGCTACTGCACCCCCGGGCAGATCTGTTCGGCCGTCGGCATGCTCCAGGAGGCCGCCGACGGCCACCCGTCCCACGCCACCCCGCCCGACGCCCTGACCTCGGAAACCGCCCCCCTGGACGCGGACGAGATCCGCGAGCGGATGAGCGGCAACCTGTGCCGGTGCGGGGCCTACCCCCGGATCGTCGAAGCCATCGAGGACGTGACCCCGTGAAACCGTTCGGCTACCAGCGACCCACCACCACCGCCGAGGCCGTACGGCTCTGCGCCGAGGGAGCCGGAGCCCGGTTCCTGGGCGGCGGCACCAACCTCGTCGACCTCATGAAACTCGGCGTCGAGGAACCCGGCCTCCTCATCGACGTCACCAAGCTCCCGCTGGACCGGGTGGCCCCGGCCCCGGACGGCGGCCTGCGCATCGGCGCCACCGTCCGCAACAGCGACCTCGCCGCCCACCCCGACGTACGCCGCGACCACCCGGTGCTCACCCAGGCGCTGCTCGCCGGGGCCTCGGGGCAGCTCCGCAACACCGCCACCACCGGCGGCAACCTCCTCCAGCGCACCCGCTGCACCTACTTCCAGGACGTCTCCAAGCCCTGCAACAAACGGCTCCCCGGCTCCGGCTGCCCCGCCCGCGAAGGCTCCCACCGCGACCTCGCGATCCTCGGGCACTCCACCGAGTGCGTGGCCACCAACCCCTCCGACATGGCCGTGGCCCTCGCCGCGCTCGACGCGAGCGTGGTGCTGCTGGGGCCCGAAGGCGAACGGACCGTCCCCGTCACCGAGTTCCACCGGCTGCCGGGGGAGAACCCCGACCAGGACACCGTGATCAGGCCCGGCGAGCTGATCACCGAGGTGGTGCTCCCGCCGCCCGCCTCCGGCACGGTCTCCCGCTACCGCAAGGCCCGCGACCGTGCCTCGTACGCCTTCGCCCTGGTCTCCGTCGCCGCCACCCTCCAGGTGGCGGGCGGCCGCGTGGAGCGGGCCACGCTCGCGTTCGGCGGTGTCGCCCACCGGCCGTGGCGCGCCCGCCGGGCCGAGGCCGAGCTGCTCGGCGCCCCCGCCACCCCCGCCGCCTTCCAGCACGCCCTGATCGCCGAACTCGCCGAGGCGCGGCCCCTGCGCGACAACGCCTTCAAGGTGGACCTCGTCCGCCGCGTCGCCCAGGACGTCCTCGCCGAACTCAGCGACCCGCACGCCACTGAGGCCGACCCGACCCGCTGACCCCCACCGACCGGAGGCCCCGCCGCCATGTCCCACGCCCCGCAGCTCACCGGTGCGCCCGTCGTCCGCAGGGAGGCCCGGGACAAGGTCACCGGCACCGCCCGGTACGCGGCCGAGCACACCCCGCCCGGCACCCTGTACGCCTGGCCTGTCCCGGCCACCATCGCGGCCGGCCGGGTCACCGCCGTACGGGCGGTCGACGCGCTCGCCGTCCCCGGCGTCCACACCGTCCTCACCCACGACAACGCGCCGTCCCTCGCCGAACCCGAGGACCCGATCCTCGCCGTCCTCCAGAGCGACCGGGTCCCGCACCACGGCTGGCCGATCGCCCTCGTCGTCGCCGACTCCCCGGAGGCGGCCCGGACGGGCGCGGGACGGCTGCTCGTCGAGTACGAGAGCGATGAGCACGACGTGACCCTCACCGAGGACCACCCGGGCCTCTACACACCCGAGCAGGCCAACGGCGGCTTCCCCGCCGTGCGCAGGCGCGGCGACTTCGAGCGGTCCTTCGCCGCCGCCCCCGTCCAGGTCGACGCCACCTACCGCCTCATCTCGCTCCACAACCACCCCATGGAGCCCCACGCCGCCACCGCGTGGTGGGAGGACGGGCACCTGACCGTCCACGACTCCAGCCAGGGCTCGAACGCCGTACGTACGAGCCTCGCCCGGCTCTTCGACCTGGACCCCGTACACATCACCGTCGTCTCCGAGCACGTCGGCGGCGGCTTCGGCTCCAAGGGCACCACCCGCCCCCAGGCGGTCCTGGCCGCCCTCGCCGCCCGGCACACCGGCCACCCGGTCAAGATGGTCTTCCCCCGCGCCCAGCTCGCGGAGGTCGTCGGCCACCGGGCCCCCACCATCCAGCGGGTCCGCCTCGGCGCCGACCTCGACGGCGTCCTCCAGGCCCTCTCCCAGGAGGTCGTCACCCAGACCTCCACCATCAAGGAGTTCGTCGAGCAGGCCGCCGTACCCGCCCGCACGATGTACGGATCGCCGGACAGCACGACCACCCACCAGGTGGCCGCCCTCGACGTCCCCAGCCCCTCCTGGATGCGCGCGCCCGGCGAGGCCTCGGGGATGTACGCACTGGAGTCGGCCATGGACGAACTGGCCTCCGCCCTCGGCATGGACCCGGTCGAACTGCGGCTGCGCAACGACCCGGCCACCGAACCGGACAGCGACCGCCCCTTCAGCAGCCGGGGCCTCGCCGCCTGCCTGCGTGAGGGCGCCCAGCGCTTCGGCTGGGCAGGCCGCGACCCCCGCCCCGCCGCCCGCCAGGAGGGCCGCTGGCTCCTCGGTACGGGCGTGGCCTCGGCGACGTACCCCGTCCTCGTCTCCCGGTCCTCCGCCCGCGCCCACGCGGCCGCCGACGGCACCTTCCGGATCGAGGTCAACGCCACCGACATCGGCACCGGCGCCCGGACCGTCCTCGCCCAGATCGCCGCCGCGGCCCTCGCCACCGACGTGGAGAGCGTCGACGTGCGGATCGGCTCCACCGACCTGCCCACCGCCCCGCTCGCCGGCGGCTCCTCCGGCACCGCCTCCTGGGGCTGGGCCGTGCACAAGGCGGCGACCGCCCTGGCCGGCCACCTCGCCGACCACCGGGGCCCGCTGCCCGCCGAGGGCTTCACCGCCATCGGCGACACCGAGGAGGAGACCGCCGCCGAATCCCCGTACGCGCGGCACGCCTTCGGCGCCCACTTCGCCGAGACGGCCGTCGACTCCGTCACCGGCGAGGTCCGGGTCCGCCGGCTCCTCGGCGTGTACGCCGCCGGGAAGATCCTCAACGCGCGCACCGCACGCTCCCAGTTCACCGGTGGCATGGTCATGGGCATCGGCATGGCACTGACCGAGGGCTCCGCCATCGACCCGGTCTTCGGCGACTTCACGGCCAAGGACCTCGCCGCCTACCACGTGCCCGTCCACGCCGACGCCCTCGGCATCCAGGCGCACTGGATCGACGAGGACGACCGCCACCTCAACCCCATGGGCTCCAAGGGCATCGGCGAGATCGGCATCGTCGGCACCGCCGCCGCCATCGGCAACGCCGTCCGCCATGCCACCGGGGCCCGGATCCGCGAACTGCCGCTCACCCCGGACCGCCTGCTGCCGTACCTGGTCTAGCGGCCGGCCGAACGGCCCTCACCAGGGCCGACAGCTCATCTGTTGCGCGGACGGCACACCCGAGTCACCCTGTTGAGTGACCCAGAAGTGATTGATGCTCACGCTTCGTGTTCGGGGGTCGTTGGTACGACGGGGTGAAGCATGTGGGCCTCGTGGTGAGGAGCCTCGACGATGACCGTTCCACTCGACCGGCACTGTTCGGTCGAACTGCAGGTGTCGGCAGAGCGCGTTTCCCAGGTGCGGCGCATCGTCGCCGCGCACCTTCGTCACTGGAGTCTCGAACTCCAGGTCCGGCCGGTGTGCCGGGCCATGGACGAACTCCTGACCAACGTCCACCGGCATGTCGGCGACGCCAACACCTGCGTCCTCGAACTCCGCTGGACCGGCCGGCACGTCACCGTGTCCGTCGCCGACAACAGTGCCCGGATGCCACGGCTGCTGCCGTCCGGCGGCGGACTGAGCCGGGTGATGGCCCTCAGCGACAGTTGGGGCACCTGCCGGACCACGGACGGCAAAGTGGTCTGGTTCACCCGCTACGCCCAGGCGCCGCAGACCGCGGGACTGCTGCCGCACCCGCCGCTGCCCGGCGGACGCGAGTCGCGCCGAGCCCCGCTCGCGGCATTCGTATAACTCCCCGACAGCTCGCACTCCCCGGCCGACGCGGAACGTGCCCCCCACCCGGCACGCATGATCCGCGTCGGCCGGGTACGTGCGGGGGGAGGGGCCGCGTTGCGCCCGACCACACGGCGCGGCACCGTCGAAGTACCGATGCAAGGAGGCCACTGCCATGCCCATCGCGACGGTCAACCCCGCGAACGGCGAACTGATCAGGTCCTACGACGCGCTGGGCGAGGAGGAGACCGAGCGCAGGATCGCCGCCGCCCACACCACCTTCCAGCAGTACCGCACCACCCCCTTCGACCAGCGCGCCGCCTGGCTGAACCGGGCCGCCGACCTGCTGGACGAGGACCGCGACACCGTCGCCCGCACGATGACCCTCGAAATGGGCAAGCCGGTCACCGCGGCCCGCGCCGAGGCGGCCAAGTGCGCCAAGGCGATGCGCTGGTACGCGGCCAACGCCGAGCGCCTGCTCGCCGACGAGCACCCCGACCCCGATGACGTACAGGATTCCGGTGCCTCGCGCGCCCTGGTCCGCTACCGTCCGCTCGGGGTCGTCCTCGCCGTGATGCCGTGGAACTTCCCGCTCTGGCAGGTCGTGCGCTTCGCCGCCCCCGCGTTGATGGCGGGCAATGTCGGCCTCCTCAAGCACGCGTCGAACGTGCCGCAGACCGCGCTGTACCTGGAGGAACTGTTCCACCGCGCCGGATTCCCGGCCGGCTGCTTCCGTACGCTGCTGATCGGCTCGGGCGCCGTCGACGCCGTCCTGCGCGACCCCCGGGTCGCGGCGGCCACCCTCACCGGCAGCGAACCGGCGGGCCGCGCCGTCGCCTCCACCGCCGGTGACGAGGTCAAGAAGACCGTGCTGGAGCTCGGCGGCAGCGACCCGTACGTCGTGCTGCCCTCGGCCGACGTCGAGAAGGCCGCCGCCACGGCGGTCACGGCGCGCGTCCAGAACAACGGCCAGTCCTGTATCGCGGCCAAGCGGTTCATCGTCCACGCCGAGGTGTACGACACGTTCGCCGAGCACTTCACCGCCGGGATGCGGGCCCTCACCGTCGGCGACCCCCTGGAGGAGACCACGGACGTCGGGCCGCTCTCCAGCGAACAGGGCCGCACCGACCTGGAGGAGCTGGTCGACGACGCCGTGGAGCGTGGCGCGACCGTCCTGTGCGGCGGCGGCCGGCCCGACAAGCTCGGCGGCGGACTGGAGAACGGCTGGTTCTACAGCCCGACCGTGCTCGCCGGGATCACCCCCGCCATGCGCATCCACCGCGAGGAGACCTTCGGCCCCGTCGCCACGCTCTACCGGGTCGCCGACCTCGACGAGGCCGTGCACCTGGCCAACGACACGCCGTTCGGGCTCAGTTCCAACGTGTGGACGCGGGACGCGGGGGAGCAGGAGCGGTGCGCCCGCGACCTGGAGGCGGGCGGGGTCTTCTTCAACGGGATGACCGCCTCGCACCCGGCCCTCCCCTTCGGCGGGATCAAGCGCTCCGGTTACGGGCGCGAACTCGCCGGACACGGCATCCGCGAGTTCTGCAACGCCACCACGCTCTGGTACGGCCCCGAGAAGTCCTGACGCGGCCCCTCCCCTTGCGCCGCCATCCCACGAGGAGACCTGCTCCGTGAGCGACACCCCCACCCCGCCCGCCCTCTCCGACGAGGAACTCGCCGCGCTCGACGCGCACTGGCGCGCCGCCAACTACCTCGCCGTCGGCCAGATCTACCTGATGGCCAACCCCCTCCTCACCCGGCCCCTCACCCCCGAGGACATCAAGCCGCGGCTGCTCGGCCACTGGGGCACCTCACCGGGGCTCAACCTCGTCCACACCCACCTCAACCGGGTCGTCAAGGACCGGTCCCTGGACGCGCTCTGCGTCTGGGGGCCCGGCCACGGCGGCCCGGCCGTCCTCGCCAACGCCTGGCTGGAGGGCAGCTACTCCGAGACCTATCCGGACGTGCCCCGCACCACCGAGGGCATGGGCGCGCTCTTCAAGCAGTTCTCCTTCCCCGGCGGGGTGCCCAGCCATGTCGCGCCGGAGACGCCCGGCTCCATCCACGAGGGCGGCGAACTCGGCTACGCGCTCACCCACGCCTACGGGGCCGCCTTCGACCACCCCGGTCTGCTGGTCACCTGCGTGGTCGGCGACGGTGAGGCGGAGACGGGCCCGCTCGCCACCTCCTGGCACGCGAACAAGTTCCTCGACCCGGTCCACGACGGGGCCGTGCTGCCGGTCCTCCACCTCAACGGCTACAAGATCGCCAACCCGACCGTCCTGGCCCGGCTCCCCGAGGACGAGCTCGACCAGCTCCTGCGCGGCTACGGCCACGACCCGCTCCACGTCACCGGCGACGACCCGGCCACCGTCCACCGGGCGATGGCCGCTGCCATGGACGCCGCCGTCGACCGGATCGCGGCCCTCCAGCGCGCGGCCCGCGAGGACGGAGCCACCGAGCGCCCCCGCTGGCCCATGATCGTGCTGCGTACCCCCAAGGGCTGGACCGGCCCCGAGGAGGTCGACGGGCTGCCCGTCGAGAACACCTGGCGCTCCCACCAGGTCCCCCTCTCCGGCGTCCGCGACAACCCCGAGCATCTGCTGCAACTGGAGGCCTGGCTGCGCTCCTACCGCCCCGAGGAGCTGTTCGACGCCGACGGCCGCCCCACCGAGCAGGTCCTCGCCTGCGTCCCCGAGGGCACGGCGCGGCTCGGCTCGACCCCGTACGCCAACGGCGGTCTGCTCCTGCGCGACCTGCCGGTCCCCGCCCTGGAGGACCACGCCGTACGCGTCGACACACCGGGCTCCGCCTCCCACTCGCCGACCCAGGTGCTCGGCGGATTCCTGGCGGACATCATGGCCGCGACGGCCGAGCGCCGGGACTTCCGGGTGGTCGGCCCCGACGAGACCGCCTCCAACCGGCTCCAGGACCTCTACCGGGCGACCGGCAAGGCCTGGCAGGCGCGGACCCTGCCCACCGACGAACACCTCGCCCGCGACGGCCGGGTCATGGAGGTGCTCTCCGAACACCTCTGCCAGGGCTGGCTGGAGGGGTACCTCCTCACCGGACGGCACGGGCTCTTCTCCAGCTACGAGGCGTTCGCCCACATCGTCGACTCGATGGTCAACCAGCACATCAAGTGGCTGCGCACCTCGCGCCGGCTGCCCTGGCGGCGCCCCATCGCCTCCCTCAACTACCTGCTCACCTCGCACGTCTGGCGCCAGGACCACAACGGCTTCTCGCACCAGGACCCCGGGTTCGTCGACCACATCCTGAACAAAAGCCCCGAGGTCGTCCGCGTCTATCTGCCGCCGGACGCCAACACCCTGCTCTCCGTGGCCGACCACGCGCTCCGCAGCCGGGACTACGTCAACGTCATCGTGGCGGGCAAGCAGCCGACCTTCGACTGGCTCACGATGGAGGAGGCCCGTGCTCACTGCGCCCGGGGGGCCGGGGCGTGGGAGTGGGCCGGGACCGAGGACGGCAGCCGCGAGCCGGACGTGGTGCTCGGCTGCGCCGGGGACGTCCCCACCCAGGAGGTGCTGGCCGCCGCCGACCTGCTCCGCCGCCATCTGCCGGAGCTGGCCGTGCGGGTGGTCAACGTGGTCGACATCGCCCGTATGCAGCCGCACGAGGAGCATCCGCACGGGATGACGGACGCCGAGTACGACGCCCTGTTCACCCGCGACAAGCCGGTGATCTTCGCGTACCACGGTTATCCGTGGCTGATCCACCGGCTCGCCTACCGCCGGACCGGTCACGCCAACCTGCATGTGCGCGGCTACAAGGAGGAGGGCACCACGACCACGCCCTTCGACATGGTGGTCCGCAACGACCTGGACCGCTACCGGCTGGTCATGGACGTCATCGACCGGGTGCCGGGGCTCGGTGTCCGCGCGGTCGCCGTACGCCAGGCGATGGCCGATGTCCGCACCCGCCACCACGCCTGGATCCGCGAGCACGGTGTCGACCTGCCCGAGGTGGAGGAGTGGAGCTGGAGCGGCTGAGGTACTTCGGGCGATCATGGTGGGTGTCCGCCGCCCGCCCCGCCCGCCGGAGAGAGCCCTACATGAAGCTGCGTTGCGCCGTGATCGAGGACTTCCAGTCCGCCGCCACCACCGTCGCCGACTGGTCGCCCGTCACGGCGGAGGTGGAGGTGGTCACGTTCACCGAGCACCTGGGCTCGGTGGACGAAGTGGCCCTCGCCCTCGCGGAGTTCGACATCGTCGTCACCCTGCGCGAACGGGTCCCGTTCCCGGCGGAGGTGTTCGCGCGGCTGCCCCGGCTCCGGCTGCTGATCGCCTCCGGTATGCGCAACTCCGTGATCGACTTCGTCGCCGCCGAGCAGCACGGCGTCACCGTCTGCGGCACCGCCAGCTCCTCCACCCCGCCGGTCGAACTCACCTGGGCCCTGTTGCTGGGCCTCGCCCGCTCCATCGTCCCCGAGGCCAACGGCCTCCGTGCGGGAGGTCCTTGGCAGTCCACCGTCGGCGCCGACCTGGACGGCCGCACGCTCGGCCTGCTGGGCCTCGGCAAGATCGGCAGCCGGGTCGCGCAGGTGGGCCGGGCCTTCGGCATGGAGGTGGTGGCCTGGAGTCAGAACCTCACGGAGGAACGGACGAAGGAGGTCGGCACCGCGCTCGCCGGGTCCAGGGAGGAGCTGCTGGAGGCCGCCGACTTCGTCTCCGTACACCTGGCGCTCAGCGAGCGCACCCGGGGGCTCATCGGCGCCGCCGAACTCGCCCGGATGCGGCCCACCGCCTACCTGGTGAACACCTCGCGGGCCGCCATCGTCGACCAGGACGCCCTGCTCGCGGCCCTGCACGCCGGGACCATCGCGGGCGCCGGGATCGACGTGTTCGACACCGAACCCCTCCCCGCCGGCCACCCGATGCGCACCGCCCCGCGGCTGCTGGCCACCCCGCACCTGGGGTACGTCTCGCGCGCCAACTACGCGACGTACTACGGCCAGGCGGTCGAGAACATCCGGGCCTTCCTCGACGGGGCGCCGGTCCGCCGCATCGGGTGAGGGGGCCCGGTGCGGCTCCGGCCGGACCTCCTCGCCCTCCTCAGAACCGCAGCGCCGCCGCGATCCGGCCGTGCTCGGCCAGCGAGTCGTCCGCGACGAAGACCACGTCGGCCCCGCCGTCCAGCGCGGCTTCGATCAGCTCGTCCACGATGTCCTCGCGGACCTCCGGGTCGTCCGACTGCGTGGTCCCCTCGGCGGCCGGCTCCAGGTGTCCGTCGGTCACCCGCTTGGTCGTCTGGAAGTGCTCCTCCACCGCCACCAGCCCCACCCGGCCCTCCCGGACGGCGGCCCACACCTCGTCGAGCCCGCCGGCGAACGTGTGGGCGCTGCGGGCGTTGTCGAGGCGCCGCTCGACGTCGGCCGTGGCCTGCCGGGACCCTTCCTCCAGCGCGGGCCGCAGCTCCTTGAGCACCTCCGCCGGCGGCAGGTCGGCGGGCGCGCCCTTGGCGACGCGTCCGACGGCCCCCTTCGCGCTCTCGCCGACCTCGTCCAGCAGGGAGAGGGCGGGCGGCAGCCCCATCACGTACAGCGGACGCGGGTCGGCGGCGAGCAGGGCGCGCAGCTTCTGGTCGACGGTACGGAAGAAGTTCCGGGTGTCCTCGTACGTGAACGTGCTCGGGGTGTCCCCGATCCGCTCCTCGCGCTGCGGGTTGGGCGCCTCCTTCGGCGCGGTCAGCGGGAAGCCGTCCAGCTCCCGCACCTCGATGCCACCGTCCGTGCCGTTCCACAGGGTGGCGTGGTCGGCGGCGACGGTGAGCGCCCAGTACGGACGCGCCTGGGCCTTCGCGGCGACCAGGTTGCGGGTGAGGTAGCTGTCGCTGAGCACCACCCGTTCGGGTGCGGTGCGCGGCAACTGCCAGATCTGGTGCTCGTCCGCCGTGGCCAGGACGATCAGCGAGTCCAGGGCCCGGCGCGGGTCCACCTCGTCGACCGCCCGTTCCAGCTCGGCCTTGATGGCGGCGGCCGTCTCCCGGCTCACCTGCGGATCGGCGTCCAGGCGGTGGCCCGCCTCCGCCACCAGGTTGCGCAGCCGCACCGGGTCCTGGTTGTTGTCCGGGGCCGTGCGGTGGGTCGGCATGGTCAGGGACAGGGCCGGATAGGGCCGGGTCGCCCGCAGCTCCCGCAACAGGCCGGCGGTCAGGGCGTCCGTGTCCATCGTTCCCTCCCAGGGCTCGAACCCGCTCCCGTATGAAGCGGGTGCTTCGACGAGTCAATTCATACCGTTTGATTCTAATATGGGCGAGTTGGTGATCATTCTTCTCGTGCTCTTCCTCCCTCCCGATTGGACGGCATGTCCGTGACAGCGCATCCCTTCCCGCGCGGGGCCCGCGCGGGGCCCGCGCGGGGGTCGCCGCCGAGACCGAACGCGTCCGGCAGGAGGCCGTCAAGCGGCTCGACGGTGTCGAGGGCCGGGGCGACGCGATCGCCGACTTCTCGGTGAGCGGGCTGCCCGTCGACGCGGCGGAGGAGGTCCGCAGCGCCCGCGTCCGGGTCACCAACCCCACGGACGAGGCCGCCTTCTACGCGGTGAAGGTGGAGTTCGTCGACACGGAGGACAAGGTCCTCGACACGGTGGTCGTCGGGGTGGAGGACGCCCCGCCGGGCCGTACGGTCGACGCCCAGGCCAACAGCCGCAAGGCCGCCGGGGTGAAGGCCTTCCCCCGGGTCGCCCAGGCCGAGCGCGGCTGAGGGGCGGCGCGGATGAGTGCCGCCGACGCGGTGACCGACTCGCTCAAGAGGATGCGCGCCGAGTTCGGTGACCTGCCCGGCGGCCGGCCGGCCGACTACATCCCGCAGCTCGGCCTCGCCGACCCGGACGCCTTCGGGCTGGCCCTGGTCAGCATGGACGGCCACCGCTACAGCGCGGGCGAGGCCGAGGTCCCCTTCACCCTCCAGTCGGTCTCCAAACCGTTCGTCTACGCCCTCGCGCTCTCCGTCCTCGGCCTCGACGAGGTGAGCCGGTGGGTGGGCGCCGAGCCGAGCGGTGACGCGTTCAACGCCATCAGCCTGGAACCCGGCACCGGCCGGCCCGCCAACGCGATGGTCAACGCCGGGGCCATCGTCACCACCGCCCTGATCCCCGACACCCCCGGCGAACCCGCCTTCGAACGCATCCTGCACTGCCTCGGCCGCTTCGCCGGGCGTGAACTGGACGTGGACGAGGAGGTGTTCACCTCGGAGTCCCTGACCGGCGACCGCAACCGGGCGCTCGCGTACCTGATCCGCGCCACCGGCACCCTGCCCGTCGACCCGGTCCTCGCGGTGGACCGCTACTTCCGCCAGTGCGCGGTACGCGTCACCGCCCTCGACCTCGCGACGATGGCCGCGACCCTCGCGTACGGCGGGGTCAACCCGGTCACCCGCGACCAGGTCGTCTCCGCGGAGGTCGCCGCGCGCGTGCTCGCGGTCATGGCCACCTGCGGCATGTACGACGGCTCGGGGGAGTGGCTCCTGCGGATCGGGCTGCCCGCCAAGAGCGGGGTCTCCGGCGGCCTCATCGCGGTCGGCCCGGCCCGCTTCGGCCTCGCCACCTACAGCCCGCCGCTGGACACCACCGGTACGTCGGTACGCGGCCAGGCGGCGCTCAGGGCGCTCTCGGAGCGGTACGGACTCCACCTGATGCTCAACCCGGCGCTCCCCGGCTCCACGGTCAGCCTCGTCACCACCGCCGACGACCTGCCGTCGGCGCCCTCGGCCGGCCAGGAGAGAGCCCTGCACGAGAAGCTCGGCGTGGTCGTGGCCCAGGGGGCCATCGACTTCACGGCGGCCGAGCGCGTGCTGTACGCCCTGGACGAGACGGGGACCGACGGAAGGGGGTCGGTCGTGCTGGACCTGCACGCCGTCACCTCCATCGACTCGGTCGCCCTGGGGATGCTCCACATCGGCCTCGGCCGGCTCTCCAGCGACGGTCGGCGCGCGGCGGTCGTCGACCCGCGCGATCTGCTCGGCCCACCGGACGTCGTACGGGAAGGCACCGGCCAGGACCTGCCGCGCTACGCCACCCGCGAGGCGGCGGTGGAGGACTGCGCGAAGGTCCTGGCCGAGGGGGAGTGACCCGGAACGGGGCTACCAGATGGCCTCGACCCACTCCGGGTGGTCGATGAACGGGTTCCGGTTGTGCTGGAACCGCTCGAATATGACGTCGTTACGGCGCTTCTCGAAGGTGTCCGGCGGGTCCTCCTGGCTCCACTGCTTCAGCACGGACAGCTTGCCCATCTTGGGGGCGGAGCCGTTGTTCACCTGGTCGTTGGGTTCGAGGTCGGCGAAGGAGTCGTTGCCCTCGTAGCGCACCGCCATGTAGAGGATCATGCGGGCGACGTCGCCCTTGACCGCGTCGCGCGGCTCGAAGGAGTCGCCGTCGGTGTAGTTGCCGGGCGCCTCGCCCAGTTGGCCGCCGCCGTTGTCGAAGTCCTTGTTGCCGCGGGTGGAGTTGACCGAGACGTCCTCGGGGCGCAGATGGTGGATGTCGGTGCCCGGGCCCGTGGCCGTACCGAAGTCGCCGTGCGACTTGGCCCAGACGTGCTCACGGTTCCACTGGTCGGCGTTGCCGCCGTTGTCGTTCTTGGACTGGGAGCGCCCGGTGTAGAGGAGGATCACGTTGGAGGAGTTGGCGGGGTCCTCGTCGGTGGCCTTCAGCGCGTCCCACACCTGGCTGTAGGAGAGCTTGGTCTGGTCGCTGATGATCGTGTGCAGCACGGCCTTGAGCTCGGTGCCGGTCTTGCCGAGGGCGTCCTGGTAGTACGTGTCGTCGAGCGCGGCGGCGAGGGTGGCGGGACGGTCGGGCGGGGTGTCGGCGGCGGGCGCGGCCGCCGCGGTGCCCGCGAGGACGGCGGCGGCGGCCGCGGTGGCCAGCAGCGGACGCGCGTAGAACGGATGGCGACGGGACATGTGGGGTGTCCTCTCGGAACGCGGGCACCACGGCTCCCGCCCTGGGTGGGGGCGCTCGTCGGGGCGGCCGGGCGATGTGTGGTACGCGGGAGCCTTCCACACGCACCGTGGCCCGCGTGTGAACGCTGTGTACCTATCATGTGCAGGTCAAGCTTGGGCCTGGTCGGGCCCCTGGAACGGGAACGCCCCGGGGCCCGGAAGGCCGTTACCCGGCGGTGGCCCAGTCGCGCAGGGCCCGGACCGATTCGAAGTCGGCGACGTTCTTGTCCAGGGGGTCGTCGGTGTACTGATGGATCCGCCAGGACGCCTCGATCCTGGGCCTGCCGGCGGAGACGTAATCGGCGATCCACAGCCCGTCGCCCGCGTAGTCGCTGGTGTCGCGGGTGCGCCAGAAGGCCCGGTTGCAGTACAGCAGGACCCGGTGGCCGGGCCGCTCCCGCTTCACCTCACGGAGGAAGCGGTCCTTCTCCGCGCTGCTCGCGCGCGTCCCGCCGCCGGTCTGTTCCCAGTCGACAGCGAGCAGATCGCCCTCCTTCTCCGGGGTCCTGTCCAGGAAGTACGCCACCTGGTCCTTGATCTCCCCGGGCCAGAGGAAGTGGTAGAAACCGACGACGCACTCGGCGTCCCGGGCCCGCTTCACCTGGGCGTCGAGACGTGGATTGACATAGGTGCGGCCCTCGGTGGACTTGACGAAGACGAAATCGAGGCCGTCCGTGTCGTAGGAGGGCTGGTAGGCGCTGACGTCGACGCCGTGGAGCATGGGCACCGCCTCAAGAGGTGAGAACCGACATTCCGGTTCTGCCCACTCCTCGTACGGCCCAATGACCGGTTCACTCTCCTGGGTGGCCCACCGGTCCCGGCCTCCTCGGATGCGGCCCGGCCCGCGCGGCGCGAGAATTGCCGCAAGGACGAGGAGGAGGCGGCATGAGCGAAGACCCCGAATCCGTATCCGCGGCCGGGCCCGAGGCGTCGGGTGTCACCCCCGACCGGCTCCTGCACACGGGTGCGAGCGACAAGCCGAGCGCGGAGGACGTGGTGCTCGCCTCCGGGCGGGACCTGACCCCCGAGACCCTGGAGTGGGCGCGGCGCAAGCTGGCCGATGAGGGGCGCTCCGCCCTCGACAGACAATTGCCCTGACGGAGCGCGCGGCCCGGCCCCAAGGCCCGGCGGCGGATGCCCGGCGGGCCGGGAGCCAGGGCGATACGACCGAGGGGCCGGGGAGCGTGTGGGGCGCCCCCGGTTCCTCGGTTAGCCTGAGTGACATATGAACCGTTTGACGACCTCACAGGGCACTTTCGAGCTCGCCCGCTTCCCCGAGCACCCCAGCGACCCCTTCCGGGCCTGGGACGCCGCCGACGAATACCTGCTCCGCCAGTTGACGGATCCCGAGACGGGACCCGTCGACCTCACGGGCACGG
Source organism: Streptomyces cyaneofuscatus (assembly GCF_042718795.1). GTDB lineage: Bacteria > Actinomycetota > Actinomycetes > Streptomycetales > Streptomycetaceae > Streptomyces > Streptomyces cyaneofuscatus_A. The sequence goes on from NZ_JBHXOX010000019.1 coordinate 35,332, forward strand.
TCGCCGTCGTGGGGGACCGGTGGGGCGCCCTGGCCACCGCGCTGGCCGCCCACCGGCCCGTCCAGATCAGCGACTCCTACCTGGCCCGGCGCGCCACCCAGGCCAACCTGGCCCGCAACGGCCTGGACCCGGACGCCGTGACGCTGCTGTCCTCCCGCGACACCCCGCCGGACCGGATCGACGTGCTGCTGGTCCGGGTGCCGAAGTCCCTGGCGTTCCTGGAGGACCAGCTCCACCGGATCGCTCCGGCCCTGCACGCGGGCACGGTGGTCATCGGGACCGGCATGGTCAAGGAGATCCACACCTCCACCCTCAAGCTCTTCGAGCGGATCGTCGGCCCGACGCGCACGTCCCTCGCGGTCCGCAAGGCGCGGCTCATCTTCGCCACCCCGGACCTCGATCTGCCGCGTACGCCGAGCCCGTGGCCGTACCGCTACGAGCTGCCCGCCGACATCGGCCCCGTCTCCGGCCGTACCGCCGTCAACCACGCCGGGATCTTCTGCGCCGAGCGCCTGGACGTCGGCACCCGCTTCTTCCTGAAGCACCTGCCCACCCGCGGCGGCTCCGTCGAGGTCGCCGACCTGGGCTGCGGCAACGGGGTCCTCGGCCTCTCCGCGGCGCTCGCCAACCCCGACGCGCACGTCACGTTCACCGACGAGTCGTACGGGGCCGTCGCCTCCGCCGAAGAGACGTTCCGCCTGGGTACGCCGGAGGGGGCGAAGGCGGACTTCCTGGTCGGCGACGGACTCGCGGACCTCGCCCCCGGCAGCCTGGACCTGGTGCTCAACAACCCGCCGTTCCACTCCCACATGGCGACCACGGACGCCACCGCCCGCACGATGTTCGTCAGCGCGCGCACCGCGCTGCGGCAGGGCGGCGAACTCTGGGTGGTGGGCAACCGGCACCTCTCGTACCACACCCACCTGCGCCGCATCTTCGGCAACTGCACCACGGTGGCGGGCGACCCGAAGTTCGTGGTCCTGCGCGCCGTCAAGCGCTGACGGCGGAGATCAGGCTTCCCGGCCCTTCCGGATTCTTGCAACACGTTCTACTGTGTGCGCCGCCGCACACGGGCGACGCAGCCGCGAGACTCCGGAGGGGCCGTGCACCTCGAATACACGCCTGGGCAAGAGCAGTTGCGCACCGAACTGCGTCACTACTTCGCCACCCTGGTCCCCGACAACGCCTACGCCCGGTACGCGGAACCGGCCGCCCAGAAGCGCTTCTACCGCGAGACGGTCCGCCGGCTCGGCACCGACGGCTGGCTGGGCGTCGGCTGGCCGAAGGAGTACGGCGGCCGGGGGCTCACCCCGATCGAACAGTTCATCTTCTTCGACGAGGCGGCCCAGGCGGGCGTACCGCTGCCGCTGATGGCGCTGAACACCGTCGGGCCCACGATCATGCAGTTCGGCACCGACGAGCAGAAGACGTACTTCCTGCCGAAGATCCTCGCCGGGGAGATCGACTTCGCGATCGGCTACAGCGAACCGGACGCCGGCACCGACCTCGCCGCCCTCAGGACCCGCGCGGTCCGCGACGGGGACGCGTACCTCGTGAACGGACAGAAGATCTGGACCACCAACGGCGACACCGCCGACTGGGTCTGGCTCGCCGTCCGCACCGACCCCGACGCCCCGCCGCACAAGGGCATCACCATGCTCCTGGTCCCCACCAGCGACCCCGGCTACTCCTGCACCCTGATCAACACGCTCGCCTCGCACGACACCACGGCCAGCTACTACGAGAACGTCCGCGTCCCCCTCACCCACCGCGTCGGTGAGGAGAACAAGGGCTGGCGGCTCATCACCAACCAGCTCAACCACGAACGCGTCACCCTCGCCGCCCACGGCACCATGGCGGTCCGCGCGCTGCACAACGTCCAGCGCTGGGCCGCCGACACCCGCCTCACCGACGGCCGCCGCGTCATCGACCTCCCCTGGGTCCGCACCCGCCTCGCTCGCACCCACACCCGCCTGGACGCCATGAAACTGCTCAACTGGCAGATGGTCTCCGCCCTCCAGAACGCCACCCTCACCCCCCAGGACGCCTCGGCGGTCAAGGTCTACGGCTCCGAAGCCCGCCGCGACGCCTACGCCTGGCTCATGGAGGTGGTCGGCTCGGCGGGCCCCCTGAAGGAGGGTTCCGCAGGCGCGGTGCTCCACGGCGAACTGGAACGCGGCTACCGGTCGGCGGTCATCTTCACCTTCGGCGGCGGCAACAACGAGATCCAGCGCGAGATCATCTCCTGGATCGGGCTGGGGATGCCCCGGGTTCGGCGGTAGTCCTCCTACGCGCGGCGGCACCGTGCACCACGTGGGCCGCGCTGGCCGAAACCTATAAGTGACGTATCCCACAGCGGAACAGACGTGCGAACACGCAACGGTCCGCAGGCCATACTGATGGTCATGACACCGACGGCCACCTCCGTGGGCGCCTGCTGTTCGCCGCTGCGCGCAGGCCTCGGGCAGAGTCCTTGCGTTCGCCCTTTTGCTGCCGCGTCATGCCCGGGTGGCGTGGCAGGAAGGATCGCGTCATGAGCCTTCGCGCGCTCGCCCGCATGTATGCCGACGGCGAGATATCGACGGCGGCGGTACTGGCCGAGCTCGGCAGACGCGTGGAGATTCCTCTGTCCGAGGGACAGCGCGGCCTGTGGGCACTTGGCCGGATGGAGCCGGAGACGTACGCCTACAACGTTCCGCTCTGCTTCTCGTGTGCGGACGTGGATGTCGCGGCACTTCAGGCCGCGTTCCGCGACACGCTTTTCCGGCATCCGCTCCTCTCGGCCACGGTGTGCGAGACCGATGACGGGCCGCGTCTGTGCCCCGGGGACGCGGAGGGTTTCTCCGTCGAGTCCGTGGACATCTCCGAGGTGCCGGCCGGTCGCGTGCTGGACCTGGTGAAGGAACGGGCGAGGCGGCCGTTCGACCTGGCCGGTGGTCCCTTGACCAGGCTGGCCGTCCTGCGTCGCTCCGCGTCCGAGGCATACGTTCTGCTGGTCGTCCATCACCTCGTGATCGACGGGGTGTCGGGCCGTCTCGTCATCGACACGCTGTTCCGTTCGTACCGGGCGCGGGTCGAGGGGCGGGACGTGCCGATCGAGACCGGCTCCGCCTCCTTCGGTGAGTTCGTCGCGTGGGAGCGGGACATGCTCGCCGGTGAACGTGCCGAGGAGGACCGCGCGTTCTGGGTGCGGGAGCTCGCCGGCGCGGAGGTCCTCACCGGGTTACCCACGCAGGTGGCGCTGGAGCCGGACGCGCCGCATGTGGGCGAGGTGCACACCAGCCGGCTGCCGGAGGAGCAGGCCGCCGCCATCGCGGCCTTCACCGCCTCGCAGGGGATCAGCCCCGGGATCTTCTTCCTGGCGGCCTTCCTGACGCTGCTGCACCGGTACACCGGAAGCGAGGACCTCGTCATCGGGATGCCGGTGGCCGGGCGCCCGACGGAACACTTCGATCCGGTCGTCGGCTGCTTCATCAACACACTGCCCGTCCGGAGCAGGCCGGACGCCGCCGAGGAGTTCACGTCGTTCGCCCGGCGCGTACAGTCCACGGTGCTCGACGTGCTGGAGCACGGGGCCTACCCGTTCCACCGGATCGTGGGCGATCTCGGGGCCCGGGGCGTGAATCCGCGGTCACCTCTTTATCAGATCGTGTACAACTACCAGGATTCCGCTCTCTCCGGATACCTGGGCGAGCGGGCCCGCGCCACCGGCGAGAGCGACTTCGAGCTCGTCGACGGGCTGTACCAGGTGGGTGAGTACGACCTCACGGTGGACGTGGCTCCCGGTGACGGGTTCCTGGTGAACTGGAAGTACCACCCCGACGCCTTCGCCGCCGACGCCGTCGCGGGCATGGCAGACCACTTCGCCACCCTGGTGGACGGCATTCTCGACGCGGACGGGCAGGCGCCGATCGGCGGGCTGAACCTGCTCGGTGACGAGGAGCGGCGCCTCGCCTCCGAGGTATGGAACCGCACCGAGGCCGACTTTCCCGCGCATCGGACGTGCTGGGACCTCTTCGCTCAGCAGGCGGACGCGAACCCGGACGCCCCGGCGGTCACCTGCGGAGAGCGGGCTCTCACCTATCGCGAACTCGCGTACCGAAGCTCGGCGCTGGCCCAGGCGCTGACGCGTCAAGGCGTCGGCCCCGGGGACGTCGTAGGGGTCTGCTACGAACGGTCACTCGACCTGGTCGTGGCCCTCCTCGCCGTCATGAGGCTCGGCGCGGTCTACCTGCCCCTGGACAGCCGACAGCCGGCCGAACGCCTCTCCTACATGGTCGAGGACAGCGGCGCGCACCTCGTCATCTGCCATGAGGCGGTGATGGACAGGCTGGCCGCCGCAGGGATGCCGGAGGTGAGGCTGTACGCGACGGACCGCCGGGATGATCAGGCCGCCCAGGCATCGGCGGCGGCGGGGGAGCCGACCGCCGATGCGCCGGACTCGCGAGCCGCCGCCTACATCATTTACACCTCAGGCAGTACGGGGAAGCCCAAGGGCGTCGTCGTCCCGCACGCGGCGCTGACCAACTTCCTGCTCGCCATGGCACACACGCTGGAAGTGACGTCCAGCGACCGGCTGTTGGCCATCACCACGCACAGCTTCGACATCGCCGCCCTGGAGCTCTACCTTCCGCTGATCACCGGTGGGCAGGTCTGCATCGCTGACTCCGGCACGGCCGCCGATGCCACCTTGCTGGCCGAGAAGGTCGCCGACTGGCGGCCCACCATCATGCAGGCCACCCCGGCGACCTGGGCCATGCTGGTGCGCGTCGGGTGGCAGAACACCGAGGGCGTCAAGGTGTTGTGCGGCGGCGAGGCGTTACCCGACGCCCTGAAGGACCAACTCGTGGCACGCGGCGAGGCCTGGAACCTGTACGGGCCCACGGAGACGACCATCTGGTCAGCGGCCAAGCGGCTGAGCCGTGCGGAGCCGGTGACCATCGGCAGCCCCATCGCCAACACCCAGCTGTACGTCCTCGACCAGAACCTGAGCCCCCTGCCGGTCGGCGTGACCGGCGAGCTGCACATCGGGGGCGACGGGGTCGCCCTGGGCTACCACCGGAAGCCGGAACTGACGGCCGAGCGCTTCCTGGACAACCCGTTCGCGCCCGGACGGCTGTACCGGACCGGCGATCGCGCGCGCCGACTGCCGAACGGCGAGATCGTCGTCCTGGGCCGGATGGACCACCAGGTCAAACTGCGCGGCCACCGCATCGAACTCGGTGAGATCGAGGCGGTGCTCGATGCCCACCCGGCGATCGGCCGAAGCGTCGTCCTGCTCGAACACGCCGGTCTGTCGGACAGGCTGACGGCGTACTGCACCGGGAACGGGGACGCGCCGGTCGACGCCGCGCTGCTGCGCGCCGAACTCGCCAAGACCCTCCCCGCCTACATGCTGCCCGCCGCCTTCGTGGCCCTGGACGCCTTTCCGCTCACGGCGCACGGCAAGGTCGACCGGGCGAAACTGGCCGAGGCCGCGCAGGCGGTGCCGCTCCCGGCCGCCGGGAGCCCGGTGGCTGGCGTCCCGGTGGCCGACAGTCCGGTCGTCGGCGGTTCGATGGCCGACAGTTCGGTGGTCGGCGACCCGCTGGCCGACAGTTCGGTGGTCGGCGTCCCGGTGGCCGATAGTCCGGTGGTCGGCGACCCGGTGGCCGCGCTCGGCATCGAGCGGACCGTGCGGGGGATCTTCGAAGAGGTGCTCGGCTCGCGTGACCTCGATCGCGCCGCAGGCTTCTTCGACGTCGGCGGAGACTCGTTCGCGGCCATCGAAGCGGTGGCGCGGATCAACCGCGAGTTCGGCCTCTCGCTGCGGCCCACCAGCCTTTTCGCACACCCGTCCGTCACGGCGATGGCCCGGCATCTGACGGGGCTGCTGCCTGCTGACCAGGTACCTGTCGGATCGGCGGCACCTTCGGTGCAGGTGGTCGAGCCCGAGCAGCGCCCTGATCCGGGCCCTGCCACTCCGGCGGCCGACGACGCCGCACTCGACGACACGATCGCGGTCATCGGCATCTCCTGCCGGTTCCCGGGAGCCATGGACCACCGCGCCTTCTGGTCCGCGCTCGTGGAAGGACGTAGCGGCTCCACGTCATGGTCGGCCGAGGAACTGCGCACACTCGGAGTGCCGGAGGAACTGATCACCCGGCCCGGATACGTGCCGCAGCGGTCGGTCGTGGACGGCAGGGCGGAGTTCGACGCGGCGTTCTTCGACATCTCCCCCCGCGACGCCGAGTTCATGGATCCGCAGGCGCGCCTGCTGTTGCAGCACGCGTGGCAGGCGTTGGAGGACGCCGGTTACCGCCCGGAGGACGTTCCCGGGACCAGCGTCACCACGTCCACGAGCACGAACTTCTACCAGGCCCTGCTCCCGGCCCTGATGGCGAACGCGTCGGGCCCACGGGTCCTGGCCAGCTCCGAGACGTACGCCGCGTGGCTGTTCGCCCAGGGCGGCACGGTGCCCACGATGATCTCCACGAAGCTGGGCCTGCGGGGCCCCAGCATGGCGGTGAGCACCAACTGCTCCTCCGCTCTGAGCGCGGTCCACGTCGCCTGTCAGGGGCTCCTGGCCGGCGACGTGGACCAGGCGATCGTCGGCGCGGCCAGCCTGTTCTCCGCGGGGGAACTGGGATACGTGCACCAGCCGGGCCTGAACTTCTCCAGCGACGGGCGCAGCCGCGCGTTCGCCGACGGCGCCGACGGCATGTCCGGCGGCGAAGGTGTCGGCGTGGTCGTCCTCAAGCGCGCCGCTGAGGCGATCGCCGCCGGTGACCACATCTACTGCCTGATCCGCGGAATCGCGGTGAACAACGACGGTGGCGACAAGGCGGGGTTCTACGCGCCCGGTGTGCGCGGCCAGGCCGAGGTGATCCGCAAGGCGCTGGACAAGGCGGGCGTGGACCCGTCGACCATCAGCTACGTCGAAGCGCACGGCACGGGCACGAGGCTCGGCGACCCCATCGAGGTCGCGGCGCTGACCGAGGCGTACCGCCACTCCACGGATCGCAGCCAGTACTGCGGCATCGGCTCGGTCAAGAGCAACATCGGCCACCTGGACGCGGCCGCGGGGATCGCCGGCCTCATCAAGGTGGCCCTGTCCTTGCGGCACGGAGAGGTTCCGCGGACCCTGCACAGCGACGTGCCGAGCTCGGAGATCGACTGGGACGAGTCGCCGTTCTTCGTGGCCGACCGGAATCTTCGGCTGGACGGCGGCGATGGGCCCGCGCGGGCGGGGCTGAGCTCCTTCGGGATCGGCGGCACCAACGTGCACGCGGTACTGGAACAGGCGCCGACCGGTGCCCGGGCCGCCGGACGCCCCGGCCCCCAGGCGGTGGTCCTGTCGGCCCGCGACGGGGAGCGGCTCGGCGTCCTCGCGCGGCAGCTTCTGGAGTTCCTGCCCGGATACCGGGAAGCGCACGGCGACCTGGCGTCGCTCGCGTACACGCTGCAGGTCGGGCGGCGGGCGATGGCCGAACGTGTGGTCTTCGTCGCGAACGACCTCGACGGCCTGGTCGCCACCCTTCAGGACTACGTCGGACGCGGGGCGCGCGGAACGGTGTTCGAAGGTACGGCCCGACGGCCGGAGGACGAGCTGCGGGCCATGTTCGACCGCCCGGGGGAGTTGCGGGACCTCCTCGCCCGGTGGCTCGAACGCGGGGAGTGGGACAAGATCGCGCCCCTGTGGGTCAACGGCATCGACGTCGACTGGCAGGCCCGCCACGGCGCGCATCCGCCGGTGCGGGTGAGCCTGCCGACGTATCCGTTCGCCGCGAAACGGTACTGGCCGGCCGCCGAGGAGGTGCCGGTTCCCCGGGCCGCCGGACCGCTCGGCGTCGTGCCGGTCTCCCGGGCCACTGCCGACCCGCTCGACGCGGCATCGTTGCTCGTGGCCGCGGCCGAGCCTGAGAGCGTCGAGACGTTCCTGTCCGGTCGCACGTCCGCCACGGACGAGCTGGACAGCCACGCGCGCCCGCTCGTACTCGCACAGCTCGTGGCGGCGGGGCTCTTCGACGCGCCCGTTCGCCGTGACCTGGTCGGGCAGGAGATCACACCGTCCTTCGCCCCGTGGCTCGACCATACGGTGACCGTGCTGCTGGGCCACGGAGAACTCGTGCGTGAGGGCGCGTTCGTGGCGCCCAGGGAGAGCGCGCCAGGCCTCGAACAGGCGTGGCGCGCCTGGCGTACGTGGAAGGACGCCCGTGCCGAAGATCCGGAGCTGGCGGCCAAGACCGGTCTGACCGAGCGCATGATCGAGGCCTTGCCCGCGATCCTGTCCGGGCGGACGAAGGCCACGGCGGTCATGTTCCCGGGCGGCTCGTTCGAGCTGGTCGAACCGGCGTACCGGGGGAACGCGACGGCCGACTACTTCAACGACGTGACGGCTGGCGCGGTGCGCGCGGAGGTGGACGCCCGCGGCGACGGGATCCGGCTGCTGGAGATCGGAGCGGGCACCGGCAGCACCAGCGAGCGCGTTTTCGCCCGGCTGGCGGGCCGCGACGTCGCCGAGTACCGCTATACGGACATCTCGAAGGCGTTCCTGATCGACGCTGAGCGGCGGATCGCCGGCCAGGTGCCGTACGTGTCCTTCTCGACCTTCGACGTGGAGCGGGAGCCCGGCGCACAGGGACTCGACCCGGCCCACTACGACATCGTCATCGCCAACAACGTCCTGCACGCCACCGAGGACATCGTGCGGGCCGTGCGTCACGCCCGAGCACTGCTGCGGCCCGGCGGAGTCCTCGTACTCAACGAACTCGCCCGGAACGACTGGTGGTCGCACCTGACCTTCGGGCTCCTCGACGGGTGGTGGCGGTTCACGGACGGAAGGCGTATCCAGGGCGGACCGGCGCTGTCCTCGGACGCGTGGCGCGAGGTGTTGCGGGAGTGCGGGTTCGACACGGTCGAACTCCTGGCGGAGCCCGCCCGGGATCTGGGCCAGCAGGTGTTGCTGGCGCGCGTCGGTTCGCCCGTCCCGCGCCGGGATCTGCGGCCTGCCGCGTCCGGTTCGGTCGAGGAGCACGTCCGCGCGGCCGTCGAGCGGATCCTGGCCGAAACGCTGAAGCTCACTGCGGACGAGCTCGCGGCCGACAAGCCCTTCGCCGACTACGGACTGGACTCGCTCACCGGCGTCTCCCTGGTGCAGCGGCTCAACGAGTCGCTGGGCACCGACCTCGATCCGAGCGTGCTGTTCGAGAACCCGTCGGTCCGGCGGCTGACGAGCTTCATCGTCGACGAGGAGGGCGCCGCCGTCGCGGTCGTGGTGCCGGAGCCGTCGGTGGTACCCGTACCGTCGGTGGTACCTGAGCACTCCGCCGTACCCGAGTCGGCTGCCGTACCCCGGCCGACGGCGGTATCCGCGCCGTCCGGCGGTGGCCGGGAGCCCGTCGCGATCGTCGGCATGAGCGGCCGGTTCCCGGGCGCCCGGGACACCGACGCGTTCTGGGACCTGCTGGCCTCCGGCCGGGACGCCGTCGCCAAGGTGGACCGCTGGGACCTCGCGTCGCTGGGCAGCGTCTGCCTGGACGGCGGTCTCCTGGACGGCGTCGACGAGTTCGACCCGCTCTTCTTCGGGATCTCCGGTACGGAGGCCGTCTACATGGAGCCGCAGCAGCGGCTGTTCCTCCAGGAGGCGTGGCGGGCGCTGGAGGACGCCGGCCACGCGGGCGAGTCGCTCGACCGCGACCGGTGCGGTATCTACGTGGGTTGCGCCGCAGGCGACTACCTGGATCTGACGGGGCCGTCCGACTACCCGGGCCAGGCGCTGTGGGGCAACATGAACTCGCTCGTGCCGTCCCGCATCGCGTACTACCTGGACCTGCACGGGCCGGCGATCGCGGTCGACACCGCATGTTCCAGTTCGCTGGTCTCCCTCTACCTGGCATGTCAGGCGCTGTGGGCGGGCGAGGTCACCACGGCGATCGCGGGCGGGGTCTACGTCCAGAACTCGCCGCGGCTGTATCTGGCGGCGTCGCGGGCCGGGATGCTCTCCCCGACCGGCCGGAGCCGGGCGTTCGACCAGGCGGCCGACGGATTCGTGCCTGCCGAGGGGGTCGGTGCGCTGGTCCTCAAACGGCTCTCGGACGCCGAGGCGGACGGCGACCACATCCACGGCGTGATCCGTGGCATCGGGATCAACCACAACGGCACGACCAACGGGATCGCAGCGCCGAACGGGACCTCGCAGGAACGCCTGATCCGGCAGATCTACCAGGACTTCGCCATCGACCCCACGGGGATCGGGCTGGTCGAGGCGCACGGCACCGGGACCAAGCTCGGCGATCCGGTGGAATTCCGGGCGCTCGACCGCGCGTTCCGCGGCTTCACGGACGCCGAGCGGTTCTGCTCGCTCGGCTCGACCAAGGCCTCCATCGGTCACGCGCAGGCGGCGGCCGGCGTGATCGGTGTCATCAAGACACTGCTGGCGATGAGGCACGAGGTGATCCCTGGTCTGCCCCACCACACGGAGACGAACTCCAGTGTCACGCTGGCCGGCAGCCCGTTCTTCGTGCACACGGAGCCGAAACGGTGGGCCGTGCCCGAAGGCGCCAGGCGGCGCGCCGCGGTCACGTCGCTCGGCGCGAGCGGAACCAACGCCCACGCCGTCATCGAGCAGCCGTCGAAGCCGCCCGCACCGCCGCGCAACAGGCAGGGCGGGGCCCGGCTGATCGCGCTGTCGGCGGCGACCGAGGACGCCCTGCGTGAACAGGTGGCCCGGCTCGCGCGCCACTGCCGCGAGCATCCGGACCTCGATGTCGGCGACGTGAGCCACACCCTTCTGCTCGGCCGCAGGCATCTGCGGCATCGATGGGTGCGTGTGGTCCGGGACATCGCGGAACTGGAGAGCCGGTGCACTGCCTGGCTCTCCGGGCAGGACGTCCCGGCGCAGAGCGCGGACTCCATGGTGCAGGCGCTCGCCCAGAGGTTCCTCGACGGTGAGGCACCGGATTTCGCCGAGTTGTTCCGCGACGGCCGCTACCGCCGCGTTCCGCTGCCCGGTTACCCCTTCGAGCGGAACCGCTATGCGCTGCCGAACCGCGCGGCGGCGGACGACGGGCCGCGACGCGATGAGGAAGTCCTCACCGGTGACGAGTTCTACCTGCGGGAACATCAGGTGCAGGGAACCGGGATCGCCCCGGGTGCGATGTATCTGCGGTGGGCCGCAGTAGCGGCGAGGCGGACCGCGAGCGACGCGGTCCGCCTGCACGACGTCGTCTTCCTGCGACCTCTCGCGGTGTCAGGCGTGCCGCGCGCACTGCGGGTCGATCTTCGCGCCGACGGCGGCACCACCCGGTTCACGGTGTCCTCCACGGAGGCCGCCGGAGACGAACCCGTACTCCATTGCCAAGGCGAGGTGTCCGCCGTGGAGCCGACGGCCGCGCAGGCGCTCGACCTGCCCGCGCTGCTCCGGGATTTCCGGCCCACGGCGTTCGACCCCCAGCGGTTCTACGCCGAGTGGCGGGATCGCGGCATCTTCTACGGCCCCACGTTCCAGGGGGTCGTGGCGGTCCACCGTGGCGACAACGCGGTGCTCGCCGAGCTGCGGGTGCCCGGCATGGCGTCAGGAACCGCGGACGGCCACGTTCCGCACCCGGCGCTGGTGGACTCGGCGATGCAGTGCATGCGACTGCTCGACGGCGACGGCGACGACGGTGACGATCGGCTCGGGTTGGTGTTCAGCATCAAGTCGGCCGAAGTCCTCGCCCCCGGCGCGACCACGATGTGGGCCCTGATACGCCGTGCCGAGGACGTGCGCGGCGCGGACCGGATCGACATCGACCTCGCGACCGACGACGGCACGGTGTGCCTGCGTCTGCGGGGCATCGCCGGCCGTCGAACCGAGCGGACGCCGGGCCCGGCGCGCGCCGAGCAGACTGCGGACCCGGCGGACGGCGCCACCACGCTGGTGCCGGTGTGGGATCCCGTTCAGCCGACGGAATCCGCAGCCCGGCCGCGGAGTTCCGCATCGGTGGGCATCATCGCGTCCCCAGGGCAGGCGCGCGACGTTCTCCTCGCGCGCTTTCCCGGCGCGCACCTGGTCGCGGAGCCGTCGCAGCGTACGTACGACGACCTGGAGACGTCTCTCCGGTCGGTCCCGGAACTCGACCAGCTGATCTGGGTGGCGCCCGGCGCCGTGGACGACCGGTCCGGTGCCGGCGTCGTCGAGAGCCAGGCGGGCGGCTCGCTGCACGCCTTCCGTACGGTGAAAGCCCTTCTGGCCGCCGGGTACGGCGACCGCTCCTTGGGCCTGACCCTGATCACCGAGCGGGCGCACGCCATCCATGAAGCCGAGGCAGTCGACCCGGCGCACGCCGGTGTCGCCGGCCTGGCGGGCTCGACGGCGAAGGAGTACCCGAACTGGCGGGTGCGGGTGGCGGACGTCGAGGACTATGACGCGCCCTCTCTCGACGCGGTGCTCGACCTGCCCGCGGATCCGGACGGCAACCTGCGGATCCACCGCGACGGCCGGTGGCACGGGCAGCGGCTGATGACGGTTCAGCCGGAGCCGGTCCCGCCGACGTCGTCCCGGCTGCGGCAGGGCGGCACGTACGTCATCATCGGCGGGGCGGGCGCCCTCGGCACGGTCATCAGTGAGTACCTGATCCGCCGGTACCACGCCCAGGTGGTGTGGCTCGGACGCAGGCCGCAGGACGCGCGCGTCGAAGCCGCCATCGCTTCTGCGACCGGCGCGGACGGACTCGCGCCGCTCTACCTGCGGTGCGACGCGACCGACCTCGCGTCCTTGCGCGCGGCGAAGGACGAGATCGTACGACGGTTCGGCGCGGTGCACGGCGTCATCCACTCGGGCCTGGTGTTCTCGGGGGCGAGCCTGGCCCGGATGAGCGCGGAACAGTTCGAGGACGTGCTGCGAGGCAAAGTCGACGCGAGCGTCCGGTGCATGCAGGTGTTCGGCGGTGAATCGCTCGATTTCGCCCTGTTCCTGTCCTCGATCAACTCCTATCTCAAGGCCATCAAGCAGGCGAACTACGCGGCCGCCTGCACGTTCCTCGATGCGTTCGCACTGACGGTGCAACGCGACTACGGCGCTGTCGGCAAGGTGCTCAACCTGGGCTACTGCTTCAACAACGCACCCACCGAGGGGGAGCGGGGCGCGGTGGTCGGAGCGCAGGCGCCGCTCATCCAGCCGGACGAGCTGACGGCGGCGATCGAACGGCTGTGCGCGGCGCCGGTCAGCAGGCTGACGTTGATGAAGTTCAGTCCCGCGCTCAACAACCGCGGCATCGTCCTGGGCGACGACGACGTCATCCTCCCCACCGCCGTGGAGCCGGACGCCGCGCCCGCCGACGTCCGGGGACCGGCGGCGGTCCCGGGCGGCGAACTGGACCGGCTGCGCCTCCGCATCGCCGAGCTGACCGCGCTCGCGATCTGATCGCGGCCTTCGAAGGGACTGATCATGAAACAGTTGCTGCTCGACTTTCTCTGGTCCCATCTGCGCACGCTCGGCGCGTTTCGTATGTCGGGGCAGACTCCGCAGGCCGCACGGGAGTCGGCGGGCCTCGCGCCGGGGTACGAAGCCTGGTTCGACGAGTGTCTGCGCGTCTTCGAGGAGGCCGGCTACCTCGATCGGCGGGACGGCGTGATCCTGCTCGACGAGGCCACGCCGTACCGGCCGATCGAGCAGCTATGGCGCGCGTGGGAGACGGAAAGGCCCACGTGGCAGGAGAACCCCGACCTCGCGGCCACCCACCTCCTGGTGGAGACCACCTTGCGTGCCTTCCCCGAGATTCTCACCGGACGGCGGCCGGCCACGGAGGTCATCTTCCCCGGCGGATCGCTGGAGCTGGTGCAGAACGCCTATGCGACCAATCCGGCGTCGGCGTTCTTCAACCAGGTGCTGGCCGCCGATCTGGTGGCGCGGCTGCGACGGCGACAGCGGGTACGAGGCCGGGCGGCGGACGGCGCGCGCATCCTGGAGATCGGCGCCGGCACGGGTGCCACGAGCGCCGTCGTCCTGGAGGCGCTGCGGTCCGCCCGGCTGGACGTCCGCGAGTACCGCTACACCGACATATCAAGGGCCTTCCTGAACCACGCGGAGCGCTCGTTCGGCGCGGCGAATCCTTCGCTGACCTGCGGAATCCTGGACATCGAGCGCCCGGTGGCGGATCAGGGCCCGACCTTCGGCGGGTACGACGCCGTGGTCGCCGCCAACGTCCTGCACGCCACCCGGGACATCCGCCACACCCTGCGCAACGCCAAGGCGCTCCTCCGGCCCGGCGGACTGCTGGTCCTGAACGAGCTGACCGCGAACAACCTGCTCAGCCAGTTCTCGTTCGGCCTCCTCGACGGATGGTGGCGCTACGAGGACCCGCACCTGCGGATCCAGGGCAGCCCGCTGCTCTCCACGGCCGACTGGCGGTACGTCCTGACACAGGAGGGGTTCCGCGCGATCACTCTGCCCGCGCAGGACGCCGAGGACCTGGGACAGCAGATCATCGTGGCCGAGAGCGACGGCGTCATCCGGCAGCCGGCGGCCGTAGCGCGCCCGTCCGCGCCGGACGCGGTGCCGGTGCGTGAGAGTGCGGCGCGGGCCGTGGCCGATCCCAGCGCCGGGAGCGAGCCCGGAGACCGGCTGCGCGTCCACGTCGAGTCCGTCGCCCTCGATGTGCTGGCTGAGGCACTGGACATCCCGCGGACGAGAATCGCGCGGGACGAGCCCTTCTCGAACTACGGCCTCGATTCGATCTTCGCGGTGAACGTGGCCCGGACCCTGGGCGGGACGCTCGGGGTCGACCTCGACATCACGGTGCTGTTCGAGCACAACACCCTGGCGGAGCTGGGCGAGTTCATCGCCTCGGAGTACGCCGAGGAGCTGCGGGACGCGGTTCCGCCGGAGCCCGCACCACCGGACCGGGCGCCCGAACGGGCGCAACCTCGACCTCAGTCTGATCCTCGACCTCAGGTTGAGACTCAACCTCAGCCTGAGTCCGACGAGGCCGCGCTCGACGGCATGGCGATCGTCGGCATGTCCGCACGCTTCCCCGGGGCCGACGACATCGACGCGTTCTGGCGGATCGTCGAGCACGGCGGACGGTGCATCACCGCACCGCCGGAGAAGCGTGCGGACTGGGCGTCGTACCACGGCGACGAGGCAGCCGCACTGCGGGGCGGATTCCTCGACGGTGTGCATGAATTCGACCCTCTCTTCTTCCGTATGTCGGTGACCGAGGCACGCCAGGTGACGCCGGAACTGCGCCTGCTGCTGATGGCGTCGTGGAACGCCGTCGAGGACGCGGGCTATCGGCCGGCCGAGCTGCGGAACCGGCCCACGGGGGTGTTCGTCGCCACGACGCAGAGCGAGTACCGGCCCGCGGCCATGGACCTGATGAGCCTGCCGTCGCCCGCGATGGTGCCCAACCGGATCTCGTACCTGCTCGACCTGACCGGCCCCAGCGAGCAGTGCGACACGACGTGCTCGTCCTCGTTCGTGGCCCTGCACCGGGCGATCCGGTCCATCCGCGACGGCGAGTGCGAGCAGGCGCTCGTCGGCGGGGTGAACCTGGTGATGTCGCCCGCGGGTTTCGGCGGGATGCGGGCCGCGGGGATGCTCAGCCCGAGCGGCGACGTCCGGCCGTTCCAGGAGGGTGCCGACGGTACGGCGCGCAGCGAGGGCGTCGCCGCCGTACTGGTCAAGCCACTACGCCGGGCCCTGGAGGACGGGGACTTCGTCCACTGCGTCGTGCGCGGTACGGGCGTCGCCCACGGTGGCCGGGGCGTGTCCTTCACGGCACCGAACATCCGGGGCATGAAGACAGCCGCCGCGCACGCCTACGCCGACGCCGCGATCGATCCGGGCGCCGTGGACTACATCGAGACCCACGGCATGAGCTCGATGCTGGCGGACAGCGCGGAGCTGGCGGCGCTCGGTGCCGGGCTCCGTAGCGAGGACGACAGCGAGGACGACAGCGAGGACGTGACGTATCTGGGCAGCGTGAAGCCCTGCATCGGACACACG
Organism: Streptomyces cyaneofuscatus; assembly: GCF_042718795.1. Taxonomy (GTDB): domain Bacteria; phylum Actinomycetota; class Actinomycetes; order Streptomycetales; family Streptomycetaceae; genus Streptomyces; species Streptomyces cyaneofuscatus_A. The sequence goes on from NZ_JBHXOX010000019.1 coordinate 51,299, forward strand.
GAGGTGGTCTCCGGCCTGGCCGCCCTGGTGAAGACCGCGCAGGCGATGCGGCACGGCGTGATCCCGGCGCTCCCGGGCTTCGGGAAGCTGCACCCCGACCTCTCCCTCAAGGGGACGCGGCTGCGCATCGCCGAGCGGAACCTGCCATGGCCCGAGCGCACCGACGACGCCGGCCGGCCGCTGCCGCGCCGCGCGGGCATGCACAGCTTCGGGATCGGCGGTGTGAACGCGCATGTCGTGCTGGAGCAGCACATCGCCCCCGCGCACCCGGCCGAGGACCCGGGCCCGCAGGTCCTCGTACTCTCGGCGCGGAACGTCGACGCTCTGCGCGAGCGGGCGCGCCGGCTGACGCGTCGGCTCGACGACGCGGATCCGCGCTCCTGGGCGGACATCGCGTACACGTCGCAGGTCGGCCGGGAAGCGATGAGCTGCCGGCTGGCGTTCGTCGCGCGGAGCACGGACGAGGCCGCTCGCCTGCTGGGCGGTTGGCTCGACGGCGACCCGGACACGCTCGCCCGTGTGGCGTTCGCCGACGGCGTCGATCCCGCTGCCCGCACCGGGCACGACGGGAAGCCGACGCGGCTCGACGACGTGGCGGAACACTGGGTCGCGGGCGCGTCCATCGACTGGGGCCTGCTGCATCGCGGGGCTCGACGCAGGCGGATCCGCCTGCCCGGATATCCCTTCGCACGGCTGACGTGTTTCGCCGAGCAGGCGCCGCCATCGGATCAGGCCGCGCACACCGGCGATGGCTCTCCTGGCGGTGCGGGCGGTGCGGGCGGTGCGGGCGGTGCGGGCGGAGTGGACGCCGAGGACCGCGAAGCCTTCGTCGCCGACCTCGTCGCCTCGGTGCTGGGCATGCCGCGCCACGACATCGACGGCACGAGGTCGCTCGCCGACTACGGTCTCAACTCCCTGCTCCTGGTCGCGATGCTGGGCCGGATCAGCAGTGTGTTCCCGGGATTCCGGCCCGAATGGTGGCAGCCGCACGACACGTTGAACGACGTGGTCGCGAGGCTGTCCGAGGCGCAGGCCCGCTCCACGCGCGTGCCGCCCCCCGAGCTGGTGCGCCTCAACGGCGCGACCGAGGGCAGGCCGGTGTTCTGGATCCACGGCGCCTTGGCCGGCGTCGAGTCCTACCGCACGATCGCCGAGCGGATCGACCGCCCGTTCTACGGCATCCAAGCGCGCGGCCTGCTGACCGAGGACGCGCCGATCGAGGGCGTCACGGCCATGGCCGCGTACTACACCGAGGTCATCCGCTCGGTGCAGTCAGAGGGACCGTACGACGTCGGCGGGTTCTGCCTCGGCGGCATCGTCGCCTACGAGGTGACGCGACTGCTCCAGGAGCAGGGCCAGGACGTGGTCTCGCTGACGATGGTGGACTCGCCCGACGAGACCGGCCTGGCGAAGGCGAACGCGAACGGGTTCCAGTCGGCCCGGAGCGCGGCCCTCCAGGTCGTCAACTCCCTGCTCTGGCCGGCGGGGGAGAAGGACCCGGCGGTCCTGCGCACCCGGCTCGTCCACCGGGACGCGATCGCGGAAGACCTGGACGAGGACGCGTTCGTCCTGCGGCTCGCGGAGCTGGCGGCCGAGCGCGGCCTCGCCATGAGACCTGACCGGACCGCGCGGTTCGTCGGACGCAACATGGCGATCCAGCTCGCCTACCGGCTCGGCGAACACACCATCAGGCCACTGCCGCGGCCGGAAGCCGTGGCGTGCACCTATTTCCGCAACCGGAGCGGGCTCTTCCTGGGTGAGGTCGAACCCTACTTCCAGCTCGCCGGCGAGACCTTTTCCCTCGATCACGTGAACTACCGGCAGGACTGGGAGCGCGAGCTGCCGGGCCTCCGCCTGGTGGAGATCGACGCCGCGAACCACATGACCATCCTGAACGACGCGGAGCCGCTCGCCGCGATCGAGGAGACCTGCCTGGCGCTCTACGCGCCCGACGAGATCGGGGCTACCCGTGGCTGACCGGACCGCCGCCCAGACGTACGGCCGCCACGAGCCGGTGGCGATCGTCGGCATCGGCTGCCGACTGCCGGCCCGGATCGAGGACCCCACCGCACTCTGGCAGGCCCTGCTCGACGGTGTCGACGCGGTGCGTCAGGTGCCGGCCGACCGGTGGAACGCCGCCGCCTGGGCCGCCGCGGAGGCGTCCGGCGGGGCGGCGAACCGCCGCGGTGGATTCCTCGACGACGTCACGGGATTCGACGCCGAGCACTTCTCCATCCCACCGGCCGAGGCCCGGCAGATGGACCCGCAGCAGCGGATCGCCCTGGAGGTGGCGTGCGCCGCCGTCGAGGACGCCCGGCGTTCCACCGCGAGTCTCGCGGGCACCCGCACCGGCGTCTTCATGGGCGCGATGTGGCAGGAGTACCCGCTGTTCACGCAGGGCGCCGCCGAGGCGATCCACGCCCACTCGGCCATCGGCTGGGACAACTCGGTGATCCCGTCCCGCATCGCGTACGCGCTGGGGCTGCGCGGCCCGGCGATGGGCGTGGCGACCGCGTCGAGCTCCTCCCTGGTCGCGGTGCACCTCGCCGTGCAGAGCCTGCGCTCCGGCGAGTCGGACTACGCACTGGCCGGCGGCGTCAACCTGATGCTGCATCCGAACACCTCGGTGGCCCTGACGAAACTCGGCACGCAGAGCCCCGCCGGACTGTCCCGGGCCTTCGACGCCGACGGCGACGGCTACGCCCGGGGCGAGGGCTGCGCGGTGGTCGTGCTGCGCCGGCTGTCCGACGCGCTCGCCGACGGCGACCGCGTCTACGCACTGGTGCACGGCAGCGCCGTCAACAACGACGGCGCGACGGACGGACTGACCGCCCCCGGCCGCGAGGCGCAGACGGAGGTGCTGCGGTCCGCGTGGGAGAACGCCGGCGTCGCGCCGAAGGCGGTGTCGTACGTCGAGGCGCACGGCACGGGTACCCCCCTGGGCGACGTGACGGAGGCGGGCGCGCTCGGCACCGTGTTCGGGCCCGGCCGGCCCGCGCCGCTGCGCATCGGCTCGGCGAAGACGAACTTCGGCCATCTGGAGCCGGCGGCCGGGGTGCTCGGGCTCGTCAAGGCCGCGCTGGCGGTGCACCACGGCGTCCTTCCGCCGAGCCTGCACTTCCGCACACCCAACCCGCGCGTCGATTTCTCCGCCGAACGTCTGGAAGTGGTCACCGAGGCGACCGCGTGGCCGGCCGGGCCGCGGTTCGCGGGGGTGAGCAGCTTCGGATACGGCGGCACCAACGCCCATGTCGCCCTCGGCGAGGCACCCGAGGACGCGCCGGTACAGGCCACACCGGATGCGGGCGGTCCGGTCTGCCTGGCGGTGTCCGGCACGGGCCCGCACGCGCTCGCGCGCAACGCCGCACGGCTGGCGAGCCACCTCGGGCAGTCGCCCGGGACGAGGCTGTCCGACGTCGCCCACTCGTTGGCGACGACCCGCACACACCACCCCACGCGCGGTGTGGTGATCGCCGGCACGACGGACGAGGCGGTCGCCGGTCTGCGAGCGCTCGCCGCGGACGAGAGCCACGACGCGGTGGTGACGGGCGAGGCCACCGAGCGCGGCCGCGTCGCGTTCGTCTTCCCCGGCCAGGGCGCCCAGTGGTGGGGGATGGGCCGGGCGCTGTGGGAGCAGAACGACGCGTTCCGCGAGGCCGTGACGGCGTGCGACGAGGCTCTCGCCCCGCACACCGGGTTCTCGGTCGCCGCAGTGATACGGGGACAGGACGGCATCGCGCCGCCCTTCACCCGTACGGACGTGGTGCAGCCGGCGCTGTTCGCGATGTACGTCGGTCTCGCCGCGATGTGGCGCGCCTGGGGCGTCGAGCCGGCGGCGGTCGTCGGCCACAGCCAGGGTGAGGTGGCCGCGGCGGTCGTCAGCGGGGCGCTGAGCCTGGCCGACGGCGCCCGCATCGTGGCCTTGCGCGCCCGGGCCGTGCACGAGCATGCGCCGGACGGGGCGATGGGACTCGTGGAGCGCCCGGTCGCCGAAGTCACCGAGCAACTGGCGGCCTACGGGGATGCGTTGTCCGTCGCGGTGGTGAACACCGCGCGCTCGACCGTCGTGGCCGGAGACGCCGAGGCGCTGGACCGCTTCCTCGCGCAGATGGAGGCCACCGGCGCGTACTGCCAGCGCGTGGACGTGGACTACGCGTCGCACAGCCCGCACATGGACGCGCTGCTGCCCGCGCTGCGCGAGCAGCTCACGGGCCTTGCCCCCGAGGATCCGGGGATCGCCTTCTATTCGAGCGTGACGGGGGAGCGGGCATCCGGGCCGGAGCTCGGCGCGGACTACTGGTGCCGCAACCTGCGCGAGCCGGTGCGGTTCGATCGCGCGCTGGAACGCCTGCGGGCGGACGGGTTCGGCACCTTCGTCGAGGTGAGTCCGCATCCGGTGCTCCAGATAGCCCTGGCGCAGGGCACCGAAGCCGACGGTACGGCCGTCGTGGTGGGCAGCCTGCGCCGCGATCGCGGCGGGCTCGAACAGCCGCTGCGGGCGCTGGCGGAGCTGCACGCCCAAGGGGTCCCGATCCCCTGGCAGCGGGTGTTCCCGGCCTCGGACACGCGCAGGGCGGACCTTCCGACGTACGCGTTCGAACGCCGCCGCTACTGGCTGGACGAACACGACGACGCGACACCGGCCGCCAGCAGCGCTTCGTGGCGCGAGGACGTGATGGCACTGCCCGAACCCGAGCGTCCGGGATCGCTGGTCGCGCTCGTCACGGAGGAGGCCGCGGCCCTGCTCGGGCGGCCCGCCGAAGGTATGCGCCCCGACCTGACGCTGCGCGAACAGGGTTTCGACTCCCTCATGGTGGTCGAGCTGCGCAACCGGCTCAGCGCACGGACCCGGGTCCCGCTGCCCACCGTGCTCGCCTTCGACTACCCCACACCGCAAGCCATCGCGGCACTGCTGCTGACGCACGCCGATACCCAGGACCGGCAGGACCCGCAGGACCCGCAAGGCCCGCAGGACCCGCAAGGCCCGCAGGACCAGGCCCCGGACGTCTCGCCCGCCGTCGCCGCGGAGTCCGTACGGCCCGACGATGACGACCCCGTCGTGATCGTGTCCATGGCCTGCCGGCTTCCCGACGGAATCGACACGCCCGAGGCGTTCTGGGAGCTGCTCGCCGATGGCCGCGAAGCCTCCTCCCCGTTCCCGCAGCGCTGGGACGGGTGGAACCTTGGCACGATCGAGGAGACGGAGCGCGCCGCCACCGGCAGGCGCTTCGAGCGCAAGGGCGGCTTCGTACGCGACGCCGAGGACTTCGACGCCGCCTTCTTCGGGCTCAGCCCGCGTGAGGCGCTGTCCCTGGACCCGCAGCAGCGGCTCGTCCTGGAAGTCGTATGGGAGGCGATCGAGCGGGCCAACCTGCGCACCGCGTCCCTCGAAGGCAGCAACACAGGCGTCTACCTCGGCGCGATGAGTTCGGACTACGACGTCGCCCGGCGCTGGGATGTCGACAGCAGCGACGGCTACAAGATCACCGGCAACGGGTCGAGCCTGATCTCCGGGCGGGTCTCCTACACCCTCGGTCTCTCCGGGCCTGCGCTCACCATCGACACCGCGTGCAGCTCGTCGCTGGTGGCCCTGCGCCTGGCGTGCGAGGCGCTGCGCAGCGGTGAATGCGACCTGGCGCTCGCCGGCGGAGTGACCGTGATGAGCACCCCGCAGATCTTCGTCGAGTTCAGCCGCCTGGGCGGGCTCGCGGCCGACGGCCGCTGCAAGAGCTTCGCCGACGACGCCGACGGGACGAGCTGGGCGGAAGGCTGCGGCGTCCTGGTGCTCAAGCGGCTCTCGGACGCGCGGCGCGACGGTGACCGGGTGCTGGCCGTCGTACGGGGCACCGCCATGAACCAGGACGGCCGAAGCCAGGGGCTCACCGCGCCGAACGGCCTCGCGCAGCAGCGTGTGGTCCGCAGTGCCCTGACCGACGGGGGACTGGCCCCGGCCGACATCGACGCCGTCGAAGCCCACGCCACGGGCACGGTGCTCGGCGACCCGATCGAGGCCGGCGCCCTCGCCGCGGTGTTCTCGGGCCGCGTACGACCCCTGCACCTGGGATCGGCCAAGTCCAACATCGGCCACGCCCAAGCGGCCTCCGGCGTCATCGGCGTCATCAAGATGGTGCTGGCGCTCCAGCACGAACTGCTGCCCCGTACGCTCCACGCGGAGAAGCCGAACACCCGGATCGACTGGACCGGCGGCGAACTGGAGCTTCTGCGGCAGCCGAGGAAGTGGCCGCGGACCCGGCGGGTGCGTCGCGCCGGCATCAGCTCCTTCGGTATCAGCGGCACGAACACGCACGTCATCATCGAAGAGGCACCGGAGGCACCGGAGACATCGGAGGCCGTCGTCGCGGACCGGCCCGACGACGATCTCGTCCACCCGCTGGTGATCTCTGGCACCGACGCGGCCGCCCTGCGTGCGCAGGCCCTGCACTGGGCCGAGTGGCTCGACGCGCGGCCCGCCGCGGCGATGCGGGACATCGCCTACACCTCCGCCGTCGGCCGTACGCACTTCGACGCGCGGGCCGTGGTCTTCGCGGGCAACGCCACGGATGGAGCCGAAGCCCTGCGGGCGGTCGAGCCCGGCTCCGGCGGCACGGCGCTGGGGGAGATCGCCTTCGTGTTCCGCGGCCAGGACGCGCAGCCGCCAGGGATGAGCCGTCAACTGTTGCAGCAGAGCGCGGTGTTCCGCGACACCGTGGCGGCGTGCGACGCGGCCCTTACGCCGTTGACCGGCTGGTCCCTGCTGAAGCTGCTGCGCGGCGAGGAGGACGAGAGCGGTCCGGATGTACTGCCGTGCACGCTGTTCGCGACGTACCTCGGACGTGCGGCGCTGTGGCGCAGTTGGGGCGTGGAGCCGACGGCGCTGGTGGTGGGCGACGTGGAGGGCGAGGTCGCCGCCGCCGTGGTGAGCGGGGCGTTGAGCATGGCGGACGGCGCCCGCGTCATCGCCTTTCGGGCTCGCGCGCGCTCGGGGGAGGCGGTCGGCGATGCGATGGCCGGGATCGTCCCTGCCCGGACCTCCCTCCCCGTCTATTCGGGCCTGACGGGCGAGGTCGTGCCGGGCCCGGAGCTCGGCGGCGACTCCTGGCTCCGCGACCTGCACGAGCAAGAGCAAGAGCACGAGCAAGAGCCGGAGCCGGAGCCCTTGGGGCTCGACCGCGCCCTGGAGCGGCTGCGCGGCGCGGGGATCGGAGCGTTCTTCGAGGTCGGCCCATCCTCCGAAGGCGGCTCGGGCGGCGTGGAGCAACTCTGGCGAGCGGCCGCCACGTTGTTCGAGCGGGGCTTCCCTCTGGACTGGGAGCGAATCCTCGGGTCCCGTGGCGCCGGCAAGGTCGACGTCCCGACGTACGCCTTCCAACGCCAACGCTTCTGGCTCGGCGAGGCTCCGGCCGGGCCCGCTGCGGTCACGGGTGGCCGGTCTGCGGCCGGCCACCCGTGGTTCGATGCGGTCACGACGCTCGCCGGCAGCGGCGGATACCTGTTCACCGGCCGCCTGTCGCTCGACGACGGCCCATGGCTGGCCGATCACGTCGTCGGCGGGCAGGTCTACGTGCCGGGCGCGGGGTTGATCGACGCCGCTCTGTTCGCCGCCCGGACCGCAGGTGCCGACGCCGTGGCGGACCTGACGCTCCTGGAGCCGGTCGTCCTCGTTCCGGGACATGCCCTGCGGGTCCAGGCCACCGTCGGCGATCCGGACGCGCACGGACGGCGCCCCTTCGCGTTCCACAGCCAACCCGAGGACACGGATGAGCCGCTGATCTGGCAGCAGCACGTGACCGGAGAGTGCGTGACCCGCACGTCCGCCGACGCCACCGTGCCGCCGGACCTCGACAACTGGCCGGTGCCCGATTCCCGAGCCCTGGACATCGAAGCGTTCTACGGACGCGCCCTCGCGAACGGGCTCGACTACGGCCCGGCTTTCCGGGGACTGCGCGAACTCGCCTGCCGCGACGGCGTCCTCTACGCGCGGGTATCCCTTCCGAGCGCGCTGGATCCGGGCGGCCACGGCCTGCATCCGGCGCTGTTCGACGCGGCACTGCAGGTCGTCGTCGCCGGTCTGATGGAGGCGGATGCGGCTCCCGGGCCGCTCGTCCCGTTCATCTGGTCGGACGTCGAACTGTTCCGTACCGCAGGCAGGGAACTGACCGTGCGCGTGTCGTTCGCGTCCGGCGGGGGCGAGAACCTCGCGCCGGCCACCGTATGGCTGGCCGACCCGGCGGGCCACCCCGTGGCCCGGATCGGCGGGCTGAAGTTCCAGCCCGGTCGACGCCGCGGACACCCGTTCGCCGAGCACCTCTACCGCGTCGGCTTCGAACCCGTACACCCCGAGGCCGCAACCCTCGACCCCGCGGGCACCCTCGTGGTCGGTGACGCGGAGGTGGGCGCGGGGCTCGGCGCCGATGCCGTACCCGACCTGGACGCCCTCGTGAAGCGGCTCGACGGCCGGCCGGATACGCCTCGACGACTGCTGTTCGCGCTGCCTGACTCCGCGTCCGCTCCGTTGTACGACGCCGAACGGAGCGCCGCCGACGTGCTGCGGGCGCTTCAGGTGTGCTTCGGCGACGCCCGGCTCCAGGGCGCGGAGCTCGTCTGGATCACCCGTGACGCGGTGGCGTCGCGCCCTGAGGATCAGGTGGGGAACTGGGCCCATGCCGCCGTGTGGGGCATGGTGCGCACAGCCCGCACGGAACAGCCTGAGCGCGTCCTGCGCCTGATCGATCTCGATCCCGGCACCCCGGACTTCCGGGTCCTGGCGCGCGTGATCGGGACCGGCGGCGAGCCGGAGTGTGTGCTGCGTGGCGCGACCGTCCACGTGCCACGAGCACGGCCGACCGTCGAGGAGGTCGACGCGCTCGTTCTGCCGGACGAAGGCGGCTGGCACCTGCATCAGCGGGAAGACGGCCGGCTGGATTTCATCGCCGCCGCGCACGAGGGCGCGCCGGAGCCGGTCGCGCCGGGGGAGGTCCGCGTCGAGGTGCGCGCCGCCGGGATGAGCCCGGAACAGGCACAGGCCCTGGAGTTCGCAGGGATCGCCGTGGAGATCGGCAGCGGCGTCACCTCCGTACGCGCGGGTGAACGGGTCGTGGTCAGTACGGCAGCCGCGCTCGGCAACCAGCTCCGCGTGGACGGTGCCACCCTCAGGCCGATCCCCGCCGGCCTCACCTTCGCCCAGGCCGCCGCCGGTCCGTCCGCCTCCGCCTCCGCCTCCGATCCGAGGCAGAACAAGGGGTCGTTCACCGCCTTTGACGTACGCGACGCGCCGTACGCCCTGCGCCCCGCGCAGCGGAACGCCGCGCACACGACCGTGCTGACCCTGCCACGCGCCCTCGACCCGGACGGCACGGTGCTGATCACCGGCGGTCTCGGCGAGCTCGGCAGCGCGCTCGCCCTGCACCTGGTCCGCGCGCACGGAGCACGGCGGCTCGTGCTGCTGTCGCGGCGCGGTGGCAACGCCCCCGAAGCCGACGCGTTCGTGCGGGAGCTCGAAGCGGCGGGCGCCGAGCGGGTGGACCTGGTCGCGGGCGACGTCGCGGACCGGGCCGCCGTGGCCGCGGTACTGGACGGGATCCACCCGGGCCATCCCCTGACGGCCGTGTTCCACCTCGCCGGAGTGCTCGACGACGGCCTGGTGGAGGGCTTCACCGCGGAACGGCTGCACAGGGTGATGGCACCCAAGGTCCAAGGCGCGCGCCTGCTGGACGAGTTGACCGAGCGGCTGGACCTGGCCGCGTTCGTCCTCTTCTCCTCGGCGGCGGGAACGCTGGGCACAGCCGGGCAGAGCGGGTACGCCGCGGCGAACGCGACGCTGGACGCCCTGGCGGCGAACCGGCGCAAGCGGGGCCTGGCAGGACTCAGCCTCGTCTTCGGGCTCTGGGAACAGGCCGGAGTGGGCATGACCGCCCACCTCGGCAAGGCCGAGCTGGGACGCCTGCGGCGTCAGGGGATCGGTGCCCTGACCTTGGCCGAGGGCCTGAACGCCCTGGACGTCGCCCTCGCGCGGCCCGAGACCCAGCTGATGTGCGTACGCCTGGAACTGGCATCGCTGCGCCACGCGCTCGGCGACGCGGAAGCGCCTCCCCTGCTGCGCAACCTGATGCGGCGCACAACGGAAGGACGCCGAGCCGAAGTTGCCGGGACCGCCGCATCGCTCGATACGCGGATGGCGGACGCCTCCGAGGCCGAACGGCCGGCCTTGCTGCTGGACCTCGTCCGCAGCGAGGTCGCCGACGTGCTCGGCCTGCCCGGACCCGACAGCGTGCCGGCCGACCGAGCACTGCGTTCTCTCGGGATCGACTCGCTCACCATGGTCCAGTTGCGCAAGCGCCTCGCCAAGCGGCTGGACACCACGCTGCCCGCCACCCTGGTGTTCGACTACCCGACCGCCGAGGCCATCGCCGGGCTCCTGCTCCACGAGGCCACCACCCTGAGAAGGAACGAGAAGTGAAGACAGAGGCCCTGTTCATCGCGGGTACCGCGACCTGCCTGCCCCCGGCGACCAAGGTCGAACAAGCCGTGGCCGACGGCCGGTTCGACGCCCAGGACGCCGAGGACACGCAGCTCGAATCGGTCTGCGAGGCCACGGACGAAGCTCCGCCCGAGATGGCGGTGGCCGCTGCCAGAGATGCCCTGGAACGGTCGGGTCACCGGGCCGAGGACATCGCGCTGCTGCTGCACGCCTGCGTTTACTTCCAGGGCCTTGAGCTCTACCCGACGGCTTCCTACATCCATCGCGAGGTCCTCGGAGACCATTCGGCGCTCGCCTTCGAGGTCAAGAACGCCTCCAACGGCTGCATGACCGCGCTGGACATCGCGGCGCGCTCCCTCAAGGCCACCGACGACGTGGCGGCGCTGGTGACCACCGCCGACAAGGTCAGCCGGCCGGCGATCGACCGCTGGAACAGCGACATCGGCATCGTCCCCGGCGACGGCGCGTCGGCGATGGTGCTCAGCAAGAGGTCCGGGTTCGCCCAGGTGCTGAGCACCTCCACGGTGTCGGATCCCACCCTGGAGCGCCTGCACCGCGGCGACGCGCCCTTCACACCTCACCACGACCCCACGCTCCCCATCGACCTGCGGCTGCGCAAACTGCAGTACCTGGGGGACGTGGAGCTGGACGAGTTCACCCGCCGGTTCCGGGCCGGCCTCAGCGACTGCGTCGACGGAGCCCTGCACGACGCGGACGTACGCCTGGGCGACATCGCCCGGTTCGTCGTCCCGCACTTCGGACGCACCGTCCTCCAGCGCGAGGTCCTCGCCGCACTCGACATCGACCTCGATCTCACGACCTGGTCCTGGGGCCGCACCGTCGGCCACCTCGGCGCGGGCGACCAGATCGCCGGACTCGACCACCTCGTGCGCGAGCGCGCCGTGGCCGTCGGCGACCTCTGCGTGCTGCTCGGCGTCGGCGCCGGCTTCACCTGGACGTGCGCCGTGGTCCGGATCACCGAGCTTCCCGCGTGGCCGACGCGGCCGGCCGGATCCGACCTCGGAGGCGGGCGGAGCTGATGCGCTGCTACGTGTTCCCGGGACAGGGCATCCAGAAGAAGGGGATGGGCCGCAACCTGTTCGGAAGGTTCCCCGACCTCCGTAGCCGCGCCGACGACCTGCTCGGCTACTCGATCGAGGAGCTCTGTCTGGAGAACCCGGACCGACGGCTGTCCGAGACCGTGTACGCGCAGCCCGCGATCTACGTCGTCAACGCGCTGCACTGGTCGGCGGCGCAGGAGTACGAGGATTTGCCACCCGCGGACTTCCTCGCGGGCCACAGTCTCGGGGAGTACAGCGCACTGTTCGCCGCCGGCGCCTTCGACTTCGAAGGCGGCCTGACGCTGGTGCGACGCCGTGCGGAACTGATGAGCCAGGTCGGCGGAGGCGGGATGGCCGCGGTCGTCGGCGCCTCCGAGCAGCTCGTCGAGGAGACCCTGAAGCAGCACGGTGCCACCGGCGTCGTCATCGCCAACTACAACGCGCCCGAACAGATCGTGCTCTCCGGCAGCCACGAGGAACTGGCGCGGATCAAACCGGTCTTCGAGAAGGTGCAGGGTGTCCGGGGCTTCATCCCGGTCCGCGTCAGCGGCCCCTTCCACTCGCCGGCGATGGCCCCGGCCGCCGCGCGCTTCCGCTCCCTGCTGGCCTCGGTCGACCTGGGCGAACTGCGGACACCGGTGATCTCCAACGTGACCGGCCGGCCGTTCGGCCCCGATGCGCAGGAGGTCCGCGAACTGCTCGCCGAGCAGATCGCCCAGCCCGTCCGCTGGACCGACTGCATCCGGTATCTGCGGGACGCGGGGGTGTCGGTCTTCACGGAGCTGAGCGAATCGAAGGTACTCACCTCGCTCATCGAACGGATCACCACCGCGCAGGAGCCCGCGCCCAAGCCCGCGCCCGCGCCCAAGCCCGCGCCCGATCCCCGCCGAGACCTGATCGAGCGCATCAGGCGCGAGATCCTCCAGCCGGAGATCGGCGACGAGGCGCTGAGCTTCGACGAGGACGCCTCGTTCCGGCAGCTCGGCCTGAACTCCATCATCTACGTGCGCCTGGCCCGCCGGGCCGGGACGGTCCTCGGCGTTCCGGTCAAGCCGGACGTCATCTTCCAGCACCGTTCCTGCGCGGCCCTGGCGGACCACCTCCTGACCCGCGACGACATCGCCCCAGCCACCGCCCCGGCCACCGCCTCAGCTACCGGCCAAGCCATCGCCCCAGCCGCAGCGCCCGAGACCCCACCCGCGCCGTTGCGGGAATACCAGGACGAACGGGTGACGGCCCTGCTGCACGACTGCGCGAACGGGACCCTCAGCGTGGACCGGACCATCGAGGCGATCCGCGCCCTGGCCTGACGAGCGCCGGATGGGACCTCCGATGCCGTGAACCCTGCTCGTGCCGCCGTTGCGCCGGATCCGAGGACCGGATGGGTCACATCCCCCTGTGGGGCTAGTGTGTTGAAGGACATCACATGGGGGGGGCGGACCGGCCGCGCCACGGCCGCCACCGGCCGGGTCCGTGCTCCGAGACCCTGTTCGGCTCCGGTCGGGGCGTGATCGAGGTGGGTGGACGATGAGCACGTACGATGTATTCCTCTCGTTCGGCGGCCACGACAGGGCCAGGGCCGAGCGCATCGCCAAGGCTCTGCGGGACAGGAAACTGACCGTCTTCCTCGACGAGGACATCGGCATCGGCCAGGGCGTCACCCAGACCATCCAACAGGCACTGGCCTCGTCCCGGACGCTTCTCGTCCACTACTCGGCGGGCTACCCCAGCCGCTACGCGTGCCAGTACGAGCTGACAGCCGCGCTCCTGGCAGGCCAGCGGGATGCCGACCCGGCCGGTCGTATCGTCGTGATGAACCCGGAGCCGACGGAGGAGCACCTGTTCCCCGTGGAACTGGCCGACGCCTCGTTCGCGCGCCCACCCGGATACGGGGACAAGGCCGCCCTCGCCGATCTGGAAGCCGCGATCCGACAGCGTCTCAGCTCCGTGAGGGGCACCATGGGCGACGCGGGGTTCAGCGAACGGCCGCGCTGGATCGCTGATCGGATGGCCGGCGCATACGGTTTCGTCGGCCGGTACCGCGAACAGTGGCAACTTCATACGCAACTGCGTCAGGGTGCCTACCCGTTGATCCGAGAGAGCACGGCCGGTCCTGTGACGGCGCTGCTCGGCGTGGCCGGTGCCGGCAAGTCCGCTCTCGCCGCCGCTTATGCCTGGCAGTTCGGCGCCGCCTACCCGGGGGGCATTCACTGGCTGAATCTGAGCGGCACCACCCCGTCCGACCTCTCCACCCGGTACGTCCAAGAGCTGCGCAAGGTCGCCCGCACCCTCCGACTCGGACCTGCCGCCGACCGGGCCGGCGCGGCGGAGCTGATCGCGGCCGTGTCCGATCATCTCTGCACCACCGCCCGGCCCGCCCTGTGGGTGGCCGACGATCTCCCGCCCGGTCTCGGCCGCGAGGAGATCGAAAGTCTGCTGCTCCCCGCCGCCCCGCTCGTGCACACCGTCCTGATCAGCCGTCAAGGCCCTTTCGCCGAGTCGATGCCCGTCGTGGAACTCGGCCCGATGAGTGGCGAGGACGCGCACCTCCTGCTGCGCGCACATCGCCCGGTGGGTGACGACGACGAGCGGCGGGCCCTCGACAGCCTGGTCGAGAGACTGGGCGGACACCCTCTGAGCCTGCGATTGGCCGGCCGCCGACTTCGGGACCGCCAGGGACTGAGCTCCCTGATCGACGACGTACGTCGGCTCATCGAGGACCCGACGGTCCTCGATGCCGCCACCAGCCTGGTACGCGGCAGTCTCGATCCGCTCACCGATCAGCAGCGGCTCATTCTGCAGATTGCCACGATGGGCGCGGGGGCACCCCTGCCCGCGCGGCTCGTCGCCGACGCGCTGACCGTCCTGGATCCCGGCGAGGGCGACCCCGGTGACGCGTTGGTGGACTTGCGCGAGCGCATGCTGGCCATCCGGATCGAGGATCGCTGGGAGGTCCACGCCATCGTCCGGGAAGCCGCGCAGCGCTACCTTCCACACGTCGTTCCGGAATCCGATCTCGTGCGGCTCATGGCGTCGGTGCTGCTGCGACGTGCCGATGACGGCATCGAGCCCGACCGGCTCATGCCCTACGCCGCCGGACTCGTCCGCCACCCGGACGTCACGCCGGACGACGGCCGCGCGCTCCACCGCATGCTGAGCGTCTTCCACCAGGACCGCGGCGAGCCGGTCGAAGCAGCCCGGCACTGGGACCAGGCTCTCGCGTCCGGCACCCCGGCGCTCCCTGATCTCCTGGCGGCCGCTCGGGCTCACCTGGACGCGGGCCATTGCGAGCAGGCCGAGGAGTACGCCGACCGCGCGCGGAGAGCGGCAGCCCCCGGCGGCCCGAGCGAGTTGTCCGCCGTGGGTTTGTCGGCCCAGGCCCTTGACGCACTCGGTCGCCCCGAGGCGGCGAACCCCCACTGGGAGACGGTACGGGCCACCTTCGCCTCGTCCGGCGGTACCGCGCGCCCCGGCATGCGCACGGCGGAGAATGCCCCCGGCTTCGACCAGGCCCGGGTCGAACTGCAACTCGGCTACGTGAAGAGCCGTCGGCTCCGCGGCGACATGGGCGTGGCCCTGAAGCATGCCGAGGACCTCGTGGACCTCCTCGGCCGTCGGCCTCCGGAACTCGCGGGGCACCACCTGCAGGCCGCCCGGATCGAGCTGGCCATCCTCCAACTGTCCACGAATGCCCAGCGCGAGGCCCGGCAGACGGCCGAGGCCGTCCAGCGCTGGTATCACGAGCGAGGGCCGCACACCCACATGAACGCCGTGCTGGCCCAAACCGTCCTGGCACAGGCCTGGTTGACCCTGCATCTGCTGGAGCTCCACCCGGATCCGGCGAACTGGCGGGAGGCCGCGGAGACCCTGGGCCGGCTGGCGCATCAGCTGAGCCGAAGTCACGGGCCGCTGAACGAACGCACGCTGAGCACCAGCGTGGAGTACGGCAACGCACTCCTGTGCCTCGGCCGCTCCCGAGAGGCGCAGGAGCACCTGACGGACACGGTCTCCCGGCTCGACCGGCGTCACGGCGACCGGCATCCGCTGGCCCTGCGTGCCCGACTCCTGCTGGCCCGGTCATACGGTCAGCAGGGCGACTACGCCACGGCGAAGGGGCTGAGCGAGCACGCCTACACCGGGCTCGTGGCCACGCTGGGGCCCTGCCACCCCGACACGCTCCACGCTCAGTACGACCTCGGTCTGGCGTTGGTGCTCACCGGGTCACAGGGCCAGGGGCTTCGCCTGCTGTCCGCCGTGCGCCGTACCTCGCCGTCGAGTATGGGACGTAAGAACGACCTGTACGCACAGAGCGTGGTGGCCACGGCCCTGGGGGTGCTGCCCAGCAAGGTGTGGCGGCTCGCCGAGCGCCTGGTTCACGGCCGGTCCCGTTCCGGAGGAACGCCGTAGCGGAGCGGATCGGTGAACATTCAGGAATCGTGCGCGAGTTGTTCCACCTGATCAACGACACGGTCCCACAACGCCTCGAACAGTTCCTCCTTGGAGAAGGACCTGCTGCCAGGGCCGCGTCCGAACACCGACAAGTCGTTCATCTCCAGCCTGGAGGTACCGGTGGTGCGGTCGAAGACCGGTGAGGCGGTGCCGTTGCTCGCGTTGCGGCCCAGCGGCAGGCGGGTGCCGACGACGAAGTTGAGCACGTCGTCCCGCCCCATTCCTCCGAGCTGGATGTCCATCGCGTACAGGATCCTGCCACGCTGCTCGACGCGCACCCGAAGCTCCGATTCGGAGTTGCGAACCGTGCAGACATACCCCGCCTCCGACATTCTCGGGGCCGCCCTCTTGAACCGCTCGGTGAGATGACGAAACGCGGACTCGAGCTGCGCGTAGGTGCTGAAGGACTGAGGGGGCGTCGCGGGAATCCGCAGAACCCCTGCCGCCCCGCCGTTCCGCGACGACGTCCCCGCCTGAGGCATGGGGGCCGTACCGGTGACTCTTTGGTGGAAGGCACCCGCCAGCTCACGCGGGGTGAAGTCCTCCAGCCGGAGAGTTCCGACGGCGGGGGAGAGGAACTCCGGCGGCACGGCCACATCCCCGACCAGCACCGGCAGGATGTAGTCGTCCGGCTTGGCCAGGGCAGGCACCAGCATGGTTCTGAACTCGTCCATCGGATAGGGCTTCGCCAGGTACTCGCGCGACAGGAAAGGCGCGACGTACCGTGCCCGCTCCCCGCCGTAGGCCCTGCGCAATCCCGTGATGAGATTGCGGCCCCACAACTCGATGGAGAGATCGCGGTCGTACAGCACCGACAGGCCCAACTCCGCACAGTGCGCGACGACCTGTTCGACGTAGTCGCGCTGTTCGCCGGCGAACGAGACGGCGAGATCGTAGACATCGTTCGGCTCTCCCATGCGGTGAGTTTATGATGCCCGCGACCGAGGTGTGGTGTGCGTCCGGGAAGGGGAGAAACACTCCGCCGGACGGTGTCCCGGTCTCGCGTTCGACGTCTGATCCCTGTCTGTCGAAGGAGAGAGAAGAACTCATCGATGTCCCGCACCGACAACAGCATCAGCGAGGGGACGTTCCTGGGGCCGGTGATCCAGGCCGGCAGCGTCACCGTGCACCTGCCGCCGGGGCCCGCGCCTCATCTCGGGATCCCTTCCGTGCCGTCGGCCGTCTTCGTCGGCCGCGACCACGAGCTGCGGGTCCTGTCCGACACGCTCGGTCCGGACGGTACGGACCGTTCACGCCCCCGCGTCGCGCTGGTGACCGGCCCCGCGGGGGTCGGCAAGAGCGAACTCCTGCTCCAGGCCGCTGACGTGGCCGTCGGCCGTGGCTGGTATCCCGGCGGCGTGCTCTCGATCGATCTGCAGGGGTATGCGTCGGGTCTGGCGCCGCTCACGGCCGGGGCGGCGCTGGGCCGCCTGCTGCACCGGCTGGGCCTGCCGCTCGACGCGATACCCGAGCATGTGGAGGACCGCGCGGCGGTCTACCGCGAGTGTCTCAGGAACCGCGAGGTGCTCGTCATCCTCGACAACACCCGCGACAGCGCGCAGGTCCACCCGCTTCTGCCGCCCCAGGGCAGCTCGGCCCTGGTCTCCAGTCGCCACCGGCTGCCCGCCCTGGACGACGCCCGTCGGCTGCTGCTCTCCCCCCTGTCGTCGGAAGCCTCCTGCGAGCTTTTCCAGCTGGCGGCTCGACCCCATACCGAGACGGACACCGACAGAACCGCCGCCCGGTCGTACGCGCAGCGGATCGCGGCTCACTGCGGAGGGCTGCCCCTCGCCCTGCGGGTCGCGGCCGCGCGAGTACGGGGAGAAGCGCCCGAACTCCTCGCGGAGCTCGCGGCATGGCTTGACGACGACCGGAAGAGGCTGGTGGAACTGGATGATGGTGAGCGCACCGTCGTCGCCTCGTTCCGGGCCTCGTACGACACTTTGGACGAGGAACAACGGCTGCTGTTCGCCCTGTGCGGTCTGCACCCCGGGCCCCGGGTCAGCTCCCACGCCGTCGCGGCGCTGGCGGACCTGCCCCTGAGCGCCGTCCGGCGCCTGATGCGGTTCCTGTGCAACGCTCACCTGGTCGAGACGGACGGTGCCGGCCATTACAAGCTGCACGATCTCATCCATGTCTACGCCCGCGAACGGGCGCACGAGGACCTGCCCGCGGAGGTCACCCGCGCGGCCCTGGACAGGCTGATCGACTGCTACCTGTACACCGCAGACCACGCGGATCAAGCCGTGGCACCAGGGCGCTACCGCCTGCCCCACACGGTGGACCGGTCACCGCACAGCATCGCCGATGTCGCCGACCAAGCCGCCGCACTCGCCTGGTTCGCCGACGAACTGCCCCAACTCACCGCTCTGCTCCGGACGGCGGCCACCACCTCGAATCCCTCGCGATGCTGGATCATGGCCGATGCGATGCGGGGCTTCTTCTTCCACGTGAAGGCATGGGAGAGCTGGCTGGAGACGCTCCAGGTCTCGCTCGACGCGGCGACGGACGCCGGTGAACTCCGGGTGCAGAGCATCCTCCACAACAGCATGGGGGTCGCGCTCCTCGAACAGGGCCGCTCGCAGGAGGCGGCGCACCACTACGAAGCGGCGAGGTCCGGGTTCGAGTCGGTCGGAGACCCGCACGGTGTGGCCACGGCGGTGGAGAACCGCGCCTGGATTCACCAGTACGCCGGGGACCATCTGGCGGCCCTGGCCGATCACCAGCAGGCACTGGAGGCCTACCTCGGGCTAGGAGCCCGGCGCAACACGGCGATCGTCCAACGGGGCATGGCGACGGCCGAGAGAGAGCTCGGACGGTACGAGGACGCCGCGGCACATCTGACGCAGGCACTCGACGCGTTCATGGAACTCCGCCTGGACCTCGACACCGTCATGGCTCTGAACGGCTTGGGCGAGGTCTATGCCAAGGCCGGGCGGGCCGAGCCGGCCAGGCGTCACTTCCTGGTGGCGTTGAGACGGAGCCGAGCATGCGGCAGCCTCTTCGAGGAGGCCCGAGCGCGCGACGGACTCGCGGGTCTGCTCGCGGCCGACGACCCCCGGCGCGCCGCGCACCACTGGAGGCGTGCGCTGTCGCATTACCAGACCCTGTCTTCTCCGAAAGCCGAGAAGGTCCGCTCCCGGCTCTCAGCACTGGAGCGGTCGTAGCCCGAGGCCGGGCCCCCGTGCCGCGTGGTGTCTCGGTCACCGGTCTGCGCCGACCGCTCAGCCGGCCGGATGCCTGTGGGCGACGATGCTTTCGGTGACGGCGGGCGAACAACCGCGCCCCAACAGGGTGTCGAGGTGCGGGGACGCCGCTCGCCGCACATCGTGACTGATGATCAGTTCGACCATGATCAACTGGTTGTCCGGTATCCACCCGGCACAGTCGTCCATCACCTGGTCGAGCCTGACCGCATCCGCCTCGACCAGGTGCCCGAGCGCTTCCCGCGCCCAGGCCCCCTCGTCCCGGTGCGGATTCACATCGACATGCCGCAAGGTATGGAAGAGCCAACCCGCCGCGCGTGGCCGGAGTCCGTGGCCGCGCAGCGCGCACAGGGTCTTGAGCAGGGCGATCAGTTGACGGACGACCGACTTCCCCACCGACTCGACGTCCTGGGTCGTCCGGTCCAGGAGAGCACTGATCGTGTCTTCCTGCGCCGCTACGGAACCGCCCTCCCCACGGCAGAAGTTGTGCACCAGGTGCAACAGGAGTCCGAGCTCCTCGGGGTTCTTGATCCCTTCGGCAGCCCGTCCGGCAGCCTCCTCGAGCCAGGTGTGCACCACGGCGGAAGCCTGTCGCCGATGCGTGCGGACGAGCGGAGCGACGATGTTCAGCACCCGGTGCCGGATCCATGGATCACGGTGTGAGGCCAGGGGGGTCAGCAACTCCGCGTAGAGCCAGTCCCCGCCTCCGGCCGCCACCCCGTCCAACTGGTGCAGCGCCTGCTCGGCGGCGTTGTGCGAGTCGGCTGTGACGAGCTCCACCAGGCGCTCGCGGGCGGAAGGTACACGGTCGGCGACCAGGCCGCACAAGCGGGCTTCGACCGCGGGCGACAACTGCGGCGTGGCGTCCCCGGCACCGCTTCGCACACCGTCGAGCATGGTCAGGACGATCTCTTCGGCGACCCCGTCGCCCTCCCGCGCCAGATTGGCGATGACCCTCTCCTGCTCCCGTACCGACAGCTCGGCCAGCTTGCCGAGCGCTCCGGGCAGCAGCCCGGGTTCGTCGTGGACCAGCCGGAGGTAGGCGTCCGCGGACTGTTTGGACCAGTCGGTCGTCCGTTTCTCGAACCAGGCGGCCAACGGAATACGGATCGATTTCGGCGACTTCGCGAACGCGGTGAGCACGGCGCAGACCTGTCGGGTTCCAGCTGAACGCCGTGGCAGCGAGGGCGCCGCCCGCAGCGCTTCCGCTACCCATGTGTCGCCGCCCGTATGCACAGCCTGCTGAAGGCAGTGCAGCAGGTGGTGAGCGGCGGCATTGTCGTCCGAGGTGAGGAACGCGCCGGTCAGCAGGGCCGCGATGTGCGGCTTCTCGTTGGCGACCCTGGCGAAGGCGCTGTATCGCACGGGACTGATCTGTCTGCCGCCCGCGGTCAGGAACGCCAGAGGGTCGTCGAGTTCCCGCTTTCCCGTGGTGGAGCCGTAGGCCCACGGGACAACACGCAGTACCAGTTCCTCGTCCACCGGATGCAGATCCCGGTAGGAGCCGCGGCTCAGGACGGCGGTGAGCGCCTGTACCCGCTCGGTGTGGGCCGTACCCGGAAGCAGAAAGGTCCGGGCCAGTTCCCGTACGGCGGGAGCACCGATCCTGCGCGGATGGAGCAAGTGCCGTACCGCGCTGAGAGCCTCGGCGGGCAGCGTGCGGCCGCGCTCGACGTACGGCGCCAGGAGGAACCTCACCACATCGCCGACGAGCGGGAATTCCAGAGCGGAGAACGGGTCGGACATACGGCCCTGCAACTGCTCCAGCAGGGAGACGAGCCAGGGGCCCGCCCTCTCACCGCCGCGCGTCACGAGTCTGGCCGCCGACCGCGCGACGGCACACACCTGACCCGGGGGTACTTCCCTCAGGAGCCGGACCGCGGCCCGCGCCGCCTCCTCCAGCCCGCTGTCCGGGACCGACGGCAGTGCCTCGATCAGTTGCTTGCCGAAGACCTCTCCGGAGTGTCGTACGCGAGCGGTCAGGGACAGGAGCAGGCCTTCGCGATGTTCCTCGACGGCGCCGAACACGACTGCCCGGAAGGCGACGATCTCGTCCAGGTCCAGCCGGTCGAGGAGAGCGCGGACCTCCTCGGCGTCCGCCATCGCGACCAGATGACGGACCATCTGCCAGGCGAACCAGCGATCATGCGGCCGCTCCCGCAGCTCTTCGAGCAGATCGTCGCGTTCGGTGCGGGTCCGATGCAGATGCATCGCGATGAAGTACTCGGTCAGGGCCTGATGGCGGAAACCGACCTGCTCGCCGGAGAGGCTCTCGCGCTGTACGAGGACCGTCTCGCTGAGCAGGTCCTGATAGGCCCGCAATCCGACCCCGTCCAGCGGGAGGGCGATCTCCGGAGTCCAGAGGGAGAGCGTGTCGCGCGAGGCCTTCCACAGCGCGTGGGAGAGGCTGGAGACCAGCCGCTGCTTGGTCAGGGACTCCTCTGTGGTGCGCGGATAGCGCCGACTTGCGGTGACCTTCTCCCGGAAGTACCGGCGCATCAGGCGCGTTGCACTGAGATCCGGCGGAAAACTGTCGGCCCCGGCGAAGAGTTCACAGAACATGAACAGATGGAGGGGGTTCGCGATCAATTCGGTCAGGGCCCTGCGCTCCGGGTCCTCATGAGCCGCGAGGACACGTGCGATGAAGTCGGGCCGGGCGTCCTGGAGATGGTGGCGTTCGAGGTAGCCCTGAACGACGAGGATGACCTCGTCCTTGGTGAGCGGCGGTACGCCGTTGTCCTCCATGGGCACCGCCAGGCGCGAGTAGCCCGGTGCCAGCCAGTTGTCGAAGTCGTGCTGCCGGCAGGTGAAGACCACCAGGATGTTCTGGGCGCGCAGGGTGTGGAGCAGGCCCAGGACCGAGGGGGCGGCCTCGGCGTTCAGCAGGTAGTCGACGGTGTCCAGGACCAGCACGACCTGGCGGCCCCATCGGTCGGCGCAGGCCGCGGTGACCGCGGTCAGCGGGACCGGCCCGCTGACGGCGGGGGCGAGCAGTGCACCGAGGGCCCGGTCGAGATCGGTCTGATCATGTACGGCCGCCACCACGTACTCGCAGTTGACCAGCAGGGCGGTGACATCCTGCTGCTCGTCGAGTGCTCGGAAGATCTGGGCGCTCATCACCGACTTGCCGATGCCCGCCTCGCCGAGCAGGGGAACCGGAAGGACACCGGAGGAGGTGACGCGCCGCCGGATGCGCGGCAGGTGGCGGCTTCTGAGGGCGGCACGGGGAACGATGACCGTGTCGGCCTTGCGCCCGACGTCTTCGTACATCTGCCGGGAGGCCCTGATCGCGGACAGGGGCACGGTCGAGAGGGAAGGGCCTTGCGTGCCCTGTCCGTCCGGCGCGCCGGAGGCCCGTGTGGTGGATGCCACGGGCGAGTGGGGCGGCAGGTCCGGGAGCGGCCCCAGCACGGGGCGTACGTAAGGAGGTTGCCCGGTCAGTGTTCGCAGGAGGTCTTGCGCACCCCGGATGCTGAAGCCGGTGACCAGGTAATGATCGTCGTTTCCGGCCGTGAGGAACAGCGGGATGTCGTTGACGGAGCCGCCGGGGAGTACCACCGGCAGTACTCGGGGCGTCCAGTCTCCGTTGGCGCGGTTGTACAGTTCGCGCAGCAAGCGCAACTCGGACTGCAGACCGCGACGTTCGTGCTGGCCGACCTCACCGTCGCCCACCCGGCGGCACTCCGGTGATGCCACGACGATGACGAAGTCGGTCGTCCGCATCTCGCGGATGGACCACAGGTGCCAGTCGCGTCGCTGGTGCAGTTCCCATTGATCCATCCGCACGTCGATGCCCGACGTGGCGAGGAACTCACAGAAGGCGCGGACATCCTCCTTGTGCCGGTCCGAGTCATGGGCGTAGCTGACGAAGACGCGCGGGGCCGCGGCCGGCTCCGAGGGGTCGGGGGACGGCGATGGTTCCGAGGACGCCGAGGGACCCGTCCGCGTCGGCACCCCCCTTCCGGTGGAGGTGGCCGTCGGCTCGGTCGCGCCCCGGCCGTTGCCCGCCGCGGACAGCAGGACGGGTGGCAGGGGCGGGTCCGAGAGCATCAGGCGGAAGCCGCGTCGGGTGTCCCGGGCACGTACGCGTAGACCGTCCGGCCCCATGACTGCGAGGCGGGCCCGCAGCAGCCGCCCGACCACATCGGCGAACTCCGAGAGGCTGAGCTCGTCGCGTACCTCCGAGGGCAGCAGACGGTGGAGATCCTCCAGCTGATCGGGGTCGCCGCCGGCGGCAGCGGTCAGCCGCGCGTGGATCACGGCATCGGACGGCCGGAGCTCGACCCCTCGGACCTCGAACACCAGCGGCGCCACCGCGCTGACCACGGCGACGGGGATCGTGTCGGCGCCCAGCAACTGGAGCACGCTCGTGGCGATCGCTTCCACCAGCACCGATTTCGCGACCGCCACAGGCAGGTCGATGCGCCAGACATCCGTCCGCATCTCGAACGCCGGCGTATCGCCGCCGTGCTCGCGTACCAGAGAGCGGACGGTGATCGACAACTCCGTCGGATCCATGTCCAGCAGTACCGCCAGCCGCTCCAGCGCGACCGCATCGAGGCAGAGGCGGTCCTCCGCGACGTCGGGGAACAGTGCGTCGAGACCTGCCGGCCACTCCCGGCTGTCCGTGCCGGTCATGACGCCGTGTCCTGGTCGAGGACGAGCTTGAAGCCTGCGGCGTCGTCCTGGAGGAAGGCCCCGTCGATCTCGACGTGCCCGCCGCCCCCGCCGCCGTGACGTCGGCGCAACCGCCTGGTGAGGACGGACACCCCGGCCTTCCCGCCGACGGAGAGGAACCGGAACGCCGACTGCCGGTCGACGGTGAACGCGGCCGTCAGCAGACGTACGACCTGTCGGCCGTCCGCCGTGCGGACCAGGGCCGGCAACGCGATGACCGGTTCCGGTAACTCGGTCCCCTCGGGGAAGTCGAACTGCTTCCGCGCCACCTCGCGGCTCAGCCAGACGCCGCAGACATCTCGGTCACGGTCCTGATCACCCACCACGAAGGCGTCGAGGAACTCCGGCACCTGAGCGCCGTCCACCAGCTCCACGGGCAGCCGTTGCCGCAGCACGATCTTCTGACGGTCGTACTCGAGCCCGTCCTCCAGCACGGGGCGCCGTTCCGTGACCACGTTCAGGCGTTCGGACAGCTCGCCGTCCACCTCAGCTACCGCTGCTTCGAGGGCGTTGCCGACGACTGCCTGCTCCTCCCAGGCCACCGATGGCATCCCCGCGTCCGCGAGGACCGCGCTGACGTACGCGTAACACCGGCGGAGTACCACCTCCTCCTCGAATCGGCGCAGACTGTCCGGTGCCTCGCCATCGGGAAGTCCCCGGCGGTCGGCGTCTCCCCGATCGATACCCCGGTCAGGGTGGTCGAAGACCAGTTCCGACAGGACAGCCTCCCAGCCGCCCGGCCCTCCGGTTGCCTCGAACGCCTCCAGCCGCCGGTCGGGCCGCGCCGTCTCGGGGACATCGGTCCGCCTCACCCGGGCGAACCCCGTCTCCAGGATGTCGCGCACTTCGGCCGGCGCCATCGCGCAACGCAGCACGGCGGCCACTGCCGTCTCCCGGAACCGCCACGGCAGCACGCCGACGCCGGCCGGCCCCGGACCTCGCTCCAGCGACCCCGAGTACATCGTGTTGCCGTCGAGTAGCGACCGGGCCCGCCGCACACCGGCCGGTGACGCCGACAGGGTGGTGGCGAACACCTCGTGCGTCTCCACCATGAGCTGCTCGTCGGCGCTACGAAGATTGCTCAGCGCCGGCGACCACGCGTCGGCGCCGTCGTAGCCACCGAGAAGCCCTTTTCGCGACGTGGCTGCCAATCCGTCCCTTGCGCAGCGGTAAACCACGGAGTCCGGCACGCTGTTCGCTCCTGTCGGTCAGCCACGGCGACGGCCCAAGCTTAATGAGCCGATGAGGAGATGCGTGAGCGGTGGCGGCAGATGCGGTCGAGGGCGGAAGCTTCAGCACCCCGTGGGACAATGACCCCGTGACGCTGGAGGACCTCGTCCGGCTGCGCCGGGCCCGTGACCGGATGGACCGTGACTACGCGGAGCCGCTGGACGTGCCGGCGCTCGCGCGTGGTGCGCTCATGTCGCCGGGGCACTTCTCCCGCAGCTTCCGTTCCGCGTACGGCGAGAGCCCGTACAGCTACCTCATGACCCGCCGGATCGAACGGGCCAAGGCGCTGCTGCGCCGCGGCGACCTGTCGGTGACGGACGTCTGCTTCGCCGTCGGCTGTACCTCGCTCGGGTCGTTCAGCTCCCGCTTCACCGAGCTGGTCGGCGAGAGCCCCAGCGCCTACCGGGCGCGGTCGCACGAAGAAGGTGCCGCCATTCCGGCCTGTGTCGCCAAGATCCACACGCGACCGGTCAGGAATGGAGAAGCGAAAGCACCGCCCCCTCCGTAGCGTGAACCACATGGAAATCAAGCTCGCACAGACCTTCATCGCCGTCGACGACCACGACAAGGCGCTCACCTTCTACCGGGACGTTCTCGGCCTGGAGGTACGCAACGACGTCGGGTTCGAGGGCATGCGCTGGGTGACGGTCGGCTCCCCGGCACAGCCGGACGTGGAGATCGTCCTCGAACCGCCGCTCGCCGACCCCAACGCCCCCGCCGCCGACCGGCAGGCCATGGCCGAGCTGCTGGCCAAGGGCCTGCTGCGCGGCGTGATCTTCTCCACCGACGACGTCGACGCCACCTTCGAACGCATCCGCGCCGCGGGCGGCGAGGTGCTCCAGGAGCCGATCGACCAGCCGTACGGTGTCCGCGACTGCGCCTTCCGCGACCCCGCCGGCAACATGCTGCGCTTCAACCAGCCGCGCAAGGGCTGAAACCCGCCGACGTACCGGTTCCGCTGCGGTGCGGAGCCGGAGCGGCAAGAATAGAACAAGCTGTTCGAATAGAGTGAGACCGAGCCGGGGCCGCGGCAGGCGTGTGCGGAGCGGCGGCCCCGCGCGACAGATGGAGAGACGATGAGCAAGGCCGAGAGAGCCGGATCGCGGTCGCCCGCGCAGCCGGTCGCCGACAGCCACGAAGTGATCCGTGTGCACGGGGCGCGCGAGAACAACCTCAAGGATGTCGACATCGAGATCCCGAAGCGCCGGCTGACGGTGTTCACCGGGGTCTCCGGCTCCGGCAAGAGTTCTCTGGTGTTCAACACGATCGCCGCGGAGTCGCAGCGGCTGATCAACGAGACCTACAGCGCCTTCGTCCAGGGCTTCATGCCGACGCAGGCGCGGCCCGAGGTCGACGTACTCGAAGGGCTCACGACGGCGATCATCGTCGACCAGCAGCGGCTGGGCGCCGACCCCCGTTCCACCGTCGGCACCGCCACCGACGCCAACGCGATGCTGCGCATCCTCTTCAGCCGGCTCGGCAAGCCCCACATCGGCTCGCCCAACGCGTTCTCCTTCAACGTGGCCTCGGTCAAGGCCAGCGGCGCGATCACGGTGGAGCGGGGCGCCGGCACGAAGACGGAGAAGCAGACCTACACCCGTACCGGCGGCATGTGCGTCCGCTGCGAGGGCCGGGGCACGGTCTCCGACATCGACCTCACCCAGCTGTACGACGACACCAAGTCGATCGCCGAGGGCGCCTTCACCATCCCCGGCTGGAAGTCGGACAGCTGGTGGACCGTGCGGACCTACGCCGAGTCGGGCTTCCTCGACCCGGACAAGCCGATCCGCGAGTTCACCAAGAAGGAGATGCAGGACTTCCTCCACCGGGAGCCCACCAAGGTCAAGGTCGAAGGCGCCAACCTCACCTTCGAGGGACTCATCCCCAAGATCCAGAAGTCCTTCCTCTCCAAGGACAAGGAGGCGATGCAGCCGCACATCCGCGCCTTCGTGGAGCGCGCGGTCACCTTCACCACCTGTCCCGAGTGCGAGGGCACCCGGCTCAGCGAGGGCGCCCGGTCCTCGAAGATCAAGAAGATCTCCATCGCCGACGCCTGCGCGATGCAGATCAGCGACCTGGCCGACTGGGTGCGCAAGCTGGACGAGCCCTCGGTGGCGCCGCTGCTCACCGCGCTGCTCGGGACCCTCGAATCGTTCGTGGAGATCGGCCTCGGCTACCTCTCGCTCGACCGGCCCTCGGGCACGCTGTCGGGCGGTGAGGCGCAGCGCGTCAAGATGATCCGCCACCTCGGGTCCAGCCTGACGGATGTGACGTACGTCTTCGACGAGCCGACCATCGGCCTGCACCCGCACGACATCCAGCGGATGAACGACCTGCTGCTGCGGCTGCGGGACAAGGGCAACACCGTGCTCGTCGTGGAGCACAAGCCGGAGGCGATCGCCATCGCCGACCACGTCGTCGACCTCGGCCCCGGGGCCGGCAGCGCGGGCGGCACCGTCTGCTTCGAGGGCACGGTGGAAGGGCTGCGGGCCGGCGGGACCCTCACCGGCCGCCACCTGGACGACCGGGCCGTCCTCAAGGAGAAGGTCCGTACGCCCTCCGGCACGCTGGAGATCCGCGGCGCGTCCGCGCACAACCTCCAGAGTGTCGACGTCGACATCCCGCTCGGGGTGCTCTGCGTGGTCACCGGGGTCGCCGGCTCCGGCAAGAGCTCCCTTATCCACGGGTCGATCCCGGCCGGCGAGGACGTGGTCTCGATCGACCAGACCGCGATCCGCGGTTCGCGCCGCAGCAACCCGGCCACGTACACCGGGCTCCTCGAACCCATCCGCAAGGCGTTCGCCAAGGCCAACGGCGTGAAGCCCGCCCTGTTCAGCGCCAACTCCGAGGGCGCCTGCCCCACCTGCAAGGGCGCCGGGGTCATCTACACCGACCTGGCGATGATGGCGGGCATCGCCACCGTCTGCGAGGAGTGCGAGGGCAAGCGGTTCGAGGCCTCCGTGCTCGACCACCACCTCGGCGGCCGCGACATCAGCGAGGTGCTCGCGATGTCGGTGGACGAGGCGGAGACGTTCTTCGCCGAGGGCGAGGCCCGCGTCCCCGCCGCACACAAGATCCTCACCCGGCTCTCGGACGTCGGGCTCGGCTACCTCCGCCTCGGCCAGCCGCTCACCACGCTCTCCGGCGGTGAGCGCCAGCGGCTGAAGCTCGCCACCCACATGGGCGAGAAGGGCGGCGTGTACGTCCTCGACGAGCCCACCACCGGTCTGCACCTGGCCGATGTGGAGCAACTGCTCGGACTGCTCGACCGGTTGGTGGAGTCCGGCAAGTCGGTGATCGTCATCGAGCACCACCAGGCGGTCATGGCCCACGCCGACTGGATCGTCGACCTGGGCCCCGGCGCCGGGCACGACGGCGGCCGGATCGTTTTCGAGGGCACCCCGGCCGACCTGGTCGCCGACCGCTCCACCCTCACGGGCGAGCACCTCGCGGCGTACGTCGGAGGCTGACGGGAGCGCTTTACGGGGCTGGGGGACGCCCTCCGGCCCCGAACCGGCCCCCGCGGCTCAGGACGGCCGGTCGCGGTGGAGCCACGACGGGACCTCGGGAACATCCGCGTCCCACGTCCGCGGCTGTGCAGGCTCGGGCTCCGGGTCCGGCTGCGGCCGCGGCTTCGGTGGTGGCGGAGGCGGGATCGCCGGCTCAGGCTCCGGCTCCGGTTCGGGGACGGCCGGAGGTACGGGCTTCGGCGCCGCGCTGTCGTACAGCTCCTCGATCACCGTGAACCGGCAGTGGAAGCTCTGCCAGGCCCCGTCCAGGACCAGCACGAAACCGTCGCGTTCCCGGTAGAGCCTCCGGCGCTTCGGGCTGGCCGGATGCGCCGGCCGGTACGTCTCGGCCCGCTGCCGCAGGACCTCCAGCGCCTCCTCGCGCGTACCGTCCACATGGTCCATGACCCCGGCCGACCAGATCCGGCGCTGGCCGCCGAGCCCGAGGTTCTGCTCCACCAGCAGCCCCCACCTGGGCATGATTCCCCCGCTCGTCGATCGTTCCGCCGTGCCGCGACGGCTCTCCGTCCCTGGAGGCCCCGCGTCGTACCATTGTTCCTGATCTTGTTACGCGTCCTGGCACCGCCCGTACGCCCAGGAGTCGTCCGGCAGCGCCGCCCCGCCGCATACCGGCTCCGCCGGGAGGCCGCCATACTGGACGGGCCGGGGAGGGCGCGCGGGCAGTGGCGGGGAACGACGGGGGCGAGAAACGGGAGATGGCGGACACCAGGCTGATCCAGAGCCGGTACCGGCTGCTCGATCTGATCGGGCGCGGCGGCATGGGCGAGGTGTGGCGGGCGCGCGACGAGTCGCTGGGCCGCCTGGTCGCCGTCAAGTGCCTCAAGCCCATGGTCCCCCAGCACGACCAGGCCTCCACCCGCATCCTGCGCGAACGCTTCCGCCGCGAGGCCCGGGTCGCCGCCTCCCTCCAGCACCGGGGCGTCACCGTCGTCCACGACTTCGGCGAGCACGACGGCGTCCTCTATCTCGTCATGGAGCTGCTGGAGGGGCACAACCTGAGCCAGCTCCTGGAGGAGAACCAGCAACGCCCGCTCCCCGTCGACCATGTCGTCGACATCGCCGAACAGGTCGCCGACGCGCTCGGCTACACCCACCGGCAGGGCATCGTCCACCGTGACCTGAAGCCCGCCAACATCATGCGGCTGACCGACGGCACGGTGAAGATCTGCGACTTCGGCATAGCGCGCCTCGGCCACGACATCAACGTCACCTCCCGCCTCACCACCACTGGCATCGCCATGGGCACCCCCCACTACATGTCGCCCGAGCAGATCGGCGGGAAGGAGGTCGACCACCGCAGCGACCTCTACTCGCTGGGCTGCGTGCTGTACGAGATCGCCACCGGCGTACCGCCGTTCGACCTGGACGACGCCTGGGCCGTACTCGTCGGCCACCGCGACACCCAGCCCGAGCCGCTGCGCACCCACCGCGCCGAACTCCCCGGCTTCTTCGACCGCGTCGTCCTCGACCTGCTGGCCAAGGCCCCCGACGAGCGGCCCCCCGACGCGAGCGACCTGCGCCGCCGCATCACGCTCGGCCGCAGCGGCGAGCACGAGGCCCTGGGGCCCGCCGCGTTGCCGGCGGCCCTCACCGGCGCGTACCGGACACCGGAACCCGCCGTCCATCGTCCGGCCCCCGAACTGCCCGCCTGGACCCGGAACATGACCTCCGGACACCCGGCGACCGGCTCCCTGAAGCGGGGGCCCGGCGTCCCCGACCCCGCCGCCGGACTGACCGGCCGGTGGACCACCGCGCGTGCCGCCACCGCCGCACCCCCCGGCACCGACCGTTCCACCGGTGTGCCGCCCGCCCGCCCCGCCGCCACCCCCGAGCTGCTCGCCGCGCTCGCCGGCCGCCACAGCTCGGGCATCGACCTGGGGCGCCTGGGCCGCTGGGAGGAGGCGGGCGACGTGCACCGCGCGGTCGCCGCCCAGCGCGAGAGCGTCCTCGGCCCCGACCATCCCGACACTCTCGCCAGCCGCCACGAGATCGGCCTCACCCTCAGCCGCACCGGCCGGGCCGCCGACGCGCTGCGCGAGTTCGGCCAGGTCGCCGCCGGCCGCGAACGCGCCCTGGGCCCCGACCACCCGCAGACCCTCGCCGCCCGGCAGGAGACCGCCCACGTCCTCGGGCAGCTCGGGCGCCACTTCGAGAGCCATCAGGTGTACGCGGCGGTCCTCGCCGCCCGGGAACGGTCCATGGGCCCCGACCACCCGGAGACCCTGCGCTGCCGCCACCACCTCGCGCTCACCCTCAGCCGCCTCGGCCGGCCCGAGGAGTCGTGGCAACTGGCCCGCCAGGTGGCCGACGACCGGGCCCGGCTGCTCGGCACGACCCACCCCGACACCCTCGCCACCCGGTACGAGGTCGCCTACACCCTCGGCCGGCTGGGGCGCTGGGCGGAAGCCCTGGAGACCTACCAGGACGTCGCCCGGGTCCGCGCCGCCACCCTCGGTCCCGACCACCCCGGCACCCTCGCCGCCCGCTACGAGGCGGGCATCAGCCTCGGCCGGCTCGGCCGCAGCGCGGAGGCCCTGGAGCTCTTCCGGACCCTGGTCGCCGACCGTACGCGGGTGGGCGGCCCGTCCGACGCCGAGACCCTGCGCGCCCGCCACGGTCTGGGCGTCAACCTGGGCCGGCTGGGCCAGTGGGAGGAGGCGGTCACCGAGGCGCGCGAGGTGTGCGCGATCCGCGAGAGCACCCTCGGACCCGACCACCCGGACACCGTCGTCAGCCGCCGTGAGGTCGCCGTCGCCCTGGGCTGGCTCGGCCGGTGGGCCGAGGCCCTCGTCGCGTACCGGCAGGTCTCCGAGGCACGCGGCCGGGGCCTCGGCCCGGACCACCCGGAGACCCTGGCCGCCCGTCACGACGAGGCGCACTGCCTGGACCGGCTCGGGCGGAAGGAGGAGTCCGCCGAGCTGTTCCGCACGCTGGCCGCCCACCGCGCCCAGAACGCGCTGCCGCCGCCCCCCTGACCCCGTCCCGGCCGCGCGCCCCGGCCCGCCTGACCACCGCCTCGGCCTGCGTGACCTCGACCTCGGCCTGCCTGACCACCGCCCCGGCCTGCCTGACCACCGCCCCGGCCCGCCTGACCACCGCCCCGGCCTGCGGCGATGGGCCCGGGGCCCCCGGCCGGGCGCGGCCGTGCGGTCCCTCTGGCCGGGACGCGGCTCCCCGTGTTACGAAGGTGCATGCCCGCACCTGAGCCGTCCTCCGCACCCCAGCCGTCCGCTCACCGCCGGCCGCCCGCGCCCGCCCGGGACCGCTACGACGCCGTGATCGTGGGCGGTGGCCACAACGGTCTGGTCGCCGCCGCCTACCTCGCCCGCGCCGGACAGTCCGTCCTCGTCCTGGAACGCCTGGACACCACCGGGGGAGCGGCCGTCTCGACCCGCCCCTTCGCCGGCGTCGACGCCCGCCTCTCGCGCTACTCCTACCTGGTCTCCCTGCTGCCGCGGAAGATCGTCCGCGATCTCGGCCTCGACTTCGCCGTACGCAAGCGGACCGTGTCCTCCTACACCCCGGCGGTGCGCGGCGGACGTCCCACCGGACTCCTCGTCGGCGGCGACCGGACGCGGGAGTCGTTCGCCGCGCTGACCGGGGGAGAGCGGGAGTACGAGGCGTGGCAGCGCTTCTACGCCATGACGCAGCGGGTCGCCGAACGGGTCTTCCCGACCCTCACCGAACCGCTGCCCGCACGGGAGGCGCTGCGGGCCCGGATCGACGACACCGAAGCCTGGCGGACCCTGTTCGAGGAGCCCATCGGGGTGGCCGTCGAGCGGAACTTCACCGACGACCTGGTGCGGGGCGTGGTGCTGACCGACGCCCTGATCGGCACCTTCGCCGACGCCCACGACGCCTCACTGCTCCAGAACCGGTGCTTCCTCTACCACGTGATCGGCGGCGGAACCGGTGACTGGGACGTCCCCGTCGGCGGCATGGGCGCCCTCACCGACGCCCTCGCGGCGGCCGCCCGTGCGGCGGGCGCCGAGATCCGCGTACGGCACGAGGCGACCCGGATCGAGACCGACGGCACCCACGCCGAGGTCACCGTCCGCACCCCCGACGGCGAACAGGTGATCGCCGCCCGCCGGGTGCTGGTCAACGCCTCCCCGCAGGCGCTCGCCGCCCTCCTCGGTCGGACCCCGCCGGAGCCCGCCGAGGGCGCCCAGCTCAAGGTGAACATGCTGCTCACCCGGCTCCCTCGCCTCCGCGACCGGTCCGTCGACCCCCGGCAGGCCTTCGCCGGCACGTTCCATATTGCCGAGGGGTACGGGCAGTTGGCCGACGCCTACCGGGACGCGGCGGCCGGCCGGCTGCCCGCGGCACCGCCGTCCGAGATCTACTGCCACTCGCTGACCGACCCCTCGATCCTCGGCCCCGACCTCGCCGAGCGCGGCTACCAGACCCTCACCCTCTTCGGCCTCCACACTCCGGCCCGGCTCTTCGCCGCCGACAACGACGCCGCCCGCGCCGCCCTGCTGAAGGCCACCCTCGCCGAACTGGACGCCCACCTGGAGGAGCCGATCACCGACTGCCTGGCCCTCGACGGAAACGGGGAACCCTGCATCGAGGCCAAGACCCCTCTCGACCTCGAACGCGATCTGCGGCTGCCCGGCGGCCACATCTTCCACCGCGACCTCTCCTTCCCGTACGAGAGCGAGACCACCGGCCCGTGGGGCGTCGAGACCGCCCACGCCAACGTCCTGCTCTGCGGGGCGGGCGCGGTGCGCGGCGGCGGGGTCAGCGGGGTCCCCGGCCACAACGCGGCGATGGCGGCTCTGGGCTAGCCCTTACCCGTAACGCGGCCGTGGCGGCTCTGGGTTGGCCGCTACCGCAGATGCCGACGTTCGACGGCGGCGGCGATGGCGGTGTGCCCCGCCGGCCCGGGGTGCAGGCCGTCGCCGCTGTCGTACGCCGGCCGCAGCCGGGAGGGGCGGTCCGGATCGCGGAGCGCGGCGTCGGTGTCCACGACGGCGTCGAAGATCCGCCCGGTGCGCACGGCCTCGTTGACCTGTCGGCGCACCGCGTCCTGCTCCGGCGTCCAGCGCGTCCACCCCTCGAACGGGGCGATGGTGGCGCCCACCACCCGCAGTCCGGCGGACCGGGCGCGCAGGGCCAGTTGGCGGTACGCGGCCACCATCCGCGACGGGTCGCGCTCGGCGGGCACATGGAAGAGGTCGTTGACGCCCAGGTGGACCAGGACCGTCCGCAGCCCCGGCAGCGACAGCACGTCCCGGTCGAAGCGGGCCTGGCCGCCGGGGCCGTACCGGTCGCTGCCGAGCAGCAGCCGGTTGCCGCTGATGCCGAGGTTGGCGACGGCGGAGCCGGGCAGCCTGCGGGCCAGTTGGTCGGGCCAGCGGAGGTCGGCGTCGTCGGGGGTGCCGGAGCCCTCCGCGATGGAGTCGCCCAGCACGGCGAGGACCGGGCCGCGCGCCCCGGTCGTCTCGACCCCCGTCAGGAGGAGGACGGACCGGGTGCGGATGCCGTCGACGGTGTGCCAGGCATGGGTGTTGCGGTGGAAGGACAGCGGCCCGGTGGGGCCCGGGAGCCGCGTCTCGACCGTCAGCAGGGACCCGTCCTCCACCCGGAGCCCCGCCACCGGGTCGCTGGTGAGGGAGGCGCCCGCCGCCAGCCACTCCTGCGGCCGCCCGCCGAAGGTGACCGGCCGCCCGTCGGCGGTCACCGGGCCGACCAGCACCGGCGCGGTCCCGAAGGCGTGTGCGTACCGGAGTCTGACCTGCCCGCCTGCCGAGAGCCGCAGCCGCGTGGTGCAGAGCCCGTCGGTGAGCCCGGCGGCCGCGAGCGGGTCGGCCGCCGTGGGCGCGGTCTGCGCGGTGGCCCAGGAGGTGGTCCAGGGGGAGGTCCGGGGCGTGGCCGAGGGGGCGCGGCCGGGCGTGGCCGCCCGGGCGTCCGGGGCGGTGAGGGCTGTGGTGACCCCGGCCGCCGCCGCGTACAGCAGACCCCGCCGCGCCGGTACGGGAACCCGGCCGTTCACCGGGAGGCCGGCCGGGGAGAGGGGGCGGTGCCCGCCGGGACGCTGCTCATGGGTGTGCCTCCTGGGGTCGGCCCTGGGAGGCGCGCACGTCGGGCGGCACGCGGGCCGCGCCCCGGACGGGGACCCGATGACGTCCATCAGCCCCTGGGCGGAACGGTGCTGCCATTCTGTCGGCAGCCGGCAGCGCGCGTCAGCCCACCACGCCCATGACGCCCACCACGCCCATGACGTCCACCACGCCCACTACGTCCACCACGCGCACCGCCGTCCGCCCCGCCGCTCAGTCGGCCGACAGCACCCAGCCCGCCGCCGCGATCCGCCCCGCGTCCCGGGGCCGGCCGGAGTCGAAGACCGTGGCGTGTCCGTCCCGCACCCGCAGGGAGTCCACGTACGCGCCGCGCCCCACGTACAGCTGGTCCGTGGTGTACCGCCACCGCAGTTGGACGCCCTTGCCGCGCCAGGGCGACAGGTCCGCCTCCAGCCGGTGCCACACCCGCCCCGACCAGCCGGAGACCCAGCCCTCCGGGTGCGGTCGCGGGTCCGGGCGGTGGTGGCCGGGGCCCGGGCCCACGGTGGTGAACGGCACCGGCTGCCACTCCCCGCCCGCCGATACCTCCAGCACCAGCCGGTCGGCGCCGGGTTCGGTGTCCCACCACAGGGCGCACTCCAGCCGGGAGCGTGCGGAGGCCAGGCGCAGGACGGGCAGGGTGAGCGTGGCGGTCGACGCGCTCGCCATCCCGGAGAACCAGGCCGACCGCCCCCGCTCCGGCCGGACCGGGACGGCCCGGGCCAGTTGGTTGGCGGTCGCCACCCGGGGTGCGCTGCCCGAGCGCCAGCTCCGTACGGGATGGACCGAGTTGCCCAGCACGATCAGGAACGTGTCGGTCGACGGGTCGAGCACCAGGCTGGTCCCGGTGAACCCGGTGTGGCCCGCCGTGCGCGGGGTGGCCATCGCGCCCATGTACCAGTGCTGGTAGAGCTCGAAGCCGAGGCCGTGCTCGTCGCCGGGGAACGCGGTGTTGAAGTCGGTGAAGAGCAGGTCGACGGAGTCCTCGGACAGGATGCGGGAGCGGCCGTAGACGCCCCCGTTGAGCAGTGTGCGGGCGAGGACCGCCAGGTCCCAGGCGCAGGAGAACACCCCGGCGTGACCGGCCACCCCGTCGAAGCTGTAGGCGTTCTCGTCGTGCACCTCGCCCCAGACCAGGCCGCGCTCCAGGCCGGACCACGGCAGCCGGGCGTCCTCGGTGGCCGCGATCTTCTGTTTCCAGGAGGCGGGCGGGTTGTAGCGCGTGCGGTGCATCGAAAGCGGAGCGGTGATCTCGTCGCGGAGCAGGGCATCCAGAGTGCGGCCGGTGATCCGCTCCAGGATCAGTTGCAGCGAGATCAGGTTGAGGTCGGAGTAGAGATAGGCGCTGCCGGGGGCGCTCGCCGGGACCTCGTTCCAGAGCATCCGGAGCTTCCCCTCCCGGGTCGGCTCCTGGTAGAGCGGGATCCAGGACCGGAAACCCGAGGTGTGCGTGAGGAGCTGACGGACCGTGACGGCCTGCTTGCCGCCGCCCGCGAAGTCCGGGAGGTACGAGGCCACGGTGGCCTCCAGCTCCAGCGCGCCGCGCTCGATCTGCTGCACCGCCAGGATCGAGGTGAACAGCTTGGAGATCGAGGCCAGGTCGAAGACGGTGTCCTCGGCCATCGCGATCTGCTGCTCCGCCGGGAACTCCACCCCGGTGTCCGTGCTCTCGTCGTACGCCGCGTAGCGCACCGCCCGGCCGATCGGCCGGTGCAGGGCCACCGTGCCGCCCCGCCCGGCGAGCAGCACCGCGCCCGCGTACCAGGGGTGCTTGGGGGAGTCGGCGAGATACGCCTCCGCCTCCCTGACCAACTGGTCCAGCGGCTCCTGGAGCAGCCCGGCGCCGGCCGCGCTGCCGCGCCGCAGGGTGGGCCGGTGCTCGGGGCGTCCCGCCTCCGGTCCCATGCTCGCTCCCGTCTGCGCCGCCGTACCCCGTGCGCCCCGCTCGTCGGCCCTGGCCAGGGGGATCGGCGCCAGGGCGAGTGCGCCGCCCAGCGCCAGTATCCCGCCGCCGAGGCGCCGGCGGCCGATGCCGTGGCCCGTGGCGCCGCCCGCGCCGCTGCCCGTGGCGCCGCCTTTCGGGAGCCCGCCTTCCGGCTCCCCGCCGCCCGCCGTGTCCCCGTTCCCCGCCGCGTACCCGGTCATCCGCAACCCCTTCCCGTGCCCGGGGCCGCTGCGGAGGGCTGAGCCCGCGAGCGTGCCCCGGCGCGAAAGTAACTTTCGAAATCTCGCCGAGCAGTGAAAGTTCCTGCCGCCGCAGAGATTACTGTCGCCCCCGCCCTCCCGTACGCCTCCGGGCCCGCAAAGAATCTGACACTGCATCAGAAAATCTCTTCCCTCGTCCGTCCGGCTGCGGCATCCTGCCGCCCATGGAGACGGAGCTGAGCAGAGAACTGGGCATCGAGCACGCCATCTTCGGCTTCACGCCGTTCCCCGCCGTCGCGGCGGCCATCAGCAGAGCCGGCGGGTTCGGGGTGCTCGGCGCGGTCCGCTACACCGACCCGCAGGAGCTGGCCCGCGATCTGGACCGGCTGGACAAGCTCGCCGACGGCAAACCGTACGGCCTCGATGTCGTCATGCCGGCCAAGAAGGTGGAAGGGGTCACCGAGGCGGATGTCGAGGCGATGATCCCGGCCGCGCACCGGGGATTCGTCCAGGAGCTGCTCACCCGCCACGGCGTGCCGGAACTTCCCGAAGGCGAGGTGTCCGGCTGGCGCATCACCGGCTGGATGGAGGAGGTCGCCCGGGGCCAGCTCGACGTGGCCTTCGATTACCCGATCAAGCTTCTCGCCAACGCCCTCGGCTCCCCGCCCGCCGACGTCATCGAGCGCGCCCACGCCCACGGGGTCCTCGTCGCCGCCCTCGCCGGCAGCGCCGAACACGCCCGCCGGCACGCGGCGGCGGGTATCGACGTCGTCGTCGCCCAGGGGTACGAGGCGGGCGGCCACACCGGCGAGATCGGCTCGATGGTGCTCGTCCCCGAAGTCGTCGAGGCCGTCGCCCCGCTGCCCGTGCTCGCCGCCGGAGGCATCGGCAGCGGCGAACAGGCCGCCGCCGGGCTCGCCCTCGGCGCCCAGGGAGTCTGGCTCGGCTCCCTCTGGCTCACCACCGAGGAGGCCGACCTCCACTCGGCCGCCCTCACCCGCAAGCTCCTCGCGGCGGGCTCCGGCGACACCGTCCGCTCCCGCGCCCTCACCGGGAAACCCGCACGCCAGCTCCGTACCGCATGGACCGACGCCTGGGACGACCCGGCCGGACCCGGCACCCTGCCCATGCCCCTCCAGGGCCTGCTGGTCGCGGAAGCCGTCTCCCGGATCCAGAGGTACGAGGTCGGGGAGCTGCTCGGCACCCCCGTCGGGCAGATCGTCGGCCGGATGACCAGCGAACGCAGCGTCCAGGCGGTCGTCGACGACCTCACGCGCGGCTTCGAACGGGCCGTCACCCGCATCAACCGCATCGCCGGAAGGAGCGCCACGTGAACCAGCCGCCCAACGGCTTCTGGGCCCAGGCCGCCGCCGACCCCGACCGCACCGTCCTCGTCGCGCCCGGCGGCGAGGAGTGGAGCGCGGGGAGGCTGCACGCCGACGTCAACCGCATGGTCCACGGGCTGCGCGCGGCCGGGATGAGCGAGGGCGACGCGTTCGCCGTCGTCCTGCCCAACGGCACCGAGCTGCTCACCGCCCACCTCGCCGCCTCGCAGGCCGGCTTCTACCTGGTGCCGGTCAACCACCACCTTGTCGGCCCCGAGATCGCCTGGATCGTCGCCGACTCGGGTGCCCGGGTCCTCATCACCCACGAACGCTTCGCGACGGCCGCGACCGCCGCCGCCGACGAGGCCGGACTCCCGGAGAGCCACCGCTACGCCGTGGGCACCGTCCCCGGCTGCCGCCCGTACGCCGACCTGCTCGACGGCCACCCCGCCACCCCGCCCGAGGACCGCACCCTCGGCTGGGTCATGAACTACACCTCGGGCACCACCGGCCGCCCGCGCGGCATCCGCCGTCCCCTCCCCGGCAAGCTCCCGGAGGAGACATACCTCGGGGGCTTCCTCGGCATCTTCGGCATCCGGCCGTTCGACGACAACGTGCACCTGGTCTGCTCGCCGCTCTACCACACGGCAGTGCTCCAATTCGCGAGCGCCGCTCTCCACATAGGACACCCGCTCGTCCTGATGGACGGCTGGGCGCCCGAGGAGATGCTCCGCCTCATCGACACCCACGGCTGCACCCACACGCACATGGTCCCGACGCAGTTCCACCGGCTGCTCGCGCTGCCCGACGAGGTGAAGGCCCGTTACGACGTCTCCTCGATGCGCCACGCCATCCACGGGGCCGCGCCCTGCCCCGACCATGTGAAACGCGCCATGATCGACTGGTGGGGGAGCTGCGTGGAGGAGTACTACGCGGCCAGCGAGGGCGGCGGCGCCTTCGCCACCGCCGAGGACTGGCTCAAGAAGCCCGGCACCGTCGGCAAGGCCTGGCCGATCAGCGAACTCGCCGTCTTCGACGACGACGGCAACCGGCTGCCGGCAGGTCAACTCGGCACGGTCTACATGAAGATGAGCACCGGCGGCTTCAGCTACCACAAGGACGAGACCAAGACCCGGAAGAACCGCATCGGCGACTTCTTCACCGTCGGCGACCTCGGGGTGCTGGACGCGGACGGCTATCTCTTCCTCCGCGACCGCAAGATCGACATGATCATCGCGGGTGGCGTGAACATCTACCCCGCCGAGATCGAGTCCGCCCTCCTCACCCATCCCGCCGTCGCGGACGCCGCCGCCTTCGGCATCCCGCACGCCGACCGGGGCGAGGAGGTCAAGGCGGTCGTCGAACCGGCCGAGGGGTACGAGCCCGGGGACGCGCTCGCCGCCGAGATCCTCGCCCACTGCGAGGAGCGGCTCGCCGGCTACAAACGCCCCCGTACCGTCGACTTCATCACCGCGATGCCCCGCGACCCCAACGGCAAGCTCTACAAGCGGCGGCTGAGGGAACCCTACTGGGAGGGGCACCCACGCCCCCTGTAGAGCGCCGGGTCCGCGAGCGACACCCCCTCGCGGACCCGGCTCACCACTGCTTATCGTCGCTCGTGCACCCGCACCACCCTCAGCTGCGGCGAGCGGGCGATGTCCTTCTCGCAGAACCGGGACGTCACCCAGCGCTCACCCGAGAACAGCCGCGTCTGGTCGCTGTAGTGCGGCGAGTCCGGGTTCGAGGACTGGGAGTACGTGAGCAGCGTCCGGGCCACCGGGCACCGGCTGCCGTCCCAGCCGACCGCCTGGATGTAGCTGGAACCGGCCGACACCCCGGCGTAGCCGCCCGCCGCAGGGTTCCACACCGGCTCGATCTTGTTCCAGATGCCGAGCGACTCCGTACCGCCGCCGACCGGGATGCGCTTCCCGTTCCGTACGACGAACTGGTGCTTGCCCAAAGGCGCGTCCAGCGCGATGCCCGCCGCCCGCAGCTCCGTCACCGCGTCGGCCAGGGCCTTGGACAGACCCGGCGCGGCGGTGTTCAGCCCGCGCGGGGTACGGACCGGATCGGCCGCGTCGAACGGTACCTTCCACAGCTCCGCCCCCGGCACCGAGGAAGCCGCCTTGCGCCAGAACCGGTCGAAGAGCAGTGCGCCCCTGCTGTCGCTGTCCACGCTCCGGTCCCACCGCCGCAGCACCGGGCAGGCCGCCGACACGTCGACCGCCGTACCGTCGCCGCCCACGGCGGTCCCGCCGGGCAGGGCGGCGCACCACTGCGCCAGGTCGGCCGCGACCAGATCCCCGGCCGGCGCCCGGTTCGCGAACTGCTGGCGCTCCAGGTCCGTGACGCGCAGCCGTCCCCGCTCCGCCATCGCCGTGACGTCCTCGATCGCACCCCGGGTCCGGATCGACCGCTGGGTGGCGGTCGTGCCGAAGACCCGCTCGTAGCCGGTCAGCGGCCGCTCGGCGTTGGTCAGCCAGGCGCTGTCGTTGGAGTTCTCCACGTACGGAGCGTTCTTCAGCGTCGGCATCCGGCCCGGCCCGAAGATCCCGGCCTGCACCGCGTCCCGGTCCCTCCCGAGCGCGCACGCCGACTGCGACCCGTCGAGCACCGCGAGCCCGGCCGACGGGTAGGTGGCCCGGCCCAGCGGGGTCGAGCAGCGGGCCGCCAGCTCGTCCGTGATCCTCGGCAGCACCTGCGACTGGGAGAAGAAGGAGTTCCCCGACCGGTCGGCGGCGATCGTGTTCACCCAGGGCAGCCCCTGGGAACGGTGGAGCGCCCGCTGGATCCCGGCGGTGGAGCGCGCCTTGCTGAAGCCGAGCGAGGTGTCGGCGCTGCGCAGGTTCACCGCGTTCGGGTCGTTCAGCGCGTACGCGGTGCTCGCCGTCCAGGGCAGCGGCAGCGCGGCCCCCAGCGAGGTGACCACCGGGCCGTACCGGGTCCACCACTGGGTCCGGGTCACCGGGGCCGCGTCCTTCACCGGCACGGTGACCGTGCGCTGCGTCATCCGCTGCGGCTTCCCGTCCACCAGGTAGACCGTGGGGTCGGCCGGATCCAGGGTCAGCTGATGGAGATTGAGCGTGACGCCGGTCGCCACCGTGTGGCTCCACGCCACGTCCGCGTTGTGCCCGATCGAGACCGTCGTCGAGCCGAGCAGGGATCCGCCCGCCACGTTCAGCTCGCCCGGGATCGTCTGCTGCGACTGCCAGAAGCGGCGGCCGCCGTCCCACGGGTAGTGCGGGTTGCCGAGGAGCAGCCCGCGCCCGTTCGCCGTCGTGGAACCCCGGAAGGCGACCGCGTTGGAGCCCATGTCGGCGTGTCGAGTGGAAAGGAGGCGCTGGGCCGCCGCTGCCGCCTCCTTGGGGGTGACCCCGGCGGCGGGCGGTGCGGCCGTCGTCGGGGGCTGGGCGGCGGTGATGCCGTCGATGCCGCGCCCCTGGCCGCCGAGCACGGCCAGGGCGAAGCCCCGTACCGCCACGTCCAGCGCGGTGACCGGCCGCACCCAGGAGGCGCCCCGGCAGACGGGATCGGTGATGCGGTCACGGTTCTGCCGGAGCCAGGCGTTGTACCCGGCGGCGAACCCGCGCATCGACTCCTTGGCGTCCCGGCTCGGACCCGCCGGAGCCGGGACCTTCAGCAGCTTCTCCACGGTGCCGCTGTCCCGGACGCCACGGAAGTACAGATCGCTGGAGAGGTTCTTCGCCGCCGAGGAGAGGGAGAAGTCCGGAGCGGCGTCCGGGCCGAAGAACTTCGACCGCTCGCCGCGTACCGTGACGAACCCGTCCGCCAGCGTGCACACCTGGTCGGCGGCCTGCGCCCAGCCGGTGCCGAAGCCCAGGTTCGCGTAGTCCTTCGCCACGATGTGCGGAATGCCGTACTCCGTGTACCGGACGGTGGCGGAGAGGCCGCCGCCCGACGGATGCCGGGCCTCCGGCGCTCCGGAGGCGGCGGCCGGCGGCAGCGACGCCGACACGGTGAACAGGGCGAGACCGGAGACCGCGAACAGTCTGAGGCGGTTACGGAAGGTCAAGGGTGTTCCTCCCAACAAGGCGGGTGACCACGGAGGTTGCCCGAACCCGCCGGGCAGCCACGCGCCACTCAGCCAGGGCACCGCGCCCGCTGTCAACCGTCTGGTCGGTATCCAGCCGCCCCGACACTCCTCGATACTCCCCGGCACTCCCCGGCACTCCCCGATACTCCCCGGCACTCCCCGACGCCCCTTGACCCGCCGGGCCTGGGCGCACCCTTGACCTGCCGGGCCCGGCCGCACAGGATCACGCCATGACCGGTGTACGCAGCAGCACAGTCGACGGCGTCCTCACCCGCAGCGCCCGCCGCACCCCGGAACGGACCGCCGTCCGGTACGGCGACCGGGCCTGGACCTACGGTGCACTCGACGCGGCTGTCTCCACCGCGGCCGCCGTCCTGACCGGCGAACACGCGCTGCACCCCGGCGACCGGGTGGCCTCGTACGCCCACAACTCCGACGTCTACCTGATCGCCTTCCTCGCCTGCGCCCGGGCCGGCCTCGTCCATGTCCCCGTCAATCAGAACCTGACCGACGACGACCTGGTGTACCTCCTGGACCAGTCCGGTTCCGCCCTCGTCCTCACCGACCCGGACCTCGCGGACCGCGTCCCCGCGGGCCGTCCGGTACGCGCCCTGCGCGACGCGCCCGGCTCGCTCCTCGACGCCCTGGACACCGTGCGGCCCTTCACCCCGGAGCGCGCGCCCGGCTCCGGCGACCTGGTGCAACTCCTCTACACCTCCGGTACCACCGCCCTCCCCAAGGGCGCGATGATGACGCACGGGGCCCTGGTCCACGAGTACGTCAGCGCGATCACCGCCCTCGGCCTGGCGGCCGGTGACCTGCCCGTGCACTCGCTGCCGCTTTACCACTCGGCCCAGATGCATGTGTTCCTGCTGCCGTATCTGGCGGTCGGCGCGGAGAACATCATCCTGGACGGGCCGGACGCGGGCCGGATCTTCGACCTGGTCGAAGCGGGCCTGGCCGACAGCCTGTTCGCCCCGCCCACCGTCTGGATCGCCCTCGCCAACCACCCGGATTTTCCTTCCCGCGACCTCTCCGCGCTCCGCAAGGCGTACTACGGCGC
This sequence comes from Streptomyces cyaneofuscatus, assembly GCF_042718795.1. GTDB lineage: Bacteria > Actinomycetota > Actinomycetes > Streptomycetales > Streptomycetaceae > Streptomyces > Streptomyces cyaneofuscatus_A. Next base: position 94,581 of record NZ_JBHXOX010000019.1, read on the forward strand.
GTCGATCATGCCCGTACCCGTCCTGGAACGGCTGCGCGCCCGCCTGCCGCACCTGGCCTTCTACAACTGCTTCGGCCAGAGCGAGATCGGCCCGCTCGCCACCGTCCTCGGCCCCGACGAGCACGCGGGCCGGATGGAGTCCTGCGGCCGGCCCGTCCTCTTCGTGGAGGCCCGTGTGGTCGACGAGGAGGGCCGTGAGGTCCCGGACGGCACCCCGGGCGAGGTGGTCTACCGCTCACCCCAACTCTGCACCGGCTACTGGGACAAGCCCGAGGAGACGGCGGACGCCTTCCGCGACGGCTGGTTCCGCTCCGGCGACCTCGCGGTCCGCGACACCGAGGGCTACTTCACCGTGGTCGACCGGGTGAAGGACGTCATCAACTCCGGCGGTGTCCTGGTCGCCTCGCGCCAGGTGGAGGACGCCCTCTACACCCACCCCGCCGTCGCCGAGACAGCGGTCATCGGCCTGCCCGACGAGCGCTGGATCGAGGCCGTCACCGCCGTCGTGGTCCTGCGCGAGGAGGCGAGCGACACCGAACTCATGGACCACGCCCGCGAGAAGCTCGCCCATTTCAAGGCGCCGAAGCGGGTCGTCTTCGTGGACGAGCTTCCGCGTAACGCCAGCGGGAAGATCCTCAAGCGGGAGTTGCGGGACCGGCTGGTCTGACGGGCCGCGCCCCCGCCTGGTCCTCGGAGCAGACGTGAGCCCGCCCTCCCCATGTGCGGGGAGGGCGGGCTCTGTGCCGTACCGGGCTCTATGCCCTACCGGTGTCTACTTCAGACCGTTGCTGATCGCGGTCACGAGTTCGCCGTTGGCGGTGTCGCCGTTGAACTCCCAGAAGAACGCGCCACCCAGGCCCTGGCTCTTCGCCCAGGCCATCTTGGTGCCGACGGTCGCCGGGGTGTCGTAGCTCCACCAGTCGTTGCCGCAGTGGGCGTACGCCGTGCCGCCGACCGTGCCGGTGGCCGGGCAGGTGGTCTTCAGGACCTTGTAGTACTGGTTGCCGGGCTCGACGCCGGCCGCCGGGCCGGTGGCGGTGCCGCCGGGGGCGGACTGGGTGACGCCGGTCCAGCCGCGGCCGTAGAAGCCGATGCCGAGCAGCAGCTTGGAGGCCGGGACACCCTTGGCCTTCAGCTTGGCGATCGCGTCCGCCGAGTTGAAGCCCTGAGCCGGGATACCGGGGTACGAGGTCAGCGGGGAGTGCGGGGCCGTCGGACCCTGCGCGGCCCAGCTGCCGAAGTAGTCGTACGTCATCACGTCGTACCAGTCGATGTACTGCGCGGCGCCGCCGTAGTCGGCCGCGTCGAGCTTGCCGCCGTTGGAGCCGTCCGCGGTGATGGCCGCGGTGAGCAGGTTGTTCGGGCCGAACTTGGCACGCATGGCCTGCATCATGTTCTTGATCGACGCCGGGCCGCTGCTGTCACAGGTCAGACCGCAGGCGTTGGGGTACTCCCAGTCCAGGTCGATGCCGTCGAAGACATCGGCCCAGCGCGGGTCCTCGACCAGGTCGTAGCAGGACTGCGCGAACGCGTTCGGGTTCTGGACGGCCTGGCCGAAGCCGCCGGACCAGGTCCAGCCGCCGAACGACCAGAGGATCTTGATGTGCGGGTACTGCGCCTTCAGCTTGCGGAGCTGGTTGAAGTGGCCGCGCAGCGGCTGGTCCCAGACGTCGGCCTTGCCGTCGACGGAGTTGGCGGCGGTGTAGGACTTCTCGTAGTCCTCGTACGCGTCGCCGATGGTGCACTTGCCGTTCTGCACGTTGCCGAAGGCGTAGTTGATGTGCGTGATCTTCTCGGCGGAGCCGGAGGTCACGAGGTTCTTCACCGTGTAGGAGCCCCAGTTGGTGAAGTAGCCCAGGTTGATCTTCCCGCCGCCGGGGTTCTCGCCGCCGCCGCCGGTGGTGCGGACCGACGTGGCGGCCGAGGCCGGACCGGTCTGGTCGGCGGTGTCACGGGCGACCACGGTGTAGCTGTAGTCGGTGCCGGCGGTCAGACCGGTGTTCGTGTAGCTGGTGCCGGTGACCGTGGCGACGGTGGCGCCGTCGCGCTTGACGTCGTAGTTCTTGACGCCCTTGTCGTCCGTGGCGGCCGCCCAGGACAGCTTCACCGAGGTGTTGGTGATGTCGCTCGCGGTGGGCTTGCCCGGGGCGGAGGGGGCGTTGTCACCGGGGACGGTGGGGCCGCCGTCACAGGGGTTGCCGTTGAGCTTGCAGCCGGAGGGCGCGCCGTTGCCGGAGCCGTTGAAGCCGAAGGAGACGGAGGCGCCGGGGGACAGGGTGCCGTTCCAGCCGAGGTTCTTCGCCGTCCAGTGGTTCGCGGAGTTGGTGACCGTCGCGTCCCAGGCGGAGGTGACCTTGGTGTTCGCGGGGAAGTCCCACTCGACGGTCCAGGAGGTGAGCGTGGTGGTGCCGGTGTTCTTCACCGTCCACCTGCCCTCGAAGCCGGAGCCCCAGTCGGAGGCCTTGGCGTAGGTGGCGGTGGCCGAGGCCGCGGCCTCGGCGGGGGAGGCGAGGCCGACCATGGCGGCCAGCGGGAGGAGCAGTGCGGTGGCGCCGGCGAGGACCTTGGACCGCTTGTTCGGGGTGATGCCCCGCGTCGATCTGGTGCGGCGCCATCGTGACTCAGTGCTCAAGGGGGGCTCCTCGGGGGACGTCCGGAGGGCAGGGGTGGGTCCCTGGCCTGACAAACAAACCCTGCGTGGCCTTGAGCACGTGGTGTCTCTCGTGGGGGCTCCCGCAGTGTCTCCGCGACCCTAAGAAGGCCTAGACCAATCGTCAAGAGGTCTGGACCAAAAGATCGTTGAGGGGATCCCACCAGGAGCAGGCGCGTTCCGTTTCGTCATGGTCCGCCGTCAGACGGTGCGGGCGGTCTCCAGGGTCGGGTAGATCCGCAGGTAGGTGTCGACGCCCGCGAGGTCGAACAGCCGGGCCACCCGCCTGGAGGGGGCCGCGATGCGCAGATCGGTGCGCTGGTGGGTGTTGAGGATCATCCGCAGGAAGGAGGAGTCTGCGAACGTGATCAGGCTGGCGTCCAGCACCACTCCGCCGTGGACGGCGGCCATCGTCTCGATCTCCGCTCCGAGCGAGGTGGTGTTGTCCATGTCGAACTCTCCGCGCGGGGAGATCACGGGCAGCGGCGAGGGTCTGGAGCCCTCCGGGTCGGCAATCGTCACCGGGTGATGCTATCGCCAGGCGTTCGGCGTACCGACGACGTGGTGCTCGCCGTCGAGCGCGGCGCTCTCACAGCCGCCCCGCCTCCACGATCCGCCGCAGGAACCTCTGCGTACGCTCCTCCCGGGGCGCACCGAACACCTCTGCCGGTGTCCCGCGTTCCAGCACCACCCCCGCGTCCAGGAAGCAGACCTGGTCGGCGACCTCGCGGGCGAAGGCCATCTCGTGGGTGGCGATCACCATCGTCATGCCCTCGTCCTTCACCTCGCGGACCAGGCCCAGCACCTCGCCCACCAGCTCCGGGTCCAGGGCGGCGGTGATCTCGTCCAGGAGCAGCAGCCGGGGCCGTACCGCCAGCGCCCGGACGATCGCCGTACGCTGCTGCTGACCGCCGCTGAGCCGGTCCGGGTACTCGTCCGCCTTCGCGCCGAGCCCGAGCCGCTCCAGGAGCTCGCGCGCCCGCCCCTCGGCCTCGGCGCGGGAGAGGCCGTGGACGCGCTGCGGGGCAAGGGTGATGTTCTGCAGGACGGTCAGGTGCGGGAAGAGGTTGTACGCCTGGAAGACCACCCCGATCCGCCGGCGCACCGCGTCCGCGTCGGTCCGGGGGTCGGTGATCTCCTCGCCCTCCAGCCAGATCGCCCCGTCGTCGATCTCCTCCAGGAGGTTGGCGCACCGCAGGAGCGTCGACTTCCCGGAGCCGGAGGCGCCGATCAGGGCGGTCACGGTGTGCGGGGTGACCTCCAGGTCCACGTCGCGCAGCACCAGCGACGTACCGAACGACTTGCGGACCGCCTCCATCCGCAGCACGGGCGTGGTGCTCATACCAGTCCTCCCTGGGCCCGCCGCCGGTCCATCCGGGCCGTCACCCAGTCGGTGAGCCGGGTCATCGGGATGGTCAGCGCGACGAAGACCAGGCCCGCCACGACGTACGGGGTGTAGTTGAAGTCCTTGCTGGCGATGATCTGCGCCGCGTAGACGGCGTCCACGGCTCCGGCGATCGAGACGAGTCCGGTGTCCTTCTGGAGGGAGACCAGGTCGTTGAGGAGCGGCGGCACCACCCGGCGTACCGCCTGGGGCAGGACGACGAAGCGCAGCGTCCTGCCGCTGCTGAGCCCCAGCGACCGGGCGGCGGCCCGCTGCGAGGGGTGTACGGATTCGATGCCCGCCCGGAAGACCTCCGCGACGTACGCCGAGTACGTCAGCACGAGGGCGGCGCCGCCCAGCAGTACCGGATCGGTGGTCACGCCCTCCAGGCGCAGCGCCGGCACGCCGAAAACCACCATCAACAGGCAGATGATCAGCGGCAGTCCGCGGAAGAAGTCCGTGTACGCGGCTGCCAGCGCCCGCACGGGGAAGAACACCGGCCCGCGCAGCGTACGCGCCACGGCCAGCAGCAGGCCGAACGCCAGCACGGCGCTGCCGCACACCGCCAGCAGCCGCAGGTTGAGCCACAGGCCCTCCAGGACCTGCGGCAGGGCGATACGGGCGTAGTGCGGGCTGAAGAACGTCTCCTGCGTACGGTCCCAGCCGGGCGAGCCCGTGATCAGCAGGAACAGCGCCACGCCCACCACCAGCGTGCTGGTCGCGGCGATCGCCGTCGCCCGCCGGGTACGGGCCCGCCGGTGGCGTTCGCGGGCGACCCGGCGCTCGGAGGGGACGTAGCTGCCCTCGCCGGGCAGCGTCTTGTGCAGCGTCACTTGAGCACCGGCGCGTCGACGGCGTCGGAGAGCCACTCCTTCTCCAGGGCGGCGAGCGTGCCGTCCTTGCGCAGGGCGTCCACCGCGCCGCTCACGCAGGAGGTGAGCGTGGACTCCTTGTCCAGGACCAGGCCGAACTGCTCCGGCGTGTCGGTGGAGTTGGGGAACTGGCCGACGACCTTCGCCTCCGGCACCTCGGCCCCGGTGATGTAGAAGGCGGTCGGCAGGTCCACCACGATGGCGTCCACCTGGCCGGTCTTGAGGGCCGACTTGGCGAAGTCGTTGCGCTGGTAGACGGCGGGCCTCGTATCCGGCTTCACCAGGTCGTCGATGAACTCCAGGCTGGTGGTGCCCACTTGGGCGCCCAGCTTGACGTCCTTCAGATCGGCCACACTCTTCGCCCCGGCCGCCTTGGACGACTTGAGCGCGACGACCGCCTGGCGTACGTCGTAGTAGCCGGAGGAGAACGCCACGGCCTTCTTCCGGGACTCGCTGATGGAGACCTGGTTGATGTCGAAGTCGAACTTCTTGGCGCCGGGCGCGAACGCACTGTTGAACGGTACGTGCTGCCAGACCACCGCATCGCGGCCGTAACCGAGCTGCTTCGCCACGGCGTATGCTACCGCCGACTCGAACCCCTTGCCGTTGGACGGCTCGTCGTCGGAGAACCAGGGGGCGTACGCGGGCTTGTCCGTGCCGATGGTCAGCTTGCCCTCGACCTCGGTCGCGAGCCCGCCCGGCGCGCACGCCCCGGTCTCCGTGCCGGCCTGGCCCGAGGCCTTCGTCTCCTTCTCCTCGGCTTGCGGGGCGCAGCCGGTCAGGGCGGCGCAGAGGGCGAAGGCGGAGCAGACGGCGGTGACCGTGGTGACCAGGGAACGGTTGGCGAGATGCATAGCGGGAGACTGGCAGTGGCCGGGCCTCCCTGTCGAGATTTTCGAGCAGGTGTCCGCATAGTGGGAACGGGTGTTGCGGTGGTGTGAACACGCCGGTCAACAGCGCTGCTTACCTCGCCGTGAACACGCGCCGTGAACACGCGCCGTGAACATGCGCCGGTCACCCGCGCCGGTCACCCCGTGCCGGACTCCCGTAGATCCACGATCCGCCGGATCTTGCCCACCGAGCGCTCCAGCGACTCCGGGTCCACGATCTCGACCCCCACCGACACCCCGACCCCGTCCTTCACCGCCGCCGCGATCGCCGACGCCGCCTTCTCCCGGTCCGCCGCCGTCGCGTCCGCCCGCGCCTCCGCCCGTACCGTCAGCGCGTCCAATCGGCCCTGCCGGGTCAGCCGGAGCTGGAAGTGCGGGGCGACGGCGGGCGTACGCAGCACGATCTCCTCGATCTGCGTCGGGAACAGGTTCACCCCGCGCAGGATCACCATGTCGTCGCTGCGCCCGGTCACCTTCTCCATCCGGCGGAAGTTCCGGGCCGTCCCCGGCAGCAGCCGCGTCAGGTCCCGGGTGCGGTAGCGGATCACCGGCATCGCCTCCTTGGTGAGCGAGGTGAAGACCAGCTCGCCCTCCTCCCCGTCCGGCAGCACCTCACCGGTGAACGGATCCACGACCTCCGGATAGAAGTGGTCCTCCCAGACGTGCAGCCCGTCCTTCGTCTCCACGCACTCCTGTGCCACCCCGGGGCCCATCACCTCGGAGAGCCCGTATATGTCGACGGCGTCGATGGCGAACCGGTCCTCGATCTCCCGGCGCATCGCCTCGGTCCACGGTTCCGCGCCGAAGATCCCCACCTTGAGGGAGGTCGTGCGCGGGTCGACGCCCTGCCGCTCGAACTCGTCCAGCAGCGTCAGCATGTACGACGGCGTGATCATGATGATCTCGGGCCGGAAGTCCTGGATGAGCTGCACCTGGCGCGCCGTCATCCCGCCCGACGCCGGGATCACCGTGCAGCCGAGCCGCTCGGCCCCGTAGTGCGCGCCGAGGCCGCCGGTGAACAGCCCGTACCCGTAAGCCACATGGACCTTGTGGCCGGGCCGGCCACCTGCCGCGCGGATCGACCGGGCGACCACGTCGGCCCAGGTGTCCAGGTCGCGTTCGGTGTACCCGACGACGGTCGGCCGCCCGGTCGTGCCGCTGGAGGCGTGGATGCGCCGGACGTCCGCCTCCGGCACGGCGAACATGCCGAACGGGTAATTGTCGCGCAGGTCGGTCTTGGCCGTGAACGGGAAGCGGGAGAGGTCGGCGAGCGTACGGCAGTCCTCGGGCCGCAGCCCGGCCGCGTCGAACGCCGCACGGTAGAACGGCACGTTCTCGTAGGCGTGGCGGAGCGTGGTGCGGAGGCGTTCGAGCTGGAGGGCCTCCAGCTCGCCGCGGCTCAGCTGTTCCGCCGCGTCCAGCATGGCTTTCATCAGAACCCTTCCTCTCCCGAACCGGACGACCGAAACCGGGCGACCGAAACCGGGCGACCGAAACCAGGCGACCGATCATTCGGTCGATCTTCCTGGGAGCAGTAATTCAGGAGGCCGGGGGCGCTGGCAAGAGGGGCGCACGGACCCGTTCCCGATCGGTTCGCGGTGAATCCCGGATCGGCCGGCAGCGAAGCCCGGTGCCCTCGGCCACACGTTCCTGTTTGGATGGAGGACATGCCGACCTTCTCCGCGTACGACACCACCCCGCTCGCCTACCACCTGGTGGGGGAGGGCGAGCCGCTGATCTGCCTGCCCGGCGGACCGATGCGGGCGAGCGCGTACCTGGGCGACCTCGGCGGGCTCTCCGCCGTGCGTCAGTTGGTCCTGCTGGACCTGCGCGGGACGGGGGAGTCCGCCGCGCCCGAGGACCCCTCGACCTACCGCTGCGACCGGCTCGTCGCCGATGTGGAGGCGCTGCGCGAGCACCTCGGCCTGGACCGCATCGACCTGCTGGCCCACTCGGCGGGCGCGAGCCTGGCCCTGCTGTACGCCGCCCGGCACCCGGAGCGGCTGCGCACCCTGACCCTCATCACGCCCTCCCCCCGGGCCGCCGGCATCGAGGTGACCGACCAGGACCTGCGCGAGGCCGCCGCTCTGCGCAGCGCCGAACCCTGGTACGCCGAGGCCCGGGCCGCCCAGGAGGCGCTGCTCGCCGGCGGGCCCTTCGCCGAGCTGTGGCCCGCCGTCCGGCCGCTCACCTACGGCCGCTGGGACGCGGCCGCGCAGGCCCACGCCGCCGCCTCCGCCGGGCAGACCAACCCCGAGGCGCGCGCCCGCTACGACGGTGACGGTGCGTACGACCCCGCCGCCACGCTCCCCGCTCTGCGCGAGCTGCCCGTGCCGGTGCTCGTCCTCGCGGGGGAGTACGACGGCCACCCGAGCCCGGACCGGGCGACGGAGCTGGCCGCGCTCTTCCCGTACGGCGAGTTCACCGTCCAGCGGGGCGCGGGGCACTTCCCGTGGCTCGACGACCCGGGCGCCTTCTCCCGTACGGTGGCGGCCTTCCTCGACCCGGACGTCCTCACCGTGCAGGCGGGCGGCGTGCGGCTCGCGTACCGGGTGTGGGGCGTGCCCTCCGCCCCGCCGGTCGTCCTCCTCCACGGCCGGGCCGGCTCCTCCCTCACCTGGACCCGGATCGCCGGGGAGCTCGCCGCCGCACACCGTGTGTACGCCCCCGACTTCCGGGGCCACGGGCTCAGCGACTGGCCCGGCCGCTACTCCTTCGAGCTGTTCCGCGACGACCTCCACGCCTTCCTGGAGGCCCGCAACCTGGCCGGTGCCACCGTGATCGGCCACTCCATGGGCGGGGTGGCCGCCTACCTCCTCGCCCAGCGGGAGCCCGGGCTGATCGGGCGGCTGGTCATCGAGGACGCCCCACCGCTCCTCCCGCTCGACCCGCCCCGGCCACCGGCCGAACGCCCGGAAGGCGAGCTGGACTTCGACTGGTCCGTCGTCCCGGACATCGACGCCCAGCTGAACGACCCCGACCCGACGGGCCGCGAACGGCTGGCGGAGATCACCGCCCCGACCCTGATCATCGGTGGCGGCCCCACCAGCCACATCGACCAGAAACAGCTGACCCACATGGCCGACACCATCCCCGGAGCCGCGTTCACCACCATCGAGGCGGGCCACCTCGTCCACACCACCCGGCCGGAGGCGTTCCTCGCGGCGCTGCGGTCGTTCCGGCTGAGCTGAGGCGCGTACGCGTTCGCAGACGACCAGTAGGGGATTTCTCGCCCTTTGGGACGATCTGCCCGATAGGAGAGATGAGGGAGAAAAGGCCCAATCCACTTCCCGTCCGGTGCCGAATCACGGGCATGATGTCCGACCGCCGCCCGCACGCGCTCCCCGGCCCGCCCCCGCGGACCGGCCGCGAGCCGGGTGGGCGGGTCCGGTGCCCGGTGCGACGGACCCTCGCGGCCGGAGCCCACCTGGGGAGCCCGCATGGTGGCAGAACCCGCAGAAGCCCTGGCCCCGCATCGCCCCCGACCCGCCCCCGGCGAGGACCACCGGGCGCCGAGTAACCGGGACCGCATCCGTGACCGCGACCGCGACGGCGCCGAACCGATCCTGGCCGACGTGCTGGCCGACGTCCTGCACGTCGACCGCGTGGAGCCCGACAGCGACTTCTTCGCCGACCTCGGCGCCGACTCCCTCGTGATGGCGCGGTTCTGCGCGCGGCTCCGCAAGCGCGGGGACATGCCGCCGGTCTCGATGAAGGACATCTACCGGCACCCGTCGATCGGCGCGCTGACCGCCTCACTCGTCGTACCCACGCCCGAGGCCCCAGCGACGCCCGAAACTCCCGCGGCCCCCACTACCTCCGAGGCCCCCGCCGCCTCCGAGGCCCCCGCCACGTCTCCGGAACCGGCGTCCGCGGTGCCGCTCGCCGGGCCGGTGCCATCGGTGGCTGCTCCGACCGGCGGCCGGTCCCGCTACGTCCTGTGCGCGGTGCTGCAGCTCCTGGCGTTCCTCGGCTACTCCCTCGTCGTCGCGTCGGCCGCCACCTGGGGCTACGGCTGGATCTCCGCGGGCGAGGGGCTCCTCGCCGTGTACGTGCGCTCGGTGCTCTTCGGCGGCGCCGCGTTCCTGGCCCTGTGCGGGCTGCCCATCGTGGCGAAGTGGACCCTGATCGGCCGGTGGAAGCCCGTCCGGATCTGCGTCTGGAGCATGGCCTATGTGCGCTTCTGGCTCGTCAAATCCCTGGTGCGGGCCGACCCGCTGGTCCTCTTCGCCGGCTCCCCCCTCTACACGGGCTACCTCCGCCTCCTCGGAGCGAGGATCGGCAGGGGTGTCACGGTCTTCTCCCGCACCGTGCCCGTCTGCACCGACCTGCTCACCATCGGTGCCGGATCCGTCGTCCGCAAGGACGCCTACCTCTCCTGCTACCGCGCCCACGACGGCCTCATCGAGACCGGGCCCGTGACGCTGGGGAGGAACGCGACCGTCAGCGCCGCCACCGTGCTCGACATCGACACCTCGCTGGGCGACGGCGCCCTGCTCGGCCATGCCTCCTCGCTGCACCGGGGCCAGTCCGTACCGGACGGGGAGCACTGGCACGGATCACCCGCGCAGCGCGCGGACTCCGCGTACCCGGGTGTCGACGCCGTCCCCTTCGGTCCCCTCAGGCGGCCGCTGCACAGCGTCCTGCAACTGCTCACCGCGCTGCTGCTGTACCTGCCCCTGGCCTTCGGCGGGATCGGCCTGCTCATCGCCCTGGTCCCGCAGCTCGCCGCCTTCGCCCGCCCCGGGCCCACCGCACTCACCACCTGGGTGTTCTACGCCGAGGCGCTCGCCGCCTCCGTCCTGCTGTTCTTCGGCGCCATCCCGCTGGGGCTGCTCCTGGTGACCACCGTCCCGCGGCTCCTCGGCCGGACGCTCACCCCGGGCCGGACCTACCCCCTGTTCGGCCTGCACCACGGGGTGCACCGGACGATCGAGCTGCTCAGCAACCGCAAGTTCCTGAACCGGCTGTTCGGCGACAGCTCCTGCGTCGTCCACTACCTGCGCCACATCGGCTACGACCTCTCCCGGGTCCGGCAGACCGGGTCGAACTTCGGCACCGAGGTCAAGCACGAGGTGCCCTCGCTCTGCGCCGTCGGCAGCGGAACGATGGTGGCCGACGGGCTCTCCCTCATCAACACCGACTACTCCAGCACCTCGTTCCGCGTCTCCCGGACGTCGATCGGCCCGCGCAACTTCCTCGGGAACCGCATCGCCTACCCGCCCCAGGGCCGCACCGGCGACAACTGCCTCCTCGCCACCAAGGTGATGGTCCCCGTCGACGGCCCACCGCGCGAAGGCGTGGGGCTCCTCGGCTCCCCGAGCTTCGAGATCCCGCGAACGGTGCTGCGGGACAGTTCGTTCGACCGTCTCAAGGAAGCCGATGAACTGCGCCGGCTGCTGCCGGCGAAGAACCGGCACAACGCCGCGACCATGGGCTGGTATCTGCTGGTGCGGTGGCTGCACTTCTTCCTGATCACCCTCCTGGTCGCGGTCGCCGCCGAACTCCACGGCTCCTGGGGCGCGGGGGCACTCGCGCTGGCCAACGTACTCGTCGTCATCTTCACCGCCGGATACTTCGTGCTGGTCGAGCGGGCGTTCACCGCGCGCACCCCGCTGGCCCCGCTCTTCTGCTCGATCTACGACGTGCGCTTCTGGCGCCACGAGCGGTACTGGAAGGCGCCCTCGGAGACGTATCTGCGGATCTTCAACGGCACCCCCTACAAGAACGTGATCTGGCGGCTCCTGGGCGTCCGGATCGGGCGCCGGGTCTTCGACGACGGCTGCTTCCTCACCGAGCGGGCCATGGCCGCCATCGGCGACCACTGCACGCTCAACAACGGGACGGTCGTGCAGTGCCACTCGCAGGAGGACGGCACCTTCAAGTCCGACCGCAGCACCATCGGTTCCGGCTGCACGCTCGGCGTCGGCGCCTTCGTGCACTACGGCGTCACCGTCGGCGACGGCGCACAACTCGCCCCCGACTCCTTCCTGATGAAGGGAGAAGTGGTGCCGGACCACGCGCGCTGGGGCGGAAACCCGGCCCGGCCGATGGAACCGGGCGACCCCGCAGAAGGAGGCGGCCACGATGGAACCGACTGACCGGTACGGTGCCGAGGCCCCGCGCGACGCCCCCGACGCCCGCACCACCCTGCCCCGATGGACCCGGAACCCGGTGCCCGGCACCGCGGAGCACCGCTCGACGGTCCCCGCCGACGTGCTGGCCGTGCTCGGCACGCTGGGGGAGCGGACGGGCATGCCCCCCGGGACCCCGTTGCTCGCCGCGCACGCCAAGGTCCTCGCCGCCCTGACGGGCCAGGACGAGGTCACCACCGGATACGTCAGCGCCCCCGGCGCCCCGCCGGCCCCGCTCCTGCTGACCGCCGGGCCCGGTAGCTGGCGGACCCTGCTGAGGGACGCCCACCGAGCGGCCTCCGCTCCTCCCGCGGCCACGGCCGGGGACGCCACCGGAGCGGCCCGGCCGCCGACCGACGGCCCCCGGCCGGAGACCGTGGTCGGCCCGAGCGACGGCGAAGCCCCGGACGAAAACACCGTACTGAGGGTCTCCCTCGCCCCGTCCTCCGGCGTGCTCCGGCTGCGCTACCGGACCGACGCCCTGGACGCACCGTCCACCGCGCGCATCGCCGGCTACTACCGCACCGCGCTCACCCTGATCGCCGCCGACCCCGACGCCCCGCACCACCGGGCGAGCCTGCTGTCGGAACCGGAACGCCGCTGCCAGCTCGACGGGCTGTCCGGGCCCCGCCGGCCCCTGCCCGACCGGCGGGTCCACGAACTGTTCGCCGACCGGGTACGCCGGCACCCGGACGCCGTCGCCGCCGAACACGACGGGCACCGGTGGAGCTACCGCGAACTCGACGTCCGGGCCAACCGCGTCGCCCATGCGCTCCTGGCGCGCGGCCTGCGCCGCGAGGACGTCGTCGCCGTCGCCGGTGAGCGCGGCCTGACCTGGATGGCCGCCGTCCTCGGGGTGCTCAAGGCCGGAGGCGCCTACCTGCCCGTCGAACCGCACTTCCCGGCCGACCGGATCGCCACCATGCTCACCCGCGCCTCCTGCACGCTCGCCCTCACCGGAACGGGCACCACCGCCACCCTCGACCGGGCCCTGGCCGCCGCTCCCGGGACCCGGACCCTCTCGGTCGGGACGGCCTGGGCCGAGCGGTCCGGTGACCACGATCCGGGCATCGCGACGCCACCGGACGCGCTGGCCTACGTGTTCTTCACCTCCGGTTCCACCGGCGAACCCAAGGGCGCCATGTGCGAGCACGCGGGCCTGCTCAACCACCTGCTCGCCAAGACCGAGGACCTCGGGATCGGCCCGGACGACGTGATCGCCCAGATCGCACCCCCGAGCTTCGACATCTCACTGTGGCAACTGCTCGCCGGGCCGCTCACCGGCGGGCGCACCCTGATCGTCGGCCAGGAAGCGGTGCTGGACGCCGGGCGCTTCCTCGACACGATCGCCGACGGCCGGGTCACCGTGCTCCAGGTCGTGCCGTCCTACCTCGACGCCGTCCTCTCCCTGCTGGAACGCCACCCCCGCGAGCTGCCCGCCCTGCGCTGCGTATCAGTCACCGGCGAGGCACTCAAACCCGGCCTCGTCCGCCGCTGGTTCGCGGCCCGGCCCGCCACCCCCCTCGTCAACGCCTACGGGCTGACCGAGACCTCCGACGACACCCACCATGCCGTCATGGAACGGGAGCCCGAGGGCGACCGCGTACCGCTCGGGCGCCCGGTCCGCAACGTCCGCGCCTACATCGTCGACGAACAGCTCTCACCGGTGCCGCTCGGCGCCCCAGGCGAGATCGCCCTCTCCGGGGTCTGCGTCGGCCGTGGCTACGTGGGCGACCCCGGGCGCACCCGCTCGGTGTTCCTGCCCGATCCGCACCACCCGGGCGAACGGCTCTACCGCAGCGGCGACTTCGGCCGCTGGCTGCCGGACGGCACCATGGAGTTCCTCGGCCGCCGGGACAGCCAGGTCAAGATCCGCGGGTTCCGCATCGAGACCGGCGAGATCGAACAGACGCTGCTGCGGATCCCCGGCGTCCACGATGCCGCGGTGGTGGTCACCCGCCCGACCGGGGCGCCCCCGGCCCTGGCCGCCTTCTGCACCGGCCCCGACCCCCTCCCCGCTGCCCTGCTCCACGACCGGCTGAGCGCCGCACTGCCCGCCCACATGGTCCCCGCCTCCTTCCACTGGCCCGGACACCTGCCCCTGACGCCGAACGGCAAGACCGACCGCGACGCACTGCGCGCGCTCGCCACGACGGCCGCCGACACCCCGGCCGCCCAGGGCCACCGGCCGCCCGGCACGCCGACGGAGCGGCGGCTCGCGACGGCCTGGTCCACCGCCCTCGGCATCCCCCAGGACGCGATCGGCGGCGACGACCACTTCTTCGACCTCGGCGGAACCTCCCTCACCGCCGTCAAGGCGGCGATCCTCCTGGACCGGGCGATCACCCCCAAGGACCTCGCCCACCACCCGGTACTCGCCGACCTGGCCGGCCTCGTCGACGGGCGCCGGCCCGAGCCGGACCCCCAGGACGCGCCGCCCCCCGCCGAACACCCGGCTCGCACCTGAGCCGTCCTCCGGAAGGAGAACACCATGCCGTCCACGTGCACCGCCCCGCTGCCCGACCTGGAGCAGCTCCCCGGCCGACCGCCCCTGCTGCCCGCCGACGCCGGCGGCGACGCCCCCGGCTGGGTCACCGACCACCGCCACGCCCTGCGCGCCGCGGTCACCGAGCACGGCTCCGTCCTGGTGCGCGGGCTGGGGCTCCACGACGCGTCCGGCACTGCGGCGGTCCGCGACGCCCTGGGCGTCGCACCGACGCCCGAGCGCGAGACCTTCGCCGCCCGGCACGCGTACGGCGACGGTGTCCTCTCCGCCACCCCCTGGCCGCCGAACCAGCCGATGTGCATGCACCACGAGCAGAGCTACGCCCCGGAGTTCCCGGGCCTGATGCTGTTCGCGTGCCTCACCGCACCGGACCGGGGCGGGGCCACCGCGGTGGCCGATGCCGGGGCCGTCCTGGACGCCCTGCCCGCCGCCCTCACGGACCGCTTCGCGCGCGAGGGATGGCTCCTCACCCGCAGCTTCAACGGGGAGATCGGAGCCGGACCCGCCGAGGCGTTCGGCACCGGGGACCGTGCCGCGATCGAGGCGTACTGCGACGCCCACGCCATCCGGTTCCGCTGGTCGCCCGACGGCGAACTGCGCACCACGCAGCTCCGCGACGCCGTGACCCGCCACCCTGCCGACGGACGACGCTGCTGGTTCAACCAGATCGCCTTCCTCAACGAGTGGACGCTCGCCCCCGAGATCCGGGAGTACCTGGTCGAGGAGTACGGGAGCGAGGGGCTTCCCTTCAACACCCGCTACGGCAACGGCGAACCGCTCACCGAGGACGTGGTCCGGCTGATCAACGACGTGTACGAGGCCCACACCGTCCGCAGCCCCTGGGAGAGCGGCGATCTCCTGATCGTCGACAACATCCGCTCCGCCCACAGCCGGGAGCCGTACGAAGGGCCGCGCGACGTCGTCGTCGCCCCCGCGGCTCCCGTGCGTACCGCCGGGCGGTCCACCGTCATCGAGGGGACCCCGTCATGACCCCCGCCCGTACCACCGCGCCCGTCCCGGCCGGAGCCGGCACGCTCCGGGAGCCCGTCGTGCCCCCGTTCGCGGTCATCACCGGGGAACAGGTCCAGAACGCTCTGCGGGGCCGCGAGAAGGACATCGTGGCCGTGATCGAGAACGCCTACCGGCTCCACGGGGCCGGGGCGTCGGTCAACCCCCCGTCGTCCTTCCTCCGGTTCCCCGACCGCCCCTCCAGCCGGATCATCGCGCTGCCCGCCTCGCTCGGCGGGGACGTCCAGGTGGACGGGGTGAAGTGGATCTCCAGTTTCCCGGAGAACGTGGCGGCGAGCATCCCCCGCGCCTCCGCCGTGCTGATCCTCAACGACCACGCCACCGGCTACCCCTTCGCCTGCCTCGAAAGCTCCATCATCAGCGCGACCAGAACGGCCGCGTCCGCGGCGGCGGCGGCCGACCGGCTCAGCCGGGAGCGTCCGCGGCCGCTCCGCGTAGGGTTCTTCGGTGCCGGGCTCATCGCCCGCTACATCCACACGTTCCTGGAGGGGACCGGCTGGTCCTTCGAGGACATCGGCGTGCACGACCTGTCCCCGAGCAGCTCCGCCGGATTCCGCCTCTACCTCGAACAGGCGGGCGCCACCGGGCGCGTGACCGTCCACGACACCGCCGAGGAGCTGATCCGGCGCAGCGATCTCGTGGTCTTCGCCACCGTCGCCGCGGAACCCCACGTCCTCGACCCCTCGTGGTTCGCCCACCATCCGCTGGTGCTCCACGTGTCCCTGCGCGATCTGGCCCCGCAGATCCTGCTGACCGCGACCAACATCGTCGACGACGTCGGCCACTGCCTGCGCGCCGCCACCTCACCGCACCTCACCGAGCAGCTCACCGGCAACCGGGACTTCGTGCACGGCACGCTGGACGACGTGATGGCGGGCCGGGTCACCGTTCCCGCCGACCGGACGGCGGTCTTCTCGCCCTTCGGCCTCGGCGTGCTCGACCTCGCCGTCGGCATGTACGTGTACGACGAGGTGGCCCGCTCCGGAGAGCTGCGCACCGTCGACGGCTTCTTCCACGAACTGCGCCGGTACGGGTGAGCCCGCGCGCCCCACGGCTCACCGCGGTCGGACCGTTCCCACCCAAGGAGGGCATCGTGCCTGTCATATCCGTTCCCCAGGCCTTCAACGAGGAGGACCTGTACGTCGATCTCCGGCCGATGCTCGGACGGGCGCTCTTCCTCAAGTGCGAAGGGTTCAACTTCGCCGGTTCGATCAAGCTGAAGGCGGCAGCCGAGATGGTGGCCGCCGCCGAACGGGAGGGCGTGCTGACTCCGCACTCCGTGCTGGTCGAGTCCTCGTCGGGCAATCTCGGAGTGGCGCTCAGCATGATCGCGGCGAGCAAGGGCTACCGGTTCATCTGTGTCACGGACGCCCGGTGCAACCTGGCGACCCGGCTCATGATGGAGGCGCTGGGCAGCCAGGTGCACCTGGTGGCAGGCCGGGAGTCCAACGGCGGCTTCCTCGGCGCCCGCCTCGACTACGTCCGTGACCTCTGCGCCACCGACGACCGCTGCGTGTGGTTGAGCCAGTACACCAACCCGGCCAACTGGCGGGCGCACTACCGCACCACGGCCCCCGCCATCGCCGGGTCCTTCCCCGGCCTGGACGTCCTGTTCATCGGGGCGGGCACCACGGGCACCCTCATGGGGTGCGCCCGCTATTTCCGCGGGTGGCACCGCCCGGTGCGGATCGTCGCCGTGGACAGCGTGGGTTCGGTGAGCTTCGGCGGTGCCCCGGCCCGCCGGATGATCCCGGGCCTCGGCATGAGCGTGCGGCCGCCCCTGCTGGACGACTCCTATGTCGACGAGGCCGTGCTCGTCGAGGAGGCGGACACCATCGGTACCTGCCACCGGCTGGCCTCCCGGGGCTTCCTCTTCGGCGGCTCGACCGGCACGGTGGTCAGCGGCGCCACGGCCTGGCTGGAGCGGCACGGCCGCCCCGGGCTGACCTCGGTCGCCATCGCCCCGGACCTGGGCGAGCGCTACCTCGACACGGTGTACCAGTCCACCTGGGTCAGCGACCTGTACGGCGACGACACGGCGACCCGGGACAACACCTGCCGCCGGCCCCGGCCCGACAGCGCCCGGCCCACCCCCGCGGGCTCCCGCGCCGCCGCCCCTGCCGAGCCTGCGGCACTGCCGGGCAGGCCGCCCGCTCGCCCCGGAAGGCACGGGCCGGACCGCGGCACCTAGGGAGTGTCCGGATCAGCCCCCGGCCCCCTTCGCCGCCACCGCCTTCGCCCACCGGTAGTCCGCCTTGCCGCTCGGTGAGCGCTGGATCCGGTCGGTGAGGACCAGGGCGCGCGGGATCTTGTACCCGGCGAGCCGGGTCCGGCAGTGGGCCTGCACCGCGTCGAGGTCCAACGCCGCTGCTCCCTCCCGCAGTTCGATGACGGCCGCGACCCTGCTGCCCCAGCGCTCGTCGGGGACGCCCGCGACGAGCGCGTCGTACACGTCCGGGTGGGACTTGAGCGCCTGCTCCACCTCCTCCGGATAGACCTTCTCCCCACCGGTGTTGATGCACTGCGAGCCCCGGCCGAGCACGGTGACGATGCCCTCCGCGTCGACGGTCGCCATGTCGCCCAGCAGCACCCACCGCTCATCGCCCTTGCGGAAGAAGGTGTCGGCGGTCTTGGCCGGGTCGTTGTAGTAGCCGAGCGGCACATGGCCACGCTGGGCGATGCGGCCCACCTCGCCGGGGACCACCGGCTCGTACGTCGCCGGATCGACCACCGCCGTACGGGCGTTGACCTGGACCCGGAAGCCGCGCTCGGGGCCCGCGTCGGCGGTGGCCGTGCCGTTGAAGCCGGACTCGGACGAGCCGAAGTTGTTGAGCAGCATCACGGTCGGCACGAGCGCCTGGAACTCCGCCCGCACCGAATCCGACATGATCGCCCCGGAGCTGGAGACGGAGAACAGTGACGAACAGTCCGTCCCGCGCAGCGGCCCGTTGAGGGCGTCGATCAGCGGACGCAGCATCGCGTCACCCACCAGCGACACGCTGGTGACCTTCTCCTTCTCGATCGTCCGTAGAACCTCCTCGGGGGCGAACTTGCGGTGAACGAGCACCCGTTGACCGAAGTTGAACCCGATGAACGCGGTCAGGGTGGAGGTGCCGTGCATCAGCGGGGGAGTGGGGAAGAAGGTGATGCCGTCGCCGCCCGCCGCCACCCGCTCGGCCAGCTCCTGCGGGCTCTTCACCGGTTCGCCGGTCGGCGCGCCGCCGCCCAGGCCGGAGAAGAACAGGTCCTCCTGACGCCACATCACCCCCTTCGGCATCCCGGTCGTGCCGCCGGTGTAGATGATGAACTGGTCGTCGGCGGAACGCGGTTCGAAGCCGCGCAGGGGCGAGCCGGACGCCTCGGCCTCGGTGAAGGGGACGGCCTCCAGGCCCGGGGGCGTGGCTGCGGACCCCACCCGGACCAGGTGGCGCAGGGCCGGGGCCTGTGCCGACGCCGCCGCGACCCGCTCGTCGAACTCGCCGTCGAAGACCAGCGCCGCCAGGTCCGCGTCCCGGTAGAGGTAGACCAGCTCCTCCTCCACGTAGCGGTAGTTGACGTTCACCGGCACCAGGCGCGCCTTCAGCGCTCCCAGTACCGTCTGGAGGTACTCGATGCCGTTGTAGAGGTGCAGTCCCAGATGTTCGCCCGGGCGGAGGCCCGCACCGATGAGGTGGTGGGCGATGCGGTTGGCGGCGGCGTCGAGTCCGGCGTACGTGAGGCGCCGTTCGGCGCCCGTACCGGGATGGTCCACGTACAGGAGCGCCTCGCGGTCGGGGACCACGTCGACGACCGACTCGAACAGGTCGGCAAGGTTGTACTCCACCGTTCCTCCTGACCCCGGATGACTGGTGACTCGGCCGTCATTAGAGCGCCGGTCGGCACAAGTGGGAAGGGGCGGCGGCGAAAGAATCTGACGAGCTGTCAGAAAACTATTGAACTGCGACCCCGCCTACTGCAACCTGTTCCAGGTCTGCAGACGGGAGTGCGTCATGGGCGGTACGGAAGACGTCGGTACGGAACACGTCAGTACGGAACACCTCGGTACGGAGCACCTCACCGTGGAGCGCCGAGGTGCCACGCTGGTGCTCACCTTGAACAGGCCGCAGGCCAGGAACGCGCTGTCGCTGCCGATGCTCGTCGGCCTGTACGACGGATGGCTCGCGGCCGACGCCGACGACGAGGTCCGCTCGGTCGTCCTGACCGGCGCGGGCGGCGCGTTCTGCTCCGGCATGGACCTCAAGGCGCTCGCGGGCGGCGGGATGGAGGGTGAGGAGTACCGGGAGCGGATGATCGCCGACCCGGACCTGCACTGGAAGGCGATGCTGCGCCACCACCGGCCGCGCAAACCGGTGATCGCCGCCGTGGAAGGGCCCTGTGTCGCCGGCGGCACCGAGATCCTCCAGGGAACGGACATCCGCATCGCCGGGGCGGGCGCCACCTTCGGGCTGTTCGAGGTTCGGCGCGGCCTCTTCCCGATCGGCGGCTCCACCGTCCGGCTGCCCCGCCAGATCCCCCGCACCCACGCCCTCGAAATGCTCCTCACCGGCCGCCCGTACACCGCCGACGAGGCGGCCGCCATCGGGCTCATCGGCCGCGTCGTGCCCGACGGCACCGCCCTGACGGAGGCCCTCGCCGTCGCCGAGCGGATCAACGCCTGTGGGCCCCTCGCCGTCGAGGCGGTCAAGGCCTCGGTCTACGAGGGTGCCGAACTGACCGAGAGCGAGGCGCTGGCCGCCGAACTCAAGCGCGGCTGGCCCGTGTTCGCCACCGAGGACGCCAAGGAGGGCGCCCGCGCCTTCGCCGAGAAGCGCCCGCCCGTCTACCGGCGCGCCTGAGCCCTCAGCCTACGGAGAGAGCCATGACCGACATCCTCAGCGCCCCGCTGGTGGTCGAATTTCCCTTCACCCGATCTCTCGGCCCCGTCCAGAGCGCCTTCCTCACCGGACTCCGCGAACGCACCGTCCTCGGCGTCCGCACGGACGACGGCACGGTCCTCGTGCCACCCGTCGAGTACGACCCCGTCACCGCGAACGAGCTCCGAGAACTCGTCGAGGTCGCCGCCGCCGGCACCGTCACCACCTGGGCCTGGAACCCGTCCCCGCGCCGCAACCAGCCGCTGGGAACCCCGTTCGCCTGGGTCCTCGTCCGCCTCGACGGCGCCGCCACCGCGCTCCTGCACGCCCTGGACGCCCCCGGACCCGACGCCGTGCACACCGGGATGCGGGTCCGGATCCGCTGGGCCGCGACCCGTACCGGCGCCATCACCGACATCGCCTGCTTCGAGCCGTACGACGATGAGGCAGGGTACGACGGTGAGGCAGGGCCGGACGAACCCGCTCCCCACGAAGGGGAGTTCGCCGACCCCGTCACCGGCATCGTCGCCCCCGCCCGCCTCGACTACACCCACACCCCCGGCCGCGCCCAGAGCGCCTACCTCAAGGCCCTCGAAGGCCACCGCACCGTCGGCGAACGCTGCCCCGCCTGCCGCAAGGTCTACGTACCGCCGCGCGGAGCCTGCCCCACCTGCGGCATCGCCACCGCCGAACAGGTCGAGGTCGGCCCGCGCGGGACCGTCACCACGTTCTGCATCGTCAACATCAAGGCGAAGAATCTCGACATCGAAGTCCCGTACGTCTACGCGCACATCGCCCTCGACGGCGCCGACCTCGCCCTCCACGGCCGCATCGCGGGCATCCCGTACGACGAGGTCCGCATGGGCCTGCGCGTCGAGCCCGTCTGGGCGGAAGGCGCCCGCCACCCCGACCACTACCGGCCCACCGGCGAGCCCGACGCCGACTACGACACGTACAAGGAGCTGGTGTAGATGCGAGACGTGGCGATCGTCGCCTTCGCCCAGACCGCGCACCGGCGGCGCACCGACGAACTCTCCGAGGTCGACCTGCTGATGCCCGTCCTCCACGAGGTCCTCGGGGCGACCGGCCTCAAGGCGAACGAGATCGGGTTCACCTGCTCCGGCTCCGCCGACTACCTCGCCGGACGTGCCTTCTCCTTCACCATGGCCCTCGACGGCGTCGGCGCCCACCCGCCCATCTCCGAGTCGCACGTCGAGATGGACGGGGCCTGGGCGCTGTACGAGGCCTGGGTGAAGATCATGACCGGTGAGGCGGACACCGCCCTCGTCTACTCGTACGGCAAGTCCTCGCCCGGCGAGGTCCGCGACGTCCTCACCCGCCAGCTCGACCCGTACTACCTGGCCCCCCTCTGGCCCGACTCCGTCGCACTCGCCGCCCTCCAGGCCCAGGCCCTCATCGACGCGGGCGACACCGACGAGCCGGCCCTCGCCGCCATCGCCGCCCGCAGCCGCACCGACGCCATCACCAACCCGTACGCCCAGCTCACCGGCGACGTCCCCGCAGGTGACCACCTCGTGCGGCCGCTGCGCACCGGGGACTGCCCGCCCATCGGCGACGGCGCCGCTGCCGTGATCCTCGCCGCCGGGGACACCGCCCGCGCCCTGTTCGCCCGGCCCGCCTGGATCCGCGGCATCGACCACCGCATCGAGGCCCACAGCCTGGGCGTCCGCGACCTGACCGACTCACCCTCCACCCGGCTCGCCGCCCAGCACGCCGGAGCCTTCGAACGGCCCGTCGACACCGCCGAGTTGCACGCCCCCTTCACCTCGCAGGAGGTCGTCCTGCGCAAGGCCCTCGGCCTCGGCGACGACACCCGGATCAACCCGTCCGGAGGCGCGCTCGCCGCCAACCCGATCATGGCCGCGGGCCTGATCCGGCTCGGCGAGGCCGCCGCCCGCATCCACCGAGGCGAGTCCGACCGGGCCCTCGCCCACGCCACTTCCGGGCCCTGCCTGCAACAGAACCTGGTCGCCGTCCTGGAAGGGGAGAGCGCGCATGCCTAAGGAGCCCGTCGCCGTCGTCGGCATCGGCCAGACCAAACACGTCGCCGCCCGGCACGACGTCTCGATCGCCGGACTGGTCCGCGAGGCGGCTCTCCGCGCCCTGGAGGACGCCGAGCTGACCTGGAGCGACATCGACGCCGTCGTCATCGGCAAGGCCCCCGACTTCTTCGAGGGCGTCATGATGCCGGAGCTGTATCTCGCCGACGCGCTGGGGGCTGTCGGCAAGCCGATGCTCCGCGTCCACACGGCGGGCTCGGTCGGCGGCTCGACCGCACTCGTCGCCGCGGGCCTCGTCGCCGCCCGCGTCCACCGGACCGTCCTGACCCTCGCCTTCGAGAAACAGTCCGAGTCCAACGCCATGTGGGGTCTCTCCCTGCCCGTCCCCTTCCAGCAGCCCTTGCTGGCCGGTGCCGGCGGCTTCTTCGCCCCGCATGTGCGCGCGT
The DNA here is from genome assembly GCF_042718795.1 of Streptomyces cyaneofuscatus. Classification (GTDB taxonomy): domain Bacteria; phylum Actinomycetota; class Actinomycetes; order Streptomycetales; family Streptomycetaceae; genus Streptomyces; species Streptomyces cyaneofuscatus_A. The sequence continues at coordinate 117,366 of NZ_JBHXOX010000019.1, forward strand.
ACATGCGCCGTACGGGAGCCCCCGACACGGTCGGCTCCCTCGTCGCGTACAAGGACCGCCGCAACGCGCTCAAGAACCCTTACGCGCACATCCATGACGCGGACATCACCCTGGAGAAGGTCCAGGCGTCGCCCATGCTCTGGGACCCGATCCGCTACTCCGAGACCTGCCCCTCCTCCGACGGGGCCTGCGCGATGATCCTCACCGACCGCGAGGGCGCGAGCAGGGCCCCGTACCCGCCCGCCTGGGTCCACGGCGGCGCCATGCGCAGCGAACCGACGCTCTTCGCCGGCAAGGACTTCGTCTCACCGCGGGCCGGCAAGGACTGCGCCGCCGACGTCTACCGGCAGGCCCGGATCACCGACCCGCGCCGGGAGATCGACGCCGTCGAGATGTACGTCCCGTTCTCCTGGTACGAGCCGATGTGGCTGGAGAACCTCGGCTTCGCCGGTGAGGGCGAGGGCTGGAAGCTCACCGAGGCGGGCGTCACCGAACTCGACGGCGACCTCCCGGTCAACCCCTCGGGCGGTGTGCTGTCCACCAACCCGATCGGCGCGTCCGGCATGATCCGCTTCGCCGAGGCGGCCCTCCAGGTACGGGGACGGGCGGGCGAGCACCAGATCGACGGGGCCAGGAGGGCGGTCGGCCACGCCTACGGGGGCGGGGCGCAGTTCTTCGCCATGTGGCTCGTCGGATCACAGCCTCCGCCGGGCTGACCCGCCTGGTCCGGTGCGCGGCGTTCACGGCAGCGGGCAACTGACCTGAAGCACCCGTTCGGCCAGCCGGCCCGTGAGGCGGCCGTCGGCGACGGCGGCCTCCTCCAGCCAGTCCGCCGCCGTCAACTGCTCCACCAGCGGCTCCAGCTCGTCGGGCTCGACGGCGCACCAGGAGGTCAGGACCGCCAGGTCGACGCCCTCGCCCTCGGGCCCCAGCCGGCCGTCGGTCGTGGTCCGGACGGCCAGGGCCAGGGCGAGGAGACGGGTGGCGGCACCGGTCTTCTTCTTGCGGAGCTTCTTGTCCCCGACGACCCGCTGGGCCCATCCGCTGAGCTTGGGACGCGTCTTCCGGCCGAAGTCGAACGGGCCCTGTCCGTCGTCGTCGGGCACCAGAGACGGGATGGTGATCGGGGTGGGGCTCTCCGGGCGGGAGTCGAGCAGATCGTCGGCGGTGCCGGGGAAGGACAGCCAGCCGGAGTCCACGAGCCGTTCGAGCAGCTCCTCGGGATCGGTCAGGGGCCAGCCCTTGACGTCCTGCCCCACCAGGTTGCCCGTACCGGTGAGCGCCGAGCGCAGGGTCAGCATCACCGCCATCAGCCGGGCCTCCGGACCGGGCAGCGGGGTGTGCTCGGCGACGTGGGCGAGGACCGTCCGCGCGTGCTCCCACTGCGTGAGTCCGGGCAGCAGCCGGTTGGTGACCTCTCCCTCGCCGACCGGGCTCTGGCCGGTGCGCTGCTGGTGCTGGAGGAGGGCGGCGGCGGCCGCCTGCTCGGCGCGTTGCGCGTCCAGCCGCAGCTCGGTCTCCCCGGTGACCTCCGCCCACGTGCGGAAGGCCTTCGCCTTACGGGAGTGGAGTTCGGCGAGCTGCTCCAGGTCCGGTTCGGGGCGCTGCTGATAGGCGCGGAAGAGGTTGCCCAGCTCGATCAGCTCGTCGCGCAGGGCGACGGGGTGCAGGTCGTACGGCACGAAGCGCTGCGCGATCTTCCCGGTGCGGCGGTTGCGCCGGGGCTTCGGGCGGGGGGCCGGGACCGCTCCGGCCACGGGGGCGGGGGCGGGGGGCGAGGTGGCGTGGGAGAAGTGCGGGCCGGCCGGGGCGGGTGACGAGGAGGCATGCGAGAAGTGCGGCCCGACCGGGGCGGGCGGTGGGCCCGCGGCTCCCTGCGCTCCTGCCGCGGGGGCCGGTCCGGCGGCGGCCGGGGCGGTGGCGACGATCTTCGCCGAGGGGTGGGCGGCCGCACAGCGTGCGCAGCACTCCAGCGCCTGCCACCAGCGGCCCTGCCGGTCGTTGATGACCGCCAGGACGACCGGGCCTCCGCATCGCAGGGCCGGGGCGCGGTCGCGTGGGCCGTCGGCCCGGACGTGCGTGTGGCACTCCTCGGCCCGGCAGGCGCAGGACGCCCCGGGCCGGGGCCCCGAGGCGGCTCGCAGGTGCGTCGCGAGGTGCGCGACGGCAGCCGTGCGGCCGGCGGCGGCGGAGGGCAGAACCTGGGGGGCGCAGGCCGGCCGGCCGCACGAGACGCGCACCGCCGCGCCTCCCCGGTCGGCCGGGTCCAGGCGCACCATCCACGCGCGCCCCGCCACCCGCTCTTCCAGCCCGCTCACTGTGCCCTCCACCGTCATCCTGTCCTCTCTCCCGGCGTATCGCCGTACCCGTGCTGTTTCGGCGTATCGCCGTTCCCCTGCTGCTCGCCGCTGCCGCTACGGACGGCGCACGGCGGTGATCCAACGGTATGCGGCATGGGGCCTCGTCGCGGGCGAACTTGCTCCGATTCCACGCGGAAGAGTCTGCGCGGGGGCGCCGCTCGTGCTTTCCGCCGACGGGCGGAGGGCCGATGCGGCGGAGCGGTGTTCCGTCCCGGGCCCGGCTCCGCAACGTGAGCCGGGCCACGTAACATGGCAGCATGTCCTTCCTCCGCCGCCGTAGCGCCGCAACACCCGCGGGCCCGGACTTCGATGTCCTGGCCATGGACCCGGGGGACTGGCCCGGCAACCTCGGCGCCGGTCTGCTCCCCGCCCCCGACGGCAGCTGTCAGGGCGTCTTCCTCCGTTACGACCTGTACGGCGGCCGCGGACCGGCCATGATCATCGGTAATCTCCCGGCCGGTTCGCCCGCCCGCGAGACCGAGGACGGCCAGGTTCCCTTCGAGGTCGCGCAACTGCTGCTGGCCCTGGAGAACGACGAGCCGATCGAGGTCGTGAGCAGCGAGGACGTCCCCGTGATGCAGGGCGACAACCTGCTGATCGTCCGCCGGGTGAAGCTCTCGGAGAGCCGCATCGCCTGCGTCCAGTTCGACCGCAGCGACGGGGTGCTCGTGACCATTGCGAGCTGGGACCGGCCCATCACCGACGACCTGTACACCCTCCTCAAGCCCCTTCCGGCAGAGCTGTTCCAGCAGGGCTGAAACGTCACTGCATAGGCCGCCCGCATATGCGGGCGGCCTATCGCGTATACGGCCCCTGCGCGTCGTCGGGCCCCGACGCATTCGGCCCGGCCCGTCGCGTGAAAGCTTGCGACGGGCCGGGGCCGGCTTGGATCCGTGACGCCCGCACCCCCTGACGCGGGTGCCGGACTACGCCCGGCTGCCCGCGAGCTCGGCCATCAGCCGCGTCACCTGCGCCGCCGACGTGCCGAGCCCCGTGGGACCGCCGAGGTGCCAGGGAGCACCGTGCCCGCGCCGCAGGTCCTCCTCGCGGTAGCGGCGGCAGCCCCGGTGCCAGATCAGGATGCCCGCGAGCCAGTGCTTGAGCTCCAGCACATAGCCGGCCAGCACCTCCCGCGCCTCCGCGTCCAGGCCGAAGTCGTCGTACAGCACCGGAAGTTCGACCTCCGCCACGTGCAGGAACTGCCGTAGCCGCGAGTTCATCAGGTCGTGCACGATCGCCACGCCGGTCGGGTAGTCGACCCCGAAGAAGTTCTGCACGACCAGGACGCCGTTGTGCACCTCACCCTCGTACTCGATCTCCTTCTGGTACGAGAACAGGTCGTTCAGCAGGCACGCGTAGTCGGCGGCGGCGTTCTCCAGCGACCGCATCGAACCGCTCCGGTAGATCGCCTCCGGCACCGTCCTGCCGTGGGCGAGCCGGCACAGGCTCATCGTCAGGTTCGAGCCGAAGGTGTCCCGCCGCATCTCGGCGTAGTCGACCGGATCGGGGATACGGTTCTGCGCCTGGTTGGCCAGCTCCCACAGCCAGCTCTCGGTCATCGACTCGACCGCGTCCCGGAAGGTGCGCCGTGCGCCCGGGTCCATCGGCGCCGACGTCCTGCTCCACAGATCGCCCAGCGACCGCTCCAGCGCGTTCACCGGCTCGGGGGTGGACTCCCCGTCCAGCGGCATGAACAGCGAGAGCCGCTCGTTGGCCGCCCGGGCCCCGGCCAGGTCCCTGGCCCGCCCGTGCACCACCGGGAACCAGTCGTCACCGTACGTACCCCAGGCCAGCCATCCCGAGGAGAGGTCCAGCTCCTCCGGTGAGGCGTCCGGATGGATGCCCGCCGCGCACAGCGGGAGGTCGATCGCGATGATCCGTTCCTCGTCCCAGATGTGCGAGCCGGGAACCCCCGGCTGCGCCTCCAGGATGCCCATCCGGCGTGCCCAGTCGACGAGCCGGTCCCGGGCACCCCTCAGGTGCGGACTCAGCGTCGTCCCGAACGGCAGCTCCAGGTCGGGAATGAGGGAGGGGCCCACGTGCTGGAACGGCAGGTGGCTGTGGCTGCGGGCCCTAGCCGTCTCCGAACGCGGCGTGAACCTGATCGAGGCGGCGGACATGCCGAAGCCCGCCACCGCCTCGCCGGCCCCGCCCCCGTTCATGTACCGGCTGGAGCGCAGGTGCCACTCATGGCCTCCGGACTGCCAGTCCTGGAGCCCCTTGACGTACGCGAGGACGGACGCGGTCTGCGTCGGGTCCAAACCCTTCTCCGCGCAGAGCGGGCCCAGTTCGGTGAGGGCGGTGTTCTCGAACTGCTGGAGCCGTGAGGTCAGCAGGTCGTTGACGGCCTCGGCGGCCTCCTGCGTGGAGCAGCCGAGGAACTTCTCCAGGACGAGCACGCCGTTGCTGTTCTCGCCCTCCTCCTCGACCTCGCGCTGGTACGAGAAGAGGTCGTTGCGCAGGTGCACCGCGTCGGAGAAGGCGTCGCGCAGGACGCGCAGCGGGCGTGAGCCGGCCACCTCGGCGGGTACCTCGGCGCCGGCCGCGTACTCCACCAGCCCGGCCGACCAAGGGGCGCCGCCGACCTTGCGGCGCATCTCGATGTACTCGACGGGGTTGGCGATCCGGCCCTCGTTGATGTTGGAGAGCTCCCACATCGACTCGTTGAGCAGGTTCTCCGTCGCCTCCGCGAACCGGGCCCGCCAGGCGTCCGTCATCGCGGGGACCGTACGCGTCCACAGATCGGCGAGGCCCGCCTCGACGGGGTTCTCCGGCTCGGGCGTCGCGGCTCCGCGCTCCATCGGCATGAAGGCGGGCAGCCGGTCCAGATACCGCTTGGCGCCCTCACGGTCGGGGGTGCGCTTGAACAGCTCCAGGAAGTGGTCGTCGAAGAAGAAGACCCAGACGTACCAGTCGGTGACCAGGGACAGTGCCTCGGCCGAGCAGTCGGGGTGGGTGTAGGCGCAGAGCAGGGCGTAGTCGTGCGCCTCCAGGTCCTTCTCCTCCCAGATGCCGGATCCCTCCAGCATCCCCATGCCGTGCGCCCACTGACGCGTGTGCGTCCGTGCCACCTCGACATGAGGGTTGAGCCGCGCCGGATACGGAACATAGAAGTCCGGCAGTGAGAAGGGCTGTGCCATGTGCGTCAGGCCTTTCCGAAGCCTCCGCGCGGCGAGCGCGCGGACCAGTGGTGTCCGCGCCAGCTCTACCCTTCGGCCAACCGGGGCACGCACCAGGGCGATTAGTCGGATAATCGCGGTCTGATCTGTGCCCGTTCGGTGGCGGTCCGCCCCGAGGGCGGACCCGTCTCAGCGTACGCATGCTCAGTACGCGGAGTCGGTGTTTTCTCAGTACGCGGAGTCGACGTTGTCGATCGAGCCGTACTTGTCCGCGGCGTAGTTGGCGGCGGCGGTGATGTTGGCGACCGGGTCGGTGAGCTTCTTCTCGGTGCCGCCCACGTGGTACGCGTCGAAGGTCGGCTGGATCACCTGGAGCAGGCCCTTGGAGGGAATGCCGTTCTGCGCGTTGATGTCCCAGTCGTTGACGGCGTTCGGGTTGCCGCTGGACTCGCGCATGATGTTGCGGTGCAGCCCCTCGTAGGAGCCGGGGATGTTCTTCTTCTTCATGATGTCGAGCGACTCGCGTATCCAGCCGTCGAGGTTGTTCTTGTACTGCTTGGGTGCGGCGACGGCCTTGCGCTCGGTGGAGCGGTTGGCGGCCTGCTTCTCGGAGCGCGCCTTCTCGGCGGCCTTCTTCGCCTCGGCCTTACGGTCGGCCACAGCCTTCTCCGCGGCGGCCTTGCGCTCCGCCACGGCCTTCTTCGCGGCGGCGTCGGCCACAGCCTTCTTCGCGGCGGTCTCCTGGGCGGCCTTCTCGGCCGCGGCTTCCTTCGCCGTGGAGACACCGGCGACCTTCTCCGCGGCGATGGAGGTCTTGGCCGCGGCGGGCTGTGCGTCGCTCTGCCCGCCGGTCGCGGCGATGGCCGTGACGGAACCGGCCGCGACGAGCACGGCGGTGGCGAGCTTGTGGGAGCGGGTGATGCGGATGGTGCGGGGCATGCGTGAGCTCTTCCTTTTGGGGACGGGGACTGCGGCCGGTGGCCGCGTGAGCAGAGACCGAGGGGGATCGGCTGCCGACCGCCGGGGGCGCTCGTCGCAGGCTCGGTCTCGGTGCTTGCCGAGATCCATGGTTAGCGGCCACCAGGACAGGTGGCAATGACCCCTTTTACTACCCCTGATAGGAGAAAGAGAGGAATATTCGCATTGGGTGTTTCGCGGCGCCGCCGGGCAGGACTCGCACCCACTACCGCGGTTCGTAGGTGACGTGGGTCTCGTGGCGCGCCTCACCCGGGGAGGGCCCCGACGCGTCGCAGAGTCAGTGCCCCGTCACGCGGGGCGGAACGCGAAACAGCGCGCTGCGCGACCGGTTTGTCGGCACCGGTCGCGCAGCGCGCTCTCTTTACACAGTGGTTTCTTCGGCGGGGGCGCGGATCACGCGCTCGATCAGCGCGTCCCGACCGCCGCCCGCACCGCCCGCCGCGCCATCGCGCAGTCGTCGTGCAGCCGGCGCAGCAGCAGCCGCTGCTCCTCGCCCGAGGAGAGCACCCCCGGCCGGTCCTGGCCCGCGCCCGCGGCGGGCGCCTCACGCATGGTGCGCTGCACGGCCGTCTCGTAGTTACGGATCTCCCGGGTCAGGACGAGCATCAGGTTCACCAGGAACGCGTCCCGCGCGGCCGGTCCCCTGGCCTGCGCGAGCTGGCTGATCTGGCGTCGCGCCACCGGGGCGTCACCGAGCACCGCCCACAGGGTCGCCAGGTCGTAGCCCGGCAGATACCAGCCCGCGTGCTCCCAGTCGACCAGCACGGGACCGGTCGGGGACAGCAGGATGTTGGAGAGCAGCGCGTCGCCGTGACAGAACTGGCCCATGCCCTGGCGGCCGCCCGCCTGGGCCAGACCGTGCAGCAGCTTCTGCAGGTCACCCAGGTCACGGTCGGTGAACAGACCGAGCTCGTGGTAACGGGAGATACGCGAGGCGTAGTCCAGCGGTGCCTCGAACAGCCCGGGCGGCGGCCGCCAGGCGTTCACCCGGGCGATCGCCCCGAGCGCCGAACGGATGTCGGCCCGTGGCGGCGCCTCCGCCGGGTGCCGGGTCAGCGCGGCCACCCGGCCGGGCATCCGCTCGATCACCAGCGTGCAGTTCTCCGGGTCCGCCGCGATCAGCCGGGGCACCCGAACCGGGGGCCGGTGCCGGACGAACGCGCGGTACGCCGCTATTTCGTGCTGGAACCGCTCCGTCCAGGCGGGGGAGTGGTCCAGTAAACACTTCGCCACAGCGGTGGCCCGCCCGGTGGTGCCCACGATCAGGACCGAACGGCCGCTGCGCCGCAGCACCTGGACCGGGTTGAACTCCGGGCAGATGCGCTGCACGGAGGCGATGGCCATCCGCACCTGCGCGCCCTGCGGCCCGGAGAGGTCGATGCGTCCGCTAAGAGGTCCGGCACCCGGTCCCGCCGCCCGCCGGGTCCGGCCCAGACCCTGCGCCGGCGCACCGGCGTGGGGGGCGAGATACGGCCCGCCGCCCGTCCCCATGGGACGGAGCGGCCGGGGCGGGGCGGACACGGAGGACGATGCTGTGTACATGGGCGAGACAGATCCCTTCGTGCGCCGACAAGTTACGTGCGCCAACCCGGCCGACGGCCGTTCGGCACCCTGGGGAGTACCTAGGGCTGCCGGGCGGGGTGGCGCTTTCCTACCTGACACCGGGTCACGGGTGGCAGACCATCTGGCGGACCCTGGCGAACCCTGGCGAATAGTCACAGCGCATCTGACAGGGGGTTAGTGTCAAGTCAGCCGAGAACCTGGGGGCTTGACGTGACCGGAGAACCCAACACCCGCCTTTCTGACCTGTTCGGCCTGGCCGGCTGGTCCAAGGGCGAACTCGCGAGAATGGTGAACCGGCAGGCGGCGGCCATGGGCCACCCGCAGCTGGCCACCGACACCTCGCGGGTCAGGCGCTGGATCGACATGGGGGAGTCCCCCCGTGATCCCGTGCCCGAAGTGCTGGCAGCCCTGTTCACCGAGCGGCTCGGCCGTGTCGTGACCATCGAGGACCTCGGGTTCGGCCGGCGCGGGCGTGTGGGGAAACGGCGTGACGCGGGGAAGGAACACGACCCCGACCAACTGCCGTGGGCGCCCGAACGGACGGCAGCGGTCCTCACCGAATTCACGGGAATGGACCTCATGCTCAACCGACGCGGCATGGTGGGCGCGGGCGCCGCGCTCGCCGCCGGCTCAACCATCGCCGGCCCCATGTACGAATGGCTGCGCAGCAGCCCCGCTTCCGCGGCCGACGCGCCACGCGCCAACGATCCCCAGCACGCCGACCCCGCCGGTCTCGACCGGTACGAGGCCGCGCCCGTGGGCTCCGAGGAGATCGAGGCCCTGGAGCACTCGGTCGAGGTGTTCCGCGCCTGGGACGCCTCCCGCGGCGGCGGCCTCCAGCGCAAGGCCGTCGTGGGCCAGCTCAACGAGGTGGGCGGCATGCTCGCCTACCGCCACCCCGACCATCTCCAGCGCCGCCTGTGGGGCGTCGCCGCCAACCTCGCCGTACTCGCGGGCTGGATGTCCCACGACGTCGGCCTCGAACCCACCGCCCAGAAGTACTTCGTCATCGCCGCCCACGCGGCCAGGGAGGGCGGCGACCGGCCGCGCGCCGGTGAGGCGCTCTCCCGCGCCGCCCGCCAGATGGTCCACCTGGGCCGCCCCGACGACGCCCTCGACCTGATGAAGCTGGCGAAATCCGGCTCGGGCGACGAGACCCTGCCCCGTACGCAGGCGATGCTGCGCACCATCGAGGCCTGGGCACAGGCGGCGATGGGCAAGGGCCAGGCCATGCGGCGCACCCTCGGCGAGGCCGAGGAGCTCTTCGTCTCGGACAAGGGCGACGTACCTGCGCCGAGCTGGATGCAGCTGTTCGACGAGGCCGACCTGCACGGCATGCAGGCCCTGGCGTTCCGCACCCTGGCCGAGCACGATCCGGCGGCCGCGTCCATCGCCCAGCGTCACGCCAAACAGGCCCTGGATCTGCGGGTCAACGGGCGGCAGCGCTCCAAGATCTTCGACTACATTTCGCTCGCCTCGGCCTGTTTCATCGCCAACGACCCCGAACAGGCCGACCGGTACGCCCGGCTCGCGCTGGTGTCGATGGGGGAGACCTCCTCGCACCGTACCTGGGACCGGCTGCGCGAAATGTACCGTCTCACCGGCCAGTTCGCGGGGTACGCCAAGATCCAGGACCTCCGCGAGCAGATCGAGCTCTCGTTGCCACAGAGCCCGGTCGCGCACAAGGCCAGGGGTACGCAGGCCTGATCCCCGTACGTGCCCGCCGGCGGAGGCCGTAACCGCCGCGCGCGCGCCCACCGCCAACCGTCATGACGGCCCGGCAGTCCTGGACACCGGTCCCGCGCTCCCTCACGCCCCGAACCGGGCGACCAGCACACACGCGTCGTCCAGGCGCTCGGCCCCGCCGAACTCCTCGACCACGCCCCGCACGCACTCCTGCGCGTCGCGGGCCCGGGTGAGCCGAGGGGCGAGGGCGAGCAGCCGCTCCGGGCCCGCACCCCGGTCGTCGCGCCGCGTCAGGCCGTCCGTGTGCAGGACGAGCACGTCGCCGGGGAGCAGGCGCACCTCGTCCTGCTCGTAGGCGACGTGGGAGGCGGCACCGAGCAACGCCCCCTCGGGGGGCGGCAGTCGGCGCCCCGTTCCGTCGCGGAAGAGCAGGGGCGCGGGGTGTCCCGCCTGCGCCCAGGAGAGGAGACCGGTCGCCGGGTCGAAGCGGCAGCACAGTGCGCTGCCCAGGGCGGGCCGCATCGATGTTTCGAGGAGGTGGTCGAGGTGACCCATCAGGGCGCCCGGCTCGATACCGGCGACGGCCATGCCGCGCACCGCGCCGAGCATCATGGCCAGGGCCGAGGTGGCGCTGTCGCCGTGCCCGGACAGATCGCCGACGCTCAGCAGGGTCCGGCCGTCCGGCAGCTCCATCGCGTCGTACCAGTCGCCGCCCATGAGCCCGCCGGCCACGGAGGGGAGGTGGTGGGCGGCGATGTCCAGGGAGCCGGGTCCCGGGGGCGGCAGGCGCAACGAGCCGTGCCACGGGGGCGGGACGGTCTCCTGGACCTCGGTGGCCGTCCGCTGCCGCGGGTGCTCGACGTGCTCGTCGCGCCGGGCCGAGTCCCGGTTCCGGCTGACGGTCTCCTCGCTGCGGCGCAGGTCGCCGACGTCCCGGAGCACGGCCCACATGGAGGCGGTGCAGCCCTCGGAATCGAGGACCGGCTCGCCCGTCATGTGCAGTGTGCGCACCTGGCCGTCGGGGCGCACGATGCGGAACTCCCCGTCCATCGGCTGCCCGTCCACCAGGCAGCCCGTCACCATGGAGGTCAGTTTCGGCTGGTCGTCGGGGAACAGGACGGACGGCAGGTCGTCCAGGGAGAGGGGAGGTGAACCGGGAGGCCGGCCGAAGATCTCGTACAACTCCTCCGACCAACTGACCTCGTCGGTGAGGAGGTTCCATTCGGCGCTGCCCACCCGGTTCGCCGAGGAGCCCGCCGACGCGTCGTCCACGGTCGCGCGGTCGTCCCGGTCCATCGAACGCTGCGCCGGCGGACCGGCCCTGAGCTGACCGAGCTGCTGGTCCAGATTGTCGAGGTGCTGGACGGCCAGGTCGCACAGGGCGCGCTGCCAGCGCGCCTGGGGGTTGTCCTCGTCGGTCATCGCCGTGTTCCGCCCCACGGCTTCCACTTCTCCGCGCAGTCGACGCGCACGGTGGATCAAGGCGTCGACGGCATCGTGCGCGGGGGGCTGTGGTGCGGGGCGGTCCGCGAACAGATGGGACGGCATCTCGTACTCCGATACAGGCGCGGTGCGGCCGGGTCTCAGGGGCGGCCGCTCTCGACTGTCGCACAGGCTGCGGCGGCCCGTAAGGGATTCGACGACACTCGATGCGTTGTTGCTTCTGGCATATGCCAGCGGCTGCATGAAACGGGCGAGTCCCCGAACGGGCGTACGGTTGTGGGGTGTTGGCCTGCCCCCGTGGCATAGGCGCCCCGCGCTGAACGCGCTGAACGCGCTGAACGCGCTGAACGCGCTGAACGCGCTGAACGCGCTGAACGCGCTGAACGCGCTGAACGCGCTGAACGCGCTGAGCGGGCTCAGCGGAGTGACAGGGAATGCGCGTGCGCGCGGCCGGGCCGCCCGGCAGGATGCCTCGCATGCCCGACCAGCCGCGTGTCATGCTGCCCTCGCAGTCCGTTCTCGACGCCTTCGAGGTGCGCGGAGTCCCCGAGCCGCTGACCGGCGGTCAGGGGCGCAGTGTGCGGGTCGGCGGGGTCGTCCTGAAACCGGCGGAGGGAACCGAGGGCGAGTCGGAGTGGGCCGCGTCCGTCTTCGAGCGGCTGCCCCGGGGAGCCGGCTTCCGGGTGCCGCGGCCGCTGCGGTCGGCCGACGGGGACGCCGTGGTCGAGGGCTGGACGGCTGCCGAGTTCATCGACGGCCGCCCCGGTCCGAGCAGGTGGTGGCCCGGGGTCGTCGCGACCGGCCGCGCCTTCCACGCCGCCCTGCGCGAGCTGCCCCGCCCCGCCTTCCTCGACCGCCGGACGCACCCGTGGGCGGTGGCCGACCGGGTCGCCTGGGGTGAGGGGGAGGCCGGCGTGGTCCCGGAGCTGGCCGAGCCGTTCGCGCGCCTGCTGTCCCTGCGGCGGCCCGTGGAGGCGGCGGCGCAGATCGTCCACGGCGACCTCACCGGCAATGTGCTCTTCGCGCCCGGCCAGGACCCCGTCGTCATCGACTTCTCCCCCTACTGGCGCCCACCCCTCTACGCGGAGGCCGTGGTCATCGGCGACGGCCTGCTCTGGTACGACCCCGCCCCCGCACTCCTGACCGGCGGCGGAGGCGACCCCCGCTGGCGGCAGATGCTGATCCGGGCCCTGATCTTCCGGCTCGTCGCGCTGAGCGGGTTGGTCGGCCCGTCCTGGCGCGCCGGGGACAAGGAGGCGGCTCGGTTCCTGGCGGCCACGGAGGCCGTGGAGCGCGGAACGTACGAAGGTCGGACGCGGCTCTGAGGACTGCCGGGGAAGGGCGGTCCGGTCCGGGAATGCCGACGGGGTGGGTCGCGTTACCCCATCAGAACGAAAACGAATCCCATTCCCGTTACGGGGGTGGAGTCGTCGAGCACCACGGGAGGCGCCCATGGCGCGCAGCGAACTCAGGCCCGTCGTGACCCTCCGGTCCACCGCCGGAACGGGGAGCAGCTACGTGACCCGAAAGAACCGCCGCAACACCCCCGACCGGCTGGAACTGCGCAAGTTCGATGCCGTCGCCGGGCAGCACGTCCTCTTCCGCGAGACCCGCTGACCGGATCGCGCGGAGGAACCCCGCACGTCATCGCCGCAACCGCGACTGTCACCGCCGACGCCGTCGGTGAGGAAGGAACGCATCCATGAAGCCTCGTATCCACCCCGTCTCCCGGCCTGTGGTCTTCCGCGACCGTGCGGGCGGCGTCGCCTTCCTGACCCGTTCGACCGCCGACTCCGGCGCGCGCGTGACATGGGAGGACGGCAACACCTACCCCGTCATCGACGTGGAGACCTCGTCGGCGAGCCACCCGTTCTACACCGGGGGCCGTCAGGTGCTCGACACGGCCGGCCGCGTGGAGCGGTTCCGGCGCCGTTACGGCACCGACGAGGCGTCCCGGAGCTGACCGCCGTCGGCCCCGGCCGACGGCGGAACCGGGGATTCCGTGCCGTGGATCACATCCACGGGGGCGGGTTCCCGGGAACAGTCCGAGATGGTTTATCGTTCATCTATACGTGGGTGTGAGGGGGACAGTGTCCCCGGGCCTCACCACCAGCCCATGGGGAAGTTCGCCCGGCCGAAGCCCCATGGAGCCCCTCGCCGAGAGGCGACCGCCCTTCGCCCCCACACTCAAGCCGCCCCGGCTGGATTCCCCCGATCCGGCCGGGGCTTCCCCTTGCTCCGGCCCCCGCGCCGCCCGGCTTCGAGAACCGTCGCCCCCGCCACCAGGACCACCGCCCCCAACGCGGCTCCTGGGCTCCACCACCGCTCCGTCAGCGCCGCGAGCGCCGCCCCGGCCACCACCGCCCCCAGCCGGCCCAGCACCCAGCCGTCCCCCGGCTCCGGTCGCCGCGCCGCCGCACGGCCGGCGAGAGAGGTGAGGGTCCCGGTGAAGTAGTTCGTCGGCGTCACCCGGACCCGCCCCTGGACGCCCATCGCCAGCGACACGAGGGCCAGCAGCCCGAGCCGGTCACCGTACGACGCGACCAGCCCGAACCCCCACAGCCCGGCCGCCACCCCGAGCAGGACGGACTCGGCCAGCAGCGTCACACCCAGGGGGAGTCCGGCCATCAGCGTCCCGGCCGCCACCCCGCACGCGTACGCCGCCAGGGCGGTGACCACCCGCAGCGCCACCCCCTCCTCGCCCGCCCCGGCCGCCGAGGCACCCAGCAGGACCAGGTTCCCGGTCATCACCCCCGCGAAGACCTGGCCCACACAGAGGAAGGCGAACGCGTCCGCCGCCCCGGAGGCCGCGGAGAGGAGCAGCAGCGCCCACGCGCCGCGCAGGGAAGGGGTGTCGGCCCGTGACCCGGCGGAAGAAGGAGAAGAAGGAGAAGAGGGCGGGGGAGGGGAGTGCACGCGAGCATTCTCGGTACGTACGCACTCCGGTGCCGCGCGCCGCGCTGGATACGGCGCGCGACTGTCCAGCACCCGCCCCGCGTGCTCCGGCCGGCCGGGCGGGAGAACCCGGGCGGGCCGGAGCGCCGGTCACATCGTCTCGTGGAGGTCCTTGGCGTAGTGCTCGATGGCCGCCCGGTACTGCTGGACGTGCCGGTCCTCACTGGTCGACGCCACCACCCGCAGCAGCAGCCGCATCGCCTCGTGGTGCTCCTCCGTGTTGAACAGGGCCATCGCCAGGAACGTCTGGAGCGCCCCGTCGTCCGGGAACTCCTCGATTCCCCGGCGCAGCGTCTCCACGGCCTGCCCGTACCGCCCCAGCACCCGGTAGGTGCTGCCGAGACCGAGCAGCGCCCCCCGCCGGTCCTCCGCGCCCAGCCCCGTCCCCGCCAGGCTGCGCTCGTAGTACGCCACCGCCTCGGTCTCCAGGCCCAGGACGTCGTGGACCCACGCGGTCCGATAGGCCACCTCCGCGTCGTCGGGGAACTCGGCGGTCAGGGCGAGCAGCCGCTCGCGCGCCTCCCCGGCCCGGCCCTCCTCGCGCAGCCGGTCGGTCTCGGCCAGCAGGTCCTTCTTCTCACGTGCGCTCATGAGGTCCATCGTCGCAGGCGGTGGCGGACGGCCGGGCGATTTTCACGCCCGGACGTCCACCCGGGTGTTTTCCGGCCCGGCGGGGGCATCTGACCGCCATGACTGCAGAGACGAAGCCCCGTGCGCGACAGGGGACATGGGCACGCGTGCTGTTGAGGGTGACCGTCCTGACCGTGGTGCTGCTGGGGCTGGTGGCGTTCTCCATCCTCCTGGCGAAGGTGACACTCACCCCCTCGCCGGCCTCCGCGGACATCGTCACGTCGAATCTCCGGCCGGGCCGGTCGCTGCGCCAGTACGCCGAGGACTACACGTTCCTCGCCGCGTGCAAGCAGGCCGGCGGCAATGTGCTGCTGGGCGTCCCCTTCGGGCTGCTGCTCCCGTTCCTCGTGCCGCGGCGTCTGCGGATGATCAGCATGACGCTGCTGACCGCCGCCGCCATGGTCGTCGTGGAACTGATCCAGGGCGCCCTGGTCACCGGCCGCGCCTTCGACATCGACGACGTCATCCTCAACACGTCGGGTGCCCTGCTCGGCTACTTCCTGCTGGGCCGCCGGATCAGCCACAGTTACCACGCGTACGTACACCCTTCGAAGGGCGAGGTGGCCGAGGCGGAAGCGGAGCCGAGGACCGCGGAGAGGACGACGCCTTCCGCGACCAAGGCGAAGACACAGGCCAAGGCCGGAGCGCAGACGAAGTCCGGGACGACGAGGACCGGGATCCTTCCCCAGCGCACGACCAAGGCCAAGGAGCCCGTCGAGGCCGGGGCGCGGCCCCGCTCCTCCCGACTGACGAAGGCCAGGGGTGCGGGCGGCCATCCCACCGCGGGCGCCGCACAGGCCGGCTCCGGCCGCGCCCTGCTGGACCGGCTCCGCAGGCGCTGACCGCAGCGGGAGCAGGGGAGGGGCAGAGGCGGAGGCCGGCAGGGCAGGGCCAGGAGCGCGAGCGCGGGCAGAGGCAGGGCCAGGAGCAGGAGCGCGGGCAGAGACAGGTGCTGCCCGCGCTCCGCTCGCTCCACCCGTTCGGGCCGCGGCCGTTTGCCGGCCGTCCCGTGCGGCCGCAGCGTGGGGGCATGTCCTGCGCGCGGCTGCCGCACGGACCCCCTGCCGAGGAGGAGCGACATGGCCGACGGCCGGTGGAGCCCGGGCCGCAAGGAGACCGACGCCGACGAGTTCCGGCCCGCCCTCGACATCGTCGAGCCCGGCCGCCAGCGCAGGCTGACCGTCTTCTTCCGGCTGCTGATCCTGATCCCCCATTTCATCGTGCTGTTCTTCCTGCACATCGCCGCCTTCTTCACCGTCATCGTGGGCTGGTTCGCGGCCCTGGTGCTGGGGCGGCTCCCCGACCCCCTCTTCCGCTTCCTCGCCCGGTTCCTCGGGTACGACATGCGCGTGTCGTCGAGCCAGATGCTGCTGATCGACCGCTACCCGCCCTTCGCGCTGACCCCGCCACCGGACTACCCGGTCCAGATCGACGTACGGCCCACCGCCCTCAACCGGCTCGCGGTCCTCTTCCGGATCTTCCTGATGATCCCGGCGGCGATCGTGCAGAGCCTCGCCGTATACGGCTGGTGGGCCCTGGCCTTCGTGTGGTGGATCATCACGCTGGTCCTCGGCCGGATGCCGCGCCCCCTGTTCGAGGCGACCGCGGCCACCCTGCGCTACCGGATGCGGTTCTCCGCGTACGCCATGATGCTCACTCCGGCCTACCCCAAGGGGCTCTTCGGCGACGACGACCTCGCCGCGCCGGGACACGCACGCTCCGCCACCCGGCCGCTGGTCATGAGCAGCGCCGGGAAGTGGCTCGTGGTGCTCTTCCTGGTGCTCGGCCTCGCGGGCAACGTCACCACCTCGGTGACCACCACCACGACCTCCGACGACACCACGGAGCTGACCGGCCGCCCCTGACGTGTGTCCCGGCGGATCAAGGCCTGAAGCCCGTCGTCTGTAACCGTCTGCCCGAACTGGCTGATTGGGCACCGGAGATGGGTTGAAATCGCGCCTGGGGGTCACATGCACTCCATGACGTCCAGCGACGCAATCACGGATACCGCCCCGCAGAGCGGGAAGAAGCCCACGCCCCGTCCCGGGCGGGGCCTGTTGAAGGTCGTCGGCGTCTGCGCCGCCGTCCTGGCCCTGATCTTCGCCGCCGGCAAGCTCAGCCTGCTGCCGGGCCTCGACAGCCTCTTCGGCGAGGAGACCAACGACCGGACCGGCCCCGCGGTCCTCAAGTCGATCCAGGACATGAGCGCGTACGAGGCGGCCTCGGGCAACTTCCAGGTCGTCGTCGACCTGGAGAAGGACGCCAAGTTCCTGCCCGACGCGGTACGCGGCACCCGCACCCTGTTCGTCGGCGCGGGCACCGTCGGCGCCTCCGTCGACCTCGGGAAGGTCACCGAGGACGGGGTCGTCATCAACGAGGACCGCACCACCGCCGAGATCCGGCTGCCGCACGCGGTACTGGGCAAGCCGGCCCTGGACCCGGACCGCTCCTACGCCGTCTCCAAGCAGCGCGGGTTCCTGGACCGGCTCGGCGACCTCTTCTCCGACAACCCGAGCAGCGAGCAGGCGGTCAACCAGCTTGCCGTCCGGCACATCGGCGAGGCGGCGCAGGACAGCGGGCTGACCGCCCGGGCCGAGAAGAACACCGCGGACATGCTGAAGGGGCTCCTCGGCTCCCTCGGCTTCGAGCGCGTCACCGTCCGCTACGGCGACGACCAGGGCTGATGGGCTCCGGCGACCCGGCGCGGTGACCGTCCGTCGTGGCCCGCGCCCGGTCGCCGCCCCACCCACCTCAGGCTTCCCTCCCTTGACGCGTACGCGACGGTGAGTATGGTCTAGGCCAAGTGCAAGGCCTTTCCGGCACCGGCCATCAGGCCTGTCCGGCAAGGGACTTGCGGCCCTTCGCGCCTCGTAGGCCCCACACTCACGAGGCCTCGCCGCCCAAGCCGGGCCCCCCACGGCCCGCCACCGCGCGGTGCGGTCTCAAGTGAAGGAGAAGCATGCACACGAAGAGGAAGACCGCCCTCGCCGTCGGTGCCGTTCTGGCTCCGGTCCTCGCCCTGAGCCTCCCGGCGAGCTCCGCCAACGCCCACGGCTACATCTCCAACCCGCCCAGCAGGCAGGCCCAGTGTGCCGCCGGCACGGTCAGCTGCGGCTCGATCAGCTACGAACCCCAGAGCGTCGAGGGCCCCAAGGGCCTCACCAGTTGCAGCGGCGGCAACAGCGGATTCGCCGAGCTCGACGACGACTCCAAGGGCTGGGCGGTCACCCCGGTGAACCGCTCGCAGCAGTTCGAGTGGAAGCTCACCGCCCGCCACTCCACCAGCACCTGGCAGTACTTCGTCGGTGGCGAGAAGATCGCCGAGTTCGACGACGGCGGCGCGCAGCCCGGCGCGACCGTCACCCATCAGGTCGACTTCGGTGACAAGACCGGTCGGCAGAAGGTGCTCGCGGTCTGGAACATCGCGGACACCGTCAACGCCTTCTACGCCTGCATCGACGTCAACGTCGGCTAGCGGCAGGCCCTGTTCCACCCATCGCGCCCCGGCCGGGCCCAGCTCCACCCGGCCGGGGCGCGGTGCTGCCCCCCGAGGATCGGCACGGTCCGTCCTGGCCGGAAAGCGGCATGGCGCGGATGCTCCAGGTAGTCGAGCGGTTACCCTTCGTCGGCTAGCTGATTGATCATCAGTGTTCGAGGGGATCCCTGAATGAACCGCATGCGTACCGTACTTGCCGCGCTCGGCATCACCGCCGGACTGATCACCGCCCCCGCCGCGAACGCCGCCCCGCAGCCGGACGCCCCGGCGGCCGCCGAGCGGCACGAACCCTGCACCGGCGAATACCGCGGCGACGCCCGGCTCGGCCCGAAGTGGCTGCCGAACCAGCGCCTCGCCCCGGTCGGCCCGCTGCTGAAGGGCTACCAGCGCACCGGAGACCTCTCCCCGCAGGCCTTCCTCAAGAAGTACTGGGAGGGGCCCGCGGACACCGGAAGCTGGAAGTACCCGCCCAACGACGGCTTCGGCGAGGTCAACGGCGAGATCGACAAGGAGCCCTCCAAGCTCCGCCCCGGCCAGCGCCTGGACCGCTTCGGCTCGGAGTACGGCGGCTATCTGGCCCCGGCCGGTGACGCCTACGCCGAGCGCGCCCTGCCCCCGCAGAACCTCAACACCCGGGAGGCGGCGACCCCCTGCGACTACCGCGTCTACAAGGTGGCGAAGCCCTTCTGGGTCTGGCAGGGCAGCATCGCCCCGTGGTTCGAGCAGCCCGGCGGCGGCCGGCAGATCAAGCTCGACCCGGTCTTCCTGAACCCGGGCGAGGGTGAGCGGCTGAACGTGAAGTGGCTGCTGGACCACGGCTACCTCACGTCGGCCGCGTAACACCCCGTGGACCGTCGGGCACTGCACGCCGCACTCATGGAGGCCGGAATCCCCGGCGGCTACTACCGGATCGAAGGCGTCCACGAGCCGGTCCCGACGCCGCCCGACTTCCTCTTCGTACGAAGGGCTGTGGACGGCGGATGGGAGACAGGAGCGTACGAACGCGGCCAGGACGACGTCCTCGCCCGCCACCCGGACGAGGCCACCGCCTGCTCCCACCTGCTGCGGCTGCTCGTCTGACCGCCCGCCGCCCGCCGAACTCCCTTTGCCGGTCCGGCAAAGATCCTTGTGCGGGCGGCGGACGCCCCCGAATGATCGTGACCGGGCGGCCGGACCGGGCTCCGGCCCGGCCGCCCGACCGCCCCGTCACGACGGCCCCCGTACCCCTGGGGCGCCCGAGGAGGAACCGTGCCGCAGCCCCCGACGGACGACCCCACCACCCCCGCCGAAAAGGGCGCGGTCCACCGCCTGGTGGACACCCCCGGCGGCCGCATCCACCTGGTCGAGCAGGGCACCGGCCCCCTCGTCCTCCTCGTCCACGGCTTCCCCGAGTCCTGGTACTCCTGGCGCCACCAGCTCTCCGCGCTCGCCGCCGCCGGATACCGGGCCGCCGCCATCGACGTACGCGGCTACGGGCGTTCCGCCAAGCCCGCCGCCACCGACGCATACCGCATGCTCGCCCACGTCGCCGACAACACCGCCGTCGTCCACGCCCTCGGCGAGGAGACCGCCACCGTCGTCGGCCACGACTGGGGCTCGCCGATCGGCGCCCACAGCGCCCTGCTCCGGCCGGACGTCTTCACCGCCGTCGGCCTGCTCAGCGTCCCCTACGCACCCCGGGGCGACCATCGCCCCACCGACGGCTTCGCCCGGATCGGCGGTGACGAGGAGTTCTACGTCAGCTACTTCCAGGCCCCCGGCCGGGCCGAGGCGGAGATCGAACGGGACGTACGCGGCTGGCTCGCCGGCTTCTACACCGGCCTGACCGGTGGCACCCTCACCCCCGAGGAGCACGGCCGCCTCTTCTTCGTACCCCCGGGAGCGCGCCTCTCCGACCGATTCCCCACCGGCCCGCTGCCCGCCTGGCTCACCGAGGCCGACCTCGACGTCTACAGCGGCGAGTTCGAACGCTCCGGCCTCACCGGCGCCCTCAACCGCTACCGCAACGTCGACCGGGACTGGGAGGACCTCGCCGCCTGGCACGGAGCGCCGATCACCCAGCCCTCCCTGTTCATCGGCGGTGCCCTCGACGCCTCCACCACCTGGATGGCCGACGCCATCGACGCCTACCCGGCCACTCTCCCCGGCCTCTCCGCCGCCCACATCCTCGAAGGCTGCGGCCACTGGATCCAGCAGGAACGCCCCGACGAGGTCAACCGGTTGCTGACCGGGTGGCTGGACGGGCTGCGGTAGGCCGGGCTCAGCCGACAGGGCCCCGCGTCGCCGCCGTTGCCCGGAGCAGATCCCGTACGAGCGTGAAGTCGATCTTCTCCGGCGTACGGAAGCGGAGGCACCCCTTGCCCATGTCGTGGCCGGCCAGCCGGTCCGCGAACGCGTCCCGGAGATCGGTGCGCAGGAGATAGACCGAGATGTACTGCTTCTGGCTGGCGAAGGCGACCTCGCCGGTCCCGTCCCGCTCGTAGACGGGCATGCCGTACGCCATCACCTCCGAGAACCCCGTCAGCTCCGCGCGGCAGAGCGCGCGCAGCTCGGTGAGCGCGGTCTGGCGCTCCTCCGGCAGTTCGGCGAGGTACTGATCGACGTCTTCCGCACGGCTCTGGACCATGCGCCGATCCTAAGGCGACCGGCGCGCGTGTGTCGGAGCGTGGTTCGCGCGGGCCAGGAGGCGAAGGTGAACGGATGAACAGTGCGAACATGCTCGCCGAGGCGTTCGACCGGGTCGCGGAAGCGGTCCACGGGGCCGTCGAAGGGCTCTCGGCCGACGACCTCAATGCCAGGATCGACGGCGGGGCGAACTCGATCTCCTGGCTGATCTGGCACCTCACCCGGGTCCAGGACGACCACATCGCCGACGCCGCCTCCACCGGCCAGGTCTGGCTCACCAAGGGCTGGGCCGAGCGCTTCGGCCTCCCGTTCGACGAGGAGGCCACCGGGTACGGGCACAGCAGCGAAGAGGTCGGCGCCGTCCGCGTCGACTCCGCCGACCTGCTGCTCGGCTACTACGACGCCGTCCACGAACAGACCCTCGCCTTCGTCCGCGGACTGGACGGCCGGGCCCTCGACCGCATCGTGGACGAGGCCTGGTCGCCCCCGGTCACCCTGGGCGTCCGGCTGATCAGCGTCATCGCCGAGGACCTCCAGCACGCGGGCCAAGCCGCCTTCGTCCGGGGCGTACGGGAACGCGGCTGAGACCGGGTTGCGGAGGAAGCGCCTCCGCAACCCGTGCACCCGCCAGGCAGCGGTGCCATACTCGGAAGCAGTCCGCCGCAGAGGCTTGTCATCGTCCGAAAGGCGACACGTCATGAGCTGGGCATCGTGGACGACCAGCGGTGTCTTCGCGGGAACAGGCGGAGTCCGCACCGAAGAAGCCGGCATCCTGAGCGGAGACCTCACGGTGCACACGACGTGGTCCGAGGGGCAGGCGTCGGTGGCCGTGCAGTACAGCGGCTCGTCCGACTGGTTCACCCTGGCGGGCAGCCCCGTGCCGTGCGCCTCCGAAGAGGAGAGCCGGGCCTTCCACCAGAGCATCGTCGAAGCCGTGCGCGCCGGTGACGGGGCCACGGTCCCGCCGGACGGCGCCGCCCCCGCCGCACCGCCCGCCCCCGCCTCCTAGCGATCAGCCCCCGCCTCCCGGCCCCGCCCCCGGAGGCGCGGTCCGCCGCGTCCGCAGCGCCCCATAGAGTGACCCGACAAGATCCGTTCCCCACCGGGGCGGGTGCGCGGGACACGGGGCGAGGAGCGGCGTGATGGTGCGTGCGGGTGCACGGCGGGCGGGGACGAGACGGAAGCGGCCGTTCTGGGTGGAGCTCCCGCTCCTCGTCGGAATCGCCCTGATCCTGGCCCTGCTCATCAAGACCTTCCTCGTCCAGGCCTTCTCCATCCCGTCGGAGTCCATGCAGAACACCCTGCAGAAGGGCGACCGGGTCCTCGTCGACAAGCTGACCCCGTGGTTCGGATCCGAGCCGGAACGGGGCGAGGTGGTCGTCTTCCACGACCCGGACGGCTGGCTCGACGACGTGGCCGTCGACCCGCCCAACACCGTGCAGAAGGCGCTGAGTTTCGTCGGTCTGATGCCGTCGGCCGAGGAGAAGGACCTCATCAAGCGGGTGATCGGCGTCGGTGGCGACACCGTGGAGTGCGCGGGCGACGGACCGGTGAAGGTCAACGGCAAGGCCCTGGACGAGCCCTATGTGTTCCCCGGCAACACCCCGTGCAGCGACGACGACAAGGGGACCTTCAAGGTCACCGTCCCGCAGGGCAAGCTCTGGGTGATGGGCGACCACCGCCAGGCGTCGGCGGACTCCCGCTACCACACCGACGACCGCAACAAGGGCATGGTCCCGGTCGACGAGGTCGTCGGCCGGGCCGTCGTCATCGCCTGGCCGGCCGGACGCTGGGACACCCTGCCCGTCCCCGACACCTTCTCCGCACGCTGACGGCTACCGGGGTCGGCCGAACTTGCGTACGTAGCGCCGCTGCCACGGGGTCTCCACCGCGCGCGGGTGATACCCGCGGCGGACGAACGCCACCGCCTCATCGGAGGGGACCCCGTCCAGCACGGCCAGGCAGGCCAGCGCCGTCCCGGTCCGCCCCATCCCGCCCCCGCAGGCGACCTCCACCCGCTCGCCGGGGGCCCGCCGCCACACCTCCTCCAGCAGCTCCCGGGCCTGGTGCGGGTCGGCCGGAAGCCGGAAGTCCGGCCACCGCAGCCACCGCGACTCCCAGCCGACCTCGGGAGGCGTACGCCCCAGCAGATACACGGCGAACTCCGGCTCGGGCCCTTCGGGCAGGGGGTGGCGCAGGCCACGGCCGCGTATCAGGCGTCCGGAGGGCAGTGTCAGTACGGCCCGGTCGGCCGCGTCCCAGCTCTCGCTCATGCCGGTCAATCTAGCCACCGGCAGCGGTAGGGGGCACAAGATCGGAGATCTTGTGCCCCCTACCGTGAGCGCGCCGGGTCAGGCGGTCACCCCCACCCGGGAGTCGGCGGCCGTGGCCCCCGCCTCGTCGGCGGGCACCGGGACCGTCCCGCGGGCGCCCTTGAGCAGGACGACCAGCGCTGTCGCCACGAGGGTGCCCGCGGCGATCGCCAGCAGGTACAGGAACGGTTCACCGATCAGCGGGACGACGAAGATCCCGCCGTGCGGAGCGCGCAGGGTGCACCCGAAGGCCATCGACAGCGCACCGGTCACCGCGCCGCCCGCCATCACCGACGGGATCACCCGCAGCGGGTCGGCGGCGGCGAACGGGATCGCGCCCTCCGTGATGAACGAGGCGCCCAGCACCCAGGCCGCCCGCCCGTTCTCCCGCTCCGTCTTCGTGAACAGCTTCTTCCGTACGGTGGTGGCGAGCGCCATCGCCAGCGGCGGGACCATGCCGGCCGCCATGACCGCCGCCATCACCTTGAGGCTGCCGTCGGTCGGATCGGCGAGACCGCCGACCGCGAACGCGTACGCCACCTTGTTCAGCGGGCCGCCCATGTCGAAGCACATCATCAGGCCGAGGACGACACCGAGGATGACCGCGTTGGAGCCGGAGAGGCCGTTGAGCCAGTCCGTGAGGGCGCTCTGCAGCGCGGCGATCGGCTTGCCGACCACGATGAACATCAGGAACCCGACGACGGCCGACGCGATCAGCGGGATCACCAGCACCGGCATGATCCCGCGCAGCGTCGGATGGACCGGGACCCGCTGGATGGCCATCACCACCGCACCGGCCAGCAGACCCGCGACCAGGCCGCCGAGGAACCCGGCATCGACGGTCAGCGCGATCGCCCCGCCGACGAAGCCGGGCACCAGCGCCGGCCGGTCGGCCATCCCGTACGCGATGTACCCGGCCAGCACCGGCACCAGGAAGCCGAAGGCGGCGGAGCCGATCTGGTTGAGCAGCGCGGCCCAACTGTCCGCCTGGCCCCAGACGAAGTGGTCGGCGACCGACTTGGCGTCCACGATCTCGTAGCCGCCGATGGCGAACGACAGGGCGATCAGCAGACCGCCCGCCGCGACGAACGGCACCATGTAGCTCACGCCGGACATCAGATACGTACGCAGCCGCACCCCGAAGTGCGCACCGTCCGCACCCGATCCGCCGTCCGCACCGTCCGCCGGCCCGTCCCCGCCCTGCGGTACGGCGGCGATCTCACCGCGCTCCGCCTTGCGGCGGGCCTCCGCGATCAGTTCGGCGGGCCGGTTGATGCCCGCCTTCACCCCGACGTCCACGAGCGGCTTGCCCCGGAAGCGGGCCCTCTCCCGCACCTCGACGTCATGGGCCCAGATGACCGCGTCGGCGGCGGCGACGACGGCGGGGTCCAGCTTGCTGAAGCCGGCCGACCCCTGGGTCTCCACCGTCACCTCGACGCCCTCGGCCCGGCCGGCGGCGGTGAGGGACTCGGCGGCCATGTAGGTGTGGGCGATGCCGGTGGGGCAGGAGGTGACGGCGACGATCCGGAAGGGCCTACCGGCGGTGTCATCGGCCGCCGGTATCGGCGTCGTGGCTTCGGGCTCCGGCGCCGGCTCCTCGCCCCGGATCAGCGCGGCGACCCGGCCCGGGTCGTCCCCGGCGCGCAGGGCGGCGGTGAACTCCGGGTCCATCAGCCTGCGGGCAAGACCCGACAGGATCGTCAGATGGTCGTCGTCCGCCCCGGCCGGAGCGGCGATGAGGAAGATGAGGTCCGCCGGTCCGTCGGCCGCGCCGAAGTCGATGCCCCGGGCGCTGCGCCCGAAGGCCAGCGTCGGGGCGCTCACATGCTCGCTCCGGCAGTGCGGGATGCCGATCCCGCCGTCGAGGCCGGTCGGCATCTGCGCCTCGCGGGCGGCGACATCGGCCAGGAAGCCGTCGAGGTCGGTGACGCGGTGCGCGGCCACCATCCGCTCGGCGAGCGACCTCGCGGCGGCGTCCTTGGTTGCGGCGGACAGATCGAGGTCGACCAGTTCCGCGGTGATCAGCTCACTCATCGCGGTGCTCCTTGCTCGGGGACCGCCGGGAGGCGGCGCGGGGGATGGAAGGCGGCGGGCTCGTCAGGGGAGATGCGGGGGAGTGCGGGGGGCGTGGCGTTCACGGGGCGGGCTCCGTCAGCGGGCGGTCCAGGGGGACCTCCGTGCTCAGCGCGACCGCGGAGGGGTCGAGATCGGCCGGGGTGGGCATGAGGCTCCCGGCCAGTTGCACGGCCGCCGCCCCGTGGGCGACGGCCGAGACAAGCGCCTGCGGCCCCCGGCCGCCCGCCGTCAGGAAGCCGGCGAGGGAGGCGTCGCCGGCGCCGACGTTGCTGCGTACGGTCGCCACCCGGGCGGTCGCGAAGTACGCCCCGGCCTCCTCCACCAGTAGCTGCCCGTCGGCCCCCAGGCTGGCCAGCACCGCTCCGGCGCCCCGCTCGCGCAGTTCCTCGGCCGCCTTCAGGGCGTCGCCCACCGTGGCGAGCGGACGGCCGACGGCCTCGGCGAGCTCCTGGGCGTTGGGCTTGATCACATCGGGTCCCTCCTTCAGCGCGGCGGTCAGCGCCGCACCGGAGGTGTCCAGTGCGATCCGCGCACCGGCCCGGTGGCTCCGCGCGACCAGCTCCGCGTACCACTGCGGCGGCAGCCCGCGCGGCAGGCTTCCGCAGCAGGCGATCCAGTCGGCGGACGCGGAGCGCGTACGCACCGCCTCCAGGACGTCCTCCGCCTCGGCGGCGCTGAGCTCGGGCCCGGTGGCGTTGATCTTGGTGAGGGTGGAGTCCGGTTCGACGAGCGTGATGTTGATCCGGGTGGAGCCGGTGACCGGGACCCCGGCGGCCTCGATGCCGTGCTCGCCGAGCAGCCGGGCCAGGAGCGCGCCCTCCGGCCCGCCCATCGGGGCGACGGCGACCGTGCGGTGGCCGGCCGCCGCGACCGCGCGCGAGACGTTGACGCCCTTGCCGCCCGGGTCGACGCGGTCGGCCGTGGCCCGCAGGACGCTGCCGCGGACCAGGTCCGGCAACTCGTACGTCCGGTCCAGGCTGGGGTTGGGGGTGACGGTGAGGATCATGCGCGTACCACTTCCGTGCCCCGGCTCTCGATGGAGCGGGCGTCGTCGGGGCTGAGGCCCGTGTCGGTGATGAGGAGGTCCACGTCGGTGAGGTCACCGAAGCGGGCGAAGTGCCGCTGCCCGAACTTGCCCGAGTCGGCGAGCAGGACGACCCGGCGGGCGGCCTTGACCACCGCGCGTTTCACGGCGGCCTCGGCGAGGTCGGGCGTGGTGAGGCCGCTGTCGGGCGCGAAGCCGTTGGTGGCGAGGAAGACGACGTCGGCGCTGATCTCGGCGTACGCGCCGAGCGCCCAGGCGTCGACCGCCGCCCGCGTCCGGTGCCGGACCCGGCCGCCGACGAGGTGCAGCGCGATGCCCGGGTGGTCGGCGAGGCGGGCGGCGACCGGCAGGGCGTGCGTCACCACGGTCAGCGCGGTGTCGATGGGGAGTGCCGCGGCGAGCCGGGCCGTCGTGGTCCCGGCGTCGATGATCACGTTGCCGTCCGCCGGCAGCTCGGCGAGCGCCGCCTGCGCGATGCGGTCCTTCTCGTCGGCGGCCAGGGCGTCGCGCTCGGCGAGGTCCGGCTCGAAGTCGAGCCGCCCGACCGGGATGGCACCGCCGTGCACCCGGCGCAGCAGCCCCGCCCGGTCCAGCGCCTTGAGATCCCGCCGGACGGTCTCGGCGGTCACCTGGAACTCCTCGGCCAGGGAGAGCACGTCGACCCGGCCGCTCTCCTGGGCGAGGCGGAGGATCTCCTGCTGACGCTCCGGTGCGTACATGTGGTTTCGTATCCGTTTCATGCCCGAGTCTGTGGTTTCGCGCTCAGGTTACGTCCGAGATTCGGGAAAGTAAACACATTCGGGCGGGAAGTGGGCGTGGCTGGGCATGGATGGGCATGGATGGGCGTGATTGGGCACGACCGAGCGTGGCTGGGCATGGGCGGGTGCGAGGTGCGCACCGACGGCGGGACAGCTCGGCGGGGCGCGCCGTTTCGCCGGTGCGCCCCGCCGGTCATCCGTGGGCTCGGTCCGCTCAGCGCCTCCGGGGAGCCCCTTCGGCGAGGGGCCGGGCGAGCAGCGGGGTGCCGGGGATCTGGTGGCCTCCGCTGGCGAGCATCCGCACCTCGCCCCGGTCGCTGATCTCGGCGCGGACGATCCCGGTCTCGTCCTCGTACACGGGATATCCGCCCGCTCCGGTCCGGTCGGTCAGCCGGACGGCGACCACGTCGTCCTCGGCGCCGGACATCTGGAAGATGAGTTCGTAACGTTCCGTGTGCTCCATGACGGCCTCCCGGCGGGGCCAGGACGACAGCCTGCCCCGCCCCCATTGTTCCGCACCCGGGTGCGCCCCGCCCGGGGGGAGCTGCGCGCGGCCTCGCGGGCGGCCAACGGGCGGAGGCGCCCGGTCGATCGGGTGACTCCGCCCGGTAGGACAACATGACTGATTGCTGGGAGGGCTAGGCATGCGTACATGAGACTTGAGCCCCGACGAAACAACCGTCTTTCCCTACGCTCCCGCAACCTCAGGGCGACCGGTGCCGCCGCCTGCCTGGCGGCCGCCGCTCTCCTGCTGACGGCATGCGGTCAGAGCTCGGACAGTGCGACGTCCGCGGCCACCGAAGCCGCGAAGGTCCTCCCGCAGAGGACGACGGCGTCCCCGTCGTCCACCGCCGACCTGACCGAGGACCAGCAGGAACGCAAGAGTGTGCTGGACGCCACCAAGGTCACCTTCGACGACGCGGCGACGACCGCGGTCGGCGAGGTGGCGGGCGGCAAGCTCGTCGACCTGGACCTGGAGGGTGTGGACGACGACGACCGCGACGAGAGCCCGAGTCCGACCGGAACCGGCAGCCCGACCGGCAGCCCCAGCCCCAGCCCCACGGGCACCGCGAGCCCGACCGGCAGCCCCGACACGACCGGTTCGCCGTCCGCGAGCCCGGGCGCCGACGGCCCCGTCTGGGTCGCGGAGGTCGCCGAGAAGGACGGCACGGTCCACACCGTGCGGATCAACGCGGTCGACGGCAAGGTGATCGAGGCCCGCGTCGACGCCGACCAGGACGCCGAGGACAAGAAGCAGACGGCCGACCGGCTCGCCCAGGCCACGCAGACGCCCGAGCAGGCGGCCAAGGTCGCCACGGAGAAGAAGAAGGGGACCGTCACCTCCGTCAGCCTGGACGAGGCCGACGGCAACGACGGCGGCAGCGTCGTCTGGTCGGTCGACGTCGTCGGCTCCGACTGGAAGAAGACCACGTTCGACGTGGACGCCAAGAACGACACCATCGTCCGCGAGGAGACCGACAACGACTGACCGTCCCCGGACGGGTCACCGCTACGTGAGGAAGGGGTACGCCGACACTCGGCGTACCCCTTCTCCTATGCCCCGTCTCTGCTACGCCCCGTCTTCTCCTATGCTCCGTGCGGTTTGCGCCGCTCCAGCAGCCGGCAGACGAAGTCCTCCTGGAGGCCGCGGAGGGTGGCCAGCAGCCGCGGGTTCGTCTCGCTGTTGACCTGCGAGGTGAGCGAGACGGTCAGCGACCGCTTGCCATCTTCGGTGGCCGCGGCGAGCTGGGTGTAGCCGGGGAAGTTGCCGGTGTGGCCGTACACCGTTCCGCACTTCGTCCGGTACGCGAAGAGGGCGGGTCCGGCCTCGTTGCGCCCGGGGCCCGCCGGTTCGGAAGCGCCCGCGACGAACGTGAGCTGCTTACGGCGGATCTGCGGGCTCAGGTCCCGGCCGCCGGCCCAGGCGCGGATGAAGGTGCCGAGGTTCTCGGGCGTGGAGACGATGCCGCCGGACGCCCACACCCCCGAGGCGCTGATCGCGGTGGAGAGGTCCTCCGGCGGGTTCGGCGGCTCCACGTCGTAGCCGTGCAGATACGGCTCCGGCAGCCGGTACCCCTGGGGGAGCGAGGTGGCGCGCAGCCCCAGTGGCCGGTAGACGATCTCGGTCAGCAGCCGCTCGTACGGCGTGCCCGTCGCGGCCTCGGCGATCAGGGCCACGGCGATGTTGTCGGAGTTGGAGTAGCGGTATGCCGAACCCGGCCGGAACCGCAGCGGTTCCCCGGCGACGTACCGCAGCAGCTTGCGCGAGTCGAAGCGGCGGCGTGGATCGGCCGCGAACTCGGCGATGAACGTGGGCGACTCGGTGTAGTCCGGCAGCCCGCTGGTGTGGTTCAGGAGCTGGGCGACGGTGACCCGGTGCCAGGCGGCGGGGAGGCGGGGCAGCCACCGGCCGAGCGTGTCGTCCAGCGAGAGGCGCCCCCGGTCCGCCAGGTGCAGCGCGACCGCGCCGCTGAAGGCCTTCGCCACACTGGCGATCCGCATGTGGTCGGAGGGCTGCGGCGGCCGGCCGGTCCCCACCTCCGACGTACCGGCCCGGTACACCTCGCTGCGACCGCCGGCCGTCAGTACGGCGATGGCCCCGGGCGGTCCGCCCGGGGTGTCGACGAGTGCCTGGAGCCTGCGCTGCAGCCCGCGGTCGACCGGGCTGTGCGGGCGCTCGCCCCCGTCACCGCCCGCCTGGACCGGGCCGGTCATCAGCCCGGCGAGCGAGGCGGCGGCCAGCACGGCGACGACGGCTTTCCGCCGTAGCGGCCGGGAAGGGGCGCGCAGAAGGGGACGAGTGGGCACGGGTACCTCCTGAAGGTGGGGCCGGAACGGTCGGGCCGGGCCTCAGGAAGGGCTGGGCGGTGTGGGGCGATCGGGCCGGACATTCCCTGAACGCGTCGGGGCCTGATCCTTTGACGACCCTGGGGTGTCCCCGGCCTTATGCCTTGACGACCCTGGGGTGTCCCCGATCTGATCCCTCGACGGCCCCGGGGTGTCCCCGGCCTGATCCCTCGACGGCCCCGGGGTGTCCTGGGCCTGCTTCCCCGACGACCCCTGGACGTCCTGGGCCTGACTCCACGGCAGCCCCTGGCCGGCGGCTGCCGCGAGCCCAGCATCCGGCGGCGGGGCGGAGCCCGCCCCCGGAGTGGACCATCCGGCCGTCTCGCCGTCCCCCTCCGTCCCTCAGGAGGTGCCGCTCACCGGGCCCGGGACGTGTCCCCGCGCAGATCGAGGACGTACCGGCGCCCCGGCCGGACGCCGAACATGACGTCCTGCACCGGCTCGAACCCCGTACGGGCCAGCACCGCGCGGGAACCCGCGTTGTCGAGCGTCGTCTCCGCCCGCAGGGCGGTGAGCCCGTACTCCGCGACCGCCACGCCGCAGATCTGCCGGACCGCCCAGGTCGCCAGCCCACGCCCCGCCGCCTTCTCGGCGATCCGGTAGCCGAGCTCGGCCGAACCGTCCGCCACCCCCACGAGGTTGATCCGGCCCAGCACGGTGCCGTCGGCCTCCTCGACGAGGTGGAAGTGGTGCAGCCCGGCGTCCTGCTCGGCGAGCAGCTCGCGGTGGCGTGCGGCGAAGCCGGTGAAGTAGTCGTCGCCCCGGTCGGGCACGGAGGCCGAGAAGTACGCGCGGTTCTCCCGCTCGAACGCGAGCAGTGCCTCGGCATGACCGGGCCGGAGTCGGCTGATGATCGTCATACCGGGAGGCTGGCGAGCGCTCCGGCGGGCGGAGCCACAGAGCCGTTACGGCGGACGGGCCCGGTCACGAGGGGAGCTGCCGCTCCAGGGCATCGGCGAGGCCGCGCTCGGCGTCGTCGGCCGAGGCCCGGCGGTAGGCCCTCTCGTACGCCGAGTTCCCGGCCGCCTGCCGGGCCTGGAGCTCCCACTGTTCCCGGATCGCCCCGAGCTCGGGGGTGCCGCGGTGCGGGTGGCCGATGATCCGCCAGTACGTGTGTCCGGTGCCGGAGGTACGGGCCGCCGCGACCCCGTCCCCCTGGGCGGCGATGGCACCGGCGAGCAGGTCGAGGCCGAGGGCGATGCCGAGACTGTCGCGGAGCTCGTGCTTGCTCGCGAGCATCGCGCGGGCGTGGCCCTCGGCGTGTCGGGGGCGGCCCTGGAGGAGGTGAATGAGGGCGAGCTGGTGGTCGGCGTAGGCCCGCGCCCAGTGCTCGCCGAAGCGCAGGCTTATCCGCTGGAGCCGGGTCGCCTCCTCGTACGCCTCGTCCAGGCGGCCCAGCGCGGACAGGGCGAAGAGCCGTATCACCCGGCAGCGCATCTGGGAGGGGGCGTCGGCGGGATCCCCTGGGTGCCGGCGCAGGGCGTGGTCGCTGACCAGGTGCGCGGTCTGCGGGCGGCCCATCATCAGATAGGTGAAGCTCATGGAGTGGGCCGCCGAGAG
This sequence comes from Streptomyces cyaneofuscatus, assembly GCF_042718795.1. GTDB lineage: Bacteria > Actinomycetota > Actinomycetes > Streptomycetales > Streptomycetaceae > Streptomyces > Streptomyces cyaneofuscatus_A. Next base: position 148,819 of record NZ_JBHXOX010000019.1, read on the forward strand.
GGCCCCTTCGGCGTCCTGCCCGAGGCGGGCCGCCTCCTCGCACTCCGTACCCACGCGGCGGGCCGCCTCATGGTCCCCCTGCAGCGTCAGCGTGATGCCGAGGGCCCAGAGCGCACGGGTGCGGTGCGGACCGGCCGAGAGGGGCAGGGCCAGCACCCGCTCCAGATAGGTCCGGGCCTGGTGGAGGTGGCCGCAGCAGCTCCAGAACAGACCGGCGCACCCGGCCATCTCCATCGCCCGCTCCGGGTCCTCGGCCAGCAGATGCTCCAGGGCCGCGCAGAGATCCGCGTGCGTGGAGGCGACCCTGCGGTACCACTCGACCTGCTGGGGGCCCAGCCAGCCGGCGTGCGCCTGCACGGCCGTCTGCGCGAAGTGCCGGGCGTGCCGGTCCGCAAGGAGCGCGTCCTCCCCCAGTTCGGCCAGCCACATCGCCCCGTACTCGCGCAGCGTGTCCAGCATGCGGTAGCCGTCACCGGACCGCCGGAGCACCGACTGCTCGGCGAGGCTCTCCAGCGCGGGGCCGACCTCCTCGGCGCCGAGGGGCCCGCCCGCGCACACCGCCTCGGCGTCGGCCGGCATGATGACGCCCCGGAAGACGGAGAGCCGCGCCCACAGCAGGCGCTCCAGCGGGGCGCAGAGCTCGTGGCTCCAGCCGATGGTGGTGCGCAGGGCGCGGTGGCGGCGGGGCCAGAGCGTGTCGTCGCTCAGCGCGTCCAGCCGGGAGGCCAGCCGCCCGGTGATCTCCTGCGCGCTGCTCTCCCGGAGCTGCGCGCAGGCCAGCTCGACGGCGAGCGGTATCCCTTCGAGGCGGCGGCAGATCTCCGCCACGGCGGCCGCGTCGCCGGGCGCGTCGAGCACCAGTCCGGGGACGACGGTGGCGGCCCGGTCGTGGAAGAGCCGGACGGCCTCGTCGCCGTCCTCGCCCGAGGAGAGCGGGGCAACCTCCAGGGCGTGCTCGCCCTCCGCGCCGAGCGGCTGTCGGCTGGTGGCCAGGACGGTCAGCCCCGGCGCGGCGGAGAGCAGTTCGGTGACGAGCTGCCGGCAGGAGTCGACGACGCGCTCGCAGCAGTCGAGGACGAGCAGCAGCCGGCGGTCGGAGAGCCACTCGCAGAGCGCGGCCACCGGGCGGCGGGAGCTGTGGTCCAGCAGCCCGACGCCGTCGCACACCGTCGTGCTGAGGAGCTGGTCGTCGTCCAGATGGGAGAGGTCGGCCCACCACACGCCGTCCACGTACCGGTCCCGGACCTGCCCGGCGGTCTGCAGGGCCAGACGGCTCTTGCCGACCCCGCCGCTCCCGCTGAGCGTGACCAGCCGGTGATCACGAAGTGCCCGGTCGATACTGTCCAGTTCGCTGTCGCGGCCGACGAAGCTGGTCGTCACGACAGGGAGGTTGCCCATCACGCAGGCCATCCTGCCTCGCCGAGCCCCGCGGCCTCCGTTCATAGCGAAAAGCAGTCAAGAACGGCTGACAATGCCCCCTGTCCGATCGGAAGTTGACACATACGGAAGGTGGGGCCCGCAGCCGTCCGGAAGGCGTGGCCCGAGCCGTCAGAGGACGCCGGCCAGCGACTCCAAGGCCCTGAGCAGGTCCGGTCCGACCGGGGCGAGGACGGCGTCGGTGACGCCCGCCGCCCCGAGCTCGCCGAGCCGGGCGCGGGCCGCCTCCGGCGTTCCCGTGACCGCGAGCCGCGCGACCCAGGCATCGGGCAGGCGGCGGACGAACTCCTCCCGGGTCGCGCACGCCGCCCGCAGCTCCACCAGCTCCGCGGCGAACGGGAGCGGGGCGATGTGGGCGTGCCACTCCGGCTCGCCGATCCACTCCAGCCCGGGCCGTGCCGCGGCGAGGGCCGCCGCGGGATCGGGGTCGACGGAGCCGATGTTGTACGCGACCAGCCGGTGCGGGCGGGTGGCGGCGATCTGCCCGAGGGCCGCCCGTACGTACTCGGGGGCGACGGGCTCGGCGAGGATCGTCCCGTCCGCCACCTCACCGGAGACCGCGAGGGACTTCGGCCCCCGCACGCCCGCCAGGATGTCGGGCACCACGTCGGGCAGCGCGCAGCTCTCCAGCCGGACGCAGTCGAGGTGCACGTACCGCCCGCGGACCTCCGGCGCCTCGCCCCGCAGCAGCGCGCGCAGGGCGTCGATGTACTCGTGGAGGAAGGTGAGCGGGCTCCCGGGCCACTGGCCGACGCTCCGCATCCAGCCGGGCATCCCGTGTCCCACGCCGATGTCGGTCCGGCCGGGGAAGAGCTGGGCCAGGGAGGCGATCTCCATCGCCGCGAACGCCACGTTGCGGGCGCCTGCGGGCAGCAGCCCGACGCCCACCCTGATCCGGGACGTGGAGGCCAGGACGGTGGCGGCCTGGGTGATCCCGCCGCGGAACCCCAGATCCTCCACCACCCACACCGAGGCGAACCCCAGCTCCTCGGCCCGGCGGGCGAACGGCAGGATCAGCTCCGTGGGCAGATCGCGCGGCAGCAGGACGCCCACGGCGGGAGAGGAAGCCGGGGCGGGGGTGGGGGAAGGCACAGCTGTTCTCCTCGGGTTCTTCGGCGTACGGAGAACCTAGCGAACGCGGCCCCGCAGGAATCGGAGGGGACTGTCAGACCCCTGCGTTACGTTGCTGCCATGACGAACTTCGTACTGGTGGCAGGCGCCTGGCTCGGCTCGTGGGCATGGAGCGATGTGCTGCCCGGCCTCCGTGAGGCCGGGCACACGGCCCATCCGCTGACCCTGTCGGGCCTCGCCGACCGGCAGGGCGTGCGGGCAGGACAGCAGACCCACGTCGACGACATCGTCGGCCATGTCGAGCGCCTGGACCTGCGGGACGTCGTCCTGGTCGGGCACAGCTACGCGGGCATTCCGGTCGGACAGGCGGCGGAGCGGATCGGCGACCGGCTGGCCCGTGTGGTCTTCGTCGACTCCAGCGTTCCGGCCGACGGCGAGTCGTTCGTTTCGGGCTGGCCGGAGGGCCGGGCACAGGTCGAGGCGGCGATCGCCGCGAACGACGGCTTCTGGCCCGCGCTGACCGCTGCCGACTGCGCGGGCCAGGAGCTCGGCGACGAGGAGACGGCCCGGATCGTGGCGGGAGCCACACCCCACCCGGGCGCCACCCTCACCGAACCCGCCGTCCTGCGGGGCTCCCTCGGCGAGTTCCCCGCGACGTACGTCAAGTGCCTGCTCGACGGAGCCGAGCCGGGCCCCGACGTGGCCGCGCTGCTGAAGGGCGAGCGGTGGGAGCTGGTCACCCTGGACACCGGCCACTGGCCGATGTTCTCCCGGCCGGGCGAGCTCGCCCGCGTCCTCGTGGACGCCGCCGGAACCGGGCGATGACGGTGGGCGCCGACCCGAGGCCCGCCGGGCCGGTGGCGGAACACACAGAACACCCGCCACACACGGAACATCCACCACACACGGAACACCCGGAGATCACGTTCATCGGATGCGCCCGGTGCGGCACCCAGATCGCCGGGCTCGACGGCCGGTACGCCTGCTCGGGCTGCGGCTGGGTGAACGAGTGGACCGAGGGGCACCGGCCTCTGCCCGGGAGTCGTTCCGGCAGCTCCGGGGGCGTCTCGGTCCCCGGACCGGGAATCGCGGCGTCCGCCGCCCACCACGTACACTCGCCCCCGCTCCGCCGACCGGCGGGGCTTTCCGCACCAGATCAGACGGGGACATCCGCATGAGTTCCGCAGACAGCACCGAAGCACCGATCTACGCCGGCCTCGTGGAGGAGCAGGGAGACGTCCTCGCCGAGGTACGGCGCGTGGCCGAGGAGGTCCTGCGCGACGCGGACCGCGCGATCGACTTCGGCGCCGTACGGTCGTCCGCCGCCTACCGCTAGGGCGCGCCGGGGCACACCGCCCCAGGATGGACATGTCCATCACGAGACGATAAACGTCGTGCAACTATTGCCATATTCTTGCGTATCCGAGGCGACTGCTTACTGAAGAAGCGTCGTCGGCGAGAGTGGGTGGGGCCGCGGTCCGGCCGCGTGCCCGTCGGGGCGCCGGTGTCACCGCGGCCACCCGGCGGCCGGGCATGGGATATTCGCCCCCGCCCCCGGTGAGCGGCCCGCACATCGGTGCGGAGAGCGCTCCCAGACTGTTCGTGACAGACGGCGGGCGATCGTGTCGTCGCCGCCGCAACCGGCCTCCGTCACCTCCCCGCATCCTCGCGTCCCCCGCGCTCCCGAGCCGGCCCGCAGCCCGTCCCGCTGCCGCCGCTTGCGGACGTTGCGCAGTCGACGTGCCCGTAATAGCCGGATCCACCCCTCCGTGCACAGCCTTCCGTCCGTACTTCTGCGGATGCTTGTCGCATGCGACGGGCCAGAGCTGTCAATGATTTACGAAATCAACGTGACATCTTGCGGACATTCGTCGGCGGTGGTTGAGTGTGGTCCGCCGCACAGCTCGGAGCTGTGGGCTTCCCGCACTCCTGCCCTTAAGGGGTCCACCGATGAGAAGTTCTGTTCTTCGTCGTACCTGCGCCACCGCCGTCGCCACCGCACTGGCCGTCACCGGTCTGGCCGCCTGCAACTCCGAGGGCGAGAGCGCCGCGGACGGCAAGACGCGCATCACGGTCAACTGCCGGCCCCAGCCGAGTGCGAAGATCGACCACCAGCGGTTCGACGAGGACGTCAAGACGTTCGAGAAGCAGAACCCGGACATCGACATCACCGCGCGCGACGCCTTCCCGTGCCAGGACCCCAAGACGTTCGACGCGAAGCTGGCCGGCGGTCAGATGGAGGACGTGTTCTACACGTACTTCACCGACACCGAGCGGGTCGTCTCCATCAACCAGGCCGCGGACATCACCGAGTACGTCAAGGACCTCAAGGCGTACAAGGACATAGCCCAGCCGCTGCGGGACGCCTACACGGTCGACGGGAAGATCTACGGCGTCCCGCGCACCAACTACTCCATGGGCCTCCTCTACAGCAAGACGCTCTTCACCAAGGCCGGCCTCGACCCGGAGAAGCCGCCGGCCACCTGGCCCGAGGTCCAGGCCGCCGCCAAGAAGATCGCCGGCCTCGGCAACGGCACCGTCGGCTTCGCCGAGTACAGCGCCCAGAACCAGGGCGGCTGGCACTTCACCGCCCACATCTACTCCCAGGGCGGCTCGGTCATCAGCGAGGACGGCAAGAAGGCCACCGTCGACACCCCCGAGGGCAAGGCCGTCCTGCAGAACCTCAAGGACATGCGCTGGCGCGACAACTCCATGGGCGCCAAGCAGCTCCTCATCATCAACGACACCCTCCAGATGATGGGCTCCGGCAAGCTCGGCATGTACCTCGCCGCCCCCGACAACGTGCCGCGCATCGTCAAGGAGGCCGGCGGGAAGTACGAGGACCTCGCGTTCGCCCCGATGCCCGGCGGCCAGGGCACCCTCATGGGCGGCGACGGCTACATGTTCAACAAGAAGGCCACCCCCGAGCAGATCAAGGCCGGCCTCAAGTGGCTGGAGTGGACCTTCCTCACCCCCGGCCAGGGCTACATGAACAACTACGCCCGCGCCGCCGAGGACAAGTCACCGGTCGGCCTGCCCGAGCCGCGCCTGTTCACCGGCGCCACCGACGCCAAGGACCAGGAGCTGAAGAAGGCCTCCGCCAACGTCCCGGTGGAGAACTACCAGGCGTTCATCGACGGCGGCCAGCAGCTCGACATGAAGCTGGAGCCCAAGCACGGCCAGCAGATCTACGCCGTCCTCGACGGCGCCGTCTCCGCGGTGCTCACCAAGAAGGACGCCGACATCGACCAGCTCCTCAAGGACGCCCAGTCGAAGATCGACGGAATCCTGACCCGGGGCTGAGCATGAAGACCACGTCCCAGCCCGCACCACCCGCGGTGACGCGGCCCGTCGGCACGGCGCCCCCCTCGGGGGGCGCCCGCCCGGCGGGCCGCGGGCCCCTCACCCCGCTCCGCCGGAAGATCGCCGACCAGGCCACCGCCTACGCGTTCCTGACCGGCGGCCTGCTCTGCTTCATCCTCTTCTCCTGGTACCCGGCCATCCGGTCGGTGATCATCGCGTTCCAGAAGTACACGCCCGGCTCCGACCCCCAGTGGGTGGGCACCGCCAACTTCACCCGGGTCTTCCAGGACCCGGAGTTCACGGCGGCCTGGCGCAACACGCTCACCTTCACCGTGCTCGCCCTGGTCATCGGCTTCGCCATCCCGTTCGTCATGGCCCTCGTCCTCAACGAACTCCGCCACGCCAAGGCGTTCTTCCGGGTCGTCGTCTACCTGCCGGTGATGATCCCGCCGGTGGTCAGCGCCCTGCTGTGGAAGTGGTTCTACGATCCGGGCGCCGGCCTCGCCAACGAGGTGCTCGGCTTCCTCCACCTGCCCACCTCGAACTGGACCAACGGCGCCGACACCGCGCTGGTCTCCCTCGTCATCGTCGCCACCTGGGCCAACATGGGCGGCACCGTCCTCATCTACCTCGCCGCACTCCAGGGCATCCCCGGCGAACTGTACGAGGCGGCCGAGCTGGACGGCGCCTCGCTCTGGCAGCGCATCCGGCACGTCACCATCCCGCAGACCCGCTTCATCATCCTGATGCTGATGCTGCTCCAGGTCATCGCGACGATGCAGGTGTTCACCGAACCCTTCGTCATCACCGGGGGCGGGCCGGAGAACTCCACCGTCACCGTGCTCTACCTGATCTACAAGTACGCCTTCCTCTACAACGACTTCGGCGGCGCGTCCGCCCTCAGCGTGATGCTCCTGCTGGTGCTCACCGCCTTCTCCGCCCTGTATCTCCGACTCACCCGCACCGACTGAGAGGAGCGGCCGCCCACCATGACCCAGACAGCTCCGCCCCCGGTACAGCAGCCCGTCGCCGCCCTCGCCGGGCGGCCGGCGGACGCACCCGCCGAGCGCTCCGTACGCACCATCGTCTCCCCGCTCGCGCTCGCCGGACGGCGCGGCAAGGTCACGTACTGGTCGGTGTTCGCCCTCGTCGTCGTCCTCTTCGCCTTCGCGTTCCTCTTCCCCGTCTACTGGATGGTCACGGGCGCGATGAAGCCGCCCGAGGAAGTGGTGCGCACCCCGCCCACCCTCGTCCCCGAGCAGTGGCAGGTGACCGGCTACACCGACGCCTGGGACCTGATGCGGCTGCCGACCCACCTGTGGAACACGGTGGTCCAGGCGACCGGCGCCTGGGTGCTCCAGATCGTCTTCTGCACGGCCGCCGCCTACGCGCTGTCGAAGCTGAAGCCCGCCTTCGGCAAGGTGATCCTCGGCGGCATCCTGGCCACCCTGATGGTCCCGGTCCAGGCCCTCGTCGTACCGAAGTACCTGACCATCGCGGACATGCCGCTGATCCACGTCAACCTGCTGAACGACCCGCTGGCCATCTGGCTGCCGGCCGTCGCGAACGCCTTCAACCTCTACCTGCTCAAACGGTTCTTCGACCAGATCCCGCGCGACGTCCTGGAGGCCGCCGAGATCGACGGCGCGGGCAAGCTCCGTACGCTCTGGTCCATCGTGCTGCCCCTGTCCCGCCCGGTGCTCGGCGTCGTCTCGATCTTCGCGCTCGTCGCCGTGTGGCAGGACTTCCTCTGGCCCCTGATGGTCTTCTCCGACACCGAGAAACAGCCGATCAGCGTCGCCCTGGTCCAGCTCTCCCAGAACGTGCCCCTGACCGTGCTGATCGGCGCCATGGTCATCGCGAGCATCCCGATGGTCCTGATGTTCCTGGTCTTCCAGCGGCACATCATCGCCGGAATCAGCGCGGGCAGCACCAAGGGCTGACCGGCCGCCAGCACCGAAGGCCCCCAGGACCCGCCGCCGCCCCCGGCCTTCCCGCCCCGCTCCGGGGCGGCGGCGCCAGAACCTCCAGCTCCTCCCTGTTGCGCGGACCGGCACACCCCGCCGGCGACCGCGCCCGTCCGAAAGGAACCCGCCTTATGGAAGGCAGCCAGCTTGCCGCCGACGACTGGTGGCGCTCGGCCGTCATTTACCAGGTCTACGTGCGCAGCTTCGCCGACGGCGACGGCGACGGCACCGGCGATCTGACGGGCGTGCGGTCCCGGCTGCCCTACCTGGCCGAACTCGGGGTCGACGCCCTGTGGTTCACCCCCTGGTACCTCTCCCCGATGGCGGACGGCGGCTACGACGTCGCGGACTACCGGGTGATCGACCCGGCCTTCGGCACGCTCGCCGAGGCCGAGAAGCTCATCGCCGAAGCCCGGCAGACGGGCATCCGCACCATCATCGACGTCGTCCCCAACCACGTCTCCGACCAGCACGTCTGGTTCAAGGCGGCGCTCGCCGCGGGCCCGGGCAGCCCGGAGCGCGAACTCTTCCACTTCCGCCCCGGCCGCGGCGAGGACGGCGAACTCCCGCCCAACGACTGGGAGAGCGAGTTCGGGGGAGTGCCCTGGACCCGCACCGAGGACGGCGAGTGGTACCTGCACCTCTTCGCCACCGAACAGCCCGACCTCAACTGGGCCCACCCGGCCGTACGCCAGGAGCACGAGGACGTCCTGCGCTTCTGGTTCGAGCGGGGCGTCGCCGGGGTCCGCATCGACTCCGCCGCCCTCGTCGCCAAGGACCCCGCCCTCCCCGACCTCGCCGGACACCCGGGACCGCACCCGTACGTCGACCGGGACGAACTGCACGACATCTACCGGAGCTGGCGGGCGATCGCCGACGAGTTCGACGGCATCTTCGTCGGCGAGGTCTGGCTCCCCGACTCCGAGCGCTTCGCCCGCTACCTGCGCCCCGACGAGCTGCACACCGCCTTCAACTTCAGCTTCCTCAGCTGCCCCTGGGACGGCGAGCGGCTGCGCCGGTCCATCGACGAGACCCTCGCCGAACACGCCCCGGTCGGCGCCCCCGCCACCTGGGTCCTCTGCAACCACGACATCACCCGGACCGTCACCCGCTACGGCCGCGAGGACACCAGCTTCGCCTTCACGGCCAAGGCGTTCGGCGTCCCCAGCGACCCGGAACTCGGCACCCGCCGCGCCCGCGCCGCCGCCCTGCTCTCCCTCGCCCTGCCCGGCTCCGTCTACCTCTACCAGGGCGAGGAGCTGGGCCTCCCGGAGGCCGACGTACCGCTGGACCGCATCCAGGACCCGATGTACTTCCGCTCCCAGGGCCGGGCCCCCGGCCGCGACGGCTGCCGCACCCCGCTGCCCTGGGCGGCGGACGAACCGTACGCGGGCTTCGGCTCCACGGTGGAGCCCTGGCTGCCGCTCCCGGCGGACTGGGCCTCCCGCGCCGCCGACCTCCAGGCCACCGACCCCGGCTCGATGCTCGCCCTCTACCGCGAGGCCCTGCGGCAGCGGCGCTCCCTGCCCGAGCTGCACACCGGGCAGTTGCGCTGGCTGAGCGAGGAGCGGGACGTCCTCGTCTTCGCGCGCGGCGCCACCCTCGTCTGCGTGGTCAACCTGGCCGAGACCCCCGCCGAACTCCCGGCGCACACCGGCGTACTGCTGTCCAGCAACGCCCTGGACGGGGACGGCCGGCTGCCGAAGGACACGGCGGTGTGGCTGGCGGTCTGATCCCGTACGAGGAGGAATCCGCCCCGGACGCCGACGCGGTGTCCGGGGCGTGCTTCAGGCCGCCACGACCGCCCCCGCGCCGGATCATCCGGACCGGTGTTCCAGCAGGGTCGCGGCGAGGGCGACCTGGGAGGGTTCCAGCGCCGTCCTGCCGTCCTCGATTTCCCAGAGGGCGTTCTGCAGCACCCGGCCGAGCGTCCAGCCGGCGGCCCGCCGCCGGTCCAGTCCGAGCGCCTCGGTGAGCTGGTCGAACCGGCGCAGCACCGGGTCCGTCACCCCGCCCTCCACCACCTTCTCCCAGCGGATGTCCAGGGCGGGCCACAGCTCGAACCCCGGGTCCCCGGCCAGCGGCTCGGGGTCGATCGCGAGCCACGGCTCGCGCTCACCGGCCAGCACGTTGCCGTCGTGCAGATCCCAGTGGAGCAGCCGGTCACCCGCCTCGCCGGTCAGTTCGGACACGGCGGCCGCACAGGTGCGTACGAGCTCCCGCTCCGCCGGATCACGCAGCAGCACCAGCGCCTCGGGCGTTCGCTCCACCATGGCACCGGCGATGTCGGCGAGCCGGCGCATCCCCGGCGGCGCGGGCACCGCCGACAGCCGCGCCATGAGCCCCGCCAGCACCCCCATCACCATCTCGTCGTCCGGCTCCGCCGACAGCGGGCGCCCCGCGTCCAGCCGCTCCAGCAACTGGGCACCCGCCACCGGATCGATCTCGATCAGCCGCACCACCCCGCCCCCGTCCCAGGCCCGGAGCCCGGCGGCCACCCCCGCGTTCTCCTCACCGGGCGGCTGGAGCTTGAGCACGGCGCGGGTCCCGTCCGCGCGGACCACCGGCAGCACCAGCCCGGCCATGCCGTGGGCGACCGGCCCGTCCCGGCGGAGCTCCCAGCGGCCCAGGAACTCGGCGGCCAGCCGGGGCAGCGCGGCCAGCCACGCCCGGCCCCGGGCATCGCCGGGGGACCCGTACGACGCGGCCAGGGCGTCCGGGACGTCGAAGGCGGGGGAGGGGACGGAGGGGATGGCAGGGACGGGGCTCATACGGGACAACTCCTCGGGGAACGCCTCCGCATCGAGTCAGGGAGGCACCATCGGCGACCCCCGCAGTCTGCCGCCGTGGCCGCACGCCCCGCGCACCCTTTTCCGCCGGGCAGGGCAGGAAGGCCGAGCACCACACCCACCCCCTGCTGAGTATCCGAACTCAGGTCCGATCCCCTCGCCGCCGCGACGATGAACCAGGTCACCCCGCCGACCAGGACCCCAGGACCCCAGGAGAACCGTGCTCAGCAACGTCGCAGCCGCCGTCATCCCTTGCCTCGGCCGCCTCACGGTCACCTCCGACCACGGCAGCGCCCCGGCCCCCGGCTCCATCATCGTCGCCAACCACACCTCCCTCGCCGACCCCGGCGTCGTCCTCGCCGCGCTACGGCGCCTCGACGTCGAACCGGTCGTCCTGGCCACCGCCGGCCTCTGGCGCATCCCGGTCCTCGGCCACCTCCTGGAGCGCGGCGGCCACGTCCCCGTACACCGCAACACCCACCGGGCGGCCGACGCCCTCGACACGGCCGCCGCCGCGCTCAGGTCCGGCCGCCACGTCCTCATCTACGGGGAGGGCCGGATTCCGCCGCGCACGGACGCGTCCGAGGCGCCGCCGGAGAGCTTCCGCAGCGGCCTCGCCCGCCTGGCCCACGCGTCCGGCGCGCCCGTCGTCCCCCTCGGCCAGGCCGGCGCCCGCCGGGTGACCTCCGGCTCGGTCGCCAAGCAGATCGCCGGGTTCCTCACCGCCCCCGCTCGCCGCCCCCGCCTCCACGTCCACCTGGGTGCGCCGCTGCACCTGCCCCCGGGCGTCGAAGCCGCGACCGCCACCGCCCGCGAAGCCGTCACCACCGCCTGGCGCACGGCCGCCCGGCACCTGGGGGGTGTCTGACCATCCCGCGTGGGCGGGCGACGCCCGGGTGGCGCCGGTGACCCGGGCGGCGTAGGTATGTAGGGCATGTTGTTCCGGCGAGGAGACGGATCGGCGATGACGGAGGCAGTGCGGACCACCCCTGTGCACGGCGTTCCCTGCTGGGTCAGTCTCATGACCCGGGACCTGCGCGCCGCCCAGGACTTCTACACGGCCGTCCTCGGCTGGGACTTCCGCTCCGGCACCCTGGGCGAGGGATTCACCGTCGCCCACGCCGACGGCCTGCCCGTCGCCGGGATCGGCCGCATCGGCCCGGGCCTGCCCACCGCCACCACCTGGACCCCGTACTTCGCCGTCGCCGACGTGGACGCCACCGCCGCCCGGGTACGGGAACGCGGCGGCACGATCGCCGTCGGCCCGCTCCGGCTCGGCCCCGGCAGAGGAGCCGTGGCCGCGGACCGCGAAGGGGCCGGGTTCGGCTTCTGGGAGGGCCGCACCCCGCCCTGGTCCATCGGCCGCGGCAGTGCGCCCGCCTCCCTCGAACTGCGCACCAGCCACGCCTTCGACGCCGCGATCTTCTACTCCGAGGTATTCGGCTGGGACCCCCACGACCCCGGCGGCTGCGAGGTCGGCTACGTCTACCAGCAGGACACCGTGGTCGTCCGCCAGGGCGGCCACACCGTGGCCACCCTGCGCGGCGGCGGCGACGGGGCGTCCCCCGACCCCCGGCTGCGCCCGCAGTGGCACGTCCGCTTCCGGGTCGACGACCTGACGGCGGCCACCGAGGCCGCGCGGAAGGCGGGCGGTGAGGTGTCCCCGCCGACCATCTCTCCGGACGACGGACCCGAGTCGATGATCGGCGACCCCCACGGCGCCGTCTTCACGCTCACCTCCCGCCGGTCACCCACAGCCCCGAGTGACCTGACCGGTCCCGGGTGACCTGACCTGACCGGTCCCGGTCCGTCTCAGCAGGTCCGGAAGACGTACCCCTGCTGCCCCGCCGGCCGGACGTCGAGGTCCCGCTGGACCACGGAGAGCTTCGCCCCCGCGGCGGAGCAGGCCTTGGAGAAGTCGCGGGCGGTGTATTCGATGACGAAGACCCGGTTGCCGTACGCGGTGGCGTAGTCGGCGCACTCGTCGTAGCGGCCGCACTCCTCCGCGACCGCGAAGTCGAAGCCGATGCTCTTGCGCTGGGCCAGCAGGTCGGTGGTGTTCTTCTGGCCGATCGCCAGCCCCGCCGTGTGCGCCCGCGTGGCCAGCAGCTTGGCGAACGCGGCGTTGTGCGCCTTGGTGAGCCGGCCCCCGGAGCGCTCGTACGAGTCGAGGTTGTCCGGCTCGACCGCCTGGAACCCGGACTTCGCGCAGCCGTCGATCCAGCCGCCGACGATCTTCGCGAGCCGGGTCCGCTTGGCGGCGGTCGAGGTGTCGAGCAGCGCCTCGCCCCACGCCTCGTCGTTGACCGGCTCGCCGCTGCGGTCGCGCAGCAGCAGGTCCGGGTTCTTCTTCTGCCACCAGTCCATCGCGTCCGGCTGGGTCTGGAAGGCGTTGACGTAACAGACGTTGTACAGACCGCGTACGGGCTGGGCGCCCCGGTCGCGCGAGAGCGCCTTGACCCCGGCGGGTGGGGTGTAGGCCCCGCCGATCTGGTAGTCGAACGTGGCGTTCGCCTTCGGGAGGACGACCTTCGGCGCGGGCTTGGCCGCGAACGCGCTGGAGAGCAGGAACCCGGCGCCGGCCGTCACGGCGACCCCGCCGGCCAGGGCCGCGAGGGTGGAGCGGCGACGGAGGAACGGGGTGGCGGCGTGCTGGGGCATGGGGAACTCCTGTGCGTGGTCTGCGTACCTGCCCCCGCATCATGGACGGCCGATCATGAGCGAATCGTGAGCGTCACCTCTCGCCCCTCCGCCTCCGCCGCGACCGGGCCGGCGCCAGCCGCAGCACGAACACCGCACCGCCGCCCGTCCGGGCCCGCACGGCCAGGGCGCCCCGGTGGGCGAGGGCCACCCGCCGCACCAGTGAGAGGCCGATCCCCGTACCGCCGCCCGGCGAGCGGAAGCGCTCCATCAGCTCCGGCAGCCGACCGGGCTCCACCCCCGGACCCCGGTCGGCGACCGCGACCTCCGGTCCGCGTACGGTCACCAGCAGTTCGGCGGTGCCCGGCTCCCCGGGCGTACGGCCATGACGTACGGCGTTGTCGAGCAGGTTGCGAACGGCCACCCGCACCAGCGCCGCGTCCGCGTCGACCACCGACTCCTCCAGCCGCAGCTCCAGCCGGTGCCCGCCCTCCGGCAGATCGGCGCACACCTCCTCCACGAGCTGGTCCAGCCGCAGCGGCTCGGCCCGCACCGACTCCACGGCGGCCTCCAACCGCCCCCGGGTCAGCAGGTTCTCCACCACATGGCCCATCCGGTCCGCCGCCCGCCGGATCCTCGGCAGATGGGCCGCCGGCTCGCCCGCACCGCGCTCGGCCATCTCCACCGAACCGCGCATCACCGCCACCGGCGTCCGCAGCTCGTGCGCCGCGTCGGCGAGCAGCCGCTCCTGCTGCTCCAGCGCCTGCCAGGCGGGCCGCATGGACCGCCCGGAGAGCACATGGCCCGTGAGCGCGGCCAGTGCGGTGAGGGCGGCGCACCCGAGGGCGAGGGAGAGGACCAGGCTGCGGTGCTCGGCCGACCCGTACGCCGGGTCCCCGACCGCGACGGCCGCACCCGCCACCTCGTCGGTCGCATCGTGCCAGAAGGGCACGGCCAGCAGCCGGACGGGACCGCCCGTTCGGTCGCGGGCCTCCTGCCGCATCGCCTCCTCGGTGCGCATCGCCGATCCCGCCGCCCGGGCGAGCGCCGTGGCCGGTACGTCGAACTGCTGGACGCTGCCCCGGAACACCACGGCCGGATCCCCGCCGGGCCGCTCCTCCAGCACCACGATCTGCGGCGTGCCGGCGGTCGCCTCGTCGTCGGCCAGGCCGTCGAGGCGGATGCGGTCGTCCTGGTAGTAGACGAGGGAGGCCGCGACCGAGGCCCGGCGGCGCATCTCGTCGTACTCGGCGGCCTCCCGCGACCGGTCGTCGGTGCGGATCACCAGCCAGGACAGGCAGCTCAGGCCGACGAGGGTGATCAGGGTGTACGCGGCGGTCAGCCGTAGCTGGAGCCGGCGCAGCCCTCTGCGGGCCGGGGAGCCGCGCCGCGCGGACCCGGCGCCTGCCGTCCGGGTCATGCCGCGCCCAGCAGGAACCCCTGGCCGCGCACGGTGTGCACGAGGGACGGGGTGCCGAGCTTGCGCCGTACGCCGGCGATGACGGCGTCCACCACATTGGAGACCGGGTCGGCCATCTCGTCCCAGCAGTGCTCCAGCAACGCCGTACGCGTGACGACGCTGCCCTGGTGCACCAGGAGCTGCTGGAGCACGGCGTACTCCTTGGGGCTCAGCGAGAGCAGCACCCCGCCCCGCCGCACCTCGCGCCGCGCCAGGTCCATCACCACGTCCGCGCAGCTCAGGAAGGCGGGCAGCCGCTCGGCCGACCGCCGGGTCAGGCTGCGCACCCGCAGGACCAGCTCGCGCATCGCGAACGGTTTGGCCAGGTAGTCGTCCGCCCCGCTCTCCAGCCCGAGCACCCGGTCGTCCAGGGCGTCCAGAGCGGTGAGGCAGAGCACGGGCACCGACCAGCCGGACCGGCGCCTGCTCTCCAGCCGCGTGAGGGAGTCGCCGGAGGGCAGCATCCGGTCCAGGACCACACAGTCGTACGCGGTCACGTGCAGCATCACGTCCGCCTCCGGCCAGTCGTCCGCACCGTCGACGGCGAAGCCCGCCTCGCGCAGCCCGGCCGCGAGCACCGCCCGCAGATCGTCGTCGTCCTCCACCAGCAGCACACGCAAGGAGACGCCTCCGGGTCTCTCGGGATGGCCCCCGGCGCTCCGGGCCCGGGGGACGGACCCGTCATCCTAAGGGTCCCGGTGAGCTGGCCGAGCGGCCCCGTCGAGCGCCTCGGCGGCCTCCGCCACCACGGCCTCGGCCACGGTCGCCAGGGCCGGTGAGTCCAGCTTCCACTGCTGCCAGTACAGGGGCACGTCCACGTGACGGTCCGGGGCGAGGGCGACCAGCCGGCCCGCGCGCAGCAGCGGGCGCGCCTGGACATCGGGCACCACGCCCCAGCCCATCCCGGCCACCACGGCGTCCACGAACCCCTCCGACGTGGGCACGAAGTGGCGCCGGGAGCCCGACCGAGGGCCGCATCCGAGCGCGCGGACGAAGGAGTCCTGGAGGTCGTCGCGCCGGTCGAAGTCCACCACCGGAGCGTCCGCGATCAGCTCGCGCAACGGGGTCGCCGTCCCCAGCCCGAGCCACCGCCCGGCGAAGGCCGCCGTCGCCACCGGCAGATAGCGCATCCGGCCCAGACTCCGCACCGAACAGCCGGACACCGCCTCGGGCGAGGACGTCACCGCCGCCATCACCAGCCCCTCGCGGAGCAGCGCGGCCGTATGGTCCTGGTCCTCCCGGCGCAGCTCGTAGCAGATCCCCAGCTCCTCCGGCACCCGCCCGAGGGCGGGCAGGAACCAGGTCGCCAGGGAGTCGGAGTTCACCGCGACCGTCAGCCGCGTCGGCTCGCCGGACCCCGACATCCCGAGGGCCGCCTGCGCGTCCTGCTCCAGCCGGGCCAGTTGGCGGGCGAAGCGCACCAGGACCTCACCGGACTCGGTGGGCCGGACCGGCTTCGTCCGCATCAGCAGCACCCGCCCGGTGCGCTGTTCCAGGGCCTTCACCCGCTGGCTGACCGCCGAGGGCGTCACGTGCAGGGCGTTCGCGGCCGCGTCGAAGGTGCCTTCGTCGACGACGGCCAGCAGGGTCCGCACCTGGTCGAGGGGAAGCTCGGACATCACACCGGCTAATGATACGTAAGGATCATTAGCTGTACACGTGGAGGGGATCTCCCTAGCGTCGGCACCATGACCAACGCTCTGACCACCGCGGCCGCCGGGTTCGGTACCGGCCTCTCCCTCATCGTCGCCATCGGCGCCCAGAACGCCCTGGTCCTGCGCCAGGGCGTCCGCCGGGAGGCCGTTCTCGCGGTGGTGGTCATCTGCGCCCTGTCCGACGCCGTCCTGATCGCCCTCGGCGTCGCCGGGGTCGGTGCCGTCGTCGTGGCCTGGCCGTCCGCCCTGACCGTGGTCTCCCTGCTGGGCGGCGTGTTCCTGATCGCGTACGGCGCCCTGGCCGCACGCCGGGCCTTCCGTCCGTCGGCCCTGCACCCGCAGGACGCGCCCTCCGGGGCGAAGCGGGGCGTCGTGCTCGCCTGCCTCGCCATGACCTGGCTCAACCCGCACGTCTACCTCGACACCGTCTTCCTGCTCGGCTCGGTCGCCGCCGACCGCGGCCCGCTGCGCTGGACCTTCGGGCTGGGGGCGATCCTCGCCAGCGTGTGCTGGTTCGCGGCTCTCGGCTTCGGTGCCCGGCTGCTCAGCGGGGTGCTCGCCCGCCCGTCGTCGTGGCGTGTCCTGGACGGGCTGGTCGCCGCGATGATGATCGGCCTCGGCCTGCGACTGGCCCTGACCGCCTAGGGACGACGTGCGCGAGCTCAGTACGCGGACGGGTTGCGCGCGCTCAGTACGCGGGGATGAGCCGGGCGAGGCGGGCGGTGCGGTCGGGGCTGAGGTCCAGCGCGGTGAGGACGGAGGGGGCGGCGATGCTGGGCAGGATGTGCCGCTGAAGCGTGATGTACCGCTGCTCCAGATCGCGGTAGTCGGCGAGGGTCTGGGAGACCGCCTGGATACCGGTGAAGGCCGCGACGTAGAGGTCGGCGGTCTCCGCGGGGTTGACGTGCGGGAGGAGTTCGCCGTTCTCTTCGGCTTGGGCGAGCAGGCCGTGGGTGGTCCGCTGCCACCGGAGGAAGGGGCCGGTGCGATCCAGGCCCTGGGCCTGCTGGTCCATGGAGAGACGGACACCGGCACGGGTGAGGAGACTGGTGTGGAGGCGGTGGCTGAACATCATCCCCATGTCCACGAGCTCCTGGAGCTTGAGGCGTTGGTCGGGGGTGGGCGGTGGGGGGTCCTGGGCCTCGATCACGCCGAGCGCCAGCTCCTCCTTGGACGGGAAGTGGAAGTAGAGCGCGCCTTTCGTCACTCCGGCGATCTTGAGTATCTCGGTGATGGTGGCGGCTTGGTAACCGTGCTTCTCGAACGTCTCGGCCGCTGCCATCAGGATGGCCTGGCGGGTGCGGATCGCCCGGTCCTGCTTGGCCATCCCTGTCTCCTTCGTCGGGCGGTGCCGGCTGTGAGGCCGGGCGGGCGGCTGGTGGGGATAGAAAAAAAACCGCTTAGTCTGTATCTTATCAGCGCGTGCGCACCGCAGGAACGGCTCGCCATCACATGACCCCTGGGGGGGAGTTATGCCAGAAGCAGCAGTGTTGACCGATCCTGTAACGGCGTCGGCCGAGGGTTCGGAGGCCCGAGTGGTGCATCCGGTGGGAATGGAACTGGTTCACAGGAGCAGGGCGGAGGACGCCTTTCCGCGCAAGTGGCAGCGGCTGGGGCCGGACCGGTTCCACGTGGAGGCGGTGCTTCCGCACGATCATCCGTTCTTCGCCCCCGTGGGAACGGACCGTCATGATCCGCTGCTGGTGACGGAGGCGATGCGGCAGGCGGCGATGCTGGCCTTCCACGCCGGATACGGAGTCCCCGTCGGCTACCACTTCCTGATGGCTGATCTGGACTACGCGACCCACCCCGATCACCTGGTCGTGGGCGGCCTGCCCACCGTGATCGACGTGGAGGTGACCTGCTCCGAGCTCAAGTGGCGCGGCGGGCTGCCGGTGCAGGGCCGCGTGGACTGGGTGGTGCACCGCGCGGGCCGGCTGGTCGCGACCGGTATGGGCGCGACGAGGTTCACCAGCCCCCGCGTCTACCGGCGGATCCGCGGTGGATCGGCGGAGCCGGGCGTGGCGATACCGCGGACGGCGCCGGTGGACCCCGCCCGGGCGGGGCGCGCCCGGGCTCAGGACGTGGTGCTCTCGGAGGGCTCCCGCGAAGGGGTCTGGGAGCTGCGCGTGGACACCCGTCACCCGACGCTCTTCCAGCGGCCCAACGACCATGTGCCCGGGATGCTGTTGCTGGAGGCGGCGCGGCAGGCGGCATGCCTGGCCGCCGGGGACGGTGGGTTCGTCCCCGCCGAGGGGCGTACGCACTTCCACCGGTACGCGGAGTTCGGCAGCCCGTGCTCGATCGCCGCGGAGATCCTGCCGGGCGGGGGACCGGGCGAGGCGAGGATCCGGGTGACGGGCAGTCAGGACGGCGAACCCGTCTTCGATACGGTCCTGTCGGGCCCGGTGGGGGCGGACTGAAAGCCCGGCCCATCGGCGCACGTGAGAGCTGAGAGTCCAGCCCGTCGGCGCACGTGTGGGCGGTGCGTCGCGGGTGGACGGCAAGCTGATGACGGTGTGTGAGGAGTACGTGGCGTGATTCTGGTGACAGGGGCGACCGGGACGATCGGCCGTGAGGTCGCCCGTCTGCTGGCGACCGCCGGCCCGGTGCGGATCCTGGCGAGGCGGCCGGAACGCGTGACGGTGCGCGGACCCGAAGTCGACGTCGTGGCGGGGGAGTACGGGGACCGCGCCTCCCTCGACCAGGCACTGCTGGGGGTCGACGCGGTGTTCCTGGTGACGAACAGCCCCACGGAGCCCCATGACGCGTGGGTCGCCGCCGCGGCCGCGGCGGCGGGAGTCCGCCACCTCGTGAAGCTGTCGATGATGGCGGTGGAGGAACCGGGCGCGGAGGACTTCATCACCCGGCTCCAGCGGGACAACGAACAGGCCATCAGGGAGTCCGGGGTCCCGTGGACCTTCGTCCGCCCCAGAACGTTCATGTCCAACACGCTCTCCTGGGCGAAGGGCATCGCATCGGACGGTGTGGTGCGGGCCCTCTACGGGCGGTCGCCGGTGGCGGCCGTCGATCCGCGGGATGTCGCGGCGGTGGCGGTCGCCGCCCTCACCGGTAGTGGCCACGAGGGACGGGCGTACGGGGTGTCGGGCCCGGAGGCGATCAGTGCGCACGAGCAGACGGCACAGCTCTCCGAACTGCTGGGCCGGCCGCTGCGCTTCGAGGAACTGCCCCTGGACCGCGCGCGAGAGGCGCTGCTCGCCACGTATCCGCAGCGGGTGGCCGAGGCGTTCCTGGAAAGCGCGGAGCGCCAGCGGGCAGGAGCCAAGGCGGCCGTGGTGCCCACCGTCGAGGAGCTGACGGGCCGCCCCGCCAGGTCGTTTCGCACCTGGGCCGCGGACCACGCGGAGTCCTTCGGCGCGGTCGGCCGCCCCGGATAGCGGCCCGGCGGCGGATGCGGGGACCGACCGCGCATACGTTCCTCTGGATATCAAACCGGTAAGTTGGTTTGATATTCCCCATGATGCTGCTTCACCGCTTCGGCGGAGAGCCCCCGGCCTTCGTGGCCCACGGCCCAGGGCCCTGTTCCACCCGCTTCTCCCTCCGGCGGAGGACACGGTGACCAAGCAGGTGCGCGCCGCGCGTACCCGCCGGGCTCTGATCCGCTCCGCGGCGATCGTGTTCGAGCAGCACGGGTACGGACAGGCCCGCGTGGCGCTGATCAGCTCCGGCGCGGGCGTCAGCACAGGAGCCCTGCACTTCCACTTCGAGAACAAGGCCGCGATCGCCGAGGCCGTGGTCGCGGAGGGGTCGCACGGTCTGCTGGAGGTGTCCAGCGCCATCCGCCGGAGGACGGACACGGCCCTGCAGACCCTGGTCGACACCTCGCACGCCCTGGTGGACCTGCTCGGCCGCGATCCGGTGACGCGGGCCGGATTCCGGCTCAGCTACGGCGGTGAGCGCGGCGGTGAACCAGGCCTGCCCGTGCAGTGGCAGGGCTGCGTAAGGGAGTTGCTCGACGAGGCGGCCGCCGTCGGCACCCTCGTGGAAGGCGTCTCCCGCACGGATGTCACCGCCGCGACGGTCGCCGCGACCACCGGGTTCGAGGTGCTCGGACGGTGCGACGCCCAGTGGCTGTCCGCCCGGACGCTCACCGGCTTCTGGCAACTGCTGCTGCCCTGCCTCGCCGCCCCGGATGTCCTGCCGCTCCTGGACCCGTCGGGGACCGTCGCGGCGACGGAAGCCATCGCCGCGGGCCGGCCCGAAACCGAGCCGTACGGGGCGGAAACGGCCACGCCGACCTGACCTCGCGGCTCAGCCCGCGCCCATCGAGCGGTACATGCCGATCGAGTCGTGCGCGGCGGTGTCGGCGAAGCCGAACTTCTCGTACAGGAAGCGCGCGGGCCCGTCCGCGATCAGCGAGACGTACGCGGTGGCGGGCGCCCGGCGTTCGAGCTCCTCGGTGAGCGCGGCCATGATGCGCCTGCCGAGCCCCCGGCCCTGGTGCGCGGGGTGTACGCAGATGTCGACCACCTGGAACGCGGTGCCGCCGTCACCGATGATCCGCCCCATGCCGATCGGTTCGCCCCCGTGGTGGAGGACCACCCCGTGCCACGTGTTGGGCAGGGCGATCGCGACCGCCTCGGGTGCCCTGTCGGAGAGCCCGGCGTCGGTGCGCAGACGGCGGAAGAGCTCGACGGACGGTACGCCCACCCGGAGCTCGTAAGGGTCAGTGATGCGTTCCATATGTTACACGATAGAGGAACGGCTGGGCGCCTATCCGGCCTGGCCCCGGCCCGCCCGGCCGCCCGGGTCGACCCGCTCCACATCCGCCCGCCGCGCGTCCGCACCCCAGCTCGCCAGCAGCCGCAGCGCCTCGGCCGAAGCGGAGTCCGGTTCCGCGTGGTAGGTCACCACGTACTGCTCCGGATCGTCCGGCAGATGCAGCGTCTCGTACGACAGGGCCAGGTCCCCGACGAGCGGATGCCGGATCAGCTTCGTGCCGTGCCCCTTCTCCTTCACGTTGTGCGTGGCCCACAGCCGCCGGAACTCGTCGTTCTTGACGGAGAGTTCACCGACCAGCGCGGAGAGCTGCGGATCGTCGGGGTGGCAGCCCGCGTACAGGCGCAGGTAGCTGACCATGTCCGAGGCCTTGGAGTCCCACTCCACGAACAGGTCCCGGTAGGCGGGGGAGAGGAACACCAGCCGAGCCCAGTTCCGCTCCTCGGGCGGCAGCGCACCCCAGTCGCCGAACACCGCCGCCGCCATCGGGTTCCAGGCGAGGATGTCGGAGCGGGCCCCGGAGACGTACGCGGGAACGCCCTCCAGGCTGTCCAGGAGGTGCAGCAGTCCGGTCCGCACCCGCTGCACCCGCGCCGGCCGCCGCTTCTTCTTGTGCTGCGCCGGCTTGGCCATGTGCGTCAGGTGCGCGTGCTCGGCGTCGCTGAGCCGCAGCGCCCGGGCGATCGCGTCGAGCACCTCGGCCGAGACGTTGCGCCCGTTGCCCTGTTCCAGGCGGGTGTAGTACGCCACCGAGACCCCGGCGAGCTGCGCCAGCTCCTCCCGGCGCAACCCCGGGACCCGGCGGGCCCGGCCGAACTCCGGCAGCCCCACGTCCTGCGGCTGGAGCCGGGCCCGCCGGGTGCGCAGGAACTCGCTGAGTTCGGCGCGCCGGTCGAGCGGCTCGGGGGCGGAGGGGCCGGGTGAAACGTCCATGGAACCCATTATTCCTGGTCGTACGCGGAGGAGCCTGTCCCCGCCAGTGGTAGGACCAGTGGACGTAGGCAAAGCGGTGACCTGGGTAAAAGCTGTGCGCCCCTTGATGCTGGGAGACGTTCCTACCGCATCACCCAGAGGAGAACCTCCGGCATGACCACCGTCGCCGCTTACGCCGCTCCCCGTGCCAAGGCCCCGCTGGAGCGCACCACGATCGAGCGCCGCCCGGTGGGCGAGTTCGACGTCCTGATCGACATCAAGTTCGCCGGTATCTGCCACTCCGACATCCACCAGGCCCGTGACGGCTGGGGCGAGGGCATCTTCCCGATGGTGCCCGGCCACGAGATCGCCGGAATCGTCACCGAGACCGGGCCCGGCGTCACCAAGTTCAAGGCCGGCGACCGCGTCGGCGTCGGCTGCATGGTCGACTCCTGCGGACGGTGCGACGCCTGCCTGATGGGCCGCGAGCAGCACTGCGCCGAGGGGAACACCCAGACGTACAACGCCCTCGACCGCAGCGGCGAGCCCACGTACGGCGGCTACTCGACGCACGTGGTCGTGACCGAGGGGTTCGTCGTCTCCATCCCCGAAGGCATCGCCCTGGACGAGGCCGCGCCGCTGCTCTGCGCCGGCATCACCACGTACTCGCCGCTCCGGCGCTGGGGTGCGGGCCCCGGCAAGAAGGTCGCGGTCATCGGTCTCGGCGGGCTCGGCCACATGGCCGTCAAGATCGCGCACACCCTCGGCGCCGAGGTCACCGTCCTCTCCCAGTCCCTGCGCAAGAAGGACGACGGCCTCAAGCTGGGCGCCGACCACTACTACGCGACCAGCGACCCCAAGACCTTCGAGGAGCTGGCCGGAACCTTCGACATCATCCTCTCCACGGTCTCGGCCCCGCTGGACTTCGGCGCCTACCTCGCCCTGCTGCGGACGGACGGCACCCTGGTCAACGTGGGCGCACCTGAGGAGCCGATCTCGCTCAACCTCTTCTCGCTGATCGGCGGCAACAAGTCGATGGCGGGCTCCGCGATCGGCGGCATCGCCGAGACCCAGGAGATGCTGGACTTCTGCGCCGTGCACGGCCTCGGCGCCGAGATCGAGGTCATCGCGGCGGACCAGGTCAACGAGGCGTACGAGCGGGTCCTCGCGAGCGACGTCCGCTACCGCTTCGTGATCGACACCGCGACGATCTGAGCGATCCGGTCAGTGGCTGTACGCCGTGGGGCGGGGGGCCCCGGGCCCGGGGGGGGGGCCCGGGGGGCGGGGGCCCCCGGGGGTAAAACCCGAGGGGGGGGCGGGGGCCGCCCCCGCGCCAACGAGGGCCGGCGGAGGCGCCG
>NZ_JBHXOX010000020.1:0-170649 GCF_042718795.1 Streptomyces cyaneofuscatus
ATGCTCGTGGGGGTCTTTTTTTCCAGGGGGTTCACCCCCGGTTGGCCCCGGGCCCCCTGTCACACCGGGGGGGCGGGGGGGGGCCCCCCCCCCCCCCGCGCCCCCCCCCCCCCCCGCTCGCCAACCGGAGGAGCGCCACCGGTCCGCGAGCGCGGGATCTGCGCAGATCCCTCCGCCGAACATGTGGATCACCGCCCCGAGGCGGGTAGGGTCCGTGGCATACGTTGCTTCAACTGCAATCCGGCCATCGGCAAGTTGGGGGATGATCCTTAACTCTCTTGCGCAGGGCCATCGCATACCTGGAGGGAAACGCGTGGAAGCCAACACTCGTAGCACCGGGCGTCTACCAGCTGCCTTCCTGACGCCGGGATCGTCCTCGTTCATGGACTTCCTGTCCGACCGGTCGCCCGAGATGCTCCCGGGCAACCGGAGCCTGCCGCCGCTCCAGGGGGCCATCGAGGCGCCGCACGGGACGACCATCGTCTCGGCGTCCTTCCCCGGCGGTGTGGTCCTGGCCGGTGACCGGCGCGCCACCATGGGCAACATGATCGCTACGCGCGACATGCAGAAAGTCTTCCCGGCCGACGAGTACTCGGCGGTGGGCATCGCCGGCACCGCCGGACTGGCCGTGGAGATGGTCAAGCTCTTCCAGCTCGAGCTGGAGCACTTCGAGAAGGTCGAGGGCGCTCAGCTCTCCCTGGAGGGCAAGGCCAACCGGCTCTCCACCATGATTCGCTCCAACCTGGCCATGGCCATGCAGGGCCTCGCCGTGGTGCCGCTCTTCGCGGGGTACGACGTCGATCGTGAGAAGGGCCGGATCTTCTCCTACGACGT
Source organism: Streptomyces cyaneofuscatus (assembly GCF_042718795.1). Classification (GTDB taxonomy): domain Bacteria; phylum Actinomycetota; class Actinomycetes; order Streptomycetales; family Streptomycetaceae; genus Streptomyces; species Streptomyces cyaneofuscatus_A. Next base: position 835 of record NZ_JBHXOX010000020.1, read on the forward strand.
CACCGGCGGGCGCACCGAGGAGAACGGCTACGCCGCCACCGGCTCCGGCTCGATCTTCGCCCGCAACTCGATGAAGAAGCTCTACCGCGAGGACCTGACGGAGGAACAGGCCCTCACCCTGGTCGTGCAGGCGCTGTACGACGCCGCGGACGACGACTCGGCGACCGGCGGCCCCGACGTGGCCCGCCGGATCTACCCGATCGTCACCGTCATCACCGACGAAGGCTTCCGGAGGCTGGACGACCAGGAGTCCGCCGGTATCGCGCGCTCCATTCTGGAACGCCGCCTGGAGCAGCCCGACGGCCCGCGCGCCGAGCTGCTCTGATCCGGACTCCGAGCCCTCCGAGATGCACTCGTCACTGACAGAAAGGGACGGATAGCCGGTGTCGACGCCGTTTTATGTCTCACCCCAGCAGGCCATGGCCGACCGGGCGGAATACGCCCGCAAGGGCATCGCCCGTGGTCGCAGCCTCGTTGTGCTGCAATATGCCGACGGCATTGTGTTCGTCGGTGAGAACCCGTCCCGCGCGCTGCACAAGTTCAGCGAGATCTATGACCGGATCGGCTTCGCTGCCGCCGGCAAGTACAACGAGTACGAGAACCTCCGCATCGGCGGCGTGCGCTACGCCGACCTGCGCGGATACACCTACGACCGCGACGATGTGACGGCCCGTGGGCTGGCCAACGTCTACGCCCAGACGCTCGGCACCATCTTCTCCAGCGCGGCCGAGAAGCCGTACGAGGTGGAGCTGGTCGTCGCCGAGGTGGGCTCCGCGCCCGAGGGTGACCAGATCTACCGGCTGCCGCACGACGGTTCCATCGTGGACGAGCACGGCTCGGTCGCGGTCGGCGGCAACGCCGAGCAGATCAGCAGCTTCCTGGACCAGCGCCACCGCGACGGCATGACGCTCGCCGAGGCGCTCAAGCTGGCCGTCCAGGCGCTCTCCCGGGAGCCCGGAGGCGGCGAGCGGGAGATTCCCGCCGAGCGCCTCGAAGTCGCGGTGCTGGACCGCACGCGGCCCCAGCAGCGCAAGTTCAAGCGGATCGTCGGGCGCCAGTTGACCCGGCTGCTCGACGCGGAAGCGGCGGCCGCCACCCCGACGGACGCCCCCTCCGACGTGGAGGAGCCCGACTCCCCGGAGACCGCCACCCCGGAGAACCGTACCCCCGGCACCGACACCGGGAACGCGCCCGACTCCACCGAGGAGTAGGCGGAGCACACCTCACGGATGCCCCCGGGTCCCGGCCCGGGGGCATCCGTCATGCCGGGGCGGCGGCGGGCGGCGGCGCCGTGGAGCCCCGTACGACCAGGCTCACCGGCAGGCTGCCCGTCTCGGCCTCCCGGCCCTCCAGCGCCGCCAGCAGCGCCGCCATGCCGCGCTCCCCGACCTGCTCGGCGGGCAGCCGTACGGTGGTCAGCTCCGGTTCCACGGCGGTGGCGAGCGCCAGGTCGTCGAAGCCGGTGACGGAGAGGTCGTCCGGTACGCGCAGCCCGAGCCGGCGGGCCGCCTTGCAGGCCCCGGCCGCCAGGATGTCGTCGTCGCAGACGACCGCGGTGGGCCGCTCCCCGGCGACGGCCAGCGCCTGCTCGGCCGCCTCGCGCCCGGCCCGTACGTCGAGCGGGGACCGTACCGTACGGACCGTGGCGCCCGGCACCGCGCCCACCGTGTCCCGCAGCGCCTGCGCCCGGACCGCGAACGTCCAGGTGTCCACGGCGGACGCCAGATGCACGAACCGGCGGTGGCCGAGGCCCAGCAGATGCTCCGTCACCTGGCGCATGCCGTCGGCGATGTCCAGGTTCACGTGGGCGGCCGCGTCCGTCCCGGCCGGGTCGCTGTCCAGCATCACCAGGGGCAGGTCGGCCCCGTGCAGGGCGCTCAGGGCGTCGGAGGCCATGGAGGAGGCGATCACGCCGTCCAGCGCGGCGCGGGCCGAGGCGAACGGGGCCCGGGCCGGTCCTGTGCCGTCCGGTGAGGGGTAGAGCACCACGCCGAAGTCGTGCTCGGCGGCGACGGCGGCGGCCCCGGTGTAGACCCGGGCGAAGAACTCGTTGGTGAGGGCCGGAACCACCAGCAGCGCGGTCCTGGTGCGGCCGAGCCGGAGATTGCGGGCGGCGAGATTGGGCCGGTAGCCCAGCTCGGCCGCATGGTCCCGGACCCGCTGGGCCGTGGCCTCGGACACCCGGCCCGGCCACTTCTCGCCGAGCACCAGCGAGACCGTCGCCTGCGAGACGCCCGCCGCACGGGCCACGTCGCGGCTGGTGGGCCGGGGCGGGGCGGGCTGGTGGGGGTCGGTCACTCGGGCCTCCGGGCGGGTGGTTCCGTGACGCCGCGAGGTGGACCCGCGGACTGCGGACATGGTACGTATGAACCTCGACGTTATACGTAAAACCTCGGGTGGCGGCAGTCGTCCGGCGGAAAGGGGCGGGAATGGCCGCGGGATATCTGGACATCCTCCGGGCGCGGCATGCCGCCCGGCTGCTGACGGGCACGCTGGTGGGGCGGCTGCCGAACGGCACCGCGCACATCGCGATCGTGCTGTTCACCCGGGCCGAGGGCGGCAGCTACACGCTGGCCGGCGCCCTGGCCGCCGCGTACGGGCTCGCCACCGCCGTCGGGCAGCCGCTGCTCGGCCGGGCCGTCGACCTGTACGGGCAGCCGCGCGTCCAGCTCCCCGCCGCCGTGCTCTCCGCGCTCGGCATGGCCCTGCTGGCCGTTGCCGGCCTCGGCTCGCTCCCGCTGGCCTACGCGGCCGTCATCGTCGCCGGAGTCGCCACACCGCCCCTGGAGGGCGGTCTGCGGGCCCTGTGGCCCAGTGTGCTGAAGCGCCAGGACCAGGTGCACCGGGCGTACGCGATGGACGCCGTGGCGCAGGAGATCATGTTCACCGTCGGGCCGCTCCTGGTGACGCTCCTCGTCTCGCTCTGGTCCCCGGCGGCCGCCCTGCTCGTCATCAACGCCATCGGCGTCCTCGGCGCGCTGTCGGTCGTTCTCTCGGAGCCCTCGCGCACCTGGCGCTCCGCACCCCGCGAGGCGCACTGGCTCGGGGCCCTGCGCTCGCCCGGACTCCTCGCCCTGCTCGGCGCGTTCTTCTTCGTCGGGCTCGCACTCGGCTCCATCACGGTGGCCGGTGTGGCCTACGCCGACGACCACGGCCGCGAGTCGGTGTACGGCTGGCTGATGGCCGCGCTCGGCCTCGGCGCCCTCATCGGCGGCCTGGGCTACGGGGCCCGGCAGTGGGCCGGCGCTCCCGAGCGGCGGCTGCGCGTCATCGTCGGCCTCCTGGCGCTGGGCTACCTGCCGTTGACGCTCACCCCCTCGGTCCCCGTCATGACCGCGCTGGCCGCCCTCGCCGGAGTCTTCCTCGCCCCGGCCATCGCCTGCTCGTTCATCGTGGTGGACCGGCACGCCCCGCGCGGCACGGTGACCGAGGCGTTCTCCTGGCTGGTGACCACCTTCGGCGTCGGCGCGGCAGCCGGAACGGCCGTCGCGGGACCGGCCGTGGAGCTCGGCTCGACCGCCTGGAGCTTCGGCGTGGCGGGGCTCGGCGGAGTCTTCGCGCTGGTGGTCCTGCTGGCCACCGGCAAGGTCCTCGCAGCTCCCGTACACGACCCCGCCGTCGTGACCGGATCGGAAAATGATCGAAACGGTGCTGTCGAACCCGGTTTCAGCACCGGCCGTAAGGCGTAATGTTCAGTCATGGACCGCCGCATTTTCGGGCTGGAGAACGAGTACGGCGTCACGTGCACGTTCAGGGGACAGCGCCGACTGTCACCTGACGAAGTGGCGCGCTACCTCTTCCGCCGTGTTGTGTCATGGGGCCGCAGCAGCAATGTCTTCCTGCGGAACGGCGCCCGCCTCTACCTCGACGTGGGATCGCATCCGGAATATGCAACCCCCGAATGCGACAACGTGACCGAACTGGTCACGCACGACAAGGCGGGCGAGCGCATTCTCGAAGGCCTGCTCGTCGACGCCGAACGCCGCCTGCACGAGGAGGGAATCGCGGGCGACGTCTATCTCTTCAAGAACAACACCGACTCGGCGGGAAACTCCTACGGGTGCCACGAGAACTACCTCGTGGCCCGGCACGGGGAATTCTCCCGGCTCGCGGACATCCTCATCCCCTTCCTCGTCACCCGGCAGCTCATCTGCGGCGCGGGCAAGGTGCTCCAGACGCCGCGCGGAGCCGTGTACTGCGTCAGCCAGCGTGCCGAGCACATCTGGGAGGGCGTCAGCTCCGCGACCACCCGCTCCCGGCCGATCATCAACACCCGCGACGAACCCCACGCCGACGCCGAGCGGTACCGCCGCCTCCACGTCATCGTCGGTGACTCGAACATGTCCGAGACGACCATGCTGCTCAAGGTCGGCGCCACCGACCTGGTGCTCCGCATGATCGAGGCGGGCACGGTGATGCGCGACCTGACCCTGGAGAACCCGATCCGGGCCATCCGCGAGGTCAGTCACGACCTCACCGGCCGGCGCAAGGTGCGCCTGGCCAGCGGCCGCGAGGCCTCCGCCATCGAGGTCCAGCGGGAGTACTACGAGAAGGCCGTGGACTTCGTCGAGCGCCGGGGCATCCGCACCGGCACCGTCGACCAGGTCCTGGAGCTGTGGGGCCGCACCCTCGACGCCATCGAGGCCGAGGACCTCGACCGGATCGACACCGAGATCGACTGGGTCATGAAGTACAAGCTCATCGAGCGGTACCGGGCCAAGCACAACATGACCATGTCGAACCCGCGGGTCGCCCAGATAGACCTCGCCTACCACGACATCCACCGTCGCCGCGGTCTGTTCTACCTCCTGGAGAGGAAAGGCCAGACCGCCCGCATCTGCAACGACCTGAAGATCTTCGAGGGCAAGTCCGTGCCCCCGCAGACCACCCGGGCGAGGCTGCGCGGCGACTTCATCCGCCGGGCCCAGGAGCAGCGGCGGGACTTCACCGTCGACTGGGTCCACCTCAAGCTCAACGACCAGGCGCAGCGCACGGTGCTCTGCAAGGACCCGTTCCGGTCCGTGGACGAGCGCGTGGAGAAGCTGATCGCGGGCATGTGAGCGGGCGGCCGGGGGCACCCCTCGGCAGGCCGTGGCGTGACAGGGCCCCGTACGTTCCTCGTACGGGGCCCTTCCCACGGCCTAGAGTGGTTCGGACTCAACCACAGTGACCCCTGAGATCTGAGGAACCAGTGCGCCGAATTGCCGGCCTTCTCGTCGCCCCCCTCCTGCTGCTGTCGGCAGTGGCCTGCGGCAGCGACGACAAGGCCTCCGACTCCGCCTCGTCCAAGAACGGCGTGCCCGCGATCACCGCGGGCGCGAAGTTCGGCGAGAAGCCCACCCTCTCCAAGGGCAAGGGAGACCCGCCCAAGGAGCTGAAGACCGAGGTCGTCAGCGAGGGTGACGGTGCGAAGCTCAAGAACGGCGACGCGATCCAGGTCAACTACCTCGGTCAGTCGTGGGACTCCGACAAGCCGTTCGACAACAGCTTCGACCGCAAGCAGCCCTTCGACCTGACGCTGGGTGCGGGCATGGTCATCCAGGGCTGGGACAAGGGTCTCGTCGGCCAGAAGGTCGGCAGCCGCGTCCAGCTGGTCATCCCGCCGGAGCTCGGCTACGGCGAGCAGGGCCAGGGCGACATCAAGCCGAACTCCACCCTCGTCTTCGTCGTCGACATCCTGAAGGCCACCCAGATCCCGGCCACCGCCAAGGGGACCGAGGTCGCCCAGGACAACACCGACCTGCCCAAGGTCGGCGTGAAGACCGACGGCAAGGCCCCGACCGTCACCATCCCCAAGGGCGACCCGCCGACGAAGCTGGTCTCCAACTACGTCCTGGAGTCCGACGGCGAGGTCGTCAAGGAGTCCGACAGCGTCGTGGTGAACTACGTCGGCATGATCTGGAAGGGCGCCAAGGAGTTCGACAACACCTACTCCACCGGCAAGACCCAGACCTTCCCGCTGTCGCAGGTCACCCTCAAGGGACTGAAGACCGGTCTGATCGACAAGAAGGTCGGCAGCCGGGTCCTCCTCGTCATCCCGCCGGACCAGGCCTTCGGCGACCAGCAGCAGCAGGCGATCCCGAAGAACTCCACGCTGGTCTTCGCCGTGGACATCCTCGCCAAGGTGTAAGACTGTCCCGGTTGCCCAGTTCATCATTTAGAGGAGCAGTTCAGTGAGCATCGAGAAGCCCGAGATCGACTTCCCGGGTGGCGAGCCGCCGGCCGACCTGGAGATCAAGGACATCTGGGAGGGCGACGGCCCCGTCGCCAAGGCCGGCGACCAGGTCAAGGTCCACTACGTGGGCGTGGCCTTCTCCACCGGCGAGGAGTTCGACGCCTCCTGGAACCGCGGCACGCCGCTGGCCTTCAACCTCGGTGCCGGCCAGGTCATCGCCGGCTGGGACAAGGGCGTCCAGGGCATGAAGGTCGGCGGCCGCCGCCAGCTGACCATCCCCGCGCACCTCGCGTACGGCGACCGCGGCGCGGGCAGCGCGATCGCCCCGGGCGAGACGCTGATCTTCGTCTGCGACCTGGTCTCGGTCTGATCCGTTCCGGAAGCGCATGAGTGAGGGCCCCCACCGCACCGGTGGGGGCCCTCACCGCTGTCCGGTCCACGGGCCCGCTTTGGTCCCGACACCCCGGGGCGGTACGGTCGACGGTCGTAGAGCACAAGAGAAAGGGCGTCGATGGCGATTGCCAAGGCCGAGCGGTTGATGAACCTCGCGCTGTGCCTGCTGGGGACCCGGCGCCCGCTCAGCAAGCGCGAGCTGCGCGGCTCCATCGAGGCCTACCTCGAAGCGGGCTCCGACGACTCCTTCAACCGGATGTTCGAGCGCGACAAGGACGATCTGCGCGAGCTCGGCCTCGTCATCGAGACCGTCGAGAACCTCGACGGCGACACCGGCTACCTCGCCCGCCGTGACAGCAACCGGCTGCCCCCCATCACCCTGGACGCCGAGGAGGCCGCCGCCCTCGGCCTCGCCGCCAAGGTCTGGCAGCAGGCCCGCCTCGCCGGGGCCGCCAGCGGCGCCCTGCAGAAGCTGCGCGCGGCCGGCATGCCCGAGGCGGAGGACGCGTACGAGGTGCACAGCGCCCTCGAACCCCGTATCCCCGTCCACGAGGCGGCCTTCGAGCCCCTGATGCTCGCCTGCCGCGACCGCCGCCCGGTCACCTTCGACTACCGCAAGGCCAACTCCGCCGCCCCCGTGCAGCGTCAGGTCGAACCCTGGACCCTGGAGTGCTGGCGCGGCCACTGGTACCTCGCCGGCTGGGACCGGGGCCGCGGCGCCGAACGCGTCTTCCGGCTCTCCCGCATCACCGGCAAGGTCCGCTCCCGCAACGGGGCCTTCACCGCCGAGGTGCCCGACGTCGTCACCGTCCGCGAGACCGTCGAGAGCTGGGCCGGCGAGACCGCCACCCGCACCGCCCGGATCAGGCTCCGCGCCGGATCCGGCTACCCGCTGCGGTCGCGGGCCATATCCGTCCATGAGCGCGGCGACGGCTGGGACGAGCTGGAGATCCCGTACGGACACGGGCTCGACGCCTGGCTCGTCGAGTTCGGGCCGGACGTCGTCGTGGAGGAACCCGCCGATCTGCGGGCCGATGTGGTGGACCGGCTGCGCGCCGTGGCCAAGGACTAGGGGAACCCAGCGATGGCTACGAACGCGATCGACCAGACCCGCCGGATGCTCTCCCTGGTGACGTACCTCCGTGAGCGCCCCGGCGCCCACGTCCAGGACGTGGCACGGGCCTTCGGGATCACCGAGGACGAGCTGATCTCGGACCTCGACGTGCTGCCCATGTGCGGGACCAGCTTCCGTGGCGGCGACCTCCTCGACATCGACACCGACGGCGACCGGATCTGGTGGCACAACCCGGACGACGTCGCCGAGCCGCTCCGGCTCGCCGCCGACGAGGCGACCGCCCTCCTCGTCGCCGCCCGCGCCGTCGCGACCCTGCCCGGACTGCGCGAGAGCGACCGCGAGGCCCTGCTCCGGGCCACCGCCAAGCTGGAGACGGCGGCAGGCGAGTCCGGCGCGGCCAGCTCCCGGCTCTCGGTGACCTTCGAGGCGGAGGGCGGCGTCTTCGCCGACGTCGACCGGGCCATCTCCGAGCGCCGCCGCCTCTGGCTGCGCTACTACTCGCCCGCCCGCGACGAGCTCACCGAGCGCGAGGTCGACCCGATCCGGCTCTTCGCCGTCGGCCACACCTACATGGAGGGCTGGTGCCGGCTCTCCGAGGCCCGCCGGACCTTCCGCCTGGACCGGGTCGCCGAGATCCGCCTCCTCGACGCCCCCGCCGCGCCGCCGGAGCTGGAGCTGCGCGACCTCTCCGAAGGGCTGGTCCAGCCGGCCGCCGAGGACCCCGAGGTCGTCATCGAGGTCGGCACCGGCGGCCGCTGGGTCGCCGAGTACTACCCGCACGACTCCGCCGACGAGCTGCCCGACGGCGGACTGCGGATCACCCTGCGCACCCCCGACCCGGCCTCGCTGCGCCGCCTCGCCCTGCGCCTCGGCGGCGAGGGCCGCATCGTCGCCCCGCCCGAGCTCGCCGAGAGCGCCCGGACGGCGGCCCGTGAGGCGCTCGCCGCCTACGACACGGTCTGAGCGGGGCCCGGAGCGGAGACGAGATGAACCCGACGTACCTCATGCCGGCCGCCGCCACCGGGCCGGCCGCCGTCCGCACCGGCCCGGTTCCCGTCCCCGTCCCCGCCGCCGTACGGTTCCGGGCCGCCTGTCCCGACTGCCGCGGGCGCTTCGAGCTCGCGGCGGGCGCACTGCGGCTGGCGATAGGCGCCACCAGCCGCACCACCTTCTACACCTTCACCTGCCCGGAGTGCGCCGCCCCGGTCCGCAAGCCCGCCGGGGAGCGCATCATCGAACTGCTCACCGGCGGCGGCGTGCGGACCCTGCGCCTGCACGCCACTCCGTAGCCCCCACGTCCGTAGGAAGAGGCACCGCCGCATGTTCTGGCCCATGCTCGCCATCGCCCTGGGATTCCTGGGGGTCGCCGTCCTCGGCGTCCTGGCCATCAAGGTCTTCGTCGAGGTGCAGCGCCTCGGTCGTCAGGTCACCACCACCACCGAGCGGATCAACCAGGCGTCGGAAGACCTCGAACGGGCGGCGACGCGCCTCGCGGCCACCGGCGACAGCCTGCGATAAGAGGCCTGCGGCCTGATGTCCGACGGCGCCGAAGGGTACGCTGCAAGGGTCGGCCCATGCAGGGAGGTGCGGGCCGCAAGCCGCAGTACGCGCGGGCATTGCCTCGCGTTTACCCCTGCGGGTTACGATCGCTGCCAAGCGCAACGATCGGATGTATGTCCGGTCCAACGGGTAGCGAGCCCACCCTCCAGCCGCCTCAGTGAGAAGGAAGTCGCACATGATCGGCAACCTGAAGCCCCTTGAGATCATTCTGATCATCGCTGTCATCCTGCTGCTCTTCGGTGCCAAGAAGCTTCCCGACATGGCGCGTTCGCTCGGCAAGTCGGCCCGCATCCTCAAGAGCGAGGCCAAGGCGATGAAGAAGGACGACGCGGCGGCCGCCACGCCGACGACGGAGACCGTCGCGGACCCGACCCCGCCGCCGTCCACCACCGCCCGCACCATCCAGGCCGCCCCGGGTGACGTCACCAGCTCCCGCCCGGTCAACGAGCCCAAGCCCACCACCCAGGCCTGAGCGCTGACGCGCTTCGCCGACAGCCGCCGCACGAGACGAGGGAAGTGGGTTGCTCAAGTCTGCCCGCAAGCAGGAGAAGGACGAAGAGGGGCGGATGCCTCTCCTCGATCACCTGCGTGAGCTGCGTAACCGGCTGCTGAAGGCCGTGCTGGCGATCGTCGTCGTGATGATCGTGGCGGCGTTCTACCAGAAGGAGATCTACGAGTTCCTTCTGGCTCCCATCCAGGAATCCGTCGGCTGCAAGAACGGCGTCGTCACCACGGTCGACGGCAAGTCCTGCGCGCTGCTGAAGACCGACACCCTCATCGGCCCGTTCACCAACGCGCTCAAGGTCGCGCTGATGTCCGGTGTGCTGCTGGCCACCCCGGTCTGGCTGTACCAGCTGTGGGCCTTCGTCGCCCCGGGCCTGCACAAGGGCGAGAAGCGCTACGCGTACGCCTTCGCCATCGTCGGCGCACCGCTCTTCCTGTCCGGTGGCTACCTCGCGTACGCGATCCTGCCGCAGACCGCCGAGATCATGCTCGGGTTCAGCCCCGACGATGTGCAGAACCAGATCGGGCTCGACAGTTATCTGGATCTGCTCGTCCGCATGGTGATCGTCTTCGGTCTCGCCTTCGAGCTGCCCCTGCTGCTCATCGCGCTGAACATGACGGGCCTCATCACCGGCAAGCGGATGCTCGGCTGGTGGCGCGGCATGATCGTCGGCCTCACCGCCTTCGCGGCCATCGCCACCCCCGGCGGCGAGCCCATCTCGATGCTCCTGCTGGCCGGGCCGCTGGCGGTGCTCTACTTCATCGCCGTCGGCTTCTCCCTGCTGAACGACAAGCGGCGCAAGCGCAAGAACCCCGACGCCGAGCTGAGCGACGACGAGGCGTCCGAGCTGGACCTGACCCCGGAGCCGGTCGGCGGGATCGAGCCCGTGGCCGCTCCGCGCAGAGCGCTGCCGGAGCAGGCGTCCGGCGAGGCGGACGGCTCCCGTTCGCACCGGCTCAACGGTTACGACGACATCACCTGACCTTGTAAGGTCCGGCGGGTGACCAGCGAGATCACCCTCTTCGTCAATCCCACCGCAGGACGCGGCCGGGGCGCGCGCGCCGCGCAGCCGGCCGCTTCCGCGTTGCGGGACGCCGGCTTCTCCGTCCGTACGGTCCTCGGCGAGGACGCCGACGACGCCCTGCGCCGGGCCCGCGAGGCCGTCGCGGCGGGGACCGGGGCGCTGATAGCCGTGGGCGGGGACGGGCTGATGTCCCTCGCCCTCCAGGCCGTCGCGGGGACGAGCACGCCGCTCGGGGTCGTCGCCGTCGGGACCGGGAACGACTTCGCTCGTGCGCTGGGCCTGCCGATCCGCGACCCGGCCGCCGCCGGTGCGCTGGCCGCGCGGGCGCTCAAGGAGGGCGGTCACCGGGGCATCGACCTCGGGCGGGCCGGGGAGCGGTGGTTCGGGACGGTGCTCGCCTCCGGGTTCGACTCCCGGGTCAACGACCGGGGCAACCGGATGCGCTTCGTCGGCGGCCGCTTCAAGTACGACCTCGCCATCCTCGCCGAACTGGCCGCCTTCAAGCCCATCCCGTACCGCATCCGGCTCGACGGCGGCGAGGCCCGCGAGATCCAGGCGACCCTCATCGCGGTGGGCAACGGGACGACGTACGGCGGCGGCATGCGGATCTGCGCCGAGGCGGAGATGGACGACGGCCTCTTCGACGTGACGGTGGTGGGGGAGTGCTCCCGCGCCACCCTCCTCAAGGTGTTCCCGAAGGTCTACCAGGGCACCCATCTGAGCCACCCCGCCGTCACCGTGCACCGGGTCTCCTCGATCGAGCTGGCGGCGGCCGGTGTCACGGCGTACGCGGACGGTGAACCGCTGGGCGCGCTGCCGCTCATGGCGACCTGCGTACCGGGTGCCGTACAGGTGCTGGCGGGGCGAGGGGCCGAGGGGCTTTAAAGATCGGGCTGACTGTCAGAGGTGACGGGTAGGCTCGTAACCAAGATGACAGAGGACCTCTCACCAGCTGAGCGATACCAGGCATCCCGCGCCCGTGCGGCCGAGATGGCGACGGCCCTCGGGCCCTTCCGGGAGATGTACGAGTTCGGACTGGACCCGTTCCAGATCGAGGCCTGCCAGGCCCTTGAGGCGGGCAAGGGGGTGCTGGTCGCGGCCCCGACGGGGTCGGGGAAGACGATCGTCGGCGAGTTCGCCGTGCACCTGGCCCTGGAGCAGGGCCGCAAATGCTTCTACACCACGCCGATCAAGGCGCTCTCCAACCAGAAGTTCGCCGATCTGGTCAAGCGGTACGGCGCGGACAAGGTCGGCCTGCTGACCGGCGACAACAGCGTCAACTCCGAGGCGCCGGTCGTCGTGATGACCACCGAGGTCCTGCGGAACATGCTGTACGCGGGCTCGCAGTCGCTCTCCGGCCTCGGTTACGTCGTCATGGACGAGGTGCACTACCTCTCCGACCGCTTCCGGGGCGCGGTGTGGGAGGAAGTGATCATCCACCTCCCGGAGTCGGTGACGCTGGTGTCGCTGTCGGCGACCGTGTCCAACGCCGAGGAGTTCGGCGACTGGCTGGACACCGTGCGCGGCTCCACCGAGGTGATCGTCTCCGAGCACCGGCCCGTGCCGCTCTGGCAGCACGTCATGGCCGGACGCAAGATGTACGACCTCTTCGAGGAGGCCACCGACCACGGGGACCGTGGCGCCGGACGCCGCGAGGTCAACCCGGACCTGGTCCGGCTCGCCCGGCAGGAGAACCAGAACACCTACAACCCGCGTGACCGCCGCCGGGGCAAGATGGTCCGCGAGGCCGACCGCGAGCGCGAGCGGCGCCAGCGCGGCCGGATCTGGACGCCCGGCCGGCCCGAGGTCATCGAGCGGCTGGACAACGAGGGCCTGCTGCCCGCCATCACCTTCATCTTCAGCCGGGCCGGCTGCGAGGCCGCCGTCCAGCAGTGCCTGTACGCCGGGCTCCGGCTCAACGACGAGGACAAGCGCCGGCTGGTGCGTGAGATCGTCGAGGAGCGGACCGCCTCCATCCCGGGCGAGGACCTGCATGTCCTCGGGTACTACGAGTGGCTGGAAGGACTTGAGCGGGGCATCGCCGCGCACCACGCGGGCATGCTGCCGACGTTCAAGGAGGTCGTCGAGGAGCTGTTCGTACGGGGCCTGGTGAAGGCGGTCTTCGCCACCGAGACCCTGGCGCTCGGCATCAACATGCCCGCGCGCTCGGTGGTGCTGGAGAAGCTCGTCAAGTGGAACGGTGAGCAGCACGCCGACATCACCCCCGGCGAGTACACCCAGCTCACCGGCCGGGCCGGCCGCCGCGGTATCGACGTCGAGGGCCACGCGGTGGTCCTGTGGCAGCGCGGCATGGACCCGACGGCGCTGGCCGGGCTCGCGGGGACGCGTACGTATCCGCTGCGCTCCAGCTTCCGCCCCTCGTACAACATGGCGGTCAACCTGGTGCAGCAGTTCGGGCGGCACAAGTCGCGGGAGCTGCTGGAGACCTCGTTCGCCCAGTTCCAGGCCGACAAGTCGGTGGTCGGGATCTCGCGGCAGGTGCAGCGCAACGAGGAGGGCCTGGAGGGCTACAAGGAGGGCATGACCTGCCACCTCGGTGACTTCGAGGAGTACGCGCGGCTGCGCCGCGACCTCAAGGACCGGGAGACGGAGCTGGCCAAGCAGGGCGCGGCGCAGCGGCGGGCGTCCGCGGCGTCCTCGCTGGAGAAGCTGAAGCCGGGCGATGTCATCCATGTGCCGACGGGGAAGTTCGCGGGGCTCGCGCTGGTCCTGGATCCCGGTCTGCCCGCCGGGCGGGCCAACGGGCACCGTGGGTTCGACCACCACGACGGGCCGCGTCCGCTGGTGCTGACCGCCGAGCGGCAGGTCAAGCGGCTGGCCTCGATGGACTTCCCGGTGCCGGTGGAGGCGCTGGACCGGATGCGGGTCCCGAAGTCGTTCAACCCGCGCTCGCCGCAGTCCCGGCGCGATCTGGCCTCCGCGCTGCGGACCAAGGCCGGGCACATCGTGCCGGACCGGCACCGCAAGGGGCGGGCGCCGGCCGCCGACGACCGCGAGATCCTCCGGTTGCGGACGGAGCTGCGGGCGCACCCGTGCCACGGGTGCGACGAGCGGGAGGACCACGCCCGCTGGGCCGAGCGCTACCACCGGCTGCAGCGGGACACGCGGCAGTTGGAGCACCGCATCGAGGGGCGGACGAACACGATCGCCCGGACCTTCGACCGGATCGTCGCGCTCCTGACCGAGATGGACTATCTCCGGGGCAACGAGGTCACGGAGAACGGGCGGCGGCTGGCCCGGCTGTACGGGGAGCTGGACCTGCTCGCCAGCGAGTGTCTGCGGGATGGCGTGTGGGAGGGGTTGAACCCTGCCGAGCTCGCTGCCTGTGTCTCGGCGTTGGTCTACGAGGCGCGGCAGGCCGATGACGCGGTCGCGCCCAAGCTGCCGTCCGGGCCCGCCAAGGTCGCCATGGGCGAGATGGTGCGGATCTGGGGGCGGCTGGACGCGCTGGAGGAGGACTTCAAGATCAACCAGACGGAGGGGGTCGGGCAGCGTGAGCCCGACCTCGGCTTCGCCTGGGCGGTCTACATGTGGGCCTCCGGGCGCACGCTGGACGAGGTGCTGCGCGAAGCGGAGATGCCGGCGGGGGACTTCGTACGGTGGTGCAAGCAGGTGATCGACGTGCTGGGGCAGGTGGCTGCGGCGGCTCCTCGGGAGGGGAGTGCGGGGGCGAGTTCGGTTTCCCGGAACGCGCGGAAGGCGGTTGATGCGGTGTTGCGGGGGGTTGTCGCGTACAGCTCTGTCGGCTGACACGGGTGGGTGTGGGCGTGCGCTGGTGTGGGGCGGGGCGGTGGGGGTTTGGGCGCCTGCGGCGGACCTGCTCCCCTACCCGCCCCTTCCCGAAACCGGGGCTCCGCCCCGGACCCCGCTCCTCAAACGCCGGAGGGGCTGGGGAGACGGCGCCGGAGGGGCTGGAATGGGCGGGGGTCGTCATGTCGTGCGGCTTCTCGTCGCTGCTCCGGCGCAGACCAGGCCCAGCAGCACCGTCAGGCCGCCGACGATGATGTTGTTGACGATCACTCCGGCGTCGGGACTGCTGCCGACCACCCAGGTCGACACGATGACCCACGCACCGATCGCGCACATCGCCCAGCTCAGGCCGTACATCCGCTCCGGCATCATGGTGAAGCCGAGGGCCAGGACGGCGATCGCGATACCCATCACCAGGTTGTGCGTCACCAGGGCGGGCTGGCTGGTCGTGAAGTGGAGCACCCAGGGGGAGACGGCGCAGTAGAGGCCGACGAGGAACACCGGCGCGTCCACCAGGGCCACATCGCGGCCGCCCATCACCCTGTCGTACCGTGCGCTCATTTCGGAGGCGTCGGGGTGGCCCGCCATGTCACCCCTGATGCCACTCCTGGCGTCTGAGACGTTGCTCATGAGATTTCGTCTCCTTCGGTCCTGCGGGCCCCGGCGCCGTGCGGAGTGTGCGCCAGGCACCCATATGCCTATTCTGCTCTTATCTGCCCCTTATGTGCACTCTTGGGTGCCTCGCTGTTCAGGCGTTCCGCGAGGGCGAGCAGATCGGGGGTGCGCAGCACCCGGTCCCCGTACCCCGGCAGCGGTACGTGCAGGAGCCCGGTCCAGCGGTCCGGGACGGCGTCGATGCCGTACACCGCGCCCGCCAGGCCGCCCGTCACGGCGGCGACCGTGTCGGTGTCCCCGCCCACGTCCACCGCAGCGGCCAGCGCGGACTCGAACGTGTCGCGCCGAGCGCGTCGCCCACGGGCGAGCCGATGACGGCGCCGACTGCCCGGCCGACCCGAGCCCGAGGGGGTATGCGCGGAGAGATCATCCGCTCAGGCCAGGGGACGGCGAAGGGCGGTGGGTCGCGATTTCCCGCGGCCCACCGCCCTTCGTCACGCCCGTGCCGTTACTTCGGGGGCATCAGGACGGAGTCGACGATGTACACCGTCGCGTTGGCGGTCGGGACGTTGCCGCAGACGACCTTCGAGGTGTCGTTCACGGTGTACTCCGTGCCCGAGCCGGCCGTCGTCAGCTTGCTCTTCGCCAGCGTGTCGAAGGAGCCCTTCTCGAGCTGCTGCGGCGTCAGCTTCTCGCCCACCACGTGGTAGGTGAGGACCTTGGTGAGCTCGGCCTTGTTCGCAAGCAGCGCGTCCAGGTCGGCCTTCGGGATCTTGGCGAACGCGTCGTTGGTCGGGGCGAACACCGTGATGTTCTCGGCGTTGTTCAGCGTGTCGACCAGGCCGGCCTGCTTCACGGCGGCCACCAGCGTCGACAGCTCCGGGTTGTTCGACGCGGCCGTCGCGACCGGGTCCTTCGCCATGCCGTCGAACGAGCCCGCGCCGTCCTGCGGCACGGACGCACAGCCCGGGCCGAACGGCTTGTCCGTGGTCATGGAGTCGTCGGCCGAGGCGCTCGTCGACGCGGCCGCGCTGGGGGTCGAGCCCGCCGCCGAGTCCTTGGAGGAGTCGCCCGAGGAGCAGGCGGTCAGGGCCAGCGGCAGTACGGCCGCGGCGGCCACGGCGACGGCGGTGCGACGGAAGTGGAGGGTGTTCATGGTGTTTCTCCTGGATCGAAGGTGCTGAGCGGGGGAGGGAGATGAACGGTGCTCAGGGGCGGGGGAGGGGAGGAGATGGTGCGAACAAGGGGTGCGGGGCGGCTTCCGGCATTCCGGGATCCGGTCCGTGGGCTGTCCAGCGGTCCGTTCCGTGGTCCGTCTCCCAGCCGCGGGAGACGGACCCGGTGCCGGAGCCGGTCGTCCGACCAGGAGCCGCCTCGCCCCTGCGGCCGGCCCGGCGTCCCCGACCGGTGGCGGCGCACCGCACGAACGGCTCCCCGGCCGTCCGGGCGGCGCTGCCGCCGCCGACCGCACCGCAGACCGGATCCGCCGACGGGACGGTCCGCCGGCCCGCCCCGCCCACCGCGGTGACCGGCGCCGGCCGGTGCACGTGGGGGCGCGGAGGGCGAGGGGGCGGCGCACCGGGCCCCGGGCCGGATGGCCCGGCCGCCGGGCGCGGCGAACGTGGCGCGCGCCGGGCGGGACCGCCGGGACCCGAAGGTCCCGTCCGTCCGCGAAGTGTTCCGATCTGCTCTCACGTAAGGGATTCGGCGCGGGGCTCCCCGCGGATTGGTCCGGCGGGGGCATTCACTCGATCGAGTTAGTTCCGATCATCGACCAATCCTTCCGCCGACCTGCGACGAATGGATTGCGAGGAGCGTCTTCGTACTGCTCCGAACAGCGTAGAAAGACCGGAGGGAGCCCGGGATGGCAGGGGAGCGGCGACGGACAGCCGTGGTGGGGAGCGGAGTGGCGGGACTGACCGCCGCCCACGTCCTGGGCAAGGCGCACGACGTCACGCTGTACGAGGCGGACGACCGCGTCGGCGGCCACGCCCACACGCATGAGCTGGCGGCGTCCGACGGCCGGGTGCACCGTGTCGACTCGGGCTTCATCGTGCACAACCGGCGGACCTACCCCCACCTGCTGCGGCTCTTCGGCGAACTGGGCGTCGCGACCCAGGAGTCGGAGATGTCGATGTCCGTACGGTGCGAGGGGTGCGGCCTGGAGTACGCGGGCGCCCGCGGGCCCGCCGGGCTCTTCGCCCAGCCCCGGTCAGCCCTCCGGGCCCCGTACCTGCGGATGCTCGCCGAGGTGCCGCGCTTCCACCGCGCCGCCCGCGCGCTGCTGGAGCTGCCCGAGGGCCCGGCCACCGACATGACGCTGGGGGAGTTCGCCCGGCGCGGCCGATTCTCCCCGTACTTCCACGCCCACTTCCTCACCCCCATGGTCTCCGCCGTCTGGTCCTGCGACCCGGTCACCGCCCTGCGCTACCCGGCCCGCTACCTCTTCGCGTTCCTGTCCCACCACGGCATGCTCACCATCGGCGACTCCCCGGTCTGGCGGACCGTCACCGGCGGCTCGCGCGCGTACGTCGAGCGGGTCGTCAAGCAGCTCACCGCCGTCCACACCGCGACCCCGGTCCGCGCCATCACCCGCCACGCGGACGGCGTCGAGCTCACTACCGAGGACGGCACGACCACGCCGTACGACGCCGTCGTCATCGCCACCCACCCCGACCAGGCGCTCCGGCTGCTGGCCGACCCGACCGACGCCGAACGGGAGACCCTCGGCGCCTTCACGTACTCCCGGAACCCGACGCTCCTGCACACCGACACCACGCTGCTGCCCCGCAGCCGGGGTGCCAGGGCCTCCTGGAACTACCTGATGCCCTCCTGCGCCGCCGACGCGGACCGGGTCACCGTCAGCTACGACATGAACCGGCTCCAGCGGCTCGACGCGCCCGAGACCTTCGTCGTCACGCTCAACGGCTCCGACCGGGTCGACCCCGATTCCGTACGCGCCCGAATGGTCTACGAACACCCCGTCTACACCCCGGAATCCGTCGCGGCCCAGGCCCGGCTGCCCGCCCTCTCCGGGGGCGTCACCGCCTTCGCGGGGGCGTACCACCGCTGGGGCTTCCACGAGGACGGCTGCCGGTCCGGGGTCGAGGCCGCCGCGGCGCTGGGGGTGACGTGGTGAGCGGGGCCGCCTTGTATCCGTGCACCATCACGCACGTACGGACCCGGCCCGGCAAGTACGCGCTGCGGCACCGGACCTACCTGTGGCTCATCGACCCGGACGCCCCGCCCCGGCTGCCGCGCGCCCTGCGGCCGTTGGCCCGGTTCGAGGCGCGGGACCACTTCGGCGGGACCGCGCCCACCATCCGGGCCGGGCTGAGCCGGTTCCTGGAAGCCCGTGGTGTGGACCTCGCCGACGGCTCCGTCACCATGCTCACCCAGGCGCGCGTCCTCGGCCATGTCTTCAACCCGCTCACCGTCTACTGGTGCCGCCGCGCCGACGGCTCCCCGCTCTGTGTCGTGGCCGAGGTGCACAACACGTACGGGGAGCGGCACGGCTATCTGCTGCACCCGGACGCCGAGCACCGGGCCACGACCGGCAAGGAGTTCTACGTCTCGCCGTTCTTCCCCGTCGACGGCGGGTACCGGATGCGGCTGCCCGAGCCCGGTGAGCGCCTCGACCTGAGCGTCCATCTGGAGCGCGACGGCGGCCGCCCGTTTACCGCGACCGTACGGGGCACCCGCCGCCGGGCCACCCCCCGGGCGCTGGCCCGCCTCGCCCTGCGCCACCCCCTCTCCACCGTCGCCGTCTCCCTGGCCATCCGGCTGCACGGCATCCGGCTCTATCTGCGCGGCCTCCCCGTGCAACCCCGTCCCCAGCACCGCCCACAGGAAGGCATGCAGTGACCGCGCCCACCCACCAGCTGCCGGCAGACCGGACCCCCGACCCGGCAGCGCCCGTCCCCGCGCAGCGGAGCCACACCCCCGCACCGGCCGGACAGCAGACCGACCCCGAGCGCTGGCCCGACGTCGTGACCCGGCCCCGTGCCTCCCGCGCCCGGACCGCCGTCGCGGAGCGCATCGTCCGCCGCGCGCTCGCGAAGCTCCCCCTGCGCGCCCGGCTCGCCGGCGTGGAGGACATCGGCCTCGGCGGGCCGCTCATGGACATCCGCGACCCCGACGCCTTCTTCGGCCGGATCGGCGCGAGCGGGCTCATCGGCTTCGGCGAGTCCTACATGGCCGGTGAGTGGGACGCCCCCGACCTGGTCGCCGTGCTCACCGTCCTCGCCGACAACGCGGCCGAACTGGTCCCCGCCCCGCTGCAACGGCTGCGCTCCCTCTGGGCGTTGCGCAAGCCCTCCGCACAGCTCAACACCCCTGAGGGCTCACGGGACAACATCAGCCACCACTACGACCTCTCCAACGACCTCTTCGCGCTCTTCCTGGACGAGACGCTCTCCTACTCCTCCGCGGTCTTCCGCGGCTTCCCCGCCGAGCAGGCCCTGCTGCCCGCCGCCCAGCACCGCAAGATCGACCGGCTGCTGGACGCCGCCGGGGTCGGCGAGGGCACCCGGCTCCTGGAGATCGGCACCGGCTGGGGCGAACTCGCCCTCCGGGCCGCCGCCCGTGGCGCCCGGGTCACCACCGTCACCCTCTCCGCCGAACAGCGCGAGCTGGCCCGTACGCGCATCCGCGAGGCCGGGTTCGCGGACCGGGTCGAGGTCCGGCTCTGCGACTACCGGCAGGTCACCGGCGACTACGACGCCATCGTCAGCGTCGAGATGATCGAGGCGGTCGGCGAGGAGTTCTGGCCCGTCTACTTCCAGACCCTGGACCGGCTGCTCGCCCCCGGCGGCCGCGTCGCCCTCCAGGCGATCACCATGCCGGACGACCGGCTGCGCGCCAGCCGCTCCACGTACACCTGGATCCACAAGTACATCTTCCCGGGCGGGCTGCTGCCCTCCACCGAGGCGATCGAACGGGTCACCACCGAGCACACCCGGCTGCGGACCGCCCAGCGCATCGGCTACGGCGCGCACTACGCCGAGACGCTCCGCCTCTGGCGCGAACGGTTCACCGAGCGCACCGCCGAGGTCGACGCCCTCGGCTTCGACGCCGTCTTCCGCCGTATGTGGACCTTCTACCTCGCCTACTCGGAGGCGGGCTTCCGTTCCGGCTACCTCGATGTGCAGCAGTTGGTCCTGACCCGTGAACCGACCCAGCCGGAGACCCCGTGACCACCACCGCCGACAGGCCGTCCGCGAAGCCCTCCGCCCGCCGTACCCCCAACGGCGCCGCCCAGCGGCTCGAACCCCTGGCCGAGCGGCTGCTCGGCGGCGGGCTGCCCGTCCGGGTCCGGATGTGGGACGGTAGCGAGGCCGGGCCCGAGGACGCCCCCACCGTCCATGTACGTTCCCGGCGCGCCCTGCGCCGCCTGCTCTGGGAGCCGGGCGAACTGGGCCTGGCCGAGGCGTACATCACCGGTGAGATCGACCTCGACGAGGACCTCGGCGACGGGTTGCGCGCCATGCGCCGCGCGATGGACGAACGCGGCCTCACCCCGCCCGCGCCCTCGCTCGCCGACCGCCTCAGCGCTGTCGGCACCGCCCTGCGCCTCGGCGCCGTAGGACCCCGCCCGCCCATCCCGGCGGCCCGGGCCGGGCTGCACGGGGCGCTGCACAGCAAGGCCCGCGACCGGGCGGCGATCAGCCACCACTACGACCTCTCCAACGCCTTCTACGCCCTGCTCCTCGACGAGACCATGGCGTACTCGTGCGGCTACTGGACCAGCGACGCGTCCGGCTACGGTCCCGCCGACGCCCAGCGCGACAAGCTGGAGCTGATCTGCCGCAAGCTCGGACTCCGGCCCGGCGCACGCCTGCTGGACATCGGCTGCGGCTGGGGCTCGCTGACCCTCCACGCGGCCCAGCACCACCGTGTCCGGGTCACCGCCGTCACGCTCGCCGCCGAACAGGCCGCGTACGTACGGGGGCAGGTCACGGCACGCGGTCTGGAGGAGCTCGTCGAGGTCCTCAACATCGACTACCGCGACATCGCCGAGCGGCCGGAGACCCGGGGCTCGTACGACGCCGTCTCCACCATCGAGATGGGTGAGCACGTCGGGGACGCCGAGTACCCCGCCTTCACCCGCATCCTGCACGACTCGCTCCGGCCGCAGGGCCGGGTGCTGGTCCAGCAGATGTCGCGCGGGGCCAACGCCCCGGGCGGCGGCGCGTTCATCGAGTCGTACATCGCTCCGGACATGCATATGCGGCCGGTCGGGGAGACGGTCGGTCTGCTGGAGGGAGCGGGTCTCGAAGTGCGGGACGTGGAAGCGCTGCGCGAGCACTACGTCCTGACCGTGGACGCCTGGCGGCGGACGCTGGAGGAGCGGTGGGCGGAGTTCGTCGCGCTGGTGGGGGAGGAGACCGCGCGCGTCTGGCGGCTCTATCTCGTCGGCGGCGCCCTCGCGTTCGAGGAGCGGCGCATGGGCGTCGACCAGATCCTGTGCGTACGGCCCGACCGGGCGGGGAAGGCCGCGATGCCGGCGACCCGGCGTGAGTGGTACGGGACTTCCGAGGCGGACCGGTGAGCGGTTTCGCCTGGGCCGCGTTCGCGAGCGGGCTCGCGGGCGCGGCCGGCGCCGCCCTCGGCGTCATGCTGGTCACCTTCGCCATCGCCCTGAAGAAGGGCGTCCACCGCATCGTCGACGTCGCGTGGGGCCTCGGCTTCGCGGCCGTCGCCCTCGTTTCGTACGGCCTCTCGGCGGGGGAGGGCGACGACACGCGGCGGCTGGTCGTGACCGTGCTGACCGTGGTCTGGGGGGTGCGGCTCGCCGTCCACATCGGGCGGCGCGGGCGTGGCCACGGGGAGGACCCGCGCTACGAGAAGATGCTCGCCAAGGCCCCGGGCAACCCGCAGCTCTACGCCCTGCGCAAGGTCTACCTCCTCCAGGGCGCGCTGGTCTGGCTGGTCTCGCTGCCGGTCCAGGCCGCGCACTACCTGACCGGGCCTCTGGCGTGGTGGGCCTGGGCGGGGGCGGTGCTGTGGGCGGTCGGGCTCGCCTTCGAGGCTGTCGGGGACCATCAGCTCGCCCGGTTCAAGGCCGACCCCGCCAACAAGGGGAAGATCATGGACCGAGGGCTGTGGTCGTGGACCCGGCATCCGAACTACTTCGGTGACTTCTGCGTCTGGTGGGGCCTGTTCCTCTTCGTCTGCCAGGCGCCCGCTGCCGCCGCCGCGACGGTCGTGGCCCCGCTGGTGATGACGTTCCTGCTGACCAAGGGGAGCGGGGCGGCCCTGCTGGAGCGCCATATGGCCGACCGCCCCGGGTTCGCCGCGTACCAGGCCCGGACCAGCGGCTTCTTTCCCCGGCCGCCGCGTCGCGGTTGAGCTGTGGAGGAGGGCCTGTGCGTGCTCACACACGTACAGGCCCTCAGTCCAGCCCGCGCGCCTTCTCGAACCGTGCCCGCGCCTCGCCCAGGTCCACCACCGGCTCCGGATAGTCCAGCGTGTCCTTCACCTTCCACGGCTCGTGGATCGCGGACCCCTTCACCTCCGCCAGCTCCGGCACCCACCGTCGTACGTAATCGCCTTGCGGGTCGTACCGCTTGGCCTGGGTCACCGGGTTGAGCACCCGGTTGGGCCGGGTGTCCGTGCCCGTGCCCGCGACCCACTGCCAGTTGAGCTGGTTGTTGGCGATGTCGCCGTCGACCAGCAGCTCCAGGAAGTGCCGGGCACCTACGCGCCAGTCCACGTACAGCGTCTTGGTGAGGAAGCTCGCGGCGAGCAGCCGGCCCCGGTTGTGCATCCATCCCTCGTGGGCCAACTGCCGCATCGCCGCGTCCACGACCGGATAGCCGGTGTGGCCGGTCTTCCAGGCGGTGATCTCGTCCTCGTCGGAGCGCCAGCGATCCTGGCGGGGCCGGTAGTCGGACCAGGAGGCGTCGTGGCGGGCGGCCAGGACCTGGTGGTGGAAGTCGCGCCAGGCCAGTTGCCGGACGAACGCGTCGCCGCCCGGGCCGCCCTTCTCCTGGGCGCGGGTGGCCAGTTCGGCGGCGGAGACCGTACCGAAGTGGAGGTGCGGGGAGAGTCGGGAGGTGGCGTCCCCGGCGAGGTCGTCGTGGCCGTCGGCGTAATCGGCCAGGTCGCCGTTGAGCCAGGACGTCACCAGTTTCCGGCCCGCCTGCTCGCCGCCGTCGGCGAGGCCGGGCGAGATGTTCTTGACCTTGTCCCTGGATGGCAGGTCGTCGGAGGAGAGCTCGCCGTCCGGCAGCCGGACCGCGCGGGGCGCGCTCAGTGTGCCCCGTACCCCCGCCGCCTCCCAACGGCGGAAGTACGGGGTGAACACCGCGAAGTGGTCCTTGCCCGTCGGGACCACCCGGCCCGGAGCGAGCGCGGTGACCACCGCGTCGTGGATGCGCAGCTCACAGTCGCTGTCCGCCAGGGCGGTGCGCACCTGCTCCTCACGCCGTGCCGCGTACCCGCTCACCCCGGCGGCCAGGTGCACCGCCCCCGCCCCGGTCTCCTCGACCAGCCGGCGTACCTCCTTCGCCACCGCGCCCGTACGGACGATGAGGCGGCCGCCCCGTTTACGCAGCCCGGCGTCCAGGTCCGCCAGGCAGTCGGCGAGGAACGCGAGCCGGTTGGGGGCGTCGAACCCGGCCCGGCGGACGGCGTCGTCCCGGACGAAGAGCGGGACGACCCGGTCCGCGTCCCGCAGGGCGGAACGCAGTACCGGGTTGTCGTGCAGACGCAGATCGGAGGTGAACAGCACCACCGCGACGTTCATGGAACGCATGCTCCTTGCAGAGGGGGGTAGGTGAGCGGTCAGGCGGCCGGGAATTCCATCAGGGCTACCGGGTCGGACGTCGGCTCGGCCGATCCGCCCGCCGGTTCCACCGTGATGCCCATGCCCGTCGCCCGGTCCACAGGCCCGTCCAGCAGCACCGCGTCATCGCTCGCCGAGGGGTCCATCAGACCGGCCGAACGCATGGTGCCCTCGTCGTTGAACCAGAGCTGGTACACCTTGCCGCTCGGCGGCCGCTCCATCCCCGAGGCCAGGAAGACCGCCCGGTTCTCCTGCTGCGAGACGACGACCGTGCCGCGGGCGCCGCCGGTCAGCTCGGCCGAGCTGGTCTTCGCGTCGGGCGCGGAGAGCACCTGGGCCAGTTGCTCGCTCTGCCGCGTGGCCTGGTTCGCCTCCTGGCGGGCGTCCTGTGCCACCTGGTTCTGCCACACCGCCACTCCGCCGAAGGCGGCCGCCGCCGCGATGCAGGCGGCCAGCGCGTAGCTGGACCAGCGGCCGGTGCGGCCGGTGCCGGCCGTCCGTCCTCGTAGGCCGTGCGACGGGATCTCCTGGCGTACGGTCGTGATCTCCCGCAGCACCCTCTCCCGCAGCTCGCGCGGCGGGCTCTCGGCGACGGCGAGCCCGAGCCGGGCCGCGGTGGCCGACAGCTCCCGCACCTCCTGGGTGCAGGCCTCGCAGTCGCCCAGATGCCGCTCGAACTCGCGGCGCTCGTCGTCCGGCAGCGCATGCAGGGCATAGGCCCCGGTCAGCGTGTGCAGATCGGCCGTGGTCATGCGCTCACCCCCAGGCAGTCGCGCAGCCGGATCAGGCCGTCGCGGAGTCGTGTCTTGATGGTGCCCAGCGGCACGGTGAGGAGTTCCGCCACCTCACGGTAGGTCAGGCCCCGGTAGTAGGCCAGGGTGACGGACTGCCGCTGGAGTTCGGACAGGGTCCGCAGACAGCGGCGTACCTGCTCTCTTTCCAGTCGCGTCTCCACCTGTTCGGAGACCTCGTCGAAGGCGGGTGTGCGGTCCAGGAGCGCCGCCTTGTGCTCCCGCGCCGCCGACGCCTCCGCCGAGCGGACCCGGTCGACGGCCCGGTGGTGGGCGAGGGTCAGCACCCAGTTCATCGCGCTGCCCCGGGAGGACTGGAAGCGCGGGGCGGTACGCCACACCTCGACCAGCACCTCCTGGGAGACCTCCTCCGACTGGGCCGGGTCGCGCAGAACACTGCGTACGAGGCCGAGCACGGGCCCGGAGACCGCGTCGTACACCTTGGCGAACGCGTCCTGGTCCCCGCGCGCGACCAGCACCATGAGTTCCTGGAGATCAGGCTCTGGCGAGGGCACCCCGCTCATCTGTACGGCTTGGTTCACGCGGGTTTCCTCCTGGGACGTCATCGGTTCCAGGGATGATTCGGAGCCGGTGGCCGTGCGGATTGGTCCAATGCCCGCGATCTTTCCAGAACCGGTCCTGCCCGGCCGTGCGACGCAGCGGCGCGATTCAGCCCTGTTGCTGTTGCCGCTGCTGCTGTGGCCGGTCCGCGTTTCGCCGGACGGCGCGCAGGGCGAGGAAGACCAGCAGGCCGAACGGCGAGAGCAGGATCGTGAACAGGAGCAGCGGGCCCATCAGCCAGGGGGAGAGCCCCAGCTTCCGGCTCTGGAGGAACATCCACTGGCCGATCAGCAGATCCCAGGCGATCACCTGCGCCCAGAGGGCTCCGGCGCCCTCGGCCAGCGCCGCCAGCTCCTGGAGGGTGTCGATGTCCGGGCTGCTCACCGCCGTCCAGAGCTCCGGGAAGACCTGAACGGCCAGGACGGTGTAGACGGCCAGGAGCGGCAGGACCGTCAGCGGTGAGGAGGCGATCCGGGTGGTGACGGACCAGGTGGGAGCGAAGATCATCAGCAGCCAGAACGGGGCGGCCAGATAGAACGTGATCTCGAAGAGGATGCCGGTCATGCCGTGAACTCCTTGCTGTCGGAGGCCGGTTCGGGCTGGGCGGGTGCGGGCACCGCGACGTGGCCGGGTGCGGTGCGCAGCGCCGCCCCCACCCCGGCGGCCACTCCCGCCAGGAGCACGGCGGCGGCTGTGAGGGTGGCCGCGTCCGGGTGGATCAGGGGCTGTCCCCGCAGGGCCTGCCAGGCGGTCAGCGCGACGAGGCCGGCGTATCCGGCGACCGCCACCCGTACGAGCCCCAGCCGCACCCGCGCGTCGCCCAGTCGGGCGATCCGGGGCGCGAGCAGCACCAGGGCGATCAGGAACAGCGGGATGAGCTGGAGCGCGTGCATGCCCACGAAGTGCGGGATCCGCAGGTCGCCGCCGGTCGTGGACCAGCCGGTCAGCGGCATCGAGGGTCCGCCGTCCGGTACGCCGACGGAGTGGGCGCCGACCACATCGGCGGTGTCCAGGTTCCCCGCGGCCCGCTGCTCCGCGGTCGGCTGCGACATCAGGAAGCCGACGGCCGCGCCCGCCAGGGCGATCAGCACGCCGCCCCGGATCGCCCAGGCCGTCGCCCGGTCGGCGAGCCGGGTGCGCAGCAGCAGGACGGCGATGACCAGGGTGGCCGCCCACAGGACGACGATGGTGAGCCCCATCACCGAGTACAGGCCCGTGTCGAAGGGGGTCTCCGCGTTGAAGTGGCTGCGCTTCCCGCGGATGACCTGGCCGGTGATGATCACCATTTCGACGAGACTCGTGACGACGACCACGTTCCCCGCCCACCGACCGGTCCGGCGCCCCCGGGTCGTCTGCGCGAGCATCCAGGCCAGGGTCAGGCCGTAGGCGGCCAAGGAGACGAAGAACTTGAACGGCTTCGCCCAGATCGGGGCGTCCACCAGGATCCGGTCGTCGATCACGAGGCCGACGGCGGAGACGAGGGCTCCGAGGGCCATCACGGCGGAGAAGACGACTAACGGGCGATGCCAGGAACGCCATGACGACACGGAAGACCCCCTGTGAACGGTTACATGGATAGTGGCACTTACCGCTATCCGGTAGGGGCACTATCTATGATGGCGGTCTGATCTGGCAAGGGCGGAAAGGCGAACACGCGGTGCGCATCGGTGAATTGAGTCGCAGGTCCGGGGTGCCGGTGCCGACGATCAAGTACTACGTACGGGAACGGCTCCTGCCGCCCGGGGAGCTGACCAGCCCCAACCAGGCCGACTACGGCCCGGGGCATGAGCGGCGACTGCGCCTGATCCGCGTCCTGCTGGAGGTGGGCGGCCTCTCGCTCGCCGCCATCGGCGAGGTCCTGGAGGCCGCGGACGATCCCGCGCAGCCGGTGATCAAGGTGCTCGGCGCGGCGGCGAAGGGGGTCACGCCGCTGGAGGAGGGCGAGAGCGGTCCGGAGCTGGAGCAGGCCCGGGAGGAGGTGGCCGCGCTGCTCGGGCGGCGCGGCTGGCAGGTGAGCGAGGGGACGACGGCCGCCGAGTCGCTGGCCGGGGTGATCGCGGCGCTGCGCCGGGTCGGGCACAGCGGTCTGGTCGACCTGCTGGAGGTCTACGCCGACGCGGCCGAGGTGATCGCCCGCGCCGACCTCGACTACGTGCAGCGCAAGGTGGCCCGCGAGGAGCTGGTGGAGAGCGTGGTCGTCGGGACGGTCCTGGGGGAGACGATGTTCGGCGCGCTGCGCAGGCTGGCGCACGAGGACGTCTCCGTCCAGCGCTACGAGTCACGGGCGGCGGGTGGGCCGGCGGCCGGCGGGGGTGCTGCGGACGTCTGACCTCGCGTCGTGCCGGGAGTGGCGGCCTCGCGCGCCTGGCTTCGCGCCGCGCCGGGCGAGGTGGCCCCGGGGGCCTGGCTTCGCGCCCTGCCGGGCAGGTGGCCCCGCGCGCCTGGCCTTGCGCCGCGCCGGGCGAGGTGGCGCCGTAGGCACGCGCCGACACCGCGCGCCTGACTCCGCGCCCCGTAGGCACGCGCCGACCCCGCGCGCCTGACTCCGCGACCCGCAGGCACGCGCCGACCCCGCCCGCCGAGTTCGGCGGACGGGGTCGGGTGCGGTCTCGCGGAAGCCTTCACGTGGCCGCTGCCGGCCCCTCCTGCTCGCGCTCCACCTGCTCGTTCCACTCGCGCTTGACCGCGCGCCAGGCGTCGTCGTTCTGGCCGAGGCGCCAGTAGCCGGAGATCGAGAGCTGGGCGAGCGGGATCTGCCGCTCCACGCGCAGGTAGCGGCGGATCTCCTTCACGAAGCCCGCCTCCCCGTGCACGAACGCCTGGACCTCGCCCTCGGGGAAGTCCAGACCCTTCACGGCCGCGGTCACCAGCTCGCCGACCGGACGGTCGCCGCGGTGCAGCCAGGTCACGGCCACCCCGTCGGGCGTCACGATCTTCTGCTCCTCGGATGCGTCCGGCACCTCGACGAACGCGTGCACGAGGGCGCCCGCCGGCATCTGCTCCAGCGACGCGGCGATCGCCGGCAGCGCGCTCTCGTCGCCCGCCAGGAGGTGCCAGCCGGCCGAGGCCTGCGGCCCGTAACCGCCGCCGGGGCCGAGGAAGGTGACCTGGTCGCCGGCCTGGGCGCGCTGCGCCCACGGTCCCGCGAGGCCCTCGTCACCGTGGACGACGAAGTCGACGGCCATCTCCCGGGCGACCGGGTCCCACGAACGGATCGTGTACGTACGGGTCGTGGGCCACAGCTCGCGCGGGTGGCTCTCGCGGATGGCGGCGATGTCGAACGGGTGCGCGTAGTCGGCGCCCTCGGGCGCGAAGCACAGCTTGATGTAGTGGTCGGTGAAGCCGTCCAGGGAGAAGTCGGCGAGCCCCTCGCCGCCGAGGACCACGCGCACCATGTGCGGGGTGATCTGCTCGGTGCGCACGACCTGCGCCCCCTGGGCCTTGGGTCCTTGCCGGGCCGGCCGCTCTGCCACGAGGTACTCCCTGGGTTGTGACGTACGGGCCCGCTCGTCGGTGGACGGATGCGTGCGGCGTACGTATCGGCGCTCGGCGCCGGACACCTCCGGCCCCGATGACTTAGGTATGCCTAAGTTAACACCTCAGGCCTGGAGTGTGGTGAGGAGCCGCTGAAGTGCCCCGCCCAGCCCCCACTGCCCGGCAAGCGCCTCCAGTGCGGCCGGGTCGCGCGGCTCGCGGGGCAGTGCCGGGTCGAAATCGGGCAGCGGCACGTCCTGGGCCACCCGCACGACCTTCGGCGCGACCGCCACGTAGTCCCGCGCCTCGTCCAGCCGCTTGCGCTGCGAGGGGGTGAGCTTCGCCTTCGGGTCGTCCACCGCCGCCATGATCCCGGCCAGGTCCCCGTACGCGTCCAGCAGCTTCGCCGCCGTCTTCTCGCCGATGCCGGGCACGCCCGGGAGCCCGTCGCTCGGATCGCCGCGGAGGAGGGCCAGGTCCACATAGCCCGCGCCGTCCACCCCGTACTTCTCGCGGAGCCACGCCTCGTCGGTCATCTGGAGCGTGCCGACGCCCTTGAGCGGATAGAGCACCCGCACCTGCCGGGCGTCGTCGACCAACTGATAGAGGTCGCGGTCGCCGGTCACGATGTCCACGGGCCCGGTCGCGCGGGCGGTGAGGGTGCCGATCACGTCGTCCGCCTCGTACGGCGTGACGCCGACGCGGGCGATCCCGAGCGCGGCCAGCACGTCCTCGATGATCGGGACCTGCGGGGAGAGCGTGTCGGGGATCTCCTCCTCGTCACGCTGCCCCGCGGGTGTCTCGACGGCCACCCGGTGCGCCTTGTACGTCGGGATCAGGTCCACCCGCCACTGCGGGCGCCAGTCGTTGTCCCAGCAGGCGACCAGCTCGTCCGGCCGGTGGTCCTGCACCAGGCGGGCGATGAAGTCGAGGAGTCCGCGCGCGGCGTTGACCGGGGTCCCGTCCGGTGCGCGCACCGAGTCGGGGACGCCGAAATAGGCGCGGAAGTAGAGGGAGGCGGTGTCGAGGAGCATCAGGCGTCGCGTCACGGAACCGATGATGCCCCACGCCACTGACAGTCGCCGTCGATGGCTCCCGGTGACCGGAGATCGCCCCGATCGTGACCTGGAACACACTTGCGTTTGCTCCGTGTAAGTGCGGGCAGGCGCGCCATCGGAGCGGACCACGTCGCATTTTCAACTAATGCATGTGCCATGCGGGCCGAAACCGCACCGCTCCACGGTCTGCCGGCGGGGGTGGCAGACCGTTCTCAGTTCGACCCGTGAGGTGTATGTGTCCAGGCTGCAAGCCGAGAACTTGTACAAAGTGTTCGGCCGACGACCCGATGAAGCCGTCCGGAAGCTGGAGGACGGCGCGGACCGCGACGAACTCCGCGCCGACGGAACGACCGCAGCGGTGATCGACGCCTCCTTCACGGTGGAGCCGGGCCAGATCTTCGTGGTGATGGGCCTCTCCGGCTCCGGCAAGTCCACGCTGCTGCGGATGCTCAACGGGCTGCTCGAACCGACCGCCGGACGCGTCCTCTTCGACGACCAGGACCTGACCGCCCTGGCCCCGCGCGACCTGCGGAACGTGCGCTCCACCAAGATCAGCATGGTCTTCCAGCACTTCGCGCTCTTCCCCCACCGCAGTGTCCTGGACAACGCCGCGTACGGCCTGGAGGTCCAGGGTGTACCCCGTGCCGAGCGGATCAAGCGGGCCACCGAGGCCCTGGAACTGACCGGCCTCGCCGGCTGGGAGAGCTCCTGGCCCGACGAGCTCTCCGGCGGTATGCAGCAGCGCGTCGGCCTCGCCCGCGCGCTCGCCACCGACGCCGACCTGCTCCTCATGGACGAGTCCTTCAGCGCGCTCGACCCGCTGATCCGGCGCGACATGCAGGACCAGCTCCTGGAGCTCCAGAAGCGGCTGAAGAAGACCATCGTCTTCATCACCCACGACCTCAACGAGGCCATGCGCCTGGGCGACCGGATCGCCGTGATGCGCGACGGCAGGATCGTCCAGCTCGGCACCGCCGAGGACATCCTCGTCACCCCGGCCAACGACTACGTCGCCTCCTTCACCCAGGACGTCGACCGCTCCCGGGTGCTCACCGCGGGCGCCATCATGGCCGAGCCGCACACCGTCATGGGCTCCACCACGACGGACGGCACGGAGCTGCGCACCCCGCAGGACGTCCTCGCCGCGGCCCCCGCCGCGGTGTCCGAGTCCACGCCGATCATCGAGCTCTTCGCCCCCTGCGCGCAGAGCGCGGACCCGGTGGCCGTCACCGACGCCAAGGGCAAGCTCGTCGGCGTCGTCCCCAGCTCCCGGCTGCTCGCCGTGCTCGGTGACCCGATGACGCCCACCGAGGCCCTCAAGGACTCCGGGACATCCAAGGACTCCGTGGCACCGCCCAAGACGCTCTCCGACAACGATGCCGTGAAGTCCGACAACGATGCCGTGAAGAAGGTGGCCAGTGTTTAGGCTCCCTCTCGGCGAATGGGTCGACTCCGCCGTCGACTGGCTCCAGACCCACCTCGCCTGGCTCTTCGAGGCGATCAGCTCCGTCGTCAGCTCCATGTTCGACGGCATAGCCGCCGTACTCTCCGCCCCCCACCCGCTGCTCTTCGCGGGCATCGTCGCGATCATCGCCTGGTGGCTGCGCGGTCTGCCCGCCGGGCTGCTGGCCTTCGTCGGATTCGCCGTCATCGACTCCGTCGAGCTGTGGGCCGAGGCGATGGACACGCTCACCCTGGTGCTCGTCGCCACCCTGGTCACGCTGCTCATCGCCGTACCGCTCGGCATCTGGGCCTCCCGGTCCAAGACCGTCAGCGCGGTGGTCCGGCCGGTCCTGGACTTCATGCAGACCATGCCCGCCATGGTCTACCTGATCCCCGGCGTCATCTTCTTCGGCGTCGGCGTGGTCCCCGGCATCATCGCCACCATCATCTTCGCGCTGCCCCCGGGCGTCCGGATGACCGAACTCGGCATCCGCCAGGTCGACGGCGAACTCGTCGAGGCGGCCGAGGCCTTCGGCACCACCTCGCGCAACACCCTGCTGCGCATCCAGCTCCCGCTCGCGCTGCCCACGATCATGGCGGGCATCAACCAGGTCATCATGCTGGGCCTGTCCATGGTCGTCATCGCGGGCATGGTCGGCGGCGGCGGCCTCGGTGGCTCCGTCTACCGCGCCATCGGCAACATCGACGTCGGCCTCGGCTTCGAGGCGGGCATCTCCATCGTCATCCTGGCCATGTACCTGGACCGGATGACCGGCGCACTCGGCCGCGAGGTCTCCCCGCTCGGCCGCCGCGCCGCCGCCAAGGCGCAGGCGTCCGTCGAGGGCTGGAAGATCTGGGCCTACCGCCCGCAGCCCGTCGTCGCGGTCGCCGGCATCGTGGCCCTCGCGCTCGTCGCGGGCGGCATGGGCATCTTCGGCGGCTCCGCCAAGAACACCGCCTCCGGTGCGGACGGGCAGGTCGGCGACGGCAAGAAGATCTCCATCGGCTACATCCCGTGGGACGAGGGCATCGCCTCCACCTTCCTCTGGAAGGAGATGCTGGAACAGCGCGGCTACGAGGTCGACGTCAAGCAGTACGAGGCCGGCGCGCTCTACACCGGCATGGCCAACGGCCAGATCGACTTCCAGACCGACTCCTGGCTCCCCACCACCCACGCCAGCTACTGGAAGAAGTACCAGGACCGCCTGGAGGACATGGGCGCCTGGTACGCCCCCACCTCGCTGGAGCTCGCGGTCCCCGCGTACATGAAGGACGTCAAGTCCATGGAGGACCTGAAGGGCCGGGCCTCCGAGTTCAAGGGCCGCATCGTCGGCATCGAGCCGAGCGCCGGTGAGATGGGCCTGCTCAAGGACAAGCTGCTGCCGGGTTACGGCCTGGACAAGGAGTACAAGCTCATCGACGGCTCCACGCCGTCCATGCTGGCCGAGCTGAAGCGCGCGTACGCCAAGAAGGAACCGATCGTCGTTCCGCTCTGGTCGCCGCACTGGGCGTACAACGACTTCGACCTCACCAAGCTCAAGGACCCCAAGGGCCTCTGGGGCAAGGGCGACGGCATCCACACGCTGGCGCGCAAGGGCTTCACCGAGGAGAACCCCACGGTCGCCAAGTGGCTCAAGGACTTCAAGATGAGCGAGAAGCAGCTCACCAGCCTTGAGGCCGAGATCCAGAAGGCCGGCTCCGGCAAGGAGCAGGACGCCGTCCGCACCTGGCTGAAGGACAACCCGGGCGTCGCCGACAAGTGGTCGCCCGCCCCGAAGGACGCCCAGGCGGCCGGCGGTGACGACGAGCGCAAGCGCCCGGTCGAGGTCGCCTGGTTCCCCTGGGAGGAGGACATCGCCGCCACGTACCTGTGGAAGGCGGTCCTGGAGGAGCGCGGCTACAAGATCAACCTCAAGCAGTTCGAGGTCGGCCCGATGTACGCCGCCATGTCACGCGGCCAGATCGACGTGCAGTTCGACGGCTGGCTGCCGTACACGCAGAAGAACTACTGGGACAAGTACGGCGACAAGCTGAGCAACCTCGGCTCCTGGTACGGGCCGACCTCCATCGAGGTCGCCGTCCCCGACTACGTCAAGGACGTCAAGACGCTCGACGACCTCAAGGGCAAGGGCGGCGACTTCAAGGGCCGGATCGTCGGCATCGAGCCCGGCACCGCCACCATGGAGAACCTCAAGACGAACGTCCTGCCGAGTTACGGCCTGGACAAGGAGTACCAGGTCCTGGACTCCTCCACGCCCGGCATGCTCGCCGAGCTGAAGCGGGCGTACGCCAAGAAGGAGCCCATCGCCGTCCTGCTGTGGACCCCGCACTGGGCGTACAACGAGTACGGCATGACCAAGCTGAAGGACCCGAAGAAGACGTTCGGTGACGGCGACCGGCTGCACACCATCGCCTCCAAGGAGTTCCCGAAGCAGTACCCGCAGCTCACGAAGTGGTTCAAGAATTTCAAGCTGGACGAGAAGCAGCTCGGCGGCCTGGAGAACGAGATCCAGAAGCGCGGCGCGGGTCGTGAGGAGGAAGCCGTGAAGGCCTGGATGGACGAAAATCCGGGCATCGCGGACACCATGGCACCCCAATAGGGGTTCTGGAGCACGGAAAGCGCAGGTGAGGGGTGGGTTCCGCCAGGACGGCGGGGCCCACCCCTTCCGGCTGTCCGAGGGCCGATTACCGGACGTCTCGCGCAACCATGTGCGTAAGGTGCTGGCAGCCGGGAGGATGGCTCAGGTGGGAGGGAGCCCGGACATGGACGACAAGGACACACCGCGGGTCGGTGCCGCGGTCCGCCGTCGGCGCCGCACCCTGGGTCTCACGCTGGCCGCGGTCGCCGAGCGCAGCGGGCTCTCCGTGCCCTTCCTCAGCCAGATCGAGAACGAGCGCGCCCGCCCCAGCGCCCGCTCGCTCGACCGGGTCGCCGAGGCCCTGGAGACCACCACCTCACGGCTGCGGGCCGCCGCCGACTCGGCCCGCGCGGTCGACGTCGTACGGGGTGAGGAGGGCGACGGCGTACGCCGGGTGGTGCGCGGGCGCCACCAGCTCAGCGCCCTGGAGTTTACCGGTGAGCAGGACCTCGGGCGCGAGTTCCAGCACCGCAACGACGAGCTGATGTACGTCGTCGAGGGCGCCGCCGAGGTCGAGGCGGAGGGCCAGGCGTACCGGCTGGAGCGCGGCGACACCCTGTTCCTCTCCGGCGGCGTACGGCACCGCTGGCGGGCCACCCGGCCCGGCACCCGGCTGCTGCTCGTCGCGGTCGCGGAGCACATCGACGCGACGTACGACTCGCGCCGCTGAGGGCCGGGAGAGCCGAAAGTGCCGATGCGTGCCGTCTCCCTGGTCCCCTCCCTCACCGAGGCCGTCGCCGTCACCGCCCCCGGGCTGCTCGTGGGCGTCACCGACTGGTGCACGCACCCCGAAGGCCTCGCCGCCGCCCGGATCGGCGGCACGAAGAACCCGGACGTGGCTGCGATCGCCGCCCTCGCGCCGGACCTCGTCATCGCCAACGAGGAGGAGAACCGCGCCCCCGACCTCGCCGCACTCCGGGAGGCCGGGCTCGACGTCCTGGTCACCGAGATCCGCACCCTGGACGAGGCCTTCACCGAACTGGACCGGGTCCTCACCACCGGCTGCGGCCTGACCCGCCCCCGCTGGCTGGACGAGGCCGAGGCGGCCTGGGCGGACCTCCCCGCGCCCTCCGCGAGCCCGCGCCCCGCCGTCGTACCGATCTGGCGCCGCCCCTGGATGGTGCTCGGCCGCGACACCTTCGCCGGGGACCTGCTGGCCCGCCTCGGGGTGCGCAACGTGTACGCGGACCACGCCGAGCGCTACCCGCGCATCCCGCTCGCCGAGCTGAACGCGTCCGGTGCCGAACTGGTAGTGCTGCCGGATGAGCCCTACCGCTTCACCGCCGCCGACGGGCCCGAGGCCTTCCCGGCCCTGCCCGCCGCCCTCGTCGACGGCCGCCTGCTCACCTGGTACGGGCCGTCGCTGCTGAGGGCGGCACAGGAGCTGCCGTCAGCGCTCCGCTGACCACGCCGCGCACGGTCCGTGCCCCGGCGACCAGCCACGCCACCACCAGGAACACGTACAACGCCACGGCCAGCCAGGTCAGGGCGTCCAGACCGGTGTGCCGGGCCAGACCGGCCGCCCCCGTCACACACGTTCCTACAGGGAACGTGAACGCCCACCACGTCATCGCGAACCCCATACCGTCACGCATCGCCCTGAAGACCATCGCCGCAGCCAGCGCCAGCCACAGCAGCGCGAAGCCCATCACCGGCACCCCATAGAGCACCGCGAACGCGCCGAAGGCCGAGGCGTAGGGATCCGCGACCGCCCCCGGAGCCGCGTCGGCCAACTGGTTGACGGCGGTCGTCGACTGCCCCAGCGGCCCCAGCACCAGAAAGAGCGTCGGGGTCAGCGCCAGCGGCAGCGGTCCGTGGTGGACGAGCCGGGCGAAGACGAGCGGCAGCACCACCAGGGTGGCCAGCAGGGAGAGCCCGAACGTGGCGTAGCAGGCCAGCAGCAGCGCCTCCCGCCCCTGCCCGGCCGCCACGTGCGGCACCAGCAGCGCCCCCTGCGAGGCCGAGACCATCGGGGCGACCAGCGGCAGCAGCCAGACCGGCGACGCGGTCCCGGGCGCGGGACGGTGGCGTACGACCATCAGGTACGGCACCACCACAGCGGCCACCAGGCCGACCGCCGTCCCCGCGACGAACAGCACCACGTCCACGGCCAGAGCGGCCCGTACGCCGATGACGTCCGCGCCCACCGTCAGCGTGGCCCCGCCGACCGCCAGCAGCGCCATCGACAGGCACCCGTAGAAGGGCGCGACGGCCGGGTCCAGAAGGTGGGCGCGGGCCTGGTCGCGGTGGTGGAGCCAGTGCCCGGCCCGGGCGGTGAGGACGGCGGCGAGCAGGACGGCCGACAGCGCCCACACCACCGTGCACGCGCGCCGCAGACCGGGCACGTCCACCGGGAGCGCCGCCCCGGCGCTCGCGACGATCGCGGTGCCCATGACGCTCGCGTACCAGTTCGGGCCGATGTGCCGCAGGGACGGCAGCCGCCGCCCGACCGGTCGCGGGCCCGTCCACGCGTCGCGGTGGAGGAGCGGTTCAGCGGTCCGGGTCTGCGGAAAGATGGCCATGCCACGATTCTTCGCGTGCCCGGCTCCGCCCACCAGGACCCCCGTTCCTATGAGGTCATAAGCTGGCTTTATGCCCAGTGACGACCAAGCTCCCCGCACTCCTCTCTCCCACCGGGTCCCCGACCTCGGAGCGCTGGAGCTGCTGCTCGCCGTCGCCCGGCACGGCAGCCTCGGGCGGGCCGCCAAGGACGTCGGCATCACCCAGCCCGCCGCCTCCAGCCGCATCCGCTCCATGGAACGGCAGCTCGGCGTCGCCCTGCTGGACCGTTCCCCGCGCGGCTCCCGGCTCACCGACGCGGGCGCGCTCGTCACCGACTGGGCGCGCCGGGTCGTGGAGGCCGCCGAGGCGTTCGACGCGGGGGCGCAGGCGCTGCGCGACCGGCGGGACTCCCGGCTGCGGGTCGCGGCCAGCATGACGATCGCCGAGTACCTGCTGCCGGGCTGGCTGATCGCCCTGCGCGCCGAGCGCCCGGACACCGCCGTCTCGCTTCTCGTCGGCAACTCGGCGGACGTCGCCCGCCGCCTGGTCACCGGCGAGGCCGACCTGGGCTTCGTGGAGGGCCTGTCGATACCGGAGGGCCTGGACGGCACCGTCATCGCCCACGACCGCCTCGTCGTCGTGGTCGCCCCCAGCCACCTGTGGGCCCGCCGCCGCACCCCGCTGCTCCCCGGTGAACTGGCCGCCACCCCGCTGATCCTCCGCGAGCGCGGCTCCGGCACCCGGCAGGTCCTGGACGCGGCCCTCGCCGTCCACGGCGGCCTCGCCCAGCCGCTGCTCGAACTCTCCTCGACGACCGCCGTGAAGGGCGCGGCGGAGAGCGGCGCCGGGCCCTGCGTCCTGAGCGAACTGGCCCTCGGCGAGGAGCTGTCGTCCCGCCGCCTGGTCAAGATCCCGGTCGCCGGCGTACGGCTGCGCCGCCAGTTGCGGGCCGTCTGGCCGGCGGGCCACCGCCCGACCGGCCCCGCCCGCGACCTGCTCTCCCGCACCGGGCGGTCCACCGACGCCCCCGTCTCCCCCGGCTCCGTAACCGCTTCGAACACGCTGTGAAGGCCACCTGGAGTGGCTCCATGAGCTTCGCGACGCCGCCCGGCTGGTACCCGGACGCGGGGACACCCGGCACCGACCGCTGGTGGGACGGCACGGCCTGGACCGCGCACACCCGCCCGTCCGCCGCCGCGCACCCCGCACCGTACGAGCCGGCGCACCCGCCGCACGCTCCCCAGGCGTTCGGGCCGCCGACCGCACCCCCGTCTCCCCGGGGCGGCAGCCGTACGCGCGTCGTGGCGATCACTCTCTCGGGCCTGCTGGTCCTGGGCGCGGCCGTCACCGCCGCCGTCCTGCTGGGCCCCGACGACAGCGGTACGCGAGCGGCCCCGGGACCCACCGCCTCCGACCCGGCCCCCACCGCACCCGCCGCGTCCGCGACACCCTCCCCGGAGGGCAGCCCGGACGACGACCCCGGGGCCCTCGTCGACCAGCTCAACGGGATCACGCTGACGGTGCCCGACGGCTGGGAGAAGCCGGAGAACACCTCCGACGACGCCCCCACCATCCGTACGGCCATCTCCTACGACTGCCCCGGCACCTCCGCCTCCTTCTGCTACCGGGGCACCGTCTCCACCCGCACCGCCCGGGCCGGCCAGAGCGACCCCAAGGCCATCGCGGAGGCCGACATCACCACGGCCGCCGACCAGGCCTACGAGGAGGACGTCCTCGGCCGGCGCACCCATGGCGGCATCACGTCCCACCAGGTCCTCAAGGCGGAGCCGGTGGCGGTCGCCGGACGCACCGGGTACCTGGTGCGCTGGCGGGTCGTCACCGCGAAGGGGCCGGGTGGCGTGGTGCAGTCGGTGGCCTTCCCGTCGACGGTGGGCAGCGAGACCCCGGTGATCGTCCGGTACGCCTTCGACGCGGACCGGCCGGAGCTGCCGGTGTCGCTGACGGACACGATCACGCGGTCGATCCGGCCGATCGGGGACAGCGCGACGAGCGGTGGCGTGGGCGCGTCGATCGGCCCCTGAACCCTCTCTACCAGGGGCTCAGAGGAAGGTCTTCCCCTCGCCCCGGTACGTCGGAACGGTCGCCGTGATCCGGTCGCCCTCGATCAACTGGAGCGCGTCGAAGCGCTCACACAGCTCACCGGCCTTGGCGTGCCGGAACCAGACCTTGTCACCGATCAGCAGATCGTCGGCGGGGGAGCCCAGCAGCGGCGTCTGGACCTCGCCCGCGCCCTCCTGCGGGTCGTAGCGCAGCCCTTCCGGGAGGTACGGAACCGGCGACCGGTCCGCTCCGGCGGCGCCGGAGGCCGGGTAGCCGCCGCCGAGGACCGTCACCACGCCCACGCCCGGCCGACGCACCACGGGCTGGGCGAACAGGGCCGCCGGGCGGGCGGTGAACGACGTGTAGTTGTCGAAGAGGCGCGGCACGTACAGCCCCGAACCCGCCGCGATCTCCGTCACCGCGGCCTCGGCCGCCGTGTGCTGCACGCTGCCGGTGCCGCCGCCGTTGACGAACTCCAGGTCGGGGGCGACCGCGCGGACCGCCCGGACCACCTCGGCCCGGCGGGCCGCCAGCTCCTTACGGGCGGCCGCCTGCATCAGCCGGATCGCCCGGGACCGCAGCGGCCGCCCCGCCAACGAGTCGCCCACCCCGGCGACATGACCCTCGTACGCCATCAGCCCCACCAGCCGGAACCCCGGCCTGCGCGCCACCGAGCGGGCCAGCTCGGCGAGTTGCGCGGGGGAGCGCAGCGGCGAACGGAGCGCGCCGATCCGGATCCGGCCGCCCAGTAGCTGGAGCGAGGTGTCGAGCTCCAGGCAGACCCGGATCTCCTCCTGCCCGCCGGCCCGGGAGGCGTCGATC
This sequence comes from Streptomyces cyaneofuscatus, assembly GCF_042718795.1. GTDB lineage: Bacteria > Actinomycetota > Actinomycetes > Streptomycetales > Streptomycetaceae > Streptomyces > Streptomyces cyaneofuscatus_A. Next base: position 40,092 of record NZ_JBHXOX010000020.1, read on the forward strand.
AGCTCCAACTGGGCGTGGTCGTCCACCATCACGGTCACGGCCGCGGCCAGCTTCGGATCGGCGGCCAGCTCGGCGAAGGCGCTCCGGTCGGCCGACGGATACGCCAGCAGCACGTCCTCGAACCCGGCCCGCGCCAGCCACAACGACTCCGCCAGCGTGTACGACATGATCCCGGCGAACCCGGGGCGCGCGAGCACCCGCTCCAGCAGGGCCCGGCACCGCACGGACTTGCTCGCGACCCGGATCGGCTTCCCGCCCGCCCGGGCCACCAGATCGTCGGCGTTGTCGTCGAAGGCGTCCAGATCGACGATCGCGATCGGGGCGTCGAGGTGGGCGGTGGCCCGGTTGTACCGGGTCCGGTCAGCGGCGCGGGCAGTCATGGCCGCAGCTTGCCAGAGAGCGCTACCCCTGGGTAGGGGACGTTCGGGGCAGATCCGCCGAGGCCGGACGGCCCGTGCCCCGCCGTGCGCCCGCAGCCCGTAGAGTGACGGGCACGCGAGCACCAACGCGCCTGGCGGTGGCGGTGATCCGTGGTCGGTACGGGGACGCGAACCAGGGGGCCGGATGAGTACCGAAGCGCAGCGCGCTCCCGTGCCACCCCGCCCGACGACCCCACCGCCCCCGGCTGTCCCGCCCCCCGCACAGGCCCCGCGCGGCACGAGCACCCCGCAGGCCTCGGGCGGCCCGCAGACACCAGGCCCCTCACCCGCCCCAACAGCCCCGCGCCGCCCCCCACAAGCACCCCCCGCCACCCCCACCACCCCCGTACCGCCGAACACAGCGGCCCCCACCGCCCCGTCAGCACCGCCAACGCCCGCCTCGTACCCGGCGCGCCCCACGCACCCCGGCTCCGGGCCGCCTCCCGCCTTCACCCTCCAGAAGCGCAGGCCCGCGGGGGCCGTCGACCTGACCCCGGCGCCGGGAGCCGTCCCGCCGCCCCCGGGCGCGTACCGCGTACCGGCCCGCTACGGCTACCCCGAGACCCCCGCCGAGATCACCACCCGGCTCCGCCCCGTCCCGCCCCGGCAGCGGTGGCGGGCGCCCCTGGCCGCCGCCTGCGTGGTCCTCGGGCTGGGGCTCATCGGCGGCGCGGCCACCGGCGCCTGGCTCACCGGCGACTCCTCCGCCGAGCCCACCCGGACCCCCTACACCGCAGGCCGCACCGTCTGGCACAGCGTCCCCATCGACACGCTCTTCCCGCGCGCCCTCAAGGGCACGGGAGCCGGACCCGGAGGTACCAACCGCACCTGGACCCGGCTCGCCGTCGCCGGCGACAGCGACTGCTCCCAGGGGCTCGATCCCCTGCTGCGCACCACCCTCCGGTCCGTCGGCTGCGAGCGGATGGTGCGGGCCACCTACACCGACTCGACCCGCTCCGCCGTCACCACCGTCGGCATGGTCGTCACCGAGGCCGACGCCGCCGGGATGCGGGCCCTGAGCACCCGGTTCACCGAGCAGAAGCTCGCCGCGCGCAAGGACCTGATGCCGCGTACGTACGCCCCCGAGGGCACCGTCGCCGCCGGGTTCGGCGACCGGCAGCGCGCCAGTTGGACCGTCCGGCCGCTCACCGAGATCCCGGTCGTCGTCTTCGCCGTCTCCGGCTTCGCCGACGCGCGTACCGTCGCCGAGCCGCAGCCCGCCGACGCGGCGGCGCAGACGCCCGCCACCACGGACATCGCCCAGGCCGGCCTCGGCCACGAGGCGAAGGGCATCGCGGACCGGGTGGAGCGAGGGCTGCGCACGACCGTCACCGATCTCGTGGAGCCGCCCGCATGACCCGACGACGACCCCACCGCGTCCTCGCCGCGGTCTGCGCCGCCGCCGTCCTCGCGCTCGCCCCCGCACCCCCCGTCCACGCGGACGCCATCCGCGACCAGCAGTGGGCCCTGGCGGCGATGCACACCGACCGTGCCTGGCAGACCACGAAGGGCGCGGGCGTCACCGTCGCCGTCCTGGACACCGGCGTCGACGGCACCCACCCCGACCTCGTGGGCCAGGTGCTCCCCGGCAAGGACCTCGTCGGCTTCGGCGCCGGCCAGGGCGACCCCTCCTGGGCCCTCCACGGCACCGCGATGGCCGGAATCATCGCCGGACACGGCAACGGCCCCGGCCGCACCGACGGCGTCCTCGGCATCGCGCCCGAGGTCAAGATCATGCCGGTCCGCGTCATCCTGGAATCCAAGGACCCGGCCCGCGCCAAGGCCCGCAAGACCCGCGGCACCGCGCTCGCCCAGGGCATCCGCTGGGCCGCCGACAACGGCGCCGACGTCATCAACCTCTCCCTGGGCGACGACAGCGAGTCCGCCCACCCGGACCCGGGCGAGGACTCCGCCATCCAGTACGCCCTCTCCAAGGGCATCTCCGTGGTCGCCTCGGCGGGCAACGGCGGCGAGAAGGGGGACCGGATCTCCTACCCGGCCGCCTACCCCGGCGTGATCGCGGTCGCCGCCGTCGACGAGTACGGCACCCACGCCGCCTTCTCCACCCGCCGCTGGTACGCCACCGTCAGCGCGCCCGGCGTGGACATCGTCGTGGCCAACCCGGACGGCCACTACTACATCGAGTGGGGTACGTCGGCGGCCGCCGCGTTCGTCTCCGGGGCCGTCGCCCTGGTCCGCGCGGCCCACCCCGGCCTCGACCCCGCCCAGATCAAGAAGCTCCTCGCCGACACCGCCCGCGACGCCCCCGCCGAGGGCCGCGACGACGCCCGGGGCTACGGCATCGTCGACCCGGCGGAGGCCATCGAGGCGGGCTCCCGGCTGCGCCCGGGGGAGCTGAGCGCCAGGACCGCCACGGCGGGCCACCGCACGAAGTTCTTCGGCCCCGGGCCGACCCCGCCGCCCGCCGCCGACGACCCGGTCAACTGGGCGGCCCCGCTCGCGGGCGGCCTCGGCGCGATCCTGCTGGCGGCGGCCGTCGTCCTGTGGCGCGGCCGCAACGCACCGGGCCACCGCTGAACCCCCGGCTCGGCGGCCACGCCCCCAGGCACTACCCTCGACCCGTGGCGCTCAAGAACATCCCGGACTCCGGTTTCTCCGACGACGACGGCTCGGCTTCCCCCGCCCTGACCAGCGCACTCGATGCCTGGGCGAAGGACCGGAGCGCCGTCGGCCCGGTCCTGGCGGCGCTACGCGAGGCCCGGCTCCTGGTCCCCGTCGTCGCCGTCCTCGGCGAGGTGGAGGAGGGCAGTCAAGAGGAGCGCGAAGCTCACCAGAAGGGCGGTGGTGGGAGACGGGGGGGCGGCTTGCGGCGCGAGAAGACCAGCGACATGGCCGTGCCCACCCTCAAGGCGGGCGACCGCCGCGCGCTGCCCGCCTTCACCTCGACCGACTCGCTGGCGCTCTGGGACCCCGAGGCCCGCCCCGTCGCGGTACCGCTGCACCAGGCCCTCCAGGCCGCCGCGCACGAGAAGGCCGACACCGTGGTGCTGGACCTCGCCGGGCCCGTCGCCTTCGAGCTGAGCGGCCAGGCGCTCCTGGCGCTGGCGGAGAACCGCACCAGCACCGACCCGCTCCAGGACCCGGCGGTGCTCGACGCCGTACGGGAGGCCGTCGCCGCCGAACCCGTCGTGCTCCGCGCCCACCTCGGCCCGGGCCGGGCGGACGGCACCCTCGCCCTGGTCCTCGCCCCGGACGCGGCACCCGCCGAGGCGGCCCGCCGGGTCGCCGAGGCGCTCTCCGGCAGCGAGGTGCTGAGGGCCCGGCTGGTCAGCGGGCTGGACCTGGCGCTGCTGCCGGCCGGAGCCACCGCACCGGGGGAGCCCCTGTTCAGCCGCTGAGCCTTAAACTACGTGAGCCCGCCGCCCCGACGAGGGGGAGGCGGGCTCACGTACGTACGAACCGGAAGACCTAGCCGTAGACCGGGCCCGTGTACTTCTCGCCGGGGCCCTGGCCGGGCTCGTCCGGCACCAGCGAGGCCTCGCGGAAGGCGAGCTGGAGCGACTTCAGGCCGTCCCGCAGCGGGGAGGCGTGGAAGGTGCTGATCTCCGTGGTGGAGGCGTCCAGCAGTCCGGCCAGCGCGTGGACCAGCTTGCGGGCCTCGTCGAGGTCCTTGTGGTCCTCGCCCTCCTCGGTGAGGCCGAGCTTCACCGCCGCCGCGCTCATCAGGTTGACGGCGACCGTCACGATGACCTCGACGGCCGGGACCTCCGCGATGTCGCGGGCCATGGCGTCGAAGCCGGGGTTCTCACTGCTGGTGGGGGTCGCGTCGCTCATGCCCACACGATAAGGCCCGGCCGGGACCGCCCCTCGCGCGGGAGCCTCTCGGACGCAGGATTAGCGCCCCCGCGACCGGGCTGCTAACCTTGTGTAACGACCGGCCGGACACCTATGTGCTCGGCCCACAAGTGGAGGCTCCGATCTCCCACCTGACCATCCTCACGGATGGCGGGTCACCGGTCAGGCGGTCCCCATCGTTCCGTACGGACGATGGAGCCGCTCGATGCGCCCCGCGGTTGACCGCGACGGTGCTCCGGTAGTAATGGAGCCCCGCCTGTGTCCCGTCCGGGGCTTTTTGTATTGCCGTTCCGGCTCGGTTGGTCTTGAGACACACACGTAACGCGGCTGTCCGCCAGGCGGTCGCGTGGTGCTACCGAGGAGGATCCATCAGCGCCGAGCCCCGCATCAACGACCGGATTCGCGTTCCCGAGGTCCGACTTGTCGGTCCCAGCGGCGAGCAGGTCGGGATTGTTCCGCTTGCCAAGGCCCTGGAACTCGCACAGGAGTATGACCTCGACCTGGTCGAGGTGGCGGCGACAGCCCGTCCGCCCGTGTGCAAGCTCATGGACTACGGGAAGTTCAAGTACGAGTCGGCCATGAAGGCCCGTGAGGCGCGCAAGAACCAGGCGCACACGGTCATCAAGGAGATGAAGCTCCGGCCGAAGATCGACCCGCACGACTATGACACCAAGAAGGGTCACGTCGTCCGGTTCCTCAAGCAGGGCGACAAGGTCAAGATCACGATCATGTTCCGTGGTCGTGAGCAGTCCCGCCCGGAGCTGGGCTTCCGACTGCTCCAGCGTCTCGCTTCGGACGTGGAGGACCTGGGCTTCATCGAGTCCAACCCGAAGCAGGACGGCCGGAACATGATCATGGTTCTGGGCCCGCACAAGAAGAAGACCGAAGCCATGGCCGAGGCCCGTGAGGCCCAGGCCGCCCGCAAGGCGGAGCGTCAGGGCACGACCGACGCCGCGCCCGAGGGCGACACCGCTGAGGCTCCGGCCGCAGCGGCCGAGGCTCCGGCCGAGACACCTTCCGAGGCGTGACCTTCGGGGGCCGCCATCCAGGCGCCCCCGGGTCCCCCCGGAATCCCATAGAGATCTGACGCCCCTGCAGTCCGGTGCCCCGCACCGTGAGGGGCGCCACTGACGAGGAGAGAACGGCGCGATGCCGAAGAACAAGACGCACAGCGGTGCCAGCAAGCGCTTCAAGATCACCGGCTCCGGCAAGGTGCTCCGCGAGAGGGCCGGCAAGCGCCACCTGCTCGAGCACAAGTCGTCCAAGAAGACCCGCTCGCTGACCGGCACGGTCGTCGTGGCTCCGGCCGACGCCAAGAAGATCAAGAAGCTTCTCGGCAAGTGAGGCTCGGCCTCCGGCTCACGCCGGAGGCACGACCTCGATCACACCGGGACCAATTCGTTTCCGGGCCGTGTGAAGACACCCACGGCCCCGCTACAAGGAGTTAACACGTGGCACGCGTCAAGCGGGCAGTCAACGCCCACAAGAAGCGCCGGGCAATTCTCGAGGCGGCCAAGGGCTACCGCGGGCAGCGCTCGCGCCTGTACCGCAAGGCCAAGGAGCAGGTCACCCACTCCCTGGTCTACAACTACAACGACCGCAAGAAGCGCAAGGGCGACTTCCGTCAGCTGTGGATCCAGCGCATCAACGCCGCTGCCCGCCAGAACGGCATGACGTACAACCGCCTCATCCAGGGTCTGAAGGCCGCCAACATCGAGGTGGACCGCAAGATCCTGGCCGAGCTCGCGGTCAACGACGCCAACGCGTTCGCCGCTCTCGTCGAGGTCGCTCAGAAGGCCCTCCCGAGCGACGTCAACGCCCCGAAGGCCGCCTGATCCAGGCACCGCTTTCCTGGTACGTGAACCGGACCCGCAGGCGCACGCCGTCTGCGGGTCCGGTGCGTTGACCCCCTGATCCCCATCCCGTACGCAGAGAGGCTCGCCGCCGACCATGGGCACCCCCGAACTGATCTCCCCGCGCTCCCCGCGCGTCGCCGCCGCCCGCCGGCTGGCCCGCCGCAACTTCCGCGGCAAGGAGCGCAGGTTCATCGCCGAGGGGCCCCAGGCCGTGCGTGAGGCCGCCGCCCACCGGGGCGGGGACGGTGAGCCGACGCTCATCGAACTGTTCGCCACCCCCGAGGCCGCCGACCGGTACGCCGACATCATCGACGCCTCCCACGCGGCCGGGGCCCGGGTCCACCTGGCCGGGGACGACGTCCTCGCCGACGTCTCGCAGACCGTCACCCCGCAGGGCCTCATCGGCGTCTGCCGCTTCCTGGACTCCCCGTTCCAGGAGATCCTGGACGCGAGGCCCACCCTGGTGGCGGTTCTGGCCAATGTCCGCGACCCCGGGAACGCCGGTACGGTACTGCGCTGCGCGGATGCGGCCGGCGCCGACGCCGTGGTGCTCACCGATGCCTCCGTGGACCTGTACAACCCCAAGTCCGTACGGGCGTCGGTCGGTTCGCTCTTCCACCTGCCCGTCGCCGTCGGCGTCCCCGTCGAGCAGGCCGTGCAGGGCCTCCGGGACGCCGGGGTGCGCATCCTCGCCGCCGACGGGGCCGGGGACGACGACCTGGACGACGAGCTGGACGCGGGCACCATGGGCGAGCCCACCGCCTGGGTCTTCGGCAACGAGGCGTGGGGGCTGCCCGAGGAGACCCGGGCGCTCGCCGACGCCGTCGTCCGGGTCCCGATCCACGGCAAGGCGGAGAGCCTCAACCTGGCGACCGCCGCCGCCGTCTGCCTCTACGCCTCCGCCCGCGCCCAGCGTCCCCGCCGCGCCCCCGACGCGTAACCGCAGGCCGTTCGACGGACCGTCACCGATTCGACGGACCGTCACCGATCGGTCCCGGCCATTCCGCTTTCCCGGCCACCGGCGCACGCCCACCGCGCGCCCCCACAGGGTGTCGCGGGTTCGCCGACGGCTAGTAGGGTGACGAACTCGGGGGCCCACTGCACCGGTTCGAGAGGTGGGGATAGGGGAAAATGGCTGTCGGCATGAGCTCGCCGCGACCGGCGCACACCGCTGCCGGAAGCGCGGACGGCACCGGCATCGGACACCTGGACGCCCTCTCCACCGGCCTCGACCCCGACGATCTGCCCGACGGGCTCGTCGTCGCCGACGCCGACGGCCGCGTCGTCTGCTTCAACGCCGCCGCCGCCCGCATCACCGCCACCCCCCGTGCCGACGCGATCGGCCGCCCCCTGGAGGTGGCCCTCCCGCTGGAGGACCTCAAGGGCAAGCGCTGGTGGCCGCTGACCGACCCGTACGGCGGCCTCGCCACCCGTAACTCCCAGCCCGAGCGCAACCTGCTGCTGCCCGGCGGCCGTGAAGTACTGGTCTCCGCCCGTTACGTACGCGAGCACCCGCTCGGCCCGGTGCGCCGGGTCGTCGTCTCGCTGCGCGGCACCGAGGCCCGCCGGCGTACCGAACGCAGCCACGCCGAGCTGATCGCCACCGTCGCCCACGAGCTGCGCTCCCCGCTCACCTCGGTGAAAGGGTTCACCGCCACCCTGCTCGCCAAATGGGAACGGTTCACCGACGACCAGAAGCGGCTGATGCTGGAGACCGTCGACGCCGACGCGGGCCGGGTCACCCGGCTCATCGCCGAGCTGCTCGATATCTCCCGGATCGACTCCGGCCGCCTGGAGCTGCGCCGCCAGCCGGTCGACATCTCCGCCGCCGTCGCCCGCCACATCCAGGCCCTCATCGCGGGCGGCCAGGCCCCCGACCGCTTCCGGGTCCGTGCCCGGGGCCCGCTGCCCGCCCTGTGGGCCGACCCCGACAAGATCGACCAGATCCTCGGGAACCTCCTGGAAAACGCGGTGCGCCACGGCGAGGGAACCGTCACGATGGAGATCGCCCCCGCACCCGCGCCGGGCGCCTGCGACGAGATGGGAACGGCGGTCACCGTGAGCGACGAGGGCCCCGGCATCCCCGAGGAGTCGATGGGCCGTGTCTTCACCCGCTTCTGGCGGGGGAGCAAGCGCGGCGGCACCGGCCTCGGCCTCTACATCGTCAAGGGCATCGTCGAGGCGCACGGCGGCACCATCACGGTCGGCCGGGGGCCCGGCGGCGGGGCCGAGTTCCGATTTATCCTGCCCGTGAGCATGCCCGCCTATATGAAGTAGAGGGGTTTGCGTAGCGATCAGGCAGGGTGGTGGTGGGCGACGGGAGGGCTGAGCGGCCCACGGGCGCCCCGACCGTCCTGCGGCCTTTAGACTCGACCTTTGGCACCTTTGCGTCCTCCAGTCGTCGAGCGGGGTCGCGCCACCAGCCAATCGGAAGCACGGGAAGAGATGTCGGCACCGAACAAGTCGTACGACCCAGTCGAGGTCGAGGCACTGAAACCGGAAGAGATCGAGCGCATGCGGGACGAGGCGTTCGCCGCCTTCGCCGCCGCCGGCGACCTCGACGCGCTCGCCCAGGCGAAGACCGCGCACACCGGAGGTACCTCGCCCCTGTCGCTCGCCAACCGCGAGATCGGCGCCCTGCCCCCGCAGGCCAAGGCCGAGGCGGGCAAGCGCGTGGGCCAGGCCCGCGGCGCCGTCTCCAAGGCCCTGGCCGCGCGCCAGGCCGAGCTGGAGGCCGAGCGTGACGCTCGCGTGCTCGTCGAGGAGGCCGTGGACGTCACGCTGCCCTACGACCGCGTCCCGGCCGGCGCCCGCCACCCGCTGACGACCATCATGGAGCGGGTCGCGGACGTCTTCGTGGCCATGGGCTACGAGATCGCCGAGGGCCCCGAGGTCGAGGCGGAGTGGTTCAACTTCGACGCCCTGAACTTCGTGCCCGACCACCCGGCCCGCCAGATGCAGGACACCTTCTTCGTCCAGGGCACCACGCCCGACGGCAAGGCGACCGAGGGCGACGAGTCCGGTGTCGTGCTGCGTACGCACACCTCCCCGGTCCAGGCCCGCTCGCTCCTGGAGCGCAAGCCCCCCGTCTACGTGGTCTGCCCCGGCCGGGTCTACCGCACCGACGAGCTGGACGCCACGCACACCCCGGTCTTCCACCAGATCGAGCTGCTCGCCGTCGACGAGGGCCTCACCATGGCCGACCTCAAGGGCACCCTCGACCACATGGTCCAGGCGCTCTTCGGGCCGGACATGAAGACCCGGCTGCGGCCGAACTTCTTCCCGTTCACCGAGCCGTCCGCCGAGATGGACATGGTCTGCTACGTCTGCCGCGGCGAGTCCGTCGGCAACCCGGACCGCCCCTGCCGCACCTGCGGCAGCGAGGGCTGGATCGAGCTCGGCGGCTGCGGCATGGTCAACCCCAAGGTGCTGACCGCCTGCGGCGTGGACCCCCAGAAGTACAGCGGATTCGCCTTCGGGTTCGGCATCGAACGGATGCTGATGTTCCGCCACAACGTCGAAGACATGCGAGACATGGTCGAGGGTGACGTCCGGTTCACCCGGCCGTTCGGGATGGAGATCTGATGCGCGTCCCGCTTTCCTGGCTGCGGGAGTACGTCGACCTGCCGGCGACGGAGACCGGCCGTGACGTACAGGCCAAGCTCGTCTCCGTCGGCCTGGAGGTCGAGACCGTCGAGCAGATCGGCGCGGGCCTCAAGGGCCCCCTGGTCGTCGGCAAGGTCCTGACCATCGAGGAGCTGGAGGGGTTCAAGAAGCCCATCCGCTTCTGCACGGTCGACGTCGGCACCGCCAACGGCACCGGCGAACCGCAGGAGATCGTCTGCGGCGCCCGTAACTTCTCCGTCGGCGACAAGGTCGTCGTGGTCCTCCCGGGCGCCGTCCTGCCCGGCGACTTCGCGATCGCCGCCCGCAAGACGTACGGCAAGACCTCGCACGGCATGATCTGCTCCACCGACGAGCTCGGCATGGGCGACGACGGCACGCACGGCATCATCGTGCTGCCGCCGGAGCACGAGGTCGGCACCGACGCGATCGAGCTGCTCCAGCTCGTCGACGAGGTCCTCGACATCGCCGTCACCCCGGACCGGGGCTACTGCCTGTCCCTGCGCGGTGTCGCCCGCGAGACCGCGACCGCCTACGGGCTGCCGCTGCGCGACCCGGCGCTCCTGGACGTGCCCGCGCCCAACGCGTACGGCTACCCGGTCAAGATCTCGGACCCGATCGGCTGCGACCGCTTCACCGCCCGCACCGTCACCGGTCTCCAGCCCGAGGCCCGCTCCCCGATCTGGATGCAGCGCCGCCTGCAGAAGGCCGGGATGCGGCCGATCTCGCTGGCCGTCGACGTCACCAACTACGTGATGCTGGAGCTCGGCCAGCCGCTGCACGCCTACGACCGCACCCGGGTCGACGGGCCGATCGGCGTGCGCCGCGCCACCCAGGGCGAGAAGCTCACCACCCTGGACGGCGCCGTGCGCGTGCTGGACGCCGAGGACCTGGTCATCACCGACAACCGCGGGCCGATCGGCCTCGCGGGCGTCATGGGCGGCGCCAACACCGAGATCGCCGACGCGGACGGCGAGCACGCGCTCACCACCGAGGTCGTCATCGAGGCCGCGCACTTCGACGCGATCTCGATCGCCCGCACCGCGCGCCGCCACAAGCTGTCCTCCGAGGCGTCCAAGCGCTTCGAGCGCGGCGTCGACCCGCAGGCGGCCGCAGCGGCGGCGCAGCGCACGGTGGACCTGCTGGTCCTCCTCGCGGGCGGCACCGCCGAGGCCGGGGTCACCGAGATCACCGCGCCGCACGCCCCGCGCACCATCGCCATGCCGGCGAACCACCCCGACAAGGTGGCCGGTGTGGAGTACGGGCGCGAGACCGTCGTCCGCCGCCTCCAGGAGGTCGGCTGCGACGTCTACGGGCAGGACGAGCTGATCGTCACCGTCCCGTCCTGGCGGCCCGACCTGAACGAGCCGAACGACCTGGCCGAAGAGGTCATCCGCCTGGAGGGCTACGAGAACCTGCCCTCCACCCTGCCGACGCCGCCCTCCGGGCGCGGTCTCACCGACCGCCAGCGGCTGCACCGCCGCATCGGCCGGGTGCTGGCCGGAGCCGGTTACGTCGAGGCGCTGAGCTACCCGTTCATCGGCGACGCGGTCCTCGACCAGCTCGGCCTGGAGAAGGACGACGAGCGCCGCCGTACGGTCAAGCTCGTCAACCCGATCTCCGACGAGGAGCCGGCCCTGCGCACCACGCTGCTGCCGGGCCTCCTCGGCGCACTGCGGCGCAACGACGGCCGGGGCAGCCACGACCTCGCCCTCTTCGAGATGGGTCTGGTCTTCCGGCCCACGGGTGAGGAGACGGCCGCCGTCCGGCTGCCCGTCGACCGCCGGCCCACCGACGAGGAGATCGCCGGTCTCGACGCAGCCCTCCCGCGTCAGCCGCGCCGTGCCGCCGTCGTCCTCGCGGGCGCCCGCGAGCAGGCCGGCTGGTGGGGCAAGGGCACCCCGGCGACCTGGGCGGACGCCGTCGAGGCGGCCCGCTCGATCGCCGCGGAGGCCGGTGTTGAGGTCACCGTCCGCGCCGACCAGCACGCCCCGTGGCACCCGGGCCGCTGCGCCGCGCTGTACGTCACCGTGAACGGCGAGGAGACCCTCTTCGGGCACGCGGGCGAACTCCACCCGCGCGTCATCAAGGCGCTCCACCTGCCCGAGCGGACCTGCGCCGCGGAGGTCGAGCTGGACGTCCTGGAGCAGGCCGTCGACGGAGCCCTCCAGGCGCCCAGGATCTCCACCTTCCCGGTGGCGACCCAGGACGTCGCGCTCGTCGTCGCCGGGGACGTCCCGGCCGCCGACGTGGAGCGGGCGCTGCGCGAGGGCGCGGGTGAACTCCTCGAATCGCTGCGGCTGTTCGATGTCTTCACCGGCGAGCAGATCGGCGGGGGCAACAAGTCCCTGGCGTACGCGCTCCGCTTCCGCGCCGCCGACCGCACGCTGACCGTGGACGAGGCATCGGCCGCCCGCGACAGCGCGGTGGCCCTGGCCGCCGAGCGCACGGGCGCGGTGCTGCGCGGCGCGTAGTCCCGCAGGGCGTTGAGAAGGGGCGTATCCGGCCACCGGATACGCCCCTTCTCCTTCTCTCGCGGGCGGCGGGATCGCGCGCGGACCGGACACGGAACCGGGAGGAAGCGCGGTTCCGGCCCCGACCCGCAGCCACCCTCCTTCGTCGTTGGGCAGTGGGTCGTGCGATCCGGCGCCCGTCCGCACGGCCACGGAGTGTCGGGCAGGCCGGCGGTGCGGACGGACGCGGGTGCGGGTCGTCAACTGTTACGAGGGGGAGCCGACGACCCGGCCGCCTCTTGCGAGGAGCTCATTCAACCGACCCCCGGCCCGGCGCGGCAGAGTGCACGGCCCGACGGTTCGGGCATTCCGTTCACACCCCGTGTGAAACGTGCTGGACTAGGCTCATTGCGACACGCACCTGGGGGGACCATGGAGCCGAACGTCCTGCTCGAATCCCTGATCGACGAGGCCGGGATGTCCCGGGCGGGGTTCGCCGGTCATGTCAACCGGGCGGGCCGGACGCGCGGCCTGACCCTGCGGTACGAACACACGGCGGTCTCCCGCTGGCTGAAGGGCCAGCGCCCACGCGGCCAGGTGCCGGACCTGATCTGCGAGGTGCTGGGCGGCCGGCTGGGCCGCCCGGTCGTGCTGGACGACATCGGCATGGGCGTCGTCTCCGGTGGCGGTTACGGCGGTGGGTACGGCAGTGGTCACGGCACCGGGGACGCGCCGGCCGGCGCCTCCCTCTCCGGCTTCGTCGAGCGGGCCACCGCGCTCTGGCGCTCGGACGAACAGCAGCGCCCCCACCTGGCCACCGTCCCCGCCGTCACCGGGACCACGGCGGTGATGCCGGTCTGGGAGTGGGAGAACCCGCCGGAGGACACCGACGTCTCCCGGCCGGGCCCCGGCCGGGTCAGCGCGGCCGACATAGAGACGCTCCGGTCCGCGCGCGACCACTACGAGCAGATGTACCGCAAGGCGGGCGGCATCGCGACCAGACCCCGGATCGTCCGCTTCCTCAACGCCGAGGCCGCACCGCTGCTGCGCGGCGGCTACAGCGACGCGCTCGGCCGCCGGCTGCACCGCGCGACGGCGGCCCTGGTGGCGATGGCCGGAATCTGCGCGTACGACTCCGACGCCCACGGCCTCGCCCAGCGCTACTTCCACCAGGCGCTGCGGCTCGCCAAGTCCAGCGGGGACCGGGCGCTCGGCGGCTATGTGATCGCCCTGCTGACCACCCAGTCCCTCTTCCTCGGCGACCACCGCCGCTCCATCGCCTTCGCCGAGGCCGCGCTGAGGGCGGCGGGGAACCACATCACCCCGGCGCTCGCCGCCGATCTGCACGCCATGCAGGCCAAGGCGTACGCCCAGCTCGGCGACGCGGCGAGCGCCCGCGCCTGCATCCGGCGGGCCGAGGCCCAGGCGGGCCGGATCCACACCGGGCGGGAGCCGGACGAGACCGGGTACGTCCAGCCGGGTCTGGTCGACGTCCAGGTGGCGGAGGCGCTGCTCAGCCTCGGTGATCTGCCGGCGGCACGGGAGCACGCGACCTCCGCCGTGCGCGCCCCGGCGCACGACCGGGGGCGCGTGCACCGGCTCGCGATGCTCAGCCATATCGAGCTGCTCCAGGGCGAGCCGGACCGGGCGGCCACCACCGCCGCCGAAATGGCCGAGCGGGCCCGGGGGATGGAGTCCCAGCGGCTGCGCGACCGGCTGCGCCAGATGCGGCGGGAGCTGGCGGAGAGCGGCTGCGCCGACGCCGTACAGACGGCCGATGTGATCGGCGGGGCGCTCCGCGTGCCTCTGTGAGCTCCGCCGCGCCCCCGCCACGCGCCCGCCGTTCGTTCCCCTGCGCGGCCGACCCTGCTGGCATGTTGCCCCGACATGTCGAAAGGCGGCAGAACCGTGCAGTGGACGAACGTAAGCGAACAGAATGTGTATCAGAACCGTTGGTTCCGGGTGAACCTGGCCGATGTGGAGCTGCCCGACGGCAGCCACCTCGACCACTACGTCATCCGGCTGCGGCCCGTCGCCGCGGCCACGGTCGTCAACGCGGCGGACGAGGTGCTGCTGCTTTGGCGCCACCGGTTCATCACCGACAGCTGGGGGTGGGAGCTGGCGGCGGGCGTCGTCGAGGACGGCGAGGACATCGCGGCGGCGGCGGCCCGCGAGATGGAGGAGGAGACGGGCTGGCGCCCAGGCCCCCTGCGTCCCCTCCTCACCGTGGAGCCGGCCAACGGCCTCACCGACGCCCGCCACCACCTCTACTGGGCCGAAGAGGCGCAGTACACGGGCCCTCCGCAGGACGCCTTCGAGTCCTCACGCCGTGAGTGGATACCGCTGAAGCTCATCCCGGACATGATCGCCCGGGGCGAGGTGCCCGCGGCGAACATGGCGGCGGCCCTGCTGATGCTGCACCACCTGCGGCTCTGAACAACCTCCTGAACGGCTCCGAACGCGCGAGGAGCCGGCCCCGGGGTGTCCGGGACCGGCTCCTCGAAAAGAAGGGTCAGGCGTACGGGTAGAAGCCCGACCCCGTCTTGCGGCCGAGGCGGCCCGCGTCGACCATGCGCTGGAGGAGAGGCGGGGCGGCGTACAGCGGCTCCTTGTACTCGGCGTACATCGAGTCGGCGACCGAGGCCACGGTGTCCAGGCCGATCAGGTCCGCGAGCTTCAGCGGACCCATCGGGTGGGCGCAGCCCATCTCCATGCCGTTGTCGATGTCCTCGCGGCTCGCGATGCCCGATTCGAACATCCGGATCGCGGAGAGCAGGTACGGGATCAGCAGCGCGTTGACGACGAAGCCGGACCGGTCCTGGGCGCGGATCGGGTGCTTGCCCAGCACGTCCTGCACGACGGCCTCGGCGCGCGCGATCGTCTCGTCCGACGTGGTCAGCGCCGGGATCAACTCGACCAGCTTCTGGACGGGCGCCGGGTTGAAGAAGTGGATGCCGATGACCCGGTCCGGGCGCGAGGTCGCGACGGCCAGCTTCACCAGCGGGATGGAGGAGGTGTTGGAGGCCAGGATCGCGTCCTGCCGGACCACCACCTGGTCCAGGACCTGGAAGATCTCCGTCTTGACCTGCTCGTTCTCCACGACGGCCTCGATGACGAGGTCGCGGTCGGCGAACTCCCCGAGGTCGGTGGTGAAGCTGAGGCGGCCCAGGGTCTCGTCCCGCTCCTCCGCGGTGATCTTGCCGCGTTCGGCGGCCTTGGAGAGGGAGTTGTGCAGCCGGGTGCGGCCGATCTCCAGCGCCTCGCCGGTGGTCTCGGCGACCTTGACCTCAAGGCCGCTGCGCGCGCACACCTCCGCGATACCTGCGCCCATCTGGCCACAGCCGACCACCCCGACGCGTGCAATGTCGGCCATAGAGTCCGTCACCTCGTTCCTTTCGATGTTCTCCGCAGTGCAGGTTCCCGTGTGATTCCGGTGCCCGCCTCGACCCCACGACGTTACTCCGCGAGCCCACCCCCGTGACCCGCGGGTCATCCGGCTACGGAAGGGCATCATCCTGTTACGTAAAGCGAGGGGGGTGGTGGTCGACGTGAAGGGACGAGTGTGGCGCATGCGACGTACAGGAATGACCCGGAGATCGCTCGTGGCGGTTGCGGCCGGACTGGTGGCGGCGATGACGACGGGCGGTGACGCGGTGGCCTCTCCCGTATGGCAAGGAGGCGGCGGCGAGGACCGTCTCGCTCGGGGCGAGCTGCGGGGCGTCTGGATCGCCACGGTCGCCAACCTGGACTGGCCGTCCAAGAAGGGCCTGACGGCGTCGGCCCAGGAGGCCGAGCTCATCGCCCACCTGGACCGGGCGGTCGAACTGCGGCTCAACGCGGTGGTGCTCCAGGTCCGCCCCACCGCGGACGCCCTGTGGCCCTCCCCGTACGAACCGTGGGCCGACTGCCTCACCGGAGTCCAGGGCCAGGACCCAGGGTGGGACCCGCTGGCCACCGCCGTCCGTGAGGCGCACGACCGGGGGCTCGAACTGCACGCCTGGTTCAACCCTTACCGGGTGGCGAACCACACGGACCCCACCCGCCTCGCCGCCTCGCATCCGGCCCGGCGCAACCCGGAGTGGGTCCTGCCGTACGGCGGGAAGCTCTACTACGACCCGGGGCTGCCGGAGGTCCGCCGCTTCGTCCAGGACGCGATGCTGGACGCCGTGCGCCGGTACGAGATCGACGCGGTGCACTGGGACGACTACTTCTACCCGTATCCGGTGGCGGGCCAGGAGTTCGAGGACGACGCCGCGTACGAGCGGTATGGGGGCGGCTTCCCGGACAAGGCCGCCTGGCGCCGCGACAACGTGGACCGGCTGGTGCGCGAGATGGGCGAGCGGATCCGGGAGACCCGGCAGGGCGTCCGGTTCGGCATCAGCCCCTTCGCCGTCTGGCGGAACAAGGCCACCGACCCGCTGGGCTCCGACACCCGGGCGGGCGTGGAGACGTACGACGACCTGCACGCCGACACCCGTAAATGGGTCCGGGAAGGGTGGATCGACTACATCTGCCCGCAGATCTACTGGCACATCGGCCTCGCCACCGCCGACTACGCCAAGGTCCTCGCCTGGTGGGCCGCCACCGTGCGGGGCACGGGCGTGGGCCTGTACGTGGGGGAGGCGCTGTACAAGGCGGGTGACCCGGCCCAGCCCGCTCCCTGGCAGGACCCGGCGGAACTCTCCCGCCACCTCACCCTGGCCCGGGACCACGAGGAGGTGGGCGGGCACATCTTCTTCTCCGCCAAGCATGTGGCGGCGGACCGGATCGGCGCGATGGCCCGGGTGGTCGCCGACCACTACCAGGACCGGGTGCGCGCGCCACGCTGACCGGGCGGTGTGAGGGGGCTGGGGGCCGCTCGGACCCCTGCCCCCAGCTCCCGGTCGGTTCTCCTCCTACTGCGGCTGCCGGCCCTGCGGTGCCTCGATGTGCTGGACGACGCTGTCGGGGCCGGGGGACATCAGGTGTTCGTGCCCGTCGGGGAAACGGAGCCGGTACGGAGGGGCGCCCCCGTCCCCGAGCACTTCGATGATCTCTGCGACCCGGTCGTGCTGTCCCACGGTCCTGCCGTGCATCAGCAACCGGTCGCCCGCGTGTGCCTCCATCGGGAGTGACCTCCTTACGGTGACGGTCCGCCTGCCCGTACGGCCAAGTCTATGACCGCACGGGTGCGGTTTCCCCTGCTGAACGCCGCGCCGCCCGGCCCCGGCGGCCTGTCCGCTGGGTGGCGGCGATGCAGACCAGCACCGCCACCGCCGCGAGGGGAGCCGCCGCCGACACCTCCTCGCCGAGCAGCAGGAACGACCACGCCAGCGTCAGCAGCGGCTGGGCGAGCTGGAGTTGACTGGCCCGGGGTACACCGATCTCGGCCATGCCCTTGTACCAGACGTACAGCCCGAAGAACGTCGATCCGGCGGCCACCCAGACCAGGCCGAGGACGCCGTGCGCGGTGAGGTGGACCGGCTCCAGCGGCACGGCCACCGCGCTGCCCGCCACCGCGAGCGGCAGGCACAGGATCAGCGCCCAGCCGATCACCTGCCACCCCGGCATCACCCGGGCCAGCCGGCCACCCTCGGTGTACCCGGCCGCACACACCAGCAGCGCGCCGAACAGATACAGGTCGCCCGAGGTGAGGGCGCCGCCGCTCTGCTGCACGGTGAAGCCGATGACGACGGTCGCCCCGGCGAGGGCCGCGACCCAGAACATACGGGAAGGGCGCTCGCCGGTACGCAGGGATCCCAGCACCGCCGTCGTCAGCGGCAGCAGCCCCACGACCACGGCCGCGTGCGAGGTGGTGGAGGTCTGGAGGGCGAGGGTCGTCAGCAGCGGAAACCCGATCACCACACCGCCCGCCACCACCGCGAGCCCGCCCCAGTGGCGGCGCGCGGGCACCGGTGCACGGACCGCCAGCAGGAAGCCGCCCGCGATCAGGGCGGCCAGCGTGGAGCGCAGGGCGACGAGGGACCAGGGGCCGAAGCTCTCCAGGCCCCAGGCGGTGGAGGGGAAGGTGAGCGAGAACGCCACGACGCCGAGCGCGGCGAGGAGCGTGCCACGGCGGGCGGGCGGCTGCGCGGGGTGCGGCGGGGTGTCCGGGGCGGAGGCCTCGGCGGTGTGCGGCGGGGCGTCCGGGGCGGAGGCCTTGGCGGTGTGCGGCGGGGCGCCGGGACCGGGCGTCGGCGGGATCTCCGTACCGGGGGTCGGCGAGGCCGCCATATCAGTGGTGACCGCTATCGTTCCAGGTCCGGTAGCGCTATCCTGTGCTCTCATGCAAGAGCGTAGCAGCGTCGCCGAACTGGTCACTTCCCTGCGGGCCGAACTCAACCGCTACTCACCCGGTGGAAAGCTCCCGTCCAGCCGCGCGCTCGTCGAACGTTTCCGGGTCAGCCCGGTCACTGTCTCCCGCGCCATCGCCCAGCTCGCCGCCGAAGGGCTCGTCACCACCCGCCCCGGCTCCGGAGCCTTCCGGGCCGAGCCGCGTGCCGAGGTGCCCGCCCCCTGTGACACGTCCTGGCAGGAGGTGTCGCTGAGCGGCGACGGCGGACCCGAGGTCGTGCCGCGTACGGTCGACGCCTCCGGGGTCCTGGCCACGCTCGCCGCACCACCGCCCGGCACCATCGAGTTCAACGGCGGCTACCTCCACGCCTCCCTCCAGCCGGAGCGGGCCCTGGCCGCCGCCCTCGCCCGGGCCGGCCGCCGCCCGGGCGCCTGGGGCCGCCCGCCCACCGATGGGCTGCCCGAACTGCGGTCCTGGTTCGCCCGCGAGATCGGCCCGGCCCTCTCCGGCGCCGACGTCCTGATCACCGCGGGTGGCCAGAGCGCCCTGGCCACCGCCCTGCGCGCCCTCGCCCCGCCCGGCGCCCCGGTCCTGGTCGAGTCACCCACCTACCCCGGCATGCTCGCGGTCGCCCGCGCCACGGGGCTGCGCCCGGTCCCCGTCCCGATGGACGCGGACGGGGTCCGGCCCGAGCTGCTCGTCGACGCGTTCACGGCCACCGGGGCCCGGGTCCTCGTCACCCAGCCGCTCTTCCAGAACCCCACCGGAGCCACCCTCGCCCCCGCCCGCCGGCCCGAGGTCCTGGCGATCGCCCGGGCGGCCGGGGCGTTCGTCATCGAGGACGACTTCGCCCGGCGGCTCGTCCACGAGGACGCCGGACCGCTCCCGGCGCCCCTGGCCGCCGACGACCCCGACGGGGTGGTCGTCCACGTCTGCTCGCTCACCAAGGTCACCTCGCCCAGCCTCCGGGTCGGGGCGCTGGCCGCCCGGGGCCCGGTGCTGGAACGCCTGCGCGCCATCCAGGTCGTCGACAGCTTCTTCGTACCGAGGCCGCTCCAGGAGGCCGCGCTCGAACTCGTCGGCTCCCCGTCCTGGGGCCGCCACCTGGCCGCCGTCGCGGCGGAGCTGGCGAGCCGCCGTACGGTGATGGCCGCCGCCCTCCGCTCCGAGCTGCCGGAGTTCGCCCTGCCCCACGTGCCGGCGGGCGGCGGCAGCCTCTGGGCGCGGATCCCGGCGACCGGCGCGGGCACGGGCCCCGACGAGGCGGCTGTCGCCGCCGCCGCCCTGCGCGCCTCGGTCGCCATCGCCCCGGGTAGCCCGTACTTCTGCGCCGAACCCCCGGCGGGACACGTGCGGCTGAGCTTCGCGGCGGTGTCGGGAGCGGCCGAGATCGCGGAGGGCGTGCGCCGGTTGCGTACGGCGTACGACGGGCTGGGCCTGCCGGGGGTGGCCGGAAACTGACCAGCGGGGACCGCGCCACCCGGTGCCCCCTTGACCGTTCAACCGTTCGGCACCACGATCCGGCCATGACGCATCCCGCCATGACGCATCGGGTCACCCTGGTCGCGGCGGCGCGCACGTCGCCCCGCCTGGCCGAGCGCTTCGACGACGACCGGCCGCTCGACCAGGCCGGCTGGCACGAGGTGCAGCTCGTCGCCCACACCCTGGTGCCGCTCGGGGCGGCCGAACTGCGGTACTGCTCGCCCACCCCGCGCAGCCGTGCCACCGGCGACGCGCTCGGTTACGCCCCGATGGCCCAGCCCGCCCTGCGCGACTGCGACATGGGCCGCTGGCGCGGGATGACCCTGGCCGAGGTCGCCGCCCGCGAACCGGCCGCCGTCGCCGCCTGGCTCGCCGACCCGGGCGGCTCCCCGCACGGCGGCGAGTCCCTCCTCACCTTCATCGGGCGGATCGGGGGCTGGCTGGACACCCGCCCGGCCTGCGACGGGTTCATCGTCGCGGTCGCCGAACCCGCGGTGATCCGCGCGGCCCTGGTCTACGCGCTGAACGTGCCGCCGACGGCGTACTGGAACGTGGACGTCCGCCCGCTCTCCACGATCACGCTCGCCGGAGTGCCCGGCCGCTGGAGCCTGAGCCTGGAGTCCGGCATCCGCTGACCCTGCATCCGCTGACCCGGCATCCGCTGAGCCCGCCGGGCTCGCGCCCTTCCTTCCGGTCCGACCGGTCGGTACGTTGCAGGGGCATCGGTCCCGCCACGCACGTACCGAAGGAGCCCAGGTGCCACAGATCCACGGCCACTGCGACGACCGCTTCGCCGGCGTCCGGGACGCCTTCGAGGAGAACTTCACCGCCCGCGGCGAACTGGGCGCGGCCCTCACCGTCCTCTCCGACGGCGTCCCCGTGGTGGACCTCTGGGGCGGCTGGGCGGATGAGGCCCGCACCCGCCCCTGGGAGCGGGACACCGTCGTCAACGTCTGGTCCACGGGCAAGGGCCCCACCGCGCTCTGCGCCCACATCCTGGCCGACCGGGGGCTGCTCGACCTGGACGCCCCCGTGGCCACGTACTGGCCGGAGTTCGCGGCGCACGGCAAGGAGTCCGTCCTCGTACGCCACCTCCTCTCGCACCGCTCCGGGGTCGCCGGAGTCGGCACACCCCACACGCTCGACGAGCTGTACGACTGGGAGCTGACCTGCGCGAGGCTCGCCGCCACCGCGCCCATGTGGGAGCCGGGGACCCGGTCCGGCTACCACGCGATCTCGTACGGGTTCCTCGTCGGCGAGGTGGTCCGCCGGGTCGGCGGGATGCCGCCCGGGGAGTTCCTGCGGCAGGAGGTCACCGGACCGCTGGACATCGACTTCACCTTCGGCCTCCCCGAGAAGGAGACCCACCGGCTCGCCGAACTCGTCCAGGAACGCGCCGACCGCGCCGCCCAGGCCGCGCTCCTGGCCCGGATGGAGCCGGTGGCCGTCGCCTCGCTGCTCAACCCGCCCACCGGCCGGGCCGCCGCCAACACGCCCGGGTGGCGCGCCGCCGAGATCCCCGCCGCCAACGGCCACGGCACCGCCCGCGCCGTCGCCGCGCTCTACGGGATCCTCGCCGGACGCGGCAGCCTCGGCGGGCACCGGATCCTCTCCGAGCAGGCCGTCGAACGGGTCCGCGAGAGCCAGGGCGCCTGCCGCGACCTGGTCCTCGGCGACGCCTTCGCCCACAAGACGGAGATCGCGCTCGGCCTCTGGCTGAGCGGACGCAACGGCTCGTACGGCCCCAATCCGCGGGCGATGGGCCACGACGGCGCGGGCGGTTCCTGCGGCCTGGCCGACCCGGAAGCCGGAATCGCCCTCGGGTACGTCATGAACCGGATGGGCTCCGGCGTGGCCGACGATCCACGGAAGACGGCCCTGGTGGACGCGGTGTACGCGCGGTCCTCGACGACACCGCCCGGGAATGACCGGAACGCAACATTCCACACCGTCGACCCAACCCGGGTTTCGCCTGCGGTTGCCAGGAATGTGAGGATGTCACCATGACAACCAAGGTCTACTTCGACATCACCATCGACGACGCGCCCGCAGGGCGGATCACGTTCAACCTGTTCGACGACGTCGTCCCCAAGACGACGGAGAACTTCCGCGCGCTCGCCACCGGCGAGAAGGGCTTCGGCTACGCCGGCTCGTCCTTCCACCGCGTCATCACCGACTTCATGCTCCAGGGCGGGGACTTCACCCGCGGCGACGGCACCGGCGGCAAGAGCATCTACGGCGAGAAGTTCGCCGACGAGAACTTCAAGCTCAAGCACGACCGCGTGGGCCTGCTCTCGATGGCCAACGCCGGCCCGAACACCAACGGCTCGCAGTTCTTCATCACCACGGTGCTCACCCCGTGGCTGGACGGCAAGCACGTCGTCTTCGGCGAGGTCGCCGACGAGGACAGCCTGAAGCTCGTCCGCAAGATCGAGGCGCTCGGCTCCTCCAGCGGCCGCACCCGCGCCAAGGTCACCATCGCCGAGTCCGGCGTTCTCTGACCGAAGCGGGCCTTCGGGTCCGGCGCGCTTCCGCATGCTCCCGGCATGCGGGAAAGCCCGGCCGACGCGATGCGTCGGCCGGGCTTTCCCGTGCTCTCTCCGGGGGCCGCGGTCAGTTCGACCGGGCGGCGCGCTCCGCGTTGCGCTCCTTGATGCGGGCGGCCTCCTTGCGGACCTCCGCCTGGGTGGCCCGCTCCTTCCGGAGCCACTCGGGCATCTCGTCCTTCAGGGCGTCGACCTGCTCGGTGGTGAGCGCGTCGGTGACCCCACCGCGGGCGAGCCCCGCGATGGAGATGCCGAGCTTCGCGGCGACCACCGGGCGGGGGTGCGGCCCGGTGCGGCGCAGCTCGACCAGCCACGCGGGCGGGTCGGTCTGGAGGGCGTTGAGCTCGGTGCGCGAGACGGCACCCTCCTGGAACTCGGCGGGGGTGGCCTGGAGGTACACACCCAGCTTCTTCGCCGCGGTGGCGGGCTTCATGGTCTGGGCGGTCTTGTGCGACGTCATGGGTCCAGGGTATCGACCATGGGACATACCTCCGACCACCTGCCGGTAGCCTGGATCCGTGACAGGCTCGGATACCCCCTCTGCTACGCCCCCTCCCTTCAGGCTCGCGTACGTCCCCGGTGTGACGCCGACCAAGTGGGTGAGGGTCTGGCACGAGCGGCTGCCCGACACCCCTCTGGAGCTCGTCCAGGTCCCTCCGGCCGAGGCCGGCCGGCTGCTGGCGGACGGCGGTGCCGAGGCGGGGCTCGTACGGCTCCCGGTCGACCGGGACGTGCTCAGCGCGATCCCGCTCTACACCGAGACCACGGTCGTGGTGATCCCCAAGGACCACGCCGCCACGGCCGCGGAGGAGGTCACGCTCCCCGATCTGGCGGACGAGATCGTTCTGCACCCGCTCGACGACGTCCTGGACTGGGAGACCCTCCCCGGCCGCCCCGCGATCGAGCGCCCGGCCACCACGGCGGACGCGATCGAGCTGGTGGCGGCGGGCGTGGGCGTGCTCCTCGTGCCGCAGTCCCTGGCCCGCCTGCACCACCGCAAGGACCTCACCTACCGGCCGGTCCTGGAGGCCCCCGAGTCCCGCGTGGCCCTCTCGTGGCCGCAGGAGGAGCCGACTCCGGACCTGGTGGAGGAGTTCATCGGCATCGTCCGGGGCCGCACGGTCAACAGCACCCGGGGCCGCGCCGCCACCCCGCCGCAGCCGTCGGCGAAGGAGAAGGCCAAGGCGAAGGCGAAGCGGGCCGGCGCGGCCGCCGGCTCCGGGCACAAGCCCGCGACCGGCGGGAAGCAGCCCGGCACCGGCCGCCGCGCGGCCGCCCCCAAGGGAGGCAGGGCCGGCCAGTCCGGCGGCAAGCGCGGAAAGCCGCGCGGTCGCTAGAGCGGAAAGCCGACGGCGGTCTTCCTGCTGCTCCACGGCACCGACTGCAACTGCTGGTGACAGCGGGCGCCCGGAACTCGATGGTCATCCGGCGACGCGGCCCCTAGCCTGAACCCATGCCCCCCGCGAAGACCTCGTACGTCTGCCTTCCCTGCCGGGCCTCCTACAAGCAGCCCCACGACCCCACGAGGCGGCGGAGCTGCCCGCGTTGTGCGGAGTCGATGGTCCACGTGGGATCGGCGTTCGCCGCGCCCCGCCGCCGGGACACGGCGGCATGGCGCACGCTCACCGTTCTGCTGAACGCCGGTGTCGGCTTCCACAAGAGCTGCTGCGGCGGCCCCGGTTACCGGCCCCGCACGGTCCGCGAGGTACGCGAGCGGATGACGTACGCCCAGCGCAGCGGCGAGCCGGTCGCCAGGGCCCTCGTACGCCACGACCTGCCCTGACCCGACCGGCCCCGACCTGCGCGGGCCCGGTCGGCGCCGACCTCAGCTCCTGACGGCCTCCACGATCCGCCGGGCTGCCTCGGCCGGCGTGAGGTGCGTGGTGTCGACGACCTCGGCCTCGTCGTGCAGCCAGGTGCGGGCCGCCTCGGCGTAGGGGGCGAGGTACTTGAGGCGGAAGGCGGAGGGGCCCATGTCCGTGTCTCCCTCGATGCGCCCGCGGAGCGTCTCCTGGTCGGCATGGAGCACGAAGTGCCGTACCGGAATGGAGTGTTGGGCGAGGCCCGCGCTGATCTCACGCCAGTAGTCCTCAACGAGGACGGTCATGGGCATCACCAGGGTGCCGCCGGTGTAGTCGAGCACCTGGCGGGCCGTCTCGACCACGAGGGGCCGCCACGGCGGCCAGTGCTGGAAGTTGTCCGTCCGGGACAGCGCCGGCGTGATGTCCATGAGCGTCTCGCCGACCTTCTCGGCGTCGAACACCCGTGAATCCGGAATCAGTTGCTGCACGAGCGCACTGGTCGTCGTCTTGCCCGCGCCGTGGGTGCCGTTGAGCCATACGATCATGGGACCCCAGGCTAGTGCGGTGCGGGCCGCCGGAACGGGCGCGAGGGGAAACGCGGTACGGGACTCTCACAGGTCACTCGCCCGACCGGGGGAGAGGGATCGTTCCGGCGGCCGACGCCACGCCCCCGCGGCCGATGCCACGTTCGGCACATGACCCATGCTGAACGGACGACGAAGGCGCCCCGGAGCGCCGGGTGGCAGCGACGGCCCCGCCGGCAGGGACGGCCAGGACGGGTGGCCCGGGCGACGACGCTGTGGGCGCTGCTGTACACGGGCTTCGGCCTGGCGTGCGCGCTGAGCGGGACCTCCCTGTTCCCGTACGGCGGTGACTCAGCGGCGTCCGGACCGGGTTGGGCGGTCGTGGCGGTGGGTGCGCTGGGGGCCACGGTCGCCGGGGCGGTGGTGCGGTACGGGCTGCGGCCTGCGCTACGGGTACTGCTCCGGGTGGTCTGCGGGCTGGCGGCGATCACCGCGTTCAGCCTGCTGATGGATGTGATCACGCTGATGCTCGGTCAGGGCGTGGACAGTTGGGCCGCCACCGCGAACAAGGCCCTTGCGGCGGTCGGAGCGGTCCTGCTCGCGGCCACGGCCCGGTCCGACCGTGAGCCCGCCGGGGCCGCCGTACGCGAGCCGTCCGCCGCGCCGCGGCTCGTCCAGCGCGCCGCCTGGGCGGGGACGCTGGCCTTCGTCCCGTACGCGGCGATGAAGCTGGTCTGGGCGTCCGGCGGGACGTTCGCCGGGGTCACCGGTGAGGAGATGCTCGCGGCCTCGGAGCAAAACGGCGCCTCGGGGGTCTTCCTCGCCCTGGAGTCCCGGGGCCTGGACCCCACCGCGCTGCTGGCCGCGCTCGGCGTCTGCCTGCTCTGGGGCCTGGCCCGCCCGTGGGGGCAGGTGTTCCCGCGCTGGACGCTGTTCCTGCGCGGCCGACGGGTGCCGCCCTGGCTCCCGCTCGCCCCGGCGCTCCTCGGCGCCGCCACACTCGCCCCGTACGGCGTTGTGGGCGTCGGATACCTGACCCTGGCCACGGCCGGCGCGGTGACGATGCGGCGCGGCGACTTCCCCTCCTCGGGCGACGCGCTGCTGGTCGGCTGGATCGGGATGGTCGCCTTCGGCGTCTACGGCACCGCCCTGATCATCACGGCCCGCTCGTACTGGCTCCGCACCCGTCCTGCCGGCCGCCCGGTGCGGGGAAGCGCCGCCTGCGCCACCCTTCCCCATCAGCTCGGCGGTGGGTCAGACTCACCTACGCCCCGAAGCGGCCGACCAGGTCCACGAGCGTGCGGTCCTACGCGTCCCGGCCACCCCCACGGTGACAGCGACTCCACGGTCCTCCGTGCGGCCACGACCCCCGCCCCTCACACGCCCATCACGTGGGCCGGAACACGCCCGCCGTCCTCACCCCCGTCCAGTTCCCGACCTCAAGGACACCGATGAACGACTCGGCACTCATCACCACCGGCCTGCCGATCGCCCTGGCGATCATCATGTTCGGCCTCGGGCTCTCCCTGACCACCGACGACTTCAGGAGGGTCAGCCGGTCACCGAAGGCGGTGGTCGTCGCCTTGGTGCTGCAGGTGCTGGTGCTTCCGCTCGTGGCCTTCGGGCTGGTGAAGCTCTTCGACCTCGACCCCCTGCTCGCGGTCGGCGTGATGCTGTTGGCCGCGTCCCCCGGCGGGACCACGGCCAATCTGTTCAGCCATCTCTTCCGAGGAGACGTGGCCCTCAACATCACGCTGACCGCGATCAACTCGGTGCTGGCCGCCATCACCATCCCGGTCATCACCAACCTCGCCATCGACCACTTCGACGCCCAGGGCGACCTCGGCCTGCAACTCGGCAAGGTGGTGCAGGTGATCGCCATCGTGCTCATCCCGGTCGCCATCGGTATGGCGGTCCGTCGGCGCTCCGCCGGCTTCGCCGCCCGCGCCGACCGCCCGGTCCGGATCTTCTCCATCGTCGTGCTGGTGATCGTTTCGGTCGGTGCCCTGCTGGGTGAGCGGGAGAACCTGGCCGACTACATGCAGCAGGTCGGGCTGGTGACCGGCATCTTCTGCCTCGCGAGCCTCACCCTCGGCTATGCCGGTGCGCGGCTGCTCCGTCTCGACGAGCGCCAGGCGATAGCGAGCTCCATGGAGGTGGGAATCCACAACACGACCGTGGCCCTCACCATCGCGCTCAGCGTGCTGGACAGCACCGAGGTCGCGATCCCCAGCGCCGTCTACTCGGTGCTCATGTACGTCCTCGCGACCGCCTTCGGCTACCTGGTGACCCGGCGTCACTCCGACGCCGGAAAGAGCCTCGGCCAGCCGACCGGATGACCATGACGCGTACCTGGCTCCGGTGATCCGGGTCTTCGTCATGCGCCGCTGCCAGAGCATCTACACATCGACCCTGATTGCATAAAAGTGCGGCACTGCGTATAGTCATGCCATCGACGAGGAGGGTTCCGATGGTGGTACGCGCAGCGGTGGCAGGGGCGAGCGGATACGCCGGCGGTGAGCTGCTCCGACTCCTGCTGGCGCACCCCGGCGTCGAGATCGGTGCCCTCACCGGACACTCCAACGCCGGGCAGACGCTCGGCTCGCTCCAGCCGCATCTGCGGCCCCTGGCCGGCCGGGTGCTGGAGCCCACCACCGCCGAGGTCCTCGCCGGGCACGACGTCGTCTTCCTGGCGCTGCCCCACGGGCAGTCCGCCGCCGTCGCCGAGCAGCTCGGGGACGAGGTCCTCGTCGTCGACATGGGGGCCGACTTCCGGCTGAAGGACGCGGGGGACTGGGAGAGGTTCTACGGGTCCCCGCACGCCGGGACCTGGCCCTACGGGCTGCCCGAGCTGCCGGGCGGGCGGGCCGCGCTCGCCGGGTCCAAGCGGATCGCGGTGCCGGGGTGCTACCCGACCGCCGTCTCGCTCGCGCTCTTCCCGGCGTACGAGGCCGGTATCGCCGGGCCGGAGGCCGTCATCGTCGCCGCGTCGGGCACCTCGGGTGCGGGCAAGGCGGTCAAGCCGCACCTGCTCGGCTCCGAGGTGATGGGCAACATGACCCCGTACGGCGTCGGCGGCGGGCACCGCCACACCCCCGAGATGATCCAGAACCTCAGCGCCGCCGCCGGGCACCCGGTCACCGTCTCCTTCACGCCCACTCTCGCGCCCATGCCCCGCGGCATCCTCGCCACGTGCAGCGCGAAGGCCGGGCCGGGCGTGAGCGCGGAGTCCCTGCGCGCGGTGTACGAGAAGGCGTTCGCGGACGAGCCGTTCGTGGACCTCCTGCCCGAGGGGCAGTGGCCCGCCACCGCCGCGGTGTACGGCTCCAACGCCGTACAGGTCCAGGTCGCGTACGACGAGGCCGCCGGGCGGATCGTCGTCGTCACCGCCATCGACAACCTCGCCAAGGGCACCGCGGGCGGCGCCCTCCAGAGCATGAACATCGCCCTCGGGCTCCCCGAGGACACAGGTCTCACGACGATCGGAGTTGCACCGTGAGCGTCACGGCAGCACAGGGATTCTCGGCGGCGGGCATCGCCGCCGGAATCAAGGAGAGCGGTAACCCGGACCTGGCCCTCGTGGTCAACCACGGGCCCCGTCGCGCCGCCGCGGGCGTCTTCACCTCCAACCGCGTCAAGGCCGCCCCGGTCCTCTGGTCCGAGCAGGTCCTCAAGGGCGGCGAGGTCACCGCCGTCGTGCTCAACTCCGGTGGCGCCAACGCCTGTACGGGCCCCCAGGGGTTCCAGGACACCCACGCCACCGCCGAGAAGGTGGCCGAGGTGCTGGAAGGCCACAGCGCCGGAGAGGTCGCCGTCGCCTCCACCGGGCTCATCGGCATCCTGCTCCCCATGGACAAGCTGCTCCCCGGCATCGAGCAGGCCGCCGCCGCCCTCAGCGGACACGGCGGTGAGAAGGCCGCCATCGCCATCAAGACCACCGACACCGTGCACAAGACGGCCGTCGCGGGCGGCGAGGGCTGGACCGTCGGCGGCATGGCCAAGGGCGCGGGCATGCTCGCCCCGGGCCTCGCCACCATGCTCGTCGTCCTCACCACCGACGCCGACGTGCCCGCCCCGGAGCTGGACGCCGCTCTCCGCGACGCCACCCGCACCACCTTCGACCGGGTCGACTCCGACGGCTGCATGTCCACCAACGACACCGTGCTCCTGCTCGCCTCCGGCGCCAGCGGCATCACCCCGGAGCAGGGCGCCTTCGCCGAGGCCGTACGGGCTGTCTGCGACGACCTCGCCCGGCAGCTCATCGGCGACGCCGAGGGCGCCTCCAAGGACATCCGGATCGAGGTGATCAACGCGGCCACCGAGGACGACGCCGTCGAGGTCGGCCGGTCCATCGCCCGGAACAACCTCCTCAAGTGCGCCATCCACGGCGAGGACCCCAACTGGGGCCGTGTCCTCTCCGCCATCGGCACGACGAAGGCGGCTTTCGAGCCGGACCAGCTCAACGTCGCCATCAACGACGTCTGGGTCTGCAAGAACGGGGGAGTGGGCGAGGACCGCGACCTCGTCGACATGCGCTACCGGGAGGTCAAGATCACCGCCGACCTCGCCGCCGGCACCGAGTCCGCCGTCATCTGGGCCAACGACCTCACCGCGGACTACGTCCACGAGAACAGCGCGTACAGCTCATGAGCGCCGCGCGGAAGCACACCGCCCTCCCGAAGGCGCAGATCCTCATCGAGGCGCTGCCCTGGCTGACCCGGCACAACGGCAGGACCGTGGTCATCAAGTTCGGCGGCAACGCCATGATCGACGAGGAGCTGAAAGCCGCCTTCGCCCAGGACGTCGTCTTCCTGCGGCACGCCGGCCTCAAGCCCGTCGTCGTGCACGGCGGCGGCCCGCAGATCAGCGCCCAGCTCGACAAGCAGGGCCTGGTCAGCGAGTTCAAGGCCGGGCTGCGGGTCACCACCCCGGAGGCCATGGACGTCGTACGGATGGTGCTCGCCGGACAGGTCCAGCGCGAGCTCGTCGGCCTCCTCAACCAGCACGGCCCCCTCGCCGTCGGCATGACCGGCGAGGACGCCCACACCATCACCGCCACCCAGCACCGGCCCACCATCGACGGCGAGTCCGTCGACATCGGCCGGGTCGGCGAGATCACCGCCATCGACACCGGGGCCATCCAGGCGCTCCTCGACGACGGCCGCATCCCGGTCGTCTCCTCCATCGCCCGCTCCGCCGACGACCACCACGTCTACAACGTCAACGCCGACACCGCGGCCGCCGCGCTCGCCGCCGCGCTGAACGCCGAGACGCTGATGGTCCTCACGGACGTGGAGGGGCTGTACGAGGACTGGCCCAACAGCGACGACGTCATCAGCCGGCTCACCGCGAGCGAGCTGGAGAAGCTGCTGCCCGAGCTGTCCAGCGGCATGGTCCCCAAGATGCAGGGCTGTCTGCACGCCGTGCGCAACGGCGTCGAGACCGCCCGCGTCATCGACGGGCGGGTCCAGCACTCGATCCTGCTGGAGATCTTCACCGACGAGGGCATCGGCACGATGGTCGTGCCGGACGCCCCCATCGACGTACACGCAGCATCCGACCAGGGGGAATCATGACCGGCACAGAGGCCGCAGGACTCACCTCGCGCTGGCAGGGCGCGCTGATGGACAACTACGGCACGCCCAGCCTGCCGCTCGTCCGCGGCGAAGGCGCGTACGTCTGGGGCGAGGACGGCACCCGCTACCTCGACTTCGTCGGCGGCATCGCGGTCAACGCCCTCGGCCACGCCCACCCCGCCGTCGTCGAGGCCGTCTCCACGCAGGTCGCCTCCCTCGGCCACGTATCGAACCTGTTCATCGCGGAGCCGCCGGTAGCCCTCGCCGAGCGGCTGCTCCAGCTCTTCGGCCGCCCGGGCCGGGTCTTCTTCGCCAACTCCGGCGCCGAGGCCAACGAGGCCGCCTTCAAGATCGGCCGGCTCACCGGGCGCCACCACATGGTGGCCACCGACGGCGGCTTCCACGGCCGGACCATGGGCGCGCTCGCGCTGACCGGCCAGCCAGGGAAGCGGGAGCCGTTCGTCCCGCTGCCCGGTGACGTCACGCACGTGCCGTACGGGGACGTGGACGCCCTGCGCGCGGCCGTCACCACCGACACCGCCCTCGTCGTCATCGAGCCGATCCAGGGCGAGAACGGCGTCGTCGTCCCGCCCAAGGGCTACCTGGAGGCGGCCCGGGAGATCACCCGCGCCACCGGCACGCTGCTCGTCCTGGACGAGGTGCAGACCGGGATCGGCCGCTGCGGCCAGTGGTTCGAGCACCAGGCCCACCAGGGCGTGGAGCCCGACCTCGTCACCCTCGCCAAGGGGCTCGGCGGCGGCCTCCCGATCGGCGCGACCGTCGCGTTCGGCCCGGCGGCCGACCTGCTGAAGCCCGGTCACCACGGCACCACGTTCGGCGGCAACCCGATCGCCTGCGCCGCCGGACTCGCCGTCCTGGACACCCTCGCGGCCGACGGCGCGCTCGACGAGGTCAAGCGGCTCGGCGAGAGGATCCGCGACGGCGTGGAGGCGCTGGGACACCCGCTGGTCTCCCATGTCCGCGGCAGCGGCCTGCTGCTGGGTATCGTGCTCACCGGACCCCTCGCACCGCAGGTGCAGCAGGCGGCCCAGGGAGCCGGCCTCCTGGTGAACGCGCCCGCCCCCGATGTCGTACGGCTCATGCCGCCGCTGATCATCGGTGACGCGGAGGTGGACGCGTTCCTGGAGATCCTGCCGAGCGCTCTCGACGCGGCACACGGGGACGGACGATCCGGAGCATGACCCTCCGGAGAATGAGGCGACGACGATGACCGAGGCGCAGGAGACCGAGCACGGCGGACCGTCCGTGCCGCAGACCCGCACCGCCCGCCACCGCCGGATCGTGGACATCCTGAACCGGCAGCCGGTCCGCTCGCAGAGCCAACTGGCCAAGCTCCTCGCCGACGACGGGCTGAGCGTCACCCAGGCGACGCTCTCCCGCGACCTGGACGAGCTCGGCGCGGTCAAGATCCGCAACACCGGTGGCGAGCTGATCTACGCGGTGCCGAGCGAGGGCGGATTCCGCACCCCGCAGGCGCCGCTGGGCGGCTCGGCCAAGGAGGAGCGGATGCGCAGGCTCTCGGCCGAACTGCTCATCTCGGCGGAGGCATCGGCCAACCTGGTGGTGCTGCGTACGCCGCCGGGCGCCGCCCAGTTCCTCGCCTCGGCCATCGACCAGGCCGAACTGCACGACATCCTCGGCACCATCGCGGGCGACGACACGCTGATGCTCATCAGCCGCGACCCGGACGGCGGCCAGGCGCTCGCCGACCACCTGCTGAGGCTCGCTCAGAACGACCGCTGAGCCTTTCCGATCAGAGCCGCGTGATCGCGGTCGGGCCCGACGAGGTCCCGACCGCGATGTGCGGCCGCCGCTCCGGCTTCGCCCAGGCCAGGATCTCCGCCATGGCGTCGGCGGGGACGGACACACAACCCGCCGTCGCCCCGCGCCCGTTGACATGCAGGAAGATCCCGGCGCCCCGGCCACGTACCGGACGGTCGTAGTTGAAGCCGATCACCAGCGCGTGGGCGTACTGCGTGCCGTACGCGACCAGGTGCTCGGCCTCCTCCGCCCGGCAGTCGGCGGGACGCGGTTCCACCCAACGGTTGTACGACGCCGAGGCGTTGTCCTGGCACCACCAGGAGTCCTGGTTCACCTTGCGGTAGGCGTACCGCGTCCGCGCCGGGGCCTCCTGGATGCCGAAGGCGTACGGCAGGTCGTACAGGCCGGTCGGGGTGGTGCTGGTGCCCTGCTCCCGGGTCGCGCCGTCGGCCAGCCCGTTCGCCCCGAACCGCGCGGGCGCCGACCCCGCCGCCACCCACCTGCCCCCGCGCCGCTCCCACCAGGTCACCGTGCCCGTGGTGGAGGCGGTGTCCGGGGCCTCGGCGGTGATGAGCTGCGAGCCGCCGCCGGTGTACGCCAGCCGGTACGGGAGGGGAGGCGGGCCGTCGGCGGGGGCGGCCCCGAGGGAGCCCAGGGCCAGGGTGAGGAGTACGGCGAAGGTCGGCAGAGGTCGTCGGCGCATGCTCCGGACCGTACGGCGGCCGGGTGCGACCGCCCACCGGACCTGCTCCGTACGGCCCAGCGGCTCGCTCCTCGCGAGGTACCGAGAGCCGGGCGAGGTACCGAAAGCCGCCGGCCCGCCAGGCTCTGCCACTACACCGCGCGACGGCATCCGGCGAGGAGCGTCGCGACCATGTGCCGCGCCTCGGCCCGGTCGTAGTCGGGACCGGTGATGCAGAGGTTCCCGATGGCGCGCATGAGCGTGTAGGCGCTGATGCCGGGGTTGACCTCGTCGGCGGCGGCGCAGGCTTCCAGCAGCATCGCGCAGGCCGGGACCAGGGTGTCGAGCATGAGGGCGTGGAGGTTCTCCAGCCCCGGATCATCGGACCCCAGGGCGGCACCCAGCCCGTGCTTGGTCACCAGGAACTCCACGAACGCGTCGACCCACCGCGTCAGGGCGGTGAACGGGGAGGCCGATTCCGTCAGGAGCTGGGGGGCGAGGGCGGCGCAGGTGTCGATCTGGTGCCGGTAGACGGCGGTGACGAGGTCCGCCCGGGTCGGGAAGTTCCGGTAGATCGTGCCCACGCCCACACCGGCGCGTTCGGCGATGTCGCGGACGGGGGCCTGGACCCCCTGGTCCACGAAGACCGCCGACGCGGCCGCCAGCACGCCGCTGCGGGTGCGCTCCGCCTGGGCTCGGCGTACTCCGACCGGTTCCGGCACGGGATCCTCCATTGCTCGCGGAACAATGTTCCGCTAAATTGGCGGAACGACGCTCCGCCAAAGTATGGCAGAGCGGCCCCGTGCGGAAAGCGCAGGTCCTCCATGTCTTCACGCCCCCTCGACCGCCCCATCGTCGCGGTCAAGCCCATCACCGTCCCCGCGCCCGGCCGCGGCATCGGCCTCCAGGTGAAGGTCACCGCCCCGCTGTCGGGCCGGAACCTGCCCGTCATCGTCTTCTCCCACGGCAACGCCTGGTCCCTGGACGGATACGAGCCCCTCGTCGACCGGTGGGCGGCCGCTGGGTTCGTCGTGGTGCAACCCACCCACCTGGACTCCCGCCGCAACGGCATCGGCTGGGAGGATCCGCGCTTCGCCACCATCTGGCGTGTGCGGATCTCCGACCTCCACGCGGTGCTCGACGGCCTCGGCGACATCCTGCGTCAGGCCGGCGGCCTGGAGGCGCGCGTCGACCGTGAGCGGGTCGCGGTCGTCGGCCACTCCTGGGGCGCCCAGAGTGCCGGTGCGCTCCTCGGCGCACGGGTGCTCGACGCCGACGGCGTCCCCGGTGAGGACTTCTCCCACCCGGCGGTCTCGGCCGGCGCGCTGATCGCGGTGACCGGAACCGGCGACACGCTCACCCCGTTCGCCGCCGAGCACCTTCCGTTCATGAGGCCGGACTACTCCACCATGACCACCCCGGCCCTGGTCGTCGCGGGCGGCAAGGACCAGTCGCAGCTCTCCACCCGGGGGCCGGAGTGGTTCACCGACGCCTACCACCTCAGCCCGTCCCCGAAGGCCCTGCTCGCCATCGCCGAAGGTGAACACACCCTAGGCGGCGTCGCCGGTGAGATGGTCGCCGAGACCACCGACGAGGACCCCGACCGCGTCGCCCTCGTCGCCGACGCGGTCGCCGCCTACCTCCTCGACGCCTTCACGCTCGACGCCGCCGCGTGGGCCGCCCTCGGTGACGCCGCCCCGGCCGGTGAGGGCGCGTGGAGCATCGCCGTCAAGTGAGCCCGACCGGCCGACAGGATCCAGCCCGTACGACCGTTCCCACCACACCTGACCTGCCGCTTTGACAAAACATACGGACCACTGCATAGTTATACCCATCAGTGATTGCACCGTAAGGAGAAACCCGTGACCGAGCGCGTCGTACTCGCCTACTCGGGCGGCCTGGACACCTCCGTCGCCATCGGCTGGATCGCCGAGGAGACGGGCGCCGAGGTCATCGCCGTTGCCGTGGACGTCGGCCAGGGCGGCGAGGACCTGGACGTCATCCGCAAGCGCGCGCTCGCCTGCGGTGCCGTCGAAGCCGAGGTCGCGGACGCCAAGGACGAGTTCGCCGAGGAGTACTGCCTCCCGGCGATCAAGGCCAACGCCCTCTACATGGACCGCTATCCGCTGGTCTCGGCCCTCTCCCGGCCGACCATCGTCAAGCACCTCGTCGCCGCCGCCAAGAAGCACAACGCCGGGATCGTCGCCCACGGCTGCACCGGCAAGGGCAACGACCAGGTCCGCTTCGAGGCCGGCATCTCCGCGCTCGGCCCCGACCTGAAGTGCATCGCCCCGGTCCGCGACTACGCGATGACCCGGGACAAGGCGATCGCCTTCTGCGAGGAGAAGAACCTCCCGATCGCGACCACCAAGAAGTCCCCGTACTCCATCGACCAGAACGTCTTCGGACGGGCCGTCGAGACGGGCTTCCTGGAGGACATCTGGAACGCGCCGATCGAGGACATCTACGAGTACACCTCCAACCCCGCCACCCCGCGCGAGGCCGACGAGGTCGTCATCTCCTTCAAGGAGGGCGTGCCGGTCGCCATCGACGGCCGCCCCGTCACCGTCCTCCAGGCGATCCAGCAGCTCAACGAGCGGGCCGGCGCCCAGGGCATCGGCCGGATCGACATGGTCGAGGACCGGCTCGTGGGCATCAAGTCCCGTGAGGTGTACGAGGCGCCCGGCGCGATCGCGCTGATCACCGCCCACCAGGAGCTGGAGAACGTCACCGTCGAGCGCGAGCTGGCCCGCTACAAGCGGCAGGTCGAGCAGCGCTGGGGCGAGATGGTCTACGACGGCCTGTGGTTCTCCCCGCTGAAGCGGGCCCTGGACGGCTTCATCAACGAGGCCAACCAGCACGTCACCGGCGACATCCGGATGACCCTGCACGCGGGCCGCGCCGTCGTCACCGGCCGGAAGTCCGACGAGTCGCTCTACGACTTCAACCTCGCCACCTACGACTCGGGCGACACCTTCGACCAGTCCAAGGCGCAGGGCTTCATCGAGCTCTTCGGCCTCTCGTCGAAGATCGCCGCCAAGCGCGACCTGGCCTGACCCCACTCGTTGTACAGCCGCCTCCCCGTCCGCACACGGCGGGGAGGCGGTCGCATACCCGCACCGTGTCTTTGCGTTTTGAGGAGCATGCAGTGAGCAGCAACAACGGTGACGTCCGGCTCTGGGGCGCGCGTTTCGCCGACGGACCGGCCGAGGCGCTGGCCAAGCTGTCGGCTTCCGTCCACTTCGACTGGCGGCTCGCGCCGTACGACATCGCCGGCTCCCGCGCCCACGCCCGCGTCCTCAACAAGGCGGGCCTGCTCACCGAGGACGAGCTGACCCGGATGCAGGAAGGGCTCGACCAGCTCGAAGCCGATGTCGCCGACGGCTCGTTCACCGGGACCATCGCCGACGAGGACGTCCACACCGCCCTGGAGCGCGGTCTGCTTGAGCGGCTCGGCCCCGACCTCGGCGGCAAGCTGCGGGCCGGCCGGTCGCGCAACGACCAGATCGCCACCCTCTTCCGGATGTACCTGCGCGACCACGCCCGGACCATCGGCGGCCTCATCGCCGACCTCCAGGGCGCGCTGGTCGGCCTCGCCGAGGCCCACCCGGACGTGGCGATGCCCGGCCGCACCCACCTCCAGCACGCCCAGCCGGTGCTCTTCGCCCACCACGTGCTCGCCCACGTCCAGTCGCTCTCCCGGGACGCCGAGCGGCTGCGCCAGTGGGACGAGCGCACGGCCGTCTCCCCGTACGGCTCCGGCGCGCTCGCCGGCTCCTCGCTCGGGCTCGACCCGGAGGCGGTCGCCGCCGACCTCGGCTTCGAGCACGGTTCGGTCGCCAACTCCATCGACGGCACCGCCTCGCGGGACTTCGTCGCCGAGTTCGCCTTCATCACCGCGATGATCGGCGTCAACCTCTCCCGGATCGCGGAGGAGGTCATCATCTGGAACACGAAGGAGTTCTCCTTCGTCACGCTCCACGACGCCTTCTCCACCGGCTCGTCGATCATGCCGCAGAAGAAGAACCCGGACATCGCGGAGCTGGCCCGGGGCAAGTCCGGCCGCCTCATCGGCAACCTGACCGGCCTCCTCGCCACGCTGAAGGCCCTCCCGCTCGCGTACAACCGCGACCTCCAGGAGGACAAGGAGCCCGTCTTCGACTCCTGCGACCAGCTCGAAGTCCTGCTCCCCGCCTTCACCGGCATGATGGCCACCCTCACCGTCAACCGCGAGCGCATGGAGGAGCTGGCCCCGGCCGGCTTCTCGCTCGCCACCGACATCGCGGAGTGGCTGGTCCGGCAGGGCGTGCCGTTCCGGGTCGCGCACGAGGTCGCGGGCGCCTGCGTCAAGGAGTGCGAGCAGCACGGCATCGAGCTCGACCAGCTCACCGACGAGCAGTTCGCCACGATCTCCGAGCACCTCACCCCGGAGGTCCGCACCGTCCTCAACGTGCGGGGCGCCCTCGCCTCCCGCAACGGCCGGGGCGGAACGGCCCCCTCCGCCGTCGCCGTACAGCTCGCCGAGGTGAAGAAGGACCTGGAGGCGCAGAACGCCTGGGCGACCGCCCGCCGGTAGCCGTACCGCGTCGTGTGCGTACGGCGTCGTCGCAGGTGTACGAAAGGTGTCGCGGGCTACGTTGACCGGGGTAGGAGTATCCGCAACCGACCCCGAGGAGCCCGCGATGCCCTTCACCGCCCTGGCCACCGCGACGACCCCGACCGCCCACATCGGACTGGGTCTCGCGGCCGTCGGCAGGCCCGGATACATCAACCTCCACCGGGACCAGGACTTCCCCGACGGCCGGGACGTGGAAGACCTGCGCGCCCGTACGCACGAGCTGCTGGACGCGGCGTACGCGCAGGGCGTCCGGTACGTCGACGCGGCCCGCTCCTACGGCCGCGCCGAGGAGTTCCTGGGCGAGTGGCTGGACGCCCGGCCCTCCTTCACCGACCTCGTCGTCGGCTCCAAGTGGGGGTACACCTACACCGCTGACTGGAGCACCGACGCCGAGGCCCACGAGGTCAAGGACCACGGCCTCGCCACCTTCGAGCGCCAGCGCGCCGAGACCCGCGAACTCCTCGGCGACCGGCTCGACCTCTACCAGATCCACTCGCTCACCCCCGACAGCCCGGCCCTCGCCGACAAGGAACTCCACGAGCGCCTGGCCGCCCTCGCCGCCGACGGGGTCGCCGTCGGCTTCTCCACCAGCGGCCCCAACCAGGCCGACGCCATCCGGGCCGCGCTCGCGCTCACGGTGGACGGCAACCCCCTCTTCCGTACGGTCCAGGCCACCTACAACGCCCTGGAGACCTCGGCCGCCCCCGCTCTCGCCGAGGCCCACGAGGCCGGGCTCACCGTGATCGTCAAGGAGGGCATGGCCAACGGGCGGCTGGCCGGGGACGAGGCGCCCGCCGTGTTCCGCGAGATCGCCGCCGACGCGGGGGTGGGCGGCGACGCGGTGGCCCTGGCGCTCGTCCTGCACCAGCCCTGGGCCGGGGTCGTCCTCTCCGGCGCCGCCACCGTCACCCAGCTCGCCGGGAACCTGCACGCCCCCGTCGTCGGCCTGGACGAGGAGCAGCGGGACCGGCTGGAGGCCCTGGTGGAGGAGCCGGAGTCGTACTGGCGCCACCGCGCGGCCCTTCCCTGGCACTGACACGAGGGCCCGCCGAACCTCAGGAGCTCGTCAGCCGGTCAGGACGACGAGCTCCTGGGTCGCCCGGGTCATCGCCACATACCGGTCGACCGCCCCCGCGACGCCCTCCCCGAACGCCTCCGGGTCCACGAGCACCACCAGGTCGAATTCAAGGCCCTTCGACAGCTCCGGCGTCAGCGACCGCACGCGGGGCGTCGCCCGGAACGCCGGATCGCCGATGACACACGCGATCCCGTCCGGGTGCGCGGCGAGCCAGGTGTCCAGGACCGCGTCGAGATCCGCCACCGGGCCGTATACGACCGGCAGACCGCCGGAACGGATCGAGACCGGCACGTTGGCGTCCGGCAGCACGGCCCGGATCACCGGCTCGGCCTCCGCCATGACCTCCTCCGGCGTCCGGTAGTTGACGGTCAGCGAGGCCAGCGCCACCCGGTCGAGCCCGACCCGCTCCAGCCGCCCGCGCCACGACTCCGTGAACCCGTGCCGGGCCTGCGCGCGGTCCCCGACGACGGTGAAGCTCCGGGACGGGCACCGCACCAGCAGCATCTGCCACTCGGCGTCGGTCAGCTCCTGCGCCTCGTCCACGACGATGTGCGCGAACGGGCCCGCGAGCCGGTCCGGTTCGGTACCGGTGGACGCGGCCGGGTCGACCAGGGTGTTCTTCATGTCCTGGCCGCGCAGCATCACCAGCGCGCCCTCGCTGTCGACATCGGCGTCGGCCAGGGTCTCGTCCGCGAGGATCGCGTCGATGACCTGGGCCATGCCCGCGCGCTCGGCGGCCGCGGCCGCCTCAGCCCGACGCCTGCGCCGCCACGCCTCGGGGTCACCGACCCGCTGCCGCGCCGCGTCCAGGACCGGCAGATCGGAGACCGTCCAGGCGCGCGCGTCCGCGCGCTGCAACAGCCGCACCTCGTCCCGGGTGAGCCAGGGGGCGGCCAGGCGCAGGTACGCGGGGACCGACCACAGGTCCCCGACCAGCTCGGCCGGGTCCAGCAGGGGCCACGCCCGGTCGAAGGCGGCGGCCAGCTCCCGGTCCTGCCCGAGCGCCTTCCGGAGGAGGTCCGCAGAGACGTCACCGTCGAACTTCTCCACCAGGAGCGTGAGCAGCTCCTCACGGACCTGGTCGCGCGCCTCGTTGTGTACGGCGCCGGGCCCGGCGGCCTCGAACGCCACGGCCCAGTCGGCGGCGGTCAGCCGGAGGTCGGCCCAGGGGGTCGTGACCGTCAGGGGCTCGGTGGGCGGCTCCTCGTAGAACCGGACGGCCCTCTCCACCGCCTTCACCAGCTCCGCCGACGCCTTCAGCCGGGCCACCTCCGGGTCGGCCTCGGGTGCGGCCGTCGCTCCCTCCTCGACCAGGTCCCGCAGGGTGCAGGTCTGCACGCCCTCCTCCCCGAGGCTCGGCAGCACATCGGCGACGTACCCGAGGTAGGGCCGGGAGGGGCCCACGAACAGGACGCCGCCCCTCCGCTGGGCGAGGCGCGGGTCCGCGTACAGGAGGTACGCCGAGCGGTGCAGCGCGACGACCGTCTTCCCCGTCCCCGGCCCGCCGTCCACCACGAGCGCGCCCCGGGAGCCCGCACGGATGATGGCGTCCTGGTCGGCCTGGATGGTGCCGAGCACGTCGCGCATCCGCTCCGAGCGGTTGGTGCCGAGGCTCGCGATGAACGCGGACTGGTCGTCGAGCGCGGCATGCCCGGCGAACGCGTCCGGGGCGAACACCTCGTCCCAGTAGTCGCTGATCGACCCGCCGGTCCAGCGGTAGCGGCGGCGGCTCGCCAGGCCCATCGGGGTGGCGTGGGTGGCGCCGAAGAACGGCTCGGCGGCGGGGGAGCGCCAGTCGACCAGCAGTCGGCGGCCCTCGCTGTCGGTGAGGCCGAGCCGGCCGACGTACACGGGTGCGGAGCCGTCCTCGGCGACCATGCGCCCGAGGCACAGGTCGAGCCCGAAGCGGCGCAGGGTGCGCAGGCGGGCGGTGAGCCGGTGGATCTCGGCGTCCCGGTCCATCGCCTGCCGTCCGGTGCCACCGGGGGCCCGGCGCTCGGCGTCGAGGCGCCCGGTCAGCTCGGCGATCGACGCGTCGAGGGTCCGGGCGATGGCCGCGAAGTGCCGCTCGTCGTCGGCGATCAGCGCCGGGTCGGCCTTGGGGGAGAGGTGGTCGGGGAGGTGGAAAGCGCTGGTGGGGAGGGGGTTCACGGCGTCCGTTCAGTCGTGGGGTGGGATGGCGGGGAGGAAGCCAGGCCGTCGATTCTGCGGCCTATGGGGGGTCTTGCGGCAAGACCCCCCATGCGCTATACGTTGAGAGTGGCAAGGAGTGGGTCCACCTCCTGCCGATCCCGTCACACCTCACGCACCGGGTGCACACCCCTGGTTCGCCGCACCTCCTCGATGAGACAGCCATGTCTCACATGGTTTAAGCTTGTCTCATGACTCTCGACCGTGAGCAGGTGCTGCGCAGCGCCGCCGCCCTGCTGACCCACAAATCGACCGCCACCATGGACGAGGTCGCCAAGGCAGCCGGTATCGGCCGCGCCACCCTCCACCGCCACTTCGCCGGACGCGACGCGCTGGTGAAGGCGCTGGAGGATCTCGGTATCCAGGCGTTCGAGGCGGCCCTGGACGCCGCCCGGCTCGACGAAGGCACCTCCGAGGAGGGGCTGCGCCGCCTCATCGCGGCCGTCGAGCCCAGCGCCGGCCTGCTCTCGTTCCTCGTGACGGAGAACCAGCTCTTCGAGGGCGACCAGGTCCACGAGGGCTGGAACCGGGCCGACGCCCGGGTCTCCGCCTTCTTCCGCCGCGGCCAGGAACGCGGCGAATTCCGCATCGACCTCACCCCCGCCTGGCTGACCGAGGCCCTCTACGGGCTCATCGGCACCGGCGCCTGGGCCGTCCAGGTGGGACGGGTCGCCGCACAGGACTTCCAGTACATGATCGTCGAGCTGCTGCTCGGCGGAGCCCGCCGGAGCGTGGAGCAGTGACCAGCATCGACCAGCACCCGAAGACCACGGAGTACGAGCGCCGCCCCGGACGGTGGATCGCGCTCGCCGTGCTCGTCCTCGCCGTGCTGCTGGTGGCCGTCGACGCGACCGTCCTCGGCCTCGCCACCCCGTTCCTCAGCGAGGACCTCGCCCCCACCGGCAACCAGCTCCTGTGGATCGGTGACGTCTACTCGTTCGTCATCGCCGGTCTTCTCGTCTCGATGGGCTCCCTCGGCGACCGCATCGGCCGGAAGAAGCTGCTGCTGATCGGCGCCGTGGCGTTCGGCGCGGTCTCCGTCCTCAACGCGTACGCGACGACGCCCGAGATGATGATCGTGGCCCGGGCCCTGCTCGGTGTCGCGGGCGCCACGCTGATGCCGTCCACCCTCGCCCTGATCCGCAACCTCTTCCACGACCCGCGCGAGCGCAGCCTCGCCATCGGGATCTGGGGCGCCATGGCGTCGGCGGGTGCGGCGGTCGGACCGGTCGTCGGCGGGTTCCTGCTCGAACACTTCTGGTGGGGTTCGGTCTTCCTGATCAACCTGCCCGTGATGGCCGTGCTGGTCGTCGTCGGCGTCAAGCTGATCCCGGAGTCGAAGAACCCGGCCCCCGGCCCGTGGGACATGCCCAGCGTGGGGCTCTCCCTGGTCGGCATGATCGGCATCGTGTACGCCATCAAGGAGACGGCTTCGCACGGGCTGGGCTGGGGACCCGGCGTGGCTGCCGTGCTCGGCGCCGGCGCGCTCACCTGGTTCGTCCGCAGGCAGCTCCACCTGCCCGCACCCCTGCTGGACATGCGGCTCTTCCACCACCGGGGCTTCTCCGGCGCGGTCCTCGCC
This sequence comes from Streptomyces cyaneofuscatus, assembly GCF_042718795.1. GTDB lineage: Bacteria > Actinomycetota > Actinomycetes > Streptomycetales > Streptomycetaceae > Streptomyces > Streptomyces cyaneofuscatus_A. The sequence continues at coordinate 82,396 of NZ_JBHXOX010000020.1, forward strand.
GACCTGCTGACCATCCTCGGCCTGTCGGGCCTGGTCTTCTTCCTCTCCCAGTTCCTGCAACTGGTCCAGGGCCGGGGGCCGCTGGAGGCGGGTCTCGCCGAACTGCCCGCCGCCATCGGCGCGGTGACCGCCGGTCTGCTGGCCGGATTCGCCGCCCGCCGGTTCTCGGTGCGCTCGGTCGTGGCGGGCGGACTCGGCGCGGTCGGTCTCGCGCTGGGTACGGTGACCCTCCTCGACCAGCACACCGGCTACCCGCTGCTCGGCTCCATGCTGCTGGTCGTCGGCGTCGGCGCCGGGTTCTCCTTCACCGTCACCGCCGACGTCATCCTCTCCAGCGTTCCGCAGGAGCAGGCCGGTTCGGCCTCCGCCGTGTCCGAGACGGCGTACGAGCTCGGGGCCGCCCTCGGCATCGCCCTGCTCGGCTCCATCGTCACCGGCGTCTACCGGGGCTTCCCGACCCCGGCGGGCATCCCCGCCGATGTCGAGTCGGCGGCCCACGAGTCGCTCGGCGGGGCCGTCGAAGCGGCGACCGCCCTGCCCGCCGCCCAGGCGGGCCCGCTGGTCTCGGCGGCTCAGGAGGCGTTCGTCGACGGGATGCGGTCCGCCGCGGGCGTCGGCTCGGCGGTGCTCCTCGCGGCGGCCGTCGCCGCCTGGTTCCTGCTGCGGGGCCAGAAGCTGGAGGACGGCATCGAGCACCCGTAGTCCCGCGTACGGCATACGGAAGGGCCCGCACCCCGTTCTCCGGGGTGCGGGCCCTTCCGTATGCGGGGACTACGGAATCAGGCGGCCTTGGCCTTCGTCGCGTACATGTCCACGTACTCCTGGCCGGAGAGCCGCATCACCTCGGACATCACCGAGTCCGTCACCGCCCGCAGCACATAGCGGTCGCGGTCCATGCCCTCGTACCGGGAGAACTCCATCGGCTCGCCGAAGCGCACCGTGACCTTGCCCGGCCGGGGCAGCCCGGCGCCGCCCGGCTGGAGCTTGTCGGTGCCGATCATGGCGAACGGGACCACCGGGGCGCCCGTCATCAGCGTCAGCCGCGCGATCCCCGTACGGCCCCGGTAGAGCCGGCCGTCGGGGGAGCGGGTGCCCTCCGGGTAGATCGCGAAGGCCTGGCCCTCCTCCAGCACCCGGCGCCCGGTCATCAGCGCCGCGACGCCGCCCCGGCCGCCGTCCCGGTCCACCGGGATCATGCCGCAGCCGGTGAAGAACCAGGCCATCAGGCGGCCCTTGAGCCCCTTGCCGGTCACGTACTCGTCCTTGCCGATGTAGAACACCGGCCGGTCGCAGCAGATCGGCATGATCATCGAGTCGATGAAGGTGAGGTGGTTGCCCGCGAGGATCACCGGCCCGGTCCCGGGAATGTTCTCCGCGCCCTCCACCTGGGGGCGGAACATCAGGCGCAGAATCGGTCCGAGCACTGCCTTGATGACCGTTTGACGGGACAACGGTTCCTCCGGTGTCGTGGCCGGGCCGGCCGGGGCGAGTGAGGTGGTGCGGGGGGTGGTGCGCGGTGGTGTCCGGTGGAGCGAAGTGTTGGACTGTGCAGATGAGGACGATACTCGCGGGTATGGGCTGATCGCACATCGGGTTCACGGAGTGGATACGCGATGTTGACGTGTGTTTCCGCCATGTTCGCCCCTGATCCGCCCCGCGGACCCGCCCGGCTGCCTACGATCGGGCCCCGCCCGACAGATGTCCCGCCCGACAGATGTCAGGACAGTACCGAGCGAGGAGCATTCATGACGGAGCGTGTGTCCGGCACTCCCGGACGGCGGGCCCTTCTGGGCGCCGCGGTCCTCTCCACCGCGGCCCTGGGCCTCGCCGGTACGGCACAGGCACAGGCCGCCGAGCGGGGACGCGGGGGCCACGGAGGCGGCCACGGCTCGCTGCGCGACCTGCCCGTACCGACGGTGATCGGCCACCGCGGCGCCAGCGGCTACCGCCCCGAGCACACCCTCGGCTCCTACCAGTTGGCGCTGGACCTGGGCGCGCACATCGTCGAGCAGGACCTCGTGCCGACCAAGGACGGCCACCTCGTCTGCCGGCACGAGAACGACATCACCGCCACCACGGACGTCGCCGACCACCCCGAGTTCGCCGGCCGCAAGGCCACGAAGTCCATCGACGGTGTCAGCTACACCGGCTGGTTCACCGAGGACTTCACCCTCGCCGAGCTCAAGACCCTGCGGGCGAAGGAGCGCATCCCCGGCAACCGCCCCGACAACACCCTCTACGACGGCCGCTGGACCGTCCCCACCTTCGAGGAGGTCCTGCGCTGGGCCGACCAGGAGGGTCGCAAGCGGAAGAAGCCCGTCTGGCTGTACGTGGAGACCAAGCACCCCACGTACTTCCGGAGCCTGGGCCTCGGCCTGGAGGAGCCGCTGGCCCGGCTGCTGCGCCGCTACGGCCGGGACCGCAGGAACGCCCCGCTCATCCTCCAGTCCTTCGAGCCGAGCTCCGTCCAGCGCCTCGCCCGGCTGGTGGACACCCCGCGCATCGTCCTCCTCTCCGGACCGACGACACGGCCCTGGGACTTCGTCGAGTCGGGTGACCCGCGCACGGTGGCCGACCTCGTGACCCCCGCCGGGCTGAAGTGGATCGCCTCCTACGCCCAGGGCATCGGCCCCACGCTCGACCTCGTCATCCCCAAGGACGCCGCGGGCCGGCTCACCACGCCGACCACGCTGGTGAAGGACGCGCACGCGCGCGGCCTGCTCCTGCACCCGTACACGTTGCGCAACGAGAACAGCTTCCTGCCCGCCGACTTCCGGCGCGGCACCGACCCCAACGCCTACGGGGACGTCTTCGGCGCCGCCGCCGCGTACTTCGCCACCGGCATCGACGGCATCTTCTCCGACCACCCGGACACCGCGCTGCTGGCGGCGGCGGACTTCGATGGCCGCTGAGCCCCGACCGGCGGGGACCCGCGTACGGAACCGGCCGCCGCCCGCCGGGCCCGTACGCGCGTCAGCACCGCGCCCGTCCCTGCCCCGGTCGGGTGGTGCCGTGCGTACGGGGCAACCGGCCGGGCCACCACCACGTCCGCCCGGACATGACGCTTCTCGATCATGGACCCGACCGGACCACCGCCACTGACACCGCCCTCGCCGTCCGCGCCTTACAGCCCCTGGTACGGGCGGAGGCGAGAGCCGAGGCACCCGCCGCCGGCCTCGACCCCGCCGACCTCGAACAGACCGTATGGCTGCGGCTGCTGGAGCGCCCCACCGCGACCGTGCCGCCCCGCGACCCGGCCCGCTGGGTGCGCGACACCGTCCGCGCGGAGGCACGCAAGGGGCGCCGCACGGCCCGGCGGGAACGCCCGTACGCCGGAACGGAACCCGCCGACCCGGCCGCCGGCTCCCCGGAGCGGATCGCGCTCGGGGCCGCCGAACGCCGGGCGCTGCGCGCCGCGATGGCCCGGCTGCCCGGACGCTGCTCCCGGCTGCTGGACGCGATGCTGGCGCCCACCGACCCGACCTACCGCGAAATCGCAGGGGAGTTGGGTATGTCACAGGGGAGTTTGGGCCCGATCCGTTCCCGTTGCCTTGGATGTCTGCGCAGAATGCTGGCGGCGGAGGTTGCCGCCCCTGAACTGCGGGGAAGAGGGCGGTAGGCAACCGGGCGGACAGGTGAGCGGGAGGCGTGCACACATGAGCATGAGCGTGATCATCTCGGCGGCGACGGCACAGGACGTGGAGCAGATCTTCCGGCTCCAGTACCTCTGTTTCCAGCGCGAGGCCGAGCTGTACGACAACTACCGGATCGACCCGCTCGTCCAGACCCTCGACGCGGTGCGCGGCGAAGTCGCCGACGACCTGGTCTTCGTGGCCCGCCTCGGCGACGAAGTCGTGGGCTCGGTCCGCGGATTCACCGACCCGGACGGTACGGGCCAGATCGGCAAGCTCTGCGTCCACCCCCGGCTCCAGGGCCACGGGCTCGGCACCCGGCTGCTGAACGCGACGGAGGCGGCCCTGGCGGCCGACCGCGCCGCCACCCGCTTCCGGTTGCACACCGGACACCGCAGCGAGAGCAACCTCCGGCTCTACCGGCGGGCCGGATACGCCCAGGTCGGCGACGCCACGGGGACGGACGGCGTCCGGCTCATCCTGCTGGAGAAGGAGGCGGCGGCCCAGGAGTTCGTGGCCAGCGCCTGAAAGAGCCCCGGGGGCCCGGCGTCAGGCCCTCTTGGCGCGCCGCAGCCAGATCATCCCGGTGACCGGCAGGATCACCGGGATGAACAGGTAGCCCATCCCGAAGTCCGACCAGACGGTGGAGTCGGGGAAGGCGGACGGCTCGGCCAGCGTCCAGGCGCCGACGACGAGGACGCCCAGAAGCTCGGCGGCGCAGCACACCAGCGCCGCCCGGCGGGCCCTCTCGCCCCCGCGCACCAGCGAGTACGTGATGAACCCGTAGACGACGGCGGCGACGGCCGAGAGCGAGTAGGCGAGCGGCGCCCGGTCGAATCCCCGGACCACCTCGACGATCGAACGCGAGGCCGCCGCGACCGTGAACACCCCGTAGAACCAGACGAGCACCCGGCCGGGCCCCGTGCCCAGCTCGAAGGACGGCTTCGCCGCAGCGTCGGCCTCGGGGCGAGCCGAGACGTCGGCCTCGGAGCGAGTCGCCGCGTCGGCTTCGGGTCGAGCCGCAACGTCTGCCTCGGGTCGAGCCGCCGCATCCGCCTCGGGGCGTTCGGTGTCACTCACGTCAGTCACCCCAGATGTCGTAGAGCCGTACTTCGAGGACCGCCAGCACCACCGCGCCCGCCGCCACCGTCACCGAACCCCAGCGGGTCCGCTCGGACAGCGACAGCACACCGGCCGCCGGCACGGCCGCGAACGAGCCGATCAGATAGGCGAGGAACACCGCCATCCCCTGCTCCGGCCGCTCCCCGCGCGCCAGCTGCACGATGCCCACCACGAGCTGGGCGAAGGCCAGCACGGTCACGACGGCCATCCCGATGAAGTGCCAGTCCTTCGTCGGCTGGTCCTTGTAGGCGGCGTGTCCGCACCAGGCGGCGAGGAGGAGCGCGGTCACGGCGACCGCGACCGTCAGGGCGTCAAGCATGTAGCGAGGGTATTACGGCCGCACCGCCCGCCCGCGTGCGGCCCCGCCCGGCCCCGGCCCTGCGGGGCCGTGGTGCCGCTGATCGTGGCCTTGGCCACAACGACCACCCGCACCGCCCCCGCGCCCGCCCGCCCCCAGGTCCGTTCGGCCTCCTCGCCCACCCCCGTAAGCGCAGGTCAGAGCCTTGCGGTCGTACGTCGTCGCGTCGCCCCGGAAGGCGGCCGCCGACCATCCACGGCTGTCCGCATTCCGGACAGCCGGGTTCGTGCCCAGGCGTACGTCTGTTTTACTGGGCGCATGACCACGACGAGCAGCCGCACCCTTGCGACCGAGGCGATCAGTACGCCCGGTGCTCGTTGTATGTGTCGAATGCGCGCCTTCTGAGGGCCCCCGCCTGAGCCTCGCGCCCCGAAGCGAGACCCGAGCCTTGCGCCGTTCGCCCCCTGTGGAACGAGCCGCCCGAGCATGCGCTGATCTCCGGCCGACCGCCGTACACAGCCGTGCTGAGACGTGAACCGGCCGACCAGACCGACATCAGTCTCTTCAGACGTTTGCCCCGTGCCCGGCGGACACCCGCGCCGCGCACTCGACAGTGACGGAAACCCCTGTGATCACCACGACGGGCCTCACGAAGGTCTACCAGTCGCGCGACCGTGAGGTCACCGCGATCGACGGAGTCGACCTCCATGTCCGCGAGGGCGAGATATACGGCGTCATCGGACAGAGCGGCGCCGGGAAGTCCTCCCTCATCCGCTGCGTCAACCTGCTGGAGCGCCCCACCTCCGGCACGGTGACCGTCGCCGGTCAGGACCTCACCGCCCTCGCCGGGCGCGGCCGCCGGGCGAGCCAGGAGCTGCGCGCGGCCCGCACCAAGATCGGCATGGTCTTTCAGCACTTCAACCTGCTGAGTTCGCGCACCGTCCTGGACAACGTCGAACTCCCCCTGGAGATCCTCGGCGTCTCCGGCCAGGAGCGCACCCGCAAGGCCAGGGAACTCCTCGACCTGGTCGGCCTCGCCGAGAAGGCGAAGTCCTACCCCGGTCAGCTCTCCGGCGGCCAGAAGCAGCGCGTGGGCATAGCCCGCGCCCTGGCGGGCGACCCCAAGGTGCTGCTCTCGGACGAGGCGACCTCCGCCCTCGACCCCGAGACCACCCGCTCCATCCTCCAACTACTGCGCGACCTCAACCAGCAGCTCGGCCTCACCATCCTGCTGATCACCCACGAGATGGACGTCGTCAAGACCATCTGCGACTCCGCCGCCCTCATGCAGCGCGGCCGGATCGTGGAGTCCGGCACGGTCGGCGGACTGCTCGCCACCCCCGGCTCCGAGCTGGCGAGCGAGCTGTTCCCGGTCGGCGGGACCGCCTCCGGGCCCGACCGCACGGTCGTGGACGTCACCTTCCACGGCGAGGCCGCGAGCCGGCCGGTGATCTCGCAGCTCTCCCGTACGTACAACATCGACATCTCGATCCTCGGCGCCGCGATGGACACCGTCGGCGGCAGGCAGATCGGCCGGATGCGCATCGAGCTGCCCGGCCGGTTCGAGGAGAACGTCGTCCCCATCGGCTTCCTGCGCGAACAGGGCCTCCAGGCCGAGGTCGTCGAGGACGAGAACGGCCCCCGGGCCCGCGCCGCCGCGACCGTCCCCGAGCAGGCGCCCGCCGCGATCACCAAGGAGGCCGTCAAGTGACCTGGTCCGAAATGCAGCCCCTGCTGACCCAGGGCACCCTCGACACCCTCTACATGGTGCTGTGGTCGGCGCTGGTCACCGTCCTCGGCGGACTGCCGCTCGGCGTCCTGCTCGTCCTCACCGACAAGGGCGGACTGCTCCAGAACACCGCGGTGAACAAGGTCATCGGCGTGATCGTGAACATCGGCCGCTCGCTGCCGTTCATCATCCTGCTGATCGCCCTGATCCCCTTCACCACCTGGGTCGTCGGCACCTTCATCGGCCCCACCGCGATGATCGTCCCGCTCGCCGTCGGCGCCATCCCGTTCTTCGCCCGGCTCGTCGAGACGGCGATCCGGGAGGTCGACCACGGGCTCGTCGAAGCGGTGCAGTCGATGGGCGGTTCCATCCCCACCATCGTCCGCAAGGTACTCCTGCCGCAGGCACTGCCCTCGCTCGTCTCGGGTGTCACCACCACCCTCATCGTGCTCATCGGCTACTCCGCGATGGCCGGCGCGGTCGGCGGCGAAGGGCTCGGCTCCAAGGCCGTGACCTACGGATTCCAGCGCTTCGACAACCAGTTCATGCTGATCACCGTCGCGCTCCTCATCGTGCTCGTCAGCGTGATCCAGCTGATCGGCGACCTCACCGTCCGGCTGCTGGCCCGCCGCGGTCGCACCGCCTCCTGAAGGCCGCCGGACCCCGAAGACTTTCACTCCCCATCAAGCCCGAACTCCTTGTCCGGGCGCACCACCACTGAGAAAGAGGCACTTTTCGTGCGCAAGAACATCAAGATCACCGCAGCCGTCGCGTCCGCCGCCGCCCTCGCCCTGGGCCTCGGCGCCTGCGGTACGGACTCCGACCCGGCCTCCAAGAGCGAGAGCGGCGCCAAGGCCGACACCTCCAAGGCCCTGGTCGTCGCCGCGTCCCCGACGCCGCACGCCGACATCCTGAACTTCGTCAAGAAGAACCTGGCGGAGAAGGAGGGCCTCAAGCTGGAGGTCAAGGAGTTCACGGACTACGTCCTGCCGAACACCGCCACCCAGAACGGCCAGGTCGACGCCAACTTCTTCCAGCACAAGCCCTACCTGGACGACTTCAACGCGAAGAACAAGACCACCATCGTCCCGGTCGTCAACGTGCACCTGGAGCCCCTCGGTCTCTACTCCAAGAAGATCAAGGACCTCAAGGACATCAAGGCCGGTCAGACCATCGCCGTCCCCAACGACACCACCAACGGCGGCCGCGCCCTCCAGCTCCTCGCCGAGAACGGCCTGATCACGCTCAAGGACGGCGTCGGCACCACCGCCAAGCTGAGCGACATCACCGACAAGAAGGGCCTGGAGTTCAAGGAGCTGGAGGCCGCCACCGTGCCCCGCGCCCTGAACGACGTGGACGCCGCCGTCATCAACGGCAACTACGCCATCGAGGCCAAGCTCTCCCCGGCCAAGGACTCCCTGGCCCTGGAGAAGGCCGAGGGCAACCCGTACGCCAACTTCCTGGCGGTCAAGGAGGGCAACGAGAAGGACCCGCGGGTCGAGAAGCTCGCCAAGCTCCTCAACTCCGACGAGGTGAAGAAGTTCATCGAGGACACCTACCAGGGCTCGATCATCTCCTCCTTCGGCGCCCCGGCCGCGTCCTGACCCCCGCCAAGTCCTGACCTCCATCAGGCACTTGCCCGACGGAGCCCCGCCCCTTCCCCCGGGAAGGGGCGGGGCTCCGTCGTGCGGACCCGCCCATGCACACCGCGGATGCGATGCTGCATGCTGTGCTTTTACCCGGTCTTCGCTTTTACCCCGGTCTTCTGCATGGAGCTGCGCATGACTACCACCTTTCCGTCCGTCTCCATCAGCACGGACAGGTTGGTGATGCGCCCCTTCGAGATGGCCGACATCCCCGCGTACATCGAGATGATGAACGACGAGGCGGTCACCGCCTGGACCGACGGACCGCACCCGTACACCCAGGTCGACGCCGAACGCTGGGTCCGCAGAATCGCCCCCGGGGAACGCACCTCGGGCCGCGGCCTCCCCCTCGCCGTCACCGAGTTCCTCACCCAGCGGCTCGTCGGCAGCGTCCAGCTCCTCAACACCGACTGGCGCACCCTGGCCACCGAGGTCCGCTACATCACCGCCCCCTGGGCGCGTGGCGAGGGGTACGCCACCGAATCCGTGCTGGCGGTCGCCGAATGGCTCTTCCGCGACCAGGGCTTCGAACGCATCGAGCTGCGCACCCCCGCCGACAACACCGCCTCCCAGCAGGTCGCGCAGAAGCTCGGCTGCATCAGCGAGGGCGTCCTGCGCAACGCCCGGATCGCCCGGACCCGGACCGAGAACGGCACCGACGGCGGCTGGACCGACATCCGTACCGACCTGATCGTCTGGGGCCTCCTCCCCGAGGACCTCGAAGGCGTCGCCGAGCAACTGGCCGACGCCGGCGGCTACGGCACGTACAACGACTGGAAGTGACCCCGCACGGCCCGGGCGGCGCCTGGCCGAGGCCCCCGGCGAGGCCCCGATCGGGACCAGGTACTCTCACCCCTGCCCGCCACCGCGCGGGCCGAAGCCCCGCACCCTCCGACACCCCAGGAGACAGACGACGATGGCCGACCGGGTCACGGTGATCGGCTGGGACGGCTCGCCACTGCCCGGAGCGGCCACGGCCGCGCTCTCGGCCGCAACGCTCGTCGCGGGCGCCGCCCACCACCTCGCTCTGCCCGAGGTGCCCGAGGGCGCCGAGCGCATCCGCCTCGGCAGCGTCGACCTGGCCGCCCGCCGCATCGCCGGCCACCGCGGCAGCGCCGTCGTCCTCGCCGACGGCGACCCCGGCTTCTTCGGCGTCGTCCGCACCCTGCGCGCCCCCGAACACGGCCTCGAAGTCGAGGTCGTCCCCGCCGTCTCCGCCGTGGCCACCGCCTTCGCCCGGGCCGGCATGCCCTGGGACGACGCCCAGATCGTCGTCGCCCACCCCCGCACCCTGCGCCGCGCCGTCAACGTCTGCCGGTCCCACCACAAGGTCGCCGTCCTCACCTCACCGGGCGCGGGCCCCGCCGAACTGGCCCTCCTCCTCGAAGGTGTCCACCGCACCTTCGTGATCTGCGAGGAGCTCGGCACCGACCGCGAACGCGTCACCGTCCTCACCTCCGAGAAGGCCGCCGACCACACCTGGCGCGACCCCAACGTCGTCATCGTCATCGGCGGCGGCCCCGACGCGACCGCCACAGCCGCCTGGTTCGCCGGCCGCGAGCCTGCCCACCCGCAAGGCATCCGGGGCTGGGCCCTGCCCTCCGAGGCCTACCGGGAGGCCGGCGCGACAGGTATGCGGGAGTCCGGCGAGGGGGAGTCCCCGAACCTGCGCGCCGCCCAGTTGGCCATCCTCGGCCCCCGCACCGGCGACCTGGTCTGGGACATCGGCTGCGGCAGCGGCGCCCTGGCCGTCGAGGCGGCCCGCTTCGGCGCGGCCGTGCTGGCGGTGGACGCCGACCCGGGAGCCTGCTCCCGTACGGACGCGGCCGCCCGCGCCTTCGGCGTACCGCTCCACATCGTCTGCGGCCGCGCCCCGCACGTGCTGGAACGGCTGCCCGAACCCGACGTCGTACGGATAGGGGGCGGCGGTGTCCCGGTGGTCCGGGCCGTCATGGACCGGCGCCCGGAACGCATCGTCACGCACGCCTCCACCCGGGACGAGGCCGAGGCCGTCGGCGCGGCGCTCACCGGCAACGGCTACACCGTCGCGTGCTCGCTGCTCCAGTCCGTCGACCTGGACACCGAGGTGTGGACCGAGCGCGAACGGTCCGTCGTGTTCCTTCTCTCCGCACGGCGTTCGGACGTCGCCCCCTGACCGTTCCACCTGGTACGGGAGGTAGGCTGGCCGATTGTTGTACCGCGCCCGGACGTTCGTCGCTTCGTTCGTCAATGTCCGGAAAAGTGGACTCTTTTGTTCCGCTCTGTGGTACGGCACCAACCGGGGGACGCGCGACGTGGCGCAGTCCACAGCGAGCCGTGGCGGAACTTCCTGCCGCGGCGGCGAACGGCCGCGAGAATAAGAAGAGGTCCGCGGGCGCTTCGTGCCGCGCGGCGAGCCCGCTCGTTCTTCATGACGAGCACCGGCGTGCCGTGGTCTCGGCGTCCCGGGCGAAGGGCCGAAGGAGCACTGACGATGGGCGAGGGGTACGCATGACTGACACCGGCCGGATCCCGGGCGAGGGACTGCCGGAGAACGCAGGCATGGTGGAGCAGCCGGGCATCCCCGCCCCGGACGCGTACACCTTCCTCGACCCCTCCGAGCACGCACCCGAGGACGACGACCTTCTGCTGATGCCGACCTCCCAGGGCGCGTGGAGCGACCCGCAGACGGTCCAGACCGTGGCGGCCCCGCGGGCTCAGCCCGCCCAGGCCGCGGCCCCGCAGGCGCCCGCCGCCGCTCCGGCTCCGGCTGCTGCCGCTTCGGCGCCTGCCGCTCCGGCCCCCGCCGCTCCGGCTCAGGAGCAGGCGGACCCGCAGTTCCAGGCCCCGCACCAGGAGCCGCGGTACGCGACGCAGCCGCAGGTCCCCGCGCAGGGCCAGGAGGCCCCGCTCCCCGCCGAGGCGTACGGCACCCATGAGTCCGGCGGCCGCGACACGGGCTCCGTCGACCTCGACGGCGTACGGATCCCGGCCCCCGCCCCCGCCCCCGCGCCCGTGCAGGCCCCCACGCCGGTCGGCGCGCAGGCGCAGGCCCCTGCCCCGGCCCGCCGCCCTCTGCACCGGGGCCCGGCACCGGCCGAGGCCCCGTCGTACGGCGGCGGCACGCAGGGCGGCGGCGTCGTCCGCTCGCTGGCCGACCGGGGCCCCGCAGGAGCGGTGCGCACGGCACCTCCCGCCCGCCACGCGAGCCCGCCGGTGACCGGCCCCGAATACTTCGAAGCCCCGGCCGGCCCGGCCTCGGAGCTGCCGGGCCCGCAACTCGGCGAGATCCCGCCGCAGGGCGCGTCCCCGTGGGGCCCGCCGCCGCAGCAGCAGCCCGAGCCGGAGGCGCCGGTACCGGCCGTGGCCGAGGAGCCGGTGGCGGTTTCCGCTGGGCCCGCGCCGGTCGTGGAGCCTGAGACGGCGGCCGAGGGGGTCGTCGAGGCCGAGGCTCCTGCCGAGCCGGTCGCGGTGCCCGAGGCCGCAGCGCCGGAGGCGCCGGTGGAGGCCGAGCAGCCGGTCGCGCCGGAGGCGGTGGCCCCGCCCGCGCAGGTCGTGCCGCAGCCCGCGGAGGCCGAGGCGGTCGCGTCTGCCGAGCCCGAAGAGGTGGTCCAGCCCGAGGCGGTCGTTCCGGCCGAGCCCGCCGAGCAGCCGGTGCAGGCCGAGCAGCCGGTGGAGGCCGAGCAGCCGGTGCAGGCCGAGGCTGTGGTCGAGCCCGAGCTCGCGCCGGTGCCCGATCAGGTCGTCGTGGAGCCCGAGCCGGTGGACCAGGTGGCCCCGGCAGAAACGGTCGTCCCGGAGCCGGTCGTCGCCGAGCAGCCGGAAGCTCCGGCGGAAGCGGTGGCCCCGACGGAGCTGCCCGCCGAGGCGTCGGCGGAGACGCCCGTGGAGATGCCCGCCGCGCCCGCGGATGCTCCGGCCGAGCCCGAAGCGCCGGTGCAGTCCGTCCCGGTGGACGCCTCCGTCCCGGAGCCCCAGGCTCCCGTACAGGAGCAGGCGCTCGCCGCCGACCCCGTACAGCCGGTTGAGGAGGCCGTAGAGGCTCCCGAGCCCGCAGCCACGGCCGAGGCGCAGCCCGAGCCGCAGCCCGAACAGGCGGCGCCGCAGCCGACCCCCGAACCCGCCACGGCGGCGGAGCCCGTACAGCCCGCCCCTGCCCCCGCCCCCGCTGTCGACCCGGAGCCGGTGGCCGCAGCCGTGACCGACGCCGAGGGCGGCACAGGACCCGAGGTCATCGAGACCCCGGAGCTCGACGAGCAGCCGGTCGAGCAGCCCGTCGAGCAGCCGGTCGAGAAGCCTGCGGCGGAGGCGGCGGCCCCCCAGGAGCCGTTGACCCCGCCCGCTCCCGGCTACGACGACGCCGAACGCGAGGCGGTGCTCCGGGTCATGCGCGAGCGCCGGGACATCCGCAACGGCTTCCGCGGCGACCCGATCCCGCACGAGGTCCTGCTCCGGGTGCTGGAGGCCGCGCACACCGCGCCGAGCGTCGGCCACTCGCAGCCCTGGGACTTCGTCGTCATCCGGTCCGCCGAGACGCGGCGCTCCATGCACGAACTGGCCCAGCGCCAGCGTGAGGCGTACGCCAAGTCGCTCCCCAAGGGCCGGGCGAAGCAGTTCAAGGAACTGAAGATCGAGGCGATCCTCGACACCCCGGTGAACATCGTCGTCACCGCCGACCCCACCCGGGGCGGCCGCCACACCCTCGGCCGCCACACGCAGCCGCAGATGGCCCCCTACTCCTCGGCGCTCGCTGTGGAGAACCTGTGGCTGGCGGCCCGTGCCGAGGGTCTGGGCGTCGGCTGGGTGAGCTTCTTCGACGAGCGCGAGATGGTCCGCGCGCTCGGCCTGCCGGAGCACCTGGAGGTGGTCGCGTACCTCTGCGTCGGTTACGTCGACGAGTTCCCCGAGGAGCCCGAGCTGCTCCAGGCGGGCTGGTCCAAGCGCCGTCCGCTCTCCTGGGTCGTCCACGAGGAGACGTACGGCCGCCGCGCGCTGCCCGGCGAGGAGCCGCACGACCTGCTCCAGGAGACGATCTCCGCCATCCGCCCGCTGGACGCGAAGGCGCTCGGCGAGGCGTGGGAGCGGCAGAAGCGGATGACCAAGCCGGCCGGTGCGCTCGGCATGCTGGAGATCATCTCGGCGCAGTTGTCCGGTCTCTCCCGGATGTGCCCGCCACCGATCCCGGAGCCCGCGGCCGTCGCGATCTTCGCCGGTGACCACGGGGTGCACGCCCAGGGCGTCACGGCCTGGCCGCAGGAGGTCACCGCGCAGATGGTGGCGAACTTCCTCGGGGGCGGAGCCGTCTGCAACGCGTTCGCCGCGCAGGTCGGTGCGGAGGTCTGCGTCGTCGACGTCGGCGTCGCCACGGACCTGCCCGCGACGCCGGGCCTGCTGCCGCGCAAGGTACGCAAGGGCACGTCGGACTTCACCACGGGCCCGGCCCTCACCCGCGACGAGGTCCTGGCCGCCATAGAGGTCGGCATCGAGACCGCCCGCGACCTGGTGGCGGCGGGCAACAAGGCGCTGCTGACCGGTGAGATGGGCATCGCCAACACCACCGCGTCCGCCGCCCTGATCTGCGTCTACACGGGGGCCGACGCCTCCGAGGTGACCGGCCGGGGGACCGGCATCAACGACGAGATGCACGCCCGCAAGGTCGACGTCGTACGGCGTGCGCTCGACCTCCACCAGCCGGACGCGTCCGACCCGATCGGCGTGCTCGCGGCGGTCGGCGGCCTGGAACACGCCGCGATGGCGGGCTTCCTCCTCGGCGGAGCCTCCCTGCGTACGCCGGTGATCCTGGACGGCGTGAGCGCGGGCGCGGCGGCCCTGGTCGCCCGCGCCATCGCCCCCGAGGCCTTGGCTGCCTGCATCGCCGGCCACCGCAGCGCGGAACCGGGCCACGTGGCCGCCCTCAACAAACTGGGCCTGCGCCCCCTGGTCGACCTCGACCTCCGCCTGGGCGAGGGGACGGGCGCGCTGCTGGCACTGCCGATCGTGCAGAGTGCGGCACGGGCGATGCACGAGGTGGCGACGTTCGACGCGGCGGGAGTGACGGAGAAGTAGCCCCCTCCAGCCCCTCCGGGCGCTTGCATTTCAGCCCCTCCGGCGTTTGAGGAGCGGGGCCCGGGGCGGAGCCCCGAAACCCCAGCCCGTCCGGCGCTTGAGGACGAAGGGGGCCCAGGGCACAGCCCCGAAACCCCAGCCCGTCCGGCGCTTGAGGACGAAGGGGGCCCGGGGCACAGCCCCGGTTTCGGGAAGGGGCGGGGAGGGGACAGGCCCGCCGCAGGCGCCCCACCCCAGCCACCCCCCGGCCCCCACCCCGTATCGTGTTCCCCACCCAGCCCCCCCCACTTCCGCACGTCACAGCCGCTCCACCGCCGCAGCGGCCCTACGCAGCACCCCGCACGAGGAGCCCGCACCGCCATGGCCGAGCACGCAGACCACGCAGGTCACGCCGAGAGCGCTGGTCGCACCGACCACGCCGATCACCCCGCGTACCCCGTAGGACTGCGCCTCCACGGCCGCCGCACCGTCGTCATCGGCGGCGGCCAGGTCGCCCAGCGAAGGCTCCCGCAGCTCATCGCCACCGGTGCCGTCATCACCCTGATCTCCCCGTCCGCGACGGCCTCAGTCGAGGCCATGGCGGACGCCGGCGAGATCCGCTGGGAGCGCCGCCGCTACCAGGACGGCGACCTCGCCGACACCTGGTACGCCCTCGTCGCCTCCTCCGACACCGCCGCCAACGACGCCGCCTCCGCCGAGGCCGAGCGCACCCGCACCTGGTGCGTACGGGCCGACGACGCCGAGGCCGCCACGGCCTGGACCCCCGCCACCGGCCGTATCGACAACATCACCGTCGCCGTCCTCAACACCACCCCCCGGGGCCGCGACCCCCGCCACTCCGCCGCCCTCCGCGACGCCATCGTCGAGGGCCTGCGCGACGGCACCATCGCCGCCCCGCACCACCGCAACCACACCCCCGGCGTCGCCCTGGTCGGCGGCGGCCCCGGCGACCCGGACCTGATCACGGTGCGCGGCCGCCGCCTCCTCGCCGAGGCCGACGTGGTCATCGCCGACCGCCTCGGCCCCCGCGACCTGCTCGACGAACTGCCGCCGCACGTCGAGGTGATCGACGCGGCGAAGATCCCGTACGGCCGGTTCATGGCCCAGGAGGCGATCAACCAGGCGCTGATCGAGCACGCCAAGGCCGGCAAGGCCGTAGTCCGGCTCAAGGGCGGCGACCCGTTCGTCTTCGGCCGCGGCATGGAGGAGGCGCAGGCGCTGGCCGCCGAGGGCATCCCCTGCACGGTCGTCCCCGGGATCTCCAGCACCATCTCCGTCCCCGGAGCGGCCGGCATCCCGGTCACCCACCGGGGCGTGGCCCACGAGTTCACCGTGGTCAGCGGCCATGTCGCGCCCGAGGATCCGCGCTCCCTGGTCGACTGGGAGGCGATCGCCCGGCTGCGAGGCACCCTGGTCCTCCTCATGGCCGTGGACAAGATCGGCGCCATCGCCGCCGCCCTGATCGCCCACGGCAAGGACCCGGCCACCCCGGTCGCCCTCGTCCAGGAGGGCACCACCGCCGCCCAGCGCCGGGTCGACGCGACCCTCGCGGACGTCGGTGAGCGCGCGGCCGCCGAAGACGTGCGCCCGCCCGCCGTGATCGTCATCGGCGAGGTCGTCGCCGTCGGCCCGGACTCCACGCCGCAGCCGGACGACGCCTCGTCGGCCGAGTGAAGTCGACCGAGTGAAGTCGACCGAGTGAAGTCGGACCCCGCCCAGTAACCCGCGGTTACGCATCCCATCCCAGGCGTTGGCACCGCAGACCGGACAAGGCAGTATCACCCTGTGGCAGATCTCATCACCATCGACGACCCCGACGACCCGCGCCTGAGCGACTACATCGGCCTGACCGACGTCGAGTTGCGGCGACGGCGCGAGCCCGCCGAGGGCCTCTTCATCGCGGAGGGTGAGAAGGTCATCCGGCGCGCCCGGCACGCCGGGTACGAGATGCGCTCGATGCTGCTCTCCGCCAAGTGGGTCGACGTCATGCGCGACGTCATCGACGAGGTCCCGGCCCCGGTGTACGCCGTCGCCCCCGAGCTCGCCGAACGCGTCACCGGCTACCACGTCCACCGCGGGGCGCTCGCCTCCATGCAGCGCAAGCCGCTGCCCACCTCCGACGAACTCCTCACCACCGCACGCCGGGTGGTGGTCATGGAGTCGGTCAACGACCACACCAACATCGGTGCGATCTTCCGCAGCGCGGCCGCCCTCGGCATGGACGCCGTCCTGCTCTCCCCGGACTGTGCGGACCCGCTCTACCGTCGCTCGGTCAAGGTGTCGATGGGTGCGGTCTTCTCCGTACCGTACGCGCGCCTCGAAGCCTGGCCCAAGGGGCTGGAGTCCGTACGGGAAGCGGGCTTCCGGCTCCTCGCCCTCACCCCCGACCCCAAGGCCACCAGCATCGACGAGGCGGCCCCGCACCGGCTGGAGCGGGTCGCGCTGATGCTGGGCGCGGAGGGGGAGGGGCTGTCCACGAAGGCGCTGATGGGCGCCGACGAGTGGGTCCGCATCCCGATGGCGCACGGCGTCGACTCGCTGAACGTCGGCGCTGCGGCGGCGGTCGCGTTCTACGCGGTGGCGACGGGCCGCCCGGAGAGCTGAGCCGGGCTCAACGCAGCCCGGCCTGGACTCGCTCCGGAACCGTCATCGGCACCTGCACCTGCACCTGCTGCCCCTGCGACACCGCGCTCGGCCGACTCGGCTGCTCGCCCCCGCCCCCCAGCCCGCGCGCCGGCCCCTGGCATCCCTGCGCGGCCGCGATCCCCAGCGCTACCAGCAACGTCACCACCACGAACACCACCAGCCGCTGACGCAGCAGCTTGGGGTTGGCCGGACGCCGTCCCGCCGAGGTCGTACGGGCCCTGGGACGCGTCCCCGGCCTGCCGTTCGTCGCAGCCGGCCGCTTCCCGGACCCCGTGGTGGAACGCGGCGAGCGCTGCTGCGGCCGGGACCCACCGGTGCGCGGCGCGCCCCCGCCCCCCGAACGCGAAGGCCCGGGCCGCCGGCCCTGCTGCGGCCGGCCGGCCGAGGACGGGCCTTCCGCGCGGCGGGTGTGCTGCTCGGTGTACGGGCCGTCGAGCCGGCCGGTGGGCCGGTCCGTGTCCGGGGCCGAACGCTGGGCGGGCGGCCGGCTCTCGTGCAGGCCCTGCGCCTCGCGCGCCGCGATCTCCTTGAGCCGCATGGACAGTTGGAGCGTGCTCGGCCGCTCCTCCGGATCCTTCGCCAGGCAGGCGCGGATCAGCGGGGCCAGCGCGTCGTGCACCCCGTGGAGCTGTGCCTCCTCGTGCACCACGCGGTAGAGCATCACCTCGGAACTGCCGTGCCCGAAGGGGGAGTCGGCCATCGCCGCGTACGCCAGCGTCGCGCCGAGCGAGAAGACGTCCGTCGCGGGGGTCACCGCCGCGCCCCGGACCTGCTCGGGCGCGAGGAAGCCGGGCGACCCCACCGCCGTACCGACATGGGTCAGCGTGCTTGCCCCGGTCGCCCAGGCGATACCGAAGTCGATGATGCGCGGGCCCTTGGGGGAGAGGAGGATGTTCGACGGCTTGAGATCCCGGTGGACCACGCCCGCCTCGTGCACGGCGACCAGGCCCTCGGAGAGCGCCGCGCCGATCGAGGCCACCTCGGCCGCGGCCAGGGGGCCTTCCTCGGCGACCTTGTCGTGCAGGGAGGGGCCGGGGACGTACTGCGTCGCGAACCAGGGGCGGTCCGCCTCCAGATCGGCGGCGACCAGCCGGGCCGTGCAGCCGCCCCGGATCCGCCGCGCGGCGGACACCTCGCGCGCGAACCGCGAACGGAACTCCTGGTCCTCCGCCAGATCGGGCCGGATCACCTTGAGCGCCACCCGCTGACCGCGCCGGTCGGAGCCGAGGTAGACCACGCCCATGCCGCCCGCGCCGAGCCGTCGGTGCAGCCGGAACGAGCCGACGAGACGCGGGTCCTCGCGCCGGAGCCGCATCATCGCCATCGTCTGCCCATCCCCGCTGCCTGGTCCGCCTGACGAGGCACAGCTTACGTACCCCGCGCCCGGTGCGCTCAGAGGCCGCGCCCTCACCGGGGATTCGATTGTCCGTGCACGGCGGGAAAGGTGAAGGGCGGTCATCGGGCCGCGGTTCCGGGCCCGTCGGCCTGGGAGGGGCGGCAAAGAACGTTCGAACAAAGGGTGTTGGATCGAGCCATGGTGGCCGAGAGGCGTCGGTCGGAGAGCGCGTGCATGCCACCCGGACGTACACGGTGACCGTCCTCAGGGGCTGTCGTGGAACGCGACGCACCCTCCTTCGGAGGGTGCGGGGAGTGAGTGAAGTCACCCGCCGGGGCCCTTCCCGGGCCTCCCCCGGGGGTGGTGACCCCCCTGCGACCCCTCCGGGATGTCCCCAACGCCGGGCGGACCGTCTCCACCCAGGGGAGTACGCCGACCACCGGCGGCTCATCCTCCGGGAGGCCCGGGATTCGGTACGCGGGCATGACGCCCCGTGCTCGCCGGTTACCTAATGTTGAGATCAAGCGGCGGGCGAGCACTCGTCCCCCGAGGTCACACGCCCGTCGCTCCACATCAGGTCAGGAGAGGAACCATGGCGGACACGGCAACGCGGACCATGATCCGCACGCAGGGACGCAAGGCGTACGCCTCGTTCGGCGCCCGCCCGTCCGGCACCCGTCATCCCTTGGTGGCGACGGCCATGGTTCTCCCCCTGGCGGCCCTGCTCGCAGTCGCCTTCGGCGGCTGGGACGCGGTGGTCACACAGGCGTCGTCCGTGGCTGTGATGCTGGGGCGCTGAGCGGCGCCAGGGTCCGGAAGAGCGGTCCGGACCCAGGTATCGGGCCAACAGCCCCGTGGGGACGGGGGTGCGGCGGACGGCAGCGTTTGTCCGGTCAGCTGGGGAGCTGACCGGGCATCGCGCTGTCCGGACCGGTCTCACGTGGCCGCCTGCTCCGGGGCCGGGGACACGTGGCCGCATGACCCGAGGTTGGGGACATGTGGCCGCATGACCCGAGGTTGGGGACATGTGGCCGCATGCCCGGGAACAGGAACGGGAACGGAGACCGGGAACGGGGACGGAGACCGGGACAGGCACCGGGACACGCCGGTACGAACCGGGCGAGGCCCGCCCCGGCGCCCCGCCCAGCGGGCTGCACCGCCTTCCGCCCCCGGCTGCGGCGTACGCTCAGCAGGGACCGGTGGCAGGGCCGGGCCCGACCGCTGCCGGGGAGCCGTTGCGTATGACCTCAACTTCAGTCGACCGTGAGCCACCCACTCCCGAGCCCGCGGGGCGCGCCGACCCCGAGGCCGCCGGGCCGGTTCTTCCAGGGCCGCCCGCTCCCGAAACACCCACTCCCCAGCCCGGGGGGCGGGCTGCTTCCGAGGCCGCCGGGCCGGTTGCTCCAGGGCCGGCCACTGCCGTGTCGCCCGTCCCCGAGCCCGCCACTCCCGAGCCCGCCTCCCGCGAGTCCGTCATCCATGAGCTGGGCACCCTGGCCCACCGCCTCCGCCTCCACCACCCGCCCGAAACCCCCTGCGCCTGCGGGCCGCCCCGGCTCCTGGCCGACCGGCCGGACGGGACCGTGGTCCGTAGCGGCCCCGTCGTAGCCAAGGCGCACGCCGCCGACATCGACCGCGACGCCCTGGCGGCCCGCCTCGCCCTGGCCTCGGCGCCGGAGCTGTCGGGCATCCTCCTCGCGCCGCTCACCACCCCCGGGACGCCCGATACGGCGGGGCCCGTCCCCCGCCCCGTCACCTTCTGGCCGTACGGCACCCCGGTCGATCCCCGGGACCCCGACGCGGCCCCCTGGGCCGAAGCCGCCGTCCTGCTCGCCCGCCTCCACCGAACCGTTTCTCCGCTCCCGCTCCCGCTCCCGGCCCCGCCGATGCGCGGCCCCCTCAAGGCGGCCCGCGCGGTCGCCCGGACGATCGCCGCCCTCCCCGGCGACGCCGCGGTCCTCCCCGTACAGGCCGCCTGGCGTGCCCTGCCGGCCTGGGCGCGGGGTGAGGCCGCACCGCCTGCCGCACGGTCCGGCTTCCTCTGCCACGGGGACCTGCACCTGGGGCAGCTCGTCCGCCATCCCGCCCCGGACGGGCCCTGGTTGCTCATCGATGTGGACGACGCGGGGCAGGGGGACCCCGCCTGGGACCTCGCCCGGCCCGCCGCCTGGTACGCGGCCGGGGTGCTGGCCCCGGAGGACTGGCTGCTGTTCCTGGACGCCTACCGGTCCGCCGGTGGCCCCGCCGTGCCCGCCGAGGGTGACCCCTGGCCGCAACTGGACGTCCCCGCCCGTGCGCTGACGGTCCAGACGGCGGCCGTCGCCCTCGCCAAGTGCGCGGCTGAGGGGCGGGAGCCGGACGAGATGGAGCAGCTGATGATCGATTCCTGTGCCCGAATCGCTACATTCCCGCCCGAGTTGGCGGCCGGGTCCGCGTCGTAGGCTGAACGGACCACTACCGGGCAGGCTTTCCGGTGACGGTACGACGAGGGCGAGGAGCCGAGCCGAATGATGCAGTGTCCCAAGTGTCACGCGCAGATGCAGACGTACAACCGCAACGGCGTCCAGATCGAGCAGTGCAGCGGCTGCCGGGGGATATTCCTCGACTACGGCGAGCTGGAGTCGCTGACCCGCCTGGAGTCGCAGTGGGCCCAGCAGGCCCCGCCCCCGCCGCCCGCCCCCCAGGCCTACCCGCAGGCGGCTCCGCCGGCCCACGCCCCGGCCTGGGGCGCCCCGCAGTACGGCCAGCAGCACGGCGGGCACCACGGCCACCACCGCCAGAAGGGCTTCGGCCGGATGCTCTTCTCGTCCTGAGCCTTCCGAAGCCTTCCGAGACGCACAGAAGAACCCCCGGTCGTCGATACGACCGGGGGTTCTCGGTGGTGCGCGATACTGGGATTGAACCAGTGACCTCTTCC
Source organism: Streptomyces cyaneofuscatus (assembly GCF_042718795.1). Lineage (GTDB taxonomy): Bacteria > Actinomycetota > Actinomycetes > Streptomycetales > Streptomycetaceae > Streptomyces > Streptomyces cyaneofuscatus_A. The sequence goes on from NZ_JBHXOX010000020.1 coordinate 103,767, forward strand.
GTGTCAGGGAAGCGCTCTCCCGCTGAGCTAATCGCGCAGGGCGAACCCGCGTGTACTGCGTGCGCGATACTGGGATTGAACCAGTGACCTCTTCCGTGTCAGGGAAGCGCTCTCCCGCTGAGCTAATCGCGCGGGTGATCCTTGCGGACCGATGATCCTTGCGGATCAGTGGACGATACTGGGATTGAACCAGTGACCTCTTCCGTGTCAGGGAAGCGCTCTCCCGCTGAGCTAATCGTCCTTGGAGGTGGAGACGGGATTTGAACCCGTGTAGACGGCTTTGCAGGCCGTTGCCTCGCCTCTCGGCCACTCCACCAGGGATGGGGGTTCGGGAAGAATCCCCCACCTTCTGCGAGCGGACGACCAGGTTCGAACTGGCGACCTCAACCTTGGCAAGGTTGCGCTCTACCAACTGAGCTACGTCCGCTTGTCTTTCCCGGCCCGCTTGCGCGTCCCGGCGACGTGTTGAACTCTAGCGGATTCCCGGGCCAGTACAAAAACGCGTTTGCGCAGATGGTCGCCGTAGCGCCGCCGTACCGTCGCCCCGACGCAGGTCATCGCGGGCGGTTCTAGACTCGGCAGGGTGTTCCCCCTCGCTCCCATGGCCCGCTTCGGCGGCCTCGTCGCCTCCGGTCTCCAGGATGTGACCCACGATCCCTCGGCTTTGGATTCGTCCGGTTTCTGGGCGGTATGCGCAGATTTCGAGGGTCGTGCCGTCTGCGCCCGCTTCTCCTCCGTACGCCGGGAGGACGTGCCCGCCCCCGTGCCCGGAGCCTGGCGCGGCCCCGCCGCCGGGGAGTGGGCGAGCTCACTGGACCGTGACGCCTACACGGCGGGCGTACGGCGGATCCGTGAATACATCGCCGCGGGCGAGGTCTACCAGGCCAACCTCTGCCGGGTTCTCTCCGCGCCGCTGCCCGAGACCGAGCCCGGCCGGGCCGACGTGGACGCCCTGACCGGCCTGCTCGCGCGCGGCAACCCGGCCCCGTACGCAGGAACGATCCGCCTGCCCGGCCACGGGGTGGAGGTCGCCACCGCGTCCCCCGAGCTGTTCCTCCGCCGGGACGGGCGGACCGTCGAGTCCGGGCCGATCAAGGGGACCGGGCGCACCGAGGGCGATCTGCTGGAGAAGGACCACGCGGAGAACGTGATGATCGTGGACCTGGTCCGTAACGACCTCGGCCGGGTCTGCGCGACCGGCAGCGTCACCGTCCCCGACCTCTGCGTCGTCGAGAAGCACCCGGGCCTTGTCCACCTCGTCTCCACCGTGCGGGGTGAGCTGCCCGAGGGGGCGGGGTGGCCGGAGCTGCTGGCGGCGGCGTTCCCGCCCGGTTCGGTCACCGGGGCGCCCAAGTCCAGTGCGCTGCGGATCATCGAGGAGCTGGAGCGAGCGCCGCGCGGGCCGTACTGCGGCGCGGTCGGCTGGGTCGACGCCGACCGGGGCACGGCCTCCCTGGCGGTGGGCATACGGACGTTCTGGATCGACCGCACCGGCCCCGCGCCCCTTCTCCGCTTCGGGACCGGCGCCGGCATCACCTGGGGATCCGACCCGGAGCGCGAGTGGGACGAGACCGAACTGAAGGCGTCGCGGCTGCTCGCTGTAGCGTCGGGCACGTTCGAGCAGACCGGGTTCGAACAGACAGGAAGGACCGTTTCATGAGGATTTGGGTCAACGGCGGACTACGGGACGCCGATGATGCCCGGCTGTCGGTGCTGGACCACGGGCTGACCGTGGGCGACGGCATCTTCGAGACGGTCCGCACCGGTGAGGGCAAGCCCTTCGCCCTCACCCGCCACCTCGACCGCCTCATCCGCTCCGCGCGCGGCCTCGGCCTGCCCGACCCGGACCTGGACGAGGTCCGGCGCGCCACCACGGCGGTCATCGACGCCAACCCCGTCACCCTCGGGCGGCTCCGGATCACGTACACCGGCGGGCTCTCCCCGCTCGGCTCGGATCGCGGCACCGCCGGGCCCAGCCTCGTCGTCGCGCTGGACGGGGTGAGCCGCCGCCCGGACACCACCGCCGTGATCACGGTCCCCTGGACCCGTAACGAGCGCGGCGCGCTCACCGGGCTCAAGACCACCTCGTACGCGGAGAACGTCGTCGCCCTCGCCCGGGCCCGCGAGCGGGGGGCCTCCGAGGCGCTGTTCCCGAACACGGCCGGCCGGCTCTGCGAGGGGACCGGGTCCAACGTGTTCGTCGTGCTGGACGGCCGCATCCACACCCCGCCGGTCGCCTCCGGATGCCTCGCGGGGATCACCCGGGCCCTGGCCGTGGAGTGGACCGGGGCGCAGGAGAGCGACCTGCCGATGGAGGTGCTCGCCGAGGCCGACGAGATCTTCCTGACCTCGACCCTCCGTGACATCCAGGCCGTGCACCGCGTCGACGACCGGGAGCTGGCGCCGGAGCCCGGGCCGGTGACGGCGAAGGCCATGCGGATCTTCGACGAGCGGGCCGGGAACGACCTGGACCCGTAAGCGTCGAACCCGTAAGCGTTTTCCGGCCGTAAGCCCTTTCTCCCGGACCGGAAAAGCGCGTGACGTGGGACCGCGCAGGGGATACAAACCCTTGATGACCACGACACTCCGGCCGTCCGGGCCGCTCCAGCAAGGCGCCGACGGTGCGCGGGCGCGCAGTTACGACGTGTGCGACAACGGCCGGCCCGTCGGCGCCGTGTCGATCAGCACCGACGACGCGTTCGGCGCCTCGGCCGGGGTGGTGCGCTCCCTCGGCGTCGACGAGGCGCGGCGCAGGCGCGGCCGGGGCACCATCGCCGCGCTCGCCGCCGAGGAGGTGCTGCGGGGCTGGGGCTGCACCCACGTACGGACCGAGGTCCCGGCGGACAATGACCCCGCCCGCCGCCTCGCCACCGCACTCGGCTACACCGAACGCAGCCGCAACATGGTCAAGACCCTCGGCCCCGACCCCGTACCGCTCCCCGAGGGCCTCACCGCGCGGCCGATGAGCGAGCAGGAGTACGCGGAGTGGCTGCGCGAGGCGGTCCGGTCCTACGCGCAGGAGTGGATCGACCGCGGCGTACCGCCCGAGCAGGCCCGGCTCAAGTCGGAGGCCGACCACGCCGGGAACCTCCCGGACGGGCTGGCCACCGAGAACGTACGGTTCCGGGTGCTGGTCCACGGTGGCGCGGTGGTCGGCCACGTCTGGCTGGCCCTGCGGGAGCTGGAGCCCGGCCGGACCGCCGGATTCGTCTTCGACGTCGAGGTGCGCGAGGAGCACCGCGGCCGCGGCTTCGGGCGGGCCCTGATGCTCCTCGCCGAGGACGAGACCCGCTCCTGGGGCCAGGACCGGCTCGGCCTGCACGTCTTCGCGGCCAACACCCCGGCGCTGCGGCTGTACGAGTCGCTCGGCTACGCGACGACGCGGTACAACCTGGCCAAGGCGCTGTAGGTAGCCGCTGCCGTCCGGGCCCGCACGTCAGCGTTCATGGCCAGCCGGGCGTCAGCCCTGTGCGGCCAGGCGCGTGTCAGCGTTCGTGGCCAGGCGGGCGTCAGCCCCGTGCGGCCAGGCGGCGGTCGACGATCTCCTCGATCCGCTCGCGCAGCCCTTCCTGGCTCTTGCCGCCGTCCAGCCGCTCGTCCCCGATCACATAGGTGGGCGTGCCGGTGACCCCGATCGCCTTGCCCTCCGCCTGGTCGGCGTCGACGATCAGCAGATGGCGGCCGTCGATGAGCGCGGTGTCGAACTCCTCCACGTCCAGCCCCAGTTCACGGGCCGCATCGAGCAGCACCGGCTCACCGGTCTTCCCGAGCTCCTCGGTCCTGGAGAGGAGGGCCTCGATGTACGGCCAGTCCTGGCCCTGGACGGCGGCTTCCTCGGCGGCCTGCGCGGCGGCGTAGGCGTGCTTGTGCTTCTCCAGCGGGAAGTGCCGCAGCCGGATCTCGACAAGGTCGCCGTACCGGGCACGCACGGCGCGTACATCGCTGAGGGCCTGGTGGCAGTCGGGGCATTCGAGATCGCACCAGAGGTCGAGGACGACCGGCGCCGCAGGGGTGGATTCGCTCATGGAGCCAGTCTTCCAGGCCGTACCGGCAGCTCCCAATCGGCACCTGCGGCCCAGTGCGGTGACCGGCACCTGCGGAGGAGCACGGCCCTGAAATGTCCCTGAAGTGGACCGGCGCCGTGGCCCCTGTGCCGGTCGTCGGTGCAGGATGGAGGGGACGTTTCCCCTGCGCCTGGAGGCCCCGATGCTTGCCGAGACCATCTGTTCCGCGGCGTCGGCGGCGGGCCTGGGCATCGCCGCGATCACCGCGTACCGCAAGCGGTTCCTCACCGCGACCAGGATCGCCGCCTACTCACTCGTACCCGTAGGGCTCGTCCTGACCGGCGTCGTCGAGTGGGTCTCGGGCATCGCGTTCAAGCCGAGCGTCTGGATCGGCTTCGGCGTGCTCGGCCTCGCCTGGCTGCTCTTCATGACCACCCGGGCCATCGAGCGCCGCACCGGCACCACCCGCGCGGAGCGCAAGGCCGCGCGGGCCGCCGAGCGCAACGAGGCCGTCGCCCCGGGAGCCTCGGCGCCCTCGCTTGGCGCCGGCGGCCGGGCCCGGCCGGCGTCGGCTCCGTCGGCGGCTACGGCGAAGCCGAAGAAGAAGCAGGAGGCGGCGGCGCCCGGCGACGACTTCAGCGACATCGAGGCGATCCTGAAGAAGCACGGCATCTGAGACACGCACGGCATCCGAGACTCGCACGGCATCCGAGACTCGCACGGCATCCGAGACTCGCACGGCATCCGAGACTCGCACGGCGTCGGAAACACGCGCGGCGTCGGAAAAACACGCACGGCGTCGGAAACGCGCACGGCGTCGGAAACACGCGCGGTTTTCGCCGGGCCGGGTCCGAATGCCTGACGGCGTCTCGGACGCCGGAGCGATTCCGGAGGGCCACGGGACGGTGAACTCCCGGCTCAATAGGTCAGGTTGACCGCCAACCGGGTCGCGGGTGAGTCATGATCACCCCGAGATGGTGGACACATCCCGGGGCGAAGCCCCCGCACCCCCCGCCGAAGAGCCCCGTGGCTGCCTCTTCGCGCTTTCCCAGCCACCCCTGATGATCTTCCTGACGGTCGTCGGGAGTCTGCTGCTGATGGCGGCGCTGCACGACCTGTTCCTGTTATGACCCGGCCCTAGGCCCCGGCCTCCCGGCGCCGGGCCCGGTACGCGGCGACGTGGAGCCGGTTGCCGCAGGTGCGGCTGGAGCAGTAGCGCCGGGACCGGTTGCGCGAGAGGTCGACGAAGGCGCGTCCGCAGTCGGGCGCCTCGCAGCGCCGCAGCCGCTCCTGCTCGCCGGCCACGATGATGAAGGCCAGCGCCATGCCGCAGTCGGCCGCGAGGTGGTCGGAAAGCGAGGCGTCCGGGGCGAAGTAGTGCACGTGCCAGTCGTAGCCGTCGTGGTCGGTGAGCTGGGGCGTGGTCCCGGCCGCGGCGACGAGCCGGTTCACGAGGTCGGCCGCCGTACGGGCGTCGGGCGCGGCGAAGACCTCGGCGAAGCGGCTCCGTACGGCCTGTACGGCTTCGAGGTCCTTCTCGCCGAGGGTGCCGACGCCGCTGATGAGGTGGCGCTCGGCGAAGGCGTACAGCGCCGGGAGATCGGCGAGCCCGTCCTCGGGCCCGTCCACGGTTCCGTCCGTCGGGCCGGAGCCGTCCTCGGGCGGCTCGCTCTCCGGTGCGGTGTTCACCAGATCGACCACCGTGTCGAGGGCGATCCGGGTGTCGTGAGGGATCAGCACGCTTCGCTCCCTGGCCTCCGGCGGGCGGGCGCCCGCCGATGGCGGCTGACTCTACTGGCTCACCCGGCCGCTCCCCGGCCCGGTGCGGGCCTGCGGGCGAGCGGAGACACCTCACCGAGGCCGTCGGCATGCAGGAGGCCACCGATCCGCTCCTGGGGGCGTGGCGCACGCACAGGCGCCGTCACCGCGGTGGATTCCGCGGCGACGGCGCCGGTGTCTGCCTTATGTGGTTGTCCGCGCGACGCCGTCTCCCCGAGTCGGACGGCGCCGGGCAGCTATCGGCCTGGCTCAGCTCTCGGCCAGGATGTGGGAGAGCTCCGTGTCGAGATCGAAGTGACGATGCTCGGTGCCGGGCGGAACCGCGGCGTCGGTCCTCTTCAGGAACGACTCCAGGGCTCGCGCCGGAGCTTCGAGCAGGGCTTCTCCCTCTGGAGAGCTCAGGGCGATGCAGACGACGCCTTGACCGTGACTACGAGATGGCCAGACGCGGACGTCTCCGGTGCCGGTGGGCCGGTGCAGCCCCTCGGCAAGGAGGTCACGGGCGAAAACCCACTCGACCGTCTCCTCCGCTCCGGTGTGGAAGGTGGCGTGCACGGCATAGGGATCGGCCGTGTCATACCGCAGGCCCGCGGGTACAGGCAGTGAGGACTCGCTCGACACAACGAGGCGCAGGTGCAGCTCGCAGCTGACCGTGGTGTTCATAAGCGCCAGGGCCTTTCGCTCAGTGTGCGCTCGGGGATTCGCACGTCGGCGAAATCGACATGCCACCTACGGTGGCGTTGTAAACCCCTCTGACCCATTTGTGATGCTTCGGGTCCCTCGCTCAGCGGTGTGTAACTTTGAGTCATGCGCCCATTCAAGTGACGACGACGGGTCGGGTAGGTTGAGCTCCATGAATGCGGAGAGTGACGAGCGGATCGAGGCTGCCGAGAAGGCGTCCCCGGAGTCCGCTCCGGGGGGCACGACCGGAGTGGAAAAGGTGGAACGCGAGCTGGGATCGCGGGCGCCGGGCTTCATCAAGGCGTCCAAACCGTTGCACCTGAGCTGGCAGGTCGGCGTCTTCGTCGTCGGCCTGGGGGTGGTGGTGGCCGGTGTGCTGATGCTGGTGCTGCCGGGGCCCGGCTGGCTGGTGATCTTCGGCGGTATGGCGATCTGGGCGACCGAGTTCGTCTGGGCCCAACTGGTGCTGCGCTGGACCAAGCGCAAGGTCACCGAGGCCGCCCAGCGGGCGCTGGATCCCAAGGTCCGGCGGCGCAACATCATCCTCACCGCGGTGGGGCTGGTGATCGCGGCGGTGCTGGTCGGGATCTACGTCTGGAAGTTCGGCCTCGCCCTGCCGTGGACGGTCGGCGAGTAGGGACGCGGACTGCGGGTGGCCGGCGCCGGGGACGGTCCGGAAGCACCGCTGACATGGGGTAATGTTTGCGGTGCGCCCGGGCGATTAGCTCAGTGGGAGAGCGCTTCGTTCACACCGAAGAGGTCACTGGTTCGAACCCAGTATCGCCCACCCGGAGAGAGGCCCCCGAGACTTCCGAGTCTCGGGGGCCTCTGCGTTTCCCGCCCCAGGGTCTTCCGCGCTCCCGGCCCCAGGACCCGCGAGATCCTGGGGCCGGGCACCGGTCACCGCATCCGGCCCAGCACGTCCTTCAGCTTGCGTGCGTCGCGCAGCCGCTGCTCGTACGTGGCCCCCACGGCCAGCAGCAGCAGCCCGGCCAGCGCCGGCGGCAGCCAGCGCGGCAGTGCACCCGCCACCTGGACGACGTAAGGCGCCAGCTCGTGCAGCGTGACCAGGGCCAGCACCGCGCCGCCGAGCAGCAGCAGCGCCTGGAGCCGGTACTTCGCCCCCAGCAGCGTGATCACCAGCGCCGCCACGCCCAGCAGCAGCGGCCGCACCCAGTCGGGGTCGGTCCAGGCCACGGCCAGGCTCGGCAGCAGCGTCGCCGCGAGCCCCGGCCCGTACGCCGTCCAGGAGGACGCCTCGGGGTCCTTGCGCCGCCGCAGTACGCCGACGACCAGGGCGGGCACCGTCACCGGCAGGGTGTACGCCTCCGGGGCCGACACCTCCGACGCCGCCAGCCGGACCCAGGTCGCCGCCACGAACAGCACCGCCGCCACGTACCCCGCCGCCGGCCGCCGCTCCGGGCGCACCGCCGCCCCCGCCGCCAGCACCCCGCACAGGGCGAGCACCAGGGCCAGGAACGGCGCATCCGGCACCGCGAGCCCGACGGCCACCAGCGCACCCAGCGCCCCGGCCAGCTCCACCGGCAACGCCACCGGGTGCAGCCGCAGCCGCGCCCCCAGCAGCACCGTCACCGCGGGCACCACGAGCAGCAGCGGCGCGGCCTCGTGCGGCGCGAGCCTCAGGGACCCGGCCACGCACCCGGTCAGCACCGTGCCCCACACCACCGCGGCCACCGCGAACACCGCCTGCTCCACCACCGCGCGCGTCCGCAGCGCCGCCCCCGCGAACAGGACCACCAGCGCCCCGAACACCGCGTACGTCGCCACCTCCGCAGCGAGCGACAGCAACCCCACGCTCACCGACCCGCCGACGGCGCCCACGAGCGCGGTCACGGTCATGGCGGACCAGCCACCGCCGGATGCCCCCGCCACGGCCCTCGCCGGACCGGCGGAGGACTCCCCGGAATCCCGCACCGCCACCACCAGCAGCCCCGCCACCAGCACCGTCTCCAAGGCCACCGCGACCGGGTACGGCACCCCCAGCACCGCCGCCGCCACCAGCAGCGCCGCCCAGCCCAGCGCCAGCGCCCCCGCGCCCGCCGCACCGCGCGCCCTCGCCCCCGGCGTGACCAGCGGAGCGGCGACCCGCACCAGCGACGGCCACCACCGGTACGCCGCACCGAGCAGCCCCGCCACCACCGCGAGCACCACCGGAGCCGCGGCCGTCTCCGACCACCGCATCGACTCCCCGAGCGCGCCCCGGAACCCGTCCGGCGCCCCCGCCCACACCTCGGCGACCAGCTCGACCGGCCCCAGCAGCACCGCCGCGACCGGAGGCACCGCCCACAGCAGCGCACCGGCCACCACCGCGCCCGCCGCCGCCAGCACCCCGCGCCCCGCACTGCGCGGCAGCGGTGCCCGTACGACGGACAGCAGGGCCAGGCCGCAGAGCAGGTACACCGGAACGTGCCAGGTGCCCGGCACCGCCGCCCGCAGCACGCCGCCCACCGCCGTCACCGCCGCCAGACCGGCCACCACGCCGCCCGCCTGCGCATAGCCGTTCGGAGCGCGCCACGCCCCGGCCAGGGCCGCCACGGCCGCCGTCAGCGGCAGCGTGCCCGGCAGCACGGCCCCGAGCGGACCGTCGGCCGTCAGGGACTCCCCGAGCCCCGTCAGCAGCGCCGCCGACCCCATCACAGCCAGGCCGATACCCGCCGTGACCCGTACGCCCAGGCCCTTGCCCCACAAGGCGATAGCGCCGTCCACCACGGCCGTCACCAGCAGGGCCCAGCCGACCACGATCGCCGGAGCACCGGCGGCCCAGGCGCCCAGCAGCAGCGGCCACTGGACGAAGAACACGGCTGCGGGCAGCGGCAGGTGCAGCTTGCCCAGGGCCAGGCCGTAGGCCGCCCAGAGCGCGGCGAGCACCGCCGAGGCCACGGCGGTGAAGGTGAGCCCGTCGGCGTCCGGCGCCGCGACCGCGTGGATCGCGTAGACGTCCAGCAGTGTGAGGACCAGGGCGAGCGCCGCCAGAGCCTCCGCCGTGGCCGCGAGCTTCCGGCGCAGCAGGACCGCGGGGGCGGTCAGCGCCGCCACCGTGACCAGCGCCAGGACGGCGGACCGGCCGCCGATCCCCATGGAGCCCCAACTGACCAGGGTGAACGCGACGGCCGCGACCGTCAGCAGCAGACCGCCGAGCGTCAGCAGCACGTTCTGCGCGCTGCGCGGCGGCCCGGACGGCTTCGCGGCCCGGGGCGCGGCCGACCACGGCTGCCCCGGCGCCCAGCCGTGGCCGACGGGCGGCGTCTGCCAGCGGGGCGCGTCCGGCGCCTGCGGCCGCAACGCGCTGACCAGCCAGGCACGACGGGTCAGCAGGTGGGCCCGGCGGGCGTCCAACTGAGCCAGTTCTCGGTCGAGGAGCGCCAGTTCCTCGGCGGGCGGCGGCACATGTTCCATGTACGGGAGTGTGGCCCCGGCCCTCCGCCTCGTACATGCGCTCGGATACTCAGTTTCCGCGTTTCCGCGCCTGAGTAAGCGCCGGTGGAGGCGTGGGGTGAGCGCCGGTGGGGACGGGAGGCAAGCACCGGTCGAGACGCGGCCGGAAGCGGTTTGAACGAAGCCCGCCGAGCCCTGTATGGTTCAACCCGTTCCCGGGCGATTAGCTCAGTGGGAGAGCGCTTCGTTCACACCGAAGAGGTCACTGGTTCGAACCCAGTATCGCCCACCGGGGAAAGCCGGTCCGCCAGCATCACGGCGGACCGGCTTTCGCATGTCCGGGCCCCCAAGACCTACGCCGCCGCGGGCAGCTCCGGGCGCAGCGGCCACGCCGGGTCCACCGGCTCCGGTGTCCCGCTCCTCGCGAACCACGCCTCCAGGCCGCGCGCCTGCGCCGCGTGCCAGGTGGCCTGGAGGGTGTGCAGCTCGGCGGGGGAGAGCCGCTCCAGCCGGGACGAGAAACGCCGGCCTATCGCGCGCACCAGCTCCAGCGAGGCCGAGGCGTCCGCCGCCGCGTCGTGGGCGCCGTCGAGCGGCACCTCGTACAGCTCGCAGAGATCGGTGAGGGTGCGGCGGCCCTTGCGGTAGCGGTCCAGGTGTTTGTCCAGCACCCGGGGGTCCACCACCCGCAGCGGCACGTCGGCCATGTACCCGGCCAGCGACGAGGCCCGGTGCCGCTTCAGCTCGCGGTCCAGCAGGGTCAGGTCGAACGGCGCGTTCATCACGACCAGCGGGCGGCCCGTGGCGCAACTCTCCGCCAGCGTACGGGCGATCTCGTCCATCACCGGAGCGGGCCAGCGGCCGTTGCGCTGGAGGTGATCGTCGGTCAGACCGTGGATCTCGGTCGCCCCGGCGGGCACCGGGATCCCCGGGTTGACCAGCCAGCGGGTGGTGCGGACGCGTCCGCCCGTCGTGTCCTGCGCGACGAGAGCGGCCGAAACGATCCGGTCCCGCTCGACGTCCACGCCTGTCGTCTCCGTGTCAAAAGCGGCCAGTGGCCCTTCGAACCAGTGCATCATCCCCGAACTCCTCGCACCTGCGCGGCAGATGGAGTGATTCCTCTGCCCGATATCGGTGATACCCGTGCTGTTTGCCTGATACGCCGTTTGCGGGCGTTCTCCTGCGGTGACAACACAGTCAGGAGCCAGGGCAGTTGCTCCTCCCCCTCATACGACGTCACTTCTGACGGCACGTCCGGAAGGCATACGGGGCCATGGCGCTCGCGCAGCCCGATCCAGGAGGGCCCGCCCGCGCCGAAGGGTTCGGGCCGGTGGAGCAGCGGAACGACGCACCGCTGCGCGGCTCCCTCGCCACCACCGCCTGCATGGAGACCCTCCAGGTGGGCTACCTGCACGCGGTCGCCGCGGCGGCGGGATGCTCGCTGTCCCAGCCCTTCCCCGACAACGGCATCGACTGGCACGTCAGCCACGGTGCCGCCGCCCACACCGTCGACGACGAAGTGACCATCAAGGTGCAGCTCAAGTGCACCTACCAGCTACCGCCGCACCCGGCGGGCGGGGCGTTCTCCTTCACGCTCGACAACGCCCATCTCGTCAAGCTCGCCCACACCCCGGTCTCGGTGCACAAGATCCTGGTGGTGATGATCGTGCCGCGCAGCCAGGACGAGTGGCTGAGCGCCGGGCCCGGCAGCCTCGATCTGCGGCACTGCTGCTACTGGACCAACCTGGCCGGCCACGCGGTGACCGGCCGGTACCGGACCACCGTGCGCATCCCGACCTCACGGATCTTCGACGACCGCGCACTCTGCGACATCATGGCCCGGGTCGGGGCCGGAGGGAGACCCTGATGCACCGGTCGATGGACGAACCCACGGGCCCGGCGGAGCTGTTCGGCGCCCGGGCGCACCCCGCCGTGAGCAGGGAGTACGCCGACCCGGGCGGCGACGGCACCCCGCTGCCCGACCCGGCGGTGCTCACCGCGCTCCTGCACCGGTACGGCTGGCAGCGGCGCGGGGGAGCGGCCGGGCGCTACAGCCGCTGGGCCCCGCCCGGACCCTCCGCCGGCGCCAGTCTGCTGGTCCCGGAGAACGCCGCCTTCCCCGATGCCGAGGATCTGCTGGCCGAGGCGCTCACCGCGCTCTCCCGCAGCGCCGCCCCGTCGGCCCAGGACATCCTGGTCTCGCTCGCGGTGCCCAGTGACGAGGTCCGCTGGTGGCGCGAGGTCCCCGAATCGGCGGCCGGGGCGGCGGGCGCCTCGGGGTGGGCCGAGGCGGAGGAGCTGCGGTCGGCGGCCCGGCAGATCCTCCTCGCCGGGGCGCTCGCCGCCCGTGGCCGGGCCGGCTACCACGGGGCCCGGCACCGCAGGAAGGCCCGGGCGGCGCTGGACGGCACGCTCATCGGGCCCGCGCCGGGCGGGCGCCGGCTCACCGCGTTCGTCCCCGTCGCGTCGGGACGCGCCGTCGCCGTCCAGCTCTGCCAGGCCCTGCACGCCACTCGGGAGGCGGTGGACTACCAGCGGGCCACCGGAGGCATGGAGGCCTTCGACAGCGCGGTGGCGGCGGGCGTCAGCCGGGAGCTGACCGAGGCGCTGGTGGCCCTGGTGCGCGGTACGGAGGGGGCCGGGATCGACCTGCGGTGGGCGCCCGCCGCCGGAACCCCGGACGGCTGCCCGGCCCGCCCCGCACCCGTCGAGTTCTCCCCGGGCGACCTCCCCGCCCTGCGCTCCGCCGGGGCCCGTTACCTCCGCGAGGAGCCCGCTGTCCCGGTCCGGATCACCGGGGCTGTGGTCCGGCTGCGCCGCTCGGGGCCGCGCGGCGCCGGAATCGTACGGCTGCGGGTGCTGGCGGGGGCGGAGGTCGCGCACGTCCGGGTGGAGCTGGACGAGGAGGCGTACCGGATCGCGGGCCACGCTCACCTCGTCGGGCTGCCGCTGCGGGTGGAGGGCCGGCTGGAGCGGCGGGGCGGCTTCCGGCGGCTCACCGGGGCTTCGCAGGTGGCGCCCGTCCAGGTCGACGAGGCGGAGCGGGACCGGCTGATGAAGTCGCTCCAGGAGAACCTGGACTTCTTCGAGGAGGCGTGCGCGGGGGAGGAGGCCTGACGAGAGGGAAGGCGTTCGCATCGGGGGCGTACGGCTCGGTACGATTCGCCTTGTCTGGTCAATAAGAAGACAGGCAACCCCCTCAGTCAGGAGAGACCGGTGTCAGACGTCCGTGTGATCATCCAACGCGATTCCGAGCGGGAAGAGCACGTGGTGACGACGGGCACGACCGCCGGTGAGCTCTTCCCCGGTCAGCGCACCGTCGTCGCCGCGCGCATCGGCGGCGAGCTGAAGGACCTCTCCTACGAACTCCAGGACGGCGAGAGCGTCGAGCCGGTGGAGATCTCTTCCGAGGACGGCCTCAACATCCTGCGCCACTCCACCGCGCACGTCATGGCCCAGGCCGTGCAGGAGCTGTTCCCCGAGGCCAAGCTCGGCATCGGCCCGCCGGTCAAGGACGGTTTCTACTACGACTTCGACGTCGAGAAGCCGTTCACGCCCGAGGACCTCAAGGCCATCGAGAAGAAGATGCAGGAGATCCAGAAGCGGGGCCAGAAGTTCTCCCGCCGCGTGGTCTCCGACGAGGCCGCGCGCGAGGAGCTGGCGGACGAGCCGTACAAGCTGGAGCTCATCGGCATCAAGGGCTCCGCCTCCTCGGACGACGGCGCGGACGTCGAGGTGGGCGGCGGCGAGCTGACCATCTACGACAACCTGGACCCCAAGACCGGTGACCTGTGCTGGAAGGACCTCTGCCGTGGTCCGCACCTGCCGACCACCCGGTTCATCCCGGCGTTCAAGCTGATGCGCAACGCCGCGGCGTACTGGCGCGGCAGCGAGAAGAACCCGATGCTCCAGCGCATCTACGGCACCGCCTGGCCGACCAAGGACGAGCTGAAGGCGCACCTGGAGTTCCTGGAGGAGGCCGCCAAGCGCGACCACCGCAAGCTCGGCAACGAGCTGGACCTCTTCTCCTTCCCCGACGAGATCGGCCCCGGCCTCGCGGTCTTCCACCCCAAGGGCGGCGTCATCCGCCGGGCCATGGAGGACTACTCGCGCCGCCGCCACGAGGAGGAGGGCTACGAGTTCGTCTACTCGCCGCACGCCACCAAGGGCAAGCTCTTCGAGAAGTCCGGCCACCTGGACTGGTACGCCGACGGCATGTACCCGCCCATGCAGCTCGACGACGGGGTGGACTACTACCTCAAGCCGATGAACTGCCCGATGCACAACCTGATCTTCGATGCGCGCGGCCGCTCCTACCGCGAACTGCCGCTGCGCCTCTTCGAGTTCGGCACGGTGTACCGGTACGAGAAGTCGGGCGTCGTGCACGGCCTGACCCGCTCGCGCGGCTTCACGCAGGACGACGCGCACATCTACTGCACCAAGGAGCAGATGGCGGAGGAGCTCGACCGCACGCTCACCTTCGTGCTGAACCTGCTCCGCGACTACGGGCTGACCGACTTCTACCTGGAGCTCTCCACCAAGGACCCGGAGAAGTACGTCGGCTCCGACGACACCTGGGAAGAGGCCACCGAGACGCTCCGCCAGGTCGCCGAGAAGCAGGGTCTGCCCCTGGTCCCGGACCCGGGCGGCGCCGCGTTCTACGGCCCGAAGATCTCCGTGCAGTGCAAGGACGCCATCGGCAGGACCTGGCAGATGTCGACCGTGCAGCTCGACTTCAACCTGCCGGAGCGCTTCGACCTGGAGTACACCGGCCCGGACGGCTCCAAGCAGCGCCCGGTCATGATCCACCGCGCCCTGTTCGGCTCCATCGAGCGCTTCTTCGCCGTGCTCCTGGAGCACTACGCGGGCGCCTTCCCGGTCTGGCTCGCCCCGGTCCAGGCGGTCGGCATCCCGATCGGCGACGCCCACATCCCCTACCTCCAGGAGTTCGCCGCCAAGGCGCGGAAGCAGGGGCTGCGGGTGGACGTGGACGCGTCCTCCGACCGGATGCAGAAGAAGATCCGCAACCAGCAGAAGAACAAGGTTCCGTTCATGATCATCGCTGGTGACGAGGACATGGCCAACGGCGCCGTCTCCTTCCGCTACCGCGACGGTTCGCAGGAGAACGGCATCCCGGTCGACGAGGCCATCGCCAAGATCGCGAAGGCTGTCGAGGACCGCGTACAGGTCTGAGCCTCTTCTCGGGTCACGGCCCCCGGAGCGCTACCCGCGCTCCGGGGGCCGCTTCTCGTCCTCCCGCGTGAACACCTGGATCAGCCACGACGAGAACGACCCCGTCACCGCCCCCAGCAGCGCCAGCCCGCACGCCATCAGCCCCGTAGCCACCACCCGTCCCCAGAACGTGACCGGTGTGGCGTCCCCGTAACCGACCGTCGTCAGCGTCGCGCACGCCCACCACACCGCGTCCCCGAACGTGCGGATGGAGGCGTCCGGGGCCCGGTGCTCCAGGTGGTAGACCGCGAGCGAGGCGGCGAAGCCCAGCAGGACGGCGGTCATGCCCGCGTACGCCATCACGCGCGCGTACAGGTCCAGCCGCGGCCGGTCGTGGCGCCGCTGCACCGCCTGGTAGACCTTCACCATGCGCAGCGGGCGCAGCAGCGGCAGGAGCAGGACCACCGTGTCGAGCCAGCGGACGCGGAGGAAGCGCGAGCCCAGGCCGCTGAGCCGCAGCCGCGTGACGTAGTCCACGAGGAAGAGCAGCCAGGTCGACCAGACCAGGGTCAGCGCGAGGTCGTTCCAGGGCTCGGCCTCGTGCGGGGTGAGCACCCGGACCGCGTACCCGGTGAGGAAGAGCAGTCCCGCGAGGAAGAGCGGCACCTCCGTGCGCTGCTCCCAGCGGGTCAGCCGGGCCGGTGGCTGGTGGACGGGGCGGTTGCTCATCGCCTCAGCATCGCGGGCGGCCGAGCGGTGCGGCCCCGGCGACACGCTCGCCGCGGGTGACGCAATATGCTGATCGGCATGACGAGTGAGCCGGAGCAGCAGATCGGCGTGGGGACGCCGGACGCGTTTCAGCGTCTGTGGACGCCCCATCGGATGGCGTACATCCAGGGTCAGGACAAGCCGAGCGGCCCGGGCGCCGAGGACGGCTGTCCGTTCTGTTCGATTCCGGCGAAATCCGACGAGGACGGGCTCGTGGTGGCGCGCGGCGAGCACGTCTACGCGGTGCTGAACCTCTACCCGTACAACGGCGGGCACCTCATGGTCGTCCCCTACCGGCACGTCGCCGACTACACGGAGCTGGACGGTCCGGAGACGGCGGAGCTGGCGGACTTCACCAAGCGGGCGATGGCGGCCCTGCGCGCCGCCTCCGGGGCGCACGGCTTCAACATCGGGATGAACCAGGGCTCGGTCGCCGGCGCCGGGATCGCCGCCCATCTGCACCAGCACCTGGTGCCGCGCTGGGGCGGGGACACCAACTTCATGCCGGTCATCGGCCACACCAAGGTGCTGCCGCAGTTGCTGGGCGACACCCGGGCGATGCTGGCGGGTGCCTGGCCGGCCGCATAGCCGAGCGGGTACGGGGAAGAGGGGCGCCCAGGCTTTTCCGGTGCCCCTCCTCCGTTCCGGGTGCCCCTCTCCCGTACGTACGCCCGGTCTGCTCTCCCGTACATACGCCGGTCTACGCGTCGTACACGTCCGCCTTGCGCGGGGACGGGTCCTGGACGAGGCCGCTCAGTATCATCGAGCGGTTGTCGAAGCGCTCGGTGTCCACGCCGTGCTCCGCGAGGACCCGCATCGCCGCCGAGTGGACCACGCGCAGCACCGGCGTCGCCGCCCGCATCGCGTCGTCCGCCATGAAGCGGTGGTTCCACGGCTTCGCGGCCCAGGCGTGCCGCAGTCCGAAGGGCTCCGGCAGCACTATCTTCCCGCCCAGGTAGTCCAGCACCGGCGGATACCAGGTGAAGGGCGCCCGCAGCGCGAGCCGGACGACCTCCCTGGCCTCCACCACCGGCAGTTGGATGTCCCGGGTCTCCCAGAACCTCATGGTCTTGTTGACCGTCCTGGTCCGGGCAGCGGGCTTGGCGAAGAACAGCCCGTGGACCGGGCCCAGCGCGTGGCCGGTGACCTCGATGCGCAGCGTCTCGTGGAGCACGGTCACCGTGATCATCATCGTGATGACGAGCTGCCCGTCCCAGAGCGTGAACTGCACGCCCAGGTAGTGCCGGTCACCGCTGCCGAACTGCTGGTGATTGCAGATCCGCTGTATCTCGTGCGGCTTCACCTGGAAGGTCGCGACGTCCTCGCCTTCCGGGCGGGAGACGGAGTCGGCGTTCTCGCCGATCGGGGAGACGACCCAGTGCTTCACGGACGGCTTGGGGAAGCCGCCGGTGTTCAGCGGGCCGCGCTCCAGCATCTTCAACTGGTCGTGGATGATCCGGACCAGGTCCCAGCTGCGGAACTGGTGGATCTCCTTCGTCGGGTCCTTCGGCGTCAGCTCCTCGGCGAGCTGCCAGCTTCCCCACCGGGTGCCCATGCCGAGGATGCCCTTGGGGCCGGCGTAGAAGACGGCGTTGGACTGCTGCTCGGCCGAGAGCTTCTCCAGCCCCTGGCGCAGCGCCTCGCGCGCGGTCTCGTTGGGGTTCTTCGGCACCGCCTCCGGGATCTTGGCGATGACTCCGGTGCCGGACAGCAGCCCGCCCCAGCGGGCCCGCAGGTCCTGGGCCGAGGTCTCCGCGACCCGCTTGGCGAGGAACCAGCCGATCAGCGGAGCGACGATCGCCCCCCGCACGTAGAGCGGCCAGAAGCGGTCCGTCGGCAGCTTCCACAGCAGGATCAGCGCGCCGATCCCGAACGCGGCCAGGAGCACCGTGCCGACCGCCCGGAACGCGGCGTCCTTGGACTTGGCCAGCGCGTCCTTGATCCGGAAGGCGATCACCCAGGCGATCATCCCCGGCAGGAACAGGAAGCCGAACACCGCCGTGATCAGCGTGAGCCGGGTGTCGCGCGCCTTACGCAGGTTGGTCGCCGACAGACAGTGCTCCACCACCGTCTGCGGATCGGTGCCGAAGGACTGGATGAGCGCCGCCCGGGAACCGCCGAGCATCCGCTCCTGGACGGCCCGGGAGAACGCCTCGCCGAGATTCGGCTTGAAGTAGTCGGACTTGAAGAGCTTGGAGGCGCCCGGCTTCACCGTCGACTTGTGCCAGTCGCTGTTGGCGTCGAGGATCACGTCCACCGGGCTGTCCCGGTACGCCGCCGAGGCCAGGGCATTGGTCGCCACCGACTGGCCGCCGGACCCCTGGATCGGGATCTGGGCCCCGGGTGAGAAGTCGAATACGTCGTTGGCCACTGCCTGTCGCCCCCACTCGCCGCACGGTCTGCTCCTGCGGTGTGCCCAACTACCGTACGCGGCATACCTTCTGAGCTGCGCCCACAGCGTATCGTCCGGACCCCCGCACCGTCCGTCACCCACCGGGACCCGGGAGGTGTGTGCGTCCGTGCGCCGGTCACGCGCCGGGTGATCCGTCCCCTAGGGGGTGTCCGACAGCTCCGCGCGGACCTTCTCCGCGAGCTGCTGCGGCATCGCCTCGAACCGGGCGTGCGTACGGTCGAACCGGCCGGTGCCATGGGTCAGGGAGCGCAGGTCGAGCGCGTACCGGCCGATCTCCGTCTCCGGCACCTCGGCCCGTACGAGGGTGCGCCCGCCCGGACTCTGCTCGGTGCCCACCACCCGGCCGCGCCGCCCCGACAGGTCGCTCATCACCGGGCCCACATAGTCGTCCGGGACCAGTACGGCGACCTCGCAGA
Organism: Streptomyces cyaneofuscatus; assembly: GCF_042718795.1. Taxonomy (GTDB): domain Bacteria; phylum Actinomycetota; class Actinomycetes; order Streptomycetales; family Streptomycetaceae; genus Streptomyces; species Streptomyces cyaneofuscatus_A. The sequence continues at coordinate 122,396 of NZ_JBHXOX010000020.1, forward strand.
CCGGCTCCAGGAGCTGGATACGGGCGTCCGCCGCCGCCTCGCGCAGAGCCAGCGCGCCCGCGGTCTGGAAGGCGGCGTCGGAGGAGTCCACCGAGTGCGCCTTGCCGTCGAGCAGCGTGACCCGGACGTCGACGAGCGGGTGCCCGGCGGACAGGCCCCGGGCGGCCTGGGCCCGGACGCCCTTCTCCACCGACGGGATGAACTGGCGCGGCACCGACCCGCCGACGACCTTGTCCACGAACTCGACGCCGCTACCCGCCGGCAGCGGATCCACCTCGATCTCGCAGATCGCGAACTGGCCGTGCCCGCCGGACTGTTTGACGTGCCGTCCGCGCCCGGCTCCCCGTCCGCGACACGTCTCGCGGAGCGCGACCCGGTGCGGTTCGGCGTCGACCTGGACGCCGAACCGGCTGCGCAGCCGGTCCAGGGCGACCTCCTGGTGGGCCTCGCCCAGGCACCACAGGACGACCTGGTGGGTGTCCGGGTTCTGCTCCAGGCGCAGGGTCGGGTCCTCCGCGACCAGCCGGGCCAGCGCGTGCGAGAGCTTGTCCTCGTCCGCCTTCCCGTGCGCCCTCACCGCCGTCGGGAGCAGCGGGTCCGGGGTCGACCAGGGCTCGATGAGGACCGGGTCGCCGGAGGCGGAGAGGGTGTCTCCGGTCTCCGCCTCGCCGAGCCGGGCCACGCAGACCAGATCACCCGCGACGCACCGGTCCACCGGGTGCTGCTGCCGGCCGAACGGCGAGGTCAGGGACGTCACCCGGACCTCCGCCTCGTGACAGGGGCGCGGCTCCCGGCCCGCCGCGTCCAGGCCGTGGCCGCACACGTGCACGGTGTCGTCGGGCCGCAGGGTGCCGGAGAAGACCCGCACCAGCGAGATCCGGCCCGCGTACGGGTCGGACGACGTCTTGACGACCTCCGCCAGCAGCGGGCCCTCCGGATCGCAGGCCGGGGCGGTCCGGGGAGAGCCTGTGGGGGTGGTGACGGTGGGCGGGGTGCGCTCCAGCGGGGTCGGGAAGCCGCGCGTGATCAGCTCCAGCAACTCCACCGTGCCGATGCCCTGCCGGGCGCCTTCGGCGGCCGGAGCGGCGGCCAGCACGGGAAAGAAGGTGCCCCGGGCGACGGCCCGCTCCAGGTCGGCGACCAGTGTCGATATATCGATGCCATCACCACCGCCGTCGAGGTACCGGTTCATCAGCGACTCGTCCTCGCTCTCGGCGATGATCCCTTCGATCAGCCGGTCACGGGCCCGGGTGAGCGGCTCCTCCTGGTCCGGCGCCGGTGGCAGCTCGGCCCGCTCCCCGGAGGAGTAGTCCAGGATCCGCTGCGTGAGCAGCCCGGTCAGCCCGGTGAGCGGGGCATGCCCGTCGGCGGCCTCGGGACCGAGGACCGGCAGATACAGAGGGAGTACGGCATCGGGGTCGTCCCCGCCGAACGACTCCGCGCAGATCCGCGTCATCTCCTCGAAGGAGGTGCGCGCGGTGTCGAGATGGGTGACGACGATGGCCCTCGGCATCCCGACGAGCGCGCACTCCTCCCACACCGCCCGGGTCGTCGCGGCCACGGACTCCGCCTCCTGGGCCGCCGAGACGACGAAGAGGGCCGCGTCCGCCGCCCGCAGACCGGCCCGCAGCTCCCCGACGAAGTCGGCGTACCCGGGGGTGTCCAGCAGGTTGACCTTGCAGCCGTCCCACGCCACCGGGACCGCCGAGAGGTGGACGGAGCGGTGCCGGCGCCGCTCGATCTCGTCGTGGTCGGAGACGGTCGCCCCGTCCTCGACCCGGCCCGCCCGGTTGAGCGCCCCCGCCGTCAGGGCCAGGGCCTCGACCAGCGTGGTCTTGCCCGAACCGCTGTGGCCGACCAGCACCACGTTCCGTACGGCGGAGGGGTGGCCGGCCGCCGGTACTCCTCCGGCGGCTCCGGGGTGTGCGTGCGTCTTCTCGCCCATGGTGTGCCTCCCGGTGGACGACGCGGTACGGGAGGGGGGCAGCCGACCGCGCTGGATGGCGGATACGGGGAGCCGCCGAGGCGGCCTCGGTCCTTCGAGCTTGGCACCCGGGCGCCGGGGCGTCCATACGTCGGGCGCGGGGCGCGCTTGCCCCGTGACACCCCTGCGGGCGGGAGCCCGTCCGGTGGAGGGCACCGGTCGTGACTACGATGGGCCAGCCGGTGGCCGATGGGGCCGCTCGGCCAGCCGAACCCTCGGGAAAGCCATGCTGAACAAGTACGCGCGTGCATTTTTCACGCGTGTCCTCACCCCGTTCGCCGCCCTGCTGCTCCGCCTCGGGGTCAGCCCCGACGCGGTCACCCTCATCGGCACGGCCGGAGTGATGGCAGGTGCGCTGGTCTTTTTCCCGATGGGGGAGTTCTTCTGGGGCACCATCGTCATCACGCTCTTCGTCTTCTCCGACCTGGTCGACGGCAACATGGCCCGGCAGGCCGGGATCTCCAGCCGCTGGGGCGCGTTCCTCGACTCGACCCTGGACCGGGTCGCCGACGGGGCGATCTTCGCCGGCTTCGCCCTCTGGTACGCGGGGAGCGGTGACGACAACATCCTGTGCGCCGTCGCGATCTTCTGCCTGGCCAGCGGCCAGGTGGTCTCGTACACGAAGGCGCGCGGCGAGTCGATCGGCCTGCCGGTCGCGGTGAACGGGCTGGTGGAGCGCGCCGAACGCCTGGTCATCTCGCTGGTCGCCGCCGGTCTCGCCGGACTCCACGCCTTCGGCGTCCCGCACATCGACATCCTGCTCCCGATCGCCCTGTGGATCGTCGCCGTGGGCTCTCTGGTGACGCTGGTCCAGCGCGTGGTGACCGTGCGCCGCGAGTCCGCCGAGGCCGACGCGGTCTCCGCCGCCGACGGGTCGGCCGAGCAGGGGAGCGGGGCCGACCGGTGAGCGCGCTCAAGGGCCGGATCACCGACGGTCTGTACGGACTCGGCTGGGGCGCCGTGAAGAAGCTGCCCGAGCCAGCCGCCGCCGCCCTCTTCCGCACCATCGCCGACCGGACCTGGAAGCGGCGCGGCAAGAGCGTGCTGCGCCTGGAGTCGAACCTGGCGCGGGTCGTCCCGGACGCGGGCCCGGAGCGGCTGGCCGAGCTGTCCAAGGCCGGGATGCGCTCGTACATGCGGTACTGGATGGAGTCGTTCCGGCTGCCGACCTGGACCCCGGACCGCATCAAGGCGAGCATCGACGTCAAGGACGCCCACCACCTGACCGAGGGCCTGGACGCCGGGAACGGTGTGATCATCGCCCTGCCGCACCTCGGCAACTGGGACCTCGCCGGCGCCTGGGTCACCACCGACCTGAAGGTCCCCTTCACCACCGTCGCCGAACGGCTGGAGCCCGCGACGCTCTACGACCGGTTCGTCGCCTACCGCGAGGGCCTCGGCATGGAGGTCCTCCCGCACAGCGGCGGCGCGGCCTTCGGCACCCTGGCCCGGCGGCTGCGCGCGGGCGGCCTGGTCTGCCTGGTCGCCGACCGGGACCTCTCCGCCTCCGGGGTCGAGGTGTCGTTCTTCGGCGCCACCGCCCGGATGCCGGCCGGACCGGCGCTCCTCGCCCAGCAGACGGGCGCGCTGCTGCTGCCGGTGACCCTCTGGTACGACGGCACGCCGGTGATGGGTGCCCGCGTCCACCCGGCGATCGAGGTGCCGGAGGAAGGCACCCGCGCCGAGAAGACCGCCGCCATGACGCAGGGGCTGGCCGACGCCTTCGCCGGCGGCATCGCCGAACACCCGGAGGACTGGCACATGCTCCAGCGGCTCTGGCTGGACGACCTGGACCCCCGGGGAGAGCGCGCGTGACGACCGGACTCCGCGGAGAGCACATGAAGACCGGACGCCGGGGAGAGCACATGAAGACCGGACGCCGGGGGGAACCCACGTGAAGATCGGCATCGTCTGCCCGTACTCCTGGGACGTCCCCGGCGGCGTTCAGTTCCACATCCGGGACCTGGCCGAGCACCTCATCGGGCTCGGCCACACCGTCTCCGTCCTGGCCCCGGCCGACGACGAGACCCCGCTGCCCCCGTACGTCGTCTCGGCGGGCCGGGCCGTCCCCGTCCCGTACAACGGCTCCGTCGCCCGGCTGAACTTCGGCTTCCTCTCGGCCGCCCGGGTCCGCCGCTGGCTCCACGACGGCACCTTCGACGTGATCCACATCCACGAGCCGACCTCCCCCTCGCTCGGCCTGCTCGCCTGCTGGTCGGCGCAGGGCCCCATCGTGGCCACCTTCCACACCTCCAACCCGCGCTCCCGGGCGATGATCGCCGCGTATCCGATCCTCCAGCCCGCCCTGGAGAAGATCAGCGCGCGGATCGCGGTGAGCGAGTACGCGCGCCGCACCCTGGTCGAGCACCTCGGCGGGGACGCCGTGGTCATCCCGAACGGCGTCGACGTCGGCTTCTTCGCCAAGGCCGAGCCGAAGGCCGAGTGGCAGGGCCGGACCCTCGGCTTCATCGGCCGCATCGACGAACCCCGCAAGGGGCTGCCCGTCCTGATGAAGGCGCTGCCCGCCATCCTCGCCGCCCACCCCGAAGCCCGGCTGCTGGTCGCGGGGCGGGGGGACGAGGAGGAGGCGGTGGCAACGCTGCCGAAGGAGCTGCGCGAGCGTGTGGAGTTCCTCGGCATGGTGAGCGACGAGGACAAGGCCCGGCTGCTGCGCAGCGTCGATGTGTACGTGGCCCCGAACACGGGCGGCGAGAGCTTCGGCATCATCCTGGTCGAGGCGCTGTCGGCGGGTGCGCCGGTCCTCGCCAGCGACCTGGACGCCTTCGCGCAGGTGCTGGACCAGGGCGCGGCGGGCGACCTCTTCGCTAACGAGGACGCCGAAGCGCTGGCCGACGCGGCGATCCTGCTGCTGGGCGACCCGGAGCGCCGGGCCGGACTGCGGGAGCGCGGCGAGGCTCACGTACGGCGGTTCGACTGGGGGACGGTCGGGGCCGACATCCTCGCGGTGTACGAGACGGTGACGGACGGGGCCGCGTCGGTGGCGGAGGACGAGCGGTCGGGGCTGCGGGCCCGGTTCGGGCTGGCGCGGGACTGAGGGCCGGGGCCTGCCGTCGACAGCGCGGACGGGGCCTCCTGCCGAAGGCGGGGCCGGGGCCTCCCGTTGAAGTAGGCAGGCGCGGCGACGGTAGCGTGTGCGACCGTGACCGTAACCCTCTTCGTCTGGATCGTCGTCGCCCTCATCGCGATCGGCGTCTACCTCAGCTGGACCGCCGGCCGCCTGGACCGCCTGCACTCCCGGATCGACGCCGCCCGCGCCGCACTCGACGCCCAACTCCTGCGCCGCGCCTCGGTCACCCAGGAGCTGGCCACCTCCGGCGTCCTGGACCCGGCCGCCTCCATCGTCCTGTACGAGGCCGCGCACGCCGCCCGCCAGGCCGAGGAGGACCACCGCGAGGTCGCCGAGAGCGAGCTGAGCACCGCCCTGCGCGCCGTCTTCGGCGAACCGGCCCAGGTGGAGGCGGTGAAGGAGGTCCCCGGCGGGGAGGACGCGGCCGCCGAACTGGCCGCCGCCGTACGGCGCGTACCGATGGCCCGGCGCTTCCACAACGACTCCGTGCGCGCGGCCCGGGCGCTGCGCCGGCACCGTACCGTACGGCTCTTCCGGCTGGCCGGACACGCCCCGTTCCCGCTCGCCTTCGAGATGGACGACGCCCCGCCGGTGGCCCTGGCGGACCGCCCCGGCACCTAGTCGCGCGGGGAAAACGATCCACGCCCTCCCCATTGGCCCTTGCTGTGGACTGCTCCCACAGCGTTTGCTCGGCGATGCAGTAATTCAGCGTCTTTCACCGAGTGAGGTCCCGTGTCCACGCTTCCCAGCACCCCGCAGTCCGCCGAGTCCCCCGCCATCGGCACCGCCCGCGTCAAGCGCGGCATGGCCGAGCAGCTCAAGGGCGGCGTGATCATGGACGTCGTCGACGCCGAGCAGGCGAAGATCGCCGAGGACGCGGGCGCCGTGGCCGTCATGGCCCTGGAGCGGGTCCCGGCCGACATCCGCAAGGACGGCGGCGTGGCCCGGATGTCCGACCCCAACATGATCGAGGAGATCATCGGGGCCGTCTCCATCCCGGTCATGGCCAAGTCCCGCATCGGCCACTTCGTCGAGGCCCAGGTCCTCCAGTCCCTCGGCGTCGACTACATCGACGAGTCCGAGGTCCTGACCCCGGCCGACGAGGTCAACCACAGCGACAAGTTCGCCTTCACCACCCCCTTCGTCTGTGGCGCCACCAACCTGGGCGAGGCCCTGCGCCGCATCGCCGAGGGCGCGGCCATGATCCGCTCGAAGGGCGAGGCCGGCACCGGCAACGTCGTCGAGGCCGTCCGCCACCTGCGCCAGATCAAGAACCAGATCGCCCGCCTGCGCGGCTTCGACAACAACGAGCTGTACGCCGCCGCCAAGGACCTCCGCGCCCCCTACGAGCTGGTCAAGGAGGTCGCCGAACTCGGCAAGCTGCCGGTCGTGCTGTTCTCCGCCGGTGGTGTGGCCACCCCGGCCGACGCCGCGCTGATGCGCCAGCTCGGTGCCGAGGGCGTCTTCGTCGGCTCCGGCATCTTCAAGTCCGGCGACCCGGCCAAGCGCGCCGCCGCCATCGTGAAGGCCACCACCTTCTACGACGACCCGAAGGTCATCGCGGACGCCTCCCGCAACCTGGGCGAGGCCATGGTCGGCATCAACTGCGACACCCTGCCCGAGTCCGAGCGCTACGCCAACCGCGGCTGGTAACCACTGATGAGCGACACCCCTGTGATCGGCGTCCTCGCACTACAGGGCGACGTACGGGAGCACCTGATCGCCCTGGCCTCGGCTGACGCCCTGGCCAGGCCGGTCCGGCGCCCCGAGGAGCTCGCCGAGGTCGACGGCCTGGTCATCCCGGGCGGCGAGTCCACCACCATGTCCAAGCTGGCGGTGCTCTTCGGCATGATGGAGCCGCTGCGCGAGCGGGTCCGGGCCGGGATGCCGGTCTACGGCACCTGCGCCGGGATGATCCTGCTGGCCGAGAAGATCCTCGATCCGCGTTCGGGCCAGGAGACCGTCGGCGGCATCGACATGATCGTGCGGCGCAACGCCTTCGGCCGGCAGAACGAGTCCTTCGAGGCCGCCGTCGAGGTCGACGGGATCGAGGGCGGCCCGGTGGAGGGCGTCTTCATCCGCGCGCCCTGGGTGGAGTCCGTCGGGGCCGAGGCCGAGGTCATCGCCGAGCACGGCGGCCACATCGTGGCCGTACGGCAGCGAAATGTCCTCGCCACGTCGTTCCATCCCGAACTGACCGGCGACCATCGCGTGCACGCTCTGTTCGTGGAGATGGTGCGCGCGGTGAAGTGAGCGGACCCCGGTAGGATCTCTCGGGTTCGACTCGATTTTGGTGACGCGAAGGAGAAGGCAGATGTCCGGCCACTCTAAATGGGCTACGACGAAGCACAAGAAGGCCGTGATTGACGCCAAGCGCGGCAAGCTCTTCGCGAAGCTGATCAAGAACATCGAGGTCGCGGCGCGCTCCGGCGGCGTGGACCCCGATGGCAACCCGACCCTCGTCGACGCCATCCAGAAGGCGAAGAAGAGCTCCGTCCCGAACAAGAACATCGACTCCGCGGTCAAGCGCGGCGGCGGTCTCGAAGCGGGCGGCGCCGACTACGAGACGATCATGTACGAGGGTTACGGCCCCAACGGTGTCGCGGTGCTCATCGAGTGCCTCACCGACAACCGCAACCGTGCCGCGTCCGACGTACGTGTCGCGATGACCCGGAACGGCGGCTCGATGGCCGACCCGGGCTCCGTCTCGTACCTCTTCAACCGCAAGGGCGTCGTGATCGTCCCCAAGGGCGAGCTGGGCGAGGACGACGTCCTGGGCGCCGTGCTCGACGCGGGTGCCGAGGAGGTCAACGACCTCGGTGAGACCTTCGAGGTGGTCAGCGAGGCCACCGACATGGTCGCGGTCCGCACCGCGCTCCAGGAGGCGGGCATCGACTACGACTCCGCCGAGGCCAACTTCCTGCCGACCATGCAGGTCGAGCTGGACGAAGAGGGCGCGCGCAAGATCTTCAAGCTCATCGACGCGCTGGAGGACAGCGACGACGTGCAGAACGTCTTCGCCAACTTCGACGTCTCCGACGAGGTCATGGAGAAGGTCGACGCCTGAGGCGCGACCGGCACAGCACGGTACGACGGGCCGACGGGGACACACCCCGTCGGCCCGTCGTCTTTGCCGGTTGCGGCGGTTCGGTTGCGACGGATTGTCAGCGCGAGCCGATAGCCTGCGGGAACAGATGAACGAGTGGGCAGGGCGAGCAGCGAGGACAGGGGGGCTCCATGCGGGTTCTGGGCGTTGACCCGGGGCTGACCCGGTGCGGTGTCGGCGTGGTCGAAGGGGTCGCGGGCCGCCCGCTGACCATGCTCGGCGTCGGCGTCGTGCGCACCCCGGCCGACGCGGAGCTCGGCGACCGGCTCGTCGCCATCGAGCGCGGCATAGAGGCCTGGCTCGACGAGCACTCCCCGGGTTACGTGGCGGTGGAGCGGGTCTTCGCCCAGCACAACGTGCGTACGGTGATGGGCACCGCCCAGGCCAGCGCGGTGGCCATGCTCTGCGCCGCCCGCCGCGGCATCCCGGTCGCCCTGCACACGCCCAGCGAGGTCAAGGCCGCCGTCACCGGATCGGGCCGCGCGGAGAAGGCAAAGGTCGGAGCCATGGTGACGCGCCTGCTGAGGTTGGACGCGCCCCCCAAGCCGGCCGACGCCGCCGACGCCCTCGCCCTCGCGATCTGCCACATCTGGCGGGCACCCGCGCAGAACAGGCTCCAGCAGGCGGTCGCCGCCCACCGCACGCCGAGCCCCTCCCGAACGCAGGCCACCCCCGGCATCTCCCGTACGCCCGGTGCATCCCGCACGCCCCGCACGCTGAAAGGCCCCACCGCATGATCGCCTTCGTCTCCGGCCCGGTGGCCGCTCTCGCCCCGACCACGGCCGTCATCGAGGTCGGCGGCATCGGCATGGCCCTCCAGTGCACCCCGCAGACCCTGGCCGGCCTGCGCCTCGGCCAGGAGGCCAGGCTCGCCACCTCCCTCGTCGTCCGCGAGGACTCCCTGACCCTGTACGGCTTCGCCGACGACGACGAGCGCCAGGTCTTCGAGCTGCTCCAGACCGCCAGCGGCGTCGGCCCCCGGCTCGCCCAGGCGATGCTCGCCACCCACAGCCCCGACGCGCTCCGCCTCGCCGTCTCCACCGGCGACGAGAAGGCCCTCACCGCCGTCTCCGGCATCGGGAAGAAGGGCGCCCAGAAGCTGCTCCTGGAGCTCAAGGACCGGCTGGGCGCACCGGTCGGCGCGCACATCGGCCAGCAGGGCGTCGGCGCCCCCCACGCCTCCGGCTGGCGCGACCAGCTCCAGGCCGCGCTCATCGGCCTCGGCTACGCGAGCCGCGAGGCCGACGAGGCTGTCAGTGCCGTCGCCCCCCAGGCCGAGGCAGCCGTGGCCGAAGGCACCGCACCCCCCGTGCCGCAGTTGCTGCGGGCCGCCCTGCAGACTCTCAACCGCGCACGCTGACCGGCACCGAACCACCGAAGAGGCCCCTGAATGAACTGGGACGAGACCGGACCCGAGACCGACGAGCCCACCGGGCCCGTCTTCGACGACCGGCTGGTCGACGCGGGCGCGGACGGTGAGGACACCGCGGTCGAGGCGGCCCTGCGCCCCAAGGACCTGGACGAGTTCGTCGGCCAGGAGAAGGTCCGCGAACAGCTCGACCTGGTCCTCAAGGCTGCCCTCGCCCGCGGCGCCACCGCCGACCATGTGCTGCTCTCCGGCGCCCCCGGCCTGGGCAAGACCACCCTCTCGATGATCATCGCGGCGGAGATGAACGCCCCGATCCGGATCACCTCGGGCCCCGCCATCCAGCATGCCGGGGACCTCGCGGCGATCCTCTCCTCCCTCCAGGAGGGGGAAGTCCTCTTCCTCGACGAGATCCACCGCATGTCCCGGCCCGCCGAGGAGATGCTCTACATGGCGATGGAGGACTTCCGCGTCGACGTCATCGTCGGCAAAGGCCCCGGCGCCACCGCGATCCCCCTCGAACTGCCCCCGTTCACCCTGGTCGGCGCCACCACCCGGGCCGGACTCCTGCCGCCCCCGCTGCGCGACCGCTTCGGCTTCACCGGCCACATGGAGTTCTACGCCCCCACCGAGCTGGAGCGCGTCATCCACCGCTCCGCCCGCCTCCTCGACGTCGAGATCGACGCCGACGGCGCCGCCGAGATCGCCGGCCGCTCCCGGGGCACCCCCCGTATCGCCAACCGCCTGCTGCGCCGCGTCCGGGACTACGCCCAGGTCAAGGCCGAGGGCACCATCGACCGGGAAATCGCCGCCGCGGCCCTGAAGGTGTACGAGGTCGACGCCCGCGGACTCGACCGGCTGGACCGCGCCGTGCTCGGCGCCCTGCTGAAGCTCTTCGGCGGCGGACCGGTCGGCCTGTCCACCCTCGCGGTCGCCGTGGGGGAGGAGCGCGAGACCGTCGAGGAGGTCGCCGAGCCCTTCCTCGTACGGGAAGGACTGCTGGCCAGGACCCCGCGCGGGCGGGTCGCCACCCCGGCGGCCTGGGCGCACCTGGGACTCGTTCCGCCGCAGCACGGAGTAAGGGGACAAGAGGGCCTGTTCGGGGCGTGAAGCGTCACAGGTTCGCGCGGCCAGGAACCCCGGTGCCATGCTGGGCGTTGTTCCAACGATGCGGACTCATCTAGACTCCGCCGATGCCGCCCTTAACGGTCGGTGTACCCACCCCCGTAAATACAGGCCGCATTCCAGCGCGGTCGTGCGAAGGAATTCCCGTCCCGTGGATCTCATCACTCTCCTCCCCTTCATCGTGCTCATCGGGGCCATGTTCCTGATGACCCGCTCCGCCAAGAAGAAGCAGGCGGCGGCCGCACAGATGCGCAACGACATGCAGCCCGGCACCGGCGTCCGGACGATCGGGGGCATGTACGCGACCGTCAAGGAAGTCCACGACGACACCGTGCTCCTCGAGGTCGCCCCCGGCGTCCACGCCATCTACGCGAAGAACGCGATCGGTGCCGTCCTGGACGACGCGGAGTACAACCGCATCGTGCACGGCGACGACGAGGAGCTGGACGCGGACGGCACGGTCGTTCCCGACGACGCCTCCTCGCTGACCGGTGAGTCCGACGCGGACAAGGCGGAGATCGCCAAGATCGACCTGGGCAAGGACGAGGCGGCCGACAAGGACGCCGGGACCGGGCCCGAGGACGCGGCGGCCGAGGACGTGAAGGACGCCAAGGGCGACGGCAAGGGCGACGGCGAGGCCGGCACCAAGTAGTTCTCACGATCCCGGGGACGTCGCGCGCCCACCGGCGCGCGGCGTCCCCGGGACCGTGCAGGTCGTCTGCGGGGGCGGGTCCCCACAACACTTCGTGGCCGCTCGGGCGCGTACCCGGCGCGGGGCGGTTGGACAGGGAGAAACGAGAAGGTGGCAGCACCCAAGAAGGGCCGAGGGCCGTCCTCCGGCGGTCAGGGGAGGCCGGGGCGTGCCCTGGTCATCATCCTCATCGCCATGGTCGCGCTCGCCGGCGGGATGTTCCTGTCCGGGCACACCACGCCGCGGCTGGGCATCGACCTCGCCGGCGGGACGTCGATTACGCTCAAGGCGAAGAACCAGCCCGGCAAGCCGAACGCGATCAACCCGACCAACATGGACACCGCGGTCGGGATCATCGAGCGGCGCGTGAATGGTCTGGGCGTCTCCGAGGCCGAGGTCCAGACCCAGGGCAGCGACAACATCATCGTCAACATCCCCAAGGGGACCAACTCCGAGCAGGCCCGGGAGCAGGTCGGTACGACCGCCCAGCTCTACTTCCGGCCCGTTCTGACGGTGGCGGCGAGCGGCCCCGAGCAGCCCGCGCCCTCCGGCTCCCCGACCCCTTCGGGCAGCGCCACGCCGAAGCCCGGTGAGTCCGCCGCGTCGGACGACAAGGACAAGGGCGACGACAAGGAGAAGGGCGAGGAGGCCACCGGCGAGGAGGCCACTCCCTCCCCGAGCGCCACCACCCAGGGCCGTGCGGTCAGCGAGGGCCTGAAGAAGGCCCCCACCCCGACGCCCACGGACCCCGCCGCGCCCAAGCCGTCCGGCACCCCCGAGGCCTCGCCCTCGGCGGACCCGGCGACGGCCAAGCTCCAGGAGGAGTTCGCCAAGCTCGACTGCGCCGACCCCGGGCAGCGCGCGGCGGCGGGCAAGGACGCCCTGCCCACCGACTCCATCGTCGCCTGTGGCTCGAACGTCCCCGGCAGCTACGAGAAGTACATCCTCGGCCCGGCCGAGGTCTCCGGCGGCGACGTCGACGACGCCAAGGGCGCCATCGACCAGCAGACCGGTGAGTGGATCGTGTCGATGGAGTTCAGCTCCGCCGGCGCCAAGAAGTTCCAGACGATCACCAGCCGGCTCTCGCAGCAGCAGCCTCCGATGAACCAGTTCGCCATCGTCCTCGACGGCGAGGTCGTCTCCGCGCCCTCGGTGCGCACGGCGCTCAGCAAGAACGCCCAGATCTCCGGCAGCTTCGACCAGCAGTCGGCCGAGGACCTCGGCAACATCCTCTCCTACGGTGCGCTCCCGCTGACCTTCGAAGAGGTCAGCGTCACCACCGTGACCGCCGCCCTCGGCAGCGAGCAGCTCAAGGGCGGCCTGATCGCCGGCGGCATCGGTCTGGCGCTGGTCGTGATCTACCTGGTCGCCTACTACCGCGGTCTGGCGTTCATCGCCCTGCTCAGCCTGCTGGTCTCCGGCATCCTGACGTACACGATCATGTCCTTGCTGGGCCCGGCCATCGGCTTCGCGCTGAACCTGCCGGCGGTCTGTGGCGCCATCGTCGCCATCGGTATCACCGCGGACTCCTTCATCGTGTACTTCGAACGCGTGAGAGACGAGATCCGCGAGGGCCGCACCCTGCGCCCGGCCATCGAGCGCGCCTGGCCCCGGGCCCGGCGCACCATCCTGGTCTCCGACTTCGTGTCGTTCCTGGCGGCCGCGGTGCTCTTCCTCGTCACCGTCGGCAAGGTCCAGGGCTTCGCGTTCACGCTCGGCCTGACCACGCTGCTCGACGTCGTCGTGGTGTTCTTCTTCACCAAGCCCCTGATGACGCTGATGGGCCGGACGAAGTTCTTCTCCCAGGGCGGATCCTGGTCCGGTCTGGACCCGAAGCGGCTCGGCGCCCAGCCGCCGCTGCGCCGCTCGCGCCGTGTCAGCGCTTCCACCGAACCGAAGGAGGCGTGAGATGTCGCGACTCGGCAATCTCGGCGCCCGGCTCTACCGAGGCGAGGTCGGTTACGACTTCATCCGCAACCGCAAGATCTGGTACGGCGTCTCGATACTGATCACCATCACGGCCATCGTCGCCGTGGCGGTCGGCGGTCTGAACATGGGCATCGAGTTCAAGGGCGGTGCGGTCTTCACGACCGACACCAAGGCCAAGATCTCCACGGCCCAGGCGACGGACGTGGCGACCGAGGCCTCGGGCCACATGGCCATCGTCCAGGAGCTCGGCAACGGCGGTCTCCGTATCCAGATCACCGAGGTCGGCACCGCCAAGGCCAACGAGATCAAGGAGACCCTCTCCGACGAGCTCGGTATCCCGGCCGAGGAGATCAACGCGGACCTGGTCGGCCCCAGCTGGGGTGAGCAGATCGCCAACAAGGCCTGGACGGGCCTCGGGGTCTTCATGGTCCTGGTGGTGGTCTATCTGGCCATCGCCTTCGAGTGGCGGATGGCCGTCGCCGCCCTCATCGCGCTGATCCACGACATCACCATCACGGTCGGTGTCTACGCCCTGGTCGGCTTCGAGGTCACGCCGGGCACGGTGATCGGTCTGCTGACCATTCTCGGTTACTCCCTGTACGACACGGTGGTGGTCTTCGACAGCCTCAAGGAGGGCCAGAAGGACATCACCAAGCAGACCCGCTACACGTACAGCGAGATCGCCAACCGGTCGATCAACAGCACGCTGGTCCGCTCGATCAACACCACCGTGGTGGCGCTGCTGCCGGTGGCCGGCCTGCTGTTCATCGGTGGCGGTGTCCTCGGCGCCGGCATGCTGAACGACATCTCGCTGTCGCTCTTCGTCGGCCTCGCCGCCGGTGCGTACTCCTCGATCTTCATCGCCACGCCGCTCGTCGCCGACCTCAAGGAGCGCGAGCCGCAGATGAAGGCCCTGAAGAAGCGGGTGCTCGCCAAGCGCGCGTCCGCCGCCGCCCGGGGCGAGTCCCCGGAGGACGACGGTCACGAGGAGCCGCGTGAGGGCGCCGCGACCGCGGGTACGGCCATCGGCCGTCCGCGTTCGCACGGCCGCACGCCGGGGAAGCGCTGATGACCAGCACCGCCGAGTCCACCAGGGAGCTGCTGCTCAGCCGGATCCGCGATGTCGCGGACTATCCGAAGCCGGGCGTGGTGTTCAAGGACATCACCCCGCTGCTGGCGGACCCGGTGGCCTTCACGGCGCTCACCGACGCCCTCGCGGAGCTGTGCGTACGGCACGGCGCCACGAAGATCGTCGGCCTGGAGGCCCGCGGCTTCATCCTGGCCGCGCCCGTCGCGGTCCGGGCGGGCCTCGGCTTCGTACCGGTCCGCAAGGCCGGGAAGCTCCCCGGAGCCACGCTCGCCCAGGCGTACGAGCTGGAGTACGGCAGCGCGGAGATCGAGATCCACGCCGAGGACCTCGTCGCCGAGGACCGGATCATGGTCATCGACGACGTGCTGGCCACCGGCGGCACCGCCGAGGCCTCGCTGGAGCTCATCCGGCGGGCCGGAGCCCAGGTCGCGGGCGTCGCGGTCCTCATGGAGCTCGGCTTCCTCGCGGGCCGGACCCGGCTGGAGCCGGGGCTGCGGGGCGCTCCGCTGGAAGCGCTGATCACGGTCTGAGAACCTCCGTACGGAAAGGGCGGGCACCCGGGAACATCCGGGTGCCCGCCCTTCGTTGTCCAAGCTCTCACCGTCCCCGGGCGAGGTCCCGCCGGGGGATCGTTACCATGGGCTCTCCGGGTACCCCGGATCCGCACGAGGAGCGCTCTTGCCAGACGAGGCCCAGTCAGCCGCCGCCCCGCAGCCCGACAAGCCCGTGGCGTCCCCCGCCACGCCCCAGAAGGCCGCGCCCTCGAACGCGCCGAAGCCCGCGCCCCCGGAGCCCGATCGAGCCTCCGAGCGCCCCCCGGCCGCCGGGCAGCCGACGAAACCGGCCACTCCGTCGAGCCCGCAGCCGAAGGCCCAGCCCCCCGTCGGACCGGCCGCCACCCAGCAGCCGAAGCCCCCGGCCCCCACGCCCCCGGCCCCCGTGAAGCCCGCCATGCCGGCCGGTGCCGCCCCCCGCTCCGGCGGCTCCTCCAACCGGGTGCGCGCCCGCCTCGCCCGACTGGGCGTGCAGCGCTCCAGCCCGTACAACCCGGTCCTGGAGCCTCTGCTCCGTACGGTCCGGGGCAACGACCCCAAGATCGAGACGGCCACCCTCCGCCAGATCGAGCGCGCCTACCAGGTGGCCGAGCGCTGGCACCGCGGCCAGAAGCGCAAGAGCGGCGACCCGTACATCACGCACCCGCTCGCCGTCACCACGATCCTCGCCGAGCTGGGTATGGATCCGGCCACCCTGATGGCCGGGCTGCTCCACGACACCGTCGAGGACACCGAGTACGGCCTGGACACCCTCAAGCGCGAGTTCGGTGACCAGGTCGCCCTCCTCGTCGACGGCGTCACCAAGCTGGACAAGGTCAAGTTCGGTGAGGCCGCGCAGGCCGAGACCGTACGCAAGATGGTCGTGGCCATGGCCAAGGACCCCCGGGTCCTGGTCATCAAGCTCGCGGACCGCCTGCACAACATGCGCACCATGCGCTACCTCAAGCGGGAGAAGCAGGAGAAGAAGGCCCGCGAGACGCTGGAGATCTACGCCCCGCTGGCACACCGGCTGGGCATGAACACCATCAAGTGGGAGCTGGAGGACCTCGCCTTCGCGATCCTCTACCCCAAGATGTACGACGAGATCGTCCGCCTCGTCGCCGAGCGGGCCCCCAAGCGCGACGAATACCTCGCCATAGTGACCGACGAGGTCCAGGCCGACCTGCGTGCCGCCCGCATCAAGGCCACCGTCACCGGCCGCCCCAAGCACTACTACAGCGTCTACCAGAAGATGATCGTGCGAGGCCGCGACTTCGCCGAGATCTACGACCTGGTCGGCATCCGCGTCCTCGTCGACACCGTCCGCGACTGCTACGCGGCGCTCGGCACCGTCCACGCCCGGTGGAACCCGGTGCCCGGACGGTTCAAGGACTACATCGCGATGCCCAAGTTCAACATGTACCAGTCGCTGCACACCACGGTGATCGGTCCCAGCGGCAAGCCCGTCGAGCTCCAGATCCGTACGTTCGACATGCACCGCCGCGCCGAGTACGGCATCGCCGCGCACTGGAAGTACAAGCAGGAGGCCGTCGCGGGCGCCTCCAAGGTCCGCACCGACGTCCCCAAGAACACCGGACGCGGCCAGGACACCGTCAACGACATGGCGTGGCTGCGCCAGCTCCTGGACTGGCAGAAGGAGACCGAGGACCCCAGCGAGTTCCTGGAGTCCCTGCGCTTCGACCTCTCGCGCAACGAGGTCTTCGTCTTCACGCCGAAGGGCGACGTGATAGCGCTGCCCGCCGGCGCGACCCCCGTCGACTTCGCGTACGCCGTCCACACCGAGGTCGGCCACCGGACCATAGGAGCACGCGTCAACGGACGGCTCGTCCCGCTCGAATCGACGCTCGACAACGGCGACCTGGTGGAGGTCTTCACCTCCAAGGCGGCCGGCGCCGGGCCCTCCCGGGACTGGCTCGGCTTCGTCAAGTCACCGCGCGCCCGCAACAAGATCCGCGCCTGGTTCTCCAAGGAGCGCCGCGACGAGGCCATCGAGCAGGGCAAGGACGCCATCGCGCGGGCCATGCGCAAGCAGAACCTGCCGATCCAGCGCATCCTGACCGGCGACTCCCTGGTCACCCTCGCCCACGAGATGCGCTACCCCGACATCTCCTCGCTGTACGCGGCGATCGGCGAGGGCCATGTCGCGGCGGCGGGCGTCGTGCAGAAGCTGGTGCAGGCCCTCGGCGGCCACGACGAGGCCAACGAGGACCTGGCCGAATCCACCCCGCCCTCGCACGGCGGCCGCAGCAAGCGCCGCGCCAACGCCGACCCCGGCGTCGTCGTCAAGGGTGTCGAGGACGTCTGGGTCAAGCTCGCCCGCTGCTGTACGCCGGTCCCCGGCGACCCGATCATCGGCTTCGTCACCCGAGGCAGCGGCGTCTCCGTGCACCGCGCCGACTGCGTCAACGTGGAGTCGCTCTCGCAGCAGCCCGAGCGCATCCTCGACGTCGAATGGGCCCCCACCCAGTCCTCCGTGTTCCTGGTCGCCATCCAGGTCGAGGCGCTGGACCGCTCCCGGCTCCTCTCCGACGTCACCCGGATCCTCTCGGACCAGCACGTGAACATCCTGTCGGCGGCCGTCCAGACCTCCCGCGACCGGGTGGCCACCTCACGCTTCACCTTCGAGATGGGCGACCCGAAGCACCTGGGCCACGTCCTGAAGGCCGTACGCGGCGTGGAGGGCGTCTACGACGTCTACCGGGTGACCTCGGCCCGCAGGCCGTAACAGCGGCAACGGAAGGGCCCCGGCACGCGCTGCGTACCGGGGCCCTTCCGTCAGCCGTATCAGCCGCCGAACTCCTCCAGGCCCTTCAGAGCCTGGTCCAGCAGCGCCTGCCGGCCCTCCAACTCCTTGGCCAGCTTGTCCGCGCGGGCGTTGTTGCCCTGGGCGCGCGCGGTGTCGATCTGGCCGCGCAGCTTGTCCACGGCCGCCTGGAGCTGACCGGTCAGACCCGCGGCGCGAGCCCGCGCCTCCGGGTTCGTCCGGCGCCACTCGGACTCCTCGGACTCCTGGAGCGCCCGCTCCACCGCCTGCATCCGGCCCTCGACCTTGGGCCGGGCGTCACGCGGTACGTGGCCGATGGCCTCCCAGCGCTCGTTGATCCCCCGGAAAGCGGCGCGGGCCGCCTTCAGGTCCGTCACCGGCACCAGCTTCTCGGCCTCGGCGGCGAGCTCCTCCTTGAGCTTGAGGTTCTCGCCCTGCTCGGCGTCCCGCTCCGCGAAGACCTCGCCACGGGCGGCGAAGAAGACGTCCTGGGCGCCGCGGAAACGATTCCACAGGTCGTCCTCGGCCTCGCGCTGGGCGCGGCCCGCCGCCTTCCACTCGGTCATCAGGTCGCGGTAGCGCGCGGCCGTGGTCACCCAGTCCGTGGAGCCGGACAGCGCCTCGGCCTCGGTGACCAGCTTCTCCTTGGCCTTACGGGCGTCCTCGCGCTGGGCGTCCAGCGCGGCGAAGTGGGCCTTGCGCCGCTTGGAGAACGCCGAGCGGGCGTGCGAGAAGCGGTGCCACAGCTCGTCGTCCGACTTGCGGTCCAGGCGGGGGAGACCCTTCCAGGTGTCCACCAGCGCCCGCAGCCGCTCACCGGCCGACCGCCACTGCTCGCTCTGCGCCAGCTCCTCCGCCTCGGCGACCAGCGCCTCCTTGGCGTGCTTGGCCTCGTCGGTCTGCTTGGCCTTGAGGACCTTGCGCTCCTCGCGCCGCGCCTCGACCGTCGCCACCAGCGCGTCCAGCCGCTTGCGCAGCGCGTCCAGGTCGCCCACCGCGTGGTGCTCGTCCACCTGCCGGCGCAGGTGGTCGATCGCGGTCGTCGCGTCCTTCGCCGACAGATCGGTGGTCTTCACCCGCCGTTCGAGGAGGCCGATCTCGACCACAATGCCGTCGTACTTGCGCTCGAAATAGGCCAGAGCCTCCTCAGGCGAACCGGCCTGCCACGATCCGACGACCTGCTCGCCATCGGCTGTACGCACGTACACGGTGCCCGTCTCGTCGACGCGGCCCCACGGGTCGCTGCTCACAGCGCCTCCTCCACCTGATGCCTACGAGGGGGTTCGCCCCCCGGGCATCGTCCACAGTTTCCTCGGGCGGGCCTCGCCCGCCCTGCACAACGCCAATCTAGGCGACCGGCCACCCGGCTGTCCGCACTCCGCGCGGCCGAAATTATCCGCTCCCGCCCGGCGGCCCGGGGTACGCGAGGCGCCCCGGGGCCGTGCGGCCGGATCAGCTCTTCTTCACGGTCGCCTTCTCGATCTCCACGGCCTTCTTCGGCGCACCGTCGCCCGCGCCGCCCTCGACACCCGCGGCGCCGACCTTCTCCACGTTCTTCAGCGAGGCCTTGTCGAGCTTGCCGAACGGGGTGTACGTGGGCGGCAGCTTGGTGTCCTTGTAGACCAGGAAGAACTGGCTGCCGCCGGTGCCCGGCTGGCCGGTGTTGGCCATCGCCACCGTGCCCGCGGGGAACGTCACCGTGCCGTCGTCCCCCGCCTTGCCGAGCGCCGTGAGGTTCTCGTCCGGGATGTTGTAGCCGGGACCGCCCGTGCCGTCACCCTTGGGGTCACCGCACTGCAGGACGAAGATGCCCTGCGTGGTGAGGCGGTGGCACTTGGTCCCGTCGAAGTAGCCCTTGTCGGCGAGCGCCTTGAAGGAGTTCGCCGTCTGCGGGGTCTTCGCCGCGTCCATGGCGAACGCCATCTCGCCCTGGCTCGTCCCCAGCGACATCGTGTACGTCGCCTTCTTGTCGATCTTCATCGGCGGCAGGGGAGCCTTGCTCTCGCTCTCCGAGGGCGTCGGCTCCGGGCTCTGGCTCGCTGCCGCTTCCGTCTTCTTGTCGTCCTTGCCGTCGTCCTTGCCCGCCACGACGAACGCGCTCACACCGACGACGGCGACCACGGCCACCGAGGCCGCGACGATCGCGGTGATGCGCCGCGTCCTGAGACGGGCTTCCTCCCGGCGCTTCTGCTGGCGCTCGAACTTCTCCCGGGCGAGCTGCCGCCGCCGCTGTTCGCTGCTGGACACCGGTTGGGCTCCTTCTTACGTCGTGACGTCGGGGGTACGTCGTGGGATTCGGGGCTGGGCTGCCCGTACCGTATATGGGTTACCTGTGTCATGAGGAGCGCCGGTAGGCTCTGATCTGCCGCATCCTTCGCCGCTGCCGCATACTCCGGACGAACATTAAGGACGATCGTGCTCATTGCCGGGTTCCCCGCCGGGGCCTGGGGGACCAATTGCTACCTGGTCGCCCCCGCCGCCGGTGAGGAGTGCGTGATCATCGACCCGGGCCACCAGGCCGCCCAGGGCGTCGAGGAAGCGCTGAGGAAGCATCGGCTCAAGCCCGTCGCCGTCGTGCTCACCCACGGCCACATCGACCATGTCGCCTCGGTCGTCCCCGTCTGCGGCGCCCATGACGTCCCCGCCTGGATCCACCCCGAGGACCGCTACATGATGAGCGACCCGGAGAAGGCGCTCGGCCGCTCCATCGGGATGCCGCTCATGGGCGAGCTGACCGTGGGGGAGCCGGACGACGTCAAGGAGCTGACCGACGGGTCGAAGCTGACCCTGGCCGGGCTGGAGTTCGGCGTCTCGCACGCGCCCGGCCATACCAAGGGGTCGGTGACGTTCCAGATGCCCGAGGCCGCGGACATCCCGCCGGTCCTCTTCTCGGGCGACCTGCTCTTCGCCGGCTCCGTCGGACGTACCGACCTGCCAGGCGGCGACCACGCCGAGCTGTTGAGCTCGCTGGCCCGTGTGTGCCTGCCGCTCGACGACTCGACCGTGGTGCTGTCCGGCCACGGCCCCCAGACGACCATCGGCCGCGAGCGCGCCACCAACCCGTTCCTGAACGGTCTGGACGCGTCGCCGCGCCGAGGACTGTAGAAGACGAGAGACGCAAAACACGTGAGCACCTTCCAGGCCCCCAAGGGCACGTACGACCTGACCCCGCCGGACTCCGCGAAGTTCCTGGCGGTGCGCGAGGCCATCTCCGCGCCCCTGCGCGACTCCGGCTACGGCTACATCGAGACACCCGGCTTCGAGGACGTCGAGCTCTTCGCGCGCGGTGTCGGTGAGTCCACCGACATCGTCACCAAGGAGATGTACACCCTCACCACCAAGGGCGGCTCCCAGTTGGCGCTGCGCCCCGAGGGCACCGCCTCCGTCCTGCGCGCGGCCCTCCAGGCCAACCTGCACAAGGCGGGCAACCTCCCCGTCAAGCTCTGGTACTCCGGCTCGTACTACCGCTACGAGCGTCCGCAGAAGGGCCGCTACCGCCACTTCTCGCAGGTCGGCGCCGAGGCCATCGGCACCGAGGACCCGGTCCTGGACGCCGAACTGATCATCCTGGCCGACCAGGCGTACCGCTCGCTGGGCCTGCGCCAGTTCCGCATCCTGCTGAACTCGCTCGGCGACAAGGAGTGCCGTCCCGTCTACCGGGAGGCGCTCCAGACCTTCCTGCGCGACCTCGACCTCGACGAGGAGACCCGCCGCCGCATCGAGATCAACCCGCTGCGCGTCCTGGACGACAAGCGGCCCGACGTACAGCAGCAGCTCACCGACGCGCCCAAGCTCCGCGACTACCTCTGCGACGCCTGCAAGGCGTACCACGAGGAGGTCCGCGCGCTGCTGACGGCGGCGGGGGTCGTGTACGAGGACGACGAGAAGCTCGTGCGCGGCCTCGACTACTACACCCGCACCACCTTCGAGTTCGTCCACGACGGCCTGGGTTCCCAGTCCGCGGTGGGCGGCGGTGGCCGCTACGACGGCCTCTCCGAGATGATCGGCGGCCCCGCGCTGCCGTCGGTCGGCTGGGCCCTCGGCGTGGACCGCACGGTCCTCGCGCTGGAGGCCGAGGGCGTCGAGCTGGACCTCCCCGTCACCACCAGCGTCTACGCGGTCCCGCTCGGCGAGGAGGCCCGCCGGGCCCTGTTCGGCGTCGTCACCGAACTGCGCCGTGCGGGCATCGCCGCCGACTTCGCCTTCGGCGGCCGCGGCCTGAAGGGCGCGATGAAGAGCGCCAACCGCTCGGGCGCCCGCTACACCCTGGTGGCCGGCGAGCGCGACCTGGCCGAGGGAGCCGTCCAGCTCAAGGACATGGAGTCCGGCGAGCAGAGCGCGGTGCCGCTGGCCGAGGTCGTCGCGGAGCTGACGAAGCGGCTGGGCTGACCCGGTCGGACGTACGGGGCGCGGGCGGGGAGGCTTCCAGGCCTTCCCGCCCGCGCAGGCTTTCCGGCCTCCCGCCCGCGCCCCGGCCGTTCACAGCAGCCCCTGCCGCATCGCGCCCGTCACCGCCGCCGTCCGGTCGTTGACGCCCAGCTTCCCGAAGGCCCGCAGCAGATGGGTCTTCACCGTCGACTCCCCGATGAACAGCCGCCGCCCGATCTCCGCGTTGGTGCACCCCTCCGCCACCAGCCGCAGCACCTGCGTCTCGCGCTCCGAGAGCCGGGGCAGCTCCGGCACGGACCGCAGCCGGTCCACCAGCCGGGTCGCCACCGACGGGGCGAGCACCGTCTCCCCGCGAGCCGCCGCCCGCACCGCCTCCGCCAGCTCCGCCCGCCCCAGATCCTTGAGCAGATAGCCGGACGCCCCCGCCTCCACGGCCCGCAGGATGTCGCTGTCGCTCTCGTACGTCGTCAGCACGACCACCCGGCACGGCAGCCCCGCCGCCCGGATCCGGCGGATGGACTCCACGCCCCCGCCGCCCGGCATCCGCAGGTCCATCAGCACGATGTCCGGCAGCAGCCCGGCACAGAGCGCCTCGGCCTGCGGACCGCTCGACGCCTCGCCGACGACCTCCAGACCGGGCGCGGTGTCGAGCATCCCGCGCAGCCCCTCCCGTACGACGGGGTGGTCGTCGGCCAGCAGGACGCGGATCATCGGGGGCTCCTCGAGGTCGGCGGCTTCGTCGGCAGGTGCACGGTCACCGTCGTACCCGAGCCCGGAGCGCTGTGCACGGCCGCCCGGCCGCCCGCCTCCTCGGCCCTGGCCCGCAGCCCGGCGAGGCCGTAGCCCTCGTGCGGTGACCGGAGGTCGAAGCCGCGCCCCCCGTCCCGTACGGACAGGGTCAGGGCGTCGGGGGCGTACTCCAGCAGGACGGTCACCGGTACGGCGTCTCCCTCGTGCTTACGGGTGTTGGCGAGGGCCTCCTGGCAGGCGCGCAGGGCGACGACCTCGTGCGCGGTCGGCAGCGGCCGGGCGGTCCCGGTCACCGTCAGCCGGGCCGGGGCACCGGTCCCGTCGCTGTGGCGCCCGGCCAGCCGGCCCAGGGCGTCCGCGAGCGATCCACCGGCCAGATCGGCGGGTGAACCCCGGCGACCAGCGCCCGCGCCTCGGCCAGGTTCTCCCGGGCGGTCCGCACCATCAGCGCCACATGGCGGCGGGCGCGCGGCGGATCGTCGTCCAGCTCGGACTCGACGGCCTGGGAGAGCATCAGCAGGCTGGTGAACCCCTGCGCGAGCGTGTCGTGGATCTCCCGGGACATCCGCTCCCGCTCCGCCAGCGCACCGTGGGCCGCCGACAGCCGGGCGATCTCCTCCCGCCCCGCCTCCAGCTCGGCGATCAGCGCGGCCCTCTCCCGGCTCTGGCCGATGATCCGGATCGTCCAGCGGCCCAGGAACGCCGCGAAGGCGAAGGTCGCCGCCGCCAGCAGGAGCCGGAACCCCGCCTCGCCCGCCGCCGGCCGCCACACCAGCACCCACCCCACGTACGGCACCGCGCCCAGCACACCCAGGACCCGCAGGGCGGCGCCCAGCCGCAGCAGCGTGAAGCACTGCGGGGCGAGCGCGAAGGTCACGAGCTGCGTCTCGCCGACCAGCACCGCCGCGGGCAGGAAGAGCAGGACGGCCCCGAGGACGTAACGCCGCTCCGGCACCCCGGCCGCCGTGTCGCCGAGCAGCGCCGAACGCCCGGCCCACAGGTACCAGGGCAGCGTCAGCCCGACGAGCGCGGCCGCCACCACCCGCAACGGCCAGGACGGTTCGGCCGCGCCGAGCACGAGGACGACCGTGACCGCCCAGACCACGCCGAAGTACCCGTCCCAGGGGCGCAGCGGCCGGGCCCACTCGTCGGGCTCCCGTGCTCCTGAGGCGCCGGGGGGGCTCATCGCGTAACACGTCGGCGGACACAACGGGCATCCTCCGACGCCCGGACCGGTGGGGGAAGGGGCGGGCCTCGCGGGTGGCCGATTCCCCTCCCGTCAACCTGACAAGGGCTGATTCATCCCCACGTACATCCACCGCACGTTTGGTCATGAGCCCGAGCATCCAGTGGTGGCCGCGATTTCCCGCCCACTGCCCGTACACCTTTATGTCCACCGAACGGCTGACCCGTCCAGGGGTGCGGCACAATGACCGTGCCCGGCTGACCACTCAGTGATGGAACGGCGATATGACGACTGCAGCGGTAGACCACCACTCCCCGTCCCACCTGGACGAGGACGGCGGTAAGCGCACCTTCGGGGCCGGACGGGGACTCGCCCTGCTTCTGGTGATCACCGGCGCGGCCGGTCTGCTGGCCTCCTGGGTCATCACCATCGACAAGTTCAAGCTGCTGGAGGACCCCTCCTTCACGCCCGGCTGCAGCCTCAACCCGGTCGTCGCGTGCGGCAACATCATGAAGAGCGAACAGGCCGCGGCGTTCGGGTTCCCCAACCCGATGCTCGGCCTGGTCACGTACGGCATGGTCATCGCCATCGGGATCGGCCTGCTGGCCGGCGCCCGCTACCGGAGCTGGTTCTGGCTCGGCCTCAACGCGGGCACCCTGTTCGGCGTCGGCTTCTGCACCTGGCTCCAGTACCAGTCGCTGTACAACATCAACTCGCTCTGCCTGTGGTGCTGCCTGGCCTGGGTCGCGACGATCATCATGTTCTGCTACGTGACCACGCACAACGTCAAGCACCGCATCCTCCCCGCGCCCTCCTGGCTGCGGAACGGGCTGACCGAGTTCCACTGGGTTCCGCCGGTGCTGTGGATCGGGATCATCGGGATGCTGATCCTGACGCGCTGGTGGGACTTCTGGACCAGCTGAGCCCCGTCCGCCCACCGGCCCGACGGCATGTCAGTGGGGTCGCATAGGCTTCATGACGTGGAGCCCGACCTCTTTACCGCAGCCGCCGAAGACCGCCAGGAGAAGGACCCGTCCAGCAGCCCCCTCGCTGTCCGGATGCGTCCGCGCGTCCTGGACGAGGTCGTCGGCCAGCAGCATCTGCTGAAGCCGGGATCGCCGCTGCGCCGGCTCGTCGAGGGGAGCGGAGGTCCGGCCGGTGCCTCGTCGGTGATCCTGTGGGGCCCGCCCGGCACCGGGAAGACGACCCTGGCGTACGTGGTCAGCAAGGCCACCAACAAGCGCTTCGTCGAGCTCTCCGCGATCACCGCCGGCGTCAAGGAGGTCCGGGCCGTCATCGAGAGCGCGCGCCGCGCCACCGGTGGCTTCGGCAAGGAGACCGTCCTGTTCCTGGACGAGATCCACCGCTTCTCCAAGGCCCAGCAGGACTCCCTGCTCCCCGCCGTGGAGAACCGCTGGGTGACCCTGATCGCCGCCACCACGGAGAATCCGTACTTCTCCATCATCTCGCCGCTGCTCTCGCGCTCGCTCCTGCTCACCCTGGAGCCGCTCACCGACGACGACCTGCGGGATCTGCTGCGCCGGGCGCTGACCGACGAGCGCGGGCTCGGCGGGGCCGTCACCCTGCCCGAGGACGCCGAGGCGCATCTCCTGCGCATCGCGGGCGGTGACGCGCGCCGGGCGCTCACGGCGCTGGAGGCGGCGGCCGGTGCGGCGCTCGCCACGCACGAGGCGGAGATCACGCTGGAGACGGTCGAGGCGACCGTCGACCGGGCCGCCGTGAAGTACGACCGCGACGGCGACCAGCACTACGACGTGGCCAGCGCTCTCATCAAGTCGATCCGCGGCTCCGACGTGGACGCCGCCCTGCACTATCTGGCCCGGATGATCGAGGCGGGGGAGGACCCCCGGTTCATCGCCCGGCGGCTGATGATCTCCGCCAGCGAGGACATCGGCCTCGCCGACCCCACCGCCCTGCCGACGGCGGTGGCGGCCGCGCAGGCCGTCGCGATGATCGGCTTCCCGGAGGCGGCGCTGACCCTCAGCCACGCCACGATCGCCCTCGCGCTCGCACCCAAGTCCAACGCGGCGACGCTCGCGATCTCCGCCGCGCAGGAGGACGTGCGCAAGGGGCTCGCGGGACCCGTCCCGGCCCATCTGCGGGACGGCCACTACAAGGGCGCCGCCAAGCTCGGCCACGCCCAGGGCTATGTCTATCCGCACGACGTCCAGGGCGGTATCGCCGCCCAGCAGTACGCGCCGGACGCGGTCCGCGACCGGCAGTACTACACCCCCACCCGGCACGGCGCCGAGGCGCGGTACGCGGACGTGGTCGAGCGGGTCCGCGAGCGCCTGGGCCGTACTCCCCAAGGCGCGGACCCGTCCTGACCCGCCGACGGCGGTCCCGGGATCAGGACGCGGCCGCCTCGAAGAGCGTGTGCATCGCCCGCCGCAGCTCGGTGACGTCCCGTACCGGCTCCGGAAACTCGAAGCGGGCGTCGAAGCACGACCCCTTGTCCTCCACGAACCGCACCCGCAGCCCGAAGCGGTCCAGCGCCACCGGCACGGCGGTGGGCTGGTGCGAGGAGCAGGCCCGCGCCGTACGTTCGCCCAGCAGCCCGCACAGGGTGCGCATCTGGTCGTCGTGAGCGGAGTGCAGGTGCTGGAGCAGCTCCGCCTCGTGGCCGGAGAGCGGATCGGGGGCGGCGTCCCGGAAGTCCTCCGCCTCGATGTCCTCGGCGCCCCAGAGGTCGTCCACGTACGCCTCTCCGAACTCCAGGCGCAGCATCATGCGGCCCGGCTCCGCGAGGCCGGGTACGGAGGTGAGCCAGCCGGAGACCCAGGCGCGGCCGCGGATGCGGTGCGGTACGGAGACCGGGGCGACGTCCGTGATCTCCAGCACGGCCGTCAGCTCGTCGCCCTGTGCGTGCGTCGCGGCCCGGACAGCCGGGGAATCCGCGGGGAATTCGAGGAACAGGTCACCCTCCGGCCCCACGCTCCTGCTGTCCGGGACCAGGGGTTCGGCGCGGGCCAGATCCAGCCCCGGTACGACCAGCAGTGCGGAGCAGGTACTCTGTACGAGAGTTCGTGTGCGCTCGGCTGCTGACGGCATCCGAGTGGTATCAAGCCCGCTGGGACGCGGCTGACCACGATCAGATCGGCCTTCCGTCGTAGCAGCACCCTCTGAGGAGGTGCTGCCGCTGTCTGTGCTGTCCGTGACGTGAGTGGTGTTCCCAGGGCGAGACATGCGATCTCCTTGAGTAAGGTAAGCCTAACCTAACCTACAACGGAGGTCTGGAGAACGTGCCTAACCAGTCGCGTCCCAAGGTCAAGAAGTCGCGTGCCCTCGGCATCGCTCTGACGCCCAAGGCTGTCAAGTACTTCGAAGCGCGTCCGTACCCGCCGGGCGAGCACGGCCGTGGCCGCAAGCAGAACTCGGACTACAAGGTCCGTCTGCTGGAGAAGCAGCGCCTGCGTGCGCAGTACGACATCAGCGAGCGCCAGATGGCGCGCGCCTACGACCGCGCCAAGAAGGCCGAAGGCAAGACGGGCGAGGCGCTGGTCGTCGAGCTCGAGCGCCGCCTCGACGCCCTGGTCCTGCGTTCGGGCATCGCCCGCACCATCTACCAGGCCCGTCAGATGGTCGTCCACGGCCACATCGAGGTCAACGGTGGCAAGGTCGACAAGCCGTCCTTCCGCGTGCGCCCGGACGACATCGTCCAGGTCCGCGAGCGCAGCCGCACCAAGGTCCCCTTCCAGGTGGCCCGCGAGGGTGGCTACGACACCGACGGTGAGACCCCGCGCTACCTCCAGGTGAACCTGAAGGCCCTGGCCTTCCGCCTGGACCGGGACCCGAACCGCAAGGAGATCCCGGTGATCTGCGACGAGCAGCTCGTCGTCGAGTACTACGCCCGCTGATCCAGGCGTAGCCGCTCTCACCAGCGCTCCGGCCCGCCCCTCCCGGTCATCCGGGAGGCGGCGGGCCTTCGCGTTCCCCCGGCGGAGGGACCACCGCCCGCCCCGGGCGTGTCGCGGTGCCCCCGAGCCCCGCCACCGCCCGCGCCGAGCGCCCGCTCGACCGCCGCCGTCCGGTCCAGCCGCCAGCCGGCCCGCCGCCCCGCCTCGTACGCCGCGTCCCCCAGCTCCCGCCGCACCTGCTCCTCGCACTCCACCCGCGGCCGCCCGAAGTGCACCGAGCCGAACAGCGGCAGCCCCACCGAGGGCCAGATCCGCTCCGCCGCTCCCTGGAGCACCGCGGCCTCCCCGGCGTCGCCCTCCACCGCCGTCACCAGCGCCAGCAGCTCCAGCGAGAGCGCGGTGGCCAGCAGATCGTCGAAGGTCCGGCCGATCGACAGGCACTCCCCGAGCATCCGCCGCGCCCGCTCCGGCAGCCCCCGCCGCAGCGCCGCGTACGCCAGGACGTAGAGCGCGTACGCCAGCGCCCACCGCTCCCCATGGTCCTCGCAGAGCTCCCGGACCTCCTCGCAGATGTCCGCCGCAGCGTCCAGATCCCCCTGGAACGCCACCGCCATGGCCAGCTCCACCTGGGCCATCACCACATTGCTGTTCAGCTCACCGATCTCCCGGTAGCGCCCGAGCGCCTCCCGCAGCAGCTCCTCGGCGCGCGCCGGGTCGTCCGTGACGATCGCCAGACAGCCCGTACGGTGCACCGCGTACGCCGTCGCCGTCGCGTCCCCGGACCGCTCGGCCTCCTCCCGGCACTCCTGGAGCGCCGAGATCGCCCCGACCGCGTCCCCCTGGAGCACCGCCACATACCCCAGCACCCACAGCACCTTGAGCCGCGAGGAGTCGTACGGGGTCGGCTCCTCCAGGACGTGCTCCAGCCAGTACCGGCCCTCCGACAGCCGCCCGCACCCGGCCCAGTAGAACCAGAGCGAACCCGCCAGATGGTGCGCGAGATGGACCTCGTCGGGGCTCTCCATGGAGCACTCCATCGCCCGCCGGAGGTTGGGCAGTTCGGCGTCGATCCGGGCCGCCACCTCCGCCTGGCGCGGCGAGAACCAGTCCAGCTCGCACCAGGTCGCAAGACCCAGGAACCAGTCCCGGTGCCGCCGCCGCATCCGCCGGGTGTCCCCGGCCGCCGCCAGCCACTCGGCGCCGTACTCACGGACCGACTCCAGCAGCCGGTACCGGGTGCCCGTCGCGCCGTCCTCCCGCTCCACCACCGACTGCGCCAGCAGCTCCTCCAGCACGTCGAGCACCGCGTCGGCCGGCAGACCGGCGCCGCCGCAGATGTACTCGGCGGCCTCCAGATCGAACTGCCCGGCGAAGACCGAGAGCCGCGCCCACAGCAGCCGCTGCTCGGGCGTGCACAGCTCATGGCTCCAGCCGATGGCCGTCCGCAGCGCCCGGTGGCGGGGCGGAGCGCCGCGACTGCCGCCCGTCAGCAGCCGGAACCGGTCGTCCAGGCGCAGCAGCACCTGGTCGACGGAGAGGGCGCGCAGCCGCCCCGCGGCCAGTTCCAGCGCCAGCGGAATCCCGTCGAGGCGGTGGCAGAGCTCCAGCGTGGCCGCCCGGTCCCCGGCGGTCGGCTCCCAGTCCGGCCGCACCGAGCGGGCCCGCTCCGAGAAGAGCTCCACCGCATCCTCGTCGCACATAGGGGCGAGGGTGAACGTCACTTCACCGTCCACCAGGAGGGGGCGGCGCCCGGCCGCGAGCACCCGGAGCCCCGGCGCCCGCCGCAGCAACTCCCGTACGAGATCGGCGCAGCCGTCCACCAGATGCTCGAAGCCGTCCAGCACCAGCAGCGCCCGGCGCTCGCGGAGGTGCTCGACGAGCACGGTGCGCGGCGGCCTGCCCGTGTGGTCGGTCAGTCCGAGCGCCTCGACCACGGCGTGCTCCAGCAGGCCGGCCTCGCGGACCGGGGACAGCTCGGCGAACCAGACCCCGTCGCAGTACCGTTTCTCCGTCAGCGCGGCGACCCGGCCGGCACACCGGGTCTTGCCCACGCCCGCCACTCCGACGACGGTGACGAGTCTGGACTCCTCCAGCAGCCCGCCCAGCGCCGCCAGTTCGTATCCGCGGCCCACGAACCGGTTCAGCTCCGCCGGGACGTTGCCAGCCGGGGCGGAACGGGGGGAGTCCGGATCATCCGGGTCGGTGAAGGGGGGCTGCAGGTGTCGCATGAAACACGCAGGGTACTGGCCCGCGTGCTCTCCGTACAATCCGGCCGCCGGGCCCCGCCCCCGCCGCCGGAGAATGCGGCGGGGCCCGCCGGGAATGCGGTACGGGAGAAGATGTGCGGCGCGATAGGCTCGTCGGTGGACAAGCGACAAGCAGACAAGCGACGAGCAGAGAGCGGTGCACAGTGTCCGGTGGAGAGGTGGCCGGGATCATCGTGGCCGTCTTCTGGGCGATCCTGGTCTCGTTCCTCGCCGTGGTGCTGGTGAGGCTGGCCCAGACGCTCAGGGCGACCACCAAGCTGGTGGCGGACGTGACGGAACAGGCCGTTCCGCTACTGGCCGACGCCTCGGCGACGGTGCGTTCCGCCCAGACCCAGTTGGACAAGGTCGACGCCATCGCGAGCGACGTCCAGGAGGTCACCTCCAACGCCTCGGCGCTCTCCACCACCGTCGCCTCCACCTTCGGCGGCCCCCTCGTCAAGGTCGCCGCGTTCGGCTACGGCGTCCGGCAGGCGCTGGGCCGCCGCACCGCCCCCGAGCCCGCACCGGAACCGGCGCGGAGCCGCTCCTCCCGCCGCACGGTGATCGTCGGCCGGACCGTACCTTCGGCGCGCGGACGCAAGCGCGAACGCCGAAACGCCCGCGGACAGAAGGACTGATCCAGCGATGTTCCGCCGCACGTTCTGGTTCACCGCCGGCGCAGCCGCCGGTGTGTGGGCCACCACCAAGGTCAACCGCAAGATCAAGCAGCTGACGCCCGAGAGCCTCGCGGCGCAGGCCGCGGACAAGGCGATCGAGACCGGCCACAAGCTCAAGGACTTCGCCCTCGACGTCCGCGACAACATGGTCCGGCGGGAAGCCGAACTGGGCGGCGCCCTCGGCCTGGAGGCACCGGTCGATCCCGACCTCCCCGTCCAGCGGCACTACGCCGTCGAGGCGGCCGAGCCCGCGAACACGTACCGCACACTTCCCTACAAAACGAACAACCGGAATGAGGACCACTGATGGAGTCGGCTGAAATCCGCCGCCGCTGGCTGAGCTTCTTCGAGGAGCGCGGTCACACCGCCGTGCCTTCGGCGTCGCTCATCGCGGACGACCCGACTCTGCTGCTGGTCCCCGCGGGCATGGTCCCCTTCAAGCCGTACTTCCTCGGCGAGGTCAAGCCGCCCGCCCCGCGCGTCACCAGCGTGCAGAAGTGCGTGCGTACGCCGGACATCGAAGAGGTCGGCAAGACCACCCGCCACGGCACCTTCTTCCAGATGTGCGGCAACTTCTCCTTCGGGGACTACTTCAAGGAAGGCGCCATCCAGCTCGCCTGGGAGGCGCTGACCAACTCCGTCGAGGACGGCGGCTACGGGCTCGACCCCGAGAAGCTCTGGATCACGGTCTACCTCGACGACGACGAGGCCGAGGCCATCTGGCGCGACAAGATCGGCGTCCCCGCCGAGCGCATCCAGCGCCTGGGCAAGAAGGACAACTTCTGGTCCATGGGCGTCCCCGGACCCTGCGGCCCGTGCTCCGAGATCAACTACGACCGCGGCCCCGAGTTCGGCGTCGAGGGCGGCCCCGCCGTCAACGACGAGCGCTACGTGGAGATCTGGAACCTGGTCTTCATGCAGTACGAGCGCGGCGCCGGCGACGGCAAGGAGGACTTCCCGATCCTCGGGGACCTGCCGTCGCAGAACATCGACACCGGTCTCGGCCTCGAACGCCTCGCGATGATCCTCCAGGGCGTACAGAACATGTACGAGACCGACACCCTGCGCGTCGTCATGGACAAGGCCACCGAGCTGACCGGCGTCCGCTACGGCGCCGAAAAGGGCACGGACGTCTCGCTCCGCGTCGTCGCCGACCACATCCGTACGTCGGTGATGCTCATCGGCGACGGCGTCACCCCCGGCAACGAGGGCCGCGGCTACGTGCTGCGCCGCATCATGCGCCGCGCCATCCGCAACATGCGGCTGATGGGCGCCACCGGCTCCGTGGTCAACGAGCTGGTGGACGTCGTGATCAACACGATGGGGCTCCAGTACCCCGAGCTCATCACCGACCGCAAGCGCATCGAGACGGTCGCGCTCGCCGAGGAGGCCGCGTTCCTCAAGGCCCTCAAGGGCGGCACCAACATCCTGGAGACCGCCGTCACCGAGACCAAGGCCGCCGGCGGCCAGGTCATCGCCGGTGACAAGGCGTTCCTGCTCCACGACACCTGGGGCTTCCCGATCGACCTGACCCTGGAGATGGCCGCCGAGCAGGGGCTCTCCGTGGACGAGGACGGCTTCCGCCGCCTCATGCAGGAGCAGCGCGACAAGGCCAAGGCCGACGCCCGTGCCAAGAAGACCGGTCACGCCGACCTCTCCGCCTACCGCGAGGTGGCCGACACCTCCGGCGCCACCGAGTTCACCGGCTACACCACCACCGCCGGCGAGTCCACCATCGTCGGCCTGCTGGTCGACGGGGTGCCCTCGCCCGCCGCCACCGAGGGCGACGAGGTCGAGGTCGTCCTCGACCGCACCCCGTTCTACGCCGAGGGCGGCGGCCAGCTCGCCGACACCGGCCGCATCCGGCTGGACACGGGCGCCGTGATCGAGATCCGTGACGTCCAGAAGCCGGTCCCCGGCGTCCACGTCCACAAGGGTGTCGTCCAGGTCGGTGAGGTGACGGTCGGGGCCCCGGTCTTCGCCTCCATCGACTCCACCCGACGCCGGGCCATCGCCCGCGCCCACAGCGCCACCCACCTCACCCACCAGGCGCTGCGCGACGCGCTCGGCCCGACGGCCGCCCAGGCCGGCTCCGAGAACTCGCCCGGCCGCTTCCGCTTCGACTTCGGTTCGCCCGCCGCCGTTCCCGGCACGGTCCTCACCGACGTCGAGCAGCGGATCAACGAGGTCCTCTCGCGCGAACTCGACGTCCAGGCCGAGGTCATGTCGATCGACGAGGCCAAGAAGCAGGGCGCCATCGCCGAGTTCGGCGAGAAGTACGGCGAGCGGGTCCGGGTCGTCACCATCGGCGACTTCTCCAAGGAGCTGTGCGGCGGTACCCACGTCCACAACACCGCCCAGCTCGGCCTGGTCAAGCTGCTCGGCGAGTCCTCCATCGGCTCCGGCGTGCGCCGGATCGAGGCCCTCGTCGGCGTGGACGCGTACAACTTCCTCGCCCGCGAGCACACGGTCGTCGCCCAGCTCCAGGAGCTGGTCAAGGGCCGTCCCGAGGAGCTCCCGGAGAAGATCGCGGGCATGCTCGGCAAGCTGAAGGACGCCGAGAAGGAGATCGAGAAGTTCCGCGCGGAGAAGGTCCTCGCGGCCGCCGCCGGACTGGTCGAGTCCGCGCGAGACGTACGCGGCGTGGCCCTGGTCACCGGTCAGGTACCCGACGGCACCTCCGCCGACGACCTGCGCAAGCTGGTCCTGGACGTGCGTGGCCGCATCCAGGGCGGCCGCCCGGCCGTCGTGGCCCTGTTCACCACCGCCAACGGCCGCCCGCTCACGGTCATCGCCACCAACGAGGCCGCCCGCGAGCGCGGTCTCAAGGCCGGTGACCTCGTCCGTACGGCCGCCAAGACGCTCGGCGGCGGTGGCGGCGGCAAGCCGGACGTCGCCCAGGGCGGCGGCACGAACCCGGCCGCCATCGGCGACGCCGTCGCCGCTGTCGAACGCCTCGTCACCGAGACGGCGTGACGGGCGGGATGACGCGGATGCGCCGCGGACGACGGCTCGCCGTCGATGTCGGGGACGCCCGGATCGGGGTCGCCTCGTGCGACCCCGACGGGATCCTGGCCACGCCGGTGGAGACCGTGCCGGGACGCGATGTCCCGGCCGCCCACCGGCGGCTCCGCCAGATCGTGGACGAGTACGAGCCGATCGAGGTCATCCTCGGTCTGCCGCGCTCGCTCGGCGGCGGCGAGGGCCCGGCGGCAGCCAAGGTCCGCGACTTCGCCCAGGCGTTCGCCCGTTCGATCGCACCCGTTCCGGTGCGGTTGGTGGACGAGAGGATGACCACAGTGACGGCCGCTCAGGGCATGCGCGCCTCGGGCGTGAAGTCCAAGAAGGGCCGGTCTGTCATCGACCAGGCTGCCGCTGTGGTGATCCTTCAGAACGCTCTGGAGTCCGAACGGGCGTCAGGCCTTCCCCCGGGCGAGGGCGTCGAAGTGGTTGTCTGATCGCGATACGGTAACGTTCCGCGCGATGCGTCGGTGGTTCGAACAAACACCGCACAGCGAAGCGAAGAGACGGAACGTCGTCTCGCGGCTCTAGGGGATCGATGACTGAGTATGGCCGGGGCCCTGGCTCCGAACCGTGGCATCCCGAGGACCCCTTGTACGGGGACCAGGGATGGGGAGGCCGCCAGGCCGACCACGGCCAGAGCCAGTACGGCGACCAGCAGCAGTCCTATCCGCAGGACCCGTACGCCCAGCAGCACCAGAACCACCAGCAGCAGAATCAGCACCAGCAGTACCAGAACCACCAGCAGTACCCGCAGCAGCACTCGTACGACCAGCACCAGCAGTACGAGCAGCCGCACCAGCCCCAGCCCGAGTACGCCGCTCAGCAGCAGGACCCGTACGGTCAGCAGCCCCCCGCCCAGCCGCAGTACGACGGCGGCTGGGACTCCGGCCAGCAGGCCGCCGTGCCGTACGGGGCCGAGCCCCAGGACCCGTACGCCCAGCAGCAGCCCGGCTACGGCGAATCGCACGACTACTACGGCACCCCCGAGGCCTACCCCCCGCCGCAGCCGCCGGGCCGCCGCGAAGCGCCCGAGCAGCAGCAGAAGCCGTCGACGGACTGGGACCCGGACGAGCAGCGGGAAGAGACGCATCCTTTCTTCACCGGCGCCGACGAACCCGCCGCCCGTGAGCCCCGCGACGGCGACGATGACCCGGACGACGACTCCTCCCGCTCCGCGCGCCGGGACCGCGGCGGCAGTGAGCGCAGGGGCGGCAAGGGCAAGAAGAAGAGCCGCAACGGCTGCGCCTGCCTGGTCGTCTCCCTCGTCCTGGTCGGCGGCCTCGGGGGAGTGTCGTACGTCGGCTACACCTATTGGCAGAAGCAGTTCGGCGCCCCGGCGGACTTCGCGGGGGAGGGCACCGAGGAGCAGGTCGAGGTCGAGATCCCCGAGGGAGCCCTCGGCTACGACATCGCCAACATTCTGCGGAAGAAGGGCGTCGTCAAGTCCTCCGACGCCTTTGTCGCTGCACAGAACAGCAACCCCAAGGGCAAGTCGCTCCAGGCCGGTGTCTACCTCCTCAACAAGGAGATGTCGGCGTCCAGCGCGGTCGCGCTGATGCTTGATTCCAAGAGCCAGAACCTCCTGGTAATCCCGGAGGGCACCCGTAACGCCACGGTCTACGAGAAGATCGACCTCCGGCTGGGGCTCGACAAGGGCACCACCGCGAAGGTCGCCAAGGCCAAGGCGGAGTCGCTGGGGCTGCCCGACTGGGCCGACGACAACCCGGACGTGAAGGACCCGCTGGAGGGCTTCCTGTATCCGGCGGCCTACCCGGTCGCCAAGGGGTCGAAGCCCGAGGCCGCGCTGAAGCGGATGGTCACCCGGGCCAACAAGGAGTACGACAAGCTCGACCTGGCCGCCACCGCCAAGAAGCTCGGCCTCAAGAGCCCGTGGGAGCTCGTCACCGTCGCCAGCCTCGTGCAGGTCGAGGGCAAGTACAAGCACGACTTCGACAAGGTGGCACGCGTCGTCTACAACCGCCTCAAGCCGGGCAACATGGAGACCGTCGGGCGGCTGGAATTCGACTCCACGGTCAACTACATCAAGGGTCAGAGCACCCTGGACATCGGAGCCGTCGACGATCTCCGGAGGATCGACGATCCGTACAACACGTACAAGATCATCGGTCTGCCGTCCGGCCCGATCAGCAACCCGGGCGGGGACGCTCTGCACTCGGCCATGAACCCGACCCCGGGTCCCTGGTACTACTTCGTCTCCATCAACGAGGACAAGACCGTCTTCGCGGAGACCAACGAGGAGCACGAGAAGAACCGGCGCGAATACGAGGACGGGAAGTCCGGCCAGTGAACGCCTCCCGCCGCGCAGCGGTCCTCGGCTCGCCCATCGCCCACTCGCTCTCCCCGGTACTGCACCGCGCCGCGTACGCCGAACTCGGCCTCGACGACTGGTCCTACGACCGGTTCGAGGTCGACGAGGCGGCGCTGCCCGGCTTCATCGAGGGGCTGGACCGCTCCTGGGCGGGGCTCTCCCTGACCATGCCGCTGAAGCGGGCGATCATTCCGCTGCTGGACGAGATCAGTCCGACCGCCGCCTCGGTGGAGACCGTCAACACGGTCGTGTTCACCGAGGACGGCCGGCGGACCGGCGACAACACGGACATCCCCGGCATGATCGCCGCCCTGCGGGAGCGCGGGGTCGAGAAGGTCGAGTCCGCCGCCGTCCTCGGCGCCGGCGCGACCGCCTCCTCCGCCCTCGCCGCCCTCGCGGTGATCTGCGCCGGTCCGGTCACCGCCTACGTACGGAGCCGGGAACGCGGTGACGAGATGCGCGGCTGGGGACAGCGCCTCGGCGTGGACGTCCGGGTCGCGGACTGGGCGGAGGGCGCGCGCGCACTGGAGGCGCCGCTCGTCATCGCCACGACCCCGGCCGGAACGACGGACTCCGTGGCCACCGACGTACCGGAGAAGCCGGGCATCCTCTTCGACGTGCTGTACGAGCCCTGGCCGACGCCGCTCGCCGCAGCCTGGTCGGCACACGGCGGCGCTGTCGTCGGGGGGCTCGACCTCCTCGTGCACCAGGCGCTGCTCCAGGTCGAGCAGATGACCGGACGGCGCCCCGCCCCGCTGGCGGCCATGCGGCGGGCCGGGGAAGCCGCGCTCGCGGCCCGCTGACACGTTCGACCTGATGAAGTGGCGTCCGGTTGCTGGACCGGCGGCCGGACACCGCGCACAGTCGTGGGAGGATCAAAGGCGGCGGGCCGGGGCCGCGCACCAGGCCGCGCCGTTTGATTTTCAGGCGCGAGCATGAGGGAGCACCGTTGAGCAGGTTGCGCTGGCTGACCGCGGGGGAGTCGCACGGCCCCGCACTGGTGGCGACGCTGGAGGGTCTTCCCGCCGGCGTCCCGGTCACCACGGAGATGGTGGCGGAGGCGCTCGCCCGGCGGCGGCTCGGTTACGGCCGCGGTGCCCGGATGAAGTTCGAGCAGGACGAGGTCACCTTCCTCGGCGGTGTACGGCACGGCCTCACCATGGGCTCCCCGGTCGCCGTCATGGTCGGCAACACCGAGTGGCCCAAGTGGGAGCAGGTCATGTCGGCCGACCCGGTCGACCCGGCCGTGCTGGCCGAGTCGGCCCGTAACGCCCCGCTGACCCGGCCCCGCCCCGGCCACGCCGACCTGGCGGGGATGCAGAAGTACGGCTTCGACGAGGCCCGGCCGGTCCTGGAGCGCGCCAGCGCCCGGGAGACCGCCGCGCGCGTCGCCCTCGGGGCCGTCGCCCGCTCCTACCTCAAGGAGACCGCGGGCATCGAGATCGTCAGCCACGTCGTGGAGCTGGCCGCCGCGAAGGCGCCGTACGGCGTCTACCCGGTCCCCGCCGACGTGGACAAGCTGGACGCCGACCCGGTCCGCTGCCTGGACGCTGACGCCTCCAAGGCGATGGTGGCCGAGATCGACCAGGCCCACAAGGACGGCGACACCCTCGGCGGGGTCGTCGAGGTGCTGGCGTACGGCGTGCCGGTCGGGCTCGGCTCGCACGTGCACTGGGACCGCCGCCTGGACGCCCGGCTCGCCGCCGCGCTCATGGGCATCCAGGCCATCAAGGGCGTCGAGGTCGGCGACGGCTTCGAGCTGGCCCGGGTCCCCGGCTCGAAGGCGCACGACGAGATCGTCGCCACCGACGAGGGCATCCGCCGCACCTCCGGCCGCTCCGGCGGCACCGAGGGCGGGCTCACCACCGGTGAGCTGCTGCGGGTCCGCGCCGCGATGAAGCCCATCGCGACCGTGCCGCGCGCCCTCGCCACCGTGGACGTCACCACCGGCGAGGCCACCAAGGCCCACCACCAGCGCTCCGACGTCTGCGCCGTCCCGGCCGCGGGCATCGTCGCGGAGGCGATGGTCGCCCTGGTCCTGGCCGACGCGGTCGCGGAGAAGTTCGGCGGCGACAGCGTGGCCGAGACCTCCCGCAACGTCCGGTCGTACCTCGACCACCTCCAGATCCGATGAGCGGCCCCCTGGTCGTCCTCGTCGGCCCGATGGGCGTCGGCAAGTCCACCGTCGGCGAACTGCTCGCCGCCCGGCTGGGCACCATCTACCGGGACACCGACACGGACGTCGTCGCCGAGGCGGGCAAGCCGATCGCGGAGATCTTCTACGACGAGGGCGAGGAGCACTTCCGCGCTCTGGAGCGCCGGGCCGTCGCCGCGGCGCTCGCCGGGCACCCGGGCGTCCTCTCCCTCGGCGGCGGCGCCGTCCTGGACGAGGCGACCAGGGAGCTGCTGGCCGGCCGGCCGGTCGTCTACCTCTCCATGGACGTGGACGAGGCCGTCCGCCGCGTCGGTCTGGGCGCCGCCCGCCCGCTGCTCGCGGTCAACCCGCGCCGGCAGTGGCGCGAGCTGATGGACGCCCGCCGCCACCTGTACGAAGAGGTGGCCCGTACGGTCGTCGCCACCGACGAGAACACCCCCGAAGAGGTCGCCCAGGCGATCATCGACGCACTGGAACTGCCGGAGGGCCAAGCGGCCCCCGGCGTGGAGAGCACCGGCATGACGCAGCAGAGCCCCACCCGCATCCAGGTCGCAGGCTCCGCGGGCTCCGACCCGTACGAGGTCCTCGTCGGCCACCAGCTCCTCGGCGAGCTGCCCCAGCTCATCGGCGACCGCGCGAAGCGGGTCGCCGTCCTGCACCCCGAGGCGCTCGCCGAGACCGGTGAGGCGGTCCGTGAGGACCTCGCGGCCCAGGGGTACGAGGCCATCGCGATCCAGTTGCCGAACGCGGAGGAGGCCAAGACCGTCGAGGTCGCCGCCTACTGCTGGAAGGCGCTCGGCCAGACCGGCTTCACCCGCACCGACGTCATCATCGGCATCGGCGGCGGCGCCACCACGGACGTCGCCGGGTTCGTCGCGGCGAGCTGGCTGCGCGGGGTGCGCTGGATCGCCGTCCCCACCACCGTGCTCGGCATGGTCGACGCGGCCGTCGGCGGCAAGACCGGCATCAACACCGCCGAGGGCAAGAACCTCGTCGGCGCCTTCCACCCGCCCGCCGGGGTCCTCTGCGACCTCGCGGCCCTGGAATCGCTGCCGGTCCACGACTACGTCTCCGGCATGGCCGAGATCATCAAGGCCGGCTTCATCGCCGACCCGGTCATCCTCGACCTGATCGAGGCCGACCCGGAGGCCGCCCGTACGCCTTCCGGGCCGCACACCGCCGAGCTGATCGAGCGCTCCATCCGGGTCAAGGCCGAGGTCGTCTCCAGCGACCTCAAGGAGTCCGGACTCCGCGAGATCCTCAACTACGGCCACACGCTCGGCCACGCCATCGAGAAGAACGAGCGCTACAAGTGGCGCCACGGGGCCGCCGTCTCCATCGGCATGGTCTTCGCCGCCGAGCTGGGCCGGCTCGCCGGACGCCTCGACGACGCCACCGCCGACCGGCACCGCACCATCCTGGAGTCGGTGGGCCTGCCGCTCACCTACCGCGGCGACCAGTGGCCCAAGCTCCTGGAGAACATGAAGGTCGACAAGAAGTCGCGCGGCGACCTCCTGCGCTTCATCGTCCTGGACGCCCTCGGCAAGCCCACCGTCCTGGAGGGCCCCGACCCGGCCGTGCTGCTCGCCGCCTACGGGGAGGTCTCCGCGTGACCCGCAGGGTCTTCGTCCTCAACGGCCCCAACCTCGGTCGGCTCGGCTCCCGCGAACCCGACGTGTACGGGGCCACCTCCTACGCCGGACTCGTCGAGACCTGTACCGCGCTCGGCAAGGAGCTCGGCTTCGACGTCGACGTACGCGAGACGAACGACGAGGGCCAACTGATCCGCTGGCTCCACGAGGCGGCGGACGGTTCGATTCCGGTCGTCCTCAACCCGGGCGCCTTCACGCACTACTCGTACGGGATGCGGGACGCGGCCGCCCAGCGCACCGCCCCGCTGATCGAGGTGCACATCTCCAACCCGTACGCCCGCGAGGAGTTCCGGCACACCTCTGTGGTCGCCCCGGTGGCCACCGGCACCGTCGCCGGGTTCGGCATCGGTTCCTACCGGCTCGCCCTGCGGGCCCTGGCCGACGAACTGACGGACTGACAGCCCCCCGGTGCTCACGGGCACTCCACGCCCTCCCGGGCCGTTCACCTCGAGACGGTCCGGGAGGGTACGGTAGCCGTCCCATCAGCGTCAGTCGCAGTTACGAGACGGAGTGGCCACCGGATGCAGCACCCAGTGGGGGCCCCGCTGCCGCCGCCCCAGGGACCCGGGAACGGGCCGGCGGGCTGGTCGCACCAGGCCCAGCACCCCGGTCACCCCGGACCGCCGGGCCCGCCCCCGATACCCCCGCCGCACCAGGCCCCCCAGCCCCCCGCGCACGGCCAGGCCCCACCGCCTCCGGCCCCGGGGCAAGCACCGCAGCC
This sequence comes from Streptomyces cyaneofuscatus, assembly GCF_042718795.1. Lineage (GTDB taxonomy): Bacteria > Actinomycetota > Actinomycetes > Streptomycetales > Streptomycetaceae > Streptomyces > Streptomyces cyaneofuscatus_A. Next base: position 163,100 of record NZ_JBHXOX010000020.1, read on the forward strand.
TCCCGCCCCCGGTCAGGCCCCGCAGTACGGCTGGAGCGGCACCGGGCCCACCCCGCCGCCCTCCGGCGGGCAGCCCACCGGGCACGTCCCGCTGCCCCCGGGCGGCCCCGTCCCGCTGCCCGCACCCCCCGCCGAGCCGGGCACCGGCGGCGCCACGCTCGCCGTGCTGCTGATCGGCCCCGCCGGCGCGGGCAAGACCACCGTGGCCCGGCTCTGGGCGGCCCGCCGCCGGGTGCCCACCGCCCACGTCTCCCTGGACGACGTCCGCGAATGGGTCTGCTCCGGCTTCGCCGACCCCCAGGCCGGCTGGAACGACCACTCCGAGGCCCAGTACCGGCTGGCCCGCCGCACCTGCGGCTTCGCCGCCCGTAACTTCCTCGCCAACGGCATCTCCTGCATCCTCGACGACGCCGTATTCCCCGACCGCCCGGTGGTCGGCCTCGGCGGCTGGAAGCGCCATGTGGGCCCCGGACTGCTGCCCGTCGTGCTGCTGCCCGGCCTGGAGGTGGTCCTGGAGCGCAACGCCGCCCGCAGCGGCAACCGCAGGCTCTCCGACGAGGAGGTCGCCCGCATCCACGGCCGGATGGCCGGCTGGTACGGCTCCGGGCTCCCGATCATCGACAACTCGACGTACGACGTGGAGACCACCGCCCGGGTCCTGGACGACGTGCTCGCCCGCTCCATCGCCTCCCCGCCCACCTGGTAAGCGGCCCTGTGTGCCCCGGTCGGATGCGCCGGCCGGGCGGGGAGCGGGATTCGTTCGTACGCTCGGAGCATGTCTGAGGTGCACGCCGTCCGACGCGGGCTGCTCCGCGACCGGTGCGCCGCCGCGGGGTCCGCGGCCGCCCTGGTCTCCCGCCCCGCCAACGTCCGCTATCTCGCGGGCGGAGCGCCGCCCGGCGCCGTGCTGCTGCTCGGCCCCGGCGAGGACGTTCTGCTCTGCCCCCGCGCCCCGAGCGGGGAGGCCGGGCACGGGCGGCCCGACGAGGCGCTGCGGGTCGATGTCCTGCCCGTTCCCGACGGGGACCCGGTGGTGGCGGCCGCGGGCCTCGCCGCCGCATCGGGCGCGGACTCGCTCGCGGTGGAGGAGCACGACCTGACGGTGGCCCGGCACCGGGCCATGGGGAAGGCCGCGCCGGGCCTCCGGATGGCCGACCTCGGCTTCACGGTCGAACAGCAGCGGATCGTCAAGGATGAGGAGGAGATCGGCTGCCTCCGCATCGCCGCGGAGATCACCGACCAGGCGCTCGGAGAGCTCCTCGAATCGATCCTCGTCGGCCGCACCGAGCGCCATCTCGCGCTGGAGTTGGAGCGCCGCCTGGTCGACCACGGGGCGGACGGCCCCGCCTTCGCCACCTCCGTCGCCACCGGCCCCAACTCAGGCCAGGGGCGCCACCGGCCCTCCGACCGCCGGGTCGAGGAGGGCGATTTCCTCTCCGTCCGCCTCGGCGCGAACTACCACGGCTACCGCTGCGAGATCGGCCGGACCTTCGTCATCGGCACCGCCCCCGCCCCGTGGCAGATCGAGCTGTACGACCTCGTTTTCGCCGCTCAGCGGGGCGGCAGGGAGGCGCTGGCGCCGGGCGCCGCCTACCGGGACGTGGACCGCGCGGCCCGGCATCTCCTGGAGTCGGCGGGGCACGGTGAGGGCCTTCAGCCGTGGACCGGGCACGGTGTGGGGCTCGAAATCGAGGAGGACCCGCAATTGGCACCGACAGCCATGGGTAAACTGGACGCTTGTGTGCCGGTCACCGTCGGACCGGGGGTCCACCTCCCGGGCCGGGGCGGTGTCCGGATCGATGACACGCTCGTCGTGCGCCCCGAGGCGGACGGCGGACCCGAGCTACTCACCATGACGACCAAGGAACTGCTCGCGCTCTAGCGCGCATCCCCGGTCGTTCCACCAGCTTCAGTCCAGGAGATTCCGCAACCGTGGCTTCCACGAACGACCTCAAGAACGGCCTGGTGCTCAAGCTCGACGGAGGCCAGCTCTGGTCCGTCGTCGAGTTCCAGCACGTCAAGCCCGGCAAGGGCCCCGCCTTCGTGCGCACCAAGCTCAAGAACGTGCTCTCCGGCAAGGTCGTCGACAAGACGTTCAACGCCGGCGTGAAGGTCGAGACGGCCACCATCGACCGCCGCGACATGCAGTTCTCGTACATGGACGGCGAGTACTTCGTCTTCATGGACATGGACACCTACGACCAGCTCATGGTCGACCGCAAGGCCGTCGGCGACGCCGCCAACTTCCTGATCGAGGGCTTCACCGCCTCCGTCGCCCAGCACGAGGGCGAGGTGCTCTACGTCGAGCTGCCCGCCGCGGTCGAGCTGACCATCCAGCACACCGACCCGGGCGTCCAGGGCGACCGCTCCACCGGTGGCACCAAGCCCGCCACCCTGGAGACCGGTTACGAGATCGGCGTGCCGCTCTTCATCTCCACCGGCGAGAAGATCAAGGTCGACACCCGCTCGGGCGACTACCTCGGCCGGGTGAACAGCTAACCGTGGCTGCCCGGAACAAGGCCCGCAAGCGCGCCTTCCAGATCCTCTTCGAGGCCGACCAGCGCGGCGAGTCCGTGCAGAGCGTTCTCGCGGACTGGGTCCGGCACTCGCGGACCGACGACCGTCAGCCGCCGGTCGGCGAATTCACGATGGAGCTGGTCGAGGGGTACGCGCAGTACGCGGACCGGATCGACGACCTCATCGTCACGTACGCCGTGGACTGGGAGATCGACCGCATGCCGGTCGTGGACCGCAGCATCATCCGGCTCGGCGCGTACGAGCTGATCTGGATGGACGAGACCCCGGACGCCGTGGTGATCGACGAGGCGGTCCAGCTCGCCAAGGAGTTCTCCACCGACGAGTCGCCGTCCTTCGTGAACGGCCTGCTGGCCCGTTTCAAGGACCTCAAGCCGAACCTCCGCCGGGAGCAGTAGCCCGCCCCGGTGCGGGGCCGCCGCGCCACGTACGCCGCGAAGGGCCCACGGTCAGTTGACCGTGGGCCCTTCGGCTTACGCGCCACCGCTACGGACCGAAAAACCGCCGGGTCGGCGGGAACCCGAAGGCTCCCGCCGACCCGGCGGCACGTTTCTGCTGAGGGGCCCGCTGGGGGCGGCCGACCCGGACCTCTCGGCCCCGGTCTCAGCTCTCGTCGTGGGAGACCGCGCGGCGCGCGTCCGCGTCCAGCACGCCCCAGCTGATGAGCTGTTCCGTCAGGACGGACGGCGACTGGTCGTAGATCACGGCGAGCGTGCGCAGGTCGTCCTGGCGGATCGAGAGCACCTTGCCGTTGTAGTCACCGCGCTGGCTCTGGATGGTCGCCGCGTAGCGCTGCAGCGGACCGGCCTTCTCCGGCGGGACGTGGGCGAGGCGCTCCAGGTCCAGGACGAGCTTCGGCGGCGGCTCGGCGGCCCCGCCCGGAGTCGTACCGGGCAGCAGCTCCTGCACCGGGACCCCGTAGAAATCCGCCAGCTCGGCGAGGCGCTGTACGGTCACGGCACGGTCGCCGCGCTCGTACGAACCGACCACGACGGCCTTCCAGCGACCCTGTGACTTCTCCTCCACGCCGTGGAGGGAGAGTCCCTGCTGGGTGCGGATGGCACGGAGTTTGGCCCCGAGCTGTTTTGCGTATTCGCTGGACATATGGCTCCCCGGACGCTGGAACAGTGTGCGGCTCCGCCGCGTGGCTGGTAACTCACTGTGAGGTTACGCAGCGTTACTTGGATGCGTCAAGCCGGATGGTCCGGACCGGCACCTCCAGAGGGCGGGGCCAAGGCCTCACACAAGCCCTGGTAACGTGGATGACGTAATTTCGACGTCCTTTAAGGTCCGTCCCGTGAGGCGGAGAAGGAGGTCCGTTTCTTATGGACGCACAGCACGACGACACCGGCAACGCGGCACGCCCCGTTCTCGAGGCCCCCGACATCGCCCGTGTCCTGACCCGTATCGCCCACGAGATCGTCGAACGCGCCAAGGGCGCCGACGACGTGGTGCTGCTCGGTATCCCGACGCGGGGCGTCTTCCTCGCCCGCCGGCTCGCCGACAAACTCGAAGAGATCACCGGCCGGAAGATGCCGGTCGGCTCCCTCGACATCACCATGTACCGCGACGACCTGCGGCTGCGCCCCGCGCGCGCCCTGGCCCGTACGGACATCCCCGGCGAGGGGATCGAGGGGAAGCTGGTCGTCCTCGTCGACGACGTGCTCTTCTCCGGCCGCACGATCCGCGCCGCACTCGACGCGCTCGGCGACATCGGCCGCCCGCGCGCCGTGCAGCTCGCGGTCCTCGTCGACCGCGGTCACCGCGAACTCCCGATCCGTGCCGACTACGTCGGCAAGAACCTCCCCACGTCGCTGCGGGAGACGGTCAAGGTCCAGCTCGCCGAGGAGGACGGCCGCGACGCCGTGCTGCTCGGTGTCCAGCAGGCCGCTCCCGCGGACGCGCAGTAGCCCGAGCGGCTCCCGTACGGCCCTTCGGGGGACGTACGGGCTGCTCCCGCGCGCCCGCATGCCTTCACACCCTCCTCCAGCCACCGGAGAACCCCAGATGAAGCGCCACCTCATCTCGGCCGCCGACCTCACCCGCGACGACGCCGTCCTGATCCTCGACACCGCCGAGGAGATGGCCCGGGTCGCGGACCGGCCGATCAAGAAGCTCCCCACCCTGCGCGGCCGTACCGTCGTCAACCTCTTCTTCGAGGACTCGACCCGGACCCGTATCTCCTTCGAGGCCGCCGCCAAGCGGCTCTCCGCCGACGTCATCAACTTCTCCGCCAAGGGCTCCTCCGTCTCCAAGGGCGAGTCCCTGAAGGACACCGCGCTGACCCTGGAGGCGATGGGCGCCGACGCCGTCGTCATCCGGCACGGCTCCTCCGGCGCCCCCTACCGGCTCGCCACCTCCGGCTGGATCGACGGAGCCGTGGTCAACGCCGGCGACGGCACCCACGAGCACCCCACCCAGGCCCTGCTCGACGCCTTCACCATGCGGCGCCGTCTCGTCGGCGCCGACGCCGGCCTCGGCCGGGACCTCGACGGCCGCCGGATCACCATCGTCGGCGACATCCTGCACAGCCGGGTCGCCCGCTCCAACGTCCACCTGCTCACCACGCTCGGCGCGCACGTCACCCTGGTGGCCCCGCCCACCCTGGTCCCGGTGGGCGTCGAACAGTGGCCCTGCGACGTCAGCTACAGCCTGGACGACGTGCTGGCGAAGTCCGACGCGGTGATGATGCTGCGTGTGCAGCGCGAACGCATGAACGCCGCCTACTTCCCGACCGAGCGCGAGTACTCCCGCCGCTACGGCCTGGACGGCCAGCGCATGGCGAAGATGCCCGAGCACGCCATCGTCATGCACCCCGGCCCGATGGTCCGCGGCATGGAGATCACCGCCGAGGTCGCCGACTCCGACCGCTGCACGGTCGTCGAGCAGGTCGCCAACGGCGTCTCCATCCGGATGGCCGTCCTCTACCTGTTGCTCGGCGGCTCCGACACCGCGCTGTCCGCCGCCCCCGCCCGTACCGAGGAGAACAAGTAACCATGAGCAAGATCCTTATCCGCGGTGCGCGGATCCTCGGCGGCGAGCCCGGGGACGTCCTGATCGACGGCGAGACCGTCGCCGAGGTGGGCACCGGCATCGAAGCCCCCGCCGGCGCCACCGTGATCGAGGCCGAGGGGCAGATCCTGCTGCCCGGACTGGTCGACCTGCACACCCATCTGCGCGAGCCCGGCCGCGAGGACTCCGAGACCGTCCTCACCGGCACGAAGGCGGCGGCCGTCGGCGGCTTCACCGCCGTACACGCCATGGCCAACACCTTTCCCGTCGCCGACACCGCCGGCGTCGTGGAGCAGGTCTGGCGGCTCGGCAAGGAGTCCGGCTACTGCGACGTGCAGCCCGTCGGCGCCGTCACCGTCGGCCTGGAGGGCAAGAAGCTTGCCGAACTGGGCGCCATGCACGACTCGGCTGCCGGGGTGAAGGTCTTCTCCGACGACGGCAAGTGCGTGGACGACGCGGTGATCATGCGCCGCGCCCTGGAGTACGTGAAGGCTTTCGACGGCGTCGTCGCCCAGCACGCCCAGGAGCCCCGCCTCACCGAGGGCGCCCAGATGAACGAGGGCATCGTCTCCGCCGAACTCGGACTCGGCGGCTGGCCCGCCGTCGCCGAGGAGTCGATCATCGCCCGCGACGTCCTCCTCGCCGCCCACGTCGGCTCCCGCGTCCACATCTGCCACCTCTCCACCGCCGGGTCCGTGGAGATCGTCCGCTGGGCCAAGTCCAAGGGCTGGAACGTCACCGCCGAGGTCACCCCGCACCACCTCCTCCTCACCGACGAGCTGGTCCGCACCTACAACCCGGTCTACAAGGTGAACCCGCCGCTGCGCACCGAGGCCGATGTCCTGGCCCTGCGCGAGGCGCTCGCCGACGGCACGATCGACTGCGTGGCCACCGACCACGCCCCGCACCCGCACGAGGACAAGGACTGCGAGTGGGCGGCGGCGGCCATGGGCATGGTGGGCCTGGAGACCGCGCTCTCCGTCGTCCAGCAGACGATGGTGGACACCGGTCTGATCGACTGGGCGGGCGTCGCCGACCGCATGTCGTTCCGCCCTGCGGCCATCGGCCGCCTCGAAGGACACGGCCGTCCTGTCTCGGCGGGTGAGCCCGCCAACCTCACGCTGGTCGATCCGGCATACCGTGGAGCCGTGGACCCCGCGGGCTTCGCGTCCCGCAGCCGAAACACCCCTTACGAGGGGCGTGAGCTGCCGGGCCGCGTCACCCACACCTTCCTGCGGGGCCGTGCCACGGTCGTCGACGGGAAGCTCGCGTGACAACACTGACCCCCCTGTACCTGCTGGCCGCCGAGAAGAAGTCGGCGGAAGTGACGGACTGGTCCGCCCGCATCGCCTGGGTGATCGGGCTGCTGCTCTTCATCGCCCTCATCTACTGGCTGATGCGCGAGGGCTGGAAGTGGCGCGGAAGGCTCCAGTCCGACCTGCCCGAGCTCGCGACGACCCCCGAGGGCTTCGCCGCCGACGAGGTGCTGCTGACGCTCACCGGGCGCTACCACGCCTCCACCACTGCCGGGCAGTGGCTCGACCGGATCGTCGCCCACGGCCTGGGCACCCGCAGCAGGGTTGAGCTAACGCTCACGGCACGCGGCCTGGACGTCGTACGCCCCGGCGCGAGCGACTTCTTCATCCCGGCCGAGGCCCTGCGCGAGGCCCGTCTCGACAAGGCGCTCGCAGGCAAGGTCCTCCCCGAGGGCGGCCTGCTGATCATCACCTGGTCACACGGCGAGACCCAGATCGACTCCGGCTTCCGCTCCGACCACGCGGCCGAGCACCAGGCCTGGGTCGAAGCCGTCAACCGGCTCGCCGGCGCCCCGGCCGCCACCGAACTCACCAGCACCACGACGGAAGGCACCGCACGATGACGATCTCCACCCGGGGGGCACAGACCCCCGCCGTACTCGTCCTGGAGGACGGCCGTGCGTTCCGTGGCCGTGCTTATGGGGCCGTGGGGGAGACCTTCGGCGAAGCGGTGTTCTCCACCGGCAT
>NZ_JBHXOX010000021.1:0-166783 GCF_042718795.1 Streptomyces cyaneofuscatus
TCTAAACCATAAAGCCTCTTCTCTTTTTTTTTACTTGTTGTGGGGGTTTTTTTTTTTTTAAATACGCCACCCGCCTTCCCCGGGGGGGCCCGCGGGCCCCCCCCCCCCCGGCCCCCGCGGCCGACTGTTTGCGCCCGTATCGTTGAAGGGACCGCAGCGGGCCCGTCACCCGTCACCCGCAGATCCCGTCGATGCAGAGAGGCGCCGAGCAATGGTGCAGATCAAGACCCCCGAGCAGATCGCGAAGATGCGCGAGGCGGGGCTGGTGGTCGCTGCCATTCACGCGGCCACCCGTGAGGCGGCCGTGCCCGGCGCCACCACGCAGGACCTGGACCAGGTCGCCCGCAAGGTGATCGCCGACCACGGGGCGAAGTCGAACTTCCTCGGGTACGGCGGGTTCCCCGCGACCATCTGCACCTCGGTCAACGAGGTCGTCGTCCACGGCATCCCGGACGAGAAGACGGTCCTCAAGGACGGCGACATCATCTCGATCGACGCCGGCGCCATCGTGGACGGCTGGCACGGCGACGCCGCGTACACCGCCTTCGTCGGCACCGGTCACGCTCCGGAGCTGGTCGAGCTCTCCCGGGTGACGGAGGAGTCGATGTGGTCCGGGATCGCCGCGATGAAGGTGAACAACCGCCTCGTCGACATCTCCAAGGCGATCGAGACCTACATCCGCCGGCAGCCCCGCCCGGCCACCGGCAAGTACGGGATCATCGAGGACTTCGGCGGCCACGGCATCGGCACCGAGATGCACATGGACCCGCACCTGCTGAACTACGTCTCCCGCAAGCGCGGCAAGGGCATCAAGCTGGTCCCGGGCGTCTGCCTGGCGATCGAGCCCATGGTCTCCCTCGGCACGGCCCGTACGGAGACCCTCGGCGACGACTGGACGGTCATCACGACGGACGGCACCTGGTCCTCGCACTGGGAGCACTCCATCGCCCTGACGGAGCGGGGACCGCTGGTCCTGACCGCCCCGGACTGCGGCAGGGCGAAGCTCGCGGAGTACGGAGTCGAGGCCGCGCCCGACCCGCTGGGGTGACGTATCCGCTCCGGCAGGTCTAAGGATCACCGGCAGTGGGCAAACTTGACGGATTCGTCTTTTGGAGTCCGCTGACGTAGACTGACTCGTCGGCTCCGGTGCATCCGTATGTCTGCAGGTAGGACAGGGGATCGCAAGGAGCCGATCAAGGTAGCCGATTCGAAAGGCGAAGCGTGGCCAAGAAGCAAGGTGCCATCGAGATTGAGGGCACCGTGATCGAGTCCCTCCCGAACGCAATGTTCAAGGTGGAGCTCCAGAACGGTCACAAGGTCCTGGCGCACATCAGCGGCAAGATGCGGATGCACTACATCCGTATCCTCCCGGATGACCGGGTCGTGGTGGAGCTCTCTCCGTACGACCTGACGCGTGGCCGGATCGTCTACCGCTACAAGTAGATCTTGCCCGCACCCCGTTTCGGCGCGGTGATGGCACTGACCCGGAGAACCTGACATCCCATGAAGGTCAAGCCGAGCGTCAAGAAGATCTGCGACAAGTGCAAGGTGATCCGCCGTCACGGTCGGGTCATGGTCATCTGCGACAACCTGCGCCACAAGCAGCGCCAGGGCTGACGCACGACCCCCTGCATCTCGCAGTTCTTCGCGCGACGCACGTAAGCACGTACATACGCAGAGCCCGTCCAAGCCACGGCTGACGACACCTCCGGCGGGGGCCGGAGACCCGGACGTACCACCTCTCCCCGTGAGGGGTCGGCGGTCGGGAGTGGCACTGCGGAAGACCCCCGACATGACAACTGGAGCCATTGAATGGCACGCGTTTCAGGTGTTGACATCCCGCGCGAAAAGCGCGTGGAGGTTGCCCTCACCTACGTCTTCGGTATCGGGCGCACCCGGTCCAAGGAGATCCTCGCCTCCACCGGCGTGAACCCGAACACCCGCGTTCGTGACCTGGCCGAAGAGGACCTGGTCAAGATCCGCGAGTACGTGGACGCCAACCTCCGCACCGAGGGTGACCTCCGCCGTGAGGTCCAGGGTGACATCCGCCGCAAGATCGAGATCGGCTGCTACCAGGGCATTCGTCACCGCCGTGGTCTGCCGGTGCACGGTCAGCGCACCAGCACGAACGCGCGTACCCGCAAGGGCCCGCGTCGCGCCATCGCCGGTAAGAAGAAGCCGGGCAAGAAGTAGTCCTCAGCGGACGCACTGTGCCGACCGGATCTCCGGACCGGCGCAGCAACCAGCGGTCTTCGCTGTAGGACCGATCACCTCCCCTCTCCATCTGGAGTCAAGACATGCCCCCCAAGGGTCGTCAGGGCGCAGCCAAGAAGGTGCGTCGCAAGGAAAAGAAGAACGTCGCTCACGGCCACGCGCACATCAAGAGCACGTTCAACAACACCATCGTCTCGATCACGGACCCCTCGGGCAACGTGATCTCCTGGGCCTCCGCCGGCCACGTCGGCTTCAAGGGCTCGCGCAAGTCCACCCCCTTCGCCGCGCAGATGGCCGCCGAGTCGGCCGCCCGCCGCGCGCAGGAGCACGGCATGCGCAAGGTCGACGTCTTCGTCAAGGGTCCCGGCTCCGGCCGTGAGACCGCGATCCGTTCGCTCCAGGCCACCGGCCTGGAGGTCGGTTCGATCCAGGACGTCACCCCGACGCCGCACAACGGCTGCCGTCCGCCGAAGCGTCGCCGCGTCTGACCCGTCACGGCCGGTGACGGCCGTGCGTCAGTAGCGTTCAGGTCCGGGCGGTACGCCTCATACGGGGCGTACCGCCCGTACCCTTGTTGCATCTGTCGGGCATCAAATAGTGGGTGCCCACGACTGAAGGATCACCGCATGCTTATCGCTCAGCGTCCGTCGCTGACCGAAGAGGTCGTCGACGAATTCCGCTCCCGGTTCGTGATCGAGCCGCTGGAGCCGGGCTTCGGCTACACCCTCGGCAACTCCCTGCGCCGTACCCTCCTCTCCTCGATCCCCGGTGCCGCTGTCACCAGCATCCGGATCGACGGGGTCCTGCACGAGTTCACCACCGTGCCGGGCGTCAAGGAGGACGTCACCGACCTCATCCTCAACATCAAGCAGCTCGTCGTCTCCTCGGAGCACGACGAGCCCGTCGTGATGTACCTGCGCAAGCAGGGCCCGGGTCTGGTCACCGCCGCCGACATCGCGCCCCCGGCCGGTGTCGAGGTGCACAACCCCGACCTCGTTCTCGCCACGCTCAACGGCAAGGGCAAGCTGGAGATGGAGCTGACCGTCGAGCGCGGTCGCGGCTACGTCTCCGCCGTCCAGAACAAGCAGGTCGGCCAGGAGATCGGCCGCATCCCGGTCGACTCCATCTACTCGCCGGTGCTCAAGGTCACGTACAAGGTCGAGGCGACCCGTGTCGAGCAGCGCACCGACTTCGACAAGCTGATCGTCGACGTCGAGACCAAGCAGGCCATGCGTCCGCGTGACGCCATGGCGTCGGCCGGTAAGACCCTGGTCGAGCTGTTCGGTCTGGCGCGCGAGCTCAACATCGACGCCGAGGGCATCGACATGGGCCCGTCCCCGACGGACGCCGCTCTCGCCGCCGATCTGGCTCTGCCGATCGAGGAGCTGGAACTCACGGTCCGTTCGTACAACTGCCTCAAGCGCGAGGGCATCCACTCCGTGGGTGAGCTCGTGGCCCGTTCCGAGGCGGACCTGCTCGACATCCGCAACTTCGGTGCGAAGTCGATCGACGAGGTCAAGGCGAAGCTGGCCGGTATGGGCCTCGCGCTGAAGGACTCGCCTCCCGGCTTCGACCCGACCGCCGCCGCCGACGCCTTCGGCGCCGACGACGACGCGGACGCCGGTTTCGTGGAGACCGAGCAGTACTGAGTCACCTCCCGGCTGGGGGTGCCCGGATTCGAGGGTGCCCCGGGCCGGGGCTGAGGCTTTGTCCTCAATCGCCGGACGGGTTTGATTCTGGCTGATGTCCGGCGCGAACGCCGGACGGGCTTGATGCCGTTCGGCAGCTATGACTTCCGTGAGGCGTCCGCTTCACGGGAACTGACACCGGTACCTGATACGGCCGGTGCAGCACACAAGGAGAATCACCATGCCGCGTCCCGCAAAGGGTGCCCGTCTGGGCGGCAGCGCCGCGCACGAGCGTCTGCTCCTCGCCAACCTGGCGAAGTCGCTGTTCGAGCACGGCCGCATCACGACGACCGAGGCCAAGGCCCGCCGCCTGCGCCCCGTCGCCGAGCGCCTCGTCACCAAGGCGAAGAAGGGCGACATCCACAACCGTCGCCTGGTGCTGCAGACGATCACGGACAAGAGCATCGTCCACACGCTCTTCACCGAGATCGCCCCCCGGTACGAGAACCGCCCCGGTGGTTACACGCGTATCACCAAGATCGGCAACCGTCGTGGCGACAACGCCCCGATGGCGGTCATCGAGCTGGTCGAGGCGCTGACCGTGGCCCAGCAGGCCACCGGTGAGGCCGAGGCCGCGACGAAGCGCGCGGTCAAGGAAGACGCCGCCAAGAAGGACGAGGCCAAGGCCGAGTCCTCCGAGGAGACCGTCGAGGACGCCAAGCCGGTCGAGAAGGCCGACGACGCGGAGTCCAAGGACGCCTGAGCGTTCTGACGAGCACGGGACGGGCTCGCATCACCCTTCGGGGCGGTGCGGGCCCGTTCTGCTGAGCAGGGGCAGGGAGAGGATGACGCGGTGAGTGACGAGGCGGAGCCCGGTTTCGTACGGGTGCGGCTGGACCTGGCCTACGACGGCAAGGACTTCTCCGGCTGGGCGAAGCAGACCAGCCGGCGCACGGTGCAGGGGGAGATCGAGGACGCGCTGCGGACCGTGACCCGGTCCGCCGTGACGTACGACCTGACGGTGGCGGGCCGTACGGACGCCGGGGTGCACGCGCGGGGGCAGGTGGCGCATGTGGACCTGCCGGAGGCGGTGTGGGCGGAGCACGAGGAGAAGCTGCTGCGGCGGCTGGCGGGGCGGCTGCCGCTGGACGTACGGATCTGGCGCGCGACCCCGGCCCCGGCCGGGTTCAACGCCCGCTTCTCCGCGCTCTGGAGGCGTTACGCCTACCGGGTGGGTGACCGGCCCGGCGGGGTGGACCCGCTGACGCGCGGTCATGTGCTGTGGCATGACCGGCCGTTGGACGTTGACGCGATGAACGAGGCGGCCGCGCTGATGGTGGGGGAGCACGACTTCGCCGCGTACTGCAAGAAGCGTGAGGGCGCGACGACCATCCGGACTCTGCAGAAGCTGAGTTGGGTACGGGACGAGGAGTCCGGCGTCCTTACCGCGACCGTGCAGGCCGACGCGTTCTGCCACAACATGGTGCGGGCGCTGATCGGGGCGGCGCTGTTCGTCGGCGACGGGCGGCGCCCGGCCGCCTGGCCCGCCGAGGTGCTGGCGGCGAAGGTGCGCGACCCCGGGGTGCACGTGGTGCGGCCGCACGGGCTGACGCTGGAGGAAGTGGCCTACCCGGCGGACGAGTTGCTCGCCGCCCGGGCCGAAGAGGCCCGGAACGTCAGGACGTTGCCGGGGGCCGCGGGGTGCTGCTGAGGCCGGGGGCCTTCAGTGGCTGCGGCTCCACTCGGCCGCGAAGTGGCGTGCGAAGGTGACGACGGTCCACACCATGAGGACGTTGACCAGTGCCCCGGCCCCGTGGAAGAGGGGGTTGAGGAGGCTGAAGCCGCTCTCCTCGGTGCCCCCGGTGTCGCCGGTCAGGAGGGCCAGCGGGTAGAGCACGAAGAGCAGCAGGATGATGCCGCCCGGCCAGTCGGCCAGGATCATCGCCGTCTCCACGGACTCCGGCCGCCCGGCGATCTCGTAGGCCAGGGCTGCGGCCGTGACCAGGCCGATGTAGCCGACGGCGATGAGGCGGGGGCCGGTGCGGAGGCCGAGGAGGTTCATGGCCCTTATTGAACATGTTCAGTTCTGCGTGGTGCGCACCGCCCGGGATCGGTCCCTACTGCGCCGGTTCCGCCACCGCCTGTGACGCCTGGACCCGGCCGCGCTGGTGGATCTGGCGGAAGACGAAGTTCGTCAGGTCGTCGCCGACCGCGAAGACGTCTTTGTCCTGGAGGGTGACGCGGGTGCCGTCGGTGAAGCCGCCGACGGTGAAGTAGGCGTACCGCCCATAGGAGTTGGTCGTGCGGCGGCAGACCGTACCGCCGCGGCAGAAGGTGGGCACGCCCGCGCCGCTGAGGGAGGCGAGGCCGCCGGAGGCCTCGTCGACCGTCTTCTTCGCGCGGGCCTCGGTGGCGAAGACCGCGATGCCGACGGTGACGGCCACCCCGTCCTTGCTGTACGTCGCGCGGATGAGCTGCTCGCAGCCGTTCTTGGTGAGGACCGCGCCGAGGGCGCCCTGGGTGCCGGTCGCGCAGGCGGTGGTGCGGTTGACGGCGCCCTTGAGGTGGACGCGGTCACCCATGGCGAGCTTCTTGCCGGGGAAGAAGCCGTCGACGGTGATCGGGGCCTTGTCCTTGGCGGCGCTGGATATGTACTCCTTCGGGTCCGGCGGGGGCGGCGGTGCCACCGAGGAGAAGGACGGCTCGGGCGCCGAGGTGTCCTCGGGAAGGTCGGCCGGGGCGGGCAGTCCGCTCGCGCTGCCGGTCGGATCGCTCGTGCCGCCGGTGGTGACCACGGCGGTCGCCACGATCGCCCCGACCAGGCCGGTGGCCAGTATCCCGCCGCCGATCATCAGCCACCGCTTGCGCCGGGTCCGCGCGGCGGACTCCTCGGCGAGCGCGGCCCAGTCCGGAGTTCCGCCGTCCCCCGGAGTCCCGTTGTCCCCTGGCCCCCAGGAGGGCCCCCCTTGCCATGAACTCATGCGCGAATCCTAGGCGGTACGTAATCCGGTTGGGCCATCGGTTCGCGGTCCGTGACAATGCTCTGTATGGGACATCTGGAAGCGGGCCACCTGGAGTACTACCTACCCGACGGGCGGGTGCTGCTCGGCGATGCCTCGTTCCGGGTGGCCGACGGAGCCGTCGTCGCCCTCGTCGGGGCCAACGGGGCGGGCAAGACGACCTTGCTGCGGCTCCTGGCCGGTGAGCTCCAGCCGCACGGCGGCACGGTCTCGGTGAGCGGCGGGCTCGGGGTGATGCCGCAGTTCGTGGGGTCGGTGCGGGACGAGCGGACCGTACGGGACCTGCTGGTGTCGGTGTCGCAGCCCCGCATCCGGGAAGCGGCGAAGGCCGTCGACGTGGCCGAGGAACGCATTCTCACCGTCGACGACGAGGCCGCGCAGATGGCGTACGCGCAGGCGCTCAGCGACTGGGCCGAGGCCCGCGGGTACGAGGCCGAGACGGTCTGGGACATGTGCACGATGGCCGCGCTGGGTGTCCCGTACGAGAAGGCGCAGTGGCGTGAGGTGCGCACGCTCAGTGGCGGCGAGCAGAAACGGCTGGTCCTGGAGGCGCTGCTGCGCGGGCCGGACGAGGTGCTGCTGCTCGACGAGCCGGACAACTATCTGGACGTGCCGGGCAAGCGGTGGCTGGAGGAGAAGCTGAAGGAGACCCGTAAGACGGTCCTCTTCGTCTCCCACGACCGGGAGCTGCTGTCCCGGGCCGCCGAGAAGATCGTCAGCGTCGAGCCGAGCGCGGCGGGCAGCGATGTGTGGGTGCACGGTGGCGGCTTCGCCACGTACCACGACGCCCGCAAGGAGCGGTTCGCGCGGTTCGAGGAGCTGCTGCGGCGCTGGCAGGAGGAACACGCCCGGCTGAAGGCGCTCGTCCTGCGGATGCGGCAGCAGGCGGCGAACAGCCCCGACATGGCCAACCGCTACCACGCGATGCAGACCCGCTTCAAGAAGTTCGAGGAGGCGGGACCGCCGCCGGAGCCGCCGCGTGAGCAGGACATCCGGATGCGGCTGCGCGGCGGGCGGACCGGGGTGCGGGCGGTGACCTGCAAGGGTCTGGAGCTGACCGGGCTGATGAAGCCGTTCGACCTGGAGATCTACTACGGGGAGCGGGTGGCCGTCCTCGGCTCCAACGGGTCGGGCAAGTCGCACTTCCTGCGGCTGCTGGCGGGGGAGCCGGTGGCGCACACGGGGGAGTGGAAGCTGGGGGCGCGGGTCGTGCCCGGGCACTTCGCGCAGACGCATGCGCACCCGGAGCTGCTGGGGAAGACCCTGGTGGAGATCCTCTGGTCCGAGCACGCGAAGGACCGGGGCGGAGCGATGGGGGTGCTGCGGCGGTACGAGCTGGAGCGGCAGGGGGACCAGGCGTTCGAGCGGCTGTCCGGTGGGCAGCAGGCGCGGTTCCAGATCCTGCTGCTGGAGCTGGCGGGGACGACCGCGCTGCTGCTGGACGAGCCGACGGACAACCTGGACCTGGAGTCGGCGGAGGCGCTGCAGGACGGGCTTGAGGTGTACGACGGCACGGTGATGGCGGTGACGCACGACCGGTGGTTCGCGAAGTCGTTCGACCGGTATCTGGTGTTCGGGTCGGACGGTGTGGTGCGGGAGACGGCGGAGCCGGTGTGGGATGAGCGGAGGGTGCAGCGCGTGCGGTGACCTTGGCGGTCGGCGGCGGGGGTGGGGGCGGCGGGGTGCGGGTGCGGTGCGGGGGGTCGTGCGGCGCCGTTGCGGGGGCGCTGCCCCCGGGCCCCCGCGCCTCAAACGCCGGCGGGGCTGGAAAGGTCGCCTCAAGCGCCGGCGGGGCTGGAAAAGATCGCCTCAAGCGCCGGCGGGGCTGGAGGGGTGCGGCTGGGCTGGAAAGGTGGCCTCAAGCGCCGGCGGGGCTTGGCAGGGGGTGGCGGGGCTGGGCTTTGAGGGGCGTTTTGACCCGTCCGGGGGTGGGCCGGTAGTCTCGGCGTTTGTTATGCGTAGCGGCTCTGTCGTTGCGTAGGTTCTCTGGAGCAGTTACCAGTGGCTCGCATACGGGCGGTGTCCCGGCAGTGTGAGCCCCAGCTGCATGATCGCTTCAGGGGTGCCATGTGTTGTCTGGACCTCATCCACTGAAGAAGCGAAGGCTACGAAGTGCGTACGTACAGCCCCAAGCCCGGAGATGTGACGCGCCAGTGGCACATCATCGACGCTCAGGACATCGTCCTGGGCCGTCTGGCCACCACGGCTGCGAACCTCCTCCGAGGTAAGCACAAGGCGATCTACGCCCCCCACATGGACATGGGCGACTTCGTCATCATCATCAACGCCGACAAGGTTCACCTGTCGGGCAACAAGAAGACCCAGAAGATGGCGTACCGCCACTCGGGCTTCCCGGGCGGTCTCCGTTCGGTCCGCTACGACGAGCTTCTCGCGAAGAACCCCGAGAAGGCCGTCGAGAAGGCCATCCGCGGCATGATCCCCAAGAACACCCTGGGCCGTCAGATGATCTCGAAGCTGAAGGTCTACGCGGGCGACCAGCACCCGCACGCTGCTCAGCAGCCGGTCCCGTTCGAGATCACCCAGGTCGCGCAGTAGTTCCGGCCACCCCCTAAGACATACAGAAAGATCTGAGGAGCATCGTGGCCGAGACCACTGTTGAGACGACCACTGACGACACGGTGGGCACCGAGGGCGAGGAGACCTTCGCCGAGGTGACCACCTTCGAGTCCGAGGTCCCCGTCGAGGGTGAGTACACCTCCGAGTCGCTCGCGGGCCGCTTCGGCGACCCGCAGCCCGCGGCCGGCCTGGGCCGTCGCAAGAACGCCATCGCCCGCGTCCGGATCGTTCCGGGCACCGGCAAGTGGAAGATCAACGGTCGCACCCTTGAGGACTACTTCCCCAACAAGGTGCACCAGCAGGAAGTCAACGAGCCCTTCAAGGTGCTCGAGCTCGACGGCCGCTACGACGTCATCGCCCGCATCTCGGGTGGCGGCGTTTCCGGCCAGGCCGGCGCCCTGCGCCTCGGTGTGGCCCGCGCGCTGAACGAGGCGGACGTGGACAACAACCGCGCCACGCTGAAGAAGGCCGGCTTCCTCTCGCGTGACGACCGTGCGGTCGAGCGCAAGAAGGCCGGTCTCAAGAAGGCCCGTAAGGCCCCGCAGTACAGCAAGCGCTAAATCGCCTGCTCGTCTGCATTACACGAACGCCCCGGCGGCACACTCCGTGCTGCTGGGGCGTTCGTTTATCGAGCCCCGCAGGCGTATAACGGCATGAGACGTTCATCGGCCCGCACGCGCGTATCTCTCCCGCACGGGCCGTGTCATGCCGCCTGCCCGGCCGTTTTGCTGTTCTTGTGTGGTTGTTTAGTTTCGCTTTGCTTTGGTTTTCGCGGTTTCTGAGCACTTCGGAGGACACCAGTGGGACGACTCTTCGGTACGGACGGAGTGCGCGGTGTCGCCAACGCGGATCTGACGGCCGAGCTCGCGCTCGGGCTCTCGGTCGCGGCGGCGCACGTACTAGCCGAGGCGGGCAGCTTCGAGGGCCATCGCCCGACCGCCGTGGTCGGCCGCGACCCCCGGGCCTCCGGAGAGTTCCTGGAAGCAGCCGTCGTGGCCGGTCTGGCCAGCGCGGGCGTGGACGTCCTGCGCGTCGGCGTGCTGCCGACGCCGGCCGTCGCGTACCTCACCGGCTCGCTCGGCGCCGACATCGGCGTGATGCTCTCCGCCAGTCACAACGCCATGCCGGACAACGGCGTCAAGTTCTTCGCGCGCGGCGGCCACAAGCTCGCCGACGAGCTGGAGGACCGGATCGAGACGGTCTACGAACAGCACCGCACCGGTGAGCCGTGGACCCGCCCGACCGGCGCGGGCGTCGGCCGGGTCACCGACTACACCGAGGGCTTCGACCGGTACGTCGCCCACCTCATCGGCGTCCTCCCCAACCGGCTCGACGGGCTGAAGGTCGTCCTGGACGAGGCGCACGGCGCCGCCTCCCGGGTCTCGCCCGAGGCGTTCGCGCGGGCCGGGGCCCAGGTCGTCACCATCGGCGCCGCGCCGGACGGCCTCAACATCAACGACGGCTGCGGCTCCACCCACCTGGAGCTGCTGCGCGCCGCCGTCGTCGAGCACGGCGCCGATCTCGGCATCGCCCACGACGGCGACGCCGACCGCTGCCTCGCCGTGGACGCGGCGGGCGACGAGGTCGACGGCGACCAGATCCTCGCCGTCCTGGCCCTCGCCATGCGGGAGGCCGGGCAACTGCGCAAGGACACCGTCGTCGGCACCGTCATGTCGAACCTCGGCTTCAAGATCGCCATGGAGCGCGAGGGCATCCAGCTCGTCCAGACGGCGGTCGGCGACCGTTACGTCCTGGAGTCGATGAAGGCCGAGGGCTTCGCGCTCGGCGGCGAGCAGTCCGGCCACGTCATCGTCCTGGACCACGCCACGACCGGCGACGGCACGCTGACCGGCCTGATGCTGGCGGCCCGCATCGCCGCCACCGGCCGGAGCCTCGCCGAGCTGGCCGGGGTCATGGAGCGGATGCCGCAGGTGCTCATCAACGTCCCCGACGTTGACAAGTCCCGGGTCGCCACCTCCTCCGAGCTGGCCACGGCGGTGACCGACGCGGAGCGCGAGCTGGGCTCCACCGGCCGCGTCCTGCTGCGCCAGTCGGGTACGGAGCCGCTGGTGCGGGTCATGGTCGAGGCCGCCGACATCGAGCAGGCGCGCGCGGTCGCGGGCCGGCTGGCCGATGTGGTGAAGTCCGCGCTGGGCTGAGCCGCCGCCTCATCGACGTACGGAAGCCCCGTGGGCGTACTACGTGCTGCGGAAGCTTCAATGACGTACCGAAGCCCGTGGACGTACTACGTGCTGCGGAAGCTTCAATGACGTACCGAAGCCCGTGGACGTACTACGTGCTGCGGAAGCTTCAACGACGTACCGAAGCCCGTGGACGTACTACGTCCTGCGAAAGCTTCAATGACGTACCGAAGCCCCCGGTGTGCTCGCCGGGGGCTTCCGGGTGCGGCGGGACCGCCACAGCGCCTTCTCCAGCAGCAGCGTCAGCGTGCCCGCGAGGACGATCCCGCCGAGGTTGGCGAGCAGTTGCTGCCCCGAGCCGATGGTCTGCTGGTAGTCGGAGTAGCTGAACGCGACGGCCGCGTTGGCGGCGGCCGGGACCGTCGTCACGGAGATCGCCACGCCGATCAGCGCTCCGGACTTCGCCGAGGTGAGGGAGAGCGTCCCGGCGATGCCCGCCAGGAACGCCACGACGAACGACATCCAGTCCGGCTGCCAGATGAACCCGGTGATCGGCCGTTCCGCCTCGATCATCGACTTCTCGAACAGGCCGAGCGCGTCCAGCAGCCAGGCGAACCCCGCCGTCATGATCATCGCCAGCGCGAAGCCGCCGATCAGCGCCCACAGCGAGCGTGCCACCAGCCGCGGCGCGCGCTGCACGATCGCTGTGGAGATCCCGGCCAGTGGGCCGAACTCCGGACCGACCGCCATCGCGCCCACGATCAGCACCGCGTTGTCCAGCATCACCCCGCAGGCGGCGAGCATCGTGGCCAGCGCGAGGAAGGAGACGTAGGTGATGGAGAACGTCGACTCCTCATGCGTCGCCTCCGTCAGCTCCTCCCACAGCACCGCGTCCGCGCCGTCACCGGGGGCTTCCTCCTCGGCCCGATCCGCGTGGTCGGACAGGGTCAGCTCCATGTTCTCCATGGTGATCGACCCGGACTTCTCCAGACCGAGCCCCCGCAGATCACGGATCAGCTCGTCCCCCGCCTCCCGCGCGACGTCGCACATCACCACGTCCCCGGCCGGGGAGCGGGCCGCGCCGGGCAGGACCACGAGGTGGGCGGTGCCGACGGTGGACTCCAGGAGGGCGACGACCTCGTCGGTGGTGTCGGCGGGCACGATGAGACGCAGATGCAGCACGTGGCACGCCTTCCCCGAAAGTGTCAGAGTTTGCGCAGGGACAGCTTCTGGACCTTGTGGTCCGGGCCCTTGCGGAGGACCAGAGTGGCACGGCCGCGCGTCGGAGCCACGTTCTCCATCAGATTCGGCTTGTTGATGGTCCGCCACATGGTGCGCGCGTAGTCCAGCGCCTCCTCCTCGGAGACCTGGGTGTACTTGCGGAAGTACGAGGACGGGTCCTGGAACGCCGTGTCGCGCAGCTTCCGGAAGCGGCTCAGGTACCAGGTCTCGATGTCGTCGGCGCGCGCGTCCACGTACACGCTGAAGTCGAAGTAGTCGGCGAGCCCGACGCGCGTACGCCCGTCCCGGCCCGGCAGCGCGGGCTGGAGGACGTTGAGCCCCTCCACGATGAGGATGTCCGGGCGGCGGACGGTGAGGCGCTCGCCGGGGACGATGTCGTAGATCAGGTGCGAGTAGACGGGTGCGGTCACCTCGTCCTTGCCCGCTTTGATGTCCGCGACGAACCGGGTCAGCGCCCGCCGGTCGTAGGACTCCGGGAACCCTTTGCGCGAGGTCAGCCCGCGCGCCCGCAGCTCCTTCATCGGCAGCAGGAACCCGTCCGTGGTCACCAGCTCCACGCGCGGGTGCTCGGGCCAGCGGGCGAGCAGCGCCTGGAGGATACGGGCGCTGGTGGACTTGCCGACGGCGACACTGCCCGCGACCCCTATGACGAACGGGGTGCCGCGCTGGGCCCCGTGCCCGTTCCCGGCGTCCCCGAGGAAGGTGTTCAGTGCGCCGCGCAGCCCGGACGTGGCCTGGACGTACAGGTTGAGGAGCCGGGAGAGCGGCAGGTAGACGTCCCGCACCTCGTCCAGGTCGATGACGTCCCCGAGCCCCCGCAGCCGCTCCACCTCGTCGGCGGTCAGCGGCAGCGGGGTCTTGTCCCGCAGGGCGCTCCACTCGTCGCGCGAGAGGTCGACGTAGGGGGTCGGCGCATGCTCGGTGCGGCGCTGCGGGCTCCGTGCGGGCGAAGTGATCACCCTTCATTGTTGCGGGAGTTTTAACGGAGTGGGGGGTGGGCTCGGTCACGTGGGTGTCCGCCGGTGTGCTGTAGGCGAGTGTGCGGTAGGCCGGTGCACTGTGGGCCGGTGTGCTCTGTGCCGGGACGGCCGTACGGTCAGGGCTTGAGGATCTCGCGCCGGCTCTCGCTCCGGTCGTACTTCCGGGTCACGGCGATGACCTCGCGGCCGGCGGCGTCCCGGATCAGGTGGCCGGTCACCTTGACGCCCCCGACCGTGGCCATCGCCCGGTCGATCCGGGCCGGTGCGTCCGGCGGGATGCGCAGCGCGTCGGCCACCTCCTGGTAGCCGAGGTCGGCCCAGGCGACGAGCAGCAGGACGTGCCGGTCCCCGGGCGAGAGCGAGGCCGGCGCCCCCGCCGGCGGCGCCTGTACGGCGATCCGGTCGTCGGTCCGGTCGCTCCAGGACGCGGCGACGGGGTCGTGGCCGGTACGGGACAGGGCCTTCAGCGCCCGTACCTCGGTACGCCGGTGCTTGCCGATCAGGTTGGCGGCGATGCCGTACAGCCAGGGCCGGGCCGGCCGGCGGTCGGTGTCGTACCGGCCCCGGGTCCGGAAAAGTTCGCGGGACTTCCGGGCCTGTTTGTAACATCGCGGGCCGCCCGGGCGTGCCTATGACAGGAAGCGGCGGACGGAACGACGGCGGTTCCCGCACGACCACCGAAAACGACCACAGTCAGGATCAGGATGTCGAAGGAAGCTGAGTTCGACGCCTTCTACACGGCGACGGCGAAACGCCTGGTCGCCACCGTCTACGCGATGACCGGCGACCTGGCGGAGGCCGAGGACGCGGTCCAGGAGGCGTACGCACGGGCCTGGCAGCGCTGGGACCGGCTGACCCGCGAGGGCGACCCGCTCCCGTGGGTGCGGACCGTCGCGTCCCGGCTCGCGGTCAGCGCCTGGCGCCGCACCCGCAACCGGCTGCGCGCCCAGTTGCGCCACGGCCCCGCTTCGGACGACCCGGGCCCGTCGGGGGTCCTCGGCGACCGGGCCGCGCTGGTGGCGGCCCTGCGCGGGCTGAGCCAGGACCAGCGGCGGGCGGTGGTGCTGCACCACCTGCTCGATCTGCCGGTGGAGGAGGTGGCCCGCGAGACGGGCTCCACGAACGGAGCGGTACGGACCCGGCTCAGCCGGGCCCGCAGGCAACTGGGCGAGCGGCTCGCCCCCATGGACGCGTACGACGACGAGGGGATGGCCCGGCATGGCTGACATCGAGGAACTGCTGACCGACACCCCCGTGCGGCTCGCCCCGGCCGCGGCGGTCCGCGCCCGCGGCGACCGTCGCCGGACCCGTAGGCGGGCGGCCGTGGCCGTGGTGGCGGTCGTGGCCGCCGGCGCGATGGGCTTCGGCGCGTGGGCGGGCCTGGTGCTGCCGGAGGGGTCGGGCGGCGGCGGTACGGAGGTGGCCTCGGCGGGCTCGAACCCGTTCATGTCCGACGGGGTGGTGCGGACCCCGGACCCGGCGGAGCTGCTGGCGAACGAGGTCCTGCACTGGAGAGCCGTCCACCCGGAGTCGGACGACGAGGCCGAGGCCGACCCCTTGCCGGAGGTGGGTCCGGGCAACACGTGCGGGGCGTGGTCCGGCGACGCGGACAAGCCCGAGCAGCAGTTCACCAGCGTCTACACGGGCAAGGACGGCGCCCGCGCCCGGTACCGCGTCTCCCAGTACGCGACCCGGGCCGCGGCCGCCGTCGCCATGAAGGAACTGGACACGACACTCGTCAACTGCGGGGTGGAAAAGGCCGTGGGGGAGCCGGACGGCGAGTACACCGGGGTGGCCGAGGACACGGGGGACCGGCTCGACGTCACCGTGAGGTCCTGGGGGGCGTGGGTCGCGGTGCAGGAGATCCAGCTACCGCCGGTGGAGTCGAACGACTGACCTGTCGGGCCCGGGCATGGGGCGGCGGCCACCCGACGGGGAGTCGGGTGGCCGCCGTTCTCATGGGGCTCGCCGCGTGGTGCGGTTGGGGCTCGCCGCGTGGTGCGGTCGTCGCTCAGGAGGCGGTGTTCAGCGTCAGGCCGGAGCTCGCCGGCCTGGCCGAGCTGGAATTCTCCCCTATCGCCCCGGAGGAAGCCGCTGACCTGGATGACTGTGTGTACCTGCTGGGTGTCCGCCCGGAGTTCGTGACTCGGTGAATTCCGCTCGCCGATCGGCCCCCGCCCTGCGGGGGCCCGTCGTCACCAGAGGTCCACCACCGGAAAAGGTGCCGGGCCTGGCCCTTGGGGGATGGGGATTCAGCACGTGGTCATGGAGCGTCCGGCGGTCGGGTTCCCCGCTGATTCGGTGCAGTGGCTGCCGGTCGACGCCGCTGACGACACCGTTCATGAGGCGGTCGTCGCGCTCGGTCCCGACTGTCGCCTCGGGAGCGCGAAGCGTCCCGTCTTCCTGACAGCATGGCTTCCCTGCCTGAAGGGAAGCTTTCTGTCGTTTCTCGGTCTGAGCCCTGCCGGCCACCAGTGGCCGGCAGGGCTCGCCGGTGACGGCTTCGCCGCGGCGCGCCGGGCCGATCTGGCCGCCGCGCCGGTCGCCGGGCCACCGCACGGTCAGAACCCGGCTCTTCCGCCGGCTGCCCCACCTGTGCGCCGAGCTGGCGGGGCATCTGGACAACGTGAGCGGACAACTTCGCCGGCCTGGCGACGGGAAGCCGCACCTGGACCGACCCCCTGACCGGAGCCACCGGAGAGGGCGGTTTCTACGACGGCACGTTCTTCCACCGCCGTGTGCCGGACTTCCCCGACGCGGACACCTTCGTCCAGCCGTTGGTGGGCACCGGGAACGTCCTCGCCAACGGCGACAACCGGCCGAGGCCGACCACGTCATCAGGGACACCCTGCGGTTCACCGGTCGCGGCGGGCCATTAAGCGGTTCCGGGCGATCCAGGACACCGTCGCGAGGGACGCCCCGTTGATCCCGGTCCGGCACCGGCAGCGCCAGGTGGTCACGCGCTCAGCGGTCCTGGGCGGCCACCGCCTGGCCGAGGGCGCCGTCTGGCGCCTGTGGGAACTCTCCGCCTGCTCCGAGGTGCGCGGACGGGTCCGAGGTTCCACCGGATCGCGACCGCGGGCGGCTCCTCCGCTCCTCCTCCGAGGTCCGGGAGAAAGTTCCGGAAGAAAGTTTCGGGCGGCGTGTCGATCGGGTGCCGTCCCGTTCGTCGTCATCGTGTAAGGCGACCCGCACCCGGCGGGCGCGCCGCACAGGTGACAGGAGTCGGACCATGAAGTACATGCTGCTGATCCACAGCGGGGCCGTCGACGAGCAGGGCGGGGCGCCGCAGTGCACCGTCGAGGACTGGATGGCCTACGACAAGGACGTGCGCGACGCGGGGATCCACGTCTCCGGGGAGTCGCTGGCCGATCTGGTGACCGCGACCGCCGTGCGGGTCTCGCCGGCGGGGGAGCGGACCGTGACGGACGGGCCGTTCGCGGAGACGCGGGAGCTGCTGGGCGGGTTCCTCGTCATCGACGTGCCGGACCTCGACGCCGCCCTCGACTGGGCCGCGCGCTGTCCCGGCGCGCGGGACGGCGGCTCGGTCGTCGTCCGGCCGGTCGCGGACTTCGGGGGCTGAGAGCGGTGGCGGGTGAGGGCGCGTCGCCCGGGGAGCCGGAGGAGGCCGGGGAGCCGGAGGAGGCCCGGGTCGCCGTCGAGGCGGTGTTCCGGGAGGAGCGGGGGCTGCTGCTCGCCTCCCTCGTACGGCGGTTCGGGGATCTCGACCTGGCCGAGGAGGTGACGTCCGAGGCGATCGAGGCGGCCCTGCGCCACTGGCCGGCCGAGGGCGTTCCCGCCCGGCCCGGGGCGTGGCTGCTGACGACCGCGCGGCGCAAGGCGGTGGACCGGTTGCGGCGGGACCAGGCGTACGCGGCGCGGCTCGCCGTCCTCCAGGCCGACGCGGAACGGGACGAGGCCGTCGCCGCGCCGACGGGGACCGGTGAACTGCCCGACGAGCGGCTCCAGTTGTTCTTCACCTGTACCCACCCCGCCCTCGCCGCCGAGGACCGTACCGCCCTCACCCTGCGCTGCCTCGCCGGGCTCACCACCCCCGAGGTGGCGCGGGCCTTCCTCGTGCCGACGGCGACCATGGGCCAGCGGATCGTGCGGGCGAAGAAGAAGATCCGCGAGGCCCGGATCCCGTTCCGGGTGCCTGGCCCCGACGAACTGCCCGAGCGGCTGCCCGGGGTGCTCCAGGTCGTCTACTCGGTCTTCACGGAGGGGTACGCGGCCAGCTCCGGCCCCCGTCTCCAGCGGCTCGACCTGGCCGAGGAGGCGGTCCGGCTGGCCCGGATACTGCACCGTCTGCTCCCCGGTGAGCGGGAGGCGGCCGGGCTCCTCGCGCTGCTGCTCCTCGTCCACGCCCGGCGCGCGGCCCGGACCGGCCCGGAGGGCGAGCCGGTGCTCCTGGAGGACCAGGACCGGCGGCTCTGGGACCGGGCGATGGTCGAGGAGGGCCGGGCGCTGGTGGTGCGGGCGCTGACCGGGGGGCCGGCCGGGCCGTACGGGGTGCAGGCCGCCATCGCCGCCCTGCACGACGAGGCGGCGGACGTGGAGTCCACGGACTGGGCGCAGATCGTGGCCCTGTACGACGTGCTGCTCACCCTGAACCCGTCCCCCGTGGTCGCGGTGAACCGCGCCGTGGCGGTCGCGATGCGCGACGGGCCGGGGGCGGGGCTGGCGCTGCTCGACACGTTGGGCGGTGAGCCCCGGCTGCGGGCGTACGGGCCGTACGCGGTGGCGCGGGGTGATCTGCTGAGCCGCCTGGGGCGGGGTGGGGAGGCGGCCGTGGCGTACCGGGAGGCGCTGGAGCTGGCGGGCACCGAGCCGGAGAGGGCGGCGCTGCGGCGGAAGCTGGGGGAGGGGTGATCCTTCGCCCGCCCCCGGGAGGGCTCCCCGGAGCCCTCGGAGCCCCCGGAGCCCCGGCGCCCCGGAGTCCCGGAGCCCTCCCTCAGGGTTGCTTCACCCGCGGAGCGGGTGGGCCGGTGTCACCTGCCGCCGGTGGACGAGGATGTCGAACCACTCGGCCAGGGAACCGCCCTTCATGTGGTGAGCGGTGTCGTTGTCCGGGTCGTGGCGTGGTCCGATGGCCCGGGACGTGGCGCTCTGCGCGAGCCAGTCGGCGACGGGCCGCGGAGCGTCGGTCCGGAGGTTCAGCAGGTAGTCACCGGCCGCCCGGTCCTCCAGGACCGACTCCACCAGGGGCGGTGCGGGGCTGGGCACCTGGTGGGGCGGGGCTCCGGTGTACGTGGCCAGTTCACCGCGGCCGAAGGTGAGTCCCATCGACAGGTACCGGTCCCCGAGCCGGTCCTGGAGGTGGCTGCCGGCGTTCGGCGGGGCGCTCGCCGGCCTCGGCGGGAAGCTGATGACCCGGCCGGGTGCCCTGGCGGAGTGGGAGCTGGAGGTCCAGAACAGCACCTTGTGGCCGGTGTGCCCGTGCCACCACACGACGTTCTCGGCGAAGAGCCGCTCGTAGCAGGCCATGTTGTGCGGGTCGTTCGGATCGTCGTCGTGGTCGTGGAGTTCGTAGTACTGGACGATCACGCGGGCGTTGTGGAGCGCCCAGGCGTGGCCGTCGGAGGCCGGCAGCCCCGCCACCAGGGCGTGCGCCGCTCGCGCCCGGTCGCGCCAGGACCGCCTGTCCGGCTGGGCGCGGAAACGCCGCGTGTGCTCGGCCACCTCGCCTTGCGGCCGGAGGCCGGCGTAACGGGACTCCAGCTCGTCCAGCAGGTGGGGCGCGGCCCGGCGCACGTGGTCGGCCACCGCGTCGTACGCCGATGGTCCTGTCTTGTGGGGGCTGACCCCGACGAGACGGACGGGGTCGCGTTGGTGCTCCTCGTTGAAGGCGCGCATCCACCGGACGAGGGCCAGCACCTCGGCGGTGCGGTAGAAGGGCTCCGCGGTCTCCAGCAGCGCCACGGGATCTCCGGCCCCGGTGCGTACGTATGTGTCGAGCCGGACGCCGAGCGTCCAGTCCTGGTCGAAGGCGACCGCGCGGAATCCGGCCTCACCGACCAGCAGCCTGGCGATGCGCATCTGGAGGGTGAAGAGTTCATGCGCTCCCCGTGTTCCGGCCCCGTATCCCACCACGGCCGTCCGCTCACCGAGCATGTCCAGGAGCGGCCTCAGGTCTTCCAGCGGGGCCGAGGCGTCCATGGTGGTCAGAGGGTGCGCCGTGCTCCTGATCCATTCCTGGACCGCCGTGTGGTGTTCCGGTGAGATCGTCATGGGGTCACTCTCCGGCCTCAAGCCCGGTTGAGGTCAAGCCTTTCCGCCCTGCTCGTCCCCCGGCCTCGTCGCCTCTCCCCGTGGACCGGCAGGTCACGCGCCGGGAGCGCCGGGAGCCCCGGGAACGCCGGAATCGTCGGGACCGTAGGACAGCTCCAGGGAGACCGGCTCGGTCTGCTGGTCGGAGGCGGTGACGTGGGTGGTGTGGCGGGTCAGGCGCAGGCCCATCGCGGCGAGTTCGCCGGGTTCGTGGAGGGCGCAGAGCAGGGCCGCCGCCGCCGGGAGGGTGAGGGGGGTGGTGGGGCTCAGGCCGAGGACGGCGGCGGTGTCGGGGGCGGTGAGCGCGGCCTCCTGGGCGTGGTCGAGGACTTTGCCGGGGTCGTCGACGACGAGTTCCTCGACCTGGATGAGGCGGGTGCGGACGCGGAGGTCCAGGGGGCGCCGGGGGAGCTGCCGCGGAGGGGCGAGGGCGGGAGCGGGTGCGGGGGCGGGGGTGACGGAGGGGCGAGCGTCCGGATGGGTCAGGTTCGGGCGGTTCATGAGGCGGGCTCCAGGGTGCGGGCGTACGGGACCGTCGAGTTCGGGCCGAGGACGGAGGCGAACGGGCGGGGAGGGCGCCGGTCGTTCACGTGCGGTCCCGTGGAAAGGTGGTGATGGTGCGACGGAAGAGGAGGTGGCTGATCCGGACGCGCGGGCGATCGAGGATCGAAGTGGCCAAAAGGGCTCCGCGAGGGGTGCGAGAGGCGGTGACAACGCTCCGCCGCGTCGTGGTCGGTGGGGGCAGACATACTCACCATGGGAGCGGCGCGCGATCGTCGCAAGGTGCGCTGTGTGCACTGTGCGCAGGCTGCGTGAACTGTCGGATGTCGGGCCGGAGCGGAAGGATGAGCCGTGGCACGTGAAAGGTCGGGCCGGACAGCGCAGCACCTGGTCCTGGTGGCGCGGCTGCGGCACCTGCGGGAAGGGGCGGGCCTGTCCGTACCCCAGGCCGCCAAGCTGCTCGGCTGGCACCCGTCGACGCTGCGGAGGCTGGAGCAGGCGCAGACCTCCCTGGACGTGGGGCAGGTGTCCGCCCTGCTCGACCGGTACGGGGCGGGCGCGTCCGAGACCGACGACATCATGGGCCGGCTGAACGCGGCCAACATGCCCGGCTGGTGGCACCCGTTGCGCGATGCGATGGACCCCTGGCTCATGGACCTGATGAGCGTGGAGTCGGCCGCGAGTGTCGTACGTACCTGGGACCCGGCGCTCGTACCGTTGCTGCTGCGGACCCCGGCGTACGCCATGGCCGTGGACGCCGCCCTGCGGCCCGGGCTGGACCCCGCGGCCCGGCGGCGGCGCGCGGATCTGCTGGTGATGCGTCAGCGGCGGCTGCGGGAGCAGCAGACGCGGGTGTGGGCGGTCCTGCCGGTCACCGCGCTGCGCTGCCGGGTCGGCGAGGGCGAGGTGATGCGCGAACAGCTCGCCGCGCTCCAGGAGGCCGCGGAGCGGCGGGATGTGATGGTGCAGCTCCACGCCGGGGACGCACCGCCCCACCCGCTGACCGGGGTTCCGGCACTGAGTCTGTACCGCGTGGAGATCCGGGAGATCGCGGACCACGTGGTGCGTGAGGGCGGGCTGCCGGGAACGGCGGAGGTGTGGGACAGCGGCCCGCCCGTACAGGAGTATCAAGCGATGCTGGACGTGTCGTGCGTGATGGCGATGCGTCCGGACCGAACGAGGGAGGTTCTGCAGGATGAGTACGACCGGGAACGGGGCTGAACTGCCCGCGCAGATCGACACGAGCGTCGCGCACTCCGCGCGCGTGTGGAACTACTGGCTCGGCGGGAAGGACAACTTCCCGGCGGACCGGGCCGCGGGCGACGCCTACCGGGAGAAGTACCCGCTGATCGAGACGTTCGCGAAGGAGTCGCGTGACTTCCTGCGCCGTACGGTGACCTACCTCGCCCGGGACGCCGGGATCAGGCAGTTCCTGGACGTCGGCGCCGGGCTGCCGACGGCGAACAACACGCACGAGGTCGCCCAGCGGATAGCCCCGGACGCGAAGATCGTCTACGTCGACCACGACCCGCTGGTGCTGCTGCACGTCCACGCGCTGCTGACCAGCAGCGCCGAGGGCGCGACCGCGTACGTGGAGGCGGACATGCGCGACACGGAGGCGGTCCTGGAGGGCGCGGCGAAGACCCTGGACCTGAGCGAGCCCGTCGCGCTCGTGATCTCCGACGTGCTGGGGCACATCGTGGACTGGGACGACGCCCTGTCGCTGGTACGGCGGCTGGTGGCGCGGCTGCCCTCGGGCAGCTACCTGTCCCTGTCCCACTCCACCGCCTCGGACGAGGCCCACCGGGCGGTCCAGGACGAGTACAACAGCAGCGGGGCGATCCCGTACATCTTCCGCGAGCCGGAGACCACCGTCGCGTTCTTCGACGGGCTGGAGATGGTGGAGCCGGGGATGGTGTCCTGGCCGAACTGGCGGCCCGACGCGAACACCGGCACCACCACCGCCCGGGCCGGCTGGGGAGCCGTCGCCCGCATTCCCTGACCGGGCCCGTCATCGCCGCGCCGCGCACCCGTACCGCGGGTGCGCGGCGCGCTCCGTCCGCCGAGGGGGCGCGGTATGAGCACCACGACGCACACGACCGGACCCGACGCCGCGGGCCCGGGGGATCCGCGCGCGGTGCGGGAGGCGATGGCGGACCGGCTGCTGCGGGCCGCGACGCGCTCCGGTGCGCAGTTGGTCAGCGAGGCCGCCGTGCTGGTCCAGGGGGCGGCGGTGCTGGCCGACCCGATAGCCGGGGCCGTCTACAGCACGCCCGCCACCGCGGCGGCCGACGGCGTCCACGCGGTTGCCCATCCGCAGGACCACCCGCACCATGTGCAGCGCCCGGCGGCCGGAGCCGTGCTCGTCCTGCATCCGGCACCCACCATGCCCGCCGAACACGTCGGGCTCGTCGCCACCACCACGGCGGCCCTCCTGGAGGTGCGCGGGCAGCGCGCCGCCGAGCTGCGCGCCGAGCAGATGCGGCTGCACACCACCCTGCTCCGGCTGCTGCTGGCCGGTCACACCACCTCCGTCACGAACACCGTGCGCGCGGGCGGGCTCACGCACGTCACGCTGTACCGGCTCACCGGCCCCGACATCCCCACCGCCCACCAGGTCCTGTGGCGGGCCGTCCGCCCGTCCCTGGCCGGGCACGGCGGCGCCTGCGTCCTGATCGGTGAGGTGGACGGCGAGCTCCTGGTCGCCGAGCTCCACCACGGCAGCGACGACGGGCGCATCCTGCGCCTGGTCTCCCGGGTGAGCGAACGTCACCACCTCCTCGCGGGCCTGGCAGGACCGCTGCCCCTGGCCGAGACGCCCACCGCCCACGCCGACGCGGCGGCGGCCCGGCACAGCGCCACCCCCGCCCACCGCATCGTCCCCGCCGACGCCGTCGGCACCCCTCAGCTCGCCCGTCTGCTCCCCCCTGGCCCGTACACGGCGTGGGCGCGATCCGTGCTGAGCCCGCTGACCCCGGAACACCGGCACCTGCTCCTGGTCCGGCTCCGCACCGGCACCGCCCCCCGGGCCGCCACCGCGCTCGGTCTCTCGCCCGGCACCGTCCGCACCCGGCTGCGCGCCCTGGCCGCCCTCCTGGACGCGGACCTGGACGACATCACCGTGCAGGCCCACCTGCTGCTCGCGCTCCGCGCGCCCACGCGGGGCGAGGGCCAGGGGGAGGACGAGGGTCGGGCGGAGAGCAACGGCCAGGCAGAGAACGGCGGCCGGCCGGAGAGCACCCGCCGAGATGACGGCCCGCCCCGCCTGGCGACGCTGCCCACCGGCATCCTGGACACCGACGCGGCCCGCACCTGGGCCGTCGGCCTGGTCGGGGCGCTCGAACCCCACCTGCGGATCGCACTCGCCTGCTGGCTCCGCCACCACGCCCGAACCGCCCCCGCGGCGACCGAACTGCACGTCCACCGCACCACCCTGACGGCCTGGCTCACCCGGTGCGCCGAGCGCCTCGGGCAGAACCTCGCCGATGCCGCCGTCCGAGCCGAACTGCACCTCGCCCTGGAGGCCACTGCGGAGGACGGGGACGACCCGCGCGCTCTGCCCCGCAGAGGCGGCCGCACCTACCGCCGCCTCTGAGCACACCGGCGCCGTGCGGGAGTGGCCAAAAACTACACCTTGACCCGCTCATGACATGGCTCCATCCTGTGCCCGTCGCACAGCTCCACCCCCCACCCCGACGGACTCAGGAGACTGCCAGCATGCGACTCGCCAACACACGGAAATCCCGCCCGGCGAAAGCCAGAACGAAGACCGGCACG
Source organism: Streptomyces cyaneofuscatus (assembly GCF_042718795.1). GTDB lineage: Bacteria > Actinomycetota > Actinomycetes > Streptomycetales > Streptomycetaceae > Streptomyces > Streptomyces cyaneofuscatus_A. The sequence goes on from NZ_JBHXOX010000021.1 coordinate 24,351, forward strand.
GCCAGGACGAAGGCCCGGCGGAACGCCACCCTCGCCGTCCTGCTCGCCCTCGGTCTCGCCGCCCCGGCGACCGCCGTGGCCACCGCCGAGCCCGCGCCCCGTAACAAAGCCGTCGCGGCCGAGGAGCGGCCGGTCCAGTACGAGATCACCGGGCGCACCACTCCGGCCGCCCGCACCGACATCCTCCGCACGGGCGTCACGATCGACGAGGTCCACGACCACGGCATCGTGATCAGCGCGAAGGCCGACCAGGTCAGGAAGCTCCGGGCCAAGGGCCACGTCCTGGAGGCGCTGCCCGCACCGGACGCCCACGCCCACGGCGGGGAAGGCGTCGGCGCGCTCGACTTCCCGCCGGCCGACTCCCGCTACCACAACTACGCCGAGATGACGGCGGCGATCGACGCCCGTATCGCCGCCAACCCCTCGATCATGAGCAAGCGGGTCATCGGCAAGACCTACCAGGGCCGCGACATCGTCGCGATCAAGATCAGCGACAACGTGGCCACCGACGAGGCCGAGCCCGAGGTCCTGTTCACCGCCCACCAGCACGCCCGCGAGCACCTGACGGTCGAGATGTCGCTGTACCTGCTCCGCGAGTTCGCGGCGGGGTACGGGAGCGACTCCCGGATCACCCAGGCGGTCAACGGCCGCGAGCTGTGGATCATCCCGGACATGAACCCGGACGGCGGCGAGTACGACATCGCCTCCGGCTCGTACCGGAGCTGGCGCAAGAACCGGCAGCCCAACTCCGGCTCCACCGCCGTGGGCACCGACCTCAACCGCAACTGGGCCTTCAAGTGGGGCTGCTGCGGCGGCTCCTCCTCCAGCCCGTCCTCGGACACGTACCGCGGTACGGGCCCCGAGTCCGCGCCCGAGACGAAGGTCGTGGCGGACTTCGTCCGCAGCCGGGTGGTCGGCGGGAAGCAGCAGATCACGGCGGCCATCGACTTCCACACGTACAGCGAGCTGGTGCTCTGGCCGTTCGGCTACACGTACAACGACACGGCCCCCGGTATGACGGCCGACGACCGCAACGCGTTCGCGGCGGTGGGCCAGAAGATGGCGGCCAGCAACGGGTACACCGCCGAGCAGTCCAGTGACCTCTACATCACGGACGGCTCGATCGACGACTGGCTGTGGGGCTCGCAGAAGATCTTCGGCTACACCTTCGAGATGTTCCCGCGCTCGTCCTCGGGCGGCGGCTTCTACCCGCCGGACGAGGTCATCGAGCGCGAGACCTCCCGTAACCGGGACGCGGTCCTGCAACTGATCGAGAACGCGGACTGCATGTACCGGTCGATCGGCAAGGCGGCGCAGTACTGCTCCTAGGACCCGTGAGAGCCGAGGACCGGAACAGTGGGCCGCGCCGGGCGGTGTGACATGCCGTCGGGCGCGGCTCGCCCCGCCGTGGAGCCGCATCCGGCCTTAGGCTGCCGTTATGTGCGGAATCGTGGGTTATGTCGGTGGTCAGTCGGCGCAGGACGTCGTCGTCGCGGGACTCAAGCGCCTCGAATACCGGGGCTACGACTCGGCGGGTGTCGCCGTGCTCGCGGACGGCGGGCTCGCCGCCGCGAAGAAGGCGGGCAAGCTCGTCAATCTGGAGAAGGAGCTGGGGGACCGGCCGCTGCCGGCCGGGCGGACCGGGATCGGGCACACGCGGTGGGCCACGCACGGGGCACCCAACGATGTGAACGCCCACCCCCACCTGGACAACGCGGGCCGGGTCGCCGTCGTCCACAACGGGATCATCGAGAACTTCGCGGCCCTGCGGCGCGAGCTGACCGGGCGCGGGCACGCGCTCGGGTCGGAGACGGACACCGAGGTCGTCGCGCACCTGCTGGCCGAGGCGTTCTCGGCGGGCGGGGACCTGGCGGACGCCATGCGGCAGGTGTGCCGACGGCTGGAGGGGGCCTTCACCCTCGTCGCCGTCCACGCGGACCAGCCGGACGTCGTCGTCGGCGCCCGGCGCAACTCACCGCTCGTGGTGGGCGTCGGGGACGACGAGTGGTTCCTCGCCTCCGACGTCGCCGCCTTCATCGCGCACACCCGGTCCGCCATCGAACTCGGCCAGGACCAGGTCGTCGAGCTGAGCCGCGAGGGCGTCACCGTCACCGGGTTCGACGGGGACCGGGCGCAGGTGCGCGAGTACCACGTCGACTGGGACGCCTCCGCCGCCGAGAAGGGCGGCTACGCCTCCTTCATGCTCAAGGAGATCGCCGACCAGCCCCAGGCCGTCGCCGACACCCTCCTCGGCCGGATCGACGGCGAGGGCTCGCTGACCCTGGACGAGGTGCGCATCCCCGACGCCGAACTCCGCGAGGTCGACAAGGTCGTCATCGTGGCCTGCGGGACCGCCTTCCACGCCGGGATGATCGCCAAGTACGCCATCGAGCACTGGACCCGGCTGCCCTGCGAGACCGAGCTCGCCAGCGAGTTCCGCTACCGCGACCCGATCCTCGACCAGCGCACCCTCGTCATCGCCATCTCCCAGTCCGGCGAGACCATGGACACCCTGATGGCGCTCCGGCACGCCCGCGAACAGGGCGCCAAGGTCCTCGCCATCTGCAACACCAACGGGTCCACGATCCCGCGCGAATCCGACGCCGTCCTCTACACGCACGCCGGGCCCGAGGTCGCCGTCGCCTCCACCAAGGCCTTCCTCACCCAGCTCGTCGCCTGCTACCTCGTCGCCCTGTACCTGGGCCAGTTGCGGGGCACCAAGTGGGGCGACGAGATCCGTACGGTGGTGCGCCAGCTCTCCGCGATCTCCGGCGAGGTCGACCGCGTACTGGAGACGATGGAGCCCGTCCGCGCGCTGGCCCGCTCCCTCGCCCACCACGACACCGTCCTCTTCCTCGGACGCCACGTCGGCTACCCGGTCGCCCTCGAAGGCGCGCTCAAGCTCAAGGAGCTCGCCTACATGCACGCCGAGGGGTTCGCGGCCGGAGAGCTGAAGCACGGGCCGATCGCGCTCATCGAGGAGGGCCTTCCGGTCGTCGTCATCGTGCCTTCCCCGCGCGGGCGTTCCGTCCTCCACGACAAGATCGTCTCCAACATCCAGGAGATCCGGGCCCGGGGCGCGCGCACCATCGTCGTCGCCGAGGAGGGCGACGAGGCCGTCGTCCCGTACGCCGACCACCTCATCACCGTCCCCGCAACGCCTACGCTGCTTCAGCCGCTGGTCGCCACCGTGCCGCTCCAGGTCTTCGCCTGCGAGCTGGCGACGGCCCGTGGCAACGAGGTGGACCAGCCGCGCAATCTGGCGAAGTCCGTGACCGTGGAGTGAGCCGGGGCGCGCGCCCCGCGTGATGGGGATGGCGAGGGTGGGTTCGTGATCATCGGAGTCGGGATCGACGTGGCCGAGATCGAGCGGTTCGGCGCCGCGCTGGAGCGTACGCCCCAGTTGGCCGACCGGCTCTTCGTCGGGAGTGAGCTGACCCTGCCCAGCGGCGAGCGGCGCGGCATCGCCTCGCTCGCCGCCCGGTTCGCCGCGAAGGAAGCCCTGGCCAAGGCCCTCGGCGCACCGGGCGGGCTGCTGTGGAGCGACGCGGAGGTCTGGGTGGAGGCCAGCGGGCAGCCCCGGCTGCGGGTGAGCGGCACGGTGGCCGCCCGCGCGGCCGAACTGGGCGTGCGCGGCTGGCACGTCTCGCTCAGCCATGACGCGGGGGTGGCGTCGGCGGTGGTGATCGCGGAGGGGTGAGGGCCCACCCGCGGACCTGCGCCCCGCGGACCCGCACCCCGGCCCGCGCGCGGGTCTGCGGGGGTGGCGTCAGCCGTCCTGATCGCCCAGGGTTGGCGGTATGCGACGTGCCTACAGTGTGGAGACCGTACGGGCCGCCGAGGCCGCCCTCATGAAGCGGGTGCCCGAAGGCGCCCTGATGCAGCGCGCCGCCGCCGGCCTCGCCGCCGCCTGCGGCGATCTGCTGCGGCGCGGCGGCCGGGTGTACGGATCCCGGGTCCTGCTCCTGGTCGGCAGCGGCGACAACGGGGGCGACGCCCTGTACGCGGGCGCACGCCTCGCCCGGCGGGGCGCCGGAGTGCGCGCCCTCCTCGTCTCGCCCGACCGGGCGCACGCGGGCGGCCTCGCCGCGTTCCTGGCCGCCGGGGGGCGCGTGGCCGACGGACCCGACGGGCTGGGGGACCTGGACCTCGTCGTGGACGGCATCACCGGCATCGGCGGGCGCGGCGGCCTCCGCGAGGACGCGCTCGCCCTGCTGCGGGCGGTGACCCGGGCCCACGGCCGTACCCCCGTCATCGCCGTCGACCTGCCCAGCGGCGTCGAGGCCGACAGCGGGGAGGTGCACGGCGAGGCCGTCCGCGCCGACGCGACCGTCACCTTCGGCACGTACAAGCCGGGCCACCTCATCGACCCGGCCGCCGAACACGCCGGCGCCCTGCGGCTGGTGGACATCGGGCTCGGGCCGGAGCTGCCGGAGCCGCCGGACCTGGAGGCGCTCCAGTACGCGGACGTGGCGGCGCTGCTGCCGGTCCCGGGCGGCGAGAGCGACAAGTACAGCCGGGGCGTCGTCGGCGTCGTGGCCGGTTCCGAGCGCTACCCGGGCGCGGCCGTCCTCGCGGTCGCGGGCGCCCTGCACGGCGGCGCCGGGGCCGTCCGGTACGTCGGGCCCGGCGCGGACGCCGTGATCGCCCGTTTCCCGGAGACCCTGGTGCACGCCGGGCCGCCGTCGAAGGCCGGACGCGTCCAGGCCTGGGTGATCGGGCCCGGCCTCGGGGACGGCCGGTGGGCGGAGGAGGCCGTCGCCGACGTGCTGGGCGCGCCCGTCCCCGTACTGGTCGACGCGGACGGACTGCGGCTGCTGGACCCCGAGACCGTACGGACCCGGACCGCCGCCACCGTCCTGACCCCGCACGCCGGGGAGGCCGCCGCGCTGCTCGGCGTGGCGCGCGAGGAGGTGGAGGCCGGGCGGCTCGCCGCCGTACGGGAGCTGGCCGCCCGCTACCGCGCCACCGTCCTCCTCAAGGGGTCCACGACCCTGGTCGCGGAGGCCCGCGACACCCCCGTACGGGTCAACCCGACCGGGACCGCGTGGCTCGCCACGGCGGGCAGCGGCGATGTGCTCTCCGGGCTGACCGGGTCGCTTCTCGCGGCCGGACTCGCCCCGCGTGACGCCGCGTCCGTCGGCGCCTACCTGCACGGACTCGCCGCCCGGCACGGCTCCGACGGCGCCCCGGTCTCCGCGCAGGACGTCGCGCACGGCATCCCGGCGGCCTGGCGCGACGTGCGGGCGGGGTGAGCGGGGGCGAAGGTGGAAGCCCCGAGGCCCCGGCAGAAGGGCGGTTCAGGCCATGGCCGACCCCGTACGCGTACGCAGGGTCTACGACCCGCCCGAGGGCGGCGACGGCACCCGCGTCCTCGTCGACCGGCTCTGGCCGCGCGGCGTCTCCAAGGAGCGCGCCGCGATCGACGTGTGGCTGAAAGACGTCACCCCCTCGGACGAGCTGCGGTCCTGGTACCACCAGGACCGCTCCGGCGCCCGCCACGACACCTTCGTCGACCGCTACCGCACCGAACTGGACGACCCGGCCCACACCGAGGCCGTCGACCGGCTGGCGGGGATCGTGCGCGCGGGCGGGCCGGTCACGCTGATCACCGCCGTGAAGGACGTCGCCGACAGCCATGTTCCCGTCCTGGTCGACCACCTCCAGCATGTGATGAAACGTACATAGGTGTGGATACCGGCGTGCACTGCCGGGGAGGTGGCGGGCGCCTCTGAGAGACTGGGCGCGATGAACGAGACAGCGTCCCTGAGAGCCCGTGCCGAGATCGACCTCGCCGCGCTGCGCGCCAATGTGCGCGCCCTGCGCGCGCGGGCGGCCGGTGCACAGCTCATGGCCGTGGTGAAGTCCGACGGGTACGGGCACGGGGCCGTGCCCTGCGCCCGGGCCGCCCGCGAGGCCGGGGCCACCTGGCTCGGCACCGCCACCCCGCACGAGGCGCTCGCCCTGCGCGCCGCCGGGCTCGACGGCCGGATCATGTGCTGGCTCTGGACGCCGGGCGGGCCCTGGCGCGAGGCCATCGAGGCCGACATCGACGTGTCGGTCGGCGCGCTGTGGGCGCTCCGCGAGGCCGTCGCGGCCGCCACCGCTGCCGCCCGCCCGGCCCGCGTCCAGCTCAAGGCCGACACCGGCCTCGGCCGGGGCGGCTGCCAGCCCGCCGACTGGCCCGAACTCGTCGCCGAGGCCCGCGCCGCCGAGCGGACCGGCGCCATCCGGATCACCGGCCTCTGGTCCCACTTCGCCTGCGCCGACGAGCCCGGCCACCCGGCCAACGCCGCCCAGCTCTCCGCGTTCCGGGACATGGTCGCGTACGCCGAGAAGGAGGGCGTCGAGCCCGAGGTGCGCCACCTGGCCAACTCCCCGGCCACCCTGACGATCCCCGAGGCCCACTTCGACCTCGTACGGACCGGCATCGCGATGTACGGCGTCTCGCCCGCCCCCGAGCTGGGCACCCCCGCCGAGCTGGGGCTCCGCCCGGTGATGACGCTCGCCGCCGCCGTCGCCCTGGTCAAGGACGTCCCGGCCGGACACGGCGTCAGCTACGGCCACCACTACGCCACCCCCGCCGAGACCACGCTCGGCCTCATCCCGGTCGGCTACGCGGACGGCATCCCGCGCCACGCCTCGGGGCGCGCGCCCGTCCTGGTCGGCGGCAGGATCCGTACGGCGGCGGGCCGCGTCGCCATGGACCAGTTCGTCGTCGACCTCGAAGGCGACCGGCCCGAACCGGGCGCGGAGGCGGTGCTGTTCGGACCGGGCGACCGGGGCGAGCCGACCGTCGAGGACTGGGCGGTGGCGGCCGACACGATCGGGTACGAGATCGTCACCCGGATCGGCAGCCGGGTACCGAGGGTGTACGTGAACGAGAGCGCCGATCCGGCAGGTTCGGCCCATCCGACCGGGGACGTACCCCAGGTTCGGCCCATCCGACCGGGGGGCGCACCACAGTGAGCGAGAGCAGTGCGGGAGCGGTGGCGGGGGACGTCATGGCGGTGGCCGCCGCGACAGCGCCCGGCTGGCGCCGGGCGGGCGTCGCCGGGGCCGCGATAGGAGTGCTGGCCGCCGGTGCGGCGGCCGGGGTCGCCGTCGAGCGGCTCACCGTCGGGCGCGGGATGCGCAAGAAGGCCCGCCTCGCGCTGGACGCGACCGGACCGTACGGCTCCCTGCGCGGGGCGCCGGGCCGGGCCGTCGCCGACGACGGCACCGAGCTGTACTACGAGGTCGACGAGGTGGAGCCGCCGGAGCCCGCCGACGGAGCGGGGTCCGACGGCAACCGCCGCCGCCGGCTCTTCGGGCGCAAGGCCCCCGCCCCCGTCACCGTCGTCTTCAGCCACGGCTACTGCCTCGGCCAGGACTCCTGGCACTTCCAGCGCGCCGCCCTGCGCGGCCTCGTCCGCGCCGTCTACTGGGACCAGCGCAGCCACGGCCGCTCCGGGCGCGGGCGCGCCCAGGCGGACGGGGTGCCGGTCGGCATCGACCAGCTCGGCCGCGACCTCAAGGCCGTCATCGACGCGGCGGCCCCCGAGGGGCGCATCGTGCTCGTCGGCCACTCCATGGGCGGCATGACGATGATGGCGCTGGCCGACCAGTACCCGGCCCTGATCCGCGACCGGGTCGCCGCCGTCGCCTTCGTCGGCACCTCCAGCGGCAAGCTCGGCGAGGTCAACTTCGGGCTGCCGGTGGCGGGCGTACGGGCGGTGCGCCGGGTGCTGCCGGGCGTGCTGCGGGCGCTGGGGACGCAGGCGGAGCTGGTGGAGAAGGGGCGCCGGGCCACCGCCGACCTCTTCGCCGGGCTGATCAAGCGGTACTCGTTCAGCTCGCGGGACGTGGACCCGGCCGTCGCCCGGTTCGCGGAGCGGCTCATCGAGTCGACCCCGATCGACGTGGTCGCCGAGTTCTACCCGGCCTTCACCGAGCACGACAAGAGCGGCGCGCTGCCCGCCTTCCGGGACGTCCCCGTGCTGATCCTGGCCGGGGAGAAGGACCTGGTCACCCCCAGCTCGCACAGCGAGGCCATCGCGGACGTCCTGCCGGATGCCGAGCTGATCCTGGTGCCGGACGCCGGGCACCTGGTGATGCTGGAGCACCCGGAGACGGTCACCGACCGGCTGGCCGACCTGCTGGTACGCGGCGGAGCTGTGGCTGCCGCTAACGTTGGCGAGCATGGAAGCACCGCACAGCAGCCCGGCCGCCGATAGCCGGGAGACGGCCGTTCCCGAAGTCGTCACCGAGGCTGTTCCCGAGGCCGTCACCGTCACGCTCACCGTCGAGTCGCCCGAGCAGATGCAGGACCTCGGCCGCCGCCTCGCCCGGGTCCTGGCCCCCGGCGACCTGGTCATGCTCACGGGCGAGCTGGGCGCCGGGAAGACGACGCTGACCCGGGGGCTCGGCGAGGGCCTCGGTGTGCGCGGCGCGGTCACCTCGCCCACCTTCGTCATCGCCCGCGTCCACCCTTCCCTGGTGGAAGGGCCCGCCCTGGTCCACGTGGACGCGTACCGGCTGGGCGGCGGGCTCGACGAGATGGAGGACCTGGACCTCGACGTGTCGCTGCCGGAGTCGGTGGTCGTCGTGGAGTGGGGCGACGGCAAGGTGGAGGAGCTCTCCGAGGACCGGCTGCGCGTGCTCATCGACCGCGCGACCGGCGACACCGACGACGAGCGGCGCGAGGTGACCCTGGTGGGCATCGGCCCGCGCTGGGCGGGGCTGCCGGAGGACCTGGCGTAGCCCGCGGCGGTACGCGGAGATCACCTTCCCGACGGGCTGTCGGTAAATTGTTGCGCGAGGGGCCGTGGTCGTGGTCACATGGGTACGAGACCTGGTTAGGTCTACCTAACCACGACCTCCACCGGAGCCCCAGGAGGCATCCATGCCGACGCCCGAGCGTGCGGAGCAGCCGCGGCAGCAGCCGACGCCGTCCACTCTGTCGATGAAGGACCTGCTGGCCGCGGGCGCGGCGGCCACCGCGGTCTCCACCCCGCCGGGCGATCCGGACGCGGCCGACGGGGACGAGGAGACCGGGCGCGAGGGCGCTGACCGGCGCCGGGCGGCGTAAGAAGGCGTCAGCGGGCGGCGTGGAGCAAGGGCTTTGCGGCGTGGAGCAGGGGCTTCGCGGCGCAGAGCCGGAGCCCTACGGGACGACGACCACCTTGGCGCCGACCGTCGCGAAGGTCCACATCGCGTTGCCGTCCGCCCGCTTCATCCGTACGCCGCCGGTCTTCGACGTCGGGTCCGGGGCCTCCATCGAGCCGTCCTGCGCCGCGCTGAAGCCGACCGCGACCTCGCCGACGTTGGCGAAGCGCACCACGTGCTCGATCGGGACGCCGTCCGAGCCCTGGACCGTGCCCGAGCGTGAGGAGACCTGGTGGACGCCGGGCGGCGGGCTCACGGGGCTCGGCATCACCGTGAACGTGCGGAGCGCCTTCCCGTTGCCGTCCACCAGCCACACCCGCCGGTCCTTCAGCGCGTAGACGACGCGCTCACCGGTGCCCGAGTCCGCCGGGACGGCCAGCGCGTCCTTCGTGGGCTTCGGCTTCGCCGTCGGCTGCGCGGAGGCGGAGGCCGAGGCCTTCGGGGTGGCCGAGGAGGAGGACGCCACCGATTCCGGTGCGTTCGCCGATGCCTGGTAGGCGAGGACGGCGACCGCGACGACCGCCGCCGCAGTGAGCCCGGCCACCATTCCCGAGCTTCCCCTTGACACCGTGAACTCCCCTTTCGGCTGCCGCATGTCCACATCGGCGTTGTCGTACAAGCGTTTACGTCGTACCCGTGGATACCCGGTGACGGTAGCAGCAGCGGACGGGCAGGCCGGGACGCCGTACGGACGCCGTACCGCCGTCGGCGGAGCCGTAGGCTGTTTGCGTGCTCTTGCTCGCCATGGATACCGCCACGCCCGCCGTCACCGTCGCCCTGCACGACGGTGCGTCCGTCATCGCCTCCTGTGGCCAGGTCGACGCCCGCAGGCACGGTGAACTGCTGCTGCCCGCCGTCGACCGGGTCCTCGCCGAGGCCGGGGTGAAGCTCGACGCCGTCACGGGCGTGGTCGTGGGCGTCGGCCCCGGCCCCTACACCGGGCTGCGCGTCGGCCTGGTCACCGCGGCCACCTTCGCCTCCGCCCTCGCCATCCCCGTACACGGGATCTGCACCCTGGACGGTCTCGCGTACGCCGCCGGGCAGGACGGCGGCCTGGAAGGGCCCTTCGCCGTGGCGACGGACGCCCGCCGCAAGGAGGTCTACTGGGCGCGGTACGAGGACGCCCGCACCCGTACGGGTGACCCCGCCGTCGACCGCCCCGCCGACATCGCCGAGGCGCTCGCCGGGCTCCCCGTGGTCGGCCAGGGCGCGGTGCTCTACCCGGACGCCTTCCCGGACGCGCGCGGCCCCGAGCACGTGGCCGCCGGGGCGCTCGCCGCGCTCGCCGCCGAGCGGCTCGCGGCGGGCCAGGAGCTGCTGGAGCCCCAGCCGCTCTATCTGCGCCGGCCCGACGCGCAGGTGCCGAAGAACTACAAGGTGGTCACCCCCAAGTGAACACCGCCGTCACTACCGTGCTGCGCGAGATGCGCTGGTGGGACATCGAGCCGGTGCTGGAGCTGGAGCAGGAGCTGTTCCCGGAGGACGCCTGGTCGCCCGGCATGTTCTGGTCCGAGCTGGCCCACGCCCGCGGCCCCGGCGCCACCCGCCACTACGTCGTCGCCGAGGACCCGGCCACCGGCCGGATCACCGGGTACGCCGGGCTCGCCGCCCTCGGCGACCTCTCCGACGTCCAGACCATCGCGGTCAGCCGCGCGGCCTGGGGCACCGGCCTCGGCTCCGAACTCCTCACCGACCTGCTGAAGGCCGCGACCGCCTTCGAGTGCGCCACCGTGCTCCTCGAAGTCCGGGTCGACAACACGCGGGCGCAGAAGCTGTACGAGCGGTTCGGCTTCGAGCCGATCGGCTTCCGGCGCGGCTACTACCAGCCGGGGAACATCGACGCGCTGGTCATGCGCCTCACCGTGCAAGAGCAAGCCACGCAAGAGCAAGCACCAGAGACCGGGACTGAATGATGGCTGCCGACGAACCCCTCGTACTCGGCATCGAGACCTCCTGCGACGAGACCGGCGTCGGCATCGTGCGCGGGACGACCCTGCTCGCGGACGCCGTCGCCTCCAGCGTCGACAGCCACGCCCGCTTCGGCGGCGTCGTCCCGGAGATCGCCTCCCGCGCCCACCTGGAGGCGATGGTCCCCACCATCGAGCGCGCCCTCAAGGAGGCCGGCGTCAGCGCCCGCGACCTCGACGGGATCGCCGTCACCTCGGGCCCCGGGCTCGCGGGCGCGCTGCTGGTCGGCGTGTCGGCCGCGAAGGCGTACGCGTACGCCCTGAACAAGCCGCTCTACGGGGTCAACCACCTCGCCTCGCACATCTGCGTCGACCAGTTGGAGCACGGCCCGCTGCCCGAGCCGACCATGGCGCTCCTGGTCAGCGGCGGCCACTCCTCGCTCCTGCTGGCCCCCGACATCACCAGCGACGTCCGCCCCCTCGGCGCGACCATCGACGACGCGGCGGGCGAGGCGTTCGACAAGATCGCCCGGGTGCTGCACCTCGGCTTCCCCGGCGGCCCGGTCATCGACCGCCTCGCGAAGGAGGGCGACCCGAAGGCCATCGCCTTCCCGCGCGGTCTGACCGGCCCGCGCGACGCCCCGTACGACTTCTCCTTCTCCGGCCTGAAGACCTCGGTCGCCCGCTGGATCGAGGCGAAGCGCGCGGCGGGCGAGGAGGTGCCGGTACGGGATGTGGCGGCGTCCTTCCAGGAGGCCGTGGTGGACGTGCTCACGCGAAAGGCGGTGCGCGCCTGCAAGGACGAGGGCGTCGACCACCTGATGATCGGCGGCGGGGTGGCGGCCAACTCCCGGCTGCGCGCGCTGGCGCAGGAGCGGTGCGAGCGGGCCGGCATCCGGCTGCGGGTGCCGCGCCCGAAGCTCTGCACGGACAACGGCGCGATGGTCGCGGCGCTCGGCGCGGAGATGGTCGCCCGCAACCGGCGCCCCTCCGACCTGGAGCTCTCGGCGGACTCGTCGCTTCCGGTGACGGAGCCGCACGTGCCGGGGAAGCACCGGCACACGCATGATCACGACCACGTGCACGAGATCAGCAAGGACAACCTCTACTCATGAGCGCCGCGACCATCGTCCTGATGTGGGAGGCCCGCGCCGTGGAGGGCCGGGGCGGCGAGCTCCTGGAGTGGGCCCGCGCCCGGGCCGCCGAGCTGTCCCGCGAGCCGGCCCGCCGCGAACTCCTGCGCGCCCCGCAGGACCGGGTGCTGGTCATGACCTGGTGGGAGGACGCGTCGTACGCCGACGACCTCCCCGAACTCCCCGAGCCCGACGCCGCCCTGATCACCCGGGCGGTGCACCGGTGGCGGTTCGAGGCGGTGGGGTGAGGGGCGCCTCCAGCGGCGTCTTCACGAGGCCCCTCGGCTGATCAGCCCCTCCACGATCGCGTCCAGCTCGGCGGCGGTCTCGTAGTCGGCGGCGTACTCCTGCCAGTGCTCCTTCACCTCGGTGAGCCGGGGCAGCTCCGCCGTGTCCTTCTCCGTGATCATCTCCGGGAAGAACTCCCGGCGCGAGGGCTGCTCCGCCCGGCGGGCCGCCGCCCTGCGGAAGACCAGGTCGCCGTAGACGTAACTCCAGATCGTCCGGTACGCGCGCACCGAGCGGGCGGGGGAGAGGCCGCAGGCCAGGGCGCAGTCGACGATCTCCTCCACCATCCACAGCGCGTTGCGGTCGGTCAGCTCGCCGAGCGCCAGGATGTCCAGCACCCAGGGGATGCGGCCGATGATGTCGTGCATGTGCACGGCCACCGCCACCAGCCGCTCGCGCGGGTCCTCGGGCAGCTCCGGGCGGGGAAAGGCGGCCGCGGTGCCGGAGAGGGTGAGCATCAGCAGCTCGTCCTTGTCCTGCACGTAGTGGTACAGCGCCATCGGCGTGGAGCCCAGCTCCTTCGCCACCCGCCGCATGGACAGGGCCGCCACGCCCTCCTCCTCGACGATGCGGCGCGCGGTGGCGACCATCACGTCGGGGTCGAGCCTGCGGGGGCGGCCCACGGGTTTCTTCTTCTGCCCGGTCTTCCGGGTCTGCTTCTCGGTCTTCTCGCTGCCTGACACCTCGGCATTCTCCCCTTTCGGGTCCTGTTCCGTACCGGCGGGTTTATTTTCTATACGTGTATGGTAATTCTCCGGTCGGGGGCGGCGAAGGGGAGGGCGCGTCATGGGCGGCGGGACGGTGGCAGGCGGGTCGGAGAAGAAGCGGGAGACGGACGGGGAGGCCGCGCGGCAGGCGCGGTGGCTGCTGGTGGTGGCGCTCACCGTGCAGTTCCTGGTGTCGCTGGACATGTCCGTGGTGAACGTCGCCCTGCCCGACATCCGCGGCGACCTCGGCTTCGGCCGGGACGGGCTGCTCTGGGTCGTCAACGCGTACGCCCTCGCCTTCGGCGGGCTCCTCCTGCTCGGCGGCCGGCTCGCCGACCTGGCGGGGCCCCGCCGCGTCCTGACGGCCGGGCTCGTCCTCTTCGGTCTCGCCAGCCTGGCCGGCGGCCTCGCCTGGTCGCCCGGGTCGCTGGTCGCCGCGCGGGCCGTCCAGGGCGTCGGCGCCGCCGCTCTCGCCCCCGTGGCGTTCGCCCTGATCACCCTGGCTTTCCCGGCCGGGCCCGCCCGCTCCCGGGCGCTCGGGTTCTGGGGCATGGCGGGCGCGGCGGGCGGCGCGGTCGGGGTGCTGGCGGGCGGCGTGCTCACCGACGCGGCGGGGTGGCGGGCCGTGATGCTCGTCAACGTGCCGATCGTCGCCTTCGCCCTGGCCGCCGCCGCGCGCACCGGACCGGTCGGCGGGCAGCGGCGGACCGGCGCCCGGCTGGACCTCGCCGGGGCGCTCCTGGCCACCGCCGGGACGACGCTGCTCGTCCTCGGCCTCGTACGCGCCTCGGACGACGGCTGGGTCTCCGCCGTCACGCTCTCCACGCTCGGCACGGCGGTGGTCCTGCTGGCCGCCTTCGTCGCCGTCGAACTCCGTACGGCGTCGCCTCTCCTCCGCCCCGGACTGCTGCGGGGCCGGCCGGTGCTCACGGCCAACCTGTTCTGCCTGCTGCTGGCGTCGGCCCAGTTCGGCGCGTTCTACTTCGTCTCGCTCTACATGCAACTGGTCCTGGGGTACGGGCCGACCGCCGCCGGCTTCGCGTTCCTGCCGTTCTGCGTGGGCGTCGTCGCGGGCGCGATCCTGGCCACCCGCGCGGTCGCGGTGCTCGGCATCCGGCGGCTGATGGCGGTGGGGGGCACGCTGGCGGCGCTCGGGATGGGCTGGTTCGCGGCGACCGCCACGGTCGACGGCTCCTTCCTCGTCTCGATCCTCGGGCCCTCGCTGCTCTGCTCGCTCGGCATCGGCCTCTGCTTCGTCCCGCTCGGCACGGCCGCCACCACCGACGTGGTGCCCGGCGAGACCGGCATGGCCTCCGGGCTGCTCAACAGCTCCCGCCAGGTCGGCGGTTCGCTCGGCCTCGCGGTCCTGGTCACCGTCGCCGCCCAGGTCACGGGCGGCTCCACCGGGGTGGGGGACCTCTCCGCCGGGTACGCGGCCGCGTTCTGGGTCGCGGCCGGGCTCCTGGCGGCCGCGGCACTGGCGGCGTACGTGCTGCTGCCGGGGGAGAGCCGGGCGGCGGGCAGTCCGGTGGCCGCCGCGCCGGTCGCGGCGGAGCATGAGGGGGACCGGACGGGTGAGGCCGACGCCGGCCGATGAGTGAGGACGACACCGGCCGATGAGTCCGGGCGACCGGGCCGGTCTACCTTCCACGAGGTCCACCCCGACCACGGGGCGGCCGGACGAGGAGACGACCATCATGCAGAAGATCACCCCCTGTCTCTGGTACGACGGCCAGGCGAAGGAGGCGGCCGAGCACTACATCGCGATCTTCGGCGGTGACTCCCGCATCCTGGACATCAGCTACTACGGCGAAGAGGCCCCCGGCGAGACGGGCTCCGTCCTCACGGTCAGCTTCCGGCTCGCCGGCCAGGAGTACATGGGCCTCAACGGCGGACCGCAGTTCCCCTTCACCGAGGCGATCTCGCTCTCCGTGGACTGCGCCGACCAGGCTGAGGTCGACCGGTTCTGGGCCGCGCTCTCCGAGGGCGGCGAGGAGAGCCGGTGCGGCTGGCTCAAGGACCGGTACGGCGTCTCCTGGCAGATCGTCCCGAACGAGCTGCCGAAGCTGCTGGCCGACCCGGAACCGGCGAAGGCGGAGCGCACGATGAAGGCGATGCTCTCCATGGGCAAGCTGGACATCCAGGCGCTGCGGGACGCCTGAGCAACGGGGCGCCGGCCCGCCCCGATAGCGTCTGGTCCATGTCATCACGCCCCACCCTGCCCCCGCCCCCGCCACCCGTGGAGATCCGCTCCTGGCGGGACCGCGAGGCGATGCTCGCCGACCGGGCGTTCATCCTGGGCGCCCTGGTGCGGATGCACGTGGGGCCGGCGCGGCTCGGCGTGCTGATGATGTGGGCCGGGCTCACCGCCTTCGGCTGGCTGCTGGTGGGGACCGCGCTCGCCATGTTCGAGCAGGCCGAGGAAGTCACCAACGGGCTCGCCGGGGTGGTGTCCCTGTTCCTCGGGGTGGCGGCGCTGGTGCCGGGCATTGCCTTCGTCTGCCTCTACCTCGCCCGCGACCGGAAGGTCCGGGCGCTGCTCTTGGCGTGGGGCGCGCTGGACCGGGACCCCGAGCGCGACCGCGCACTGCGGCTGCCCGGCGTGAGCCTGGTGTGGCTGCTGCTGTCGTTCGTCCTGGCGGCGGGCGGGCCGGCGCTCTGCGTGATCGGCCCGGCGAGCGCCCGGCCCGGCGACGACACGTACGGCGTGGTCGCCCTGATCATGGGCCTCGGCATGGTCGCCTGGATCACCGGACTCATCGGGGCCGTAAAGGCGTTGACGCACCGCCGCTGGGTGCTGCG
The DNA here is from genome assembly GCF_042718795.1 of Streptomyces cyaneofuscatus. Classification (GTDB taxonomy): domain Bacteria; phylum Actinomycetota; class Actinomycetes; order Streptomycetales; family Streptomycetaceae; genus Streptomyces; species Streptomyces cyaneofuscatus_A. The sequence continues at coordinate 40,335 of NZ_JBHXOX010000021.1, forward strand.
CGTCCTGGCGGGGCCCGCCCCGCTCGACGCTCCGGCCCCCCGCTGAAGCCGTACGCTCCGCCCACCCCCGCTGACGCCGTACGCCGCACCGCCCCGGCTCACCCCAGCGGGTGGCCGATCAGCATCGTCGGAGCCCCGGAGACCCGGGTCAGGAACACCGTCGCCGTATGCGGGCCGCTGAGCTTCATCCGGCGGCGCAGCTCCTCCGGTTCGACCGCCGAACCGCGCTTCTTGACGGTCAGCACGCCCACCTGACGCTCCCGCAGCAGCGCCTTCAGCTTCTTCATGTTGAACGGCAGCCGGTCGGTGATCTCGTACCCGGAGACGTACGGCGAGGAGTACGGCACATCGCTCGTGACGTACGCGATCGTCTCGTCCACCAGCCGCCCCCCGCACCGCTCCACGATGTCGGCGACCAGGTGGGCCCGGATCACCGCGCCGTCCGGCTCGTACAGATAGCGCCCGACCGGGCCGACCGGCGGGGCGGGCAGCGGGGCCGGGGCGGTGAGGGTGGCCCCGGACGGCAGCAGGGTGGCCCGGAACGCACCCGGCGCGAACCCCTCCCCGTACCAGAGCACCGCCTCCTTCACGTCCCCGCCGTCCGAGATCCACTCGGCCTCCGCCTCCGGGCCGATCGCCTCGTGCGGGACGCCGGGCGCGATCTTCAGCGCCGCGCGGGGGGCCTTCAGTGCGGCGGCCGTCGCCCAGGACAGCGGGGGTGAGTACGCCTCCGGGTCGAAGATCCTGCCCCGGCCGCCGCGCCGGGCCGGGTCCACGAAGACGGCGTCGTACGGAGAGGTATCGATCTCCGTGACGTCGGCGCACCGCACCTCGATCAGCGCGCCCAGCCCGAGCGCCTCCGCGTTGGCGCGGGCCACCTCGGCGGTGAGCGGGTCGCGGTCCACGGCGAGCACGGAGATCCCGGCGCGGGCCAGCGCGATGGCGTCGCCGCCGATGCCGCAGCACATGTCCGCCACGCTGCGGACGCCGAGCGCGGCGAACCGGGCGGCGCGGTGTTCCGCCACCGAGGTGCGGGTGGCCTGCTCGACACCGTTGGGCGTGAAGTACATCCGGTACGCGTCCTGCGCCCCGAACTTCGCCACCGCCCGCTGCCGCAGCCGGGCCTGGCCGAGCGCCGCCGACACCAGCTCCGCCGGGTGCGTGCGGCGCAGCCGGGTCGCGGTGGCCAGCTCCTCGGCGGGGTCGTGGTCGCGCAGCTCGGCCAGCAGGTGCTCGCCCTCGGGGGTGCGCAGGGCGGCGAAGGCGGCGCGGGCGGGGTCGCCGGCCGAGGAGGCGGAGGGGTCGGAGGGGGTCGATGCGTTCACCCGGTCCATTGTGGCCGGTGCGCGGAGGCGGCCGGTGCGCGGAGGCGGGGACCCATGGGCCGACGCGGGCTCCTACAGGGCGGCGCGTCACCCCTGTAGGTCGACGCGCCGCCCCCATGTCCGCCGGTCGGGCGACGGGCCGGGGCCCCTCGCGGTGTCGGGGCGGGAGGCGGCCGGGCGGCTGGCAGGATGCGGCGCCATGCAGCTAGTACGACAAAAAGGAAAATCACCCATGAAGCGGCACCGGCCGGTCTCCGTCGTGCTGGCGGCCCTCCTGGCCGCCACGGTCACCTCCGCCTGCGCGTCGGAGACGGCCGGCGGCGGCGCGGGAGCCCCGGACGGCCCGGCCAAGCCCGCCGCCGGACAGCAGGGCGAGGCAGCCGCCCCGCAGGCCGGGCCCGCCCGCGCCCTGGACACGTACGCCGAGCAGCTCAAGCGGAAACAGGCCGCACGAGCCGTCGCCGCGAAGAAGTGGGGGCTGGCCAGGACCCCGCTCGCCGCCCCCGAACCGCCGAAGGTGAAGCCGCGCATCACCACCCGTAAGGGGTTCGAGGTCCGGGACGACGAGGGGCTGCCGCCCGTCTTCACCACCGTCCCCACCAAGGAGAAGATCGTCTTCCTCACCATGGACGACGGGGCGGAGAAGGACCCGGCGCTGCTGCGGATGATGACCGAACTGGACATCCCGTACAGCGCGTTCCTCAGTGACTACGTCACCAACGACGACTACGGCTACTTCAAGAAGATGCAGAAGCGCGGCGTGGTCATCAGCAACCACACGCTCAACCACCGCTATCTGCCCGGCCTCTCCTACGCCGAGCAGAAGCGGGAGATCTGCGGTCAGCAGGAGAAGATCCTCAAGCACTACGGGAAGCGGCCCACCCTCTTCCGCCCGCCCTACGGCAACTACAACCGCGACACCCTCGTCGTCGCCAGGACCTGCGGCATCACCGCCGTACCGCTCTGGTCCGCCGAGGCCTTCGCCGACCACATGGAGTGGCGCGAGTGGGACCGGGACCTGCACCCCGGCGACATCGTCCTCACCCACTTCCGGGGCAAGGGCGACTGGAAGGGCACGATGCCCGACATGATCCGTACGGTCATGAAGACCATCACGGACAAGGGGTACGCGGTGGCGAAGTTGGAGGACTACGTCTGACCCCTGCCTGACTGCCCCGCGTACGGCCCCGAATGCGCGCTCAGCCCCCGCTGCGCGCGCATTCGTCGCTGTCGCCCCCGCTGAGGCAGGGCGGGGAGTTCCAGGTGGGGGAGGGGGCGGGGGCCGGCGGTGCGGACGCGTGACCGTCGGGCCAGGGCGCGGAGGTGAAGGTCAGCGTGCACAGCGCCACCGCCACGAGCACCTGGATGCCGCCCGCCCAGTACCACCGGCCACGCAGCAGCACCGCGGCGAGGACGACGACCGCCAGGGCGAGGACGCCGAACGCGATGGTGGGAGTCCAGTCGGCCTGCGGCCCGGGGTTCGGGGACGGGGATGCGTCGCGCTCGATCGGTGCGTGGGACCGCCCCAGACCGCGCAGCGCCAGCCACATCAGCAGCATGGCCATGACCGCCGCTTCGGCGACCGTGAGCAGCAGGCCCATGGCGGGATCGGCGCAGCCGCCGGGCCGCTCGTCCAAGGCCCGCTCCGCCGGTCGTCCGGGCAGGTCGCTCTCGGGATGCGTCATCTCCGTACCGTCGTACGGAACACCCGGCTCCGCCCCCGCGTTGTCCGGACGGTGATCCGACGGAGCCCCGATCGAGACGGTGGCCGAGGCGGTGGTCGAGACGGCGCGAGGGTGGTGAATTGGCACTCCGCTTGACCGAGTGCTAATCGCGGTCATAGTCTCAGGTCTGGCACTCCCCCCTGGAGAGTGCCAGCACCACACTGTGCGACAGGGCAGGTCCGGCACCCGCGACGACGGATCGGTCTGGTCGCCACCCACTGACTGCTAAACCCCGTGAGATCTCCGAAGGGGGAGACCGGATCGTGTCGACCACCAGCTCCAAGGTTGCGATCAAGCCGCTCGAGGACCGCATTGTGGTCCAGCCGCTCGACGCCGAGCAGACCACGGCTTCCGGCCTGGTCATTCCGGACACCGCGAAGGAGAAGCCCCAGGAGGGCGTCGTCCTCGCCGTGGGCCCGGGCCGCTTCGAGAACGGCGAGCGTCTTCCGCTCGACGTCAAGACCGGCGACGTCGTCCTGTACAGCAAGTACGGCGGCACCGAGGTGAAGTACAACGGCGAGGAGTACCTCGTCCTCTCGGCCCGCGACGTCCTCGCGATCGTCGAGAAGTAACTCACCCACGTTTGCCTGTGTTCTGCGCCCCTGGCCCCCTGCGTAACAACTAGCCGGGCGGCGAGGGGCGCAGTTCATTTTGAGAGGGAAGTACAGCCCATGGCGAAGATCCTGAAGTTCGACGAGGACGCCCGTCGCGCCCTTGAGCGCGGCGTCAACAAGCTTGCCGACACGGTCAAGGTGACGATCGGCCCCAAGGGCCGCAACGTCGTCATCGACAAGAAGTTCGGCGCACCCACCATCACCAACGACGGTGTCACCATCGCGCGCGAGGTCGAGCTCGACGACCCGTACGAGAACCTCGGTGCCCAGCTCGTCAAGGAGGTGGCGACCAAGACCAACGACGTAGCGGGTGACGGCACCACCACCGCGACCGTCCTGGCCCAGGCGCTCGTCCGCGAGGGTCTGCGCAACGTCGCCGCCGGCGCCTCCCCGGCCGCCCTGAAGAAGGGCATCGACGCCGCCGTCAAGGCCGTGTCCGAGGAGCTCCTCGCCACCGCGCGCCCGATCGACGACAAGTCCGACATCGCCGCCGTGGCCGCGCTCTCCGCGCAGGACACCCAGGTCGGCGAGCTCATCGCGGACGCGATGGACAAGGTCGGCAAGGACGGTGTCATCACCGTCGAGGAGTCCAACACCTTCGGTCTGGACCTGGAGTTCACCGAGGGCATGGCCTTCGACAAGGGCTACCTGTCCCCGTACATGGTGACCGACCAGGAGCGTATGGAGGCCGTCCTCGACGACCCGTACATCCTGATCCACCAGGGCAAGATCGGCTCCATCCAGGAACTGCTCCCGCTGCTGGAGAAGGTCATCCAGTCCGGCGCCTCCAAGCCGCTCCTGATCATCGCCGAGGACGTCGAGGGCGAGGCGCTCTCCACCCTCGTCGTCAACAAGATCCGCGGCACCTTCAACGCCGTCGCGGTGAAGGCCCCGGGCTTCGGCGACCGCCGCAAGGCCATGCTCGGCGACATCGCCACCCTCACCGGTGCGACCGTCATCGCCGAGGAGGTCGGCCTCAAGCTCGACCAGGCCGGTCTGGACGTGCTGGGCACCGCCCGCCGCGTCACCGTCTCCAAGGACGACACGACCATCGTCGACGGCGGCGGCAACGCCGACGACGTCAAGGGCCGCGTCAACCAGATCAAGGCCGAGATCGAGTCCACGGACTCCGACTGGGACCGCGAGAAGCTCCAGGAGCGCCTCGCGAAGCTGGCCGGCGGCGTGTGCGTCATCCGCGTCGGTGCCGCCACCGAGGTGGAGCTCAAGGAGAAGAAGCACCGCCTTGAGGACGCCATCTCCGCCACCCGCGCCGCGGTCGAGGAGGGCATCGTCTCCGGCGGTGGCTCCTCCCTCGTCCACGCCGTGAAGGTCCTGGAGGGCAACCTCGGCAAGACCGGCGACGAGGCCACCGGTGTCGCGGTCGTCCGCCGCGCCGCCGTCGAGCCGCTGCGCTGGATCGCCGAGAACGCCGGCCTGGAGGGTTACGTCATCACCTCCAAGGTCTCCGAGCTCGACAAGGGCCAGGGCTTCAACGCCGCCACCGGCGAGTACGGCGACCTGGTCAAGGCCGGCGTCATCGACCCGGTCAAGGTCACCCGCTCCGCCCTGGAGAACGCCGCGTCCATCGCGTCGCTGCTGCTCACGACCGAGACCCTGGTCGTCGAGAAGCCGGCCGAGGAAGAGGCCGACGCCGGTCACGGCGGCCACGGCCACTCCCACTAGTACGCAGCTCTCCGTACGGCCAGTACGCAGCCTTCCGTACGGCTGAGGCCCGGTACCCCCGTCGCGGGGGCACCGGGCCTCGGTGCGTCCTGCGGGCTACTGGGGCCCGTACCTGCGTCCCGTACGCGAGGTGACGCCGCCCAGCAGACTGCGCGGTGTCACCTTCACCAGCCCCATCAGCGCCTTGTAGCGCGGGTCCGGGATCGACACGGACCTGCCCCGGGCCAGGTCGGCCAGGGCCGAGGCCACCAGCTTGTCCGCGTCCAGCCACATCCACCCGGGGATGTTGCCGGTGCCCATCCCGGCCCGCTCGTGGAACTCCGTACGGACGAAGCCCGGGCACAGCGCCATCAGCCGCACCCCCGACCCGGCCAGGTCCTTCGCCGCACCCTGGGTGAACTGCACGACCCACGCCTTGGACGCCCCGTACGTGCCGCGCGGCACGAACGCCGCGACGGACGCCACGTTGATCACCGCGCCCCGGCCGCGCTCCTTCATCCCCGTGGTGGCGGCCGAGGTCAGCCGCAGCACCGCCTCGCAGTGCACCTTCAGCATCGTCAGCTCGTCGGCCATGGGCACTTCCAGGTAGCGCCCCTTGTTGCCGAACCCGGCGTTGTTGACCAGCAGATCGACCGGGTGCGTGCGGTCGGCGAGCCGCTTCTCGACCGCCTCGATCCCGGCGTCCGTGGACAGGTCCGCCCGCAGCACCTCGGCCTCGATGCCGTGCCGGTCGTGCAGTTCGGTGGCCTGTTCGCGCAGCCGGGCGGTGTCCCGGGCCACCAGCACCAGGTTGTGCCCCTGGCCCGCGAGCCGCCGCGCGAAGGCCGCCCCGATACCCGCCGTCGCGCCCGTGATCAGTGCAGTCGTCATAGGCGGCACGTTAGTGCCCCGCGCCCGCGCCGGAACCACCGCCCGCCGCCACGTACTCCCGCGCCTTGCGCAGTGCCTCGGGGTGCAGAGCCGACGCGGCGGCCAGCAGCGACGGCAGCAGGGTGCGCTCGGTCGTCACGGCCCGGAACTGCAGGGTCGCGGTGATCCCGTGGTCCGGGCGGTGCACGATCTCGACGGGGTCCCCGGCCCGGATCGTGCCCGGCTCGATCACCCGCAGATACGCGCCGGTCACCGCCTCCTGGGTGAACCGCCGCGCCCACTTCTCCTCCTTGATGTGGTCGGCGAACGTCCGGCACGGGATACGTCCGGAGGTCACCTCCAGCAGCAGCTCCGCCCCCACCCGCCAGCGCTCACCGATCAGCGCGCCGCTCACATCGACCCCGACGGTGGTCAGGTTCTCGCCGAACGAGCCGTTCGCCAGCTCCCGGCCGCCCAGTTGCCGCTCCCACGCGTCCAGTTCCTCCCGCGCGAACGCGTACACGGCCTGGTCGCTGCCGCCGTGGTTGCGCAGGTCGCAGACCGCGTCCCCGGCGAGCCCGCTGCCGCCCGTCCCCTTCGGTCCGGGGTCCGAGACCCGCACGCTCCCCTCGAACGGCCGCTTGTCGATCCCGCTCAGACCGCCGGGACCTCCGGCGGAGGGGAAAGGGGTGGGGCGGCCGACGTTCACGCTCAGCAATCTCATGAGGGTCACGCTAATGGCTCAATACCCAAAGAGGTACGCCATTAATTCGCCTCTCACCCAAGAAGCTCTTATGGTTGAGGGGTGATCGAAGCACGCCACCTCCGCGTCCTCCGCGCCGTCGCCACCACCGGCTCGTTCTCCGCCGCCGCCCGCGAACTCGGCTGCACCCAGCCCGCGGTGAGCCAGCAGATGAAGGCCCTGGAGTCGTCCGCCGGCACCCCCCTGCTGATCCGCACCGGCCGCGAGATGCGCCTCACCCAGGCGGGCGAGGCGCTGGTACGGCACGCCTCCGGCATCCTCGCCGGGCTGACCGCGGCCGAGGAGGAGGTCGCCGCCATCGCCGGGCTGCGGGCCGGCCGGGTCCGGCTCGTCTCCTTCCCCAGCGGCAGCTCCACCCTGGTCCCCGGCGCGCTGGCGGCCCTGCGCGCCGAACACCCCGGGACCAGGGTCTCGCTCGTCGAGGCCGAACCGCCGCGCTCGGTCGACCTGTTGCGCGACGGCGACTGCGACATCGCGCTGGCCTTCCGGTACGGCGCCTCCGGCGGCGAATGGGACGACCTGGTGGTCCGGCCGCTGCTCACCGACCGGCTGATCGGCCTGGTCCCGGACGGGCACCGGCTGGCGGACGCGGAGAGTGTCTCCATCGGCGAGCTGGCGGAGGAGTCGTGGATCGCGGGCTGCCCGCGCTGTCGCCGCCAGCTCGTGGAGGTCTGCGAGGCGTCCGGGTTCACCCCCCGGATCGACTTCGCCACCGACGACTACCCGGCGGTGATGGGCCTGGTCGGCGCCGGGCTCGGGGTCGCGGTCCTGCCGGAGCTGGCCGTCGAGTCCGTACGGCCCAAGGGTGCGCGGACCGTCGCCGTGGAGCCCGCGATCGAGCGGGAGATCGTGGCGCTCACCCTGCCGGACCTGGCCCGGGTCCCGGCGGTCGCGGCCACCCTGGACCAGTTGTCCCTGGCGGCCGCGCGCTGAGGGGCGTGCTGCCGGGGGACCCGCAGGGGGCTGTCGAGGAAACGTTTCTGCGTTCGACCCGACCTGTCGGCTGTCAGGTCGGGCGGGAACCTGTCGTGGCCGTGGTGGCGCCCGAGGGCGCCGCGGTGATCAGTCTGGTTCTGGCCCGGCCCATGAGCTCTTCGCGCTCGTCCTCGGTCAGGCCGCCCCACACCCCGTAGGGCTCCCGTACGGCCAGGGCGTGGGCCGCGCACTCGGCGCGTACCGGGCACCGCATGCACACCTCCTTCGCGGAGGTCTCACGAGCGCTGCGGGCGGCGCCGCGCTCACCTTCGGGATGGAAGAACAGGGAGCTGTCCACGCCTCGGCAGGCGGCGAGCAGCTGCCAGTCCCACAGGTCTGCGTTGGGTCCGGGAAGGCGGGAGAAATCTGCCATTGCGCTTGTCCCCTCGAAGCCGTGCTGCGTCGGAAGCGGCATTCCTGGACCGCCGGTGAACCGGCGATCAGTGATCGGCGATCGTCTCTTCGGTGACCTGAGTCTCGACCGTACATCTGCGGTGCTAGTAGATGTAAATATGACTGTTTGCGAATCTAGCCACAGACACCCTCAAAAGGGAAGAAATCTCGCCAAATAGGGCAAGCGGGAGAGTGAAGATTCGGTTGACGGGTGAATCACCCGCGTCGCTCTCCTCCGTACACGGGCCCTCACGTAGAGTGCCGAACCCAAAGGTCCGACCCGTAACTCTTTCGAGTGACCATCGTTAAGAGGGCGGATGCGGTTGACGGAGAACGAGCTCGGGCACATGTCCGAAGGGGTCAACCGCACAGGTGACGACTTGTATCAGCCTGGAGGCTCAAGGTGACGCGCATCAGCTGCGGAGGCCGGTCATGACATCCGTGCTCGTCTGCGACGATTCCCCGCTTGCCCGCGAAGCGCTCCGTCGCGCGGTGGCCACCGTGCCCGGTGTCGAGCGCGTGACCACGGCGGCCAACGGCGAGGAAGTCCTCCGCCGCTGGGGGGCCGACCGTTCGGATCTGATTCTGATGGACGTACGCATGCCCGGTCTGGGGGGTGTGGAGACGGTCCGGCGGCTGCTCTCCGCCGACCCCGGGGCCAGGATCATCATGCTGACCGTCGCCGAGGACCTGGACGGGGTCGCGCTCGCGGTCGCCGCCGGTGCCCGCGGCTATCTGCACAAGGACGCCTCGCGTGCCGAGCTGCGGGCCACCGTCACCCAGGCGCTGGCCGACCCGACGTGGCGGCTCGCCCCGCGCCGGCTGCGGTCCGCCGAGATGGGGGCGGCCCCCACGCTCACCGCGCGCGAGATCCAGGTGCTCGAAGGCATGAGCCACGGCCGCTCCAACGCGGAGATCGGCCGTGAGCTGTTCCTCTCCGAGGACACCGTCAAGACCCACGCCAGGCGGCTGTTCAAGAAGCTCGGGGCCTCGGACCGTGCCCATGCGGTGGCCCTGGGATTCCGCTGGGGGCTGGTCCGCTGACGCCCGGCCCGGACCGCCCCCGTCCGCAGGCCGGCGGACGGGGTGACGGGACGGGTCACCAGCGGTACGAACCCGGATCCGGGCGCCCGTCGGCGGCGTCGTGTGACGCTTCCCGGCCGATGACGCATCCTTGAGTCGTGGAGTTCCTCAGGAACGGTAGGAACGATTCGGTCGAGCGGAAGGGGAGGGCGCAGGACATGACATCCGGCGCACCCGCTCATAACGCTTCGGTGCACAACTCGGGACGCGATGGAGCGGGCCGTACGGCACCAGGGCACCATGGTTCGATGCGCGACGACGAAACCACGGCGATCGGTGCCCTCGTGCACCGGGCCGTCGACGGCGACGCGCAGGCCACACACGATCTGCTGGCCCATGTCCACCCCCTCGCGCTGCGCTACTGCCGCTCCCGGCTGAACCGGCTGCCCGGTGATGCCCGTCACTTCGTGGAGGACCTCGCGCAGGAGGTCTGCGTCGCCGTCCTGATGGCGCTGCCGCGTTACAAGGACACCGGCAGGCCCTTCGAGGCCTTCGTCTTCGCCATCGCCGGCCACAAGGTCGCCGACCTCCAGCGCGCCGCGATGCGCCACCCCGGCTCCACCGCCGTCCCCTCCGACGAGATGCCCGAGCGGCCCGACGACTCCCTCGGCCCGGAGGAGCGCGCCCTGCTCAGCAGCGACGCCGCCTGGGCCAAGAAGCTCCTCGCCAACCTCCCCGAGAGCCAGCGCGAGCTGCTGGTCCTGCGGGTCGCGGTCGGGCTGACCGCCGAGGAGACCGGGCGGATGCTCGGGATGTCCCCGGGCGCGGTCCGGGTCGCCCAGCACCGCGCGCTCAGCAGGCTGCGGGCACTCGCCGAGCAGTAGGACACATCCCGTACGGCCTCCCGTAGGAAGCTACAGAACGCCCAACTGATCTTGATCGTGGAATGAGACACCCGTAGAGCCCGTTAGCATGGACATCCGCACCGATCAAGACCATTTGGGGAAGGTGTCATGACTGCAAACGTCGACGGAGTGCCTGAGAAGTTCGCGACGCTCGGGCTGACATACGACGACGTGCTGCTGCTGCCGGGCGCGTCAGAGGTCCTGCCCAACGCGGTCGACACCTCGTCCCTCATCTCGCGGAACGTCCGCGTCAACATCCCGCTGCTGTCGGCCGCCATGGACAAGGTGACCGAGTCCCGGATGGCCATCGCGATGGCCCGTCAGGGCGGCGTCGGCGTGCTGCACCGCAACCTCTCGATCGAGGACCAGGTCAACCAGGTCGACCTGGTCAAACGGTCCGAGTCCGGGATGGTCACCGACCCGATCACCGTGCACCCCGACGCCACGCTCGGCGAGGCGGACGCGCTCTGCGCCAAGTTCCGTATCAGCGGCGTGCCGGTCACCGACGCCGCGGGCAAGCTCCTCGGCATCGTGACCAACCGCGACATGGCCTTCGAGTCGGACCGCTCGCGCCAGGTGCGCGAGGTCATGACCCCGATGCCGCTCGTCACCGGCAAGGTCGGCATCTCCGGCGTGGAGGCCATGGAGCTGCTCCGCCGCCACAAGATCGAGAAGCTGCCGCTGGTCGACGACGCGGGCATCCTCAAGGGCCTCATCACGGTCAAGGACTTCAAGAAGGCCGAGCAGTACCCGAACGCCGCCAAGGACGCCGAAGGCCGTCTGCTGGTCGGCGCGGCCGTCGGCGCCAGCCCCGAGGCGCTGGACCGCGCCCAGGCGCTCGCCTCCGCCGGGGTCGACTTCCTCATCGTCGACACCTCGCACGGCCACAACAGCAACGCCCTCGCCTGGATGGCGAAGATCAAGTCGAGCGTCGGCATCGACGTCATCGGCGGCAACGTCGCCACCCGCGACGGCGCCCAGGCGCTGATCGACGCCGGTGTCGACGGCGTGAAGGTCGGCGTCGGACCGGGCTCCATCTGTACGACCCGCGTGGTCGCCGGTATCGGCGTCCCGCAGGTCACCGCGATCTACGAGGCCGCGCTCGCCGCCCGTGCCGCGGGCGTCCCGGTCATCGGCGACGGCGGCCTGCAGTACAGCGGCGACATCGGCAAGGCGCTCGCCGCCGGCGCCGACAGCGTCATGCTGGGCAGCCTGCTCGCCGGGTGCGAGGAGTCCCCGGGCGAGCTGATGTTCATCAACGGCAAGCAGTTCAAGTCGTACCGCGGCATGGGCTCGCTGGGCGCCATGCAGTCGCGCGGCCAGGGCCGGTCCTACTCCAAGGACCGCTACTTCCAGGCCGAGGTCTCCTCGGACGACAAGCTCGTCCCCGAGGGCATCGAGGGCCAGGTGCCCTACCGGGGCCCGCTGGCCAACGTCCTCCACCAGCTCGTCGGCGGCCTCCGCCAGACCATGGGCTACGTCGGCGCCGCGTCCGTCGACCAGATGGAGAGCAAGGGCCGCTTCGTCCGGATCACCTCGGCGGGTCTCAAGGAGAGCCACCCGCACGACATCCAGATGACGGTGGAAGCACCGAACTACAGCAGGAAGTAACGCGGGAAGCACGCGGGAAGTACGCAGGAAGTAACGCGTCACCGCAGGTGAGGGGCGGACCGGAGTTCCCGGTACCGCCCCTCACGTGTGCGTCGGGGATACTGGTCAGCGCAGACGTAGAGGGAAAGGCCACACATCGTGACTGAGATCGAGATCGGGCGCGGCAAGCGCGGCCGCCGGGCTTACGCATTCGACGACATCGCCGTCGTGCCGAGCCGCCGCACCCGGGACCCGAAGGAGGTCTCGATCGCCTGGCAGATCGACGCCTACCGCTTCGAGCTGCCGTTCCTGGCCGCTCCCATGGACTCCGTGGTCTCCCCGCAGCACGCCATCCGCATCGGTGAGCTCGGCGGCCTGGGCGTCCTCAACCTGGAAGGGCTGTGGACCCGGCACGCCGACCCGCAGCCGCTGCTGGACGAGATCGCCGAGATGCCGGTCGAGACGGCGACCCGCCGGCTCCAGGAGATCTACTCCGCACCCATCCAGGAGGAGCTGATCGGGCAGCGCATCAAGGAGGTGCGCGACTCCGGTGTCGTCACCGCCGCCGCGCTCTCCCCGCAGCGCACCGCCCAGTTCTCCAAGGCCGTCGTCGACGCCGGGGTGGACATCTTCGTCATCCGCGGTACGACGGTCTCCGCCGAGCACGTCTCGGGCGCGGCCGAGCCGCTCAACCTGAAGCAGTTCATCTACGAGCTGGACGTCCCGGTCATCGTCGGCGGCTGCGCCACGTACACCGCCGCCCTGCACCTGATGCGCACCGGCGCGGCCGGTGTCCTCGTCGGCTTCGGCGGCGGCGCCGCGCACACCACGCGCAACGTCTTCGGCATCCAGGTCCCGATGGCCACCGCCGTCGCGGACGTGGCCGGGGCCCGCCGCGACTACATGGACGAGTCCGGCGGCCGGTACGTGCACGTCATCGCGGACGGCGGCGTCGGCTGGTCGGGCGACCTGCCGAAGGCCATCGCCTGCGGCGCCGACGCCGTGATGATGGGCTCCCCGCTGGCCCGCGCGACGGACGCGCCGGGCCGCGGCCGCCACTGGGGCATGGAGGCCGTCCACGAGGACGTGCCGCGCGGCAAGCTGGTCGACCTCGGCTCGGTCGGGACGACGGAGGAGGTCCTCACCGGCCCCTCGCACACCCCGGACGGCTCGATGAACATCTTCGGCGCCCTGCGCCGCGCGATGGCCACCACCGGCTACAGCGACCTCAAGGAGTTCCAGCGCGTCGAGGTGACGGTGGCGGACTCGCAGCACCGCCGCTGACCCGCCTGTACGCCCGTACGTGCAACGCGGAAGGGCCCGGACCGTCGAACGGTCCGGGCCCTTCCGCGTGGTCGTACGAAGCGTCAGCTCGCCTTCTTGGCGCCGCCGATCGCGGCGACCGCGCCGAGGGCGATGAAGAGGTACCGCATGAAGTCGGCGTCTTCCTTCCAGACCCGGGTCACGGTGTCGAAGTGGTCGAGGAACACCTCGGAGAACGAGACCTGTGCAGCGTCCGCCATCACCATCGCGTAGCCGATGAGCTGGCCGAAGTAGACGGCGCCGACCGAGAAGACGGCGGCCGCGGCGATGGTCACCGGGTTGGCGCCGCCGAGCTTGGCCGCCGCGAAGCCGACCAGGAAGCCGACGCCGATCGCCGCGTAACCGAACTCGCGCTCGATCGATCCCAGGAGCACGCCGTACAGGATGGACGCGACGATCGCCGCGCCGAGGGCGACCAGCACGCCGAGGAAGAGGCCGTTGCGGACCGGGGAAGCCGGGGGAGCCGGGGCGAACGGGGCGCCGCCGCCGAACGGGGCGGGCGGGCCCTGCGGGTTCCCGAAGGGGTTGCCGGTGGAGGCGGGGGGCTGGTCGCCGTAGGGGTTGCCGGTGGGTGCCGGGGGCTGGTCGCCGTACGGGTTGCCCGTCGGGGCGGCCGGGGCGGAGGCGCCCGGTCCGGCCGCGTACGGGTTGCCGTCTGCGGGCTGGCCGCCGTACGGCTGCTGGGGCTGGTTCGGCGGCTGCACGGGCTGGCTCACGGTGGCTCTCCCCCTGGGGCGAAATGCGCGACTGCGGTTCTTGACGCGAACACGTGTGCGCTCTGTGACGCCGCACGGTAGCAGTACGCATCCAAATTGGTCACTAGTTATCCGGTGGCCGATATGCACCCGTGTTGATGGCCGGTTACGCGCCGTCAGAGCCGGTACGCGCGCTCGGAGCTGAGACGCGCGCTCGGAGCTGAGACGCGCGCTCGGAGCCGGCGCTTTCGCTCAGAGCCGGTGTGCCGCTCCCGCCGGTGTCGCGCCTCGCGTGTCCAGGAGGAGCTGCGCCTTCACCGCGAGGCCCTGGAGGTCGTAGGTGCGGTGCTGCTGGAGCAGTACGGTCAGGTCGGCCGCCGCTGCCGCCTCGTACAGCGAGTCGGCGCGCGGGACGGGGAGTTCGCGCACCCGCCAGTCCAGGACGTGCGGGTCGTGGAAGCCGATCTGGGCGCCCATGTCCATCAGCCGGCCGGCGATCTCGCGGGCGGGCGCGGCCTCCTGGTCGGCGCTGTCCGGCTTGTAGGTGACGCCGAGCAGCAGGACGCGGGCGCCCCGGACGGACTTGCCGTGCTCGTTCAGCAGGGTGGCGCAGCGCCGGATGACGTAGCTGGGCATCCGGTCGTTGATCTCCTGCGCCAGCGAGACCATCCGCAGCGGGTGGCCGGGCGTACGGCCGCTGTACGGGAGGCAGCCCGGGTCCACCGGGACGCCGTGGCCGCCGACGCCGGGCCCGGGGCGGAAGGGCTGGAATCCGAAGGGCTTGGTCTCGGCGCACCGGATGACGTCCCACAGGTCGACGCCCAGGTCGTGGCAGGCCACCGCCATCTCGTTGACCAGGGCGATGTTGACGTGCCGGAAGTTGGTCTCCAGCACCTTGGTCATCTCGGCCTCGCGCGGCCCTTTGGCCCGTACGACCTTGTCGGTGAGGCGGCCGTAGAAGGCGGCGGCCGACTCGGTGCAGGCGGGAGTGAGGCCGCCGATGACCTTGGGGGTGGAGGCGTAGGTGTGGGTGCGGTTGCCGGGGTCGAGGCGGCTGGGGGAGCAGGCGAGGTGGAAGTCGCGTCCGGCGGTGAGCCCGGAGCCCTCTTCGAGCAGGGGGCGCAGGACGTTCTCGGTGGTGCCGGGCGGGACGGCGGACTCCAGCACCACGGTGGTGTGCGGGCGCAGCCGGGCGGCCAGGGCGCGGGCGGCGTCGTGGAGGGCGGTGAGGTCGAGGGTGCGGTCGGGGCCGAGGGGGGTGGGGGAGCAGATCACGGCGGTACGGACCCGGCCCAGCTCGGCGGCGCCGGTGGTGGGGCGGAAGCCGCCGGAGAGCATGCGGCGGATCTCGGACGCGGTGAGGGAGCCCTCGACGGGGGTGCGGCCCGCGCGCAGCTCGGCGACGGGGCGTGGGTCGGTGTCGTAGCCGACGGTGTCGATCCCGGCGGCCACGGCCGCCTGCACGAGGGGGAGGCCGAGGTGGCCGAGTCCGATGACGGCGAGGTCTGCGGGCATGTCGAACGCCGCCTTCCCTAAGACCGGAGAACGTTTTTCGCAACTGCTGTGGACAGTGCAATGTCAGACTAGGCGTAAATATGACCTATATGTCGCATTGCGTGACGCCTGTCGTCCGGGTGTTGTCCACAGGCGGTGGCTGAAGTCGGGGAGCGCGGACAGAATCGAGGAGTGGACACGGGCGGCCGGCCCCTCGGCCGGGTGGCACTCCCGTGTCCGACCACCCCGATCCACCGGGAGGCAGCAGTGAGGACAGCGACACTGGGACCCGTCGAGCGCACCGCCGCGCTCGCCGCGATGGCCGAGCGCGAACTGGACGTGCTGGTCGTGGGGGCGGGCGTCGTCGGCGCGGGCACGGCGCTGGACGCCGCCACCAGAGGGCTCTCGACCGGCCTGGTCGAGGCGCGCGACTGGGCGTCCGGCACATCGAGCAGGTCGAGCAAGCTGATCCACGGGGGGCTGCGCTATCTGGAGATGCTGGACTTCGCCCTGGTGCGGGAGGCGCTGAAGGAGCGCGGGCTGCTGCTGGAGCGGCTCGCACCGCACCTGGTGAAGCCGGTGCCCTTCCTCTACCCGTTGCAGCACAAGGGCTGGGAGCGGCTCTACGCGGGCTCCGGCGTCGCGCTGTACGACGCGATGTCGGTCTCATCGGGCCACGGTCGGGGCCTGCCCGTCCACCGCCATCTCACCCGCAAGCACGCCCTGCGCGTCGCTCCCGCGCTGAAGAAGGACGCCCTGGTCGGCGCCCTGCAGTATTACGACGCCCAGATGGACGACGCCCGCTTCGTCACCGAGCTGGTCCGCACCGCCGCCTCCTACGGGGCCCAGGTCGCCAACCGGGCCCGGGTCATCGGCTTCCTCCGCGAGGGCGAGCGGGTGGTGGGCGCGCTGGTGCAGGACGTCGAGGGCGGCAGCGAGTACGAGGTCCGGGCCAAGCAGGTCGTCAACGCGACCGGCGTGTGGACCGACGACACCCAGGGGCTCATCAACGAGCGCGGACAGTTCCACGTCCGGGCCTCCAAGGGCATCCACCTGGTCGTCCCCAAGGACCGCATCCACTCCTCCACCGGCCTCATCCTGCGCACCGAGAAGTCCGTCCTCTTCGTGATCCCCTGGGGCCGGCATTGGATCATCGGCACCACGGACACCGACTGGGACCTGGACAAGGCCCACCCGGCCGCCTCCAGCGCCGACATCGACTATCTGCTCGAACACGTCAACTCCGTCCTCAACACCCCCCTGACCAGGGACGACGTCCAAGGCGTCTACGCCGGGCTGCGCCCGCTGCTGGCCGGCGAGTCGGACGCCACCAGCAAGCTGTCCCGCGAGCACACCGTGGCTCACCCCGCCCCCGGCCTCGTCGTCGTGGCGGGCGGCAAGTACACGACGTACCGGGTCATGGCCAAGGACGCGGTGGACGAGGCGGTGCACGGGCTGGACCAGCGGGTCGCGGCCTGCGTCACCGAGGACACCCCGCTGCTGGGCGCCGAGGGGTACAAGGCCCTGTGGAACGCGCGGGCCAGGATCGCGGACCGGACCGGCCTCCATGTCGTCCGGGTGGAGCACCTGCTCAACCGGTACGGCTCAATGACGGAGGAAATTCTGGAGCTGATCCTCGCCGACCCCTCCCTGGGTGAACCGCTGCCCGCCGCCGACGACTATCTGCGCGCCGAGATCGTCTACGCGGCCTCCCACGAGGGCGCCCGGCACCTGGACGACGTCCTGACCCGGCGCACCCGGATCTCCATCGAGACCTTCGACCGGGGCACCCGCAGCGCCCGCCTCTGCGCGGAGCTGATGGCACCGGTGCTGGGCTGGGACGCGGACCAGATCGACCGGGAGGTCGAGCACTACGAGAAGCGGGTGGAGGCCGAGCGCGAGTCGCAGCGGCAGCCGGACGACCTCACGGCGGACGCGGCCCGGCTCGGCGCACCGGACATCGTGCCGATCTAGAGCGCGTCCAAGCCCCGTCCAAGCCATGTCCAAGCCATGTCCAAGCCGCGTTCACCCGGGCGGCCACCGCCCGTCAGCTCCCGGCCAGTTGAGCGCGAAGGGCCCGGTCGCGCGGCGGTGGCCGTCCGGCCGGTGCTGGACGGGGAGGCCCGGTTGGTAGGAGGCTGTGGGGGATTCCCTCCTCGGGCCCCAGCGCGGCGGACCCCGGACCCGGCACCAGGACCGGTCCCGGGGTGAGGGACAATGAACGCTCTGCCAGGGCGGGTTGATCGCAGAGGGGACGCATGTCGGAGGCGGAGCAGGCACGGGAGCCCCAAGGGGACAAGAACGGTCGTCTCCTCGCGGGGCGCTACCGGCTCGGGGGAGTGCTCGGCCGGGGCGGCATGGGTACGGTCTGGCGCGCCGACGACGAGACGCTCGGCCGCACGGTGGCGGTGAAGGAACTGCGGTTCCCCGGCGCCATCGACGAGGACGAGAAGCGCCGGCTGATCACGCGCACGCTGCGTGAGGCGAAGGCGATCGCACGGATCCGCAACAACGGCGCGGTGACCGTCTACGACGTGGTCGACGAGGACGACCGCCCGTGGATCGTGATGGAGCTGATCGAGGGCAAGTCGCTCGCCGAAGCGATCCGCGAGGACGGCACGCTGACGCCGCGCCGGGCCGCCGAGGTCGGGCTCGCCATCCTCGATGTGCTGCGCTCGGCGCACCGTGAGGGCATCCTGCACCGCGACGTGAAGCCGTCCAACGTGCTGATCGCCGAGGACGGCCGCGTCGTGCTCACCGACTTCGGCATCGCCCAGGTGGAGGGCGACCCCTCGGTCACCTCCACCGGCATGCTCGTCGGGGCCCCCTCGTACATCTCGCCGGAGCGGGCCCGCGGCCACAAGCCCGGACCGCCCGCCGACCTGTGGTCGCTCGGCGGCCTGCTGTACGCGAGCGTCGAGGGCTGCCCGCCGTACGACAAGGGGTCGGCCATCGCCACCCTGACGGCCGTGATGACCGAGCCGCTCGACCCGCCGAAGAACGCGGGCCCGCTGACCGAGGTCATCTACGGGCTCCTCGCCCGCGACCCCGACCAGCGGCTCGACGACCGCGGGGCCCGGGCGCTGCTCAACAAGGTGATCAACGCATCCGAGGTCCCGCCCGCCGACTCCACGCAGGTCATGGCCCTGCCGGTGGTCCCCGCCGACGCCGAACCGGGCGCGGGCCGGCTCACGAAGGCGGCGAAGACCGCCAAGCCGCCGAAGCAGACCACCGGTGCGCCGAGCGACTCCGGGTCCGGCGCCGGCTCCGGTGAGGGCACGCGCGACCGGCTGCGCGGAGCGCTCCGTTCCGTACGGGGGGCGAAGGCGGCGTCCGGTATCGCGGCGGGTGCGGCCGGCGCGGCGGCGGCCTCGGCGACCCCGGCCTCCTCGGCTCAGGCGCCTGCGTCCCAGGCCTCGCAGGCCTCGCAGGCTTCCGCTTCTCAGGCTTCCGCTTCTCAGGCCTCGACCGGCTCTCCGGTCGCCCCGCCCAAGCCCGCCACGCCTCCCGGCGCCCCGGGCGGCAAGGCCGCGAAGGCCTCCGGCCCGGCGGTCACCACCGCTCTGGCCACCGGCTCCGGGTCGGCGGCGACGCCGGCGGGTTCCGGGGCCGCTTCGGGCGCGTCCGTACCCCCGCAGCGCCCCCCGACCTCACCGGCCACCACCACCCGCGCCTCGATCACCGACGTCGTGCCGCGCCGCACCCTCGCGATCATCGCGGGCGTCGTGGTGCTGGCGATCCTCGGCACCGTCCTCGCGCTCACCCTGGGCGACAGCGGTGACGACAAGGCCAACGCCGGTAACGGCAAGGGCGACACCACGGCGTCGGCCGGAGCCGCGGCAGGTGGTTCGGACGGCGAAGGCGAGGGCGACGGCCAGAAGGAGGGGCAGGGCACCGAGGACGGCAAGGCGACCGGCGACCCCTCCGGTGACCCGTCCGGCGACCCGTCGCAGGACGACCCGAAGACGGACGACCCCGGTACGGACGACCCCGCCGGGGACGACCCGAAGACCGAGGAGCCGGGCGACGGCTCCCTGCCCGCCGGGTACGAAGAGGTCTCCGACGACCGCTTCCACTTCACCATGGGGATGCCGGACACCTTCCGGCGCACGGCCATAGCGGGCTCCAACTCCGGCGGCATCTACAACGCCGAGCGCGGCGGTTTCCCCCGGGTTCAGGTCGACTTCACCGGCTCGCCCAAGGACGACGCGGCCGCCGCCTGGAGCGGGGCCGTCGCCAGCGTCAGGCTCCTCAGCGACAACTACCAGCACATCGGCATAAAAAAGGTCGAGTACAACGGCTATCCGACCGTCGCGGACTGGACGTTCGAGCGAAGCCACAACGGCGTCCGGGTCCGGGTGATCAACCGCGGCTTCAAGGTCGACGCCCGGCGCGGCTACTCGATCATGATCAGTTGCAAGGTCGACGAGTGGGACGGCGACGCGTGCCGCACGCTGCGCGAGACGGCGTTCGCCACGTTCACGCCCACGAAGTGAGCGTCGGCGAGCCGCGCGGGACGTATTGGGCGGGCCGGGTTGGTGCGACCCGTCCCGTCGGCGCGCGTTGCCACGTATCGTAAGACGACGGAGACCGTACGCAGCCGGAACAGTGGGTCAATTGGCCGCCGAATGACCACAACTGACTGATTCGTACGGAACAGATGACCGGGGGAACAGCGCGCTCTGGGGAGGCGTCGTGGACGACTACGCGGGTCGGGTGCTTGCCGACCGCTACCGCCTGCCGCTGCCCCCGTCCGACGGGTACGAACTGGTCGAGACCCGGGCGTTCGACACATACAGCGGTCAGGAAGTCCTGGTCCGCCAGGTGCCGTTGCCGGAGATCGTGGACGCCGAGGTGCTCGACGCCGACGGCCGGTCGCCGGGCGGCGGGCGCACCACCGGGCGGGCGGTGCGCCGCAGTACGGACCCCGCGGTCCGGCGGGCGATCGAGGCCGCGCAGGCCGCCGCCCAGGTGCCCGACCACCCCCGGCTGGACCAGGTCTTCGACGTGTTCGCCGAGGCCGGTTCGCTCTGGATAGTCAGCGAGCTCGTCGCGGCCCGCCCGCTCGCCGCCCTCCTCGCCGAACGCCCGCTGAACCCCTACCGGGCCGCCGAGATCGGCTCCGACGTGCTCACCGCCCTGCGGGTGCTCCACGCGCACGGCTGGACCCACCGCAACATCACCGCCCGCACGGTCCTGGTCTGCGACGACGGCCGTGTGATGCTCACCGGCCTCGCGGCGGGCGCCGCCGAGGAGGCGCTCTGCGGGTACGCCCCCGAGCCGCTGCCCGACGACGAGCCGGCGGCGGCCGCAGGGACGTACGGCGGGCCGTCGGAGGCGTACGGCGGCCACTCGGAGGCGTACGGGGGGCAGCAGGCTTACGAGGCGCCCGGGGCCTATGGGGCTCCCGGGGTCGGCGGGGCCGACGACACGCTCGGGATACCGGTCGTCGAGGCGGTCGACGCCGACGAGCCGGGTGAGTTGCCGGGCGCGCGGTCCGGCGCGCCGGAGGGCCGGGGCGCCTACTCGCTGCCGCCGGCCAGGGCGTACGACAGCCGGGACGACAGCGAGGACGACAGCCAGGAACTCCCGCTCGTACCGCCGTATGTGCGGGCGCGGCCGCCGCAGCACGACGCGTACCGCCGCCCGGACCGGGGCGAAGGTGACGGGCAGGTACCCGACGCCCCTGGGACTCCCGAGGCGTACGGCACGCCCGAGGCCCCCGGGACTCCGGAGGCGCACGGCACGCCCGGGTCTCCGGAGGCGTACGGCGCCCCCGGTGGCCAGGAGCTCGTCCCGCGTCCCGCCACCCCCGCCGTGCCCTACACCCCCGCCCCCCGGCCCCCCGCCGAGCCCGGAGCCGCGAGCGCCGCCCAGTTGCGGGCCGCCCGCGCCGGGGCGATCGCCGCCTACCGGGCCGGGGCGCGCGCCGCCGCCCGGGTCACCGAGGACCGTCAGCAGGCGGCCGGGAGCACCCCGGCGAACCTCTCCAAGGGGACGCCCGGCGCGGAGGCGGGCCTCTCCGAGCGAGCGCCCGGCACGGAGGAGGACGCCACCGGCATCCTCCCCCCGCCGCGCCCCGAGCCCGACGCCTTCGAACAGGGCCCCGACGCCCCCGCTCTCCCCGGCCCCCGCCTCACCTCCCCCTGGGCCCGCCCGCCCGAGGACCCCTACGACGACGAGGACGAGGACGACGACGAGGAGGGCCCCCGCCCGCCCCGCCGCGTCCACCTCGCCGGCACCTGGGACGACGGCCCCGGCTCCGGGCGCTCCGTCCCCGCGGGCGGCTCCGGCGCGGACGCGCTGCGCGCCGACTCCCGCCGCCCCGGACAGGCGGCCATCGCCCCCGCCACCCGCCTCCCCGCCGAGCGGACCCCCGCCAGCACCTGGGAGGAGGCCGTCGCGGGCAGCCGTAAGACCGCCGTCTACCGGGGCCCCGCCACCCCGCTCGCCGCCGAGCGCGCCCGGCAGGCCCGGATCGCGGTCGTCGGACCCGTCACCGAGCGCTGGGCGCCGGAGCAGGCCGGTCCCGTCCACGACAACTGGCAGCTCGCCCCGCCCATCGGCCCCTCCACCGACCTGTGGGCGCTCGGCGCCCTGCTCTACCGCGCGGTCCAGGGCCACGCCCCCTACCCCGAGGAGAGCGCGGCCGAGCTGGTGCAGATGGTCTGCGCCGAGCCGCCCGCCTTCGCCGAGGAGTGCGGCGCGCTGCGGCCCGTCGTCGAGTCGCTGCTGCGCCAGGACCCCACCGAGCGGCCGGACTTCGAGGAGCTGCGCGGCTGGCTGCGCTCGCTCGTGCGGTCCGCCCCCGAGCCCGAGGCGGGCGCCGACGTCGTCCCGCTGCCCGCGCCCGACGCCACCCGGCTCCCCGTCGTACGCCGCCGGGGCGAGCTGGTCCGCAGGCGCCGGGGCCGGTTCGGCGGAGGTTCCGCGCACGGCCGCCACCGGCAGGGCAAGCGGCAGCGGCAGCAGTACGAGAAGCAGCGCGCCGCCGAACGGCACGACCTGCGGCAGCCACCGCCGCGCCAGGAGTCGCTGCTGCCCCCCGGTCCCGACCACGGCCGCCCGCACCCCGCCGACGCCTGGGAGGAGCCCCGCCCGTCCCGCGCCCCGCGCGAGCCCAAGGGCCCCCGGGTGCTGCGTGAGCCCGCCCGCCCGCGCGACGGGCGCTCGCCGCGCCACCTCGGCCGGCTGCTGCTGATCCTGATCCTGCTGCTGATGGCCGCGGCCGTCACGTACGCCTTCCTGTTCATGCCGAAGCAGGAGCAGGGGACCCAGCAGGGCGCCCCCGGGCGGTCCACGGGCTCCGCCGCACCGCCACCGCCCGCCGCCTCCGACTCGCCCGCCCCCTCCGAGGGGGAGAGCACCGACACCGGCTCCCAGCAGCCGCAGACCAGCCGCTCGGCCGTCGCGCTCCCCTCCGGTTACACGCTCCGCAAGGACGCGGAGGGCTTCGAGGTCGGCGTACCGAAGGACTGGCAGCGCAGCCCCGCCAACGCGGACCGTCAGATCCGTTACGGCAGCGACGGGTTCACCCTCCTCGTCGTGCCCGGCCGGGACACCGTGAAGGCGGCGGGCGGCGACCCGCTGGACTACCAGCGCGTCAAGCAGCCCGAGCTCCAGCCGTTCCGGGAATCCAGCTGGGCCACCTCCTCCGGGCTGCGCCGCGTGGACGTGGGCCGACAGGCCATGGCCGAGGGGCAGTTCACCTGGCAGGAGAGCGGCGGCCGCGAGGTCTACGTCCGCAATCTGGCCATGATCGTGGACGGCCGGTACCACATCGTCCAGGTCATCGGCCCGGAGAACGAACGCGACAAGGTCACCGAGATCTATCAGCAGGCCATCGCCTCCTACCGGGTGACCGGGTGACTGCCTGACCGCCTGACCGCACGTCACCGGGGGCCGGAGGTCACGGCCGTTGTCCGGTGCCGACAACCATCACAGTGCGGTCTCGTGGGCGATCCCCCGTTCCGCCCCGCCGCCCGCGCTCCGTAATCTGGCAAGCTGAGGAACGGGGGCGGGGACACACGTGGATCGATCACAGGGCACGGCCGCAGGACTGGTGCTGGCGGGGCGTTACCGGCTGGGCGAGGTGCTGGGCCGCGGCGGCATGGGCAAGGTCTGGCGCGCCCATGACGAGGTGCTGCACCGCACGGTCGCCGTCAAGGAGTTGACCGCCGGGCTGTACGTCGCCGAGGCCGACCGGCTCGTGCTGCACGCCCGCACCCAGAAGGAGGCGCGCGCCGCCGCCCGCATCACGCACCCCGGCGTCGTCACCGTCCATGACGTGATCGAGTACGACAAGCGGCCCTGGATCGTCATGCAGTACGTCGACGGGCCCTCGCTCGCCGACGAGGCCAAGGAGAGGGGCGAGATCGCGCCGCGCGAGGCGGCCAGGATCGGCCTCCACGTCCTGAGCGCGCTGCGCGCCGCCCACAGCGCCGGGGTGCTGCACCGCGACGTCAAGCCCGGCAACGTCCTGCTGGCCCGGGACGGTCAGGTGCTCCTCACGGACTTCGGGATCGCCGCGATCGAGGGCGACTCCACCATCACCAGAACCGGTGAACTGGTCGGCTCCATCGACTATCTGGCGCCCGAACGGGTACGCGGTGGCGACCCCGGCCCCGCCTCCGACCTCTGGTCCCTGGGCGCCACCCTGTACACGGCGGTGGAGGGCCGCTCGCCGTTCCGCCGTACGTCCCCGATCTCCACCATGCAGGCCGTCGTCACCGAGGAACCGCCGCCGCCCGTCAACGCCGGTCCCCTCGGCCCCGTCATCACCGCGCTGCTCCGCAAGGACCCGGCCGACCGGCCCACGGCCGCCGACACCGAGCAGATGCTGCTGGACGCCATGGAGGGCCGGGAGCCGCGTTCGGCGCAGGCGCATGTGCCGACCCAACGGGTGCCGGAGGAGGACCGGTTCGCGTACGCGGGCCCGGACGGCTCCACGGCCCGGCTCACCGGAACGGTCCCCTCCACGCCGACCCCGACCGCCCCCGTCGCGGGCCACCCCTCCGCCCCCGTCACCCGGCGCGCCGGCTCCCGGCGGTGGCGCACGGTGCTCGTCGTGGTCGTCGCGGCGGCGGTCCTCGGGGGCGCGGGCGGGCTGGCCGCGATGCGGTACGGGCAGGACGCGTCGGCCGACGGCCGGACGACCACCACGCCCCCCACGCCCATCGCGCCTCGGACCACTCCGGAGCCCTCCGCCACCGACCCCGGCCCCGGCCCCGCGCCGGAGATACCCGACGGCTGGCACCGGGTCGACGATCCGGCGGGCTTCAGCCTGGTCGTCCCCCAGGACTGGACGCGCGAGGTGAACGAGGGGCAGATCGACTACACCCCGGACGGCGGGGCCCACCGCATCCGGATCAGCGTCGACCCGGACCCGGACTTCGAGCATCCGTATCTGCACATGCAGAACATGGAGGAACAACTGGCGGACCGGCTGCCGGGCTACCAGCGGATCAGGCTGGAGAAGAACATCTTCCGCGACCGGCCCGGCTCCCTCTGGGAGTTCACCTGGCACGAGACCCAGGACCACGCCGGGCCCCGGCACGGGATCGACCAGATGTACTACGGCGGGTCCGGCGGCCCCGAGTACGCCCTCTACCTGACCGCCCCGCAGCAGGGCTGGGAGACCAGCCGCGAGAAGTTCGACATCATGCTGCGGAGCTGGCGGGCGCCGGGCGCGCAGAGCTGACCGACGCGACGCCACGCGACGCCACGCGACGCCACACGACGCGACGCGACGCCACACGACGCCACGCCACGCGACGCCACACCGGGAACTTCCGTACGCGAGGGGTCGAGAATTCATGATTCCTGAGCGCGACGGGCTGACCGCGGCCGCCCGGTCCGCCGGAACGCCCCTGATCAGCGGTTATGTCGCCAGCGATCACTGGCTATGTCGTGCTGGTGGTCCCGGATGGGTGGCGGGTCCTGTGAAAAACTGTTACCGACGGGTACCCAAAGGGTGCGGCTGGACATACTCTCGGCCTCATGACGGACTCGCAGGCCCCTGACGCCCCTCTCGGTACGAACCCCGTCGCGGTCGCCCCCGCCGGCGTGCGCACGGCCGCCGACGTGGTCACCCCCGAGGTGATCGCCCAGCTCATCCGCGGCGTCGTCGGATCGGGCCGCACCGCCAACCACACGCCGTTCACCGGGGAGAAGCTGGCCGACCTGCCCGAGTCCACCCCCGAGGACGTCGCCACCGCCTTCGACCGGGCCCGCGCCGCCCAGCCCGCCTGGGCCGCCACCCCCGTACGGCAGCGGGCCGCGATCCTGCTGCGCTTCCACGACCTGGTCCTCAGCCGCCAGTCCGAGGTCCTCGACCTCATCCAGTTGGAGACCGGCAAGGCTCGCCTGCACGCCCACGAGGAGGTGCAGGCCGTCGCCGTCGCCGCCCGCCACTACGGGCGCAAGGCCGCCGCCTACCTCAAGCCGCGCCGCCACACCGGGGTCGTCCCGACCCTCACCAAGGTCACCGAGCTGCGCCAGCCGCGCGGGGTCGTCGGCCAGATCGCCCCCTGGAACTACCCCTTCGAGCTGTCCGTGGGCGACGCGCTGCCCGCGTTCGTCTCCGGCAACGCCGTCGTGATGAAGCCCGACACGGAGACCGCGCTCACCGCGCTCTGGGCCCGCGACCTGCTCATCGAGGCCGGGCTGCCCGCCGAGGTCTTCCAGGTCGTGCTGGGCGAGGGCCCTGTCGTCGGCCCCGAGGTCGTCAGCCGCGCCGACTACGTCTCCTTCACCGGCTCCACCCGCACCGGCCGCGAGGTCGCCATCGGCGCCGCCTCCCGCCTGGTCGGCGTCTCGCTGGAGCTCGGCGGCAAGAACGCCATGCTCGTCCTGGAGGACGCCGACGTGGAGAAGGCCGCCCAGGGCGCCGTCCGCGCCTGCTTCTCCTCCGCCGGACAGCTCTGCATCTCCATCGAACGGCTGTACGTCCACGAGTCCGTCGCCGACGACTTCGTGGAGCGGTTCGCCACCCGGACCAAGGCCATGCGGCTCGGCACCTCCCTCGCGTACGGCGCCGACATGGGCTCCCTCGTCGGGGAGCGCCAGTTGGAGACGGTGACCCGGCACGTCGCCGAGGCCGTCGAGAAGGGCGCCACGCTCGTCGCGGGCGGCGTCGCGCGCCCCGACATCGGCCCCCTCTTCTACGAGCCGACCATCCTGGACGGCGTCGAGGCGCCGATGGCCGTCTGCACCGAGGAGACCTTCGGCCCGGTCGTCGCCATCTACCGCTTCAGCGACGAGGACGAGGTCATCGCGGAGGCCAACGCCACCCCGTACGGCCTCAACTCCAGCGTCTGGACCACCGACTCCAAGCGCGGCCACGAGGTCGCCGCCCGGCTGCGCACCGGCACCGTCAACATCAACGAGGGGTACGCCCCCGCCTACGGCAGCGTCCAGTCCCCGATGGGCGGCATGAAGGACTCCGGACTCGGCCGGCGGCACGGCTCCGAGGGCATCCTCAAGTACACCGAGGCCCAGACCGTCGCCCAGCAGCGGCTGATCCCGCTCGCCCCGTCCTTCGGCATGGACGACGAGAAGTACGCCGCGTTCATGACCCGCAGCCTCAAGGCGATGAAGGCGTTCCGGCTGCGCTGAGCTCCCGCCAAGACGTCGTAACCCTGCCCTTTTCGTACCGAGGAGCGCCATGTCCCAGCACAGCCCTGCCCGGAAACAGCCCGTGAGCCATGTGCCGGCCGAGGACGACGCCGCGTACGACTACGACGTCCTGGTCGTCGGTTCGGGCTTCGGCGGGGCGGTGTCGGCGCTCCGGCTGACCGAGAAGGGGTACCGCGTCGGCATCCTGGAGGCGGGCCGGCGCTTCACCCCCGGCACGCTCCCCAAGACCTCCTGGGACCTGAAGAACTACCTCTGGGCCCCGGCCCTCGGCCTCTTCGGCATCCAGCGCGTCCACCTCCTCGGCAACGTCATGGTGCTCGCGGGCGCCGGGGTCGGCGGCGGCTCACTCAACTACGCCAACACGCTGTACGTGCCGCCCGCGCCGTTCTTCGAGGACCGCCAGTGGGCCTCGATCACCGACTGGCAGGACGAGCTGAAGCCGTACTACGACCAGGCCCGCCGGATGCTCGGGGTCCGCCTCAACCCGACCATGACCCCGTCCGACATCCACCTCAAGGCCGCCGCCGAGGCGATGGGCGTCGGCGACACCTTCCACCTGGCCCCGGTCGGCGTCTTCTTCGGCGACGGCAAGGACGCCGACGGCACGGCGAAGGCCAAGCCCGGCGACACCGTCCCCGACCCGTACTTCGGCGGCGCCGGACCCGCCCGCAAGGCCTGCACCGAGTGCGGCGAGTGCATGACGGGGTGCCGCCACGGCGCGAAGAACACCCTCAACGAGAACTACCTCCACCTCGCCGAGAAGGCCGGAGCGGTCATCCACCCGATGACCTCCGTCGTCGCCGTCACCGACGACCCCGAGGGCGGCTACCGCGTCCTCACCGTCCCCACCGACCGCCGCCGCAAGGCGAAGCCCACCAGGCTGCGCGCCCGCAAGGTGGTCGTCGCGGCGGGCACGTACGGCACGCAGACCCTGCTGCACTCCATGAAGGACCGCGGCCTGCTGCCCCGGCTCTCCGCCAGGCTCGGCGAGCTGACCCGGACCAACTCCGAGGCGCTGGTGGGCTCCCAGACCAGCGACCGCCGCTACCGCCGGAAGCACGGCATCGCCAAGGCCGACTTCTCCCGGGGCGTCGCGATCACCTCCTCGATCCACCCGGACGGCAACACCCACATCGAGCCGGTGCGGTACGGCAAGGGCTCCAACGCCATGGGCGCGATGTCGATCCTCCAGGTGCCCTACGGGGCCCACCGGGTGCGCGGCTGGCTCGCCAACATGGTCAAGCACCCGACCCTCGCCGCGCGTTCGCTCTCCAACCACCACTGGTCGGAGCGCACGATCATCGGCCTGGTCATGCAGTCGCTGGACAACTCCCTGACGACGTACCGCAAACCGGGCGGCATCGGCAAAGGCCTGCTCACCGCCCGCCAGGGCCACGGCGCGCCCAACCCGACCCAGATCCCCGAGGCCACCCGCAGCGCCACCCTCCTCGCCGAGGAGATCAACGGCTTCGCCGGCTCCAACGTCGGCGAGCTGATGGGCACCCCGCTCACCGCCCACTTCCTCGGCGGCTGCCCGATCGGCGCGAGCGCGGAGGAGGGCGTCATCGACCCCTACCACCGCCTCTACGGCCACCCCGGCATCAGCGTCGTCGACGGCTCCGCGGTCTCCGCCAACCTCGGCGTCAACCCCTCGCTGACCATCACCGCCCAGGCGGAGCGCGCGATGTCCTTCTGGCCCAACAAAGGCGAGGCGGACCCGCGCCCGGGGCAGGACGCGGCCTACGAGCGGCTCACCCCGGTCGAACCGCTCGCGCCCGCCGTACCGAAGGACGCGTTCGGCGCGCTGAAGCTGCCGTTCCTGGGCATTCCGGTGGTGCCGCCGAAGGGGACGGCGGAGGCCGGGGCGGGCATCGAAGGCGTCGGGAACACCCCCGTACCCAATCCGTGATCTTTCTCCGGGCAACTGTCCGGGAAGCTGCGTGGTCGAACCCGTGCTGCCTCACAGCAGTCACACAGCGCCCGCCACGTACCAGAGGTCCCCGATGACACGCTTCTCCCCGAGAGCCGCGCTGCGCCGCGCCGCGGGCTCCCTCGCCGCCGCAGGTCTGCTGGCCGCGGCCTCGCTCGCGGGCACGGCCGCCCCGGCGCAGGCCGCGGACGCGCCGGTGCTCGCCATCGGCGGCCCCGCCGAGACCGCGCTGCACCCGTACCCGGAGAGCGGCGAGCCGCTCCACTCCACGCTCGGGATCACCCTGAACAACCCGGGCGCGGACGAGGAGGACGACGACTACGAGACGGAGTTCACCGTCACCTTCGACCTCAGCGGCATCGCGGGCGTCGCCGACGCGGCCGTGGAGGACACCTCGGACTGCGAGGTCACCGGCGCGAAGGCGGTCTGCACGGACCAGGGCATCCGGGCCGGCCTCCGCGGCATCGACGACCTCCTCCTCACCGCCGCCGAGGGCAGCGAGGAGGGCGACACCGGCACGATCAGGGTGACCGGACAGTCCCAGGGCGCGACCTTCACACCGTTCACCACCCGGGTCACCGTGGGCGGCGCCGACCTCGTCATGGAAGAGCTCCCCTTCAAGGAGCGGACGACTGTGGGCGACCGGCAGAAGGCCCCGATCACCTTCACCAACCGGGGCACCCGCGCCGCCGACGGCGTCCTCCTCGGCCTGGTGTACTCCCGCGGCCTCGACATCCCCGAGCGCTACTCCAACTGCGAGTACGCCGAGGGCGGTCCGGGCTCCCGGGGCGCCGGCTGGACCACCGCCCTCTGCTCGGTCGACGGCTCCTTCGAGGCGGGCGCGACGTACACCCTGGCGACCCCGCTGACCATCGAGGTCACCGACCGCGCCTACTTCGACATGTTCGTCTACAGCATCCACGAGAACAGCGCCGCCCAGCGCACCGCACAGCGTGCGGGCGCCCCCTTCGAGCGCGGCACCGGCGCCGTCCTGAAGGCGGTCCCGGCGAAGACCCCCGCGAAGAAGGGCGCGACCGCCCGGGGCGGGGACCTCAACCCGTGGGACAACCTGCACGAGGCGGACTTCCGTACGGAGAACACGGCCGACTTCGTGGCGTACGGCGACAAGGTGGCCGGGGCCGAGGGCTCCACCGTGACGGCGGACATCGGCTTCCGTAACGACGGCCCGGCCTGGGTCAGCTACCTCCGCTCCGGCGAGAGTGTCGCCACCCTCGACTTCACCGTCCCGCCGGGCACGACCGTCACGGACAAGCCGGACCGCTGCCGCGCGGTGACCGCCGGCGGCGGATACCGCGAGGACCAGAAGAGCCCCGCGCCGCGCTACGTCTGCGACGCCTCCATGACCGTGCTGGACGGCGGCGGCCTCGACCTGCCGTTCGCACTGCGGATCGACCGGAGCGCGGTCGGCGCGGAGGGCGCGGTCACCATCCGCGGCCCCTTGCTCCAGAACCCCAAGCTGCCGTTCGACCCGAAGCCGGCCAACAACACCGCGTACCTGATCGTGAACGGTGAGGGTGAGGGCGAGGGCTCCGAGTCGGGTGGTGCGACGGGCGGCGGCTCCGGCGAACCGTCCACCCCGCCGACCTCGGCCCCGGCCCCGTCCGGCACCACCGGCCCCTCGGAGTCCGCCCCGTCCGCCACGTCGGGCGCAGGCGCGGCGGGTACGACGGGCGGCTCCGCCGGCGGGGGCGGCCTCGCCTCGACGGGATCGACCGCCCTGATCGCCTCGGGCGCGGCGGCCGCGGCGCTGGCGGCGGGCCTGGTGCTGTTCACGGCGGCACGGCGACGGGCTGCGCGGCAGAGCTGAGAGGAAGAGCGGCGGAGGAGGGAGCGGGCCTCCGCGTCCCGATGCGGCCGATCCGGGCGTCCCCGGGATCGGCCGCACATGGGGTGACCGGGCTGCTGTCCCCTGCGGACCGGTCACGTGCGCCGGGATGTGGTCCCACGACGTACCTGCGGTACGTCACACGTCCCGGCGGAGCCACGCGTGGTACTCCATCGATGCCGCCCCTGGTTGGCACGGACACCGGGACCAACGAAGGCACGCCGGTCCCGGTCACGCGCCGTACGGGTGAGACGGGCACCGAACGCAGATACGGTCCTGCTGGTGCCGTCCCCCGGGTCACACCCGGCCGCGGCACAGCTCCAGCAGGGTCATCGCCAGAGCGGTACCCGGCTTGCCCAGCGCGTCCCTGTAGTGGCCGAGCACGGCCGTCTCGCGGGACAGGTTGACCCGGCGGCCTCCGGAGGTGATCCGGGCTTCCTGGATGACCGCCGAGACGGCCATCCGTTCCTGGACGAGGCCGATGATCCGGTCGTCGAGGGTGTCGATGCGCTCCCGGGCGCCGCCGATCAGGGCGGCGGCCTCGTCGGTGTGGGCGCCGGTCCGCTCGGCAGGGGTCGTGGTGCTGGTGTTTCCGGCGGGACTGGTGGTGATGCTGCTCATGGTGGTGACTCCTGGTGGGTCGGAGGCCACCCCGGGCGATGGGCCCGGGAAACGCAGAACGCCCCGGGCCTGGTGGCCCGGGGCGCCTGGAACGTTGCTTGTCAGTAGCTCAAGCAGCACGACCATGGCAGCCGGCGGGCCGGATGCCATAGGTAAAGACGAAGATCGTGTGCTGACGCATGGGGACAGTATGGCCCGGCCCGCCGGGCCCACCAAGCCGGGGCCCGGATCCTGAGACACGGAGTCCCTCCGGCGGCCCGGCGGAGGGTTCACGTACGGCCGGTAGAATCGGAGGAACCGACCCCCTTCACCACCGCCGGAAGGCCGCCCCGTGCCAGCAGCACCCCCCGCCGCCCCCGACACCACGGCCGACGTGGTCCTCGTCGTCGACTTCGGCGCGCAGTACGCCCAGCTCATCGCCCGCCGCGTCCGTGAGGCCCGGGTCTACAGCGAGATCGTCCCGTCCACCATGCCGGTGGCCGAGATGCTGGCGAAGAACCCCCGCGCGATCATCCTCTCCGGCGGCCCGTCGTCGGTCTACGCGGAGGGCGCGCCGTCCCTGGACCGCTCGCTGTTCGAGGCCGGGGTCCCCGTCTTCGGCATGTGCTACGGCTTCCAGCTGATGGCGACGACGCTCGGCGGCACGGTCGACGACAACGGGGCGCGTGAGTACGGCCGCACCCCGCTGCACGTCTCCAAGGCGGGCTCGACGCTCTTCGAGGGCACGCCCACCGAGCAGCCGGTCTGGATGTCGCACGGCGACGCCTGCTCGGCCGCCCCCGAGGGCTTCACCGTCACCGCCTCCACGGACGTGGTCCCGGTCGCGGCCTTCGAGAACGACGAGAAGAAGCTCTACGGGGTGCAGTACCACCCGGAGGTCATGCACTCGACCCACGGCCAGCAGGTCCTGGAGCACTTCCTCTACCGCGGCGCGGGCATCGAGCCGAACTGGACCACCACCAACGTGGTCGAGGAGCAGATCGCCCTCATCCGCGAGCAGGTCGGCGACAAGCGCGCCATCTGCGGCCTCTCCGGCGGCGTGGACTCCGCCGTCGCCGCCGCCCTCGTCCAGAAGGCCGTCGGCTCGCAGCTCACCTGCGTCTACGTCGACCACGGCCTGATGCGCAAGGGCGAGACCGAGCAGGTCGAGAAGGACTTCGTCGCCGCGACCGGCGCGAAGCTGAAGGTGGTCGACGCGGAGAAGCGCTTCCTCGACGCCCTGGCCGGGGTCTCCGACCCGGAGCAGAAGCGGAAGATCATCGGCCGCGAGTTCATCCGCGTCTTCGAGCAGGCCCAGTTGGAGATCCTCCAGGAGGAGGGCCCCGAGGTCGCCTTCCTGGTCCAGGGCACGCTCTACCCGGACGTGGTGGAGTCCGGCGGCGGCACCGGCACCGCCAACATCAAGTCCCACCACAACGTGGGCGGCCTCCCCGACGACATCGAGTTCCAGCTCGTCGAGCCGCTGCGCCAGTTGTTCAAGGACGAGGTCCGGATGGTCGGCCAGGAGCTCGGCCTCCCCGAGGAGATCGTCCAGCGCCAGCCGTTCCCCGGCCCCGGCCTCGGCATCCGCATCGTCGGCGAGGTCACCAAGGACCGCCTGGACCTGCTCCGCGAGGCCGACGCCATCGCCCGCGAGGAGCTGACGGCGGCCGGCCTGGACCGCGACATCTGGCAGTGCCCGGTGGTCCTCCTCGCCGACGTCCGCTCGGTCGGCGTCCAGGGCGACGGCCGCACCTACGGCCACCCGATCGTGCTGCGCCCGGTCTCCTCCGAGGACGCCATGACGGCGGACTGGTCGCGCCTGCCGTACGAGACGCTGGCGAAGATCTCCACCCGCATCACCAACGAGGTCGCCGACGTCAACCGGGTCGTCCTCGACGTGACGAGCAAGCCGCCGGGGACGATCGAGTGGGAGTGACCTCCCGCCGGGGCTCCTGATCCCCCTGGTCAACGCCGATGCCGTCGCTCATTCGTTTGGGCGGCGGCATTGTCGTTCCCCCTGGGTACGCTGAGTGAAGAGACGAGACTTCGGCGTATGGGAGTAATCATGAGCGCCGCACCCGAGCCCAGGCTCGAACAGCAGCCGTACCGGTGGCCCGTCCCGCCGGAGGGCGGCTGGACGGCGGACGACCTCGACCGGATTCCGGGCCTCCCGCCCCACACCGAGCTGATCGACGGGAGTCTCGTCTTCATGAGTCCGCAGACCGCCTTTCACGGGCGTGCCATGCGTCTGTTCGAGAACGCCCTCCTGGACCAGGCGCCTGCTGACCTGGACGTCCTGCGTGAGATGACCATCAAGCTGGACGAGAAGAACCGTCCGGAGCCGGACGTGCTGGTGTTCCCCGTCGGGGCGAACACGGGGCCGCGCCAGACATGGTTCCGTCCCGAGGACATCGTGCTCGCCGTCGAGGTGGTGTCCGACGACTCGGTACAGCGTGACCGGGAGGTCAAGCCCCGCAAGTACGCCGCCGCCGGAGTGCGGCACTTCTGGCGGGTGGAGGCGGACGAGGAAGGCGTGCCGGTCGTGTACGTCTATGAACTCGACCCCGCACTGAAGGTCTACGTACCCACGGGCATTCATCGGGACAAGCTCACGTTGACCGTCCCCTTCCCTCTGGAGATCGACCTCACCGCGATCAACCGCCGCCGCCCGTAGCCCGCCCCACCCCTTCCCCTCACCCCCACCCGCCGGTAACTTCCGATCCCGTACGCCCCCCGGGAAAGTGAGGAGCCGCCATGTCCGAGCCGCCCGCCGTGCCCGCCCCCGCGCCCGTCCCCGTAGAGCAGCTGCACTTCGCGATGCCGCCCGTGCACGCGTCGCCGGACGAGGAACGGACGTACCGCAGGCAGCGGCTCGCGGGGGCGTTGCGGCTGTTCGGGGAGTACGGGTACGAGGACGGGGTCTCCGGGCACATCACCGTGCGCGATCCGGAGCTGGACGACTGCTACTGGGTCAACCCGTTCGGGGCGCCCTTCGCCGGTATCGCCCCGCAGGATCTGATCCTCGTCAACGGGGACGGGCAGGTGGTCCAGGGGCGCTTCCACGTCAACCAGGCGGCCTTCGCCGTGCACGCGGCCGTGCACCGGGCCCGGCCGGGCGCTGTCGCCGTCGCGCACACCCACTCCACGCACGGGCGGGCGCTGGCCGCGCTGGGGGAGCCGATCGAGCCGATCACGCAGGAGGCCTGTGCGTTCTACGAAGACCATGCGGTGTACGACGCGTACACCGGGGTCGTCGTGGACGAGGAGGAAGGGCGGCGGATCGCCGAGGTGCTCGGGGGGTGCAAGGCCGTCATCCTGCGCAACCACGGGCTGCTGACCGTGGGCGACTCGGTCGACGCGGCCGCCTGGTGGTTCCTGACCCTGGAGCGCGCCTGCCAGGTGCAACTGCTGGCACGGGGAGCCGGGAAGCCCGTGCTGATCGGCCACCGGGACGCCCTCACCACCCGTGACCAGCTCGGCAGCGACCTGGTGGCGTGGATCAACTACCAGCCCCTGTGGCAGCGGATCAGTCGAACGTTCTGACGACGGCCGCCCCGGGCCGCCCCGATGCGGGGCCCGCCCGTCCCGTACGGCACAATTCGCTGGTATCGCAGGTGAGTTGGCTGTACCGGGGTGGGAAAGGGTGTAAATCTCCGTGGCGTTGGACGAGGCAAGGGTGAGCGGTACGCACGGCGGAGGCTGTACGTGCGGCGACTGCCCGCACGGAGCACGCGAGGGGCACCGGCGCGCGGTCGCCGCGTTCCTCGCCAAGCGGGACGAACTGGCAGCGGGAAACGGTCTGCCCGCCGGGGTCGCCCAGTCGCCCTCCGCGTCCCGGCAGTGGGTCTCCGACGAGCTGACCGAGTCCGCCCGCGCCGTCGCCGAACGGGGCCGGGCCGCCGGGGACGTCTGGCTGCACCATGTGTGGCGGGGCACCCTGTTCGTCGTCTGGGGCGCGGTCGTCGCCCTCCTCGTCGGCGCGAGCCTCACCGCGATCGGGCCCGGCTGGACCACCGCCCGCACCGCCGCTCTGGTCGCCGCGGTCATCACCGCTTCCCTGCTCACCGTCGCCGCCCGCTTCCACCGCGCCCGGGGCGGCCTCCTCGCCCCGCTGATCGGCGAGGACAACCGGCTCTCCACCTCCAGGGCCGTCGCCGCCGCCTGGGTGCTGCTCGCCGTCTTCGCCGTCCTGGTGCTGGCCCTCCAGTTGGCGGGGGCATCGGACCCGGACGACCGGGACGCGCTGATCGAAGGGCTCGACCTCGTGCGGTCCGCCGGGGTGGTGGCCGTGCTGGCGCTGGTGTGCGCCGTCGCCGTCGTCGTCCGCCGCGTGGTGACCGTACGGGTGCTGGGCCGACGGCTCCAGAAGCTGCGCGCGGACCGGCCGCGCGCCGCCGATCTGCTCACCGACGACTCCGGGCGCGGCTCGTTCACCGATGTGCAGTACGTGCTGGTCAGCGCCGTCGCCGTACTGTTCGCCGGGGTCCGGCTGGCCCGCCGCCCCGAGCAGCTGCCCGACCTGCCGTGGGGGCTCGCCCTGCTGGTGGCCGTCTCGGCGGCGACGTACTTCGCCGGGAAGTACGCGGAGGGCGGCCGTCCGGTCGTCCTGTCCGTGGTGCGTGCCCGGGAGGCCGGGGACCTGGACGCCCCGATCCGGACCGGCGACGACATCGAGATCCGGGGCGCGGGCTTCGTACCGCCCGGTGCGGGCAGCCCCGACCGGCTGGCCCGGCTCGTCGTACGGATCGGCACGGTCCACGTCCACGTACCGCTCATCCCGGTCGCCGGAGGGTTCGCCAACCCGACCGACACCGTGCTCACCGTCCCGGTCCCGGTCGAGGTGGAGCCCGGCACCGTGGACGTCCAGGTCATCACCGCCGCCGGGGTGGAGACCGACCGCTGCTCCATCGACGTCACGGACTGACCACCATCCGCCTCCCGGGTCTGGTGAGCGGCGCCGTACAGGCGTACGTATGGTCGGATGACAGGTCTTCGGGAAGCGGGGCGGCAGTGATGAGCGGTTACGGCGGCGGTGCGTACGGTCCGGGCGAGCCGAGAGGGCTGCGGGAGCGGGCGGGGCAGTACGCCCTGCTGCCGCTGCGGCTCTTCCTCGGCGTCACCTTCGTCTACGCGGGGCTCGACAAGCTCACCGACAGCGGGTTCCTCTCCGCCACCGGCCCCGGCTCCATCGGCGAGCTGATGAACGGGGTCCGCGACTCCTCCGCGATCCCCGCCCTCGTCGACCTGGCGCTCAAGAGCCCTGAGGGCTTCGGTTACGCCATCGCGATCGGCGAACTCCTCGTCGGCCTCGGCACCCTCGTCGGCCTGTGGGCCCGGCTCGCCGCGCTCGGCGGCGCGCTGATCTCGCTGAGCCTGTGGCTGACGGTCAGCTGGCAGTCGACCCCGTACTACTACGGCAACGATCTGCCCTACTTGATGGCGTGGCTGCCCTTGGTGCTCGCGGGCGCCTCCATGTTCTCCGTCGACGCCTTCCTCGCGTCCCGGCGGCGCCGCAGCATGTAGGCGGTCCAGGTGACCGTGGCGGCCAGCCACAGGCCACCGAGGAAGACCCCGAGGAAGAAGGTCCACGGCGCCTCCCAGTCTCCGGCCGCGTCACCCGCGTACCCTCCGGCGAGGACCAGCATCGTCAGGCCCGCCACCGCCCGTCCCGGCCGGAACTCATGACGCAGCACGGCTGACCTCCACCTGTCCGACTCCGACTTCCACTTCGAGCTCGATCGTCCCGGCCGGCTTGCTGCCCTGGGGCGGTGGAAGCGTGCGCTGCGACGTCTGGTCGCTGTTGATGCGGACCTGGACCCGCTGCCCCTCCTCCAGCCGGATCTCCCCGAGACCGGCCTCGGCCCGGACCTTCACCGTCACGCCCACCGGGACGACGACGGCCGCCCGGCCCGCCCCGACCTCCAGCCGGGTCCGCACGGTCCCGCCCGGCGGGACCACCACCCCGGACAGGTCCAGCCGGGCGTCCCCGCTGCCCAGCTCGTAACGCTGCTGTACGGCGGCGGGCCCGGCCGGACGCCACTCCTGGCGGGCCCACTCCGTGCTGATCTCCTTCGGCAGCAGCGTCGCGCCCGCCAGCAGCACCGCCGTGACCACCGCCAGCAGCACCGTGCCGAACCCGGTCCGCCCGAGCACCGAGGAGACCAGCAGGCCGAGCCCGAAGACCGCGAGCGCGGCGACCAGGCCGGTCTGCAACGCCGTCCCCAGCGGCTGCTGCTCCCAGCTCAGCCCGGTCCCCAGACCGCCCGCCACCAGCGCCGTCAGGAAGACGAGGCCGCCGATCGGGCGCGGTCCCGGCGCGGCGGGCGCCGGGGCGGGCGGCCGGAACGGGGCGTCCGCGCTGGGACGCCCGGCCCGGACCGTCTCCGCCGCCGCGTCCGGGTCGGTGTCCGAGGGGCCCCAGAGATAGCCCGAGCCGACCGGGCCCGTCGTCCCGTCCTTCACGATCGGGTCCCGCCACCACGACGGACCGCCCGGCGTCGGCGGCGCCTTCACCTCCGGCGGGGGCGTGCCGAGGCCGGAGGCGTGCGGGTAGGCGGGGGCGGCGGGGGTGCCCGGCGGGGCCGCCGGGTCCTCCGGCGCCGACGTCCTGCGGGACTGCGTCCACACCGAGCAGCCGACCACGGCCACCGTCAGCAGCGCGGCGAACGCCAGCATCCCCCGGTTGCCCAGCATCGACAGGAAGAGCCCGCAGCCGATCAGCGCCAGCAGCAGCGCCACCAGCGACGCCCCGTCGACCCGGCCCGACAGCAGCCGGCGCGCCTCGTTCTCCTCCTCGCCCTCCACGGGCAGCAGGAGCCAGGCGAAGCCGTAGAAGATCAGGCCGATCCCGCCGGTCGCCGAGAGGACACCGAGCACGATCCGGAAGATCACCGGGTCCACGTCGCAGTACCGGCCGAGTCCGCCGCAGACCCCGGCCACCACCTTCTGCCGCGGGCTGCGGCGCAGCAGCGGTTTGGGCGCGTCGGGGGGTGCGACGCCGGGGGCGGCGTCCGAGGGAGCGGTCATACCTCCATGGTGACGGCCCGCACCGGCGGGCGGGAGCCGCGCCGACCCTGGCCGGTCCCTGATTTTGCGCCGGGCCGCCCCGCAGGGGTGGTCTCTCAGCGGTGCCGGGGGTGCCGGGGGTGGCGGGGGTACCAGGGGCGGCGGGGTAGGGCTGGCCTCAGGGTCGATCAGGGGGACTACCCTGATGCCTCGCGCCCCCGCCGCGTGTGACGATCGGGGTATGCCAGCCGCCACCGCCCGAGCCGGGCACAGCTCACTCGCCTCCGACCCGGAGGAGCCGCCGCTGCGCAAGCTGTACCGCAGCGCCGACGGGCGGATGCTGGGCGGCGTCGCGCGCGGGCTCGCCGGACACCTCGGGCTGCCGGTCGCCTGGGTGCGGTTCGTCTTCCTCGGGCTCTTCCTCAGCGACGGCCTGGGCGCCCTGCTGTACGCGGTGTTCTGGATCGTGGTCCCCCTCGGCGTCGGCGGTGTCGGCGGCGCCCACGCCCCGCGTTCGGTGTTCGAGACCGCGGCGGACGGCCGGCGCAAGCTCCGCAAACCGGACCCGGGCCAGGTCTTCGCGCTGGTCGCCCTGCTCGTCGGGGCCGTCGTCTTCGTCGCCAACGTCGACATGGGCAGCGAGGCCGACCGCTACATCTGGCCGACGCTCCTCATCGGCGCGGGCTCCGTCCTCGTCTGGCGCCAGGCGGACAACGCGCGGCGCGCCCGCTGGATCGAGGTCGGCCGCCGCCGCCGGCTGCTGCAACTGGCCCGCGCGCTCGCCGGGGTCGCCCTCGTGGGCCTCGGCCTCGCCGTCTTCATGGTGGTGCGCGGCTCGGCCGCCCAGTTGGGCAACGTGCTGACCGCCGCCATCGCCGTCCTCACCGGCATCGCCCTGCTGGCCGGCCCCTACCTGGTCCGGATGACCCAGGACCTCTCCGAGGAGCGCCTGATGCGCATCCGTGCCCAGGAGCGCGCCGAGGTCGCCGCCCACGTCCACGACTCCGTCCTGCACACCCTCACCCTGATCCAGCGGAACGCGGACGACGGCGGCGAGGTCAGACGCCTGGCCCGGGCCCAGGAGCGCGAGCTGCGGAACTGGCTCTACAACCCCGAGGGCACCGGCAAGGACGAGGACGACGAGCCGGAGACCCTCGCCGAGGCCGTGAAGCGGGCCGCCGCCGAGGTGGAGGACAAGCACGGCGTCCCCCTGGAGGTCGTGGTCGTCGGCGACTGCCCCCTCGACGACAAGCTGGGCGCCCAGATGCAGGCCGCGCGCGAGGCGATGGTCAACGCCGCCAAGTACGGTGGCGAGGGCGGTGCCGTGCAGGTCTTCGCCGAGGTCGAGGGCACCACGGTCTTCGTCTCCGTGAAGGACCGGGGCCCGGGCTTCGACCTGGACGAGGTTCCCGCCGACCGCATGGGCGTACGAGAATCAATCATCGGCCGGATGCAGCGCAACGGCGGCACTGCCCGGCTGCGTTCGGTGCCCGGCGGGGGCACCGAGGTCGAGCTGGAGATGGAGAGGGCGAGCGAATGACCGAGAACACCGAAGCCACCGGGGGCCCGGAGCGACGGGTACGGGTCGTGCTCGTCGACGACCACCGGATGTTCCGCACCGGGGTGCAGGCCGAGATCGGCCGCACCGAGGAGACCGGCGTCGAAGTGATCGGCGAGGCCGCCGACGTCGACCAGGCCGTCACCGTCATCACGGCGACCCGCCCCGAGGTCGTCCTCCTCGACGTCCATCTCCCGGGCGGCGGCGGCGTCGAGGTGCTGCGCCGCTGCGCCCCGCTGATGGGCGCGGCCGACGACCCGGTCCGCTTCCTCGCGCTCTCCGTCTCGGACGCCGCCGAGGACGTCATCGGCGTGATCCGGGGCGGCGCCCGCGGCTATGTCACCAAGACGATCACCGGCACCGACCTGGTCGACTCCATCTTCCGGGTCCAGGAGGGCGACGCGGTCTTCTCCCCGCGCCTGGCCGGCTTCGTCCTGGATGCCTTCGCCTCCACGGACGCCCCGCCGGTCGACGAGGACATGGACCGCCTGACCCAGCGCGAGCGCGAAGTGCTGCGGCTGATCGCCCGGGGATACGCGTACAAGGAGATCGCGAAGCAGCTCTTCATCTCGGTGAAGACGGTCGAGTCCCACGTCTCGGCGGTGCTGCGCAAGCTCCAGCTCTCCAACCGGCACGAACTGACCCGGTGGGCGACGGCACGACGGCTGGTCTGAGCCGAGCCGGGCAGGCCGGGCGGGCCGGAGGAGCTGGGCGGGCCGGGTGGGCCGGAAGCGCTATGACGGCTCCAGCGCGATGGAGACCTTCTCGCCGATCCGGCGGTAGCCGACGCCCGCGTAGATCCGTTCCACGTCGGCGTCCCCCGGCTCCAGCCAGACGGCCCGGCACCCCTGGTCCAGGGCCCGTTCGGTCAGCCAGGCGGAGAGCGCGGCGCCGACGCCCCGGCGGCGGAAGGGGGCGGCGACGGCGAGGCCGACCAGTTCGCTGAGGCCGTCGACGGGGAGGGTGCAGCCGCCCACCCCGGCCGGCGCGCCGTCCAGGGCAGCCAGGGCGGCGACCCCGGCCCCGGCCGCCGCCGAGCGCAGCCAGGTGATCGTTCCCGGCTCGGGTTCGCCCGTGCCGCCGAAGCCGTGGTGCTGGATGCGGGCGGCGTCGACGAATTCCGTCGCGGTGGCGGGCGCGGCGATGCGCAGGCCCTCGACCGGCTTCGGCGTGCGGAGGTCCTCGGGGGCGCAGACGAGCAGCGGGGCCCGGCTCTCCACGGTGAACCCGGCGGAGAGCAGCGCCGGTTCGACGGCCGGGGCCCAGGCGGGCAGGAACTCCAGGCGGGGCAGCCGCTTCCGCTTCCGGAACGCGTCGATGAGGGTCGCCACGTCGTTCACCGTGGGTTCCGCATCGCGGTCGGGGATGGCGTAGTTGGCGTATTTCAGCTCCCAGCCCGGGTTGTACCGGACGGTGAACGGGCCCGCCCGGTAGTGGGCGGAAGTGCGCAGCGTGAGCGTGCGGGCGTACTCCTGGACGGCGTTCGCCATCGACATACGGGGAGTTCCTTCGGCGGGGGAGAGGTCGGCGCCGGGGACTATGCCACCCGGGTCGCTCCGGCGAAAGGCATCTGGCTGATAGGCGCGATGCGGACCGGTGCGCCGGGGCGCGGGGCGTGGATCATCTGGCCGCCGCCGATGTAGAGGCCGACGTGGCTGATGCCGGAGTAGAAGAAGACCAGATCGCCGGGGGCCAGTTCGGAGCGGGAGACCCGCTGTCCGGCGTTGATCTGGGTGTAGGTGGTGCGGGGCAGGCTGACGCCCGCCGCCTTCCAGGCCGCCTGGGTCAGCCCGGAGCAGTCGAAGGCGTTCGGGCCGGTCGCGCCCCAGACGTACGGCTTGCCGATCGCCCCGTGGGCGAAGGAGACGGCCCGGGCCGCCCGGGAGTTGGGGGCGGCCACCGAGGCGCGGGGGGCCGAGCGGTCGGCGTGGGCGCCTGCGACGGCCCGGTCGGGGTGGGTGGCGGAGCCGTCGGCCGCCTGACTGGTGGCCGGGTCTGCCTGTGCCGGGCCGCCGCCGTGGGCCGCGTCGGCCGACCGCTCGTACGCGGCGCGCTCGGCGGCGGTGAGGGTGGCCAGGAGCGTCCGGGCGTCGGCCAGCTTGGTCCGGATCGCGGTGCGGTGCTCGTTCAGCTCGGCGCGGCGGGCGGCGAGTGCCTCGGTCTCCTGGTCGGCGCGGGCCTTGACCCGCGCGATGCCGGAGAGCTGGCGCCGGATGTTGCCGAGCAGGCCCGCCTGCCGGTCGCCCGCCCGGTCCAGGTGGGCGGCGCGCTCCAGGTAGCTGTCGGGGTCCGAGGAGAGCGCCAGCTGTACGGCGGGGTCGAGGGCGCCGGTGCGGTACTGGGCGGTGGCCATCGAACCGAGCGCGTGGCGGGCGGTGTTGAGGCGGTCGGTGCGGCGGGCGGCCTCGTCGGCCAGGGTGTCGACGGCCTTCCTGGCGGCCGTCTCCTTCTCCTTCGCCCCGTTGTACTTCTCGGTGGCGACCTCGGCGTCGTGGTAGAGCCGGTCGACCTTGGCCCGGACCTGGGCGGCGGTGGGAGCGGGCTCGGCGGGTGCGGCGCCGGCCCCGGTGGCCGAGGTGGCGGTGGCGGCCCCGGCGAGCGCCAGGGTGGCGGCGGTGCGGGCAGCAGGGCCGGTGAAGGGGCGCTGCTTGGGTTTCCGGTGAGCGGATTTCCGGTGCGCGGCCACGGGGGCGGCATCCTTCCTGTCGGCTGCCCGCCGGGGGGTGCCGGCAGGTCCGCCAAGGACGCTAATCCGGGGGCACGGAAAAGGTTCGCCATGACAGCTATTGCCCGGATGTGACGTTTCCGTGCTGCCGAATGACCGTAGGCGTGAAGTCGGAACTGATCATTCCGGCAGGTTCGGGCACGGGGCGCCCAGTTCCGGCGAAGGCGTCGAGGAAGGCTTGCCTCACTGCTGGGTAAAGTTTTGGCCATGGCTAGGCTCCGGAGCCATGGACGTCCTCATCAATGTCTTCGTCGCCCTGCACATCATCGGCATCGCCTCCCTGCTGGGCGGCTTCCTGACCCAGATGAAGGCCATGGGCGCGGGCACCGCCCGCTTCACTCCCGCCATGCTGCACGGCGCGCTGACCATGCTGGTCACCGGCGTCGCCCTGGTCGGGCTCAACCAGGCCGACGACCAGGCCGTGAACAACATCAAGATCGGCGTGAAGCTGGCGCTCCTCGTCGTCATCCTCGCGCTCGTCTACGTCAAGCGGGACGAGGAGAAGGTCGAGAAGGGCGCGTTCGCGGCGGTCGGCGGGCTCACGGTCGCCAACATCTTCATCGCCACGCTCTGGACCTGAGACCCACTCGGGGGCGGCCGCCGCTCAGGCAGCCACCCCCGCCCCTTCGG
Source organism: Streptomyces cyaneofuscatus (assembly GCF_042718795.1). Classification (GTDB taxonomy): domain Bacteria; phylum Actinomycetota; class Actinomycetes; order Streptomycetales; family Streptomycetaceae; genus Streptomyces; species Streptomyces cyaneofuscatus_A. The sequence continues at coordinate 83,625 of NZ_JBHXOX010000021.1, forward strand.
TGCTACGCCGGGCGCACGCTGCCGTAGATCGGCATGGAGTAGATCGACTCCTCGCGGACGTTCGCGCCCGGCTTCGGGGCGTGGATCATCATCCCGTCGCCCTTGTAGATGCCGACGTGGCTGATGTCGTCGTAGAAGAAGACCAGGTCCCCGGGCCGAAGGTCGGACGTGGCGACTCGCGTGCCCACCTTCACCTGGTCCCAGGTGGTCCGGGGCAGCGTCACCCCCGCCTCCCGCCAGGCCGCCTGGGTCAGCCCCGAGCAGTCGTACGAGGCCGGGCCCGAGGCCCCCCACACGTACGGCTTCCCGATCTGGGCGCGGGCGAAGGCCAGCACCTTCTCGGCCTTGGCGGCGTAGCTGCCGTCCGCCCCGGTCCCCGTACCCGTGCCCGTGCCGGATCCCGGGCTCGTCCCCGTACCCGTACCGCTGCCGGAACCGGAGCCGCTGTCCTTGGCGGACTCCTTCGCGGCCTCCTCGCGGGCCTTCCTCTCCGCCGCCTCGCGCTCCTCGCGCTCCTTGGCCTCGGCGGCCTGGCGGGCGGCCAGCCGCTTCGCCTTCTCCTTGGCCTCGGCCTCCTTCTTGCGCTCCAGCTCCGCCAGCCGCGCCTTCTCCTCGGCGGTCAGCTTCGCGAGCAGGGACCGGGCCTCCGTGAGCTTCGTCTGCACCTTCTGCTTGCTGGAGCGCAGCGTGGTCTGCGTCTCGGTGAGCGACTCCAGGCTCTGCACGGCCTCCGCGCGCTTCTTCGACGCCTCGGCCTGCTGCGTACGGAAGTCGTCGACGGCCTTCTGCTGCCGCTCCGTGGACCGGCTCATCAGCCGGCTCTGGTCGAAGTACGCCTGCGGGTCGTCCGCGAGGAAGAAGGTGGCGGTGGGCGCGATGCCGCCGGTGCGGTACTGCTCGGCCGCGTAGGCACCCAGCTCCCGGCGGGCCTCGTTGATCTTCTCGGTGCGCTTCGCCACGTCGGAGAGCAGCGTGTCGACCTTGGTGCGCTGGGCGGTGGAGGCGGCCTTCGCCCGGTTGTACTGCTGGGTCGCGCTGCCCGCCTGCCGGTAGAGCTCGTCGACCTTCTTCTGCACGTCCTCGATGGCCGGCTTCGGCTCGGCGGGGGCGGGAGCGGCGGTCGCGCTCTGCGTGGAGAGCAGCGTCACCGAGGCCAGCGCGGCCGTCGTGAACCCGACGGCGGGGGTGGTCGTGCGCACCTTCGTGCGCGGCTTGCGATGCGATGCCAAGACCGGCATCTCCTTCCGTGGACCGCCTACCGGGTTAGCTGTCGGGTTCGGACGGGACGGAAGGCTGTCCTACGGTCCGTTATGCGAGGGTAAGGACCGATTCACCCCGGTTGTGCGTGTGGGTCCCCGGTTCCGAACTGCTGGGAGGGCAGCACGGATTCGGCAGAGGTGACCGTGAGACGCGGTTCGTCTCAGGGAGGTTACGGATCACCTGACCGAGCACGCTAGCCAACCGGCGGCACCGCTGGGAAGGAGGATGAGCGATTTGCCCGATACATTTTCGTGACCTTTGGGGATCGAGGGTCGAGCACCCCCTCCGACCGGGCTTTCGTTCACGGAACGTGGACGTCCGCTCTCCGTGCGTACGGCTGGGAACGGTCGCTTCCGGGTCGCTTCCGGCCTTCGGCGGAAGGTTGTCGGTGCGGCCGCCTAGACTCGGGAGGCGATGAGCAGCCTCTTTGACGACAACTTCCTGACCGGCCTCCAGTCCACGGAGGACGGCCCGCCGCCGCCCCCCGAGGACCACGCACCCGAAGCGGTGCCGGAGGGGCTCTTCGAGGGCGTCTACGACGCGCCCCCGCCGCCCCGCGACGGGTATTACCGCGACGGCCACCCGCGCCCGGTGATCGACGCCGCCGCACTGCTCGACGGGCTGAACACCGAGCAGCGCGCCGCCGTCGTGCACGCCGGGTCCCCGCTGCTCATCGTCGCCGGAGCCGGCTCGGGCAAGACCCGGGTGCTCACCCACCGCATCGCCCACCTGCTGGCCGAGCGCGGGGTGCACCCGGGACAGATCCTCGCGATCACCTTCACCAACAAGGCCGCCGGCGAGATGAAGGAGCGCGTCGAGCAGCTCGTCGGGCCGCGCGCCAACGCCATGTGGGTCATGACCTTCCACAGCGCGTGCGTCCGCATCCTGCGCCGCGAGTCCAAGAAGCTCGGCTTCACCTCGTCGTTCTCGATCTACGACGCCGCCGACTCCAAGCGCCTGATGGCCCTGGTCTGCCGCGATCTCGACCTGGACCCCAAGCGCTACCCGCCGAAGTCCTTCACCGCCAAGGTCTCCAACCTCAAGAACGAGCTCATCGACGAGGAGACCTTCGCCGGGCAGGCCGCCGACGGCTTCGAGAAGACCCTGGCGCAGGCGTACGCGCTCTACCAGGCCCGCCTGCGCGAGGCCAACGCGCTGGACTTCGACGACATCATCATGACGACGGTCCACCTCCTCCAGGCCTTCCCGGACGTGGCCGAGCACTACCGCCGCCGCTTCCGCCACGTCCTGGTCGACGAGTACCAGGACACCAACCACGCCCAGTACACGCTGGTGCGGGAGCTGGTCGGCCCCTCCGGTGAGGCGTCCGACGCCCCGGCCGAGCTGTGTGTCGTCGGTGACGCGGACCAGTCGATCTACGCCTTCCGGGGCGCGACCATCCGCAACATCCTCCAGTTCGAGGAGGACTACCCGGACGCGAAGACGATCCTCCTGGAGCAGAACTACCGCTCCACGCAGACGATCCTCTCCGCCGCCAACGCCGTCATCGAGCGCAACGAGAGCCGCCGCCCCAAGAACCTGTGGACCAACGCCGGCAGCGGCGCCCGCATCACCGGCTATGTGGCCGACACCGAGCACGACGAGGCGCAGTTCGTCGCCGAGGAGATCGACCGGCTCACCGACAAGGGCGACGCGAAGGCGGGCGACGTCGCCGTCTTCTACCGCACCAACGCCCAGTCCCGTGTCTTCGAAGAGATCTTCATCCGCGTCGGCCTGCCCTACAAGGTCGTCGGCGGCGTGCGCTTCTACGAGCGCAAGGAGGTCCGGGACGTCCTGGCCTACCTCCGCGTCCTCGCCAACCCCGAGGACACCGTCCCGCTCCGCCGCATCCTCAACGTGCCCAAGCGCGGCATCGGCGACCGCGCCGAGGCCATGATCGACGCCCTGTCGCTGCGCGAGAAGATCTCCTTCCCGCAGGCGCTGCGCCGCGTCGACGAGGCGTACGGCATGGCGGCCCGCTCCTCCAACGCCGTCAAGCGCTTCAACACGCTGATGGAGGAGCTCCGCACCATCGTCGAGTCCGGCGCCGGACCCGCCGTCGTGCTGGAAGCGGTGCTGGAGCGCACGGGCTATCTCGCCGAGCTCCAGGCCTCCACCGACCCGCAGGACGAGACCCGTATCGAGAACCTCCAGGAACTCGCCGCCGTGGCCCTCGAATTCGAGCAGGAGCGCGGGGAGGACGAGGGCAGCGGCACGCTCGCGGAGTTCCTGGAGAAGGTCGCGCTGGTCGCCGACTCCGACCAGATCCCCGACGAGGACGAGGACGGCTCCGGCGTCATCACGCTGATGACCCTGCACACGGCGAAGGGCCTGGAGTTCCCGGTCGTCTTCCTCACCGGTATGGAGGACGGCGTCTTCCCGCACATGCGGGCCCTCGGCCAGACCAAGGAGCTGGAGGAGGAGCGCCGGCTGGCGTACGTCGGTATCACCCGCGCCCGCGAGCGGCTCTACCTGACCCGGGCCGCGATGCGCAGCGCCTGGGGCCAGCCCTCGTACAACCCGCCTTCGCGGTTCCTGGAGGAGATCCCGGAAGCGCACCTGGAGTGGAAGCGCAAGGGCCCGATGGCGGCCCCGGCCGGACCCACCTCGGGCATCACGTCCTCGCTCTCCTCCTCGCGCGCCCGCTCCGGCCCCTCGGGCTTCGCGACCCGGCGCACCTCGGAGAAGCCCACGGTCACGCTGGTGGTCGGGGACCGGGTCACGCACGACCAGTTCGGGCTCGGCACGGTGACGGCCGTCGAGGGGTTCGGCGACCAGGCCAAGGCGACGGTGGACTTCGGCGACGAGCGCCCGAAGAAGCTGCTCCTGCGGTACGCGCCGGTCGAGAAGCTGTAGGACGTAGGGGATCACGGGAGAGGGGCGGGGGGGGGGGGGGGGGGGGCGCCCGCCCCCCCCCCCCCGCCCCTCTCGCGTGTCCCGTGCTCCGTCAGGTCGGGTTGACGCCGTGGCTCCGCAGCCACACCAGCGGGTCGATCGCCGCGCCGCCGCCGGGCCGGACCTCGAAGTGCAGGTGCGGGCCGGTGGAGTTGCCGGAGCTGCCCGCGTACGCGATGACGTCACCGGCCTTCACCGGGCCGGAGCGGATCTTGGTGCTGCTGAGGTGGCAGTACCAGGTCTCCGTACCGTCGGCCATGGTCACGATCGCCATGTTCCCGTAGGCGCTGTTGTACTGCGTGCGCACGGTGCCGTCGGTCGCGGCCATCACCGGGGAGCCGTAGCCGACCGGGAAGTCGATGCCCGTGTGCACGGACATCCAGTTGACGCCCGCCTGGCCGTAGTAGGCGCTCAGCCCGTGCTGCTTGACCGGCAGGACGAACTTGGGGCGCAGCGCCTCGCGGCGGGCGGCCTCCTCCTCGCGCTTCTTCTTCTCCTCGACCTGCCGCTGCTTGAGGTCGATGCGCTCCTGGGTGCGGCTCGCGCGCTGGCGGAAGTCGTCGCTGCCCTCGGAGAGCTGCTCAAGCTGGCTGTCGAGCTTGTTGTTCGCGGCGACCGGCTTGACCGTGCTCGGATCGGCGACGGCCAGCGAGGCGGTCTTCTCCGGCTTGTCCTCGTCGCTGATCCCGTTGACGGAGGCGGCCGCGATGCCCGCGACGCTCATCACGCAGGCGGAGGGGACGGCGACGGTCAGGAGAGCGGAGCGCTTGGCGGGGCTGCGGCGGCGCGCCCGGCTGCGCGGGGCGGGGGTGCGGACCACGGTGCGGTCCACGGAGAGCGGCGGGGCCTCGGGGGTGTCGTCGCCGTCGCCGTCGTCGTCGCTGTCGGGGGCGGCGTCGGGGGTGGCGGCTTCCGGGGCGAGGCCGGTCGTGTGATCGGTCGTGTGATCGGTTGCGTGATCGGTTTCCAGGACGGCGAACTCGGCGGTGCCGGACTCTTCTTCGGGCGTCTGCTGTTCGTACAGCTGATGCGAAGTCTGTTCGGGTCCGTACGCGGCGTCCCCGGGCGTGGCGCCGGAGTTCCAGGCGGTCGCGTCGTAGGCGCCGGTGTCGTACGTCCCCGTGTCGTAGGTGCCCGTGTCGTACGCGGCGGTCGCGCCTGTGTCGTACACCCCGGTGGTGAAGGCGGTGGTGTCGTACGTGCCGGTCCCGTCAGCGCCGATCGTCCCGTACGCGCCGGTGTCGTAGGTGCTGGTGTCGTACGTCCCCGTGTCGTACGCGGCGGTCGCGCCCGTGTCGTACGTACCCGTGTCGTGCGTGCCGGTCTCGTAGACGTCCGTGCCGTACGAGCCGTCCGTGACGTACGCGGTGCCCGTGCCGTACGTGGCGGTGGCGTAGGAGCCGGTGTCGTAGCCGCCCGTCTCGTAGCTGTCCGTCTCGTAGCCGCCGGTGCCGTACGAGGTCGCGCCGTACGCCGCCGTGGTGAACCCGTCCTGGTCGGAGGGCTGCTGCTGCCAGACGGGCGTCGCGCCGGTGTCCCACTGCTGGTGGTCGGCGGTGTGGGCCGGGGCGGCGTACGCGTCGTACGTGACGGTCTGCTCTGCGCCCGTGTCCCAGGCGGAGGAGTCGTACGCGCCGTTGGGGGCACCGTAAGAGGTGTCGTAACCGGAAGCCGCGTAATCCGTGGTCTCGGAACCACCAGGGAGGGAACCGAAGAGCGGGTCGGTGTCGAAGCTGCCGGTCGATCGGGTGTCGTACCCGACGGTCCCGGCGTGGGGGTGCTGGTCGTTCACCAACTTCTCTCTCGCCTCGGCAGCAGGACTGTTCTGGATCCCGGTGAGGGGGGTCCCAGGGGGAAGCAGTGGCCGCGACTGTACCCGGCAGTATGTGAGGACGACAATCTTCGGCAGGTTTTGCGTCCTCAGGAAACGGGCAATCGGCCGTCTTTCGGTGGACGGCAGGCAGAGGCTTGGCCCTATGTTCGAGGATTGTTCTATTTTAAGCGACAGAAGACGTTCCGGTTGAGGGCGCTGTGCCCTCCCGGGCCTCCTGTGGCTCCAGCGCCTCTTGTGCCTCATCTGACTCCAGCGCCTCTTGTGCCTCTTCTGACTCCAGTGCCTCGCGGACCGCGGCGGCGACCGCCGGGTGCACCGGCAGTGCGAGATGCCCGATTCCGGTGACGCGTACGTTCACGGCGTCGAGGTCGGGGTGATCGACGCAGGCCGTCACGACCGGGACCATCACCTGGTCCAGCTCGCTCCAGAAGCTGACGAACCGGGTCCGGCATCCGGGGGCGGGGCGGCGCAGCTCCTCGATCAGCGGGGAGCCGCCGCGCATCTGCCGCACGATGGGGTGAAGGCCGGCTCCGGGGGCGACGGCGGTGCCGCCGTGCGGGGTGCCGAGCGTGACGAGGGTGCGCACCCGGTGGTCGCCGCCCAGCCGTTGTACGTAGTAGCGGGCGATCAGGCCGCCGAGGCTGTGCCCGACGATGTCGACCTCGCGTTGCCCGCTGCGGGCGCAGATCTCCTCCACGTGCCGGCCGAGCAGCTCGGCGGCGGTGCGCAGGTCGCGGGTGAGCGGCGAGTAGTTGAGCGACGCCAGGTGGCGGCGGCCGTGCCGGGCGAGCGCGCGGCGCAGCAGGAGGAAGACGGAGCGGTTGTCGATGAACCCGTGGAGGAGGACGACGGGGCGTTCGGCGGCGGGCGAGCCGGGCAGCGGGGGCGGGCCCGGTGATGGGCCTGGTGGTGGGCCCGGGGCGCGGCGCTCCTGGGGGACGGGCTCCTGGGGGACGCGCTCCTGGGTGAGGCCGAAGGGGTAGGCGGCCAGGTGGCCGGTGAGGACGACGAGCTCCAGCACGGTGGCGCCGAGCAGCGCGGTCGAGAGCCGGGGGCCAGGGAGGCGGGGCGGTAGGGGGAGGAACGGGAGGGCCTTCACGCCGACCTCCTGCACTGGCGCACCGGGAGGCGGCGGCTACGTGCCGTACCACCGTGCCGTGCGGCTGGCGGCACGGTGGTACGGCGACCTCGTAGCGGCTCTCCCCGCGCCGGGCCCCGCGGCGGCCGGATTGCCGCGTTCTACGGGGGGACGGCGCCTGGCGAACATGTCCCACGTGTGATTTCCCCCTCCCCGCCTGCCGCGAAACGGTGGCTTGCGGGATGCTGTGGATAACGTTCGTTCACATCCCCGGCCCTTCAGGCGCGGGAGACCATGTGGAGGCAGTGATGGGTGTGACCGGTCCGATCCGTGTGGTGGTGGCCAAGCCGGGGCTCGACGGCCATGACCGCGGGGCCAAGGTGATCGCGCGGGCGCTGCGGGACGCCGGTATGGAAGTCATCTATACGGGGCTCCACCAGACACCCGAGCAGATCGTCGACACGGCGATCCAGGAGGACGCCGACGCCATCGGCCTCTCGATCCTCTCCGGGGCCCACAACACGCTCTTCGCGAAGGTGATCGAGCTGCTGAAGGAGCGGGAGGCGGCGGACATCAAGGTGTTCGGCGGCGGGATCATCCCGGAGGACGACATCGCCCCGCTGAAGGAGCTGGGCGTGGCGGAGCTCTTCACCCCCGGTGCGACGACGACCGAGATCGTCACCTGGGTGAACGCGAACGTCCGCCAGCCCGCGCAGGCCTGACACCCTGGGACCCGGGGGCGCGGTCGAGGCCGGGGGCGGGCGTCAGGTGCGGTCGGGTCAGGTCAGCTCCGCCTCCATCGCGGCGCGCAGGCGCAGCGTGGAGACCAGGCGCTGGAACGCCTCCGACCAGTACCCCCCGGCCCCCGGCGACGCCCCCTCCTGCTCGTCCGGGGTGGCCGTGAGGACCTCCAGGCGGTCGGCCTCGGCCGGGTCGAGGCAGCGCTCGGCCAGGCCCATCACCCCGCTGAAGCTCCACGGGTAACTCCCGCCGTCCCGCGCGATGTCGAGCGCGTCCACCACGGCGCGCCCGAGCGGGCCCGACCACGGCACCGTGCAGACGCCGAGTAGCTGGAACGCCTCCGACAGCCCGTGCGCGGCGATGAACGCGGCCACCCAGTCCGCCCGTTCGGCCTCGGACAGCACCGCCAGGAGCTTGGACCGCTCGGCGATCGACGTGGGCCCGGGCGTGCCGGCCGGGGGCGCGGCCGCCGCACCCAGCAGGGCCCGCGCCCACTCCGGGTCGCGCTGGCGCACCGCGGCCCGGCACCAGGCGGCGTGCAGCTCGCCCGCCCAGTCGTCGGCGACCGGCAGCGCCACGATCTCCGCCGCCGGGCGTCCGCCGAACCGCTCCCGCCAGACCCCGAGCGGCGTGGCCTCCACCAACTGCCCGAGCCACCAGGACCGCTCGCCCCGGCCCGTCGGCGGATCGGCCACCACCCCGTCGCGCTGCATCCCGGCGTCGCACTCGTGCGGCGCCTCCACGGCGATGGACGCGCCCGCCCCCGTACGGTCGGGGTTGACGCACGACGTCGCGCGGGCCGCCATCCGCCCGGCGAAGGCCGAGGAGGGCAGGGCGGAGAGCAACTCGGCCGCCGTGGCGCGCACGTTGCGGCTGCGGTCGGCGAGCGCCTGTTCCAGGAACTCCTCGTCCCCCTCCCCGAGCCCGTTGCGCAGGGAGTCCAGGAACATCAGCCGGTCCTCGGCCCGCTCGGTGGACCAGGTGGTGGTGAGCAGGGCGAGCGCGGCGGCCGGATCCCGCGTCCGTACGGCGTCGAGCAGCGCGACCCGCTCCGCGAACAGCCCCTCCTCCCACAGCCGCCCCACCGCCTCCGGATCGCCGGTGTCGGGGACGAGCGAGCCGCCCGCTCCACCGCGCAGGGCGAACTTCCACTCGGGGTTCAGCGCGGCCAGCCACAGGCCGAGCGGCCCGGCGAAGGCGAGCGCCTGCGGGCGCAGGTCGGTGCGGGCCCGCGCGGCGTCCAGCAGCGGCGGCACCAGGTCGGCCGGGGCCCGGAACCCGCGCCGGTCGGCGGTGGCCAGCCACTGCGGGATGAGCTCGGTCAGGTCGGGCGTGGCCCCGCGCCGTCCGGAGGCGGTCGGCGCGGCCCGGTCGGCGAGCAACTGGGCGAGCCGGTGCCGGGCGGCCTCGGGGAGGAGGGGGCGCGGGTCGTGCGGCGCGGGCGCGGGCCTGGCCCCCGGCACGGCGGGCAGCAGCCCGGCCCGCCGCCGCACGGTGTGCAGGGCGGCGGCGTCCAACAGGGCGGCCGGGCCGTCGGCCGGCACCGGACCCCCGGGAGCCGTCGGCGGGCGGCGGTCGGTGCCCAGCAGCGCCGAGGTGACCAGCTCCTCCCAGGGGAGGGAGGCGAGGGGGTGGGCTGAGGCCGTGGTCGGGCCGGTGGTGGTGGGAGGCATCGGGTCCCCTTCGGTGGCGTTCAGGCGGTCGGCGGCGGAGAGGGGTGATCAGCGGGTTGGGGGAGGGCGGTGGCCCGCGCAGGTCGGAAGGGCGGGCGGTGGCCCGTACAGCTCAGATGAGCCGTACGACCCCGTCGGTGACATCCGCGGCCCCGGACACCGGCCCGGCCCCGGGCTCGCGCCCGTTCTCGCCCCCCGTACCCCCCGCGTCCCAGGCCGCGAACGGGTCGAAGCCGCGGTGGCCCAGCTCGCCGAAGACCGTGACCGGTCCGCCGCCGGAGAGCGCGACGAGCTTCCACAGCCCCGGACGGGACTGTGCCGCCGAGGAGAGGGGCAGCGCGGACGCGCCCTCCGCGTCGGCCAGTTGCCAGCCGCCCTCGGACGGCACGGGTATGACGCCCCGCAGGGTGACCGGCCAGGCGTCGAGCCAGGGGTCGCCCCGCAGCGCCTCCCCGTACGCCGCGAGGGCGGTCGCGGTGGACCCGCCCGGCGGGGGTGAACCCGGCGGCGGTGAACCCGGCACCGGGGTGCCCGGCGCCGCGGCAGGCGGGGCGAACTGCCGTCCCAGATCGGCCCGGAGTCCGCCGCCCGGGTACGGCGTGAGCTCGGCGTCGATCGTGACGCCCACCGGCAGCGCGAGCTCCGGGGCGCGGCCCATGGCGCCGAAGGAGAGCAGCAGGGCCGTGCGGCCCGACTCCCTTCCGTACAGCCAGATCCGCCGCGTGGTGAGCCGGCCGTCCGGGGTGTCGTACTGCGCGAGGACCAGCCAGTGGTCGCGCAGCGGCGGGCCCTCGGCGGACATGGGCAGCCCCACCCGCGTACGCACCGTGGCGGCCAGCGGGTCCGGCAGCCGCTCCCGGCCCAGCCAGGCCGTGTCCAGCAGATGCAGCAGGCCGCACTCCTCCAGCAGCCGCACCGGCCAGCCCGGCCCGGAACCGGGTATCGCACCCAACTCCCTTACCCGGCCCGCCAGTCCGGGCGCCTGGGCGTCGACCATGCGGGCGGCGGTCTCCTCCCACAGGGCGTACCCCGCGCGATCGGCGGTGGCGAGCCCGCCCCGCAGCAGATCCGTCAGGCGCTGCTCCAGCTCCAGCGCCCCCGAGGTGACGCGTTCCGCCCGGCGCTCCGCCCGCTTCCTGGCGGCCGCGTTGTCGGCGGGGCCGGGCGCCGCCTCTCCGCTCACGGCGGTGTCCCGCTTGGCCTGCTTGGCCTCCGCCCGCCCCCGGCGGGCCGTGAGCCACTGCGCGGCCCAGTCGGCCGGCTCACCCTGCGGGACCGCGCCGTCGCCGGAGGCGCGGAGCAGCAGCAGCCCCAGCGCGTGCTTGCAGGGGAACTTGCGGCTCGGACAACTGCACGTGTACGCGGGGCCCGTGGTGTCGACCACCGTCTGATACGGCTTGCTCCCGCTCCCCTTGCACAGCCCCCACACCGCCCCCGATCCGTCGAAGCCGGCGCCCGACCAGTGTCCGGCCGTGGCCAGCTTGTTCCCCGCCTTGCGTGATGCGTCGTCAGGCGCCAGGGACAGCACCTGCTCCACCGTCCAGCGCGCCACCGATTCCGTGGCGGGCAAGGGTTCTCCCCCGTGAGATAGCAGCATGGGAACGACGGTAGGCGGCACCACTGACAATCCCCCTGACCTGCGATCAAAGCCCTGGTGGGAGCGGTCGGGAGGCCCGTTGTCAGTGGCATGGTGCACGGTGGGAACCACGTCAGGTCGACCGAATCTGTCGACGATCTGGAGGGGGATCCATGACCGTGCCCGAAACCACCACCACCGCCACCACTGCGAGCGCCACCGCCACCTCGGCCACCGCCACCTCGGCCGCCATCGGCGAGGCGTCCGGCGCCGAGACGTCCGGCGCCGAGGCCCTGCGCCCGCACGCCGAGGACGCGTTCGCCGATGAGCTGAAGGCGCTCGCCGCCGCCGACGACCGCCCCAGGCCCGCCCGTTGGCGCCTCTCGCCCTGGGCCGTCGCCACCTATCTCCAGGGCGGGACACTGCCCGACGGCACGGTGATCACACCGAAGTACGTGGGCCCGCGCCGGCTGATCGAGGTGGCCGTGACCACCCTGGCCACCGACCGCGCGCTGCTCCTGCTCGGTGTCCCCGGGACCGCCAAGACCTGGGTGTCCGAGCATCTGGCCGCCGCCGTCAGCGGCGACTCCACCCTGCTCGTGCAGGGCACCGCCGGCACCCCGGAGGAGGCCGTCCGCTACGGGTGGAACTACGCCCAACTGCTGGCGCACGGCCCCAGCCGCGACGCGCTGGTGCCCAGCCCGCTCATGCGGGCCATGGCGGACGGCATGACCGCCCGGGTCGAGGAGCTGACCCGCATCCCCGCCGATGTGCAGGACTCGCTCATCACGATCCTCTCCGAGAAGACCCTCCCCATCCCCGAGCTGGGACAGGAGGTCCAGGCCGTCCGCGGCTTCAACGTCATCGCCACGGCCAACGACCGCGACCGGGGCGTCAACGAGCTCTCCAGCGCGCTGCGCCGCCGGTTCAACACCGTCGTCCTGCCGCTGCCCGCGACGCCCGACGCCGAGGTCGACATCGTCTCCCGGCGCGTGGACCAGATCGGCCGCTCGCTCGACCTGCCCGCCGCACCCGAGGGGCTCGCCGAGATCCGCCGCGTGGTGACGGTCTTCCGGGAGCTGCGTGACGGTGTCACCACCGACGGGCGCACCAAGCTCAAGTCGCCCTCGGGCACGCTCTCCACGGCCGAGGCGATCTCCGTCGTCACCAACGGCCTCGCCCTCGCCGCCCACTTCGGCGACGGCATCCTGCGCCCCGGCGATGTCGCCGCGGGCATTCTCGGCGCGGTCGTCCGGGACCCGGCAGCCGACCGCGTGGTCTGGCAGGAGTATCTGGAGACCGTGGTGCGCGAGCGGGACGGCTGGAAGGACTTCTACCGCGCCTGCCGTGAGGTCTCCGTATGAGCGACCGGACCACTACAGGCACAGCCCCTGCCGTCGCCGGGCCGCTGCTGCTGGGCGTGCGGCACCACGGGCCCGGCTCCGCCCGCGCGGTCCTCGCCGCGCTCGACGCCGCCCGGCCGGCCGCCGTGCTCATCGAGGGGCCGCCGGAGGGCGACGCGCTGCTGCCGCTCGCCGCCGACCCGCAGATGCGCCCGCCCGTCGCGCTGCTCGCCCATTCCGTGGACGACCCGGGGCGGGCCGCCTTCTGGCCGCTGGCCGAGTTCTCGCCGGAGTGGGTGGCGATCCGCTGGGCCCTCGCCCACGACGTCCCGGTCCGCTTCATCGACCTCCCCGCCACCCACTCCCTCGCCCTGAAGGAGCCCCACGGGGACCGGACCGGAGAACACCCCGGCGAACAGCCCGGCGAACAGCCCGGCCAGGAGACCGCACCCGCTCCTGAGGCCCCCGTGGGCGAGGCGGTCACCCCCGCCGTCGACCCGATCCGCGCGCTCGCCGAGACCGCCGGATACGACGACCCCGAGCGTTGGTGGGAGGATGTCGTCGAGCACCGCTCACCGGCCGCCGACGCCACCGCCGACGCGCTCGCCCCGTTCACCGCGCTCGCGGAGGCCATGACGGCCCTGCGCGAGGCCTATGGGGACGGCGGGCACCCCCGGGACGCCGTACGCGAGGCGTACATGCGGATCCAACTGCGTACCGCGCGCAAGGAGTTCGGGGACGGCCTCGCCGTCGTCTGCGGCGCCTGGCACGTCCCCGCGCTCGCCGCCCGCACCACCCTCGCCGCCGACCGCGCCCTCCTCAAGGGGCTCCCCAAGGTCAAGGCCGAGATGACGTGGGTGCCGTGGACCCACCGCAGGCTCGCCCGGCACAGCGGTTACGGTGCCGGGATCGACTCACCCGGCTGGTACGGGCACCTCTTCGGCGCCGCCGACCGGCCGATCGAGCGCTGGATGACGAAGGTCGCAGGGCTGCTCCGCGAGGAGGACCGGTTCGTCTCCACCGCCCATGTCATCGAGGCCGTCCGGCTCGCCGAGACGCTCGCCGCGATGCGGGGCCGCCCGCTGGCCGGACTGAGCGAGACCACCGACGCGGTACGGGCCGTGATGTGCGAGGGCTCCGACATACCGCTCGCGCTCATCCAGGATCGCCTCGTCGTCGGTGAGACCCTCGGCGAGGTGCCCGACAGCGCCCCCGCCGTCCCGCTCCAGCGCGACCTGACCCGCAGCCAGCGCACCCTGAGGCTCAAGCCGGAGGCCCTGGAGCGGGAGCTGGACCTCGACCTGCGCAAGGAGACCGACGCGGCCAGGAGCCGCCTCCTGCACCGGCTGCGCCTCCTCTCCATCGGCTGGGGTGAACCGGCCCAGGGCCGCGGCAGCACCGGCACCTTCCGGGAGAGCTGGCGGCTGCGCTGGGAGCCCGAGCTCCACGTCCGGGTCGCCGAGGCCGGGGTCTGGGGCACCACGGTCGCCACCGCCGCCACGGCGAAGGCCGAGTCCCAGGCGCTCGCGGCGACCGCGCTCTCCGAGGTCACCGCCCTCGCCGAACACTGCCTCCTGGCCGGACTGCCCGAGGCGCTGCCCGTCGTGATGAAGGCCCTCGCCGACCGTGCCGCACTCGACGCGGACGTCGGCCACCTCGCCGACGCCCTCCCCGCCCTCGCCCGCTCCCTGCGCTACGGGGACGTGCGCTCCACCGACACGGCCGCGCTCGCCGAGGTCGCCGCCGGACTGGCCGAGCGGATCTGTGTCGCCCTGCCCCCGGCCTGCACCGGCCTCGACGCGGACGGGGCCGAGGCACTGCGCCGCCAGGTGGACGGGGTCCACAGCGCGATCGGCCTGCTCGCCGCCGGCGCCAAGCCCGCCGAAGCCGAAGCCGAAGCCGACGCCGCCACGACCGAAGCCACCGCCACCCCCGCCCACGGCCTCCGCGACCGCTGGGCCACGGTCCTGCGCAAGCTGGCCGGCCGGGACACGGTCGCCGGGATCATCCGGGGCCGGGCCACCCGGCTGCTCCTCGACGAGGGGCGGCTGACCGAGGACGAGGCGGCCCGGCTGATGGGCCTGGCCCTCTCGCCCGGCACCCCGCCCACCGACGCGGCGGCCTGGATCGAGGGGTTCGTCGGCGGGGCGTCCGGCGGCGGCATGCTGCTGGTCCACGACGAGCGGCTGCTCTCCCTGGTCGACGCGTGGCTCACCGGCGTCCCCGCCGACACGTTCACCGACGTGCTGCCGCTCCTGCGCCGTACGTTCTCCGCCTACGAACCGGGCGTACGCCGCACCCTCGGCGAGCTGGTCCGGCGCGGCCCCGTCCCCGAGGGCGCCCGGAACGACGGCACGGACCACGCGTACCCGGGCTTCGGCCCCGGCCTCGACCAGGAACGAGCCGACGCGGTGGAGCCGGTGCTGCACCTGCTCCTCGGCCGCACCCCCGTACCGGCGGAGGCGACCGCATGACCGCACACACCACCCGGCACGCCACCCGGCACGCGACACACGACCACGACCGAACGGGGAAGACGGTGGACACGGAGACAGCGACGGCACAGCCCTCGGCGCCCCCCGCCGACGGCGAGCGGATGCGGCGCTGGCGCATGGTGCTCGGCGGGGACAGCGCGGAGAGCACCGGCTGCACCCTCACCGGCCAGGACGTCGCGATGGACGGCGCACTGAACGCGCTGTACGGCGGGGGCGGCGGGAAGAAGCCCGGCGGCCGGGGCGGCGGCGGACGTTCGGCCGGGCTCGGCGCGTCCGCCCCCTCGGTCGCCCGCTGGCTCGGCGACATCCGTACGTACTTCCCCAGCTCCGTCGTCCAGGTCATGCAGCACGACGCGATCGACCGGCTCGGCCTCTCCGCGCTGCTCCTGGAGCCGGAGATGCTGGAGGCCGTCGAGGCGGACGTCCATCTCGTCGGCACCCTGCTCTCCCTCAACAAGGCCATGCCCGAGACGACCAAGGAGACCGCGCGGGCCGTCGTCCGCAAGGTCGTCGACGACTTGGAGAAGCGGCTGGAGAGCCGCACCCGGGCCACCCTCACCGGGGCCCTGGACCGCTCCGCGCGGATCAGCCGGCCGCGCCACCGGGACATCGACTGGGACCGCACGATCCGTGCCAACCTGAAGAACTACCTGACCGTCCCGGGCGCGGACGGCGGCCCGGACACCGGCACGGTCGTCCCTGAGCGCCTCATCGGCTACGGCCGGGCGTCGCAGTCGGTGAAGAAGGACGTCATCCTCTGCATCGACCAGTCCGGTTCGATGGCCGCCTCCGTCGTCTACGCCTCGGTCTTCGGCGCGGTCCTCGCCTCCATGCGCACCCTCGACACCCGCCTCGTCGTCTTCGACACGGCGGTCGTCGACCTCACCGACCAGCTCGACGACCCGGTCGACGTCCTCTTCGGCACCCAGCTCGGCGGCGGCACCGACATCAACCGGGCGCTCGCCTACTGCCAGTCGCAGATCACCCGGCCCGCGGACACCGTCGTCGTCCTCATCAGCGACCTGTACGAGGGCGGCATCCGCGACGAGATGCTCAAGCGGGTCGCGGCGATGAAGGCGTCCGGCGTGCAGTTCGTGACCCTGCTCGCCCTCTCCGACGAGGGCGCCCCCGCCTACGACCACGAGCACGCCGCAGCACTCGGCGCGCTGGGCGCCCCCGCGTTCGCCTGTACGCCGGACCTCTTCCCGGACGTCATGGCCGCCGCGATCGAGAAGCGGCCGCTGCCCATACCGGACAAGGAGGCCGGGGCGTAGACGCGCGAAGAGCCTCCCGCGGACGCACCACGGGACACGCCCGTCCGGCACCCTCTGTGACCGTTATCACCGCTCAGGTGTGATCTGCGATTTAGGGTCACACGGAGTGCGGGGATAACCTGCCGGATGGACATGCCGCGTACTCGGACACCGTGTGCGCCTCCCTAGTGACAGAGCAGTCACGTTGCCCTTCGCGGCACTGCCCACGCAGAAGAACGAACCGCGATACCACTGAAAAGGGACGGACGCGCGTGGACCTGTTCGAGTACCAGGCGAGGGACCTCTTCGCCAAGCACGGTGTACCGGTGCTGGCCGGTGAAGTCATCGACACGCCTGAGGCGGCCCGCGAGGCGACCGAGAAGCTGGGCGGCAAGTCGGTCGTCAAGGCGCAGGTGAAGGTCGGCGGCCGCGGCAAGGCCGGTGGCGTCAAGCTCGCCGCCGACGCCGACGAGGCGGTCGCCCGGGCGACCGACATCCTCGGCATGGACATCAAGGGCCACACGGTCCACAAGGTGATGATCGCCGAGCTGTCGCCGGAGATCGAGGCGGAGTACTACGTCTCGTACCTCCTGGACCGCACCAACCGCACCTTCCTGGCCATGGCCTCGGTGCAGGGCGGCATGGACATCGAGGAGGTCGCGGAGAAGACCCCCGAGGCCCTCGCGAAGGTCCCGGTCGACTCCAATTCCGGCGTGGACATCGTCAAGGCCCGCGAGATCGTGGCCCAGGCGAAGTTCCCGGCCGAGGTGGCCGAGAAGGTCGCCGAGGTCCTGGTGACGCTGTGGGACACCTTCGTCGCCGAGGACGCGCTCCTCGTCGAGGTGAACCCGCTGGTGAAGACCAAGGACGGCCGGATCCTGGCCTTGGACGGCAAGGTCTCGCTCGACGAGAACGCCGACTTCCGCCAGCCCGACCACGAGGCGCTCGAGGACAAGGCCGCAGCCAACCCGCTCGAGGCTGCCGCCAAGGCCAAGAACCTCAACTACGTCAAGCTCGACGGTGAGGTCGGCATCATCGGTAACGGTGCCGGTCTGGTCATGTCGACCCTGGACGTCGTCGCGTACGCCGGTGAGAACCACGGCAGCGTGAAGCCCGCCAACTTCCTCGACATCGGTGGCGGCGCCTCCGCCGAGGTCATGGCGAACGGCCTGGAGATCATCCTCGGCGACCCGGACGTCAAGTCCGTCTTCGTCAACGTCTTCGGTGGCATCACCGCGTGCGACGAGGTCGCCAACGGCATCGTGCAGGCGCTCGCGCTGCTCGAGTCCAAGGGCGAGAAGGTCGAGAAGCCGCTGGTCGTGCGTCTCGACGGCAACAACGCGGAGCTCGGTCGCAAGATCCTCTCCGACGCCAACCACCCGCTCGTGCAGCGCGTGGACACCATGGACGGCGCGGCCGACAAGGCCGCCGAGCTCGCCGCGGCTGCGAAGTAAGGACGAGGGACTCCACACCATGGCTATCTTCCTCACCAAGGACAGCAAGGTCATCGTCCAGGGGATGACCGGCGCCACGGGCATGAAGCACACCAAGCTCATGCTGGCCGACGGCACCAACATCGTCGGTGGCGTGAACCCGCGCAAGGCGGGCACGTCCGTCGACTTCGACGGCACCGACGTACCGGTCTTCGGCTCCGTCAAGGAAGCGATGGAGAAGACGGGCGCCAACGTCTCCGTCCTCTTCGTGCCGCCGGCGTTCTCCAAGGCCGCCGTCGTCGAGGCGATCGACGCCGAGATCCCGCTCGCGGTCGTCATCACCGAGGGCATCGCCGTTCACGACTCCGCCGCCTTCTGGGCGTACGCGAACGAGAAGGGCAACAAGACCCGGATCATCGGCCCGAACTGCCCGGGTCTCATCACCCCCGGCCAGTCCAACGCCGGCATCATCCCGGGCGACATCACCAAGCCCGGCCGCATCGGTCTCGTGTCCAAGTCCGGCACGCTGACCTACCAGATGATGTACGAGCTCCGTGACATCGGCTTCTCCTCCGCCGTCGGCATCGGTGGCGACCCGGTCATCGGTACGACGCACATCGACGCCCTCGCGGCGTTCGAGGCCGACCCCGAGACCGACCTCATCGTGATGATCGGCGAGATCGGCGGCGACGCCGAGGAGCGTGCCGCCGACTTCATCGCGAAGAACGTCACGAAGCCGGTCGTCGGCTACGTCGCGGGCTTCACCGCCCCCGAGGGCAAGACCATGGGCCACGCGGGCGCCATCGTCTCCGGCTCCTCCGGCACCGCCCAGGCGAAGAAGGAGGCCCTTGAGGCCGCCGGCGTGAAGGTCGGCAAGACGCCGACCGAGACCGCCAAGCTGGCGCGCGAGATCCTCGGCGCCTGAGCCAGGCAGCCGCACCACGCGTGAACGGCGCGGGCCCGCACCCCCTCCAGACCAGGGGTGCGGGCCCGCGCCGTTCGGCGTTTCCGCAGGTCGTTCCGCACGTCGTTCCGCAGGTCGATCCGCAGGTCGATCCGCAGGTCAAGGAATACGCGGCACCAGCCGCTCCGGGCCGTGGGCCAACTGCTCCTTCAGCGACTTCTGCAGCTTCAGGTCCTGCGGCGTCAGCTTCTGCGGACCGCCGCGCGGCGGTACGCCCCCGACCCGTTCGGGGGGCGAGAGGGGCTGCTCGTAGTGCGTGGGCGCCGTGTGCAGGGTCAGCGCGGTCGCCCCGATGAGCAGGGCGGCGAAGGCGATGGCGGCCCGGGTCCAGAGCCGCGCCTTGTTCTCGCTGCCGGTGCGCACGGTGCGGGCGGGCAGCGGCGCCGGGACGTGTTCGGCGCGGGCGAGTCCGCCGAGCCGGTCGTGGAGCAGCTCGGACTGTTCGGCGGGCGAGGCGGCGGCCGCCAGTTCGGGCACCCGCTCGGCGACGGCGGCCCGGGCCACCTCCAGCCGCCCGGCCGCCGCCGGAGTGGACGCCTCCGTCTCGGCCGCCGTCTCCGGCAGGTCCAGGCCGACCCCGTCGTAGAGGAGCAGGGTGCGCCGGTAGGCCGGGGGGAGGTCGAGCAGCGCCTCGAACAGGGCCCGCCGGGCCGGTTCGGTGGGCGGTTCGTCCGGGTGCCGGTGGACGCGGCGCAGCCGGTGCCAGGGGGACATCGCGTACTCGTACGCCGCCGCGCGCACCCAGCCGACCGGGTCCCGGTCCACGGCCACCTCGGGCCAGCGGTGCCAGGCCAGTTGGAAGGCCCGCTCGACGGACTCCCGGGCCAGGCTGCGGCGGCCGGTCAGGAGGTAGGTCTGCCGTACGAGGCCGGGGGCGGCGTGGGCGTACAGCGCGTCGAACGCCTCGTCGGGGGAGAGCCGGGGGGTGGCGGGCTCCGGCTCGGGGGGCGGGGGAGGAGCCGCCGGTACGGGAGGTGACGAGGCGTCCGGCGCCGTCGACGCGCTCGCGGGCTCGGGCTCGGGCGCGCCGGCCGGCTCAGGCTCGGGCGCGCTCACCGGAGGGGCCACGGGCGCGCTCACCGGAGGGGCCACCGGAGCGCGCTCGGCCGCGATCACGGACGCGGGCTCGGGCCCTGTCACGGGAAGGGGCGCGGGAGGCGGCTTCGGCTTCCGTCTCCGCTTCGACTCCGGCTTCGACTCCGGCCTCGGGTCCGGCGCGATGAGCTTCGCGTACAGCGCGCGCTTGCGGCCGCGCGGGCTCGTGCGCCCCGTCTCCCAGGAGCGCACGGTGGCACGTGTCACGCCCACGGCTGCCGCCACCTGCTCCTCGCTCAGCGACTTCGCCTCGCGCAGTCTGCGGCGCTCCTTGGGGGAGGAGGGCAGCGGTGGTGCGGCGACCTCGTCGGTGGTGCTCCGGGTCATGGACGACCCCCGGCAGCACTGCACTGGGTGAAAAAGTACATAAACGTATATTGAGCGACACGGCGGCTCTTCGCGCGTTACGCGAGATAAGCGCGTGTCGTTGGGAGCATGGGCGACGTGACCCAAATGACCGAACGCAGCCCGATGTTGCCGCCCGAACGGACCAGGACCCTCGCCCTGGCCTCCGCCTTTCTGCGGGGCGTGGCCGCCGCCGGGCTGGGTCTCGGTTCGCTGGCCGTGCTGGTGACGGTGCTCTGGATCAGCTCCCCGTACCCGGACAGCGGACCCGGCGGCGCGCTGCGCGCGGCGGCCGCGGTCTGGCTCCTCGCGCACGGCGCCGAACTCGTCCGCCCTGACACCCTCAGCGGAGTCCCGGCGCCGGTCGGCGTGGTCCCGCTCCTCCTCGTGGCGGGCCCCGTCTGGCTGGCGCACCGGGCGGCGCGCGATGCGGCGGAGCCGGAGGAGGGGCGGCGACGGCCCTCGCAGGCCGGCGCGTTCTGTGCGGTGACCGCCGGATACCTGCTGGTCGCGGCAGGCGCGGCGGCCTATGCGCGGGGCGGGTCGCTGCGCGTCGTGCCGGACACGCTGGCGTTCCCGGTGGCGCTGGTGGTGGCCGGTGCGGCGGCGGCCGGGGTGTGGACGGCGGCGGGGCGACCGTTCGGGCCGCTGCCGTCCTGGTCGCCCCTGGTGCTCCAGGAGGCCGTCGCCCGGACGCTCTTCCGCAACCGGGCCGAGGCGGCGTGCCGGGCGGCGGCGGTCGGCACCGCGGTCCTGGTCGGCGGGGGCGCGCTCCTGGTGGCGGTGGCCCTGGGGCGGAACGCGGTGGCGGCGCAGGAATCCTTCCTGGCGCTCTCCGGCGACTGGTCGGGGCGGCTGGCGGTGCTGCTGCTCGCCGTGTCGCTGGTGCCCAACGCCGCGCTGTGGGGCGCCGCGTACGGGCTCGGCCCCGGCTTCGCGCTCGGTACGGGGGCCACGGCCACCCCGCTGGGCCTCACCGGGACCCCGGCCGTGCCCCACTTCCCGCTGCTGGCGGCGGCCCCCGACCAGGGCCCGGCCACCCCGCTGAACTGGGCGGCCCTCGCCGTCCCGGCCGTAGCCGCGCTGGCGCTCGCCTGGTGCGCCGTACGCCGGGCGGCCCCCGCCGACGCCCCCCGCGCGCAGGCCTGGAGCCCGCGCGAGACGGCGCTGGTGACCGGCCTCGCCGCGCTGGGGTGCGGAGCGGTCACGGCGCTGCTCGCGGCGGTGGCGGGCGGCCCGCTGGGGTCGGGGGCGCTCGCCGCGTTCGGGCCCGTGTGGTGGCTGGCGGGACCGGCGGCGCTGGCGTGGACGGCGGGCATCGGCGTACCGGCTGCCCTGCTCCTGCGGCTGTGGCGGCTGCGCGAACGGGGCTGGGCCTGGCGCAGGGACGCGGACGTGCCGGAGGGAGCCGAGGGCGCCGACGACGAGGACGTACGAGAAGGGCCGGACGGGAACGGGGCGGACGCGGACGCGGTGCCGGAGGGGGAGGAGGCGGAGGCAGCGGATGAGACCGGGAAGTCCCGCCGCTGGTGGGCGCCCTGGCGCACGGGCGCGCCCGGAGGCAGCACCGCCCAGGAGGACCCGGCCGGGTCGGTGGCCGGAGGGCCGGCCCCGGCGGGCGGTGCGCCCGAGGACGATCCGGGTTTCGAACCGTACGACTTCCTGCCGACCGACCCCTGGCACGAGAAAGAGACGAGGGAGGCCCGGTGGGCCTCCCTCAAGCGGGGCTCCGGCGGCCTGATGGCCGACTTCCCCGCACGCGTCCCGGCCGCCCTGGGATCCGAGGAGACGACTGCGAGGGAGACGCCCGGGAAGGAGACGTCCACGAAGGGGACGCCCGGGAAGGAGGCGCCGGGGAAGAAGGCGCCGGGGAAGAAGGCGCCCGCGGCCCTCGCTGACGAGAAGTCAGGTGACGGCCGGGACGGCGCTACTCCTTGACGCCGAAGAGCGGTTCCAGCGGCTTCGGCAACTGGTCGTTGCAGGCCACCGCGCCGGACTTGGTCAGGGCGTCGTTCACGCACGTGTAGTAGTCGCGGTAGACGAGCTGCACGGTGTACGTCGTGATCACGATGATCAGGGCCAGCAGCGCGGTCACCAGCCCGCTGATGGCCGCCGTGGTCTGAGGGCGGCGCTCACCGGTCCGGGCCGGGGTGGCCGCCGGCGCGGCACCTCCGTCGCCCACGGCCGGAGTTCCGGCGCCCGTGGCCGCGCCCACCGCCGTCCGGTCCGGCGCGGACGGGCTCCTGGGCTCGGCGCGCAGCGAGCTGATCGCCCAGTACACGGAGAGGGCGCCCAGCAGCAGCGCGACCTCCGTGAAGTCGAAGAGCGCGAAGAAGACGGACCAGATACCGCCGAGCAGCGCGTAGCGGGCGCGCCGCTGTACGGGGTCGGTCGGGTCCCAGCGCATCCCGGCGGGGCCGCCGTCGGGCCCGCCCTTGCCGCCCGGGCCGTTCGCACCGGAACGGCCGCCGAAGCCGCCGCCACCCCGTCCGGGCTGCTTGTTGCTCCACTGGCTGCCCCAGGAGGAGCGGCCGCCGGAGCCCTCGTCGTCGCTGCCGTTCGCAGGGCTGGAGCCCGAGGGGTGGCGCGGCTGCCACGGCTGGTCGGGCCGGCCGGCCGGCGGCGGGGCGAACGGATTGTCGTCGGCCGGCTTCGCGGGAGCATCCGGCGACGAACCAGACGAACCAGACGAGCCAGAAGAGCCAGGCGAACCGGAGGCGGATGAGGAGTCCGGCGACTCCGGGCCGGAGTCCGGCGAAGAGGACTGGCGCTCCCGCATCAGCAGAGCGGCCCGTGCGGGCGACGGGAGGCGGAAGGCGGTGCGACGGCGTCGGTCCGGCATGTGGTGAACGTCTTCCCCATCTCGTCATGTCCGTCCGAAGGACGGTTCGACCGCCCGGTGGACGGCTCGCTGTCCCCTGACGCTACCTCTCGGCCCGGCCCCCGTCCCGTGGGGGCCGCCCGGTGTGCCGGTATCGTTGCTGACGGTCGGCCCGTTCGTAGGGTTCCCCGTATCGGGCGAAGCGATTCTTTCGTACGACCCTACAAAGAGTTCGCCGCAAGAGTTCGCCGCAAAGAGCTCGCCGAAGAGTTCACCGAAAGAGTTCACCGCACCTGCGTCACCGCGCGGTCATCACGTGAGAAAGGGCCCCGACGTGGCCTCCCCGCCTCCCTCCGCCTCTCCCGCCCGGCTGGTCGTGCTGGTCTCCGGATCCGGCACCAACCTCCAGGCCCTGCTCGACGCCATCGGCGACGACCCGGCGGCGTACGGGGCACGGATCGTCGCGGTCGGCGCCGACCGTGACGGGACCGGCGGGGCGGAGCGGGCCGAGAAGGCCGGAATCCCCACGTTCGTGTGCAGGCTCAAGGACCACGCGACGCGTGCGGAGTGGGACGAGGCGCTCGCCGCCGCCGTCGCCGAACACCGCCCGGACCTCGTCGTCTCCGCCGGTTTCATGAAGATCGTGGGCCCCGCGTTCCTCGCTGCCTTCGGTGGCCGGACCGTCAACACCCACCCCGCCCTGCTGCCCAGCTTCCCCGGCGCCCACGGAGTGCGTGACGCACTCGCGTACGGCGTCAAGGTCACGGGCTGCACCGTCCACTTCGTCGACGACGGCGTCGACACCGGTCCGATCATCGCGCAGGGCGTGGTCGAGGTGACCGAGGAGGACACCCCGGAGGGCGAAGCCGCCCTCCACGAACGCATCAAGGAAGTCGAGCGCTCGCTGCTCGTCGAGGCCGTGGGGCGGATCGCCCGTGACGGCCATCGCATTGAGGGACGAAAGGTTCATCTCGGTCATGTCGGTGAATAAGCCCATCCGCCGCGCCCTGGTCAGTGTCTACGACAAGACGGGGCTCGAAGACCTCGCCCGCGGTCTGCACGAGGCGGGCGTCGAACTCGTCTCCACCGGCTCCACCGCCGGGAAGATCGCCGCCGCCGGAGTACCGGTCACCAAGGTCGAGGAGCTCACCGGCTTCCCCGAGTGCCTGGACGGCCGCGTGAAGACCCTCCACCCCCGCGTCCACGCCGGCATCCTCGCCGACCTCCGCCTGGACGCCCACCGTGAGCAGCTCGCCGAGCTCGGGGTCGAGCCGTTCGACCTGGTGGTCGTGAACCTCTACCCGTTCAAGGAGACCGTCGCGTCCGGCGCCTCCGACGACGAGTGCGTGGAGCAGATCGACATCGGCGGCCCCTCCATGGTCCGCGCCGCCGCCAAGAACCACCCCTCCGTGGCCGTGGTCACCAGCCCCGAGCGGTACGCGGACGTCCTCGCCGCCGTCCAGGCCGGCGGCTTCGACCTCACCGCCCGCAAGCGGCTCGCCGCCGAGGCGTTCCAGCACACCGCCGCGTACGACGTGGCCGTGGCCTCCTGGTTCGTGGACGGCTACGCGCCCGCCGACGACTCGGGCCTCCCGGAGTTCCTGGGCGACGCCCTCATCCGTAAGAGCGTCCTGCGCTACGGCGAGAACCCGCACCAGCCCGCCGCCCTCTACACCTCGGGCACCGGCGGTCTGGCCGAGGCGGAGCAGCTGCACGGCAAGGAGATGTCCTACAACAACTACACGGACACCGACGCCGCGCGCCGGGCCGCGTACGACCACGCCGAACCGTGCGTCGCGATCATCAAGCACGCCAACCCGTGCGGCATCGCGATCGCCGACGATGTCGCGACCGCGCACCGCAAGGCGCATGCCTGCGACCCGCTCTCGGCGTTCGGCGGCGTCATCGCCGTCAACCGTCCGGTGACGGTCGAGCTGGCCGAGCAGGTCGCGGAGATCTTCACCGAGGTCATCGTTGCCCCGGCCTACGAGGACGGCGCGGTCGAGGTGCTCGCCCGAAAGAAGAACATCCGCGTGCTGCGCGCCCCCGGGGCCCCGGCCACCACGGTCGAGGTCAAGGCCGTCGACGGCGGGGCGCTCCTCCAGGTCACCGACCGCCTCCAGGCCGAGGGCGACGACCCGGCCAACTGGACGCTGGCCACCGGCGACGCGCTCTCCGAGGCCGAGCTGAAGGAGCTGGCCTTCGCCTGGAAGGCGTCCCGGGCCGTCAAGTCCAACGCGATCCTCCTCGCCAAGGACGGCGCCTCGGTCGGCGTCGGCATGGGCCAGGTCAACCGCGTCGACTCCGCGAAGCTCGCCGTCGAGCGGGCGGGCGCGGAGCGGGCGGCCGGTTCGTACGCCGCCTCCGACGCCTTCTTCCCGTTCCCCGACGGCCTGGAGATCCTCACCGCCGCCGGCATCAAGGCGGTCGCCCAGCCCGGCGGCTCCGTCCGCGACGAGCTGGTGATCGAGGCCGCGAAGAAGGCGGGCGTCACGATGTACCTCACCGGGACGCGCCACTTCTTCCACTGACCGGCACCTGTTCCACTGACCGGCACCTGTACGACCCGTGGCCGCACCCGGTGAAGGGGTGCGGCCACGGCCGTGTCCGTCGTACGGAATCGCCTCGGCGCTCTGTTCTAATGAACGGCCGTATCCGAAGAACAGCGGCCGTATCCGAAGAACAGCAGGAATCCCTAGCGGGGGCAGTCACCGTGCTTGAGCTGAACAAGAGTGGAACGGACCCGGTGGAGACGGGGCGGCTGCTGCCCACGCAGCGCACCGGCCCGGACCCCGC
The DNA here is from genome assembly GCF_042718795.1 of Streptomyces cyaneofuscatus. Classification (GTDB taxonomy): domain Bacteria; phylum Actinomycetota; class Actinomycetes; order Streptomycetales; family Streptomycetaceae; genus Streptomyces; species Streptomyces cyaneofuscatus_A. The sequence goes on from NZ_JBHXOX010000021.1 coordinate 109,227, forward strand.
CACCGCCGAACGCGTACCCCTGCGGCCGTACCTCGTCACCGGCGCCGTCCTGTGCGGGCTGTACTTCCTCTACTCCTACCTCCAGTACGCCCGCTTCGGCTCGCCCTCCTGGGACCTCGGGATCTTCGAGCAGGAGGTACGGGCGTACGCGGACCTCAGGGCCCCGGTCGTCGACATCAAGGGCCCCGGCTATCTGATCCTCGGCGACCACTTCTCCCCGATCGTCGCGCTGCTGGCCCCGCTCTACTGGCTCTGGCCCTCGGCCGAGTCCCTGCTCTTCGCGCAGGCCGCGTTCTTCGCGCTGGGCGCGGTCATCGTCGGCCGCACCACGCAGCAGCTCCTCGGCGGCCGTTCCGGGCTCTGCGTCACCGTCGCGTACGGACTCTCCTGGGGCATCCAGGAGGCGGTGAAGTCCGACTTCCACGAGATCGCCTTCGCCGTCCCGCTCCTCGCCCTCGTCTGCCGCGCGCTGCTCCTGGAGCGGTACACGGCCGCCCTGCTCTGGTCGCTGCCGCTGGTCCTGGTCAAGGAGGACCTCGGCGCGACCGTCGCCGTCGTCGGCTTCCTGCTCTTCGTGTACGGGCGCCGCCTCCAGGGTGCGCTGCTCGCCGCGTTCGGGGTGGCCGCGTTCGTGGTGACCCTCATGGTCCTCATCCCGGCGGCCTCCAGCGCGGGGACGTACGACTACTGGCAGAAGATCGACAAGAACGGCGAGCAGGACGTCTCGATGCTGGACTCGCTCCTCGGCGTCCTGAACTCCTCCGCCAAGATCGAGATGCTGGTCTTCCTGGTCGGCATCACCGCGTTCATCGCGCTGCGCTCGCCGCTGACGCTGCTGATCATCCCGACGCTCGGCTGGCGGCTGCTCTCCCAGGACAGCAACCACTGGGGCATGGTCTGGCACTACAGCGCGATCCTGATGCCGGTGCTCTTCCTGGCGATGGCCGACGGCGTCCGCCGCAGCCGCGCGTCGGAACGGCCCTGGCTCGCCTCGTACGCGAAGGTCGTCGTCCCGGTCTCCGTCGCGATCGCCGTGGCCATGACCCAGCACCTGCCGCTGCGCGACCTGCTGCGCCCGGACTCCTACAGCACCGACGCCCGTACGGAAGCGGCCCGGGCGGCGCTGAAGGCGATCCCGGTCGGCGCGCGGGTCGAGACGGACATCACGCTCATGGCCCACCTCACCTCCGACCGGACCGTCTACTGGATCGGCGGCGCACCGGAGACCGCGCCCGACATCGTCGCCATCAACCTGGACTTCGGCTGGTCACGCCCGATCCAGGACCCGGTGGCGTACGCCGAGCAGCTCCACCCCGAGGCGCGCTACCGGCTCAAGCACCGGGGCGGCAGCTTCGTGGTGATGGAGCGGACGACGCCGGAGCCGGCGGAGATCCCGGGCGTACGGGAGGACTGAGCGGGCCGGCGCGGGGGCGGGCGCCCGACGGCCGGTGCCGTACGCGATCGGGGGCCCGGCGGTCGGTCCCGGGCCCGTACGCGATCGGGCGCCCGGCGGTCGGTCCCGTACGCGCGAAGGCCGCACCCGGTGGACGGGTGCGGCCTTTACAGCGAGCGCCGGGCGCCGAGCGCCGGGCGCCGAGCGCCGGGCGCCGAGCGCCGAGCGCCTAGGGTCACTTCGAGCGGATGACCACCGACGAGCAGACCTTGTCCGCGAACGTCTGCTTCTTCTCGTCCCACAGCGGCCACAGCCACCCGATGTAGCAGGCGATGCTGTCCAGGAAGTGGGCCAGGCGGCGCACGAAGGCCATACCGAAGCCCAGCGGGCGGCCGTCGGCCTCGCGCAGCAGGCGGATGCCCACGGCCTTCTTGCCGATCGTCTGGCCGGTGGTGCCCTCCTGGTACAGCTGCCAGATGGTGAGGCCGATCATCAGGAGGAAGCCGAGCAGGGCGAGGATGCCGCCCGTCGCGTCACCCATGGCGCCGCCGATGCCTACGAGGACGAGGTACGGCGCGCCGATGATGAGGCCGTCGATGATCAGCCCGCCCGCCCGCAGACCCCAGTGCGCCAGCTCCGGCATCCCGCCGCCGTACCCGGGCTGCCCCTGCGGGTAGCCGCCGCCGTAGGGCTGGCCGGGCTGCTGCGGGTATCCCGTCTGCGGCGGGTATCCCGGCTGCTGCTGCGGGTAGCCGTAGCCCTGCTGCGGGACGCCCTGCGGCGCCTGCTGCGGGTAGCCGTAGCCCGGCTCCCCCTGCGGCGGTCCCTGGGGAGGCTGGCCGGGCTGCTGCCCGTACGGGTTGTTGGGGTCGCCGAAGCTCATATCAGGGGTGTTCCTTCAACAGACGTGTGGGGACGGATGGCCACACGGAGGAAGGACGACGTTCAGCGGCCCACCCCCCGTACAACCGCGGCCTTCATCGTTATAAGCGCGACCGGCGTTTGTCCAGTCCGGGGCACCGGACGTTGTGCAAGTGCAATCTCGGCCACAGGTGAGGCACAGGCAATTGGTACGCGGGCGGGGTCATCCGCGAGGATGGGGCCATGACTGCCCAGATTCTCGATGGCAAGGCCACCGCTGCCGCGATCAAATCCGATCTGACCGTCCGTGTGGCGGCCCTCAAGGCGCAGGGGATCACCCCCGGCCTCGGAACCCTGCTCGTCGGGGACGACCCGGGCAGCCGCTGGTACGTGAACGGCAAGCACCGCGACTGCGCCGAGGTCGGTATCGGCTCCATCCAGCGCGAACTCCCCGACACCGCCACCCAGGAGGAGATCGAGGACGTCGTACGGGAGCTCAACGCCGACCCGGAGTGCACGGGTTACATCGTCCAGTTGCCGCTGCCCAAGGGCATCGACACCAACCGGGTCCTGGAGCTGATGGACCCGGAGAAGGACGCCGACGGGCTGCACCCGATGAGCCTCGGCCGCCTCGTCCTCAACGAGACGGGCCCGCTGCCGTGCACCCCGCAGGGCGTCGTCCAACTGCTGCGCGCGCACGGCGTGGAGATCAACGGCGCGCATGTCGTGGTCGTCGGACGCGGTGTCACCATCGGCCGTTCGATCCCGCTGCTGCTGACCCGTAAGTCGGAGAACGCCACGGTGACCCAGTGCCACACCGGCACCCGGGACCTCGCCTCGCACCTGCGCCAGGCCGACATCATCGTCGCCGCGGCGGGCGTCCAGCACCTGATCAAGCCCGAGGACGTCAAGCCGGGCGCGGCGGTGCTCGACGTCGGCGTCAGCCGGGACGAGAACGGCAAGATCGTCGGCGATGTGCACCCGGGGGTCCGCGAGGTGGCGGCCTGGGTCGCCCCGAACCCCGGCGGCGTCGGCCCGATGACCCGCGCCCAGCTCCTGGTCAACGTGGTCGAGGCGGCCGAGCGGACCGCGGCCGAGGCCGCCGACGCTGCCGCCGCGGGCTGACGGCCGGATCCGGAGGGAACCCCATGGGTGCTGGTACGAGTCCGGCCGACCCGGCCCCCGCGGGCCCGGCGGCCGAGGGGCCGGATGCCGCGGCCACGGAGGACGTCACCGCGGAGCCCGCACGCGCGGAAGCGGGCGACGGCACCGCGGAATCGGGCAGCGGCTCCTCGGCGTCCGGCACCACGGGGTCGGGCAGCGGCTCCACCGAGCCCGACAGCGCCTCCGCCGAGCCCGGCAGTACGGAAGTCGAGCCCGGGAGTACGGAAGCCGAGCCCGGGAGCACGGAACCGGACGGCAAGGCGCCGGCCCCCCGCAGGACCCGGCGGTTCCCGCTCTTCACGCGGGACACCGCCCGCCCCGAGGGCGGCGGCCGGGCCGCCTCGGGCGACGCGCCCGCCCCGGCCCGGCAGTGGCCGCTGCTCACCGTGCTCGGCACGGCGGGCGCCGGCCTGCTGATCGTCGCCCTGGACCCGTTCGCCGAGGCGTTCCGGATCGGCACCATCCTGATCGGCGTGGCGCTGATCGCCGGCGCGGTGCTGCGCTGGGTGGTGCCGGCGGTCGGCATGCTCGCGGTGCGCTCCCGCTTCACCGACCTGGTGACGTACGGGCTGATGGGCACCCTGATCGTGCTGCTCGCCCTGGTCGCGCAGCCGAGCCCGTGGCTTGACGTGCCGATCCTGGAGAACGCGGTCCGCTTCACGATCCGCTAGCGCGGCAGGGCCCGTGGGCCTGGGCGGGCACCCGTCAGGAGGTGCCCGCCCGGGCCGCCCGTCCCCACCCCCGAGGAGGGACGGACGGCACGGTCCGGGGCTCCGGGGGAGCGGCCCCGGCCTGCGGCGGAAGCGGAATGCGCGTCCTTCCCGCCCCGTCCCGGGCTCAAGCGTCATGGACACGGAAGGCCGCTACAAGGCTCCCCTGGGGCCTGTGGCACGGAAGTGACCATTCCGGCACGGTGTGATCGCCGCGCAACGATGGCAGACTGACACGGCGCGACGGGCGGACAGGACGGACATCGGACCGGTCCGGGGGTCCGCACCGGCACCGGCCGGCGGGAACGGCCACAGCGGGGGCGCTGGAAGCACGTCCGGGGGATGCACCGGGTGGCGCAGGGGATGACGGAAAAAAAGGGGGGCGACGCAATGCCTCGTTGGAAGGCACTGCCCGAAGAACTCGACCCGCAGATCAGGGAGTTCGCGAGCCAGCTTCGCGGGCTCGTGGACCGCAGCGGGCTGAACATCAACGCGGTGGCGGATCGTACGGGATTCAGCAAGACGTCCTGGGAGCGGTTCCTCAACGGTCGGCTGCTCCCCCCGCGCCGTGCCGTCGTGGCCCTCGCCGATGTGACGGGAACCCCGCAGCACCACCTCACGACCATGTGGGAGCTGGCCGAGCGCGCCTGGAGCCGGGCCGAGATGCGCCACGACATGACGATCGAGGCGATCCGCATCACCCAGGCCCGCGAGGCGCTCGGCGCGGCGGACCCGGCGGGCGGCGGCAGGAGCGGCGCCGTCCGGTCGGCCGACGGCCGCCACAGCGCGGCCGGTTCCGCCGGCCGAGGCCCCACCGCGACCGGAACGGGCGACGGCTACGGCCCCGACGGCTACGGCCCGGACGGCTACGGCCCGGACGCCGACCGCCAGGACAGCCACGGCTCCGACGCGTACGGCTCCGACGCGTACGGCACCGACCCCCACCGCACCGACCCCCACCGCACCGTCCCCCACAGCACCGACCCCCACCGCACCGATGGCCGCGCCCCCTCCGTCCCCACCCAGCGCGGAACCGTCCCCCCGGTCCCGCAGCAGCGGCAGGGCGGGCGGCGGGCGGACACCCAGCACGGCGGCGCGTCCGGCCGGGCCACCGGCGGCCGCAGCAAGGCGATCACGCTCGCCGTCGGTGCGGCCGGAGCGGTGATCGTGATCGTCGGCGCGGTGATGCTCGCGCCCAGCGGCGACGAACCCGCCAAGGCCAGCCCGCCCCCGACCGCCGCGCCCACGGCCACTTCCTCCACCGATCCCTCCACCGATCCCACGACCGATCCCGCGACCGATGAGCCCGCCCCCGAACCGCCCGCAGGCGTCGAGTGCCAGGGCGCCGACTGCGCCGGGCAGAACCCCGACGAGATGGGGTGCGGCGGAGACCATGCCCGTACGGTGTCCGCCGCCCAGGTCGGCGCCGCCCGGGTCGAGGTCCGGTACAGCGAGGTCTGCTCCGCCGCCTGGGCCCGGCTCACCGAGGCGGGGGCCGGGGATACCGTGACGATCACCGGCGGCGGAGCGGCGGACGCGCAGAACGGCGCGGTCACGGTCACGGAGGCGTACACGCCGATGGTCGCGGTGAAGAAGGCGGCCGACGCGAAGGCCTGCGCGACCCTTACCGCCGGCACGAAGGGCTGCACGACGTAGGAAGCGCCACGTAGGAAGCGCGACGTAAGAAGCACCACGCAAGAAGCACCACCTGAGCGGGCCTCCCGCATGCGGTGCGTGACCGGTTGTGCGCGGCGCCACAGGGGGCCGGGCGGTCCGCCCCGTCCGGGTCCGATAGCCTGACCGCCGGATATCTCTTCACGTCAAGATTCGTCGGAAGATTTCGTCGGACGATGCGTCGGGGCGCGAAGAGGTCTCCCGCACCAGGGTCCGGCACCAGGGGCCGGGACCCCCACCGCCAGCTGTCTAACGGAGACCGCCATGACCCGCACTCCCGTGAATGTCACCGTGACCGGCGCTGCCGGCCAGATCGGCTACGCGCTGCTCTTCCGCATCGCCTCCGGCCACCTGCTCGGCCCGGACGTGCCGGTCAACCTGCGCCTCCTGGAGATCCCGCAGGGCCTCAAGGCCGCCGAGGGCACCGCGATGGAGCTCGACGACTGCGCCTTCCCGCTGCTGCGCGGCATCGAGATCACCGACGACCCGAACGTCGGCTTCGCCGGTGCGAACGTGGCCCTGCTCGTCGGCGCCCGCCCGCGTACCAAGGGCATGGAGCGCGGCGACCTGCTCGCCGCCAACGGCGGCATCTTCAAGCCGCAGGGCAAGGCCATCAACGACAACGCCGCGGACGACATCAAGGTCCTCGTCGTCGGCAACCCGGCCAACACCAACGCGCTCATCGCGCAGGCCGCCGCCCCGGACGTACCGGCCGAGCGCTTCACCGCGATGACCCGCCTCGACCACAACCGCGCGATCTCGCAGCTCGCCGCCAAGACCGGTGCCGCCGTCTCCGACATCAAGAAGCTGACGATCTGGGGCAACCACTCGGCCACCCAGTACCCGGACATCTTCCACGCGGAGATCGCCGGCAAGAACGCCGCCGAGACCGTCAACGACGAGGTGTGGCTCGCCGACACCTTCATCCCGACCGTCGCCAAGCGCGGCGCCGCGATCATCGAGGCCCGTGGCGCGTCCTCCGCCGCCTCGGCCGCCAACGCCGCCATCGACCACGTCCACACCTGGGTCAACGGCACCGCCGCCGGCGACTGGACCTCGATGGGCATCCCGTCGGACGGCTCCTACGGCGTCCCCGAGGGCATCATCTCCTCCTTCCCGGTCACCACGAAGGACGGGAAGTACGAGATCGTCCAGGGCCTGGACATCAACGAGTTCTCCCGCAAGCGCATCGACGCCTCCGTCCAGGAGCTCGCCGAGGAGCGCGACGCGGTCCGCGAGCTCGGCCTCATCTGAGCCGCACCCGAGGCAGACGAAGCGCCCCCACCGGCCACGCCGACGGGGGCGCTTCGGCTTTCCCCGACCCGGCCGCCCACCGGCCGCCCACCGGCCTCCCGCCCGGTCGAGATGGCTGACAATCGACTCCCGGGTCAGCCCCCGCCTCGCTTACATTGGCCCCTTTCGATCTTCGGCCCCCGCAGGGCCGTGGCCAGCGCGACGCAACAGGGGAAAGAGGAGCCGGTGACCGGGAGTGCCGTGCCGCGGCCGTCGCAGGGCCAGGACGATCTGCTCGGGAAGCCGCCCGTGCACCCCGCGATCAGCGAGGCGAGCAGGCTGCTGTGCGCCGGGGTCCATCTGCACGACGGCTACCGGGACGCGGTCATCGACCAGCTGTACGTCCAGGAGCAGTGCGTCGTCGCCCCGTCGACGGGCTTCGACGCCGCCCGCGTCCTCGCCCACGCCCTGCGCGCCCGCCGCACCGAACTGGCGTGGGCGGCGGGCATCCTGGCGGCCTGGCTGCTCGGCGCCGTCCTCACCGGGGGCGTCATCGGGGCACTGTTCTTCCCGTGCGTCCTGCTCGCCCTCGCGCCCTGGGTGCGGGGGTCCGCGCCCAGCCCACCGGCCTACCGGCGGGCCGCGGCGTTCCTCATGCGCTGGTACGGGCGGCTCTTCCTGCTCCTCGTCGGGCTCTGGGTGCTGGCCTCGGCCCTCGGCTTGTTCGGCGGTGACTCCGACCCGGACGAGTTCTCCGGCTCGTACGGTCCGGGATCCTCCGGGTCCGACGGCTTCTCCGACAGCTACTCCGACACCCTGCCGGACGCCTCCGACCTGGGCTTCGCCCTGATCACCGGCAACCTCTCCGGAGGATCCGCCACCGGGGCCGCCTGGGCGGCCCTCTTCTTCCTCGCCGTCATCGCGGGCCTGGTCGGCCTCCAGCGCGGCCAGTTCGCCCGGGTGATGACCGACGAGCTGTCCCGGAAGAACTTCCCCGACCTCGCGGCCGACCAGGCCGAGCACGCGGCGGGCGACCGCTTCCGGCGGCTCCAGCAGCGCATCCGGCTGGAGCAGCACGCCCCCGTCATCCTGTACGGCGAGCGGAACCCGTTCTGCGGCATGGGCACGCCCTACGGCACCTGGAACCTCACCGTCGAGCTCCGGCCGAGCAAGGAGGGTCCCGCCGAGCCGCTGGACAACGCCCGGATCCTGCGCCGGATCGTGCCGCTGCTGGAGGGCCTGCGGGTGCCCTCCTCGCACGGTTCCGCCGAAGGCGCGGCCGCTGTCCGGGACCGGCTGCGCGAGCTGGTGGTCGACGAGTGCGTCTTCCTGCCGGTGGCCGGCCTGCCCCGGCGCGAGAGCGCCCCGTACGGGCCCGGGGCGTTCGAGGAGCACCGCGGCCGCGCCGTCGAGGAGGGCGGCGAGGGCCGGCGGCACTTCCTGCGCATCCGGGTCGGCGGCTGGAACGAGGAGGTCGTCGTCACCGTCTTCGTCCGGGTCCACACCCAGGGCGGGATGCTGATGCTGGAGGTGGCCCCGCACGTCCTGATGCCGGTGCACCCGCTGTTCCGCGACGCCGACCGGGCCGCCCACCGGCACCGCAACAACAACTGGTTCGGCAAGGCGGTCTGGGCGCTGACCCGCACCCCGGCCTCGCTGGCGCGCTCCGTCGTCACCCTGGGCCGCGGCGTGGCGAGCGGCTGGAAGCTCCTCACCGCCGGGAACAGCGGTGCGCTGGCCGAAGGGCCCGCGTTCTCCGTCCGGGAGCTGGGCGCCGACGAAGAGGCCTCGCTCTTCCAGGACATGGACGTCAACCGGTATCTGAAGAGCATCGAGGACCGGGTGAACGCCGGAGTCCGGCTCGCCCTGCGCGAAGCCGGCTACGCGACCGACGAGTTCGAGCAGAAGATCGTCAACATCGGTGCGGGCGGCGTGTTCATCGAGTCCGCGAAGGACAGCGCCATCGGCATCGGCGACCACAACGACATCAGGCGCTCCGGCCCGGCCGCCCACGGCGCGAGCAAGGGCCCCGGCAGCGGGAAGGCCCCCGGCGCCACGAAGAGCCCCGGCGCCACGAAGAGCCCCGGCACCGGGAAAGGCCCCGTCGCGACCCCTGGCCCTCAGCGGAAAGCAGGAGAGAAATGAGCCCCGCCCCGACCTCGGGACCGACCCCTGACGAGCAGCGGTCGCAGCCGCAGCGCCCCGTGCACATCGGTTCGGTGACCGGAAGCGCCTTCGCCGTCGGCGACCACAACACCGTCACCCAGCACCAGCACGCCGGACCCGCCGACGAGGCCCAGGCCGAACTGCTGCGGGCCGTGCGGGAACTCCGTGCCGACCTCGCCCGGTTCACCGCCTCCGACACCACGGAGGTGCTGGACGCCGAACTGGTCTCGGTGGCGGACGAGATCGAGACGGCGGGCGGAGCCGCGCCGGGCCGGCTGGCCCGCCTCCAGCAGGCCCTGACCGCCGCCGGGACGCTCACCGGAACCCTGGCGTCCGGTGTCGCGGTGGCCGAGGCGCTGCGCGCCCTGCTGGGAGGCTGACCGATGACCGGGGGCAGCGGGGTGCACTGGAACGACGAGACCCAGAGCTGGGAGACCGAGCCGCGACGTGCCCACACCCCGCCGCCGCCCCCGCCGCCCTCGGCCGCCCCGGTGGTGCCGCCCATGCCGCCGGGGTCCCCGGCCGCGTCGCCGGAGGTGCCCACCGTGCTGCCCACGGTTCCCGACCCGTACGCGGAGTCCGGGCCCTACGTCGTGCAGGGGCCGCCGACGGGCCCGTACAACAACATCACCGGGACCCACGGGCCTGCCACCGCTTCCCGGACGGCGCGGGAGCGGATCACCCCGCTGACCGCCGGGCTCGCCGTGGCCGTGCTCGCGGCCGGTGCGGCGGCGCTCTGGTTCACGGTCGGCGGCGGCGGCGGTGGTGACGACGGCCGGGACGACGCCCGGGGCCGGACGGCGAGCGCCTCGGCCGAGGAGGCCACCGACCCGGCCGCCGGTTTCCCCGACGGCACCGAGGACGCCACGCCCGAACCCACCGACACCGGCACCGAGTCCCCGGACGCCGGTGATCCGCCGCCCGGATACGTCACGCAGGACGACGAGGAGGGCTTCCGGATCGCGGTGCCCGAGGAGTGGAGCGAGCGCACGAAGAAGACCGGCGCGGTGTTCTACGAGCCCTTCGGCTCCGGCGAACTCCTCCAGGTCTTCCGGGTGTCCGAGCCCGGCATGACCGCGCTGGAGGCGGTGCGCGCCGCCTCGAAGGAACGCGGCGTGAGCCCCGGCTTCGAGGAGGTCCGCATCGGCGCCGTCGACAACCCGCTCGGCGGCGAGGCCGCCGAGCTGGTGTACGCGTACGACAGCGAGGACTCCGGTGGCCGCCGCCAGGTCGCCGAGCGGGTCTTCACCGCGTCGGACGGCCGCCTCTACGCGGTGCTGGTCGCCGCCCCCGACGAGCAGTGGCCGCGCCACGAGGAGATCCTCTCCACCGCCGTGACGCACTTCGACCCGTACGACAGCCCGTTCTGACGGCAGCGGCCGGCTCCGGCGGCGTGCTCAGTGCTTGAAGTCGCCGGGGGTGTAGTGGCCCGGTGCCAGCCGGCCGGTGACACCGAACCGGTTCCAGGCGTTGATCACCGTGATGGCGGCGATCAGCTGGGCCAGCTCGGTCTGCTCGAAGTGCTCGGCCGCCTCCGCGTACACGTCGTCCGGGACGAAGCCGTCGGTGAGTACGGTGACCGCCTCGGTCAGCGCGAGCGCCGCCAGCTCCTTCCCCGTGTAGAAGTGCCGCGACTCCCGCCAGGCGCTGAGCTGGACGATCCGCTCGACGGACTCGCCCGCCGCGAGGGCGTCCTTGCTGTGCATGTCCAGGCAGAACGCGCACTGGTTGAGCTGCGAGGCCCGGATCTTCACCAGCTCGACCAGGACGGGGTCCAGGCCCTTCCGGGCGGCGATGTCGAGCCGGATCATCGCCTTGTAGACGTCCGGGAGCAGCTCGGAGACGGAGATCCGGGGCGGCTCCTCGGGGGACAGGTCGGCCGGGGCGTGGTGGTGGTGTTCGTGCGTCGTGGTCATGAGAACGACGCTACGGCCCCGGTGGCACCCCGGTATGGTCCATTCCCATGACGGATTCCTGGGCCACTTTCGGCGCCGACCTGCATCTGGAACCGGTCGGTACGGGGCTGCGCAGCGGGCTGATGGCGGCCCTGCGGGAGGCGGTGCGCAGTGGGCGGCTGGCCCCCGGTACCCGGCTGCCGTCCTCCCGGGCGCTCGCCGCCGACCTGGGGATCGCCCGCAACACGGTCGCCGACGCCTACGCCGAACTCGTCGCCGAGGGCTGGCTCACCGCCCGCCAGGGCTCGGGCACCCGGGTCGCGCAGCGGTCCGCGCCGCGCCGGGCGGAGCCGGTGGCGGCCCCCATGCGGCCGGCCCGGTCCGGGGCCGGCCACGACCTGAAGCCCGGCACGCCCGACCTGTCCGGCTTCCCGCGCACCGCCTGGCTCAAGGCCGCCCGCAAGGCGCTCACCGCCGCGCCCGACGAGGTATTCGGCTACGGCGACCCGCAGGGCCGCGCCGAACTGCGCACCGTGCTGGCCGAGTACCTGGCGCGGGCCCGCGGGGTGTACGCCGACCCGGAGCGCATCGTGATCTGCGCCGGCTTCGCCCACGGTGTGGCGCTGCTGGGCCGGGTGCTGCGCCGCCGCCGGGTCCGGGAGGTCGCCGTCGAGTCGTACGGCCTCGACCTGCATACGAACCTGCTCACCGACGCCGGTCTGCGCATCCCGTGCCTGCCGCTGGACGAGCGCGGCTCACGGACCGGCGACCTGGCCGCGCTGCGCGGTGCGGGGGCGGTGCTGCTGACCCCGGCGCACCAGTTCCCCACCGGCGTACCGCTGCACCCGGACCGGCGGGCCGCCGCCGTCGACTGGGCCCGGTCCACCGGCGGGCTGATCCTGGAGGACGACTACGACGGGGAGTTCCGCTACGACAGGCAACCTGTGGGGGCGCTCCAGGGCCTCGACCCGGAACGGGTGGTCTATCTCGGCACCGCCAGCAAGTCGCTGGCCCCCGGGCTCCGCCTCGGCTGGATGGTGCTGCCCCGGCACCTGGTCGGCGAGGTGATGGCGGCGAAGGGCATGGCCGACCGGGTCTCCGGCTCGCCCGACCAGCTCACCCTCGCGGAGTTCATCGCCTCGGGGGCGTACGACCGGCATGTGCGCTCCATGCGGTTGCGCTACCGGCGCCGCCGCGACCAACTCGTCGTCGCGCTCGCCGAACGCGCGCCGGGCATCGAGGTCAGCGGCATCGCGGCCGGGCTGCACGCGGTCCTCGAACTCCCCCCGGGCACCGAGCGCTCGGTGGTCCAGGCGGCGGCCTTCCAGGGCCTGGCGCTGGAGGGGCTGTCCCGCTACCGCCACCCCGACGCCCCGGCCACCCGCGACGCGCTGGTGATCGGCTACGGCTCACCGTCGGAGAGCGCCTGGGCGGGTGCGCTGGACGCGCTGTGCCGGGTGCTGCCGTAACGGGCCTCAACAGCGATCCGCCTCCACCTCCGGCGCCTCCCCGAACCGCGCCAACGCCAGCGACCCCGCCACCGCCACCGCGAAACCGGTGACGGCCAGCCACCCCAGCCCCGCCCGGGTCCCGTCGCCCAGCCACACCACCCCCACCAGCGCCGGGCCCACCGTCTCCCCGAGCACCATCCCCGCCGTCGCCGTGGTCACCGACCCCTTCTGCAGCGCCGACGTCAGCAGCAGGAACGCCGCCGCCCCGCCCAGCAGCAGCCCGTACGCCGCCGGGTTCCGCACCAGCGCCCCCGGCGACACGTCGTCGACCAGCCGCACCGCCACCTCCACCACCCCGAAGCCGAACCCGGCCCCCAGGCCCAGCGCCAGTGACCGCGCCCGCCCCGGCAGCCGCCCGCCCACCGCGCCGAGCACCAGCACCCCCAGCGCGGCGGCGGGCACCGCCCACGGCAGCCACTCCGGGCCCGGCAGGTCGCCCTCCGTACCCGAGGCGAGCCCCAGCATCCCGAGCCCGGCGCAGACCACCGCCACCGCCGCCCACTCCGTCGAGCTCAGCCGGACCGCCAGCAGCCGGGCCGCGACCACCGCCGTGACCGCGAGCGACGCGGCGAGCGCCGCCCCCACGGCGTAGATCGGCAGCGCGCGCAGGGCGACGATCTGGAGCACGAAGCCCAGGCCGTCCAGGGCGAGTCCGGCGACGTAACGCCACTGCCGCACCGCCCGCAGCAGCAGCGCGGGGTCCACACCCGCCCCGGAACCGGGGCCGGTGGCGGCCCGTGCGGCGATCGCCTGGAGGACGGAGGCCGTCCCGTAGCAGAGGGCGGCACCGAGCGCGCAGATCATCCCCAGGAGCACAAAAGGAATGTACCGGGCGGGGGTTCCTCTCATGGGTTTCGATCCGGCGGGACGGCGAACTAGTCTGACAAGCCGTCCGGCGGGGAAACGGGGTGCCGGACCGTGTCACGTACCACGGGGGAGAACTGCGCACATGGCCAAGCGAAGGCTGAGGTCGAGCACGGTCGTGCTCGGCGGCATGGGGCTGCTCGCCCTGACGATCACATCCTGCGGCTCGGAGCCGGACAAGCGCTGCGCCGACCGGACGACCCAGAAGACCCTGCCCAGCTCCGAGTGCCGCAGCGGCGGGAGCGGTTCCTACTACTACGGCGGCGGCAAGAGCGGCGACGGCAAGGTCCAGGGCGGCAGCTTCGACAAGTCGGCGGTCGACCGGGGCGGCTTCGGCTGCACCAAGTCCGGCGGGGGCTGAGCCCGGTGGAGCGCCGCACCATCGAGCCGCGCCCCGGCTGGCAGCAGACCGTCGAGTCCCAGGGGCTGGTCTACCCGCTCACCCGCCACCCGGACGGTTCGCTGCGCCCCTACTGGGACGAGAGCGCCTACTACGTCTTCTCGCTGCCCGAGGTCGAGGCGCTGGAGGAGACCGTCGAGGAGCTGCACACGATGTGCCTGGCCGCCGCCGCGCACATCGTGGAGCAGGACCGTTTCGCCGACCTCGGTGTCACCGATCCGCGCCTGGCCTCCCTGGTCGCCGAGTCCTGGCGCCGCCGCGACGAACTGCCCTCCCTGTACGGGCGGTTCGACCTGCGCTACGACGGCGGTGGCCCGGCGAAGATGCTGGAGTACAACGCCGACACCCCGACCTCCCTGGTGGAGGCCGCCAGCCCGCAGTGGTTCTGGATGGAGGAGCGGTTCCCCGGCGCCGACCAGTGGAACTCGCTGCACGAACGGCTGGTCGACGCCTGGAAGCGGCAGGCCCACCTGCTGCCGCCGGGCCCGCTGCACTTCGCGCACTCGGACGGCGACGAGCTCGGCGAGGACCTGATGACGGTCGCGTATCTGCGCGAGACCGCCGACCAGGCCGGCCTCGACACGCACGCGCTCTCCGTGGAGGACATCGGCTGGGACCGGCTGAGCGGACGCTTCGTCGACGACCGGCTCCGCTTCCTGCGCAGTTGCTTCAAGCTCTACCCGTGGGAGTGGCTGACCACGGACCGCTTCGCGCCGCAGGTGCTGGAGACCCTCGACAACGGCGGCGGCTCCGGCACCACCTGCTGGATCGAGCCCGCCTGGAAGATGCTGCTCTCCAACAAGGCGCTCCTGGCGATCCTCTGGGAGCTGTACCCGGGCCACCCGAACCTGCTCCCCGCCTACCTCGACGGCCCCCGCGAGCTGGCCGGGCCCGGCGGGGCGGGGTACGTCTCCAAGCCGCTGCTCGGCCGCGAGGGCGCCGGGGTCGACCTGCACGGGCCCGGCTCCCCGGCGGTCCTCCGCGACGAGCCGTGCTGCTACCAGGAGCTGGCGCCGCTGCCCGACATCGACGGCAACCGGGTGGTGCTCGGGGCGTGGGTGGTGGAGGACGAGGCGGCGGGGCTCGGCATCCGGGAATCGGCGGGGCCGGTCACGGACGAGTACGCCCGCTTCCTGCCCCACGTCATCCTCTGAGACCTGTACGGGTACGGGAGTGGCTCAGGCGCTGAGCACCGTCCGCAGCCGGTCCAGCCCCCAGTCCAGGTCCTCCTTACCGATCACCAGCGGCGGCGCGATCCGGATGGTCGAGCCATGGGTGTCCTTCACCAGCACCCGCTCCTCCATCAGCCGCTCGGAGATCTCCCGGCCGGTGCCCAGGGCGGGCGCGATGTCGACGCCCGCCCACAGCCCCCGGCCCCGTACGGTCTCCACCGCGCCGCCCCCGGCCAGCAGCCCCAGCTCCCGGTGCAGATGGTCACCCAGCTCGGCCGCCCGCTCCTGGTACTCGCCGGTCCGCAGCATCGCGATCACCTCCAGCGCCACCGCGCACGCCAGCGGGTTCCCGCCGAAGGTGGAGCCGTGCTCTCCGGGCCTGAAGACCCCGAGGATCTCCGCCGAGGAGACGACGGCCGACACCGGCACCACCCCGCCGCCCAGCGCCTTGCCCAGCACGTACATGTCCGGCACCACGCCCTCGTGCTCCAGCGCGAACGTCTTCCCGGTACGTCCGAGACCCGACTGGATCTCGTCCGCGATGAAGAGCACGTTCCGCTCCCGCGTCAGCTCCCGCACCCCGGCCAGATAGCCGGCCGGCGGCACCAGCACGCCCGCCTCGCCCTGGATCGGCTCGATCAGCACCGCCACGGTGTTCTCCGTCATCGCCTCCCGCATCGCGGTGAGATCCCCGTACGGCACGATCTCGAACCCCGGGGTGTACGGGCCGTAGTCGGCCCTCGCCTCCGGGTCCGTGGAGAAGCTGATGATCGTCGTCGTGCGGCCGTGGAAGTTGTCCGTGGCCACGATGATCTTCGCCATCCCGTCCGGGACGCCCTTGACCCGGTAGCCCCACTTCCGGGCGGTCTTCACCGCCGTCTCCACCGCCTCCGCCCCGGTGTTCATCGGGAGCACCATCTCCATGGAGCAGAGCTCGGCCAGCTCCGTACAGAAGTCGGCGAACCGGTCGTGGTGGAAGGCCCGGGAGGTCAGCGTCACCCGCTCCAACTGGGCCCTGGCCGCGTCGATCAGCCGGCGGTTGCCGTGACCGAAGTTGAGCGCCGAGTACCCGGCGAGCAGATCGAGGTAGCGGCGCCCCTCGACATCGGTCATCCAGGCACCTTCCGCCGAGGCCACGACGACCGGCAACGGGTGGTAGTTGTGCGCGCTGTGCGCCTCGGCGGAGGCGATGGCAGTTTCCGTGGCGGACACGGGATCTCCGTTCGTCGTGCGGCGTGGGCGGGGGTGGTGCCCACTTTGTATCGTCGGTCGCATCCGGCGCAGGGAAACCTTCACTCTCCGGCGTGCCCGCCCGCGCGCGCTCCCTTGTGCTCCGGCGTCGGCCCGCGCGCTCGCCCCGTGCTTTGCTCCCCGTGCCCGCCCGCGCGCACTCCGGCGGCCGGAATGTGCGCTTCGTCTCAGGTCCGCGCTCCCGGGGCGTGAGCCGACCGGCACCCGAGCGGGTGCGCCCCCGCTGCGCCCCGCACCGGCTGCCGGGGATCGCCCCCGCACCTGAGACAATGGGCCCATGGCCTCTGATCGCTCCGCGCTCTCCACCGACCAGCCGCAGACGGGCCGCACCGGCGCGCCCGCCCGGCCCCGTGTGCTCTCCGGGATCCAGCCCACCGCCGGCTCGTTCCACCTCGGCAACTACCTGGGCGCGGTGCGCCAGTGGGTGGCGCTCCAGGAGACGCACGACGCCTTCTACATGGTCGTGGACCTGCACGCGATCACGGTGCCGCAGGACCCCGCCGAGCTGCGGGCCAACACCCGGCTCGCCGTGGCGCAGCTCCTCGCGGCCGGCCTGGACCCGGAGCGGTGCACGCTCTTCGTCCAGAGCCATGTGCCCGAGCACGCCCAGCTCGGCTGGGTGATGAACTGCCTCACCGGCTTCGGCGAGGCCTCCCGGATGACGCAGTTCAAGGACAAGTCCGCCAAGCAGGGCGCCGACCGCGCCACCGTCGGCCTCTTCACCTACCCGGTCCTCCAGGTCGCCGACATCCTGCTCTACCAGGCCGACCAGGTCCCGGTCGGCGGCGACCAGCGCCAGCACATCGAGCTGACCCGCGACCTCGCGGAGCGCTTCAACGGCCGCTTCGGCCAGACGTTCACCGTCCCGGCGCCGTACATCCTCAAGGAGACGGCGAAGATCCTCGACCTCCAGGACCCGGCGGTCAAGATGAGCAAGTCGGCCTCCACGCCGAAGGGCCTCATCAACCTCCTCGACGACCCGAAGGCCACGGCGAAGAAGGTCAAGAGCGCGGTCACCGACACCGACACGGTGATCCGTTTCGACGAGGAGAAGAAGCCGGGCGTCAGCAACCTGCTCACGATCCTCTCCACCCTCTCCGGCAGCACGGTCGAGGCGCTGGAAGGGAAGTACGCGGGCAAGGGGTACGGGGCGCTGAAGACCGACCTGGCCGAGGCCATGGTGGAATTCGTCACCCCCTTCCAGCTCCGCACCCAGGAATATCTGGACGACCCGGAGACGCTGGACTCCATCCTGGCCAAGGGAGCGGAGAAGGCGAGGGCCGTGGCCGCCGAGACCCTGGCGCAGACGTACGACCGGATGGGCTTCCTGCCCGCGAAGCACTGAGTCCAAGGACTCTGGCGAGATCACGGCCCCAGGGGCCACACTTGCGGCGGCAGGTCGCGGCGCAAGGCCGGAAACCGACCATCGACGATTGAGGAGAACGACGTGGGGACCGTAACGCTCGGCGTTTCGATCGCGGTCCCGGAGCCCTACGGCAGCCTGCTCCAGGAGCGGCGCGCGAGCTTCGGGGATCCTGCCGCGTACGGCATTCCCACCCATGTCACCCTCATGCCGCCGACCGAGGCGGAGGCGGCCGACCTGCCGGCGATCGAGGCGCACCTCGACACGATCGCCGCGGCCGGCCGCCCCTTCCCGATGAGGCTCTCCGGCACCGGCACCTTCCGGCCGCTCTCCCCGGTGGTCTTCGTCCAGGTCGTGGAGGGCGCCTCGGCCTGCTCCTGGCTCCAGAAGCGGGTCCGGGACGCGTCGGGGCCGCTGGTGCGCGAGCTCCAGTTCCCGTACCACCCGCACGTCACCGTGGCGCACGGCATCTCCGAGGAGGCGATGGACCGGGCGTACGCGGAGCTCGCCGACTACGAGGCGGCCTGGACCTGCGGCTCCTTCGCCCTGTACGAACAGGGCGCGGACGCCGTCTGGCGCAAGCTCCGGGACTTCCCGTTCGAGACCGGCGGCGGTGTGCCCGCCGTCCCCGCCCAGGGCGGCTACGCGGTCGACGCGCCGTCGCTGCGCCCCTGATCTGCTGATCATCCGGAGGCGCCCCTGATCCGCTGATCCGGAGGCGCCCCTGATCCGGCGGCGCCGGAGGTCACACCGGCAGGCGGCGGAACAGCGGGCGCGGCACGTGCCGCAGCGCCGACATCACCACCCGGAGCGAACCGGGCACCCACACCGTCTCCGAGCGCCGCCGCAGCCCCGTCACGATCGCCCCGGCGACCGCCTCCGGCGTGGTGGACAGCGGCTCCTCCGGCTGCCCGGCGTTCGCCCGCGTCCGTACGACCCCGGGGCGCACGACCATCACCTGGACGCCGGTGCCCTGGAGCGCGTCCCCGAGCCCCTGGGCGAAGGCGTCGAGCCCCGCCTTGCTGGAGCCGTAGATGAAGTCGGTCCGCCGGGCGCGCTCCCCGGCCACCGAGGACAGCACCACCAGCGAACCGTGCCCCTGCGCCTCGAGTGCGCCGGCGCACACCAGCCCGGCGGAGACCGCCCCGGTGTAGTTGGTCTGGGCGACCCGGACGGCGGCCGGCGGATCCTCCTCGTCGCGCGCCTGGTCCCCGGCGATCCCGAACGCCATCAGCACCACATCGATGTCGCCCTCCGCGAAGACCTTGCCCAGCACCTCCTCGTGCGCGCTGGGGTCCAGCGCGTCGAAGGCGACCGTACGGACGTCGGTGCCCCGGTCGCGCAGCTCGACGGCGGCCGCCTCCAGGGCGGGGGAGGGGCGGCCCGCCAGCCAGACCCGGCGGGTGCGCAGGGCGATCAGGCGGCGCGCGGTGGCGAGGGCGATCTCGGAGGTGCCGCCGAGGACGAGCAGGGACTGCGGGGCACCGAAGGCGTCCTTCACGGAACACTCCTGTTCAGGTTCACGGGGTGGGGGGAGCGGTGATACGGGTACGTCACAGGGCGAGCCGGCGGGCCAGGTCCGAGCGGAACGCCCCCGTCGGGTCCAGCTCGGCCCGCAGCTCCCGGAACGCGCCGAGCCCCGGGTACATCGCGGCCGCCGTCTCCGGCCGCATCCGCGCGTCCTGCGCCAGGCAGACCCGGCCCCCGGCGGCCGCCACCTCGTCGTCGAGGCCGTCCAGGAAGCGGCCGAGGCCGGGCAGGGCGGCGGGCAGGTCGAGGGCGAGCGTCCAGCCGGGCGCCGGGAACGACAGCAGGCCCGCGCCCGCTGCGCCCAGCCGCTGGAGCTCGGCCCGGAGGGCGGGGCAGCGCCGCGCCGCGATCCGCCGCACGATGCGGTGCAGCGTCTCCTCCTGCCCGTACCCGACCGTGAACCGGTAGCGCACGAGCCCGGCGCGGCCGTACAGCCGGTTGATGTCGGGGAGGGCGTCCAGGGGGTGGAAGAAGGCGGTGGTGGTGCGGAGCTCGCCGGTCCGGGCGCGGGGCGCACTCCGGTAGCGGACCTCGTTGAGGAGCGCGGCGGCGGTCCGGCCCAGCAGGCCGGCGGGGAGGAGCGGCCCCGCGGAGTTGCGGTGCGGTGGGACCGTGCGCGGGGCGCGCATTGTGCGCTGGGCGTGCGCCGGTAGCGCGGAAGGGGGCGCGTGCTCACCTCGAGTGAGGACGCCGCGTCCGGTCGCCCGGCCCCGGGCGAGGAGGTCGATCCAGGCGGAGGCGTACGGCGTCCGATCGCTCCCGGCCGCCGTGAAGCGGGCCAGCAGGTCGTCCAGGTCCGTGGCCCGCTCGGTGGAGACGGCGACCAGCGGGGTGGCCACGCGCTTCAGCCGGAGGGTGGCGGAGAGGATCACCCCGGTCAGCCCCAGGCCGCCGGTGGTGGCGTCGAAGAGGGCGGTGCCGGGCGTCACCGTACGCACCTCGCCGTCGGCGGTGAGGAGCTGAAGGCCGGCCACGTGCCGGGCGAGCGAACCGGCCCCCGGGTGGTCCAGGCCGTGCACGTCGGAGCCGATCGCACCGCCCACCGTGATCCTGCCGGTTCCGGGCACGACCGGCAGGAACAAGCCGCGCGACAGCAGGATCCGCAGCAGCCGGTCCAGGGTCACGCCCGCGTCGCAGCGGACCGTCCCCGCCTCCTCGTCCAGGGCGCGGACCCGGTCCAGGCCGGTCATGTCGAGCACCGATCCGCCCGCGTTCTGCGCCGCGTCACCGGGCGCCCGCCCGAGCCCCCGGGCCAGGGCGCCCCGGGGGCCGCGGCCCCGGACCACGGCAGCCGCTTCCTCGTACGTACGGGGGCGAAACCGTACGGCGGTGGTCGGGGCGGTGCGGCCCCAGCCGGTCAAGGACACCGTGTCGACGGACATGCCCGTGACCGTAGCCCTGGGCGTATCGTCCCGGAAAACCTATTCGTACCCTTTGTTACACCACTCACCGGAATGGGTGATGGCGTGCGTGTCACCGGGAGGCGCGGTGGGCCTTCCGGACGCGTCCGGAAGAGTTGCCCGGTGCGGCCCGAGGTCTTTCGGGCCCGGGAGGGTACGCGTACGTTCATGGACTGGCTCAAGAAACTCCCCGTCGTCGGGCCGCTCGTCTCCCGGCTGATGGAGACGCACGCCTGGCGCTCCTACGAGCGGCTGGAGAAGGTCCACTGGGCCAGGCTCGCCGCCGCGATCACCTTTATCAGCTTCCTGGCGCTCTTCCCGCTGATCGCGGTCGGCGCGGCGATCGCCGCCGCGCTGCTGAGCGACAAGCAGTTGGACACCATCAAGGACAAGCTCGCCGAGCAGGTGCCGGGCATCTCCGACCAGCTCGGCATCGACACCCTGGTCGCCAACGCGGGCACGGTCGGTCTGGTGGCCGGTGCGCTGCTGCTGTTCACGGGGGTCGGCTGGGTCGGCTCGATGCGGGAGTGCCTGCGCGCGGTCTGGGAGCTGGACGACGTCCAGGAGGCCAACCCGGTCGTCGCCAAGCTCAAGGACGCCGTGCTGCTGGTCGGCCTCGGGGGAGCGGCGCTCGCCACGCTCGCGGTCTCCACGGTCGGGACGACGGCCGTCGGCTGGAGTGCCGACCGGCTCGGCATCTCCCACGGCGGCGTCGGCGGCGTCCTGCTCCAGATCGCCGCCCTGGCGGTGGCCGTCCTCGCCGACTTCCTGCTGATCCTCTATCTGCTGTCGCTGCTGCCCGGGGTGGAGCCGCCCCGGCGCCGGCTGATGGTCGCGGCCCTGATCGGGGCGGTCGGCTTCGAGCTGCTCAAGCTGCTGCTCGGCAGCTATATGAAGGGGGTCGCGGGCAAGAGCATGTACGGCGCGTTCGGCGTGCCGATCGCGCTGCTCCTGTGGATCAACTTCTCCGCCAAGCTGCTGCTGTTCTGCGCCTCGTGGACCGCGACCGGGTCCAAGGAGGAGGAGCTGGGCGAGGGCCACGCGGAGGACGCGCCGGGGACCGGGACGGAGACCGGGACGGGGGATGCCGCCGGCGCCGTGGCGCCGGGCGGCGGCTCCACCCGCGCCTAGGACTTCTCGGCCGGGCCGGCCGGGTCGGCCGCCTGGACCGAAGCCTTCGGCTCGGTGGTCTCAGCGTCCTCGGCGGACTTGCCGGCCTCGGCCGGCATACGGCGGCTCAGCCCCGGCACCGGCCAGCGCCGGTTCACCAGGAACACCCCGGCCGCCAGGACGATCAGCACCCCGCCGATGACCGCCAGCGCGATCCCGGCCCCGCCGGATTCCCGCGCGGCCGTCGCCACGTGCGCGGCCTTCGCCGGGCCGCCCGAGCCCTGGTCCGCCCCGGCCGCCGGCTCTGCGCCCTTGCCACCGTTCGCGTTCCCGGTTTCCACCGACTTCGGCGGCACCAGCTGCCCGACCGGGGTCACCTTGCCGCTCGCGGCGAAGCCCCAGTCCAGGAGGTGGGCGGCCTCCTTGTAGACGGCGTGGCTCTCCTCCGCCGAGGGGTTCATGACCGTCACGAGCAGCACCCGGCCGTTGCGCTCGGCGACACCGGTGAAGGTGTTGCCCGCGTGGGTGGTGTAGCCGTTCTTGACGCCCGCGATGCCCTTGTACGGGTCCACCCCGATGTCCCCGGTGATCAGCCGGTTGGTGTTCTGGATCTCGAAGCTCTCGCGCTTCTTCCCCTTCTTCTTCTCGCCGGGGAAGTCGGCGGACGCGGTCGCCGCGTACTCGCGGAAGTCCTTCTTCTGCATGCCGCTGCGGGCGATCAGCGTCAGGTCGTAGGCGCTGGAGACCTGGCCCGGCGCGTCGTACCCGTCCGGTGAGACGACCGTCGTGTCCAGTGCCTGGAGCTCCTCGGCGTGCTTCTGCATCGCCGTCACGGTCGCGGGGATCCCCCCGTACATCTCCGACAGCACGTGCACCGCGTCGTTGCCCGACCGCAGGAAGACGCCGAGCCACAGGTCGTGGACCGTGTACGTGTGGTCCTCCTTGATGCCCACCAGGCTGCTGCCCTCGCCGACCCCCGCCAGGTCGCTCTCCCTCACCGTGTGGGTCAGGGAGGTGGGCTGGAGCGCGGGCAGGACCGTGTCCGCGAACAGCATCTTCAGGGTGGAGGCGGGGGGCAGCCGCCAGTGCGCGTTGTGCGCTGCCAGGATGTCGCCGCTCTCCGCGTCCGCGACGACCCAGGAGCGGCCGGACAGCTTCTTCGGCAGCACCGGTGCGCCGGGGCCCAGGTTGACCTGGGCACCCGTCTTGGCGAGCTGCTCCCCGCCCAGGCTCGACATCGTGCTCGGCGGCTTGGGCTGCTTGTCGTCCTTCTTGTCCTTGTCGGCCGCGTGCGCGGGAGTGAGGGCAAGACTTGACAGCAGGGCGGCGGAGATGACCGTAGAAGCGATCTTTTTCAGAGCAGGCACGGTCGAAAAAGTACAGGGCGAAGATGTGGATGAGGACCCGGACCGGCTGACCCGCCGGAGTGAAGGCCGGGACTGCCCCTTTCGGACGCCACCCCGGAGGAGGAGCCCGGAGGGCGGCGGCGATACTGGACCCATGAAGCTCAGCCGCCCCGTCTCCTGGTTCCTGCTCGTCTTCGGGGTGTGGAGCTGGTTCATCTGGATCACTTTCGTCAAGAACCTGTGGCAGGACGGCAGCGGGCTCGCGTTCGACGACGCGGGTGAGCCGACCGGGTACTTCTGGGTGCACCTGCTGCTCGCCGTCACGTCCTTTCTTCTGGGGACGGCGGTCGGCGCGATCGGGTTGCGCGGGGTCCGGGCTTTGCGCGACGAGCGCGCATGAGAACAGGGATGTAGGGAAGCGCGGATGGCAGCAGTGGTCTTCGTCCTGGTGGCGCTCGTGGTGCTGGCGCTGCTCGCGAGCGTGCACCGCTATGTGTGGCGCCGGTTCGTCGGTGACACGACGGCACCCGGCAGCACCCTGCGCAAGGTGGGCACCGTCGCCGCCTTCGTGTTGCCCCTCCTGAGCCTCGGCGCCATGACCTCCGGCCGGATCGGCGCGCCCTTCTGGCTCCAGCAGGTACTGGCCTGGCCGGGGTTCCTGTGGCTGGCCTGCCTGATGTACCTGACGCTCGCCCTGCTGGTGGGCGAGGTCGTCCGCCCGCTGCTGACCCGGGTGCTCGCCCGGCGCGACGCGGCGGCCGCGGCCCGCGCCACGGCCGGAACCGGAACCTCCGGAGCGGCGGCGGACGGAACCCTCGCCACGACGGAGAGCGGAACCCGTCCCCGTACGGAGGAACTCGTCCCGGCGGGCCGGAGTACCTCCTCCACCTCGGCCGACCGGGCCCCGGAGACCGCACCGGCCGCCGAACCGGAAGCGGCGGTGGAACCGGAACAAGAACCGGAAGCAGCGGCGGAACCGGAAGCGGCGGCCGAACCGGAAGCGGCAGCGGAACCGGAACTGGAACCGGCGGTCACCGCCCCCGGCATCGCCCACCCCTCCCGCCGCCTCTTCGTCTCCCGGGTCGTCGGCGGCGCCGCTGCCGCCGCCGGGCTCGCCACCGTCGGGTACGGCACCGCCAACGTGCTGCGCGGGCCGAGCGTCAAGCGCGTCACCGTGCCGCTCGCCAAACTGCCCCGCGCCGCCCACGGCTTCCGGATCGCCGTCGTCAGCGACATCCACATCGGCCCGATCCTCGGCCGCGCCCACACCCGGCGCATCGTCGACACCATCAACTCCACCTCGCCCGACCTCGTCGCCGTCGTCGGCGACCTCGTCGACGGCTCCGTGGCCGACCTCGGCTCCGCCGCCGAACCGCTGGCCGGGCTGCGGGCGCGGCACGGCAGCTTCTTCGTCACCGGCAACCACGAGTACTTCTCCGGCGCGGAGCAGTGGGTGAACCATGTCCGCGAACTGGGGCTGATCCCGCTGGAGAACGCCCGGGTGGAGATGGGCGGGTTCGACCTCGCCGGGGTCAACGACATCGCGGGGGAGACCGAGGGCCAGGGCCCCGACTTCGTCCGCGCGCTCGGCGACCGGGACCGCGGCCGCGCCGCCGTCCTCCTCGCACACCAGCCCGTCGTCATCCACGACGCCGTCGAGCACGGCGTCGACCTCCAGCTCTCCGGCCACACCCACGGCGGACAGCTCTGGCCGGGGAACTACCTCGCCGAGCTGGCCAACCCGACCGTCGCCGGGCTCGAACGGTACGGCGACACGCAGCTGTTCGTCTCGCGCGGGGCGGGCGCCTGGGGCCCGCCGGTCCGGGTCGGCGCCCCGGCCGACATCACCGTCGTCGAACTCGCCTCGCGCCAGGCCTGAAACCTGCCTCTCACCTCTGCGGGCGTTGCGGTTGCGATCATGCGATCTTCAACTAAACCGAACCGTAACGTCACGCTCCGCTACATGAAACCGCAGGTGAGAGGCGGGAAACAGCCTTTTCGGACACGCCGAGTCGAACGTGTCCAACAAAAGGCTGTGAGCGCCCCATTTACTCTTCCAGATGTGAAAATCGTGTGATTGGGTAAGCGCGAACGTGCGGCAGTGTGCGTGTCTGAGCGCAACTGCCGTGGTGGGGCTGGTAAGGGAGAGCACGGCAATGCGGTCGGTCCGGGTACGGATTCTCGCGATTTTCGCGGTTTTGGTCATCGCAGGCGTCGGCGCCTGGCAACTGCTCCCGTCGGGGGAGGCGAAGACCGACGCGGTCACCGTCGGGACATCGGACATCGTCTCCTCGCTGGACCCGGCCGGTGCGTACGACGCGGGCTCCTGGGCGATCTACAGCAACATCTACCAGTCGCTGATGACCTTCAAGCCCGGGGCCATCGTGCCGGAGCCAGACGCGGCGGAGAGCTGCGCGTTCGTCGGGCAGAAGCTCCAGACGTACCAGTGCAAGCTCCGGGACGACCTGGTCTTCTCCAACGGCCGGAAGATCACCGCCGAGGACGTCAAGTACTCCTTCGACCGGATCTTCACGATCAAGTCGGACGTCGGCCCCGCGGGTCTCTTCCCGACGCTCGACACGGTGTCGACCGAGGGCCGCACGATCACCTTCAACCTCTCCGGCAAGGACGCGACCTTCCCGCAGAAGCTCGCCACCGGCGCCGCGGCGATCGTCGACCCGACCAAGTACCCCGAGGACGAGCTCCGCAAGGGCAACCAGGTCGACGGCTCCGGACCGTACGTCCTCAAGTCGTACGAGCCGGACAACCGCGCCGAGCTGGTGCCGAACCTGAAGTACAAGGGCGCGCTCAAGAAGATCGGTGAAGCGGTCGACATCCGCTACTTCAAGGCGTCCGAGGACCTGCTGACCGCCTGGAACAACGGTGACGTGGACATCGCCCACCGCCAGCTCCCGGCCTCCAAGCTCGCCGAGCTGGACGAGGGCGACCCGGAGCTGCGGGTGACCGAGGCGGCCAGCGCCGAGATCCGCAACATCATCTTCAACACCCGGGAGAACTCGCCGTTCGGCGAGAAGAAGGTCCGCCAGGCCGTCGCCGCGCTCCTGGACCGGGGCCCGCTGGTCAGCAAGGTCTACCAGGGCACGGTCGAGCCGCTGTACTCGCTGATCCCCACCGGCTACATCGGGCACAGCACCCCCTTCTTCGACGCCTACCCCACCTCCGACCCGGAGCGGGCCAAGGAACTGCTGGCGGAGGCCGGCGTCGAGACCCCGGTGCCCGTCAACTTCGCCTACCGCGAGGGCGACATGTACACCAAGGAGACGGCCGAGCTCCGGCGCCAGCTCGAGAAGGACGGGCTCTTCAAGGTCTCGGTCAAGGCCGTGGAGTGGACGAGGTACCAGAAGGGCTACGCGGCCGGGGAGTACGACATGTACACCGTCGGCTGGTTCCCCGACTTCCCGGACCCCGACACCTTCAGCCAGCCGCTCGTCGGCACCGGCAACGTCCTGCACAGCGGCTACTCCAGCAAGAAGATGGACAAGCTGATCGCCGCCACCCAGCAGTTCAGCGACCGCGGCCGCACCTCCAACGACTTCAAGGAGATGCAGAAGCTGGTCGGCGAGGACGTCCCGCTGCTGCCGCTCTGGCAGAAGAAGGACTACGTCGTCGCCAAGACGGACGTCGCCGGCTCCCAGTACCTCTCCGACGGCACCGGCTTCTGGCGCCTGTGGGAGCTCAGCTGGATCTGACGCGGCCCCCGGGGCCGGCCGGTCAGCCGGCCGCCCCGGACCGCGTCCCGTCCGAAGGGGCGGAGGCCGGGCTCTCGCCGCCCGGCATGAACTCCACCAGCAGTGCGTGAACCTGCCGTACGAGCGGTCGCAGCACCCGGAAGCGGGAGAGCCCGATCGCCCGTGCGGCGATCGGCGCGGTGCGCTCGACGAGCCGCCGGCTGCGCTCGGCCCCCGGGGACCGGTCGTACACCCAGAACAGCACCAGGCCCATCTGCATCAGCCAGAGCAACTCGGGCAGCAGCGGAGCCAGTTCGGGATCACTCTTGGTGCCGGAGCCTGCGAGGGTCTCCCGGTGGATGGAGATCGCCGCCTCCCGGGCCGCCACCGACTCGTCGGAGAACGGGGAGAGCGGACTCTCCGGATCGGCCGCGTTCTTGAAGAACTGGGCGGCGAACCGGTGGTACGGCTCCGCCACCTCCAGCCAGACCAGCAGCACCCCCCGGATCCGGTCGGCCAGCTCCGCCTCGTCCGCGAGGACGGGCCGCACCGCCGCCGCGTGCTCACCGGCGATGCGGTCGTAGAAGCCCTGGACCAGGTGTTCCTTGGAGGAGAAGTAGTAGTAGGCGTTCCCGGTGGAGACGCCCGCCTCCTGCGCGATGGCCCGCATCGTCGTCTTGTCGTAGCCGCGCTCGGCGAAGAGCCGGAGCGCCGTCTCGAGAATCAGCGTGCGGGTCTGCTCGCTCTTCGCGGCCTTGCCGGACGATGCGGCCTTGCCGGACGGGACGGCCTTGGCGGACGACGCGGCCTTCGCTGCCTCGGCGGGCATCGCGGCCCCGTTCTCCTGCACGTTCTTCTCTTCCTTCACCACGGCCCCAACCCTAGCGGGGAGCCCATTGAGCACCCGGCGGTACGGGGCACGCCTGCTGCGGCCCGCACCGCGCGGCCGTCGCCGCCCGGTACTTCGCCGCGGCGAGCACGGTCCCCCGGGCGAAGGGCGCTCCGGCCGGGGTGGTCAGCCAGTGGGCCTTCGAGCGGTACTTCGCCAGCGCCCACAGGCACACGATCCAGGCGGAGGTCCCCTGGTAGACCTGCCCCAGGTCGCCCACCACGGTGATCTCCGCGTAGGTGGCGGCCGGGTCCAGCTCCGGGAACCGCCGCCGCGCCTCGGCCGATCCGGCCGGTACGAGGTCCAGCGGGACGAGCTGGCGCTGGCGGCCCAGCCAGTGCCGCAGGTGGGTGCAGAGCGGGCACCGCGCGTCGTAGAGCACGGTGAGCCGGCGGACGGGAGCGGCGGCGGTCACCGGGCTCACTGTCCCGGCGTCGGGGCGGGCGCCGTCCACGGGCCCGTGGGCCCCGGCTTGGTCCAGCCCTGCGGGGCGACGGGCGGGGTCTGCTCGCGCTCCATCGCGCTGCGGCGGCGGATGCGGCTGAGCACGTACACATTGCCCAGGTGCATGACGCCGAGGACCAGCAGGACCACGCCGACCTTCACCGACAGCGCCTCGAACAGCTCGCGGGCGTTCGCCACCCCGTCGGCGTTCTTCAGGTAGAGCGTGACGAACCCGAGGTTGACCAGGTAGAAGCCCACCACCAGCAGGTGGTTGACGGCTTCGGCGAGCTTCTCGTTCCCGTGAAGTACGTCGGCGAGGAAGACCCGCCCGTTACGGCTGAGGGTGTGGGCGACCCAGACGGTGAGCGCCACGCTGATCAGCAGGTAGAGGACGTACGCGACAACAGTGAGGTCCATGCCCCACCCTCCTTTGAACGCGTTCAAAACTGCTCTTGGGCATGACTGTAGACCCCTTCTTGAACATGTTCAAGAAGGGGTCTGCCTCGGTCGGCTCAGACGCTCATCGAACGGGCCTGGTTGACCTGGCCCATCACGCCGGGGAAGGTGTGCGGGCCCATCGCCGGGATCATCGTGCCGTGGTGGCGGCCGCCGCTGGTGACCGTGACCTGGACGAACCCGACGGTCCGCTTCTCCTTCATCAGCAGGAACAGCAGGCCGATCAGGCAGAACAGGGCGAAGACGATCGCCAGCACGATCGCGTGCGCCGGGATCCTCTCCTCGGTACGCGACATGTCGGTCGCCGTCCACACCGCGCCCTTCAGCGGCATCGTCCCCGAGGGGGTGACGATCGCGTCGCTCATGACGGTGATGTCACCGATCGACAGCACCGGGACCCCGCCCTGACCGGGCACGCCCTGGGGGACGGGAAGGTACTGGCCGGGCATCGTCGGCTGCCCCGGGTACGGATACCCGTAGCCCGGGCCGGGCTGGGTCGCCGACTCGGGGAGCGGCTGCGGATAGCCGTACGCGGGCGCGCCGCCCGGCGGCGGGTACCCGTACGCCTGGCCGTCGGCCATCGTCGGCGGGTGGCCGGGGTGGCCGGGGTGGCCGGGGTGGCCGGGGTGCTGCGGGTGGCCGGGCTGCTGCTGGGGAGGACCCCACTTGTAGGCGTCGCCCGGTGCGGGATTCGGCTCGCTCATGGGGATCCCCGTTCTCTGCGCGTGTTTCAGCTCCGCACGACCGTACCGCTCATATCGCCCGTACGCAGCAACGGGCCCCGCCCGCCGAGGTCATGACGACCACGGCGGACGGGGCCCGCGAAGGCGACGCGCGGGAACGCGCGCTGGGATCAGAAGCGACGCGTGATGAGCGCGCGCTTCACCTCCTGGATCGCCTTGGTGACCTCGATGCCACGCGGGCAGGCGTCCGTGCAGTTGAACGTCGTACGGCAACGCCACACGCCGTCACGGTCGTTGAGGATCTCCAGCCGCTGCTCGCCGCCCTCGTCGCGCGAGTCGAAGATGAAGCGGTGCGCGTTGACGATCGCCGCCGGGCCGAAGTACTGGCCGTCGTTCCAGAACACCGGGCACGAGGACGTGCACGCGGCGCACAGGATGCACTTGGTGGTGTCGTCGAACCGCTCGCGGTCCTCGGGGGACTGCAGACGCTCGCGGGTCGGCTCGTTCCCCTTGGTGATGAGGAAGGGCATGACATCGTGGTACGCCTGGAAGAACGGGTCCATGTCGACCACGAGGTCCTTGAGGACCGTGAGGCCCTTGATGGCCTCGACCATGATCGGCTTGTCCGGGTTGATGTCCTTGATCAGCGTCTTGCAGGCGAGCCTGTTCTTGCCGTTGATCCGCATCGCGTCGGAGCCGCAGATGCCGTGGGCGCAGGAACGGCGGAACGTCAGGGTCCCGTCGATCTCCCACTTGATCTTGTGAAGGGCGTCGAGGACACGCTCCTTCGGGTCGATCTCGATCTGGAAGTCCTGCCACTGGACCTCGTCCGACACCTCGGGGTTGAAGCGGCGGATCCGGAACGTGGCCGTGATGAACGGCGAGTCGGCGAAGCCGGCCTCGGCGTTGTCGGTCTTGTCCAGGGTGGGGGTAGCCATCAGTACTTACGCTCCATCGGCTGGTAGCGGGTCGTCACGACCGGCTTGTAGTCGAGCCGGATCGACTCGGCGCCGTCGGCGGCCACCTCGCGGTACGCCATGGTGTGGCGCATGAAGTTGACGTCGTCGCGGTTGGGGTAGTCCTCGCGGTAGTGACCGCCGCGGGACTCCTTGCGGGCGAGCGCGGAGACCGCCATGACCTCGGCCAGGTCGAGCAGGTTGCCCAGCTCGATGGCCTCCAGCAGGTCGGTGTTGAACCGCTTGCCCTTGTCCTGGATGGACACGTTGAGGTAGCGCTCGCGCAGCTCGGCGATCTTGGCGACCGCCGTCTTGATGGTCTGCTCGGTGCGGAACACCATCACGTTGGCGTCCATGCACTCCTGGAGCTCCGTGCGCAGGGTGGCGACGCGCTCGGTGCCGGTGGAGTTGCGGAGCCGCTCCACCTGGTCGGCGACGAGCTGGGCCGGGTTCTCGGGAAGCTCGACGAAGTCGGCCTTCGCCGCGTACTCGGCGGCCGCGATGCCGGAGCGCTTGCCGAAGACGTTGATGTCGAGCAGCGAGTTGGTGCCCAGGCGGTTGGCGCCGTGCACGGAGACACAGGCGACCTCGCCGGCGGCGAACAGGCCCGGGACGACGGTGGTGTTGTCGGCCAGCACCTCGCCCTCGACGTTGGTCGGGATGCCGCCCATGGCGTAGTGCGCGGTCGGCTGGATCGGGATCGGGTCCGTGTAGGGCTCGATGCCGAGGTACGTACGCGCGAACTCGGTGATGTCCGGGAGCTTGGCGTCCAACTGCTCCGGCGGCAGGTGCGTCAGGTCCAGGTAGACGTGGTCACCGGCCGGACCGCAGCCGCGGCCCTCGCGGATCTCCGTGTAGATGGAGCGCGAGACGACGTCACGCGAGGCGAGGTCCTTCATGACGGGCGCGTACTTCTCCATGAAGCGCTCGCCGTCCTTGTTGCGGAGGATGCCGCCCTCACCGCGGGCGCCCTCCGTCAGCAGGATGCCCATGCGCCAGATGCCCGTCGGGTGGAACTGGAAGAACTCCATGTCCTCCAGCGGCAGGCCGCGCCGGTAGCAGGCGGCCTGGCCGTCACCGGTCAGGGTGTGCGCGTTGGACGTCACCTTGAAGAACTTGCCGGTGCCGCCGGAGGCGTAGATGACCGACTTCGCCTGGAAGACGTGGATCTCGCCGGTGGCCAGCTCGAACGCGACGACGCCGGCGGACTTCTTGACCCCGTCGACCTCGGTGATCAGCTGGTCCAGGACGTAGAACTCGTTGAAGAACTCCACACCCTCCTTGACGCAGTTCTGGTACAGCGTCTGGAGGATCATGTGGCCGGTGCGGTCGCCCGAGTAGCAGGCGCGACGGACCGGGGCCTCGCCGTGGCTACGGGTGTGACCACCGAAGCGGCGCTGGTCGATCCTGCCCTCGGGCGTGCGGCCGAACGGCAGGCCCATCTTCTCCAGGTCGAGGACGGCGTCGATGGCCTCCTTCGCGAGGATCTCGGCGGCGTCCTGGTCGACCAGGTAGTCGCCGCCCTTGATCGTGTCGAAGGTGTGCCACTCCCAGTTGTCCTCCTCCACGTTGGCCAGCGCGGCGGCCATGCCGCCCTGCGCGGCGCCCGTGTGGGAGCGGGTGGGGTAGAGCTTCGTCAGCACGGCGGTACGGCTGCGCTTGGTCGACTCGATGGCCGCGCGCATGCCGGCGCCGCCGGCGCCGACGATGACGGTGTCGTACTTGTGGATCTGCATGGTTTTCCTCTGGTCCCTCTGTCCCGGCGCCTAGCGGATGTTCGGGTCGAAGGTGAAGATCACCAGCGTGCCCAGCAGGACGGTGAACACCGTGGCGGTGTACAGGAGCATCTTCAGCCAGAAGCGGGTCTTGTCCCGTTCGGCGTAGTCGTTGATGACCGTGCGCAGGCCGTTGCCGCCGTGGAGCATGGCGAGCCACAGCATGATGAGGTCCCAGGCCTGCCAGAACGGCGAGGCCCAGCGGCCCGCCACGAAGGCGAAGCCGATCTTGGAGACGCCGCCGTCCAGCACGAGCTGGATCAGCAGGTGGCCGATGACGAGGACGACCAGGACGACACCCGAGAGGCGCATGAAGAGCCACGCGTACATCTCGAAGTTGCCGCGCGACGCCTTGGGCGTCTTGCCGGTGCGCTTGCGCGGGGGCTCGATCACCGGGGCGGGGTGGTCGACGTCGTACAGGCTCACGCCCTCGACGTCGCCGATCGCGGCTGCGGAAGAGGTCTCGCTGGACATGGGCCTCAGCTCCCGAACATTTCACGTACGGCGTGGCCGAGGACGGGGTACAGGGCCCCCACCATCAGCACGATCCAGATGCCCACCACGGTCCAGAGCATCTGCTTCTGCAAGCGCGGGCCCTTGGCCCAGAAGTCCACGGCGATGATCCGGAGACCGTTGAGCGCGTGGAAGAGAATCGCGGCCACGAGGCCGTATTCGAGGAACGCGACGGGCCACGTCTTGTAGGTGGCCACGACTTCGTCGTAGGCCTCCGGGGAGACGCGGACGAGCGCGGTGTCCAGGACATGTACGAACAGGAAGAAGAAAATGAGGACACCGGTGACTCGATGAGCCACCCACGACCACATGCCTTCCCGGCCGCGGTACAGCGTTCCAGCCGGCACGGAAGAACCCTCCGGGAGCGGGGATTGGGGTCGGCCGGCTTGACTGTCGGTCTGACCCGGCCGGGTACGGTCCACCGGCCCCGGCCATCGTAGCGACGCTTTGTCGGTTCGTTCGCGCCGGGGCCTCTGGTGTGATCAAAGTGGCAATCAAACAGGCACGTACGGGCTAGAGAGGCCCTTTCCCGACCGTGCCGCCCCCGGGCCGGTCGGCATGGGGGCGGCACGGGTCACCAGTCCTCGGCCACCAGCTCGACCAGTCGGCTCCGGACGAGTCGCCGCAGCTCGTCGGCGGTCACCGCCCGCTCCTCGTCCACCTCGTGCTCCATCCGGACCCGGATCCCGGCCAGGACCTGGTCCACGTGCTGCGAGGGCGGGCAGGCGTCCAGGCAGATCACGAAGGAATGGCCGAATCTGCTCTCGTACGCCGCGTGCGCGGCCCGCAGCGCCAGGTGCGCGGCGCGCGGCGCGTCGTGGTGCAGGCAGGGGGCGGGCTCGGCCGCGAGCGCCTCCGCGACGTCGCGGGGTGCCAGGTCGTACCCCGCCTCGTCGGAGGCGGCCAGCAGGGACGCCAGGTCGGGGAAGGGCCGGTGGGCGGCCATCCGGTGGGCCCAGCGGCGGCTGCCGCAGCACTCCAGGAGCGCGGCCTCGGCGGTGGTGAAGGGGGCCTCGTTGAACCGGGCGAGCCCGGTCGCCAGGTCGGCGGCGGGTACGCCGAAACCACCGCTGACCTGCGGCGGGCGGCGGTGCTGACCGGGTATGGCCAAGGGCCCGGCCGGGGGCGTGGACTGCTTGGGCAGGCCGGCGGGGGACTCGCTGGACCTGGACAGCGTGGACTCCTCGAATCAACGACATCTGTGACCCTGAAAGAGGGGCAGAAGGGCAACAAGGTTGCCCGGCGGGGGCGTACGCGGGGTGAAAGCGGGGCGCGAGTGGGACGTTCGCGGGGCGTTCGCGGGACGTTCGCGGGGTGGAAGTGAGGGGAGAGACGAATGTGCTGCAACGCTAGCGAGATCGGTCGGCAGCCGTCCGGGGGATCGGCCGAAAATCACCCGAACGGGAGAGTTTCGGAACGTTTGGCAGCCGCCTGACCTGCGAAACCCGGGGTTCTGTACGCTCCGCGATCGTTCTCGGTGGGCGGATCGTCGGCAAAAATGTCAACCTTTCAGCCTATTCACTCACCCCTGTCCCCTACCTGCCCCCTGGCCCCTATTCCGGAGGAATCTGAGCGATGTCGCCCACGCGTGGTGCCCTCGTCACCGGCGCGGCTGTCACGGCCGCGGCCGCCGTCGTCCTCACCGTCGTCGTCTGGCCGGAAGGTTCCGGCAGCCACCCCTCCCGCGACGCGGCGTCCCCGTCCGGGACCTCCGCCACGGCGGCTGCCCCGTCGCCCTCCCGCAGCTACCCGCTCTCCAGCACCCCGAGCACGATCCCGGCGGTCCGCGAGCACACCGCCGAGCGCGGTCCCGGCTGGCAGCCGGGCAAGGGCAGCTCGATCGTCATAGCCAAGAGCAGCCAGGTGCTCGCCGACGAGGCCGAGCTGCTCGCCAAGGAGCTGAAGCTTCCCTACCGGGGGGCGCAGCCGCCCCGCGAGGGGGACGTCGAGCTGGCGCTCGGCGCGAAGAACCAGGGGCCGGCCGAGTCGTACACCCTCACCGTCCGCGACCGGAAGGTGAGGATCACCGGTCCCGACGAGTCGGGCGTGTTCTACGGCACCCGCACCCTCAAGCAGTCGCTCAAGGCCGACAAGACCTTCCCCGAGGGCGTCGTCAACGACCGGCCCGACCGTCCGCAGCGCGGGCTGAACCTCGACATCGCGCGCAAGCACTACAGCGCGGAGTGGATCGAGGACCGCATACGCGAGATGGGCGACCTCAAGCTCAACCAGCTCGGCCTGCACTTCTCCGACGACCAGGCGTTCCGCATCGAGTCGAAGAGCCACCCGGAGGTCGTCTCGGACGAGGCCCTCACCCAGGACGAGGTCCGCCGCATCGTCGGCCTCGCCAACAGCCTGCACATCGAGGTCGTCCCCGAGATCGACTCGCCCGGACACCTCGGCGCGGTGCTGCGCGCCCACCCCGACCTCCAGCTCCGCAACACGCAGGGCCGCGAGTCGCGGGGGTCCATCGACATCTCCAAGCCGGGCGCGGCGAAGCTGATCGACGAGCTGCTGGACGAGTACACCGAGCTGTTCCCCGGGAAGTACTGGCACCTCGGCGCAGACGAGTACCAGGCGCTGATGGTCAGCGACCCGGCCGCCTCCTATCCGCAGCTCCAGCGGGCCGCCGAGCAGAAGCACGGCTCCGGCGCCACCATCGAGGACCTCGCCACGGGCTGGCTGAACGACCGGGCCGAGGTGGTCGAGCCCAAGGGCCGTACCGCCAAGGCGTGGAACGACGGCCTCTTCCGCGACTTGAAGGTCAAGGCGGCCAAGAACATCGAGATCGAGTACTGGACCGGCAAGGAGATCGGCGCCCGGCCCCCGCAGGAGTACCTCGCCGAGGGCTACAAGATGCTCAACCTCAACGACGAGTTCCTGTACTACGTGCTCGGCGAGCCGAACGAGTTCGTCTACCCGACCGGCAAGCGGATCTACGAGCAGTGGACCCCGATGGTCCTGCGCGGCACCGAGCCGGTGGCGCAGCGCTACTCGCCGCAGATCCTCGGCGGCCGGTTCGCGGTCTGGGGCGACCTGCCGAACGCGCAGACCACGCAGCAGGTCGCGGAGGGCATCAGGATGCCGCTCGTCGCGACCGCGCAGAAGCTGTGGGACCCGCGGAAGCCCGAGCTGACCTGGGCACAGTTCCAGGAGCTGGCGACCCGGACGGGCAGCGCGGGCTGACGGCACGCCGGGGCGGCCCGAGGGCCGTACGCCCAGGGAACCGGGAGGTCGGCGGAGCGTAAGCCTTTGGACAGCGGGACCGTCCACGGGCTACGGTCCGCCGACCGCGCGCTCCTGGGGAGGGTCGTGAGAGGTCACCGACCGCGACCAGCACGAACCCCGGGGGAACGCCTCATGCTCTGCACCCGCTGCCGCATCAGAACCGCCGTCACCGACGACGGCCTCTGCACCTTCTGCTCGGGCACCCGGCCCCCGCTGCTTGAGGACATGACGCCCCGGGCCACCGGCCCCGGCGGCTGGGGCGTCGGCGACTGGCCGCGCTCTCCGGTCGGCCTGTCCTGGGCGGTGACGGCCCTGCTCGGTACGGTCATCGCCACCGACCTGGCCGCCATCGTCAGCGGACTCCACCTGCGCTCCACGTGGCAGGGCTTCGCCGACGCCGGCTACACGGCCGTCCAGCTCAGCCGGGTCCAGGCGGCCGACCGCCTCCATGACGCCGTCACGGACTACCAGCCGGCCGTCTTCCTGGTCACCGGCATCCTCTTCATCCTCTGGTTCCACCGGACCCGCCGGAACGCCGAGGTCTTCGACCCGAGCGTGCAGAAGACGGGCCCCGGCTGGGCCGTGGGCGGCTGGTTCGTCCCCGTGGGCAATCTCTGGTTCCCCTACCGGGTGGCCGACGGGATCTGGACGGGCAGCGCCCCCGTCGGCCCGGAGGGCGGCCGGACTGCCGTCCCGCGGGCCCTGCTCAACTTCTGGTGGGCCCTGTGGATCGCGACGCTCCTCGCCGACCAGATCACCGCACACATACAGGACACCTCCATCGAGCCGGAGCGGCAGGCGCACGCCCTCACGCTGGTGGCCGCCGCCGACGCGCTGGAGATCGCCGCCGCGGTCCTGGCGATCCTCTTCGTCCGCGCCCTGACCCGGATGCAGGTGGAACGCGCCGTGCAGCCCCCGGTTCCCGCGCTGCCGGTCCCGGGTGCGCACCGCTGACAGCCGGTCAGAAGTGACGCTTTTCGGCCATTCGGCGCAGTACGCGGTAGACCGAGGGAGACGTCGATGAGTCTGCTGGAACTGATCGGACGCGCCGACGAGCGAGCGCTCGCCGCCAGCGCTGTGGCCTGCCTGGACCGCTGCCTGCCACTGCTGGCGGGACCGGACGGGACCGAACCGCTGCGCCCGCTCTGGGCGAGCTGTGAGGAGGGGTGGGATTGGGCCATCCGCCTCGCGGCCGTCCGTACGGAGATGGACGACGAGGCCGTCAGCGACGGACCGGCCGCACGGGTGCGCGCGATGCTGGGGGCCGCCCCCTCCGACTTCGACCCCGCACTCCTGCGGGAGTGGGCCGACGCCTGCTCGCTGGTGGCGCTGGAGATCCACGGCCGGTTCGACGCCCCGGACGGGGAGCCCCCGCAGGACGCGGCCGAGCTGCTGAAGGCGGCGCGCGGCGGCGAGGCGGACGGCGTGGGGCCCCTGGTGGCGGGGGAGCTGGAGCGGCAGGTCCGGATCCTGGAGGTCCTCGCGGAGACCGCCGGCACGGCGGGCAGCGGGGCCGGGATGCGCAAGGCCCTGGACCTGTCCGTCGAGGGGCGCCGGGTGCTGCGCGCGGTGATGTCACGCCGGGCCCGCATCCGGGGGTGACCGCGACCCTCGCGCAGAGGTGTCCCCCCGGAATTAGTGGACGAACGGCGATAAAATTGGCCATAAGCCGCGAGGTATGCGCGTCCGGCTTCCGGTCGGCACAGCCATGCCCCCACTCGACGAGGAGCCGCGCAGATGTCCACCGCCACGGAGCACCGCCCCCATGCCGACCACGCCCACCGGCACGCTCCGGGGTGCGGACATGTCGCCATCCCGCACGAGGACCACGTCGACTACGTGCACGACGACCACCTGCACCGCGTGCACGGCGACCACGTGGACGAATGCGTGAAGTCCGGGCACGCGGTCCACGAGGGCCACGACCACCAGCACGGCCAGGACTGCGGCCACGTAGCGGTCCCGCACGGCGACCACGTGGACTACGTACACGACGGCCACCGGCACTCGGAGCACGACGGCCACTGGGACGACCACTGACCGACGTGACGCTGTGGCCCCGTGGCCTCCGTGACTCCCGTGGCCTACGGGGTCACGGGGTGG
This sequence comes from Streptomyces cyaneofuscatus, assembly GCF_042718795.1. Lineage (GTDB taxonomy): Bacteria > Actinomycetota > Actinomycetes > Streptomycetales > Streptomycetaceae > Streptomyces > Streptomyces cyaneofuscatus_A. The sequence continues at coordinate 147,006 of NZ_JBHXOX010000021.1, forward strand.
CCGCGGCCAGGATCACGTCCACGAGCCTCTCCGCGGCATCCGGCCTGCCGTGCGCCCGGGCCGCCGCGGCCATCGCCTCCCGGCGCGCCGGATCATCGAGCAGCGGCCCGACCGCCTCGCGCAGCCGCCCGCCGGTGACGTCCCCGAGCAGCGCGACGGCCGCCCCGGCAGCGTAGTGGCCGGCGATGTGGTGACGCGGTGACCGTCCCGGCGGCGGGGGCCGCGAGGGCGCCCGTGGGCCAGGGCGCGGAGGGAGGGGAGCGACGACCAGGGCCGCCACTCCTGGCCGCACCGTGGCGGGATGGCCCTCTGACCTGCGCTTTCGCAGCCTCGGTGTAGCTGCTCGACTTGCGAATTCCTGGCGAGCGAGTGGAGCACCGGACCTTTGCACGGGGGGCGGATCGACTCGCTCGGGCTGGATGAGAACAGTAGCCCGGTCATCGTCGAGTACAAGCGCGGCACTGATGCCGGCGTCATCAACCAGGGTCTTTTGTCCTTGTCCTGGTTGATCGACCACCGGGCCGAGTTCGAGCACCTGGTCCGCGGTCGGCTCGGGGTGACGGCCGCATCCCGGGTTCTGTGGAGCGGACCGCGCCTTGATCTGCATCGCCGGCGACTTCAGCCGCTATGACGTGCACGCCGTGCGCGAGCACCGGCGCTCGATCGACCTGGTCCGCTACCGACTCTTCGGCAGGGACGGTTCGGCCTTGAGACCGTGGCCTCTGTCAGCGGCGGCGTGCCGGTGTCCCGCCGGGCGCGGCGCCGGTCTGCTGCCCAGGCAGCGTCCGACGTCCAGGGTGCGGGGATGATGGAGCTGGCGACCGCGGTCGACGCGGTACTGCTCGGGCTCGGCGATGGCGTGAACCGCGTGGAGCGCAAGACCTTCCGGCCGTAAAGGAGCTACCGCCGGGCGATGAGTCTGCGGGCCCGGGACGGTCTACCCCTGGTAGGAACGGATCAGACGGATCACCGCGAAGGGCGACGGAAGGTCGCTACAGGAGGACGGCACAGTGACCGAGCACGTGAGCAAGGTGACCTGCGACCTCTCCATCTCCGTCGACGGGTACTCGGCCGGGCTCGACCAGACCGAGCAGCGCCCGTTCGGCGACGACGCCGGCGATGGATGGGGCGACAGACTGCACGCCTGGATGTTCGAATCTCCGGAGCAGCGGCAGGCTGAGCTCGACCGGCTGACGACGGTCGGCGCCTTCATCATGGGGCGCAACATGTTCGGCCCCGTACGCGGCGCGTGGGATCGGAGGTGGAAGGGATGGTGGGGTGATGATCCGCCATATCACGCACCGGTCTTCGTGCTGACCCACCACCCGCGCGACCCGCAACCGATGGACGGCGGCACCACGTTCCACTTCGTCACCGATGGCATCGAATCCGCGCTGCGGCAGGCTCGTGAGGCGGCAGGGGACCGCACCGTGTCGATCCACGGGGGCGCGACCACCATCAACCAGTACCTCGCCGCCGGCTTGATCGACGAACTGCGGCTGCACATGGTGCCGTTCACGCTCGGCGCCGGCACGCGGCTGTTCGACGGCGTGCCGTCACTGAATCTTGAACAGGTGGAGTCGCGAGCAGCGAACTCGGTCACACACGTGACCTATCGCGTGCTGTCCTGAGCGAAGAGCGGTGCTCACGCGCACCTACGGCTCAGGGTTCGGTGGCACGCATTCGAAGTTCGATGGCACGAGAACCCGCGGATCGCGCCGATCCGGACGGTGCCCCACGAGCGGAAGAACCCGGTCGCCCCAGCTCTCGGCGCGGCCGGCCTTCGAGGCAGGGTGACCATGTCCGCTCGGCCGACCCCCGCTCACGCACCCTCCTATGTGCACCGGGGCCCGGGCCGAGGAGGAGCCTCTATGGCGGCTGCCGCCCGCTCCTCGACGAGCGGGATTTCTGAGGACGAGGTCGCTGTAGATCTTGTACGGCCACCCTTACGTGGTACAGCGCTGTTCGAATTCGGGGCGCTAGCATTTCCTGTGTGCCGGGCCATGAAATTGCATCATGCGATTTCATGGGGGTTCAACCTGCGGTTCTTCCGTGGCCGCGGCAAGAAGGTAGAGAAAATGGGATTATCGAACAGGAAGAAGGAGTTCCGGATGGTGGACTACAAGAACGGCATGGCTGCTAGCCTCATCCCCGGCCAGTGGATGAAGAGCCGGATGTCGGAAGCGAACGGCATGTGCGTCGAGGTCGCCGCGCTACCGCAGGGTGGCGTCGCGATCCGGAACTCGACCGACCCGGACGGTCCCGCGCTGATCGTCAAGAACGGGGAGATGGCGGCATTCATCGACGGCGCCAAGAACGGCGAGTTCGACTCGCTCTGCGCCAACTGACCCTCGGGGTACAAAAGTTCGGACGACACCTTCTCCTTCGGCGTGCCATCATTAGGGTGAGCCCGTCGAAGGAGAAGGCGTGTCACCGGAACCGATCCCCATCAACCGCGTAGCCCGGCGAATTGCCGGACCAGGCGCCACGAAAACCGCAGCCATGATCATGCTGGGTCTGACGGTCAGTGATCTGCGTGAGTCCGTCGGTATGACGCAGAAAGAGCTGGCGCAAGGGACTCACGTTTCGAATTCAACGATCAGCCGCATCGAAAAGGCGGAGATGCCGCCCGAGCCGCGCACCGTCGAGGCGGTGATCAAGCACCTTGAGCTGTCCGTACCCGAGTCCGACGAATTGAGGATGCTGCTGAGCCGGGCGCTGGAGCCCGAGTGGTTCCAGCAGCAGTTCAGCGACGTCACGCCCAAGTACCTGCGCCGGCTCCTCGGGCTCGAGTCCATGGCCATCTTCCTGACCACGTATGACGTGCGCCTGGTGGCCGGCCTGTTGCAGACCCAGGCGTACGCCGGCTGCGTCCTTCGTACCGGCCTGCACATCGCTGAGTGGGACAGCCCGGAGATGGCCAGGCGGCTCGCCCTGCGCAGCGAGCGGCAGGGGCGAGTCCTCGACCAGGCCGAGCCTCCGCGCTGCATCTTCCTCATGGACGAGTCCGTCCTCTATCGGCGGGTCGGCCCCAACGACGTGATGCGCGAGCAGATGGAGCACCTGCTGCAGATAGCCCGCTGCCATCCGCTGATCACCATCCGGTTCGTCCTCCTGGACCGCATGATCGCGGGCAACGAGGCATCGATGGCCGGCGGCATGGCCCACCTGCAGTTCGGCTTCGGCGGGCTGCCGGACTGCGTCTACGTCGAGGGCTACAGCAAGGCGGACTACCACCACGCACCGGAGTCGAGCCCGGAGGAGCGCAGGAAGCCGTGGCCGACCAAGGAGAACGACTTCGAGCGGCACCTCCAGCTGCTCCTGCGCATCGCGGGCGAGGCGTGCGCCTCCCCTGCGGAGAGCAGGCGCATGCTGGAGGACGCCGTGGCCCGGTTCTCCTGAATGCCCGCCCGGGTGCCGGGGGTCAGTCCTTGCCCGGTACCTTTCCCAGCCCGCCGAACTCCGTCCACTCGACGGAGCGCTGCCGTTGCTGGATCTCGGATTCGGGGCGCCAGTCGGTCACATCGACGAGCCCTGGATCCTCGATGTGCAGGGTCTCGAAGTACCGTTCCACGTCTGCGGCTTCCCGGACCCGGCCCCAGTGCCCGCCGGTCTTCTCCAGCATCAGGTCGGTGACGTCCCCGCGGACTTGAGGATCTGCGCTCACGAGCTGGCACACGACCACGAAGCTGCCGGGAACGAGTCTGCTGACCACACGCTCCACCAGGGCCTTGGGGTCGGCGCTGTCCGGCAGGCAGTGCAGCACGGAAACGAACAAGGCGGCTGCCGGCTGCGAGAAGTCGATGAGCCTCGCCACGTCGGGGTGGCTGAAGATCGTGTCCGTGTCCGTCATGTCGGCCGACAGGATCGCGGTGTTGTCGTTCTCGTCCAGCAGACTTCCCCCGAGCGCCAGGACGACGGGGTCGTTGTCGACGTAGACGATCCGGGAATCGTTGTCGACCTCTTGGGCGATCTGGTGCACGTTCCGCTGGGTAGGGAGCCCGGAACCGAAATCGATGAACTGCCGTATGCCGTGATCACGAGCGAGCACCCGGACCACTCTCTGAAGGAACCAACGGTTCTGCAACGCGATCTCACGTGATGTGGGCGCCGCCTCCAGTAACTCCGCGCACGCGGCCTTGTCGACTTCGAAGTTGTTGCTGCCTCCCAGCAGCCAGTCGTACATCCGTGCCGCGCTCGGCATCGACAAATCGACATGCTTTCTCTCCACCAACGGCCTGTCCCCTCGCCGAATCGCCCCGATCGGAGTGAAGTTGCCCATCCTAGGAGGGCAGCACACACCTACACCACCGCTGGAATGAGTGAAGGGTGGCGCATGCTGGCGAAAACTGGCGCATCCGCAAGAGGCGCTGTGGCTGGTGAATATGCCAGGGGATATTTACCTCAGATCAGAGGTGGCCTCCCGCCCAAGAGATCCGGGAGACGTCGCTGCGTGACGGCGAGGTTCGCCGTCACGGCCGAGGCCTCGGCACCCATCAGCTCGGCGGCCTCGTCGACGCCCAGCCCGAGATGCCGGCAGAGGACGACGCTGTCCGCGAGACGGGGCCCGAACCGCTCGTAGAGCTTGGCGAGTTCCGAACCGGACGGCACCGTACGCTCGGCCACGTCGCTCACCCGGCGGCGCAGGTCCAGCCAGACTTCCGCCGCAGGGGAAGGCTGGCTCAGTATGAAGGCCCATCGGGCCCGCGCCTCGGCGAGCGTGGTGGCGACGACTCCTGTGCATCCTCCGGACGGGAGGCGGGCTGCCGCATAACGTTGATAGCGAGGGGTGTTGCGCTCGACGAAGGCCGCGTACCCGAGCTCCGCGGCTGCGGTCACGGCGGGTGCGGAAGAGCGTCTGCCGAGCCTGCTCCGGGGCCCTGATGAGCAAGAGGGAAGAGGGATGACGGCTCCAAGGCTCGAAGCGGGCAGCAAACAGGAGCGGGCCTCGCGGCTGTGCGGTTACGAGGCCCGCCGATCGGCTACGGACGCTTCGGCCACCGGACGCAGACGCTCGCGTGTCACGCGAAGCCGGGCATGGTGGCGCTGGAGGCGGACTGCGCTGTGTCCACCGTCGCACCGCAGACCACGGTCCGGACCATGACGAAGCCGACGAGAACAACGCTGAGCCGCACCGCTACCTGGCCGCCCAGGCCATCGAGAACTCCCGCGTGGTCGATAGGGAAACTGATACCGTGAAATAGCCCGGAGGGCAGCTGAATGCGCCCTCGGCGAATCGGTTCGATCATTCGTTTGTTTCCTCGTCGATCTGTTTCGTTCCCGGGGGCGTGACCGCTAATCACTTCCCGGGCGGGCCCTCGCGCGGCCTCGAAAAGGAAACTATCGCGTCCGGCGAGCCGAACAGGGCCGTACGGCCTCCCATGCAAAGTCATCTTTGCCGACTTAGGCATCCGGTCAACTTCGGTCGAGTTCGATCGCGGCCCGGTCGGCGAAAGCGCTGAAATGCCCTTCGGCGGTGCCGACTCGTCCGCCCCTACGTTCTACCCCTTCGTTCCGCGGCCGCAGGGGGCGGCTCATCAGCGCGTACAGCAAGGTCACCGACGACCTGGACGCGGGTGGGAACCCCGTTGAGGTCTCGGCCGACGTGAGGCACCACTCGCCGGGCCACACGATGTCCCAGTACGGCAAGCGCCGGGCGGAGGGGGCGCGGAGGAGATTCCCGCTGGTCACGAGGGCCTGGCGGCAGGAACTCGCCGGCGCGTCGGTCACGCCGTCGGTCACGGAGAGGGGAGGAGGCCCACAAAACCGCAGGTCAGAGGGGTAAGTGTTGGAGCGACGACCGGGGCCGCCACCCCCCACAGGAGAGGCCCCGGCCGTCTTCCACGGGGTCGCAGCACGACCCCGTACTCATCTCAGCGCCGCGCCTGCGTTTTCTGTCACACCGCACCGAGGACCGCGAATTGTTGCGAGTTGTACAAGTCATGGACGTGACCCCTGCCGACCACGTAGCGTGCTGAGTCGCGCAGAGTGGCGCAGCAGTGGTGACCAGCTGCGGGCGAGGACAGCAGGGCGGGTTGAGGGAGTGCTGGGGGACGACGCGGAGCTGACCGCCGCGGTGCTCGCGGCACAGGACGGGGACGAGGACGCCTTCCGTGCTGTGTACCGCGCTGTGCAGCCACGGCTGTTGGGCTACATACGGACGCTCGTGGGCGAGCCGGACGCCGAGGACGTGGCGTCCGAGGCCTGGCTCCAGATAGCGCGTGACCTCGACCGGTTCAGCGGGGACGCCGACCGGTTCCGGGGCTGGGCGGCCCGGATCGCCCGGAACCGCTCGCTCGACCATCTGCGGATGCGCAGCCGCCGGCCCGCGATCGGCGGCGACGAGACCGAGCTGACCGGCCGGGCCGCCGAGTCCGACACCGCCGGTGACGCCATGGAGGCGCTCGACACCGACCGTACGATGTCCCTCATCGCCCAGCTCCCGCAGGACCAGGCCGAGGCCGTCGTGCTGCGGGTGGTCGTCGGGCTGGACGCGAAGAGCGCCGCCCAGACCCTCGGCAAGCGGCCCGGCGCCGTACGGACCGCCGCCCACCGCGGCCTCAAGCGGCTCGCCGAACTCCTCGGTGCCGAGCACCCCGACCCGCCCCTCCCCGCCGGTGCGCCCGCCCCCGGTGGTGGCCCCGAGGGGCCGGACCTCGCTTCGGCCCAGAGCTCCGGGAGCGACGCAGGTCAGCGGCAGGGCGGCGGTTCGGGGCTCGGTGCCGTACCCTCTCAGCGCCCCGGTAGGGGCGGTCCGGCGGCGCCGGCCGGGGTCATTCCCGGTGTGACGCATTCGCGACCGTGGACGCAGAGGGACATGTGATGGCCGACGAGCAGGACGAGTGGCTCGACAAGGACGCGGCGGAGAAACTGCTCCGCGGCGAGCCGGTCGTACCCCTCGGCGACCAGGCCCGCGACGACGCCCGCCGGCTCGCCGAAGCCCTCGGTGCGGCCCGCGCCGTCCGCCGTACCCCGGCCGGTGAACTCCCCGGCGAGGACGCCGTACTCATCGCGTTCCGGCAGGCCACCCGGACCGGCGGTGACCGGCTCGCCGGGCGGAGCGCGGGCGCCGCGCTCCCCGGGCAGCCCGGAACGCTGCACTCCGTCCACATCGGCGCCGCCCCCGCCGCGCCCCCGCGCCGTCCGCGCTGGAGCCGCCCGGTCCGCTTCGGCCTGGCCGTCTCGCTCGCGGGCTGCGCGCTCGGCGGGGTGGCGGTCGCCGCCGGTACGGGGATGCTCCCGGGCCCCTTCGGCGGTCAGGGTTCGCCCGCGCCCGCCTCCTCCGTATCCGCGGCGACCCCGGAACCCCTGGTGTCCCGGCTGCCCGCCGAAGACCCGTCCGCCGAGGCCCTGCCCTCCCCGCCCGACGACCCCGCACCGCTCTCCTCGCCCGAGAGCCGGCAGCCCGGCGCGTCCGAGGAGCCCGCGGGGCCCGAGACCGGCGGGACGCCCCCGGAGCCGGGCGGTGACCGCACCGGTGACCGGGACCGCCCGGGCGGAACGGACGGCTCCGGTGGCGGTGGTGGTTCCGGCGGCTCCGGCGGACCGGGCGGGTCCGGCGGATCTGGCGGTTCCGGGCGCGAGGACGCCTCCAAGGATCCGTCCGGCCGTGACGAGCGCCCCGGCGGCTCCGGCGGCCAGGGCGACCAGGACGGCAACTGGTACGAGAAGTCGGTGAAGGCCTGCAAGGCCTTCCGCGACGGCACCCTCGACGAGCGGAGCCGGCGTCACCTGATCCAGCTCGCCAAGGGCGAGGAGAACCTGGAGCGCTTCTGCGACCGGCTCCTCGGCGGGGGCGGCTCCGGCGGGCCCGGCGGCGGGGGCTCCGGTGGCGGTGGGGACGACGACGGACCGGGCGACGGTGACGGCGGCTCGCTGCCGCCCGTCTCCTTCGAGCCCGCCCCACCCGTCACGGACGGTGAGCGCCGGGCCGATGTCGGCGTACGGGCGGAGGCCGCGGTTCCGCTACGGTCGGCGACGCTCGCCCCGAGGCCCGCCCCGGCACCCGCTCCCGGCCCGACCGCCGTACTCGCCCGCTGACCTGCGCTTTTTCCCTCCGCGTCGAGGTGCGCCGGCAACAAGTGTGACGTTTTTCGGGTGCCGGGCGCAGTACAGAGTGAGCCGACTGGTCATCGGCAGCGCGACGAGCCGGGGTTCCCCCCGTACCTTCGGCTCAGCGCATCGGCGCGGGCGGGACACGTTCCCCCGGTCCCGCCCGCGCCCTCTCCCGCCACCACCTCCCTCACCAGTAGATGACGACCTTGTCGCCGTTCTTCACCTGGTCGAAGAGGGCCGCGACCTTCGCCTTGTCCCGGACGTTCACACAGCCGTGCGAGGCGCCGCCGTAGCCGTTGGCCGCGAAGTCGGCGGAGTAGTGCACGGCCTGGCCGCCGCTGAAGAACAGCGCGTACGGCATCGGGGTGTCGTACAGCGTCGACACATGGTCCCGGGACTTCCAGAACACCGGGAACTCGCCCTCGCGGGTGGGTGTGTACTCCGAGCCGAAGCGCACGTCCATCGCGGAGACGACCCGGCCGTCGATCATCCACGCCAGGGTCCGGCTCTTCTTGCTGATGCAGAGCACCCGGCCGGTCTGGCACCGCTCGTCCGGCTTCGCCACCGGCCGCTCGGTCGGAGGGTCCAGCTCGTCGGCCGTCGGCGTACGGGTCATGGCCAGCAGGTGCCGCCAGGTGACCGCGTCGGTGGCGCCGGTCGCCTCCGTACCCCGCTTGCGCTGGAAGGACCGGACGGCCTCGGCGGTGACCGTGCCGTAGTAGCCGGTGGGGGTGCGCGCGAAGTGCCCGATCTGCCGCAACCGCGCCTGGAGTTCCCGGACCTGGGCGCCCTCGGAGCCGGTGCTCAGGAGGACCCGGGGCGGGGGAGTGGGAGGGGATGTGGTCGGGGCGGGTGCGGAGGTGGGTGGCGCGGTGGTCGGGGGTGGGGGCGGGGTGCTGCGGTCGGGGGTGGCCGGGGCGGGTGTGGCCTCGGGCTTGGCGTCCTCGGTGTCTTCGGCGTCCTCGGCGTCTTCGGTGGGAGTGGGAGTTGTGGTGGTGGGCGGAGGTGTCGGGGGCCGGCGCAGTGCGTCGGCGGCCGGGTCCTGCGGCCCGCACCCTGCCGCGAGGGCGGTGATCGCGAGCACCCCGGCGGCGGTCACGGTCGCGGCGCGTCGGCCGTGTCGGCCGCCGCCTCCGCCTCCGTACCGGCCCCGGCGCGCGTACGGACGGCCGCTCCCGTCTCCGTACGCGCCGCTCTCCCCGTCCCTCTTCCTGTCCAGCATTTCCGCCATCCCCGCTTCCCCCTGGCCGGCGTCGGCCCGGTGGTCGCATCCTGCGCATGACGGGGGCGGCGCGTCCAGACCCCCTCGTGAGGTCACCCCCAGGAGTGATCCCTGGCTGAACGTCCGTGGCCCGGGAAACCCGGGCGCGGGCGTCGCGGTGACCGGTCGGTGAAACGTGTCCGCACCGCACCGTACGGATGTGCGAAACTCCGTCCATGCTGGGTGTCACCGATCTTCCGACCTACCTCGCGGGCCTGCTGCTGATCGTTCTCCTGCCGGGCCCGAACTCGCTGTACGTGCTCTCCGTCGCCGCTCGGCGCGGTGTCCGCACCGGCTACAGGGCCGCCGCAGGCGTCTGGACCGGGGACACCGTCCTGATGACGCTGGCCGCCCTCGGCGCGGCCTCACTGCTCCAGACCACGCCGCTGCTCTTCGCCATCGTCAAGTACGCGGGCGCCGGCTATCTGACCTGGCTGGCGATCGGCATGCTGCGCGCGGCGGCGTCCCTGTGGCGCGAACGGCACCGGCGTACCGCCGAACTGGCGGAGGCGGCCGAGGCGCCCGCGACGACGGAGAATCCCTACCGGCGGGCGCTGGTGGTCAGTCTGATCAACCCGAAGGCGATCCTGTTCCTGATCTCGTTCTTCGTGCAGTTCGTCGACCCCGGCTATGCCTACCCGGCGCTGTCGTTCCTGCTGCTGGGCACGCTGCTCCAGCTCGCCAGCTTCCTCTACCTCTCCACGCTGATCTTCGGCGGCACCCGTCTGGCCGCCGCCTTCCGCCGCCGTAAGCGGCTCTCGGCGGGGGCGACCTCGGCGGCGGGCGTGCTGTTCCTCGGGTTCGCGGCGAAGCTCTCGCTCAGCAGCGTGTAGGCGTACGGAGGCCTCGGCCGGCCCCCTCACTCGTGCCAGGCCGTGCCCCCGACGTTGTGGATCATCCGCTGGAGGACCTTCAGCGCGGCGACGAACTCCTCGTCGCTGACGCCCTCGTGGATCTCCTCGCGGGCCCGGACGACGCGCGCGTACGTCTGCTCGCGCAGCGCCCGGCCCTCGGGGGTGAGCCGCAGCCGCGCTCCGTCGTCCTGGGTGACCAGCCCCCGCCCGAGGAGTTCGTCGACGGCCGCCTCGATGCCGTCCGCCCCGGTGTTGAGGTAGCCGCCGAGGAAGGCGGCCAGCTCGGCGCGGTCGCGGCCGTCCTCCTCCGCGCCGATGAGCTGGTTGATCACCCACCAGGGCGGCTGGGTCAGTCCGTGCTCGGCCAGCGCCGCCCGGATGTGGGTCACCGTCGCCTCGTGTGCGGCCCAGCTCCAGTAACCGATCGGCTGGCGGGCGAGGCCCGCGTCATCGTGTGAGTAGTCCATGTCTGCGACGGTAGGACCTCAGGTTTGGTTGAGGTCAAGGCGAGTTCACCCGGCCTGTCGCGCCCGTCGTGCCCGTGCGCCGCCGCGCCCGTCGGTCCGGTCATTCCGCGGACGGGCAGAGTTCACCCGGTGTCGCGCCGGGCTTCACCCAACCATTCGGGTCCCTCATTACGTTGTTCGGGACCATGATCGAAGGTGAGGGCCCGCGTGCCGAAACTGTCCGTTGTCGTTCCGTTCCACAATGTCGGGGCCTATGCCGGGACCACGTTGAGCAGTCTGGCCCGCAACGCCGACCAGGACATGGAATTCCTGCTGGTCGACGACGCCTCCACCGACGGGACGACGGACGTGGTCGGCCACTGGGCCGAGCGACTGCCCGGGGCCCGGGTGATCACGCACCGTACGAACGTGGGGATCGCCGCCGCCCGTAACAGCGGCATCGACGCGGCCCGGGGCGACTTCATCACCTTCCTCGACGGGGACGACTGGTACGCCCCCGGCCACCTCGGCCGGCTGCTGCGGGCCGCCCAGGAGCTCGACTGCGACTTCGCGCGCACGGACCACGTCCAGTCCACCGGGACCAACCGCGTCGTACGGCGGGCCCCCGCCCCGCTCCGTGACACCGTGCTCGACCCCCGGGAGGGGATCGGGGTGCCCGAGCGGGAGACGATGGTCGACTACCCGTTCGTCTGGGCGGGGATCTACCACCGGCGGCTCTTCGAGGACGGCGCCCAGCGCTTCGCCACCGAACTGCGCACCGCCGAGGACCGGTTGTGGATCTGGCAGCTCCATCTGCGCGCCCGTACCTACGCGGCGCTCGGGCTGTACGGCGTCTTCTACCGGCGCGGGGTCGCCACCTCCCTCACCCAGATCAAGGACGACCGGCAGCTCGACTTCTTCCCCGCCTACGACGCGCTGCTCGAACTGCTGCGGGAGGACCGGGACGCCGAGCGCCTGCTGCCCAAGGCCGTCCGCACCTACTGCGCGATGATCGCCTTCCACAACGAGAAGGCGGACGCGTACGAACCCGCCACCGCCCGGCGGCTGCGCGGCGAGTCCGCGGCGGCGCTGCACCGGATGCCGCAAGAGGTCCTCGACCGCACCCTGACGATGATCGACGACAAGCGCGGGGCGCTCCTCGGCCGCCTGCGTACCAAGCAGAAGGCCGCCTGACCCATGCGCACGCCCACACCCACGCCCGCACCCGTGCCCACGCCCACGTCCGTTCGCACCCAGATCTTCCAGGTCTCCACCCTGTACGGTGCGGCCACCCTCGCCGCCGCGATCGACGCCGGACAGTTCGGCGCGGCCCGGGGGACCCGCCGTATCCTCCTGGTCTCCAACAACTCGGCCGTGCCCGAGACGGCGCTGCGGATCGAGGAGATGCCGGGGTACGCCTCCATAGCGGCCCGCTTCGACTCCGTCGTCGACTGGAACGCGGCCATCAGTCCCCACCACCCCAGCGGCTGGGGCCCCCGCGCCGAGGAGACCGTGCTGTGGCAGCGCGCCTTCCGCCTGGCCTGGGGCATCGGCCCCGAGGACCGGGTCGAGCTGGCCGTGGAGTCCATCCAGGTCAACCCGGCCCTGGCCCTCGCGGCGATCTTCTCCGAGAGTGCCCTGCACGTGTACGCGGACGGGCTCATGAGCTACGGCCCGACCCGGAACAAGCTGCCCGGCTCGGTCGGCTGCCGGATCCGCCGGGTCCTCCATCTCGACCTGGTCACCGGTCTGAAGCCGCTGCTGCTCACGGAGTTCGGGGTCGCGGCGGAGCTGGTCCCGGACGACGCCTTCCGCCGGGTCCTCACCGAGATCTCCGACGCGGCCGGCGGAGACCCTCAGCTCGCCGCCGCGGCGGCCGAAGCGCCTACGGCGGTGCTGCTGGGCCAGTACCTCGCCACGCTGAACATCCTCACGGCCGACGAGGAGGAGGACCTGCACGTCCGGATGCTGCGCGGCGCGGTCCGCGCCGGCCACACCTCCGTACTCTTCAAACCGCACCCCACCGCACCGGCCCGCTACTCGCGGGCGCTGGAGGCTGCGGCCGAGGAGACCGGGGTCCGGCTGACCGTGCTGGACAGCCCGCTGCTCGCCGAGACCCTGTACGAGCGGTGCGCGCCCGGTCTGGTCGTCGGCTGCTTCTCCACCGCGATGTTCACCGCCGCCGCGTACTACGGCATCCCCATCGCGAAGGTCGGCACCCGGCTCGTCCTGGACCGCATCACCCCGTACGAGAACAGCAACCGCATCCCGCTGACGATCGTCGACCACCTGGTGCCCGACCTGGAACAGTCCGACGGGAGCGAGATCACCGCCGAGGTCCGGGTCGCGCCCGCCACGCTCGGCCCGCTGGTCCGCACCGTCGGCTACTGCATGCAGTCCCGCCGCCACCCCGCCCTGCGGTCCGAGGCCGAGGCCTGGCTGCGGGACCGGCTCGACGCCACCACCCAGCACTACTTCAAGCGCCGCCGCCTCCAGTCGCTCACCCTCCCCGGCGGCGGCCCCCGCACCACCGCCGTCCGGCTGCGCCGGACCGTCCGCCGCACCCGCAGCACCCTGGGCTTCTGAGCCGGTCCGCCAGGGCCTGTCGTTTGGATCATGCCGACCGGTTCCGCCGGGACCGGTCCGTACCGAGACCCCGAGGATCATGTCCACCACAGCCACCCCGCACCCCGTGCCCGCCGTACCGAGCCCGCCGTCCCCGGCCGCCCGGGACGCCGGTGGCACGCCGCGCGAACACCGCTTCGACATCGACCTGATCCGGCTCACCTGCTCGGTCGGCGTGATCGTCTCGCACACGGGCGCCGCCTTCATGGACGCCGCCGGACGGAAGGCCTCCGGCGGGGCGGGGGTCTACTGGACCGGTCTGATCGCGGACTCCCTCGGCCGGTTCGCCGTACCGACGTTCTTCGCCATAGCGGGCTGGGCCGTCCTGGTCGGCGCCCCGCCCAAGGACGCCGCCCGGCTGCGGCAGCGGCTGGTCCGGATCCTGGTGCCCCTCGCTGTGTGGACGGCGCTCTATCTGGTGTGGGGCCGGTGGCGCGGTACCAACGACGGGCCGATCGGGGATCTGGCCCTGGAGTCGCTGTTCGGCTCGGTCCGGCCCGCCTACCACCTCTGGTACCTGTACGCCTATGTGCCGGTGATCATGCTGCTGGCGCTGGTCCCCATGGTGAAGGCCGGCAAGCGGCCGTGGGGGCTCGCGGCGGCGCTCGTGGTGATCGCCGCCGCGCCCACGCTGGCCGGCGACCTCGCCCGGCTCACCGAGTGGGACGTCCCGCGCTTCGGCTGGAACTTCGGCGCGTACCAGGTGATATACGCGGTGCTCGGCGCGCTGCTGCTGGCGGCGCCCGCCTCCGTGTTCGGCCGCCGCCGGCTGCCGTGGCTGCTGCTCGCCGGGGCGAGCCTGGTCGTGGTGACCGTCTATCAGCACAAGGTCCACTACGTCATCCCGAACGCCAGCGTCGTGATCGCGGTGTTCACCGGCGCCTTCGTGATCGCGCTGCACCGGGTGCGCATCCCCGAACGGATCCGGCCCGCCGTGACCCGGCTCGTCAACGCGACGTTCGGCGCCTACATGGTCCACATCCTCTTCGAGGACCTGCTGACCGACGCGTTCGTCCGGCCCGAGCTGGGCTGGCCGGCCGCCGCCGCGCTCTTCGTGGCGGTGTCGGGCGCGATCATCGCCCTGTCGTTCGCCGCCACCCTGCTGTGGCGGCGGATGGGGCTGGCGCGGCTGCTCGGCTGAGGCCGGCCGGGGCGGTCACCCGGCGCCCGGTCCCTTCGCGGCGCCCGTCCCCTTCGCGGTGCCCGGGCGCCTGCGCAGCCTGCGTAGCCGGGTCGCCCGCCGGTCGTCCATGGTGTCGAGGGCCTCGTCCAGCACCTGCTGGGGCAGCCGCGCCAGGGCCGCCGCGCTCGACGTCTTCAACTCGCGGGCCAGGGACGGCTCCAGCGTGTCCAGGGCGCCCAGATGGTGTGCGATGACCGCACAGTAGGTGCGTACGGCCTTGGGCAGCAGGGCCTCCGCGTCCCGGTCCGCCGCCGTCTGAGCCACCAGCAGGTCGTACGCGCGGAGGAAGTCGAGCCGGCGCCGGTCACCGATGCGGGTGAGGGAGGTGGCGACCCCGCGCCGGTAGAAGTAGCTCAGCGTGTCCAGTACGGCGAAGGACCCGGCCTCGCGGTGCAGCCGCCAGATCCACGGCCGGTCCTCCGCGGTGTGCAGCCCCTCGGGGAAGTGCAGCAGCCCTCGGTCCAGGAGGCGGCGGTGGTAGAGCCCGGCCCAGGCGTAGGCGTAGTCCACCGAGGTGGTGCGGGTGGCGGGCAGGATCGCGGCCCGGGGATCGCCGACCGTTCCGCAGGGGCCGTGCGGCACCCGCCGTACGCCGCGGGACCTGCCCTCCACCCGGACATGGGCGGTGCGGACGAAGTCGCAGCCCAGCGCCTCGGTCCTGGCCAGCAGCTCAGCGAAGTGGCCGGGGGCGAGCCAGTCGTCGCCGTCCAGGAAGGCGACGTACTCACCGCGCGCGGCGTTCAGGCCGGTGTTGCGCGCGGCCGCGATACCGCGGTTGACCTCGTGCCGGTGCAGGGTCGCCCCGGGGATCTCGTCCCGGGCGCGCAGGAGCAGTTCGCCGGTCCCGTCGGTCGAGCGGTCGTCGACGAGGATGAACTCGAAGTCCTCGCGGAGGTTTCTCCGCAGGCTCGTGAGGGTGTCCGGCGCATAGGCCCGCACATTGAAGAACGGCACGATGACGGAGAGCTTGACCACCCGCCCGACGTTACGGCGGGGCGCGGCACGGATCCTGTCCCCGGCGAGGAATGCGGGTGAACGGCGGCCGTCCGGGCGGTGAAGTGCCCCCGGGGGCGACGGAGGCGTACGAGAGGGCCGAAACGCCAGGGAGGTGCGCCGTTTCCCGCTCGGACAGGGGGAGTTCACCGTTCGGCCGTCCAGGTTTCCTACGGTGACACGTAACCGACAGATCCGCGCGGAAAGCTTCATCTCTGATCACCCGGGATGACTCCCGACACCGCGCGACACCTAAGCCCCCTTCCCCCCACGGGCACCAGACGCTTGGAGCGCCATGACGAAAGCCCGCACCCGCTGGCCACGGCAACGTGACGCGGAGGTCCTGACAGCCTCCGGAGGGACGGTGGCCGCCGACCGGGTGAACGCCATGGACCTGGAGACCTGCCTGAGTGCCTGTGCCGCGCACAGCACCAAGCTCGTCGCGAGCCTGGACCGGCGGCGCGTCGCCCTGGCCGAGGCTCTCCGCAACCTCCTCGCCACCCATGCCGCGACCGTCCCGGCGACCTCGGGCAGCAGCCCGCTGCCGCTGCTGCGCCGCCCGGCCAAGGTGTCGTCCGGCTCCTCGCTGCTCCTCGGCGACGCACTCATGGACCCGCTGCTCGCCGTCGGCGACAAGGCCCTGGACTGCGGTTACGAGGACGAGACGAAGCTCGCCCTGATGGTCGCCGACACCGTGCTCACCCAGCGCAAGCGCTCCCGGGCCGGCTGGCGGCTGCGCGCCCGCGTGCTGGAGGCGATGGGCGCCGAGAGCGCGGCGGTCGCCGCGTACGAGCGCCACCTCGAACTCACCGAGGAGGACGGTTTCGGCGTGGCCTCCAAGGTGGCCGGCCTCCGCGAGGGCGCCCGGCTCCAGGCGGAGCTCGTGCGGCGGCTGGCCGCCGGCTGCCCCGAGGCGCGGGAGTTCGCCGACCGGTCCGTCACCGACGCCTGGGCCCAGGGCCTGGAGCTGCACGCCCGGGGCGCCTGGGACGAGGCCCGGCCGCTGCTGATCGGCACGCTGCTCGGCCGGATCGCGGCCGACGCCCCGGTGCGCGAGATCCAGCAGACGCTCACGCACTACCTCGGCCTCCTGCGCGAGGAGGCCGGGGTCGCGGGCGGCGGGAGCGCGCCCACAGCCGGCCGGGGCGCATCCGCGCGCGCCGCGGACCCCGCCGAGCTCGACGAGCTCACCGCCCTCACCACGCTCTACGCGGAGCAGCGCCGGGTCCGGATGCGCGGACCGGTCGAGGACCCCACCTTCGGCGGTGTCCGGTGGCTCACCCTCGGCGAGTTCCGCAACCGGATCGCGGGCAGGTCCATCTGTCTGATCGCCAACTCCAAGCGGGTGGGCAACAGTTCGCTCGGCGCGGAGATCGACGACTACGACCTGGTCGTCCGCTTCAACTCGTACCGGATCGACCCGGCGGCGACCGGCCGGCGCACCGACATCCACGCCACCATCCACAAGCACGGTTTCAACTGGGACCAGCACGTGGACACCCGGCTGATCTTCGGCGGCATCTCGGGCGACTGGAAGTACAGCCTGCGCAACCGGCTGGTCCCGGGCGCGCAGACCTACCTGGGGGACGAGTCCCTGCGCTGGCCGGTGCGCGACATCGGACGCGTGAGCCGGGAGGCGTGGCCCTCGATCCCCACCAGCGGCTTCAACATGCTCTGGCTGCTGGACTTCCTGGACGTGAGCCCGCGACTCGACCTGATCGGCTTCGACTTCTACGAGAGCGGCGCCTACCGGCTGCCCGCCGCGATGCGGCTGCCGATCACCTCCGTGCACGAGTACACCAGCGAGAAGGCGTGGGTCATGGAACGGGCCCAGAGCGTCACCGACACGAGGATCTGCCTGCGATGACGATGCCCACCGCCTCCACCGCGGCCCCCGTGGCACCCGCGAACGCGCTGACCGGGAAGCGCCGCATCGCCTTCGCCAGCTTCGTGGACGAGAACTACCTGCCCGGCTTCCTCACCCTGCTGCGCAGTCTCGCCCTGTCCAACCCGAACGTCTGCGAGGACTTCCTCGTCCTGCACGACGGGCTGCGCCCCGACTCCGTCGCGCGGATCCGCGCCCTGCACCCGCGCGTCGCCTTCCGGCAGGTGGACGCCGGCCACTACGACACGTACGCCAAGGGCGACCAGGACAACTACCTGGTGCGCAAGGCCTACTTCATCCTCGATGTGTTCCGGGTCCGCGACTACGACACCGTGATCACCCTGGACACCGACATGGTCGTCCTCGGCGACCTGGGGGAGCTGCTGCGGCTGCGCGAGGGCCTGGCCGCCGTCCCGCAGTTCTTCTACGGACAGCACAAGCTGAACAGCGGGCTGCTGGTCATCCAGCGCGAGTATCTGACCGACGCCTTCTGCGCCGAACTGGACGAGGTCGGCCGGGCGGGCCGTTACGAGCTGGACAAGCACGACCAGGGCATCCTGAACGCCGTGCTGGACGGCGACTTCGTCCAGTTGGACGCCCGCTTCAACTTCGTGAAGCGGCGCCTGTCGGGCGACCTCCCGGTCCCCGACGGCACGGCGATCCTGCACTTCACCGGGCGGCACAAGCCCTGGCAGGGCGGTGAGTCGGGGTACGGCGAGGCCGAGGCCCGCTGGCACGCCCACAACCTGTCCGAGGCCGCGTTCCACTCCGCCTACCTCGCGGCCGGCGGCGCCAAGCACCACGACCTGCTGGTCCACTACGGCACCGCGCACGTCCGGCGCACCGCCGACGTGGACAGCGCCCGCAAGGTGGCCGCCGCCCACATCCAGGCGGGGGAGTACCAGGAGGCCGTCGACCTGCTCGCCCCGCTGCGCATCCCGGTCGACGAGTCCTGGCCGAACGAGGTGCTCGGCCACGCCCTGATGAGCGTCTCCCGGTACGAGGAGGCCCGCACCCAGCTCCACCTGGCCGCCTCCGTCCCCAACCGGGCCGCGCCCGCCTACGGGCGGCTCGCCCAGATCGCCTGGATCCACGGCGACGACGAGGAGGCCGCGCGCCTCGCGCTCCAGGGGCTCGGCGTCGACCCGACGCACCGGGCGAACCGGCTGATGCACCTGCGTACCACCGGCACCACCCCGCCCACCGAGGGCCCCGCCTCCGGCCAGCTCGCCCACGTCGCCTTCTACATGGAGCACCAGGGCAACGCGGGCGACAAGCTGCTGCCCGAGACCGTACGGCTGGCCTTCGGCCAGGACACCGGACCCGACCGCTGGCACGCGATCCACGCCCACCGGCTCTTCGACGAGGCGGCCCTGGAGCGGGTCAACGCCCGGCGGGGTCTGGTCATCGGCGGCGGCGGACTCTTCATCCCCGACACCGCGCCGAACGGCAACAGCGGGTGGCAGTGGAACGTCACCGACGAGCTGCTGGGGCGGATCGACGTCCCCGTCGTGGTGTACGCGGTCGGCTTCAACGCCTTCGACGGCCAGGCGTACGGACACGGCCGCAAGCGGTTCCTGTCCAGCCTGCGCACACTGGTGGAGACCTCCGCCTTCTTCGGGCTGCGCAACCACGGCTCGATCGAGAAGGTCCGGGACCTGCTGCCGCCGGAGCTCCACCACAAGGTCCGCTACCAGCCCTGCCCCACCACGGTCACCCGGCAGCTCGCCGACGGCTGGCGCGACCCGGCCGAGCGCGAGAACACCATCCTGGTCAACGCCGCCTACGACCGGGCGGGACTGCGCTTCGGCCACGACTACGGGCACTTCCTCGGCGAGATGGCCACCGCGATCACCGCGCTCGGCGAGCAGGCCGAGGTGAAGTGCGTGGCGCACGCGCTGGAGGACGAGCGGATCGCGTTCGACCTGCGGCGCGAGCACGGCATCTCGCTGCCGGTCATCCCGATGTACGACTTCGACAACGACGCGATACGCGACGTCTACGCCCGCACGAAGCTGGTCATCGGGATGCGCGGCCACGCGGGCATGATCCCGTTCGGCTGCGGTACGCCGATCATCAGCCTGATCTCGCACCCCAAGATGGCCTACTTCCTGGCCGACATCGACCGGCCCGAGTGGGGCATCTCCGTCCACGACCGCCACCTCGGCGCCCGCCTCACCGAACGGGCGACCGCGCTGCTGGCCGACCACGCGGCCTCCGTCGCCGATGTGCACGGCCGTCAGCAGGAGCTGTGGAAGGTCACCGAGGCCAACGCCGCCGACCTCCGGGTGATCCTGGCCGGCAGGTAGGGGGCACGGCACGACGGCGGTGGGGCGGGTCCGCTTCCGGGCCCGGCACGACGGCGGTGGGGGGGGGGGGGGGGGCGGGGCCCCCCCCCCCCCCCGGGCGGGGGGGGGGCGGGGCCGCCGCCCCCCCCCCCCCCCCCCCCCCCGGGCCCGGCCCCCCGGCCCCCCCC
>NZ_JBHXOX010000022.1:0-166590 GCF_042718795.1 Streptomyces cyaneofuscatus
GGCGCGGGGGGGCGACCAACCTCCCGGGGCCGGGGGGGCGCTCCCCCGCGCGGGGCCCAGGCGGCGCTCCGCCTCGGGGTGGGGGGGGTGGGGCGCCGGGTAACCCCCCGGGCCCCCCACGAGTTAGTAGAAGCGTGAACATTATTGGGGTGCGCGAGCTGGACGTGGTCGTGATCGGCGCCGGGCAGGCGGGGCTGTCCGCCGCCCACCACCTGCGCCGCGTCGGTCTGGAGCCGGACCGCGACTTCGTGGTCCTGGACCACGCGCCCCGACCGGGCGGCGCCTGGCAGTTCCGCTGGCCCTCGCTCACGTACGGCAAGGTCCACGGGATGCACGCGCTGCCGGGCATGGAGCTGACCGGCGCGGATCCCGACCGGCCATCGTCCGAGGTGATCGGCGCGTACTTCACGGCGTACGAGGAGCGCTTCGGGCTGCGGGTACACCGCCCCGTCGAGGTGAGTGCCGTACGGGAGGGAAGCGGCGGGCGGCTGCTCGTGGAGACGTCCGAGGGGGCGTACGCCGCGCGCGCGCTGATCAATGCGACCGGCACCTGGGACCGGCCGTTCTGGCCGCGCTACCCCGGGCAGGAAACGTTCCGGGGGCGGCAGTTGCACACGGCGAACTACCCGGGGCCCGAGGAGTTCGCGGGGCGGCGCGTCGTGGTGGTCGGGGGCGGCGCCTCCGGTACGCAGCACCTGATGGAGATCGCCCCGTACGCCGCCGAGACCTTCTGGGTGACCCGGCGGGAGCCGGTCTTCCGTGACGAGCCGTTCACCGAGGAGTGGGGGCGGGCGGCCGTGGCGATGGTGGAGGAGCGGGTACGGGCCGGGCTGTCGCCGCAGAGTGTGGTGTCCGTGACCGGGCTGCCGGTCACCGACGCGGTGCGGCGCGCCCGCGAGCAGGAGGTGCTGGACCGGCTGCCGATGGTCGACCGGATCACCCCGACCGGGGTGGCCTGGGACGACGGCCGCAACGTCGAGGCGGACGTGATCCTGTGGGCGACCGGCTTCCGGCCCGCCGTCGACCACCTGGCACCGCTGAAGCTGCGCGAGCCGGGCGGCGGCATCCGGGCGGAGGACACCCGTGCGGTACGGGATGGACGCGTCCATCTCGTCGGGTACGGGCCGTCCGCCAGCACCATCGGCGCCAACCGGGCGGGGCGCACCGCCGTGCGGTCGGTGCTGCGGCTGCTGCGGGAGACCGGCGGCGGCACGGACCGTACGCGACGGACGGCAGGAGCGGCCGGAAAGGCGGGAGCGGCCGGGAAGGCCGGAACGGTCGGAGCCGTCGGGAAGGCCCGAGCGGTCGTGTGACGGCTGCGCCCGTCAGCCCGTGGCCGCGCGGCGGTTGCTGTTGAACTCCTCGACGTTCTTCTGCTGTTCGTCGTAGCTGTCGGTGAACCGGGTGTCCCCGGGCGCGACCGTGACGAAGTACAGCCAGGGGCCGGGCGTCGGGCTGATCGCGGCCCGTAGCGCCTCCTCCCCCGGGTTGCCGATGGGCGTCGGCGGCAGGCCCTTGCGTACGTAGCTGTTGTACGGGCTGTCCAACTGGGTGTCGGTGGTCGTGGTGTCCAGGGTGGAGCGCTTGAGGGCGTAGTTGATGGTGGAGTCCATCTGCAACGGCATGTCCTTCAGGAGCCGGTTGTAGACGACCCGGGCGACCTTGCCCATGTCGGCGGCGGTGTCCGCCTCGGCCTGGACGATGCTGGCGATCGTGGCCGTCTCGTAGACCGTGACGTTGTTGCGCTGCGCCCCGGCGGTGATGTGGTCCGCCCCGAACCGTTGGCGGGCGGTGTCCGCCATGTAGCGCAGCAGTCCGGCCGGCTCGGTCGCGGAGTGGATCGGATAGGTGGCCGGGAAGAGGTACCCCTCGGGGTTGCCCTCGGCCTGTTCGGGCAGCTCCAGGTCCACCGTGGGGGCGGTCTTCTCCGTGGAGCCGGGCTTGAGGCCGAGCGCCCGGTCGACGGCGGTGTACACCTGCGATGCCCGCCAGCCCTCCGGGATCACCAGCGTGCTCTGCGGGCGCTCCTTCTTCTCCTTCTCCTCGTCCGAGCCGAGCAGGGAGAGCGGGATCAGTACGGCGGCCGACGCCACGAGCAGCGCGGTGACGGCCAGGACGATCTTTCCGCGGCGGGTCGGGCGGAGCCTGCGACGGGGACGGACGTCCGGGGACTCGTTCACCATGCGCGCACGGTAACCCGGTCCGCTCCCCCGGGCCGGTAGCCCGGCGGCGGCGTCGGCTCCGGCGACACGAACGCCGTACCGCTTGACCAGAACACACGAACAAGGGATCGGAACTTCCTGACCAACCTGCTGGCCGGCATCGTCCACTTCGTGGGTTGGCTCGTCTGACCATCGCTCCGCCCGGCGCCGTCGCTCCCCGTCCCACGGGAGCGGCGGCGCCGCCGCGTGTACGGAGCCGGGGTGCCGGACAGATCTGCGTACGGCCCGCTTACGGCTTCAGCCGCGTGCCGCACCCGGTCCGGCGAAGGGCGGCAGTGCGGTGAAGGCGGGGTCCACCGTCACCGCCTCCGCGAGCACGCCGAGTGTCCGGCGGACCCGGGTGAGCGGGTGGTCCGGGAACTCCGCGTCCCACTGCGCGTGGTCCGCCGCGTGGAAGGGGAGTCCGCCTGGCCGCTGGGCTGCCCGGGGAGAGCTCTCATGCGCGGCGATCATGCCGTACGGGCCGTGTGCGGGTGGTGTCGGGGACCCGGCCGCACGCGGTGCGCGGTCAGGGGGCCGGGATCGGGGCCGGGTGGGAGTCGCGGCGGATCAGGGCGGCGTACCGGCCGTCCCGGTCGAGCAGCTCCTCGTGGGTGCCGCGCTCGGCTATGCGGCCGCCGTCCAGGACGACGATCTGGTCCGCGTCGCGGACGGTGGAGAGGCGGTGCGCGATGGTGAGGGTGGTGCGGCCGGCGGAGAGCGCGTCGATCGCTTCCTGCACGGCGTGTTCCGTACGGGTGTCGAGTGCGCTGGTCGCCTCGTCGAGGATGAGCACCGGCGGGTCGCGGAGGATGGTGCGGGCGATGGCCAGGCGCTGCTTCTCGCCGCCCGAGAAGCGGTACCCGCGCTCGCCGACGAGGGTGTCGTACCCGTCGGGCAGGGAGGCGATGTGGTCGTGGATCTGCGCGGCGCGGGCCGCGGCCTCGATCTCCTCGTCGGTGGCCTCCGGCTTGGCGAAGCGGAGGTTGTCGGCGACGGAGGCATGGAAGAGGTAGGTCTCCTGGGAGACCACGCCGACCGCCCGGGCCAGCGTGTCGAAGTCCAGGTCGCGGACATCGGTCCCGTCGAGGGTGACCCGGCCGCCGGTGACGTCGTAGAGCCGGGGCACGAGATAGCTGAGCGTGGACTTGCCGGAGCCGGTGGGGCCGACGACCGCCAGGCTGGTGCCTGCGGAGACGGTCACGTCGATGGCGCTGAGCGTGGGGCCGCCGGTGGTGTCGTAGCTGAAGTCGACGTCCTCGAAGGCGATCTCGCCGCGGATCTTCTCCAGCCGGACAGGCTTCTCCGGTTCGGTGATGTCCACCGTGAGGTCGAGGTACTCGAAGATCCGCTGGAAGAGGGCGAGGGAGGTCTGCATCTGCACGCCGGTGGAGAGCAGGCTGACCGCCGGGCGGAAGAGGCCCTGCTGGAGGGTGACGAAGGCGACGAGTGTGCCGATGGAGACGGCGGTGGAGCCGGGCTGGATGGTGAGGCCGGCCACCCAGTAGATGACGGCGGGCATGGCGGCCATCACGATGCCGATGATGGACATCCGCCAGCGGCCCGCCATGCTGGAGCGCACTTCCAGGTCGACCAGGCGCTCGGACTCCTCGGTGAACCCCCGGGTGAGGGAGTCGGAGCGGCCCATCGTGCGGCCGAGGAGGATGCCGCTGACGGAGAGGGACTCGGTGACCGTGGCGGCCATGGCGGCCATCTGCTTCTGGCGCTGGGTGGTGATCCTCTTCCGCTCCCGGCCGACGCGGCGGCTGATCGCCACGAACACCGGCAGCAGGAGCAGCGAGACGACGGTGAGACGCCAGTCGAGCGCGAGCATGGCGACGACGGTGGCGATGACGGCCGTGAGGTTGGAGACGAGCGAGGTCGCGGTGGAGGTGACCGTCGCCTGCATGCCACCGATGTCGTTGGCGATGCGGGACTGGACCTCGCCCGTGCGGGTCCGGGTGAAGAAGGCCAGCGGCATCCGCTGGAGCTGCGTGTACACGGCGGTGCGCAGGTCGTGCATGACGCGCTGGCCGACGGTGGTCGAGATCAGGGTCTGCAGGACGCCGAAGACGCTGTTCATCACGGCGGTGAGGATCATGCCGAGGGCCAGCAGCGTCAGCAGTCCGGTGCGCCCCTGGGGGATCGCGGTGTCCAGGATCTCGCGCAGCAGGAACGGGGAGGCGACCGACACCAGGGAGGAGGCGCCGACCAGCAGGCCCACCACGGCGAGGCGGCCGCGGTAGGGATGGAAGAGGCGGAGGATGCGGCGCACCTCACCGGGCGGCCGGTCGGAGGCGGCGCGGGCATCAGGAGGGGGCGTCCACGTGAGTTCGTCGGGTTTCATGGGCTCCTTCGTGGGGCGTGAGGCACGGCCGGACGCGGCCGACGTTCAGAGCTTAGCTCATTGTTACCTATACTCACAATGAACGGGGTCCTGATATTGTTCCCGTATGGACGCCTCAGATTCCTCCGACGCCGATGCCACGGATGCGGCAGCCGCCGCCGAACGGCCCCAGGACCGCCACCGGGACCGGCACCGGGATCGCGACCGCGACTCCGACGGAGGCATGCTCGCCGAGCAACTGCTGCGGCTGACCCGTCGGCTGCACCGCATCCAGAGCCGTCAGTTGGAGCCGATCGGCATCACCCCGGCCCAGTTCCGGCTGCTGCGGACCGTCGCGAGTTACGACGCGGCCCCTCGGATGGCCGATCTGGCCCAGCGCCTGGACGTCGTCCCGCGCGCCGTGACGACGCTGGTCGACGCCCTGGAGGCGAGCGGGCGGGTGCGCCGCGCCCCGGATCCGGACAGCCGCCGGGTGGTCCGCATCGAGATCACCGACGAGGGACGCGCCACGCTGCGCTCCCTGCGCAACGCGCGCCGGGCGGCCGCAGAGGAGATCCTGGCTCCACTGACCGCCGGCCAGCGCGAGGTGCTGGGTGAGTTGCTCTCCGCTCTGGTCGACGGGATGCCGGAGCGCCACTGCTGAGGGGACGCCGACATGCCGCTGCTGGAGCCCGACCCGGAAGCCCTCCGCCCCGGTACGGCACGCACACCCGCCCCGGACCGGGTCACCGACCGGAGCGCGACCGGCACCCCGGAGCCCCTGCGCTCCGAGCTGACCGCCCTGCTCGGCGCGGACAAGGTGCTCTGGAAGATCTCCGACCTCGTGCGGTACGCCTCCGACGCCAGCCCGTACCGCTTCCTCCCCCGGGTCGTGCTGGTCCCCGAGGATCTCGACGACGTCTCCGCGATCCTGTCGTACGCCCACGGCAAGGGCCGCGAGGTCGTCTTCCGGGCGGCGGGCACCAGCCTCAACGGCCAGGCGCAGGGCGAGGACATCCTCGTCGACGTGCGCCGTCACTGGACCGGCGTCGAGGTGCTGGACGACGGGGCGCGGGCCCGCATCCGGCCCGGCACCACCGTCCTGCGGGCCAACGCCACGCTCGCCCGGTACGGCAGGCTGCTGGGCCCCGACCCGGCGAGCGCCATCGCCTGCACCGTCGGCGGGGTCGTCGCCAACAACGCCTCGGGGATGACGGCGGGCACCACCCGCAACTCCTACCGCACACTGGCCTCCCTCACCTTCGTCCTGCCGAGCGGCACCGTCGTCGACACCGCCGACCCCGCAGCCGACGAGGAGCTGGCCCACGCGGAGCCGGAGCTGTGCGCCGGGCTGCTGGCGCTCAAGGCGGAGATCGAGGCGGACGAGGAGCTGACGGCCCGTATCCGTGCCAAGTACGCGATCAAGAACACCAACGGCTACCGCCTCGACGCCTTCCTCGACGGCGCGACGCCCGTACAGATCCTGCGCGGCCTCATGGTCGGCTCCGAGGGTACGTTCGGCTTCATCGCCGAGGCCGTCTTCCACACCCTGCCGCTGGACCGCCGCATCACCAGCGCCCTGCTCTTCTTCCCTTCCCTCACCGCCGCCGCTGCCGCCGTCCCCCGGTTCAACGAGGCCGGGGCCATCGCGGTGGAGCTGATGGACGGCAACACCCTGCGCGCCTCGGTCAGCGTGAAAGGCGTTCCGGCGGACTGGGCGGCGCTCCCCCGGGAGACCGCCGCGCTGCTGGTCGAGTTCCGTGCCCCGGACGAGGCCGGGCAGGAGGCGTTCGAGGAGGCCGCCGCCGACGTGATGCGCGGGCTGGACCTGGTGGTTCCGGCGGCCTCCGTCACCAACGCGTTCACCCGGGACGCGGGGACGATCGCCGGGTACTGGAAGGCGCGCAAGGCGTTCGTGACGGCGGTCGGCGGCTCCCGCCCCTCGGGGACGACGCTGATCACGGAGGACTTCGCCGTCCCGCCGGACCGGCTGGCCGACGCCTGCGAGGCGCTGCTGGAGCTCCAGTCCCGCCACGGCTTCGACGCGGCGGTCGCCGGGCACGCGGCCCACGGCAACCTCCATTTCCTGCTCGCCTTCGACGCCGCGCGCCCCGACGACGTCGAGCGGTACGACGCGTTCATGCAGGAGTTCTGCGCACTCGTCGTGGACCGTTTCGACGGGTCCCTCAAGGCCGAGCACGCCACCGGCCGCAACATCGCGCCCTTCCTTGAGCGCGAGTGGGGCCCCCGGGCGACGGAACTGATGTGGCGGACGAAGCAGGTCATCGACCCCGAGGGGGTGCTCGCTCCGCGCATCGTCCTCGACCGGGATCCGCGGGCCCATCTGCGCGGGCTGAAGACCATTCCGAAGGTGGAGGCGGTCGCCGACCCGTGCATCGAGTGCGGCTTCTGCGAACCCACCTGCCCCAGCGAGGATCTGACGACCACGCCCCGCCAGCGGATCGTGCTGCGCCGCGAGATGATGCGCCAGGCGGACGGCTCCCCGGTGGAGGCCGGACTCCTCGACGCCTACGGGTACGACGCGGTCGACACCTGCGCCGGGGACTCCACCTGCAAGCTCGCCTGCCCGGTCGGCATCGACACCGGGGCGATGATGAAGGGGTTCCGGCACCTGCGGCACACCCCGCGCGAGGAGCGGATCGCCGCGCTCACCGCGCAGAACTTCCGCGAGGTGGAGGCCTCGGCGCGGCTCGCCGTGGCGGCGGGGAACGCCATCGGGGAGCGGGGCGGCGACCGGCTGCTGGAGTCGGTGACGCGGCTCGCCCGCAGGGCCGTACGCCCCGATCTCGTACCGGAGTGGCTGCCTCAGCTCCCCGGGCCCGCCGCCCGGGAGCTGCCCCGTACCGCACGGGTGGGGGCGAGCGCGGTGTACTACCCGGCCTGCGTCAACCGCATCTTCGCCGGCCCGGAGAGCCCGCCCGGCACTTCTCTGGCCGAGGCCCTGGTGGCCCTGTCCGAGCGGGCCGGAAAGCCGGTGTGGATCCCCGAGGACGTCGCCGGGACATGCTGCGCGACGATCTGGCACTCCAAGGGGTACGACGCGGGCAACAGGATCATGGCGAACCGCATCGTGGAGGCGGCCTGGGGCTGGACGGCGGGCGGGACCCTGCCGATGGTCGTCGACGCGTCCTCCTGCACGCTCGGCATCGCCGAGGAGGTCGTGCCCTACCTCTCCGAGGACAACCGGGCCCTGCACCGGGAGCTCACCGTCGTGGACTCGCTGGTGTGGGCGGCCGACGAGCTGCTCCCGGAGCTGACGGTGTCCCGGCGGACCGGATCGGCCGTCGTCCATCCGACGTGCTCCATGGAACACCTGGGCGACACCGAGCAGTTGCGGGTGCTGGCCGAGGCCTGCGCCGACGACGTGACCGTGCCGGACGACGCCGGATGCTGCGCGTTCGCGGGCGACCGGGGCATGCTGCACAAGGAGTTGACGGACGCGGCCACGGCGAAGGAGGCGGCCGAGGTCACCTCCCGTACGTACGACGCCTATCTGTCGGCCAACCGCATGTGCGAGATCGGCATGGAGCGGGCCACCGGACACCCCTACCGCTCGGCCCTGATCGAGCTGGAGCGCGCCACCCGTCCGCCGGGCCGCTGAGCCTCCGAAGGACCCGTCCGAGCGCAGGTCAGGGGCCCCAACTGGTTGAACCAGTTGGGGCCTTCGCCTGCCGTGAAGAAAAGTCCATGGTTTGAGGACGAGAGTCCAATTGGCTCTCTTGCGCACCATCCGCATCACCGTCCAGGGTCCTACCGAGGCCCGGTCCCGGGGTCTGTTCACACCCGTACGGGACCCGGGCCCCGCTCGCGCACGTCCAGAACCCCCACACCCCACCTGGAGGCTCGATGAACGACGACGCCCGGCCCGGACAGGCACCGCCGGACCTCCCCCCGCAGCACTCCGGCGACGACGCCGACCGGCAGGACCCCAGCCGCCGTTCGGTGCTGTGGACCACGGCCGGCGTGGCCGGCGCCGGACTCGGCCTGAGCGCCCTCGCGGGAGGCAGCGCGTCGGCCGCCGGGACCACGGTTCCGGAAGCCGTGGAGGCCGCGACGGCCGTCCCCGCGCGCCAGGGCCGCACCATGGCCGACGTCCCCTTCGACCGGCGCTCGACCGTGCGGGTCGGCATCGTGGGCCTCGGCAACCGGGGCGACAGCATGATCGACCTCTTCCTCGCCGTCCCCGGCGTCCGGGTCGTGGCGGTCTGCGACCCGGTGCGGGAGAAGACGGTGAAGGCCGCCACCAAGGTGACGGCCGCCGGGCAGCCCGCGCCCGCCGTCTACGCCAAGGGCGAGGACGACTACGTCAACCTCTGCCGGCGCGGCGACATCGACTTCGTCTACGTGGCCACGCCCTGGGAGCTGCACTTCCCGATGGCCAAGGCGGCGATGCTGAACGGGAAGCACGTCGGCGTGGAGTGCCCGATCGCGATGCGCCTGGAGGAGCTCTGGCAGCTCGTCGACCTCTCCGAGCGCACCCGGCGGCACTGCATGCAGTTGGAGAACTGTTGTTACGGCAAGAACGAGATGCGGGTGCTCCGGATGGCACACGCGGGCCTCTTCGGGGACCTGCTGCACGGCGCGGGGGCGTACAACCACGATCTGCGCGAGCTGATGTTCGACCCCGACTACTACGAGGGTCCCTGGCGGCGGCTCTGGCACACCCGGCTGCGCGGCGACCTCTACCCGAACCACGGTTTCGGACCGGTCGCCAACTACATGGACGTCAACCGGGGCGACCGTGCCGTCTCCATCACCAGCATCGGTACGCCCGCCCTCGGCCTCGCCGCGTACCGCGAGGAGCACATGCCGGCCGGCGACCCGAGCTGGAAGGAGTCGTACATCGGTGCCGACCGGACGATCAGCCTGATCCAGACGGCGAAGGGCCGGGTGATCCGGCTGGAGCACGATGTGTCGAGCCCGCACCCGTACTCCCGTATCAACAGCCTCGGCGGTACCCGGGGCGTCTTCGAGGACTACCCGGAGCGGATCTACCTGGAGCCCACGAACACGAACCACCAGTGGGACGACTTCAAGAAGTACGCCGAGTGGGACCACTGGCTCTGGAAGGAACACGCCAATCCGCCGGGCGGCCATGGCGGGATGGACTACATCATGGTCTTCCGGCTGATGCAGTGCATGCGGCTCGGCCTCGTCCCGGACTTCGACGTGTACGACGCGGCCGTCTGGACGGCCCCCGTGCCGCTCAGCCACCTCTCCATCAAGGCCAAGGGCGCCCCGCTCCCGATACCGGACTTCACCCGGGGAGCGTGGAGGAAGGCCAGGTCCGGGATGGACTCGGAGAAGCCGGCGGCGTGAGGGCGGCGGGGTCCCGTGCGGCTCGGCACGGGACCCCGGGGGCGGCCGCCCACCACGAAAAACCGGTTGCCCCGGCGGGGGGCGGGAAGCGAACCTTGCACGGTTTGGTCACCCCGTAACTCCGAGGTCCGCACGGGCCTCGCGCCTACCGAACCCCGCATACCGAGCCCTGGGACGTCATGCAGATTCGCGATCTTCCGTATTCGGATCCCGGCGACCCCGATGTACGGTCGGGCCCACGCTTCCTGTACTGGCTCGGGCGCAACCAGCTCGGCGGACAGCTGAAGGCGCTCGGCTGGGGCCTGCTCCACCAGCTGAGCATCGCCGGCCTCCCGGTCACCGTCGGCGTCGCCGTCCAGGCCGTCATCGAACGCTCCGGCGCACGCCTGGCGCTGGCCGGCGGTCTGATCCTGGCCCTCGGCGTCTTCATCGCGGTGGGCGACACCATGCTCCACCGGACCGCCGTCACCAACTGGATCACCGCCGCGGCCCGGTTGCAGCAGCTCCTGGCGCGCAAGACCGCCGAGCTGGGGGCCGCCCTGACCCGGCGGGTCGCGGCCGGTGAGGTCGTCGCCGTCTCGACGGGCGACGTGGAGAAGATCGGCTGGTTCGTCGAGGCGCTCTCGCGCTTCCTGGCCGCCGCCATCGCGCTCGTCGTGGTCTGCGTCGGGCTGGTCGTCTACCTCCCGACCCTCGGTGTGCTGGTGGCCGTCGCGATGCCCGTACTGGCCCTCGCCGTGCTGCCGCTGCTCCCCCGCGCCACCCGGCGCGCCGACGAGCAGCGCGAGAAGGCGGGCAAGGCGACCGAGCTGGCCTCGGACACCGTGGCCGGACTGCGGGTGCTGCGCGGCATCGGCGGCGAGGAGCTGTTCCTCGGCCGCTACCGCCGCGCCTCCCAGGAGGTCCGCAAGGCGGCCGTGCGCAGTGCCAGGATGTGGGCGCTGATCTCGGCGGTGCAGGTCCTGCTGCCGGGCATCCTGCTGATCTCGCTGGTCTGGTACGGGGCGACGCTGGCCCGCGAGGGCCGCATCGACGTGGGCCAACTGGTCACGGTCTACAGCGCGGCCACCCTGATGCTGTTCCCGTTGCGCCACTTCGAGGAGATCGCGATGGCCTACTCCTTCTCGCGGCCGTCCGCACAGCGCGCCGTACGGGTGCTGTCGCTGCGCCGCAGCGACCGGGCGGCCACCGAGGCGGGCGTTCCGTCGGGCGATCTGTACGACCCCGCCACCGGGCTGATGGCCCACCAGGGGCAGTTCACCGCGGTCGTCTGCGGCGACCCGGACGAGGCGGGACGGCTGGCCGAACGGCTGGGCGGCCATGCCCAGACCGGGGACCAGGAGACCGAGGGGGAGAAGAAGGAGGCGGAGGCGGAGAAGGCCCCGTCCGTCCTGCTCGGCGCCGTCGCGCTGGACGAACTGCCGCTGGACACCGCCCGGACCGCCGTCCTGGTCCAGGACAAGGACCCGGTGCTGCTCTCCGGCACGCTCCAGGAGCTGCTGGACGTGCCGTCCTCGGGCCTGGTCACCGCTGAGGACGCGCTGGAGGCCGCGCAGTGCGGCGATGTGCTGGCCGCCCTGGCCCAGGCCTCCCCCGACGACGGCGGGGACCCGATGCGGACCCGGATCACCGAGCGGGGCAGGTCGCTCTCGGGCGGTCAGCGCCAGCGCCTCGCGCTGGCCCGGTCGCTGATCACCGACCCGGAGGCCCTGGTGCTCGACGAGCCGACCTCCGCCGTCGACTCGCACACCGAGGCGCGCGTCGCCGCCGGGGTCGCGGGGCTGCGCCGGGGCCGTACGACGGTCGCGTTCGCCTCCTCGCCGCTGCTGCTGGACGTCGCCGACCGGGTCGTCCTCGTCCACGAGGGCAGCGTGGTGGCCGCGGGCACCCACCGCGAACTGCTGCGGACCGAACCACGCTACCGGGCCGTCGTCACCCGTGAAACCGACGAGGAAGCGGCGGCGAACGGCTTTCCCGGTGACGTCACCGTCCCCGCCATGGACACCAGCACCCAGGAAATCGAGGAGAGGGCATGATCGGCGTCGCACCACCGGCGTACGACCCGTCCGCCCCGGAGTCGGCCACCACCCTGCCCGTGGGCACCCCCACGACCGTACGGAGTTACGTACGGCATCTGCTGCGGCGCCACCGCAAGGCCTTCGCCCTCCTGATCGGCGCCAACGCGGTGGCGGTCATCGCGTCGATCGCCGGGCCGTATCTGCTGGGCGGTCTGGTCGAGGACCTCTCGACGGGGGTCGCCGACCTCCATCTGGAGCGCACGGCGGCCATCTTCGCCGTCGCGCTGGTGATCCAGACGGTGTTCACCCGGTCCATGCGGCTGCGCGGGGCGATGCTGGGCGAGGAGATGCTCGCCGATCTGCGCGAGGACTTCCTCGTCCGGTCGGTGGGGCTGCCGCCCGGCGTGCTGGAGCGGGCCGGGACGGGCGATCTGCTCTCCCGGATCACCACGGACATCGACCGGCTGGCCAACGCGATGCGCGAGGCCGTGCCGCAACTGGCGATCGGCGTCGTCTGGGCCGGTCTGCTGCTCGGCGCGCTGACCGTGACCGCTCCCCCGCTGGCGCTGGCCGTGCTGATCGCGCTGCCGCTGCTGATCACCGGCTGCCGCTGGTACTTCCGGCGCGCGCCCTCGGCGTACCGCGCCGAGGCCGCCGGTTACGCGGCCGTCGCCGCGATGCTCGCCGAGACCGTGGACGCCGGGCGGACCGTGGAGGCGCACCGCCTCGGCGCCCGCCGGGTGGCGCTGTCGGACCGGCGGATCACGGAGTGGACGGCGTGGGAGCGGTACACGCTGTTCCTGCGCTCGGTCCTCTTCCCGGTCATCAACGCGACGTACGTGACCATCCTCGGCGCGGTCCTGCTGCTCGGCGGCTGGTTCGTGCTGGAGGGCTGGCTGACGGTCGGCCAGCTCACCACGGGTGCGCTGCTGGCCCAGATGATGGTGGACCCGATCGGCCTCATCCTGCGCTGGTACGACGAACTCCAGGTGGCGCAGGTGTCGTTGGCGCGGCTGGTCGGCGTACGGGAGATCGAGCCGGACGCCGGTGACACGGCGGTCGGGCCGGACGGCCGGGACGTACGGGCGGACGAGGTGCGGTTCGGGTACCGGGAGGGCGTCGACGTCCTGCACCAGGTGTCGCTGGACGTGGCTCCGGGGACGCGGCTCGCCCTGGTCGGGCCTTCGGGCGCGGGCAAGTCGACGCTGGGCCGCCTGCTGGCCGGGATCTACGCCCCGCGCACCGGCGAGGTGACCCTCGGCGGGGCCGAGCTGTCGCGGATGACGGCGGAGCGGGTCCGGGAGCACGTGGCCCTGGTCAACCAGGAGCACCACGTCTTCGTCGGCTCGCTGCGGGACAACCTGCTGCTGGCCCGGGACGGGGCGCAGGACGCCGAGCTGTGGGCCTCGCTGGCCGCGGTGGACGCGGACGGCTGGGCGAAGGGCCTGGACAAGGGGCTGGACACGGAGGTCGGTTCGGGCGGGTTCGCGCTGACCCCGGCGCAGGCGCAGCAGATCGCGCTGGCCCGGCTCGTCCTGGCCGACCCGCACACGCTGGTCCTGGACGAGGCGACCTCGCTGCTGGACCCGCGGGCCGCCCGCCACCTGGAGCGTTCACTGGCCCGGGTGCTGGAGGGCCGTACGGTGGTGGCGATCGCGCACCGGCTGCACACGGCCCATGACGCGGACGTGATCGCGGTGGTGGAGGAGGGCCGGATCAGCGAACTGGGCAGCCACGACGAGCTGGTGGCGGCGGACGGCGCGTACGCGGCGCTGTGGCGGTCCTGGCACGGATAGGGCCGCCCGGCGTCACCGTGCGGCTCGCGTGGGGTGGGGCTGGAGGAGTTGGTCGACGGGGGCGTGGTCGTCGGTGAGGACCGGGGCGTCGCCGGTCCAGGCGGTCACGGTGTCGCCGGTGGCGATCCTCCAGTCGGTCTCCCTCGTGTCCAGGGCCCGCTGGATCGCGGGAGCGTCGAACGGCCGGTCGGAGGCGAGCACCACCATGTTGCCGCCCAGGGGGGTCGCGGCCGGGTCGAGGCCGATGTCCCCGGGGGCGCCGAGGACGGCGACGTGCTGGAACACCTGGGCGAGCGTGGCGACCTGGGCGCGGGCGAAGGCGAGGCGGCCGTGGTCGATGACGTTGGCCGCGTACAGCCCGTCCTTCTCGAGCGCGCGGTGGACGTCCCGCAGCGCCTCCGTGGTCGTGAGGTGCCACGGCACGCTGACGCCTCCGAACGCGTCCCCGACGACGAGGTCACGGCTGTCGGTCTCCAGCCGCTTCAGACCGAGCCGCGCGTCCTCCACGCGAACGTCGATGCCGCTGGACGCGCCGAGGTTGAGCTGCTCGCGGTCGATGCGTACGACGCCGCCGTCGATCTCGGAGACGAGGCTGCGGGTTCCGGGGCGCGCGGCCGCGAGGTAGCGGGGGAAGGTGAGGCCGCCGCCTCCGATGTGGTGGGCGGCGAGGGGTGCGCCGGCGGGGAACGCGGTGTCGGCGACGGCCGCGAAGGCGCGTACGTAACCGAACCGGAGGTACGTCGGGTCCTCGATGTCCACGTACGAGTGGCGCAGGCCGTCCAGGACCAGGGTGCGGCCGGTGGCCCGCTCGGGGTCCGCGACGATCCGGGCGCAGTGGTAGCGGGTCTCCGCGTCGCAGCCGCCCGGTGCGAACGCGGTGGCGAGGGAGCCCGCGACGACGGTGGCCAGCGCCACGGCCGAGGCCCGGCGCCAGCGGCGCGCCCGCCAACCGGCCAGCGCGGCGCCGATCACCAGCAGGACGCCGAGGCCGATCAGGATGGAGCTGACCGGCAGCCGCGAGATGAGGACGAAGCCGGTGAGGACCGTGCCGACGATGGCGCCGAAGGTGCCGACGCCGGAGAGCCGTCCCACGACCGTGCCGGTCTCGGCGAGGCTGGTGAGCCGCAGCTTCGTGACGAGCGGGGTCACCGCGGAGAGCAGGGCGCCGGGGACGAGGAGGGTCCCCGCCGCGACCAGCAGGAGCGCCGGAGCCGCCCACTCGGCGGTGGTGCGCAGGAGGAGCGGGGTGAGCGCGACGACGACGCCGGACACGCCGAGCGCGGGGCCGATGAGCCGGTGGGGGTCGACCTGGTCGGCGACGCGGCCGCCCAGCCAGGAGCCCAGGGCGATCGCGGTGAGGGCGATGCCGATCACCAGGGTGCTGGTTTCGAGGGTGAGGCCGAGGTAGGGGGCCAGCAGCCGCAGGGCGACGATCTCGACGACCAGGACCGCGGCCGAGGATCCGAACACGAGGACCGCTGCGGCGCGTTGGCTCAGCCCCTGGTCGCGGGGCGGGTCGTCGGCCACGGGCGGGGAGGACGGTGTGGTCACCGCAGCATCCTCGCATGCGGGCGGAGGAACTCCGGCCGACCGGGAGGCGCTTGGAACCCAGCCACTAAGTTGATTAGTATGCGTGGCCCAGCCTCCGCACGGCCCCTCGGTCGGCGGCCGAGGAAGAAGGAGCCCGTTCCCGTGGCCTCCCACCGTCGTCCCAAGCAGCCCACCAGCGGCTACGCCTCCGTGCTCACGGCGACCGCCGCGGTGGGCGTGGCGCTCTCCGCCTCGCCGGCGTCCGCCGACCCGCTGCCCGATCCGAACAAGAAGGGCGTGCAGGCGCAGATAGACCGCCTCCATGAAGAGGCGACCCAGGCCACGGAGAAGTACAACGGGGCGAAGGAGAACGCGGAGAAGCTCCGCAAGGAGGCGGACAACCTCCAGGAGGCCGTGGCCCGCAAGCAGGACGACCTCAACGAGCTGCGCCGCGGGCTCGGTTCGGCGGCCGCCGCCCAGTACCGCAGCGGCGGGATCGACCCGTCGGTGCGGCTGCTGCTCTCCTCCGACCCGGACGCGTATCTGGACGAGGCGGCGGTCCTGGACCGGCTGGGCGCACGGCAGTCGCAGGCGCTCCACCGCTTCCTCTCCGAGCAGCGCGCCCTCCAGCAGCAGCGCACCCAGGCCGGTGCCAAGCTCACCGACCTCCAGGACAACCGGAAGGAGCTGGGGAACCGGAAGAAGGAGATCCAGGGCAAGCTGGCCGAGGCGCAGCGGCTCCTCAACACGCTGACGGCCAAGGAGCGGGCCGCGATCGCCGCCAAGGAGGAGCGCGCCAACCGCTCCAGCGAGCGGGTCGAGCTCGGCAACGAGGCCAGCGCCTCGGGCATCACGGCGTCGGCCTTCGCGGCGGCCAAGACCCGGGTCGGCATGCCGTACGTGTGGGGGGCCACCGGACCGGGCTCGTTCGACTGCTCCGGACTGACCTCCTGGGCGTTCCGCCAGGCGGGGGTGAACCTGCCGCGCACCTCCCAGGCCCAGGCAGACGCCGGGACCCGGATCAGCTCCTTGAGCGCGCTCAAGCCCGGCGACCTCGTCATCATGCGCACGGACCTCAGCCATGTCGGCTTCTACGCCGGGAACGGCCAGATCCTCCACTCGCCGAAGCCGGGGGCCCAGGTGCGCTACGAGTCGATGGCGCGGAGCGGGATGCCGTTCATGTGGGGCGTACGGATCTGACGCAGGCGGCTGTCACCCGAGTCCGGCGTGGCACGTCAGCAGGACGGGGAGCAGCGGAGCCATGAGAGCGCCGGTGCCGACGGTGCAGCGAAGAGCCGGGTGGGTGCCGCGCTGGGGCGCCAGGACGCGCCGGAGGCGGATCACCACCGTCTCGCCGCCGGCCGCGAGCGTCCCGCGCGGCGCCCGGCCGGCGGCGAGGGTGAACATCGCCGTGGCCAGCGCGTGGTGCGGGGCGCGGCGCAGGGCGTGGTCGTCGGCGGCCATCTCCAGCAGCAGCGGGATCTGTTCGCGCAGATGACGGGCGAGCGGCAGCACCGGGAAGACCCAGGCGAAGGCGTGGGCCGCCGCGATGAGCAGGTGGTGGCGGCCCTGGATGTGGGCCCGTTCGTGCGCGACGACGGCGCCGAGTTCGTCGCGCGAGAGGGCGTCGACCGCGCCGCTGCTGAGGACGACCCGCGGGCGGCGGCCCGGCAGGCAGTACGCGGCGGGCTCGGCGTGGTCCACCACCGTGGCCCGCAACTGCGCCGAGGGCCGGCCCACCTTGTCCAGGACGTCGCGGTGCCGGGCCCGTGCGGCGTACGCCCGTACGGCGTGGAAGGCGAAGCCGGACAGGTGGGCGGCGAGCAGCACGACGAGCGCCACGAGGCCCCAGGGAGGCCCCGTACCTCCGTCGGGTTCGCCGCCGAGTCCCAGGGCCGCGCGGCAGGAGTAGAGGATGCCGTGCAGATGAGCACCTGGTGTGGTGAGGTGCGCGGCGGCCAACTGGACGCAGAGCGAGAAGGACGCCGCGAGCGCGAACCAGACGGCGACCGCCAGCAGCGGCGAGCGCTGCGGCCAACTGCTGCGGAGCAGCAGGCGCGGAGCCAGTACGCCGACGGCGGCCGCGTAGCCGAGGAAGGCGGGGGCGGCGTTCACAGCTCGCCGCCCCGGCCCGTCGCCCGCAGCGCCTCGCGCAACGCGGCGACCTCCTCGTCGGTCATCCGCTCCACGAAGTGGACGAGGGCGGCCGAGCGGTCCCGGCTCGCCCCCAGGGCGTCCTCCATGAGGGCCGCCGCGTACGCCTCACGGCTGCGCACCGGCGTGTAGAGCCAGGCCTGTCCCTGCTTGCTCCGGGTCAGCCAGCCCTTGTTGTAGAGGATCGTGGCCACGGTCATCACCGTCGTGTAGGCGGCGGGGCGGCGGAGGTTGATGTCGTCCACGACCTCGCGGACCGTCGCCGGTCTGTCCCAGGTCCACAGGCGGTCCATGATCTCGGCCTCAAGCTCTCCGAGCCGTCGCATGTCCCGTCCCTCTTCTTCCGTCCCGCGCCCTCTTCATGCGCCCGCGTTCCCATACTAGGTTCGCGCGGCGGCTTCAGGAGCACGGACCGTGAGGGGCTCCAGGAGCACGGACCGTGAGGACTCCGCGCGGCCGCGTCATTCGTGCGCGAGCCGCTTCTCGATGAGCGCGCGGAACTCCTCGTACGAACCGGGGTTCGGGATCCTGAGCCCGTCGACGAAGAACGTCGGTGTGCCCTGGACGCCGAGGCCGAGGCCGTCGCGCTGGTCGGCCTCGATCCGCTCGGTGGTCGCCGGGTCGTCCAGCGCGGTGGTGAACGTCTCCATGTCGAGGCCGATCTCCTCGGCGTACGCGCGGAAGAGCGCTTCCTTGGACTCGTCGGCCTCGCCCCACTGCGCCTGGGTGGTGAAGAGCTTGCCGTACATCTCCTCGAACTTGCCCTGCTGTGCGGCGGCCTCCACCGTACGGGCGGCGAGCTGGGCGTTCTTGTGGCCCGGCATCGGGAAGTAGCGGGCGACGAAGGTGACCCGGTCCCCGTACTCCTCACGCAGCTTCTCCACGGCCGGGTACACCGCTCCGCACGCCTCGCACTCGAAGTCCAGGAACTCCACCACCGTCAGCTCGCTCCGCTCCGGCGAGGTGAGCCGGTGGCTGGAGGCTCGTACGGGCTGGGCCTGGGCGGCGGCCTCGACGTCCGCCATCCCTCGGTCGCGGTCCTCGGGTGCCAGCAGCAGGAAGGAGCCGAGGCCGGCGGCGAAGGCGGCCAGGATCACCGCGGCGACGATCAGATGCTTCTTCATGGGTCGTTCGTCCTCATGGATGTGGCCGGGCACGACGGCGGTCGTGTGCCCGGCGGGGCAGGACGGGCGGGGCGGGGCCCGTCAGGGCAGGCAGAGGCCGCCGACCGGAGTCGGTCCGGTGGAAAAGGGCGGCGCGAGGACGGTGGGCGGAGGCGCCCGCCCCGACCGCAGCCGCGCGAGGACGGCGGACCTGAGCCGCCGCGTACGCCCTCGGTGCCTCCGCCGCGGCCCCTGGACGCGAGGTTCGCAGGCCGACGGCCGCACGAAGGCCAGGAGTCGGCCGACCGCCGCCAGCAGGGGCCGACCGCGCCCGAGCAGCAGCTCCGTGAGGCCCAGGGCGCGGGCCGCGACGAGCAGGGCGACCAACTGCCCGGAGAGCAGCACACCGGAAGGGACATGCGTGCTCGCCGCATGCTCGGCCCAGAGCGGCACACCGCCCGCGCCCACCGCACGGCAGACGCCGGGCAGCGCGTACGCCACGTGGTACGCCAGTTGCGAGACGGCGAGGACGCCGACGACCTGGGTGTCCGACAGGCGCCGCCGCGTCAGCACCACCGCCGCCGGGACCGCGACCACCGCGACGGCAGCGGCGACGGCCCACAGCGGTGCCTGGCAGCGCGCGAGGAGATGAGCGGCGAGCGGCAGCGACACGCACAGCACGGCGAGCGTTCCCGCCCGCAGCCCGCGCACCATCCCGGCCGCCGGTGAGGCGGGGTGCGAGGCGCGGAGCGGTGGCATACCAGGGGCTTTCGAGGAGTCGGGGCGGCTGCGGAAGGCCTGCGCCGCACGGCCGCGCACGCACCGGCAGCGTACTCGCCGCGCCTCCGCCTCCCTTCGACGGGATGCCGGCGACTCGACGGGATGAGGGCGGCTCGACGGGATGAGGGTGACCGAAATAGACATGCGCGGCCGATCGGGCGGGTGGTCGAATGCTCCGATGCGCAGAGGTGACGACGACCGGGCCGAGACCGTGGACCGTGGACGCTTCCCGGACGCCAGGACTCCCTGGGACGACCCGGACCACCGGGCGGAGGCTCTGGACTGGGCGACCGGGCGGCTGGCGGCCCACGGGCTGCGCGAGTCGGGCCCCCGGCAGGTCCGGCTGCGCCCCTGGTCGGTGCTCGTACGGTTCTTCGTCGCCGGTGGCCACGGTGCCCGGCCGGTGTGGTTCAAGGCCGTGCCGCCTGCCGCCGTCTTCGAGGCGGGCCTCGCCGCGGCCCTGGCCGACTGGGTGCCGGACCACGTCCTGTCGCCGCTCGCCGTCCACGCGGAGCGCGGCTGGTGCCTGCTGCCGGACGGCGGGCCGCTGTTCCGGCAGGTGCTGGACGAGGGCGCGGGCACGCCGGCGGACTGGGAGGAAGCCCTGCGGAGTTACGCGCTGATGCAGCGCGCGCTCGTCCCGTACGCGGAGAGGGTGGCGGATCTCGGGGTCCCTTCTGCGCGTCCGCCCGAACTGCCGGGCCTGTTCGACACGCTGGTGGCGGAGAACACGGCGCTGGACCGGGAGGAGCGGGTGGCGCTGGAGGCACTGCGGCCCCGGCTGGTGGAGTGGTGTGAGGAGCTGGCGGCGGTGGGCGTCGCCGAGTCGCTCGACCATGCAGATCTGCACGACGGCCAGCTCTTCCGTCCCGCCGC
Source organism: Streptomyces cyaneofuscatus (assembly GCF_042718795.1). Lineage (GTDB taxonomy): Bacteria > Actinomycetota > Actinomycetes > Streptomycetales > Streptomycetaceae > Streptomyces > Streptomyces cyaneofuscatus_A. Next base: position 20,125 of record NZ_JBHXOX010000022.1, read on the forward strand.
CGGCCGGTTCACCTTCTTCGACTGGGGCGACGCCATGGTCGGCCACCCGTTCTCCAGCCTGCTGGTCCCGGCCCGGTCGGCCGGGGACCGGTTCGGGTCCCAGGTGCTGACCCGGCTGCGGGACGCCTATCTGGAGCCGTGGACGGGCGACGGGATCGCGGCGGGCGACCTGAGGCGGGCGGTGAGCCTGGCGTGGCGGCTCGCGGCGCTGGGCCGGGCCGCCTCCTGGGGCCGGATGTTCCCCGCTCCCGGCGCTGCGGCCGCGCCCGGCGGCACAGATTCGGCCCACTGGCTGCGCGAGCTGCACACCGAGCCGCCGAGGTGACCGTGGCACCCCGCCGGTCCACCGTGCGGCGGCGCGTTCATCCCCGCCGGGAGGCGGTCCGGGGTGCATCCGGTGAGGATGAGGAGTGCATCGGCCGGTATACGGGGCAGGTGAGCGCAGAACCACGCAAGCCCGAGAAGGGACGCAGACCGTGGCACCACCCAGGATTCTCGTCGTCGGCGCCGGCTTCGCAGGTGTCGAATGTGTACAACGGCTGGAGCGCAGGCTCGCTCCGGGCGAGGCCGAGATCGCGCTCGTCACGCCGTTCTCCTACCAGCTCTACCTGCCGCTGCTGCCCCAGGTGGCCTCCGGCGTGCTGACCCCACAGTCCGTCGCGGTCTCCCTGCGGCGCAGCCGCCGCCACCGCACCCGGATCATCCCCGGTGGTGCGATCGGCGTGGACACGAAGGCCAAGGTCTGTGTGATCAAGAAGATCACGGACGAGGTCGTCAACGAGCCGTACGACTACATCGTGCTGGCCGCCGGCAGTGTGACCCGGACGTTCGACATCCCCGGTCTGCTGGACCACGCGCGCGGGATGAAGACGCTGGCGGAGGCGGCGTACGTACGCGACCACGTCATCGCCCAGCTCGATCTGGCCGACGCCAGCCACGACGAGGCGGAGCGGGCCTCGCGGCTCCAGTTCGTGGTGGTCGGCGGCGGTTACGCGGGCACGGAGACGGCCGCCTGTCTGCAACGGCTCACCACGAACGCGATCCGGCACTATCCGCGGCTGGACCCGAAGCTGATCAAGTGGCATCTGATCGACATCGCGCCCAAGCTGATGCCGGAACTGGGCGACACGCTGGGCCGGGCCGCCCTGGAGATCCTCCGCAAGCGGAACATCGACGTGTCGCTCGGCGTCTCGATCGCCAAGGCCGAGGCCGAGGAGGTCACGTTCACCGACGGCCGGGTGCTGCCCTGTCGGACCCTGATCTGGACGGCGGGAGTGGTGGCCAGTCCGCTGATCGCCACGCTCGGTGCGGAGACCGTACGTGGCCGGCTCGCCGTGACGCCGCAGCTGAAGCTGCCGGGCTCGGACGGGGTGTTCTCGCTCGGCGACGCGGCCGCCGTGCCCGACCTGGCCAAGGGCGACGGGGCGGTCTGCCCGCCGACCGCGCAGCACGCGATGCGCCAGGGCAAGGTGATGGCGGACAACCTGATCGCCTCGCTGCGCAACCAGCCGCTCAGGGACTACGTCCACAAGGACCTGGGTCTCGTCGTGGACCTCGGTGGCAAGGACGCGGTCTCCAAGCCGCTCGGCATCGAGCTGCGCGGGCTGCCGGCGCAGGCCGTGGCGCGCGGCTACCACTGGTCGGCGCTGCGGACGAACGTCGCCAAGACCCGGGTCATGACGAACTGGATGCTCAACGCGGTCGCCGGTGACGACTTCGTACGGACCGGGTTCCAGTCCCGCAAGGCGGCGACGCTGCGGGACTTCGAGTACACGGACGCCTATCTGACGCCGGAGCAGATCAAGGAGCACACGGCGTCGACCGTCATCAAGCACTGACCGGCGTACGGGCGCGCCCTCCTCGCGAAGGAGGGCGCGCTCACCGCTGTTGTGCGAGGACCGTCTCCACCGTGTCGGCCTCCTGGGCCGTCTTGTCCTCGCGGTAGCGCAGGACTCGGGCGAACCGGAGGGTGACACCGGCCGGGTAGCGGGTGGAGCGCTGGAGGCCGTCGTAGGCGATCTCCACGACGAGTTCCGGGCGTACGGTCACGATGTGTCCGTCCTCGCCGGTCGCCAGTTCGCGCAGCTTCGCCGTCTGCCACTCCAGCAGGGCGTCGGTGAGCCCCTTGAAGGTCTTGCCGAGCATCGCGAACGTGCCGTCGGGGCGGCGCGCGCCCAGGTGGAGGTTGGAGAGCTTGCCGGTGCGCCGGCCGCTCCCCCATTCGGCGGCCAGCACCACCAGGTCCAGGGTGTGCACCGGCTTGACCTTGAGCCAGGAGGCACCTCTGCGGCCCGCGCTGTACGCGGCCGCCAGGTCCTTGACCACGACGCCTTCGTGGCCGCGCTCCAGGGTCTCGGCGAGGAACGCCTCGGCGGCCCGGCGCGCCTCCTCGTCCTCAGGGTCCGGAACCAGCGCGCGCCGGACCCGCAGCGCCTCGGGGACCAGCCGGGCCAGAGCGGCGTGGCGCTCCGCGAAGGGCAGGTCGAGCAGGTCCTCGCCGTCGGCCGAGAGGGCGTCGAAGAAGACGGGCACGACGGGTACGCCGGCGGCAGCGGCGGCCACGTCCCGCCGTGAGCCCACCCGGGCGGCGGTCTCCTGGAAGGGGCGCGGCCTGCCGTCATCGCCCAGCGCGATCACCTCGCCGTCCAGGATGAAGCGCCCGGTCTCCAGCGTGGCGACGGCGGTGACCAGTTCGGGCAGCCGGTCGGTGATGTCGTCCAGGGTCCGGGTGTAGGCGCGGACCCGGTCGCCGTCCCGGTGCACCTGGACCCGGATGCCGTCGAGCTTCTCCTCCACGGCGCAGGGGCCCAGCTTGTCGATGGCCTCGGTGACGGAGGCGGCGGTGTGGGCCAGCATCGGCTGGACCGGCCGCCCCACGGTGAGGCGGAAGGCGGCGAGCGCTTCGGGGCCTTCCGCGAGGAGGGTCCGGGCCACCTCCTGGAGCGACCCGGCGAGCATCACGGCCCGCCGGACGTCGGCGGGCGGGGCCTCGGCGGCCTTGGCCAGCGCGTCGGCGGCGACGGCGTCCAGGGCTCCCTGGCGGACCTCCCCGGTCAGCAGGGCCCGCAGGAAGTGCTGCTCATCGGCGGTGGCGGCGGCGAACAGGGCGCGCAGCCGGTCCCGGCGCAGGGCCTGGGAGCCGGTGCCGGAGATCGCGGCCAGCGCGGTCAGCTCGGCGTCGACGCCGGTGACGGTGAGCGTGGGCTCGGCGGCGGGTTCCCCCGGGTCCCCGAGGCTCCGCCAGCCGACGCCGATGCGGCCCTGGGGCAGCCGTCCGGCGAGGTACGGGATGACGACGGGCACGTCCTCGGGTCCGGCGTCCCGGAAGAGCGTGGCGAGGAGCGCCACCTTCTGGGACCGGGCGGAGGTGGCGGCGACCGCCAGGGATACCTGGGCGAGCTCGGCGAGCAGCATGCGGCCATGGTGCTACGGGCCGGGGCGGACCGCCCGCTCATGAGGCACCGGGCGCGCCGCCCGCCCGCGACACGGCCGCCGGGTCATATGACGTTGAGGGCCGCTGCCGCGCCCACTCCTCCGAGCACCATGAACGCGGGCATCAGCAGCTTGATCTCCACCCAGCTACCGGCCCGGAACCGCATGAACTTCGGAGGGCCGAGCGGGTACCAGCGCTTGCCGCCGATCGGCAGCGGCCACAGCACCGGGCAGCCCGAGACGGTCAGCGCGTCGCCGATGTCGTGGACCAGGGCGCCCAGCACGATGGGCAGGCCGAGCCACATGTACTCCTGTCCGGGGGCGTCGAAGAGCCAGCCGGCGCCGTTGCCGGGCTGGTCCAGGACGCCGGCGAGGATCCAGGCGCTGGTGGCGCCGAGCAGCCAGACGAGGACGTCGCTGGAGACCCGGGCGGCGCGCCAGAGCAGGCCCTCGACGGCGAGCACCAGGTGGACGAAGAGGATGGCGAGGACCGCCCAGCGCCCGCCGCTGACCGCGGCGAAGGAGCAGCCGGCGCCCATCAGGACGGCGAAGAACCAGGTGTGGGTGAGGGTGCGGTGGCCGCCGGTGCGGCGGGGGTCGGCCTTGCTCTTGGTGAGCTTGTAGACGCCGTAGGAGACCTTGTCGGTGATCTCGCAGAGTGCTTTGGAGACGGGGCCGAAGGCGCGCGAGATGGTCGCGGCCTTGTGGTCGAGGTCGGGGGCGAGGGCGGCTCCCGCGCTGATCAGCGCGCCGACGACGAGGACGGGCCAGGGCATCGTGTGACCCGTGGCGGCGGCCGCCGCACCCACCCCCAGCCAGGCAGCCGCTCCTGACAGCGAGTGTGCCGGTCCCATCATGGCTTGTTCCGCCCCCAGAGCATGGTGTGCCCATCACCGGTACGGCGCGGGCTGGTTGAGTGCGCAGCGTATCGCCCATGATCTTCGTGGCGCCCGCCGGTTCCCTCATCCGGTCCGAAGCCAGGCAAGATGGGGGCGTGACCCTCATCGACCAGCTTCCCCAGACCGCCGACCCCGACGCCCTCTTCGAGGCCTTCTCGTCATGGACCGAGAGCCAGGGCATCACGCTGTATCCGGCTCAGGAGGAGGCGCTGATCGAGGTGGTGTCCGGGGCGAACGTGATCCTTTCCACCCCGACCGGCTCGGGCAAGAGCCTGGTGGCGGCGGCCGCGCACTTCACCGCGCTGGCGCAGGACAAGGTCACTTTCTACACCGCGCCGATCAAGGCGCTGGTCTCGGAGAAGTTCTTCGACCTGTGCAAGCTCTTCGGTACCGAGAACGTCGGGATGCTGACCGGTGACGCCTCGGTCAACGCGGACGCCCCGGTGATCTGCTGTACGGCGGAGGTGCTGGCCTCCATCGCGCTGCGCGACGGGAAGTACGCCGACATCGGCCAGGTCGTGATGGACGAGTTCCATTTCTACGCCGAGCCGGACCGTGGCTGGGCCTGGCAGATCCCGCTGCTGGAGCTGCCGCAGGCGCAGTTCGTGCTGATGTCGGCGACGCTCGGTGACGTCGCGATGTTCGAGAAGGACCTGACCCGGCGCACCGGCCGCCCCACCTCCGTGGTGCGCTCGGCGACCCGTCCGGTGCCGCTGAGCTACGAGTACCGCTTCACGCCGATCACCGAGACGCTCACCGAGTTGCTGGACACCCGGCAGTCGCCGGTCTACATCGTGCACTTCACGCAGGCCGCCGCCGTCGAGCGGGCGCAGTCGCTGATGAGCATCAACATGTGCACGAAGGAGGAGAAGGAGAAGATCGCCGATCTGATCGGCAGCTTCCGCTTCACCACCAAGTTCGGCCAGAACCTCTCGCGGTACGTGCGCCACGGCATCGGCGTCCACCACGCGGGCATGCTGCCCAAGTACCGCCGCCTGGTGGAGAAGCTGGCCCAGGCCGGCCTGCTGAAGGTGATCTGCGGTACGGACACGCTCGGCGTCGGCGTCAACGTACCCATCCGTACGGTGCTGTTCACGGCGCTCACCAAGTACGACGGGACCCGGGTGCGGACCCTGCGGGCGCGGGAGTTCCACCAGATCGCCGGGCGGGCCGGGCGGGCCGGGTTCGACACGGCCGGTTTCGTCGTGGCGCAGGCCCCCGAGCACGTCATCGAGAACGAGAAGGCCGTCAAGAAGGCGGGCGACGACCCGAAGAAGAAGCGCAAGGTCGTCCGTAAGAAGGCGCCGGAAGGGTTCGTCGCCTGGTCGGAGACCACGTTCGACAAGCTCATCCAGTCCGATCCGGAGCCGCTGAGCTCGCGCTTCCGGGTCACCCACACGATGCTGCTCGCGGTCATCGCCCGTCCCGGCAACGCCTTCGAGGCGATGCGGCATCTGCTGGAGGACAACCACGAGCCGCGCCGGGCGCAGCTGAGGCACATCCGGCGGGCCATCGCCATCTACCGCTCGCTGCTGGACGGCGGGGTGGTGGAGCAGTTGGAGACGCCGGACGCCGAGGGCCGGATCGTGCGGCTGACGGTCGACCTCCAGCAGGACTTCGCGCTGAACCAGCCCCTCTCCACGTTCGCGCTGGCCGCGTTCGACCTGCTGGACGCCGAATCCCCTTCGTACGCGCTGGACATGGTCTCGGTCGTCGAGTCGACGCTGGACGATCCCCGGCAGATCCTGGCGGCCCAGCAGAACAAGGCGCGCGGCGAGGCCGTGGGGCAGATGAAGGCCGACGGGGTCGAGTACGAGGAGCGGATGGAGCTGCTCCAGGAGGTCACGTACCCCAAGCCGCTGAGCGAGCTGCTGTGGCACGCGTACGACGTGTACCGCACGAGCCACCCGTGGGTGAACGACCACCCGGTGTCGCCGAAGTCGGTGATCCGGGACATGTTCGAGCGGGCGATGACCTTCACGGAGTTCACCTCGCACTACGAGCTGGCCCGGACCGAGGGCATCGTGCTGCGGTATCTGGCGAGCGCGTACAAGGCGCTGGAGCACACGATCCCGGACGACGTGAAGTCCGAGGACCTCCAGGACCTGATCTCCTGGCTCGGCGAGATGGTGCGTCAGGTGGACTCCAGCCTGCTGGACGAGTGGGAGCAGTTGGCCAATCCCGAGGTGGAGACCGCCGAGCAGGCGCAGGAGAAGGCGGACGAGGTCAAGCCGGTCACGGCCAACACCCGCGCCTTCCGGGTGCTGGTGCGCAACGCGATGTTCCGGCGGGTGGAGCTGGCCGCGCTGGACCGGGCCGGTGCTCTGGGCGAGCTGGATGGCGACTCCGGGTGGGACGAGGACGCGTGGGGCGAGGCGCTGGACGCGTACTGGGACGCGCACGAGGAGATCGGCACCGGCCCTGACGCGCGCGGCCCGAAGCTGCTGAAGATCGAGGAGGACCCGGCGCACGGGCTGTGGCGGGTCTGGCAGGCGTTCGCCGATCCGGCGGGCGACCACGACTGGGGCATCCAGGCCGAGGTGGACCTGGCGGCGTCCGACGAGGAGGGCCGGGCGGTCGTCCGGGTCACGAAGGTCGGCCAGTTGTGAGAGACCCCCTGGCAGTGGAGTGGAGAGGTACGGCATGACGAATCCGGCCGAGCGCCTGGTCGACCTTCTCGACCTGGAGCGGATCGAGGTCGACATCTTCCGCGGCCGCAGCCCGGAGGAGTCCCTGCAACGGGTCTTCGGCGGGCAGGTCGCGGGCCAGGCGCTGGTGGCGGCGGGCCGCACCACCGACGGGGAGCGGCCGGTGCACTCGCTGCACGCCTACTTCCTGCGGCCGGGCCGCCCGGGGGTGCCGATCGTCTACCAGGTGGAGCGGGTCCGGGACGGCCGGTCCTTCACCACCCGACGGGTCACGGCCGTCCAGGAGGGCCGGACCATCTTCAACCTGACGGCCTCCTTCCACCGCCCCGAGGAGGCGGGCTTCGAGCACCAGTTGCCGCCGGCCCGGATCGTGCCGGACCCGGAGGAGCTGCCGACGGTCGCCGAGGAGGTGCGCGAGCACCTGGGCGCACTGCCGGAGGCGCTGGAGCGGATGGCCCGCCGCCAGCCCTTCGACATCCGCTACGTCGACCGGCTGCGCTGGACGAAGGACGAGATCAGGGACGCCGATCCGCGCAGCGCGGTGTGGATGCGGGCGGTGGGCCCGCTGGGCGACGACCCGCTGGTGCACACCTGCGCGCTGACGTACGCGAGCGACATGACGCTGCTGGACGCGGTGCGCATCCCGGTGGAGCCGCTGTGGGGCCCGCGCGGCTTCGACATGGCGTCCCTGGATCACGCGATGTGGTTTCACCGGCCGTTCCGGGCGGACGAGTGGTTCCTGTACGACCAGGAGTCGCCGATCGCGACGGGCGGGCGCGGTCTGGCCCGGGGCCGGATCTACGACCGTACGGGGCAGTTGCTGGTGTCGGTGGTGCAGGAGGGGCTGTTCCGGCGGTTGAACGGATGATTCCGCTCCACCCCGCAACCGCACCTTGGTGCACGGGAGTTGGGCGTATCCGCTGACCGGCGGATGATTCCCCGGCACACTGTGGGGGTGTCGAACTTCGCTGAGCTCATCCTGGCCGACGGTACGGCGGTCCGCTTCGAGCTGACCGCCCCGGAGGAGTCCCGGCCGGGGGCATCCCGGCCGGACCCGTCCCGACCGGAACCGCCCGAGAGGTCCGGCGGGCCGGTGGACGACCTTCCCGAGGGCATGGGGCGCAGCGTGCCGGTGGCCCGGGGGCGCCGTGGCGCGGCCGTGGTCGCGGCGGGCGCGCTGCGCACCGCGCTGGAGCCGCTCGGGCCGCTGATCCAGGAGGTGCACGACGCCGTCCTGTCCGCGGACCGGCCGCCGCAGGAGGTCAACGTCACCTTCGGCATCCAGGTGGGCGGCGACCTGAAGCTCGGCGTCGTGACCTCCGCCGGGCAGGCCCATCTCACCGTCTCCGCCACCTGGCAGCCGGCCGGGCCCACGGGCTGACGTGGACTGGTTCACCGCGCCAGGACCGTCCGGATCGGCCGATCCGCAGCGTTTCGTGGTCTCCCTGCTGCGCGCCGACGACGGCAGGACGGCGGGCGCCGGGGTGATGCTGGCCGCCGGTCACCTGCTGACCTGCGCCCATGTGGTCAACGACGCGCTGGGGCGGGACATGTTCGCGGCCGGGCTGCCGGCCCGCGGGACGGTGACGGTCGTGGTGCACGGGGCCACCAGCACCCGCAGGTACGCCGGCCGGGTCACCCACTGGGTGGCGCCCCGCCGGCTGGACGGGCAGGGGCCGGTCCGCGAGGACCGGGACCAGGAGTGGCTCGGCGATCTCGCGGTGCTGCGGCTGGAGGTCCCGGGGTCCGAGCAGGTCGCGGTGCCCGAGCGGCGGCGGATGGCGGAGGGCCAGTCGCTGCGCGCGTGGCACGCCACCAACCTGCGCAGCTCGTTCGCCGACGTCCGGGTGAAGACCTGTGACGATGTGATCGGGTACGTGGACGGCGAGCCGATGGGCATGCCGATCGGCCCCGCCTACAGCGGCGGGCCGGTCTGGTGGGGTGCGGAGCGTGCCGTCGTGGGCATCGTCGCGGCGCACATCATGCCGCCGTCCGACCCGGCCACCGGGCACCCGTACGCCTTCAGCAGCCAGGACATCGCGCGGCGGAGCTGGTGCATCCCGTGGCAGCGGGTGGAGGAGGAGCTGCGGGCGGCCGGGGCGGGCCACCTGTTCGACCCTCTGACGGCGGCTCCCGACGAGGACCCGACGGTGGAGCTGCTGACGGATCTGATCGAGCGGGCCATGCCGTCACCGGTGCTGCGGGCCGACGCGGGCCGTGCGGTGGCGGAGCGCTTCGGCCTCTCCACCCCTCGGGACGGGTCGGCTCCGACGCCTGCCGAGTTCGCCCGGCTGCTGGTGGGCGAACCGCGCGCGATCGCCGCGCTCACCGAGGTGCTGCGGCGGGAGCCGGGCGTCGTCACGGATCTGCTCTCGATCGGGCCGCTCTCCCCTGCGTACCGCTTCCTCTCCTCACGGGAGTACCGCAGGCTGCACACGTTCCTGGACGCGCTGCCGGACCATCTGCTGGACCGGCTGCCGGAGACGGTCCGGGCCGCGCTGCCACTGGTCGCTCCGCTGTCGGTGGATCCGGGTTCGGTGGGGATCGACGCCCTTCTGGACGCACTGGAGTGCCTCGAGGGTGACAGCCGCACCAGCGCCGACGGCCGGGACGTGCGGGTGCCCGCGCTGCTGCGGGTGGTGGAGTACGTCGCCGTGCTGGGGTCGTCAGCGCAGCGCGCCGAACTCCGGCTCTGGAACAACGGGGTGGCCGCCCGGCTGGGGATACCGAGGTCGGCACTGGGCGAACGGCGCTCGGACGCCGGGGACTGGGCGGCGGCGGTCGCCTCGACGGGCGGGCCCGCCCGGCTGCTGGCCCATGTCGTGCGGGCCGACGGTGACCGGTTCCGGCTGCGCGTCTGGTGCGACGAGGGAGCGGGGCCCCGGCAGGTGCCGTCGGACGGCGGAGCCACCTATTCCGGGACGGAGGCCGCGGGCGAACTGCTGCGGGTTCTCCAATCCCTCTACCGCGACGATCACGAGGGGCGCCGGCCACTGGTCGAGGTCCTCGTCGACCGGGCCGGGCTCAACCTGCCGATCGACGAGTGGGAGTGCTTCGGGCCGGACGGTGTTGTGCCGGGCGTCCTGGGGGCCGAGTATCCCGTGGTCGTCAACTGCCCGGAACTCCTGCGCCGCAACGAACGTTTCCTCCCTGACTGGCGGCGCCGCTGGCGTGAGCTGGACACGGGCGCGTCGCTGCGGTTCGATGACGCGGCGGCCCAGCCCCGCGAGGTCTACGGCACCCTGCTGGACCGGCTCGACGCGGTCCGGGTGTCCGTCGACGCTCCCCCTCGCCCGCGTGACGAGATCGTTCAGGTGTGTCTGGCCATGGGGGTGCCGGTCGTGGTGTGGGACAGGAGCGGGAGCGGCGGGTCCGCCGCCGTCGAGCACATCTCCCGGGTGGCGACCCGGGGGCTCCCCGAGGGCGTGCGCTCCTACCGCGCCAAGTCCGTGCACGGCCCCGAGCAGTTCCCCGGCCGCCCGGTGCTGGCCTGGGCCGACGCCGACCGGACCGTTCCCCAGCTTCAGCTGTCCGAACCACAGGAGACTTGATGAGCACACCGACGGCCGGGGACTGGCGGATCTTCAAGGGTGACGGCGTCCGGCGCCAGGTGGCGATGCCCGGCGCGCCGCCGTGGCGCCGGTTCGGCGCGCCGGAGCGGGCGCGCGGGCCGCTGCCGTATCTCATCTCCGCCGAGCACGCCGACGTGGTCAACGCCGCCCTGCACCTGAGGCGGCCGCTGCTGGTGACCGGCCCGGCCGGCACCGGCAAGTCGTCCCTGGCACGGGCGGTCGCCCATGAGCTGAGCCTGGGGACGCTGCTGCGCTGGCCCGTCAACAGCCGCTCCAACGTGCAGGACGCGCTCTACCAGTACGACGCGATCGGGCGGCTGCGGGAGACCACGCTGAGCCGCGACCGGGGCGAGGCGGAGCCCTCCATCGGCAGCTTCATCCGCCTGGGCCCGCTCGGTACGGCGCTGGTGCCCGGCTCCTCGCCGCGCGCCCTGCTCGTGGACGAGATGGACAAGGGCGATGTCGATCTCCCCAACGACCTGCTGACCGTGTTCGAGGAGGGCGTCTTCGACGTCCCCGAGCTGATCCGGCTGCCCGAGGACCAGGCGACGGTGGAGGTCCTGACGGCCGACGGGGACGGGACCGCGACGGTGGAGCGCGGCCGGGTGCACTGCACGGAGTTCCCGGTGGTCGTCATCACCAGCAACGGTGAGAGGGACTTCCCGGCGGCGTTCCTGCGCCGCTGCGTCCGTCTCGATCTGCCGGTCCCCGACGAGGAGCAGTTGCGGGCCATCGTCGCCGCGCACCTGGGCGAGGAGGCGCTGCGGGAGATCGACGACCTGCTCCAGACCTTCCTGCGGCGCCGGGCCCCGGGCGAGCTGGCCACCGACCAGTTACTCAACGCCGTGTTCCTGCGCGGCAGCGGGGTCGACCTGGACGCCGAGGGGCTGCTGAACGCGGTGCTGCACCAGTTGTCGGGGACCGTCTGACCATGGCCGGGGCAGGGGTGGCCGACGGACCGGCGCGGGAGGAGGCGGACGACGGACTGGCTTCCGTGCTGCGGGTGTTACGGGACGCGGGGCACGAGCTCGATCCGCAGCAGGTCCTCGACGTGCTGTGGCTGGCCGGGCGGCTGCCGGCGGGGCCGGAGCTGCCGCTGGCCCGGGTCCGGGCCGTGGAGCGGGCCGGGTTCGCCGCCGCCGGGGAGCGCGCGGTGGCCGCCGAGCCCGCCCCGGACGGTCCGCCGGGCCCACCGGACGCGGAGACCGAGCGGGCGGACCGGGCCGCGCCCGAGCTGTTCGCCGCGCCGCTGCGTGCGCCGGGCCGCCCGCAGCCGCCGCCCCGGATCGCGGCGGCCGGGTCCCCCGCCCGTGAACGGTCCGCCCTGCCGTTGCGCGTACCGGAGTTCAAGGGACTGGCCGACGAGCTGGCCCTCGGACGGGCGCTGCGCCCGCTTAAACAGAAGCGGCCGAGCCGGTGGCGCCGGCAGTTGGACGAGGCGGCGACGGCGGCGATGCTGGCGGAGACCGGGCTGCCCGATGTCGTGATGCGGCCGGCCAGGGAGCGCTGGCTCGATCTGGTGCTCGTGGTCGACGACGGCCTCTCCATGCTGCTGTGGCACCGGCTGGCGGCCGAGCTGCGGACCATGATGCAGCGGCTCGGCGCGTTCCGCTCCGTGCGCTTCTTCGGCCTGGACACCCGGGCGTCCAACCCGCCGGTGCTGACCGGCCGCCCCTTCGACCCCGGCAGCGGCAGGATGCCCGCGACGGTCGTCACCGACCCCTCGGGCCAGACCCTGATCATGGTGGTCAGCGACGGGATGGGGACCGCCTGGCGCCAGGGCTCCATGCACGACGTGCTCCAGGGCTGGGCACAGGCCGGTCCGGTGGCCCTCGTCCACGCGCTGCCGCCGCATCTCTGGGAGGGGTCGGGGATCCAGGCGGAGCGCTGGCAGGCGACGACGCACCGGCCGGGCGGCGCGAGTGCCGCGTGGGCGATCACGGACCGGGTGCTGCCCGCCGGCCTCGCGGACTTCACCGGGGTCCCCGTCCCGGTGCTGGAGCCCTCTCCGACGGCCGCCCGGGACTGGGCCCGGCTGCTGACCTCGCCGGGGACGACCGTGGAGCTGCCCCTGCTGGCCCGGCCGAGGCTCCACGCGGCGGTCGGCCCGGCCCCCGCCGTGGGCGAGGTGCAGTCGTTCCGGGACGCGGCGACTCCCGGCGCGTACCGCCTCGCGGCCCATCTGGCCGCCGTCTCCCCCGTCTCCGTACCGGTGATGCGCCTGGTGCAGTCGGCCGTCCCGTGGCGGGCCGGGACGGGGGACCTGGCCGAGGTGTTCCTCGGCGGACTGCTCCGGCAGGTGGAGGCTCCGGTGCCGGGGCCGCTCCCCGCCCAGCACCGGATCTTCGACTTCGACGAGGACGTCAGAGGATCCCTGCTGGACACCGTGCCGCGCGCGGAACTGCTCCGCACCAGCCGGGACATCGGGCGTTCGTTGGAGCGGCTCGCGGGACGTTCACCGGACTTCCCGGCCTGGCTGGCACATCCGGACGGCATGGAGCGGCTCCCCGCCGCGTTCCGTTCGTTCACTGTCGTGGAGCAACGGCTGCTGGCCCGATTCGGAGTGGCCTCGCCGCGCTGGGCCGATCCGTCCCCGGCTCCCGGGGAGGATCCGGCGGTCGAAGCGTCCGGGCCCGGGGGGTGGGCGCCGTTGCTGCCCTCCGACCCTGAGCAGCTGGGCCCCTACCGGCTGCTGGGCCGTCGGCCGGGCAAGCGGACGATCGTCTACCGGGGCCGGGGCCGTGGGCAGGGGGCGGCCGTGCGGGTGGCACGGCCGGATCTGCCGGCGGCGACGACGCAGCTCCTGGCGACGGAGGCGGAGGCCCTGCGGCGACTCGACGGGCGGTACGCGCCCCCGCTGCTGGCCACCGGACTCACCGACCGGCCCGCCTGGATCGCGGTGGGGCTGGTGGAACCCGTCACCGCGCCTCTGCCGCTGTTGCGGGACCTCCTCGAGGAGGTCCCGCCCGGCCGCCAGTCCGCGCTGGACATCCTGGGCAGCCTGACGCTGGGCTGGCATCTGGCCGGCGCCCTCAGCCTGTGCCATCTGCAAGGACTCGTGCCGGCCCGGCTCGCCGCCGACACGGTGATCGTCAAGGGCCGCTCCGTCCTGCTGTCCGGACTCTCGGACTGCGCCGTGGACGGTGAGTACGCCGGTTCGGGGCCGGAGCCGACGCAAGCCGACAGCGTCCGGCAGCTGGGCGAGCTGCTGCGGCTGATCAGCACCAAGCGGACGCTGACACCCCATACCTCGCAGGACATGCAGTTGTGGCAGGGCGATTCCTGGCAACCGCTGCGGGACCAGGTGCTGCGCTGCGTGGACCCCGATCCCGCCCGGCGGCCCTCAGCCAGTGAGACGGCCGGGGTGCTGGCACGGTACGTCGCCATCGTCTCCCAGCGCACCCCGGGTTCCGGCGATCCGACCACCGGCGCGGAGAGCTCGCGCGGCGCACCGCGCCGGCCGCTGACGCAGGAGGAACCGCTGTCCCTCAGGGCCGGCGAGCGGGCGCTCGGCCTGTCGGCGGTCCGGCGGTGGGGCAAGGACCGGCTATGGCTGGAGGGCGCGCGCAGGCCCCTCGCGTACGGACGCCGGATCACGCTGGTCGGGTCGCACCGATCATGCGGGCGGGCCACGACGACCCATGTTCTGGGCTCGGTCATCGCCGCCGTGCGCGGCCGGCCGGTGCTGGCACTCGACGGCGCCCCGGACGCCGGCGACCTGTTCGGCAGACTGGTGCGCAGGAATCCGGCTACGGTCCGCGACCTCACGACGCTGCCGGTCGACGCGTCGTACGAGGAGGTACGGCGCTTCACCACGTCACTTCCCTCGGGCCTGGAGGTGCTGGCGCACGGTGCCGCGCACGCGAGCACCAGCCCGGCCTATCCGGACGAGTACCGCAGAGTGCTGGACATCGCGGACCGCCACTACCCGGCCGTTCTGACGGACTGGGCCTCGCCGCGTCTGTGGCGGTCGGCGCAGGTCGTGCTGGGCACCACGGACCGGTTGGTCGTCTGCTGCACCACAGGTACCGACTCCTTGACCGCGGCGCGCCGCACGCTGGACGCCGTGGCGGACCTGGGGTATCCGGCGCTGAGCCGGGATGCCGTCGTCGTGGCGACGCGGCTCAGCGGGACGCAGGCGTCGAGCGCCTCCGACCGACAGGTCAGGACGGAGTTTCCTGACGCGGGCCGACTGGTCTTCGTCCCTTTCGACCCCTATCTGTCGAGCAGCGGTGTGATCGACGTCGGCCGGCTGCGCTCCCGCTCGGTCAGGGCCTTCCTGGAGCTCGCCGCTCTGGTGTTGGACGAGGTGCCCGAGGGCGGGCCGGACGGCTGAGCGCCGTTCAGGTGCCCGGCAGCGGGTCCTGCTCGACCTCGTGGCGGCGGGTGCGGATGTCCGGCGGCGCGGGGTGCAGCTTGGCGTCGCAGGACGGGCCGAGGCCGGTGCGGCGGGAGTCCGCGCCGGTGAGGGGGCGGCCGCAGAGGCGGCAGCGGATCAGTCGGCGGGGCGGGGCGTCCTCGGCCGCCGTGTCCGGTGCGAGGGCCCGGTCGGCCCCGGGCAGCGGTTCGGGGAGGGCATCGGGAGTATCCACGCCCCGATCCTCCCAGTACGGCCCCGTGGCCGCCCGAGGGGGCGGCGGCTCCACGGCCGGCCGGTGCCCGGTTTGCCGAACGGGGCCGGGGCCGCGTTACTGGAGTGACCCCCGTGCCGCCGGCCGGGCGGAGTCCCGTCCTACGGAAGCCGGAGCCGGATCCGGAGAGCCGCAGCCGGAGCCGCGGAGGTAGCGGTATGGACATGATCCACATCCGCGCGGTGAGCCCGTCCGACCTCACCGACGAGGCCGTCGCCCTGCTCGCGGACGATCCGTGCGTGCTCAACCTGATCGTGCGGCGGGACGCCGCCCGCAACCCCGACGGCGACTCCATCGCCTGCGACGTCCTGACCGGGGCGGCCAACGACGTCCTGCACCGGCTGCGGACCCTGCGGATCGACCAGCGGGGCTCGCTGGTCGTCGAACCGGTGGACATGGCCTTCGCTTCCGCGGCCGCGGAAGGGGGGCGACGGGCACTCGGACCGCTGCGCGGGGCGCCGGTCTGGGAGCAGGTCGAGGCACGCATCCGGGCGGAGGGCCGGTACCGGCCGAGCTTCTACCTCTATCTCGTGATCGCGGGAATGATCGGTTCGGTCGGCATCGTCACCAACTCGCAGATCCTGATCGTGGCGGCCATGGTCGTCGGGCCGGAGTACGGGGCGATCGTCGCCGTGGCGCTCGGGATCGACCAGAGACACGGGGCGATGGTGCGGCGCGGCCTCTTCGCGCTGGGGACGGGCTTCCTCCTGACGATCGTCGTGACCTTCCTCTTCGGCCTTCTCATCCGTGGTTTCGGCCTGGAGTCGGACGCGTTCGACCGGGGGCTGCGCCCCGTCTCCAACCTGATCAACACCCCGAACTTCTTCTCCATCGCCGTCGCCACCCTGGCCGGGATCGTCGGGATCGTGTCGCTGACCGAGGCCAGGACGAGCGCGCTGCTCGGCGTGTTCATCTCCGTCACGACGATCCCCGCCGCCGCGGACATCGCGGTCTCCACCGCGTTCACCAGTTGGCGCGACGCCTGGGGTTCGCTCGTCCAGCTCGTGGTGAACATCGTGGTGCTGATCGTGGTGGGCGCGGCCGCGCTCAGGGTCCAGCGGGCGGTCTGGCGGCGGGTGGGCCTCCGGCGCGCCGACGGCACCGGCGGGGAGAAGGCGGCCTGAACGCGCTCCCCCGATCGGCGCCTCCCGCATATCGGGGACACCATGCGGATAGGAAGAGATACGGCGGAGGAGCCGGATCACGTCGGCGTCCGGCCCTGAGTCCCGTACCCCTCCCGCCTGTTCCGCTGTGAAAGGACCCCTGCGCATGACCGAGATCGTCCACGTGACCGGCCCCGAGCTGGTCACGTACGCCGATGAGATGGCCGAGCTGCTCGTGGAGACCGTCGAGGAGGGCTCATCGGTGGGCTTCCTGGCCCCGCTGGACCGGGAGAAGGCCGCCGTCTGGTGGCGGGAGCGCGCGGGCGCCGTGGAGTCCGGGGAGGTCTCCATCTGGATCGCCCGGGAGGGCGGCCGGGTCGCCGGGACCATCGCCCTGGTCCGGGCGCCGCTGCCGAACGCCCGCCACCGCGCCGAGGTCGCCAAGCTGATGGTCCGCCCCGCCGCCCGGGGGCAGGGGCTCGGGCGGGCGCTGCTGGACGCCGTGGAGGCGTACGCGCAGGTTCAGGGCATCGCGCTGCTGATCCTGGACACCGAGAGCGGCAGTCTGGCCGAGCAGGTCTACTGCAAGGCGGGCTGGACGGAAGTGGGCTCCGTACCGGGATACGCGGCCGACCCGGCGGGCAGCCTCAAGCCGACCACCTTCTACTACAAGGAGCTCGCCGGGCCCTGAGCGGCAACAGGCGGGCGGCACAATGGGCACCACGCACGCGATGATCAGGGAGAGCTTCATGACGCTGCACGACATTCCGCTGCACACCCTCGCCGGTGAGCCGACCACCCTGGGCGCCTGGAGCGGCCGGACCGTCCTGCTGGTGAACGTGGCGTCCAAGTGCGGGCTCACCCCGCAGTACGAGGGCCTGGAGCGGCTGCAGCAGACGTACGGGGACCGGGGGCTGACGGTGCTCGGTGTGCCGTGCAACCAGTTCGCCGGGCAGGAGCCGGGGAGCGCGGAGGAGATCGAGACCTTCTGCTCGACGACGTACGGCGTGACCTTCCCGCTCCTGGAGAAGATCGAGGTCAACGGTGCCGGCCGGCACCCGCTGTACGCGGAGCTGACGAAGCTGGCGGACGCGGACGGGGAGGCCGGGGACGTCCAGTGGAACTTCGAGAAGTTCGTGATCTCGCCGGCCGGTGAGCCGGTGGCCCGCATCCGCCCGCGCAGCGAGCCGGAGTCGACGGAGGTCGTGGCGGCGATCGAGGCGCAGCTGCCCGGCTGAGCGGTGGCGTGAACGTGAAGGGGGCCGTCCCGGGACGGCCCCCTTCTTCCGGCATGCCCGCTAGCGGATCGGCATGCCCGACAGCGTCCGCGCGATCACCAGGCGCTGGATCTCGCTGGTGCCCTCGAAGATGGTGTAGATCGCGGCGTCCCGGTGCATCCGCTCGACCGGGTACTCGCGGGTGAAGCCGTTGCCGCCGAGGATCTGGACGGCCTGCGCGGTGACCTTCTTGGCGGTCTCGCTGGCGTAGAGCTTCGACATGGAGCCCTCCGCCGAGGTGAACGGCTTGCCGGTGGTCGCCATCCAGGAGGCGCGCCACACGAGCAGCCGGGCCGCGTCGATCCGGGTGCGCATGTCGGCGAGCTGGAAGGCGATGCCCTGGTTGTCGATGATCGGGCGGCCGAACTGGGTGCGCGTCTTCGCGTAGTCGAGCGCGACCTCGTACGCCGCCCGGGCGGTGCCCACGGCCATGGCGCCGACGGCCGGGCGCGAGGCCTCGAAGGTGGCCATCGCCGCGTTCTTGACCCGCTCGCCGCCCGCCTTGGCGCGCTCCCGGGCGCGGGCGAGCCGCTCGTCGAGCTTCTCCTTGCCGCCGAGCAGGCAGTGGCCGGGGACGCGGACGTCCTCCAGGACCACCTCGGCGGTGTGCGAGGCCCGGATGCCGTGCTTCTTGAACTTCTGGCCCTGGGAGAGCCCGGGGGTGGCGGGCGGCACGATGAAGGAGGCGTGGCCCTTGGAGCCGAGGTCCGCGTCGACGACGGCGACCACCACGTGGACGTTGGCTATGCCGCCGTTGGTCGCCCAGGTCTTGGTGCCGTTCAGGACCCACTCGTCCTTGGCCTCGTCGTAGACGGCCCGCGTCCGCATGGAGGCGACGTCGGATCCGGCGTCGGGCTCGGAGGAGCAGAAGGCGGCGACCTTCACGTCGTTCGCGTCGCCGTACATCTGCGGGATCCAGGTGCCGATCTGCTCCTCGGTGCCGTTGGCGAGGACGCCGACGGCCGCCAGGCCCGTACCGACGATGGAGAGGGCGATGCCCGCGTCGCCCCAGAACAGCTCTTCCATGGCCATGGGGATGCCGAGCCCCGTAGGGTCGAAGAACTGCTGGGCGTAGAAGTCGAGGGAGTAGATGCCGACCTTGGCCGCCTCCTGGATGACGGGCCAGGGCGTTTCCTCACGCTCGTCCCACTCCGAGGCCGCGGGGCGGATCACATCCGCCGCGAAGCCGTGCAGCCAGTCACGGACCTGCTTCTGGTCGTCGTTGAGATCGAGTGTGAACTCGGCCATGTTCCCCTCCATGCACTGCCGTGAAAAGCATGCGTTACTTGCGGTAACCGCAGTCTGTTACCGGACAGTAGCCGCTGTCAACAGCCCCGGAGCTGATCGACAAGGGCGCCGGGCGTGGTGTTACGTTGCGCAGGCGCGAAGAAGCAGACGTGAAGAAATTGCAGGGCCAGGGGTGGGAGAGACGACATGGAGACCACACACGGCGCCGAACGGCAGCGGACCGCGGCCGAGGCCCGCCGCCGCGAACTGCTCGAAGCGGCGGACCGGGTGGTGCTCAGGGACGGCCCGCAGGCGTCGATGAACGCGATCGCCGCCGAGGCCGGGATCACCAAGCCGATCCTCTACCGCCACTTCGGGGACAAGGGCGGCCTCTACCGCGCGCTGGCCAAACGCCACACCGACGCGCTCCTCAGCGCCCTCCGCGCGGCCCTGGACGCACCCGCCGAGCGCCGCGCCCGGGTCGAGGCCACGCTCGACACCTATCTCGCCGCGATCGAGGCCCGCCCGCAGGTCTACCGCTTCCTGATGCACCCTTCCGATGACTCCGCCATCTCCGCGGAGGCCGCCCTCTCCCCCGAGCAGGGCTTCGACGTCGGCCGCCACTCCGCCCCGCTGCTGCGCCGCCTCGGCGAGGAGCTGGGCCAGGTGATCGCCGAGCGGGTGGACCTGGGCCCGGACGGCGAGCAGATGGCGCGGATCTGGGGCCACGGGATCGTCGGCATGATGCACGCGGCGGGCGACTGGTGGCTCGCCGACCGGCCCTGCTCCCGCGAGCGGCTGGTGCGCAGCCTCGCGGACCTGCTGTGGGGGCGGCTGACGGAGGCGGGCGACCGCGACGTCAAGGGCGGCCCTGGGTTCTAGCGGCCCGTACGCCGCTCCCGCACGAGGGCGGGCCGGGTTCCAGAGGCCCGTACATCTTCCGTACGTCTCCCTCGTACAGCAGCGGCCCTGGGTTCTAGGCCTCGTCCCTACGCGCCCACGGCGCCCGGCGCGCCGCTCGTAGCGCCCGGGACCTCCGCAGCCCGGTCAGCCGGTCGGTGTAGACCCGGCCCTCCAGGTGGTCGCACTCGTGCTGGAGGCACCGGGCGAACCACCCCGTCCCCACGATCCGCACCGGCTCACCCGTCATCGTGAAGCCCTCGACCACCGCGTGGTCGAAGCGTTCCGTGCCCGCTTCCAGACCCGGAAGTGACAGACAGCCCTCCGGTCCGCGTACGGTGAGTCCGTCCGCCTCGACCAGCTCGGGGTTGACGACGTGTCCCAGATGACGGACGTCGTCGTCGTCCGGGCAGTCGTAGACGAACACTTTGAGCGGGACGCCGATCTGGTTGGCGGCGAGCCCGACACCGTGCGCGGCGTACATCGTGGCGAACATGTCCTCGACCAGCCTCGCGAGCGAAGGCCCGAACTCCGTGACGTCCTCACAGGCACGGTGGAGCAACGGGTCGCCGAGCAGACTCATCTCACGGACGAGTCCGGAACTGCCGGGGATCGGGCGGTTTCGCATGGCGGCAAGCGTACGTTCCGCCGCGACCGGGGAGTTCCCGTGGTGCCGCGGTGCGGTCGCCGCGCCGGACATCGATAGGCTGGGCGCGGACCGATGCAAGGAGGATCTAGGACGATGGCAGGCAACACGGAGCCGTTGTCGCCGCGGGCCAAGCTGGCCGTGACGGCGGGCAAGGCCGCGGCGGCGGTGTCACGCGCCGCGGGGCGGGGCAGCGGATCGGTGATCGGCGGCCGGGTGGCGCTCAAACTCGACCCCGACCTGCTGGGGCGGCTGGCGCAGCACCTGGACGTGATCCTCGTGTCGGCGACGAACGGCAAGACGACGACGACCCGGCTGATCGCCGAGGCGCTGGGGGCCGCCGGGCCCGTCGTGTCGAACGCGCTCGGCGCGAACATGCCCGCGGGCATCACCTCGGCGCTGGCCGGCGGCTCGGACGCGAAGTTCGGCGTGATCGAGGTCGACGAGAAGTACCTGGCCGGTGTCGCCCGCGACACCACCCCCAAGGCGATCGCGCTGCTCAACCTCTCCCGCGACCAGTTGGACCGCGCGGCGGAGACCCGGATGATGGCCGAGCACTGGCGCGAGGGCCTCTCCGGCTCCAAGGCCGTGATCATCGCCAACGCGGACGACCCGCTGGTCGTCTGGGCGGCCTCCTCCTCGCCGAACGTGGTGTGGGTGGCGGCCGGTCAGGCGTGGAAGGACGACGCCTGGTCCTGCCCGTCCTGCGGCGGTGTGATGCAGCGCCCCGGCGAGGACTGGTTCTGCGGGCAGTGCGGCTTCCGCCGCCCCGCCCCGAGCTGGGCGCTCAACGGCGACTACGTCCTGGACCCGCACGGTTCGGCCTGGCCGATCCACCTCCAGCTCCCGGGCCGCGCCAACAAGGCGAACGCCGCCAGCTCGGCCGCCGTCGCCGCCGTCTTCGGGGTGCCGCCGCAGGTCGCGCTGGAGCGCATGTACCAGGTGCAGGCGGTCGCCGGACGCTACGACGTGGTGAGCTTCAACAACCGTGAGCTGCGGCTGCTGCTGGCGAAGAACCCGGCCGGCTGGCTGGAGACGTTCTCGCTGATCGACCCGCCGCCGACGCCGGTGATCCTCTCCGTCAACGCGCGCGGCGCCGACGGCACGGACACCTCCTGGCTCTGGGACGTCGACTACACCCAGCTCGCCGGCCACCCGATCTTCGTGCTCGGCGACCGGAAGCTGGACCTCGCGGTCCGCCTCGAAGTCGCCGGTCTCGACTTCCGGGTCTGCGAGAACCTCGACGAGGCCGTGCAGTACGCGCCGCCCGGCCGTATCGAGGTCATCGCCAACTACACCGCCTTCCAGGATCTGCGCCGTCGTGTCGGCAACTGACCCCGGCCCCGGCCACCTCCGGAGAGGACGAAGCATGAGCAACAACGGTCTGCGTCTGGTCTGGGTCTACCCCGACCTGCTCAGCACCTACGGCGACCAGGGCAACGCCCTGGTCGTGGAGCGGCGGGCCCGGCAGCGCGGTCTGGATGTGCAGCGCGTCGACGTGCGCAGCGACCAGCCGGTGCCGACGTCCGGCGACATCTATCTGATCGGCGGCGGCGAGGACCGGCCCCAGCGCCTCGCGGCGGAGCGGCTGCGCCGCGACGGCGGGCTGAGCCGGGCCGCGTCCAACGGCGCGATCATCTTCTCGGTCTGCGCGGGGTACCAGATCCTCGGCCACGAGTTCATCAACGACCTCGGTGAGCGCGAGCAGGGTCTCGGCCTCCTCGACGTGGTCTCGACCCGCGGCGAGGGTGCGCGGTGCGTCGGCGACGTACTGGCGGACATCGACCCGCACCTCGGTCTGGAGGCGCTGACCGGGTTCGAGAACCACCAGGGCGTCACCCACCTCGGCCCGACGGCACGGCCGTTCGCCCGGGTGCGGTTCGGCCGGGGCAACGGCACGGGGGACGGCACGGAGGGCGCGTACAACGACACGGTCTTCGGGACGTACATGCACGGCCCCGTGATGGCCCGCAACCCGCAGATCGCCGACCACCTGCTGAAGCTGGCGCTCGACGTGAACGCGCTGCCGCCCACGGACGACCGCTGGTACGAGGCGCTGCGCGCGGAGCGGATCGCCTCGGCGACACAGCCCGCCTGAGGCGCTCCGCGCTCGCGTGAGCAACGTCCGCATGAGGGATTTTCCGCTCGGTTGAGCGGAGTCCAGCAGGCGGACGCACGGTTCGGTCCCGCCACCCTGCGCCGGTAGGGTGGCGGGGATCCAACCGGACGACGTGGTCCGGTCGTCGACTCAACGTTGCAAAGGTTTCCGGGCCATGCGCATTGGCGTACTCACCTCCGGCGGCGACTGCCCCGGCCTCAACGCCGTCATCCGTTCCGTCGTGCACCGCGCGGTGGTGGACCACGGCGACGAGGTCATCGGGTTCCACGACGGGTGGAAGGGCCTGCTGGAGGCCGACTACCGCAAGCTCGACCTCGACGCGGTGGGCGGCATCCTGGCCCGAGGCGGCACGATCCTCGGCTCCTCCCGGGTGCAGCCCGCGCACCTGCGCGACGGTGTGGAGCGGGCCCGCGGCCATGTCGCCGACCTCGGCCTCGACGCCATCATCCCGATCGGCGGCGAGGGCACGCTGAAGGCGGCCAACCTCCTCTCCGAGGCGGGACTGCCCATCGTCGGCGTCCCCAAGACCATCGACAACGACATCGCCTCCACCGACGTCACCTTCGGCTTCGACACCGCCGTCGGTGTCGCGACCGAGGCGCTGGACCGGCTGAAGACCACCGCCGAGTCCCACCAGCGGGTGCTGATCGTCGAGGTCATGGGCCGTCACACCGGCTGGATCGCCCTGCACTCCGGGATGGCGGCCGGCGCCCACGCCATCGTCGTGCCCGAGCGCCCCTTCGACATCGACGAGCTGACCGCGCTGGTCGGCAAGCGCTTCTCGGCGGGCAAGAAGTTCGCCATCGTGGTGGTCGCCGAGGGCGCCAAGCCCCGTGAGGGCTCCATGCAGTTCGAGCAGGGCGTCAAGGACATCTACGGCCACGAGCGGTTCGCCGGAGTGGCCACACAGCTCTCCGGTGAGCTGGAGCAGCGGCTCGGCAAGGAGGCCCGCCCGGTCATCCTCGGCCACGTCCAGCGCGGCGGCACGCCGACCGCGTACGACCGCGTCCTGGCGACCCGGTTCGGCTGGCACGCGGTGGAGGCGGCGCACCGGGGCGAGTTCGGGATGCTGACCGCGCTGCGCGGCACCGACATCGTGATGGTCCCGCTGGCGGAGGCGGTCGAGACGCTGAAGACGGTCCCGGCCGAGCGGTACGCCGAAGCGGAGTGCGTACTTTAGTTCGCCGCTCTTCCAGAACTGCCCCCGGCCGCGAGCGCGGCCGGGGGCAGTTCTACGCTGTACCGGACAACCGGCACGAAACGGGGACGTGTCCCCATCGGGAGTGAACAGATGGATCACAGCGGGCACGGCATGAACATGGATCTGCCGCCGTTCACGCTGGGACGGGGGCTGGAGCTGTCCGTCGAGCCGTTCTTCCTGACCGGCTGCCTCCTGGCGCTCGCCCTGTACGGGTACGGCGTGGCGCGGCTGCGCCGGCGCGGGGACGGCTGGCCGGTCAACCGGATCGTCTTCTTCACCGTGGGCGTGCTGAGCATCGCCCTGGTGATGTGCACCAAGCTCAACGACTACGGCATGGTCATGTTCAGCGTGCACATGGTGCAGCACATGGTGATCAGCATGCTGTCGCCGATCCTGCTGCTCCTGGGCGCCCCGGTGACGCTGGCGCTTCGCGCGCTGCCGCCTGCCGCCCGGGGCCGGACCGGGCCGCGCGAGCTGCTCCTGAAGCTGCTGCACAGCCGCTACATGAAGATCATCACGCATCCGGCGTTCACGATCCCGCTCTTCATCGCGAGCCTGTACGCGCTGTACTTCACGCCGATCTTCGACTTCCTGATGGGCTCCAAGCCCGGCCACATCGGGATGATGGTGCACTTCCTCGCCGTCGGCCTGGTCTTCTTCTGGCCGATCATGGGCGTCGACCCGGGCCCGCACCGGCCGGGCTATGTGATGCGGATGCTGGAGCTGTTCGCCGGAATGCCGTTCCACGCGTTCTTCGGGATCGCGCTGATGATGGCGACCACCCCGATGGTCAAGACGTACGAGAATCCGCCCGCGTCCCTCGGTATCGACGCCCTCAGCGACCAGAACTGGGCGGGCGGCATCGCGTGGGCGTTCAGCGAGATCCCGTCCGTGCTGGTGCTGATCGCGCTGGTCTACCAGTGGTACCACTCCGAGCAGCGTGCGGCGAAGCGCTCGGACCGGGCCGCCGACCGCGACGGGGACAAGGAACTGGAGGCGTACAACGCCTATCTCGCGTCATTGCAGGCGCGACAGTAGCGCCGGGGGCGTCATCGGGGTGACCATGGAGTGAACGGCCGCGCGGCCGACGAGGAGGGTACGCGCATGTCCGGATCGACGAAAACCATGGGATATCTGACCGTCGGGGCGCTGGTCACGGTGACGGCCTACACGGTGGCCCTGGGCAGCAGTGGCTGGCTCTGGTTCGGCTGGATCGTGCTGGGGCTCTGCACGCTCGGCATGCTGGCCACCCAGGACACCTGACGGGTGACGGGCGCGGCGGACACGCCTGACGGGCCTCGTGGCGGGTACGAGCCGGTCGACCGGTTCCGCCACGGTCGCACGGTGATGCCGGGGACCTACACTGACGTCCCCGGCACAACCATGACCTGGTAGTACGCAGCGACCTGGCAGAACGCAGCCCTGACGCCGGCCCGGCAGAGCGAGGTGCACCCACAAGGTGTTTTATTACATCCTGAAATATGTCGTGCTGGGGCCCGTGCTGCGGGTGCTGTTCCGCCCTCGGATCCAAGGTCTGGAGAACATCCCGGAGGACGGCGCGGCGATCGTCGCGGGCAATCATCTCTCCTTCTCCGACCACTTCCTCATGCCCGCCATCCTCAAGCGGCGCATCACCTTCCTCGCGAAGGCCGAGTACTTCACCGGCCCGGGCATCAAGGGCAGGCTCACCGCTGCCTTCTTCCACAGCGCGGGCCAGATCCCGGTGGACCGCTCGGGCAAGGACGCGGGCCAGGCGGCGATCCGCGAGGGCCTGGGCGTGCTGAGCAAGGGCGAGCTGCTGGGGATCTACCCGGAGGGCACCCGCTCGCACGACGGCCGGCTCTACAAGGGCAAGGTCGGGGTGGCGGTCATGGCGCTCACCGCGGGGGTGCCGGTGATCCCGTGCGCCATGCTCGGCACGTTCGAGATCCAGCCGCCCGGCCAGAAACTCCCCAAGATCAAGCAGGTAGCGATCCGGTTCGGTGAGCCGCTGGACTTCTCGCGCTACGCGGGGATGGAGAACCAGAAGGCCGCGATCCGGGCCGTGACGGACGAGATCATGTACGCGATCCTCGAACTCTCCGGCCAGGAGTACGTCGACGAGTACGCGGCGAAGGTGAAGGCCGCCGAGCAGGAGGCCGCGCCGCCGAGGAAGTTCCCCAAACTGCGACGCTGACGGCGGATTCGCCGACGGCAGAGCGGGCTGGTCCGGCGCGGACCGCTCCCCCTAGCGTCGGTTCCATGAACCAGGGACACGCGTGGGTGCTGGGAGCGACAGGACAGATCGGGCGCGCCGCGGTGAGTGCGCTCGCCGTCGACGGCTGGGAGGTGACCGCGCTCTCGCGGGGCGGCGGCCGGGACGAGGGGTGGGGTGACGGGGTCCGGGCCCTGGCCCTCGACCGGGACGAGGAGGGCGCGCTGGAGAGGGCGCTCGGCGAGGACTGTGACGTCCTGGTCGACATGGTGGCGTTCGGCTCGGCGCACGCGCGGCAGCTCACAGGGCTCTCCGGGCGGGTGGGCTCGGCGGTGGTGATCTCCAGCGGTGCGGTGTACGAGGACGAGCGCGGCCGCAGCTTCGACACCCAGGCCGAACCCGACGGCTTCCCCCGCTACCCCGTGCCGCTGCCGGAGACCCAGCGCACGGTGGAGCCGGGCGACGCGACGTACGGGACGCGGAAGGTGCTGCTGGAGCGTGAGCTGCTGGCGGCGGGCGACGCGCTGCCGGTGACCCTGCTGCGGGCGGGCGCGGTCCACGGACCGCACTGCCGGACACCGCGCGAGCTGTACTTCGTGAAGCGGCTGCTGGACGGGCGCCGGCGGCGGGTGCTCGCGTACGGCGGCGAGAGCCGCTTCCACCCGGTCCATGTGTCCAACGTGGCGGAGCTGATCCGGCTGGCCGCCCGAAAGCCGGGATCGCGCGCGCTGAACGCGGCGGACCCGCAGGCCCCCACGGTCGCCGGGATCGGGGCGGCGATCGACGCGGTGCTCGGCCGGGAGACGGAGACGGTCCTGGTGGACGGTCCGGCGCCGGAGGGGGGCGTGGGCGATACACCGTGGAGCGGGGCGCATCCCGTGGTGTACGACATGGCGGCGGCGGAACGGGAGCTCGGGTACCGGCCGGTGACGGGGTACGGGGAGTCGCTGCCGGAGACCGTGGAGTGGCTGGCCGGAGAGCTGGCGGGGCGGGACTGGCGGGAGGCCTTCCCGAAGATAGCGCGGAACTATGGGGAGGCGCTCTTCGACTATGCGGCGGAGGACGCGTGGCTGGAGGCGTACGACCGGGGCGGCCGCTGAGGATGCGGGGCCCCGGCCGTACGCCTCACCGGTGTCCTACGGCTTCGGCGTGGCGTGCGGGGTGCACGTCACGTCGCGCCGGTCGGTCCTCCCGGTGAGCAGGTAGGTGTCCACCCGCTCGTTGACGCACGGGTTGACCAGTCCGGTGACACCGTGGGAGCCGGCGCCCTTCTCGGTGATGAGCCGCGAGCCCTTGAAGCGCTGGTGCAGCTCGACGGCGCCCTCGTACGGAGTGGCGGCGTCGCGCTCGGCCTGCACGATGAGGACCGGCGGCAGGCCCTTGCCCGTCTTCACGTTCAGCGGGGTCTGCTGCTTGGCCGGCCAGGTGGCGCAGGGCAGGTTCATCCACGCGTTGGCCCACGTCATGAACGGGTACTTCTTGTGCAGCCGGGTGTTGTCCCGGTCCCAGGTGCGCCAACTGGTGGGCCACTTGGCGTCCGCGCACTCGACGGCGCTGTAGACGGCGTTGCCGTTCTCGGCCGACGCGTTGCCCTTGAGGTCGCTCATGTCGGGGGCGGCGGCGTCGATCAGCGCCTGGGTGTCACCGGCCCGGTAGGCGCTCCAGGTCTTCGCGGTGGGCGCCCAGGCGGAGTCGTAGTACGGGGCGCTCTGGAAGAAGCCGATGAGTTCGGCGGGTCCGACGACCCCGCCGATGGGCGCCCTCTTGGCGGCCGCGCGGAGCTTCAGCCACTCCTTCTCGACCTTCTGCGGGGTGTCGCCGATGCCGTAGACGGAGTCGTGCTCGGCGACCCACGCCTTCCAGTCGTCCCAGCGCATCTGGAAGGCGATGTCCTGGTTCAGGTTGGCCCGGTACCAGATGCTCTCCCCCGAGGGGTCGACCACGCTGTCGACGACCATGCGCCGTACGTGGGTGGGGAAGAGCGTGCCGTAGACGGCGCCCAGGTAGGTGCCGTAGGAGACGCCGAGGAAGTTGAGCTTCTTCTCCCCGAGCGCGGCCCGGATGACATCGAGGTCGCGGGCGGTGTTGGGGGTGGTCATGTGCGGCAGCATCCAGCCGCTGCGCTCGGCACACCCTTCGGCGTACTCACGGGCCAGCTTCCGCTGGGCACGCTTGTCGGCCTCGCTGTCGGGGACCGGGTCCGCCTTCGGCGCCTTCACGAACTCCTGCGGGTCGACACAGGAGATGGGCGCCGACCGGCCCACCCCGCGCGGGTCGAAGCCGACGAAGTCGTACGCCTTCGCGGTCTTGGTCCAGAGCGGGTTCTTGCTGGTGACGCGGGTGGGGAAGCGCATCCCCGAACCGCCGGGCCCGCCCGGGTTGTAGATCAGGGCGCCCTGGCGCTCGCCCTGGGTGCCGGTGCTGGCGTGCCGGTCGACGGCGAGCTTGATCTTCTTGCCGTTCGGCCTGGCGTAGTCGAGCGGTACGGTCACCCAGCCGCACTGGATGGGGGCGGCCAGGCCCCAGTCCTCCGGACAGGCCTTCCAGTCGATCCCGGCTTTCGCCGCCCGCTCGGCGGCGATCCTGACGCCGCGGGCCTCGGAGCCGGCCCGGTCATGGTGGCGGCTGTCGGCGGATACCGGTATCGCTTCTGCGGCGGGCGCGGTGATCGCTCCCGCGACGAGCGCGCCCGCCATCAGCGCGCCGGCCGCGCCGAGCACTGCTGTGCGTCCCACGTGGAACCTCCCCCATCGTCGTCCGATGCGCCGCCGGTGGCGGCGTGGTCTCCATCGGAGCGTTCCGGGGATCCTTTCGTCTGCGGGGTTCCTGGGGCCAGGGCGTACACATGTTTCTTTACCGAACCCATAACCGGTGAAGGAAGTCCGCTGAGCGGATTCAGCCGGTGCCGGTGTCCGCCTTGAGGCCGTCCAGCAGCTTGTACATCGCCTCGTCCAGGATCGCGCGCAGCAGGCGGGCGTCGGCGGCCACCGCCGTGACCAGGACGGCGGGACCGGCGAGCGGGGTGAGGGCGGCGGTGGGGCCGAGGAGGCGGGCGGCGAGCGGAGCCTCCTCGAAGGACGGGTCGGCCAGGAGGAGTTGGCCGACCGCGCGATGGCCGCCGAGGACGGCCGGGCCGTCCCAGCCGCCGGACGCGCCGGGCCCGTAGGCGAGTTGCTGGTCCAGGAGCGGGCGGCCGGCGCGGTGGACGGTGAGGCGGGTGGTGAGGGCGCCGGTGGGTTCGCCGTGGCGGCCGAGGATCTGTTCCTCGCGGAGCAACAGGCGTGCGGTCGCGGCTAGTTCGACGTGGGTGGTCTGGTGGAGGTCGCTGCCGCGGGCGGAGATGAGCTGTTCGGGAAGCCAGTGCAGGGTGGCCCGCTCCCCCACGTCCAGGTGGATGTCGTACGTGGAGGGGCCGGTGTCCGCAGAAGGGCCCGGGAGCGCCACCGTGGCCGCCGCCGCGTCGACGGTGAGGCGGGCGCCGTCGGCGACCTCGGCCTCGATCACCAGCCGGTCGCCGTTCAGCGGTGCGCTCATGGCGCCGACGACGGTGACCCGGGCGTGTTCCGGGAGCGGGGAGCGGGTGCGGCGGAGGGCCAGCGGGCCGGCGGACTCCAGGAGGGGCAGGGCCGTGGCGCCCCGGCCGTCGGGTTCGGCGCGGAGGCGGGCGGTGGCGCGGACGCTCATGCGGTCCAGGCGGCGAGCTGCGCCCGCACCCAGTCGGCGACCGGTCCGACACCCTCGGCGGAGGTCAAGGAGGTGAAGAGTACGGGGAGTTCGCCGCGCTGCTCCTTGGCGTCGCGCGCCATCCGCTGGAGGTCGGAGCCGACATAGGGGGCGAGGTCGGTCTTGTTGATGACGAGCAGGTCGGCGGTGGTGACGCCGGGGCCGCCCTTGCGCGGGATGTCGTCGCCGCCCGCCACGTCGATGACGAAGACCTGAGCGTCGACGAGCCCCTTGGAGAAGGTGGCGGTGAGGTTGTCGCCGCCGGACTCCACCAGGATCAGGTCGAGCGGGCCCACCGCGTCCTCCAGGTCCTCGACCGCTTCGAGGTTGGCGGAGATGTCGTCGCGGATCGCGGTGTGCGGGCAGGCACCCGTCTCCACGGCCTGGATGCGCTCGGGCGGCAGGACCGCGTTGCGGAGGAGGAACTCGGCGTCCTCGCGGGTGTAGATGTCGTTGGTGACGACGGCGATGGAGAGCCGGTCGCGCAGTTCGCGGCAGAGGGCGGCGACGGTGGCTGTCTTGCCGGAGCCGACGGGGCCGCCTAGCCCGATGCGCAGGGCGCGCCGGGTGCCGTCGGGGCGGGTGGCGTCGGCGCTGACGGCGGCGGGGCCGTCGTGGGTGTGGCCGAGGTGCATGGTGTTGCTCCTGCTTTCTTTCGATGGTGAGGGTCAGGAGGCGAAGAGGCGGACCGGCCAGGCGGCGTGCGCCTCGGCGGTGATGTCGAGGAGCGGGGCGGAGGCGGCGGGCAGGGCGTCGATGCCGTGCCGGGCGGCCTCGGCGGCCTGCGCCGCCACCTCGTCCAGTTCGGGGGCGAGGCGGGCGAGTACGGCGGTGGCGTGGAAGGGGTCGAGGGAGAGCAGCCGGACCACGGCGGTGGCCGGGCCGCTGACCGTCTCGTACGCGACACAGTGCGCGGCGTCCTCGGATTTCAGCCCCGCCGCCCGGGCGGTGAGGCCGAGGACGACGGGCTGGTGGGCGCCGCGCGGCCGGGCGGTGGCGAGCGCGTCGAGTTCGGGGCTCGGCCAGGTGGCGCGGGCGGCCCGCATCATCTGCCGCCCCAGCTTGCGGGCGGTGGCCCGCAGGGCGGGTGAGGGCGTACGGGCGTCGGCGGCCTCGTCGAGGGCGAGCGGGTCGAGGCCGTGGGCGGCCGCCGCGGCGAGGGCGGCGGCCGTGAGCCCGGTGGTGTGCAGGCGGCCCCGGCAGAACGCGGCGAGGTCGTCGGCGTGACGGATGCGCCCCTGGGTGACGGCCGGTTCGGCCCCGCCGGAGTGGGCGTGGCCGCCGGCGGGGAACCGGCCGTCGGCGAGGACGAGCAGGGCTGCGCGTGACATGGCTGGTGGTCCCGCCCGGTTCAGAAGAGGAAGTAGCGCTGGGCCATGGGCAGTTCCGCCGCCGGAGCCGGTTCGACCGGTTCGCCGTCGATGGTGACGGCGAAGCTGTCGGGGTCGACGTGGACGTGCGGCATCGCGTCGTTCTCCCGCATGTCCGCCTTCGTGACCCCCCGGGTGCTGGTGATGGCCCTGAACTCCTTCTCCAGGCCGAGCCGTTCGGGCAGACCGTCCGCGATCGCCGTTTCGGTCACGAAGTTGAAGGAGCCGCGTGCGGCGGCCCGGCCCAGCGCGCCGAACATCGGCCGGGGCAGCACCGGTTGGGGCGTCGGGATGGAGGCGTTGGCGTCGCCCATCTGCGCGTACGCGATCTGGCCGCCCTTGATGACGAGCTGCGGCTTCACCCCGAAGAACGCCGGGTCCCAGAGCACGAGGTCGGCGAGCTTGCCGCTCTCCACCGAGCCGATCTCCCGGTCCAGGCCCTGGGCGACCGCCGGGTTGATGGTGTATTTGGCGACATAGCGACGGACCCGGTGGTTGTCGGCTGCCCCGTCGCCGGGCAGGGCACCGCGCCGCACCTTCATGACGTGGGCGGTCTGCCAGGTCCGCAGGATCACCTCGCCGATGCGGCCCATCGCCTGCGAGTCCGAGGAGATGATCGAGATGGCACCGAGGTCGTGCAGGATGTCCTCGGCCGCGATGGTGGAGGGCCGGATCCGGGACTCCGCGAAGGCCAGGTCCTCGGGGACGGCCGGGTTGAGGTGGTGGCAGACCATCAGCATGTCGAGGTGTTCCTCGATGGTGTTGACGGTGTGCGGCCGGGTCGGGTTGGTCGAGCTGGGCAGGACGTACGGCTCCGAGACCACGGTGATGATGTCGGGCGCGTGCCCGCCGCCCGCACCCTCGGTGTGGTACGCGTGGATGGAGCGCCCGGCGATGGCGGCGAGGGTGTCGGCGACGAACCCGGCCTCGTTGAGGGTGTCGGTGTGGATGGCGAGCTGGGCGCCGGTCTCCTCGCAGACGGTGAGGCAGGCGTCGATGGCGGCCGGGGTGGCGCCCCAGTCCTCGTGGATCTTGAATCCCAGCGCACCGCCGTGCAGTTGGGAGTACATGGCGTCGCGGGAGGTCGTGTTGCCCTTGCCGAGCAGACCGATGTTGACCGGGAAGGTCTCCAGCGCCTCGAACATCCGGGCCAGGTGCCAGGGGCCGGGCGTGATCGTGGTGGCCTTGGTGCCCTCGGCGGGTCCGGTGCCGCCGCCGACGAGGGTGGTGATGCCGCTGGAGAGCGCCTGGTCGAGAAGGGTCGGCGAGATGAAGTGGACGTGCGCGTCGACCGCTCCGGCCGTCAGCAACTTGCCGTTGCCCGCGATGATCTCGGTCTCGGGGCCGATCACCAGCTCGGGGTGGACCCCGTCCATGGTGTCCGGGTTCCCGGCCTTGCCGATGCCGGTGATGCGGCCGTCGCGGATGCCGACGTCGGCCTTGACGATGCCCCAGTGGTCGATCACGACGACGCCCGTGATGACGGTGTCGGGTGCGCCCTCGGCCCGGGTGGTGCGGGCCTGGCCCATGGACTCCCGGATCACCTTGCCGCCGCCGAAGACCGCCTCGTCGCCCGCGTGTCCGGGGCCGCCGGAGCGGTCCTCCTCGATCTCGACGAAGAGGGCGGTGTCGGCGAGGCGGATGCGGTCGCCGGTGGTGGGCCCGAAGAGGTCCGCGTACACGGCCCTGTTGAGGTCAGCCATCGAGGGCACCTCCGGTCTCGCCGCGCAGGCCGGGGACGATGCGGCGGCCGGCGAGGGGGACGAGCTCGACGTCCACGGGGATGCCGGGTTCGAAGCGGACCGCCGTACCGGCCGCGATGTGCAGCCGCAGTCCGTGCGCGGCGGCGCGGTCGAAGCGCAGCCCGGGGTTGGCCTCGGCGAAGTGGTAGTGGGAGCCGACCTGGACGGGGCGGTCGGCGGCGTTGAGGACGGTGAGGCGGGTGACCGGGCGCCCCTCGTTGAGGGCGATGCCCCCGTCCCCGTACAGGATCTCTCCGGGAATCATCGGCGCGGCCCCGTCAGACGATCGGGTCGTGGACGGTGACGAGCTTGGTGCCGTCCGGGAAGGTGGCCTCGACCTGGACGTCGTGGAGCATCTCGGGGATGCCTTCCATGACGTCGTCCCGGGTGAGCAGTTCGCGGCCGGACGCCATGAGTTCGGCGACGGTGCGGCCGTCGCGGGCGCCTTCCAGGAGATGGGCGGTGATCAGGGCGACGGACTCGGGGTGATTGAGCCTCAGCCCGCGTGCCCGGCGCTTCTCGGCCACGTCGGCGGCCACATGGATGAGCAGGCGTTCCTGCTCGTGCGGGGTCAGTTGCACGCTTCCACCTCATCGTCTTCGCCCGGTACCGGCCTCCGGGCGCAGCGGGACCCTATCCCCGTTCAACAGTTCGTTGAACGGGGAACCCGGCTCTCGCGACCAGGTATTGCACGTTAGGGCGGAAGTTTTTCCATTGCGTTAACTGACCTTTTGCGGACCCATGGACATCAGGCCGCGCAAGCCGTTCTCCAGCACCTCCGGGTGGACGTCCCCGAAGAGAGCCTCCTGCACGATGAAGCCCTGGGCGGCGGCGATCATCGTCCGGGCCACATGGTCGGCCGCCACGTCGTCGCCCAGGAGTCCGGCGTCGCGGTAGGCCTCGACCAGTTTCGTCCATGCGGCCCGCATCGTGGCGTAACCCTCGTCGAGCTGTACGGCAAGTCGCCCGTCGCGCAGCGTCTCGGACCAGAGCTGTACGGCGAGGGCGGCGAAGGTCCGGCGCTCCAGCCCGTGCACCTCCCCGGCCAGCACCCGGCCGAGCACCCGGCTCAGCAGCACGTCGGGGGTGGGCGGCGGGGACATGCGGCTGGCCTCCTCGAACGCGCCGCGGATCGTGGCGAAGGTCTCCTCGGTGATGGCCGCGATGATGTCCTCCTTGCCGGGGAAGTAGCGGTAGACCGCGCCGGCGGAGAGGCCCACCTCCTTGAGGACGTCCTGCATGGACGTGCCGTGGAATCCGTTGCGGGCGAAGCAGCGGGCGGCTCCGTCGAGGATCTGGCGGCGCCGGGCGTCGAGGTGTTCCTGGGATACACGAGCCATGGGCTCAACTTAAAACGAACGTTCATTCTTGACAAGCGGGCTCACCGTCCCGACAGTGGAACCGTACGTAAAACGAACGATCCTTCTCTTTAGCTATGACCCGGAACGAGGCCCCCCATGTCCACTGCACCCAACCGCCGCGCGGTGGCGGTCGTCCTGCTGATCCCGCTGGTGGTGACGCTCGCCCTCTGGGCCTTCGCCTGGCCCGCCGCCCGGATCGCACCCCGCGACCTCCCGGTGGGTGTGGCCGGTGCGGCGCCGGCGGCCGATCAACTGGGGCAGCGGTTCGAGCAGCGCGAGGGCGCTTTCGAGGTGCACCGCTTCGACGACGAGGCCGCGGCGCGGGAGGCGATCGAGGACCGGGTCGTATACGGAGCCGTCGTCGCCGGACCGGAGGGCCCGCACGTGCTCACCGCGACGGCCGCGAGTCCCGTCGTCGCCCAGCTGCTGCGTGAGGCGGTGACGGCGGCGGCACCGGAGGGCGCCCAGGTCCGGGTCACCGATGTGGTGGCCGCGCCCTCCGGGGACCCGCGCGGCAGCGCGCTCGGCGCGAGCGTGCTGCCGCTGGCCCTGGCGGGGATGGGCGCCGGAGCGGCCGTCACCATGCTGGGGCTGCGCGGCGCGCGGGCGGCGCTGACGCTGACGGGGGCGGCGGCACTCGTGGGCCTCGCCGCCGCGGCCGTGACGCACAGCTGGCTCGGCGTGATCACGGGCGACTGGTGGACGGAGGCCGGGGTGCTCGGCCTGACGGTCCTGGCGATCGGCTCGGCGGTGGCGGGGCTGTCCGCCCTGCTGGGCCCACGCGGGCTCGGCGTCGCCGCCCTGCTGATGATCCTGCTGGGCAACTCCTTCTCCGGGGTCACCAGCGCCCCACACCTGCTCCCCGAACCGGTCGGCACGATCGGCCAGTGGCTGCCGCCGGGCGCGGGCGGCTCACTGCTGCGCTCGGTCGCGTTCTTCGACGGCAGCGCGGCGGGCGGCCCCGCCCTGACGCTCGCACTCTGGTCGGCGCTCGGCCTGGCTGCGGTGCTGGTCGCGGGGCGGCGGGGTGCGGGGGCCGCGGCGGGCGGACCGGCCGAGCAGGCCGAGCCGGCACCGGTCGCGCGGGAAACGGCGCCGGCCGGCTGAGGGTGCGGGGGCTGCCCACGGGTCACGCGAGGCGGGGGGCGCGGGCGTCAGGCGCCCGGGTCGCCCTGACCGCGGTACTCGGCGGCGATCCCGAACCGCTGGCGACCGCCGGGGGCCGCCGGGTCGGCGGAGCGGACCGATGAGACCGACCTGATCACCTGCTCCTCGGCCTCGGCCCCCTCTCCGTCGAGCTCTTCGAGCCGTTCCAGGTCGGCGGCGGAGACCAGCGCGACGAGCGGCTTGCCGTGGCGCGTCACGACGACCCGCTCACCGCCTTGGAGGCGCAACCGTTATGGAGCCTTGCGGCATCCCACAGCTCGCCCTCCGATCGACCTGCGGCCATCGCTCCCCCGCGCTTTGATCACAACTCCATCACCAACGGAACATCTCCCTCCTGCGAGCGCGCCCGGCTCACTAGCGTCGTTCCTCCACGAACTTCCTTGGGGGGAACATGAACTGGAACGACCCGCAGCACCCGTCACGGCAAGCGGACTGGGGGCCGGGCGTGACCGTCCCGCCGCCGAGCCCTTCCACCGGGCCGCGTTGGGCCCGTAAGCGCGTCGTGCTCCCCGCCGCCGGCGTGCTGTTCCTGCTCGGCATCGGGATCGGGGCCACCGGCGAGCAGCCGGAGACAGTGCAGACGACGGCGGTGAAGGCGGAGCCGGGGCCGACGGTGACCGTCACCGTGACGGAGACGGCGAAGGTCACGGTGACGGCCAGTCCGGAGCCGGCGCCGACGGTCACGAAGATCAAGAAGGTACGGGTGACCGTCACCGCTCCCCCGCCCGAGTCTGTCGCCGAGGCGCCCGACCCGGCCTACGACGAGGACGAGACCGACGACTCGGGCGGCGGCTCCACGTATTACCAGAACTGCACCGCCGTCCGGGCGGCCGGCGCCGATCCCATCAGGGAGGGCGAACCGGGGTACGGACGGCACCTCGACCGCGACGGTGACGGGGTCGGCTGCGAATAGGCGCCCGCCGCCCCTCTCCTGGATTTCGCAAACGGGTCAGCCCTTCCCTCTTCTGTACGTCCTGCACCTTTTTGACAGGGCGTGAGCTCAGGGGGGACCTACGCTGCCCCGACGGCCCTTCTGGCGGCCGGGGCCCCGGGGCGGCGACATGCTCTGCCCGGTGCGCGGGTAGTCATTCAGCAACCCGCGATCGCCGAGCCGTTGCGGGGCCGGCCGTCCGATCTGGAGATCCACGCGCGCGAACTGGTGGGCACCCGCGAGTTGTTCACGGACATGCTGGTCCGGCACACGGGCCGGACCGCCGAGCGGGTCACCGCCGACATCGAGCGCGACACCGTCCTCGACGCGGAGGCCGCCCGCGCCTACGGGCTGGTGGACCACGTCGTGGAGAACCGCACCCTCTCCCAGCCGCCGCACGACGTGAGGTGAACCGCTCATGGAACCCACGGAGTTCCCGCCCCTGCCCGCACTGACCCGCGCCGAGGGTGAGCTGATCGACTGCTACCTGGCGGTCCTCGACCAGGTGGGCCGCATCAACCCGGCGCGCGGCAGCGACACCTACAGCGCGCTGCGGGCCGCGCAGGCCCTGGTCTCCCGGGCCGCGGCCCTGCGCGACGCCCTGGCCCTGATGCACGAGCGCGACGAGCGGCAGATCCACGCGGCGACGCTCGCGCGGGCCCTGCGGGTGCTGGACGGCGAGCGGCGGGCGGGCCGGGTCGCCGTGCCGCCGACCCCGAGCTGAGCCCGGACCTCGAAGCGGGAGCCGCCCTCGAAGTGGGAGCCGCCCTCGAAGTGAGAGCGGCCGTCGAG
This sequence comes from Streptomyces cyaneofuscatus, assembly GCF_042718795.1. Lineage (GTDB taxonomy): Bacteria > Actinomycetota > Actinomycetes > Streptomycetales > Streptomycetaceae > Streptomyces > Streptomyces cyaneofuscatus_A. The sequence goes on from NZ_JBHXOX010000022.1 coordinate 57,060, forward strand.
CTGAGCCCCGACACCGAACTGAGCCGCTCCGCGCGCCGGGAGCGCATGACGGGAGGGACGGGAGCGGGCCGGTCGCTCTGCTGTGCGACACGCCCGGTGCCGCGATCAATTTCCCTCGCTCGTTCGGCGTAGGCGATCACCCGCGCGAGCGACGTCCCAACTTGCGCTCGATGCGGGAGCCGTACCCGAAACGCGGCCTTTCGTCGCTGGTACGGGGGCGTGCGCCCGGCTCGTCGGCGGGGGCGAATCCGCCCTGTCCACCTGAATGGATCAGTGGTGAGGAGACTCACAAATCACTGTTTCGGCTCGGAAATCCGGCACTTGGTGAGTCAAGATCCCTGGGACGACAAGCCCCCGCCACCGCGGCGGGGCGGTCCGGGTGGACGCCGAGTCCTGCCGCTTCCCGGATGACTGGTCGACAAGGAGTGGATCGGCAGGAGTGGAGGACCCGAGCATTACGGGCCGACCGGGAGACCGGGAAGCCCTCGGGGTGAAGCCGCGTCAAGCGGCCGGGCAACTTCGCCAGCCCGAACCCGACAGGTCATCCTTCACAGGCGGCTGACGAAGGGTTGCGCATGTCTGCGCAGGTTCATGTCCCGTCTCTGTTCGCCCGGGTCGGTACGGCTTCCGTACTCACCCTGGCCGTGACGTCCTCGATGCTGGCGCCAGGCCTGGTCGACGATGCCGAGGCCGCCACCCATTCGAAGAAGGCGCTCAAGATCGCCGCGTCGAAGAAGGGGGCTCCTTACAAGTACGGTGCCTCGGGTCCCAGCCGGTTCGACTGCTCGGGGCTGACTGTCTACTCGTTCAAGAAGGCCGGGAAGAAGCTTCCCCGCACAGCGCAGCAGCAGTACAACAAGACCAGCCGGATCTCCTCGTCGAAGCGGAAACCCGGCGACCTGGTCTTCTTCCATTCCGGCCGCAGCGTCTACCACGTGGGCATCTACGCCGGGGGCGGGAAGATCTGGCACTCCCCCAAATCCGGGGATGTGGTGCGCAAGGCGAAAATCTGGTCCAAGAGCGTCTGGTACGGACGGGTCCGCTGACCCACCTGCCGGACGCTCTTCCCTTGCGGCCGGGCGCGCTGCGTGCCTGCGGCTCGGACTGCGGACGGCACGGGCCCCTCGGCGCATCTCAGCGCAGGAGGGGCCCGGTCACCAGCGCCAGTCCCAGCCCGGTGAGCGCCACGCCGCTGCCGCCCTCGATCGCCCGGGCGGTACGCGGCCGGCGCAGCCACCGCCCCAGCCGGTCCACGAGCAGGGCGAGGGCCGAGAACCAGACGAGGGCGAGGGCGACCACGAGGGCGGCGAGCAGGAGGGTCCTGGGCAGCGGCGGCTGCCCGTCCGGGACGAACTGCGGCAGCAGGCTGAGGAAGAGGACCGGCGCCTTCGGGTTGAGCGCGTTGGTGAGGAACCCCTGACGCAGCGCGCGCCCGAGCCCCTCGGGACCCTTCGGCCCCCATGCCCCCTCCGGCCCCGGTGCCTGGTCCGGCGCACGGCCCTCCTCGGAGACCCGGCGCCGGATCGCGTACAGGGCGCTGATCCCGAGGTAGAGCACGTACGCGCCACCCAGCAGTTGGACCGTGCGGAAGAGGACGGGCATCGTCACCAGCACCGCGGCGAGCCCCGCCACGGCGAGCGCGGTGTGGACGAGCAGTCCCCCGGCGACGCCGAGGGCGGTGGCCAGACCGGCGGTGCGCGAGGCCAGGGCGTTGCGTACGACGACGGTGAAATCGGCGCCGGGCAGCGCGACCATGCCGGCGGCGACCCCGGTGAAGGCGATCAGTTGTGCGTCCATGGGTCAAGACTGGACCGGCGGAGCCTTTAGCGTGTACTTGCAATCTTCTGGGTCTGCCTAAAGGAACGCTTCATGTACGACCCGACGCGGCTCGCCGCCCTGGTGGCGGTCGCCGAGACCGGATCGATCACGCGGGCCGCCGCCCACCTGGGCTACACCGCACCCGCGCTCTCCCAGCAGCTCGCCAAGCTGGAGCGGGAGGCCGGGGCGGCACTGCTGGTGCGCCACCATCGCGGGGCGCGGCTGACGGCCGCCGGTGAGCTGCTCGCGGGGCGGGCCCGGCGGGTCCTGGACGAGCTGGACCAGGCGCGGCACGAGCTGGCGCAGTTGGCCGGGCTGTCGGGCGGCCGGCTGCGGGTCGGGACGTTCACGACGGCCGGGGTCCATCTGCTGCCGCCGGTCCTGAGCGCGTTCCGGCGGGCCCATCCGGACGTCGACCTGGCCGTCACGGAGTACGAGCCGCCGGGCGGCATCACGGCGGTCACCGCGGGCGAGGTGGACCTGGCGCTGACCCACACCTACGAACCGGCGGTGGCCGACCCGCCGCCGCCGGGCGTCACCGTGGAGCCCCTGCTGGTGGAGGAGCTGGTGCTGGCGACCGCGGTCGGGCACCGGCTCTCCGAAGGGTCCGGCCGGCTGCCGGTCGCCGAGCTCGCGGGCCGGCCGCTGATCAGCAGCGCTCCGGCCCATCCGCCCCGGCGCGGGGTGGAGAGCGCGCTGGCGGCGGCGGGCGCCACCCCGGCGGTGGTGTGCGAGTCGCCCGGCTACGCGCTGGTGTGCGCGCTGGTCAGCGCGGGGCTCGGCGTGGCGGTGGTGCCGGAGATGGTCGCGTCGCTGTCGGCCACGCCGCTGGCCGTCCGGCGGCTGGAGCCCGCGGAGTTCCGCCGGACGATCTCCGTGGTGCACCGCGGCGACCGGGCCACCGCCGCGGCGGCGACGCTGCTCGCCCTGCTGCGGAGCGGGTTCGGACGGGCGGCGGCACCCTGAAGCCCGGGGGCCTGAGCCGTGGCATGAGTCGTGGCATGAGCTGGCCGCGGTTCTCCGCACCGCGGCCGTCAGCCCTGGACCGGCACCGCCCAGGGCAGCGCGATCCAGACCGTCTTGCCGCCCTCGGCCGTCGGGACGACCGTGAGCCGTCCCCCGTACTCCTTGGCAAGCGCCCGGATGATCACCATGCCGCGCCCGTTGTCCTGCCGTACGGCGGCGGGCAACCGCTGGGGCCACCGGGGGTGACTGTCCGTCACCCCGAGGCGCAGTTCCTCGTCGCGTTCCAGGCGCAGATCGACCGTGAAGGTGGGCGACTGGCCGAAGGTGTGCTGAACGGAGTTGGTGGCCAGTTCGGAGATGATCAGCCGAATGGTGTCGGCCAGCTCCGTGTCCTCGGAGAGGCCCCATTCGGCCAAGGTCCTGGCCACGAATCTGCGGGCCGAGGAGACCGAGACCGGATCGCTCGGCAGGGTGACGGTTGCTTCCTGATGGTCTGCCATGGCGACGCCGTCCCTTTCGCGCCCCGGCCGACCCGCGGTCGGCCGGGATTGTGCTTCGCGCCAGACTGCCACTGTTGAAGCTCGCTGTAACGACGTTCGACCAAGATATGCATATATCTGTCGCTCGAAGCGGTGAATTCGGGTCTCGTACCACCCGGACGAAGGGCACACTGACCCCTCTGCGGGCCCGACCCTTGCGGTGCGTGTCGGACCCGTCCCGTTCCGTACCGCACAGCGCGAGGAGACCTGGATGCAGCACGGCCCCGTCGTCCGACGACGGAAGCTCGGCGAGGAGTTACGGAACCTGCGGCACGGCTCCGGACTGACCAGCCGGGACGCGGCGCACCTGCTCGGCTGGCACCAGTCGAAGGTGAGCCGTATCGAGACCGGCGCCAGTGGGGTCACGCCCGACGATGTGACGCGTCTGCTCGACCTGTACGCGGTGCGCGACGCGCAGTTGCGCGCTCTGCTCGAAGTGCTGGCGGGATCGGCGGGCGGCGGAGGCGCGGGGTGGTGGCACGCGTATCGCGGGCTGATCCCGCCCCAGTACCGCGACTTCATCAGCCTGGAGTCCCAGGCCGATACGGTGCGGACCCTGGAGACCTCGGTGGTGCCGGGCCTCCTCCAGACGGCCGGCTACGCGCGGGCGGTGACCCGCGCCTCGCTCGACGGCTTGCCTGCGAACCATCTCGACTCGCTGGTCGAGGTGCGGCTGACCCGTCAGCGGGTGCTGCGCGCGAGGCCGCCGCTGCGATTCACCGCCGTGCTGGACGAGGCGGTGCTGCACCGGAGGGTGGGCGGGACCGAGGTGATGCGGGACCAGCTCGACCATCTGACCCAGGTAGCTCAACTCCCCCACGTACAACTTCAGTTGCTGCCGTTCTCGGTCGGCGGGTACGTCGGGCTCACTTCTCCTTTCGTCATCTTCTCCTTTCCGAACATTTCTGATCTGGATGTGGTCGTTCTCGACCACTTGACGAGTAGCCTCTATCTGGAGCGGAGAGAAGACCTTGAGGCGTACGGCTCGGCCTTCCGCACCCTGCAGGCACACGCACTGACGCCGGACGGATCGCTGGACCTCGTCGACGCGATCCGCTGCGGCTTGCGCTAGCACGATGATCCGCTGAACCGACAGGACGTCCGACTCTGCCCGAGGGGGGCACCATGTCCGACCGTCTCGTTCCGCCCACGTCACCGGCCGCCGCCGCCGAGCCACCGCTCCGCTGGCACCGCAGCAGCCGCTCCACCGGAATGAACAACTGCGTGGAGACCGCGCGGCTCGGCGGCCCGGGCTCCGGCGGCGCGCTCCTCGCCGTACGCGACTCCAAGGAGGTGGACCGGCCGCCGCTGCGCTTCTCCGCGACGGCCTGGACCACGTTCGTCGCCGGACTGGACGGGCACCAGGTCAGCTGAGCGGAGTCAGGGCCTCCCGGGGAGCGGTGGCGACGACTGTGGCCACCGCTCCCGCGATCTGCTCCTCGGTGAGGTCCGCCCGCGCGGTCAGCCGCAGCCGGGAGATGCCGTCCGGCACCGACGGCGGCCGGAAGCACCCGACGGCCACGCCGGCCGCCCGGCAGTCCGCCGCCCACCGCACCGCCGCGTCGGCGGAAGGTGCCCGTACGGAGACGACCGCCGCGTCCGGGCGGACCGCCGTCAGCCCGGCGGCGGTGAGCCGTCCGTACAGGGTGGTGGCGACCTCCCGGGCCCTGGCCGCCCGTTCCGGTTCCCGGCGCAGCAGCCGGAGGGCGCCCAGCGCTCCGCCCGTCGCGGCCGGGGCGAGGCCGGTGTCGAAGATGAACGTCCGGGCCGTGTTGACCAGGTGGTCGATGACCCGGGCCGGTCCGAGGACCGCGCCGCCCTGGCTGCCCAGGGACTTGGAGAGGGTGAGGGTGGCGACCACTCCCTCGCCGCCCGCGAGACCGGCCGCCGCGAGTGCGCCGCGTCCGCCGTCGCCGAGCACGCCGAGGCCGTGGGCGTCGTCCACGACGAGCGCGGCGTTCGCGGCGCGGCAGACCTGGGCCAGGGCGGACAGGGGTGCCGCGTCCCCGTCGACCGAGAAGACGGAGTCGGTGACCGCGAGCGCCCGCCCGTCGTGGGCCTGGAGCGCCTTGGCGACCGCGTCCGGATCGGCGTGCGGGACGACGGCGGTCTCCGCTCGGGAGAGCCGGCAGCCGTCCACGATCGAGGCGTGGTTGCCGGCGTCGGAGACGATGAGCGAACCGCGCCCGCTCAGTGCCGTGAGCGCCGCCAGATTGGCCGCGTAGCCGGAGGAGAGGACGAGGGCCGCCTCGAAGCCGCAGAAGTCGGCGAGTTCCCGTTCGAGTTCGGTGTGCAGCGCGGTGGTGCCGGTGACCAGCCGGGATCCTGTCGCGCCCGCGCCCCAGCGGTGGGCGGCGGCAGCAGCGGCGGCGGTGACCTCCGGGTGCCGGGTGAGGCCCAGGTAGTCGTTGCTCGCGAGGTCGAGGAGCTCGGCTTCCGGACTCCTCGGGCGCAGGGACCGGACCAGTCCGGCGGCGGCCCGGCGGCGGGCCTCGTCGTCGATCCAGTCGAACGGGGAGGAGGGCGGGGAGGAGGGTCGAGCGGAGGGCCGGGCGAAGGACATAGGACGGTCCCCTTTGTAGGCAGCTCACAGACCCTAGCGGGGGGCGCAGCAGGTCAGGGTGTGGCAATACACACACCCTCACCCGCGTCTCCTGTCTGGTTCCTCCTTGGCTGGAGGCGGTGCCGTAAGCCAGGATCATCTTTCATGGACCTGCTGAACACGCTGGTGGACAAGGGGCTGCGGCGCGAACTGCCGACCCGCGAAGAAGCGCTCGCCGTGCTGGCGACCTCCGACGACGACCTGCTCGACGTGGTGGCCGCGGCCGGCAAGGTACGCCGCCAGTGGTTCGGGCGGCGCGTCAAACTCAACTACCTGGTCAACCTGAAGTCCGGGCTCTGCCCCGAGGACTGCTCGTACTGCTCGCAGCGGCTCGGCTCCAAGGCCGGGATCCTCAAGTACACCTGGCTGAAGCCGGACGAGGCGTCCAAGGCGGCGGCCGCCGGGGTCGCGGGCGGGGCCAAGCGGGTCTGCCTGGTGGCGAGCGGACGCGGCCCGACGGACCGGGATGTCGACCGGGTCACCAAGACCATCGAGGCCATCAAGGAGCAGAACGAGGGCGTCGAGGTCTGCGCCTGTCTCGGTCTGCTCTCCGACGGACAGGCCGACCGGCTGCGTTCGGCGGGCGCCGACGCGTACAACCACAACCTCAACACGTCCGAGGAGACGTACGGGGCGATCACCACCACCCACACCTACGCGGACCGGGTGGAGACCGTGCAGCAGGCCCAGGCGGCCGGGCTCTCGGCGTGTTCCGGGCTGATCGCCGGGATGGGCGAGAGCGACAAGGACCTGGTCGACGTCGTCTTCGCGCTGCGCGACCTGGACCCGGACTCGGTGCCGGTCAACTTCCTGATCCCGTTCGAGGGCACGCCCCTGGCGAAGGAGTGGAACCTCACCCCGCAGCGCTGCCTGCGGATCCTCGCCATGGTCCGCTTCGTCTGCCCGGACGTGGAGGTCCGGCTCGCGGGCGGGCGCGAGGTCCATCTGCGCTCGATGCAGCCACTGGCGCTGCACCTGGTGAACTCGATCTTCCTCGGTGACTACCTGACCAGCGAGGGCCAGGCGGGCCAGGCCGACCTGGACATGATCGGGGACGCCGGCTTCGAGGTGGAGGGCCAGAGCACGACGACGCTGCCTCGCCACCGGGCCGACGCGCTGAGCGGGGGCGGTTGCGGTTCGCACGACGCGTCCGCCTCGGAAGGTGCGGGCTGTGGTTCGCACAGTGGCGGTGGTGGCTGCGGGCCGTGCGGCGGTCATGCGGCCGTCGCCGGTGGCGAGGAGAGCGTTCCGGCCCCGGGTACGGAGACGGTCGGCGCCGCGCGTACGGATCTGGTCGCGGTCCGCCGGCGTGGTGCGGGGACGGATCTCGCGCCCAATGCCTGAGCCGTACGACCCCGAACGCGGCGGGCCCGCCGAGCCGAAGCCGTACGCACCCGACGAACTGCGGGCGCTGGACCGCGCGCACGTCTGGCACCCCTACGGTCCGATGCCCGGCCGGCAGGAGCCGCTGATCGTGGAGTCGGCCTCCGGCGTACGGCTCCGGCTCGCCGAACCCGTCGAGGGGCAGCGGGAGTTGGTGGACGGCATGTCGTCCTGGTGGTCGGCGGTGCACGGCTACAACCACCCGGTCCTCAACGAGGCCGCGCGCGGCCAACTGGACCGGATGAGCCATGTGATGTTCGGCGGGCTCACCCATGAGCCCGCCGTCCGGCTGGCGACCCGGCTGGTGGAGATCACCCCTGAGCCGCTCCAGCACGTCTTCCTCGCCGACTCGGGGTCCGTGTCCGTCGAGGTCGCGGTCAAGATGTGTCTGCAGTACTGGCGTTCGGCCGGGCGCCCGGAGAAGCGGCGGCTGCTGACCTGGCGTGGCGGCTACCACGGCGACACCTGGCAGCCGATGTCGGTCTGCGACCCGGACGGCGGGATGCACGAGCTGTGGTCGGGCGCCCTGCCCCGGCAGGTCTTCGCCGACGCCCCGCCGGACGGATTCGACGCGGAGCCGGACCCGGCCTACGTGACCCGGCTGCGGGAGCTGATCGCCGCGCACGCCGACGAGGTGGCGGCGGTCATCGTGGAGCCGGTGGTGCAGGGAGCGGGCGGGATGCGGTTCCACTCCCCCGCCTACCTGCGGGTGCTGCGGGAGGCGTGCGACGAGTCGGACGTCCTGCTGGTGTTCGACGAGATCGCGACCGGCTTCGGGCGGACGGGCAAGCTGTTCGCCGCCGGGCACGCCGGTGTCTCGCCGGACGTCATGTGTGTCGGCAAGGCGCTGACCGGCGGTTATCTCACGATGGCGGCGACGCTGTGCACATCGCGGGTGGCCGAGGGGATCTTGCGCGGCGATGTGCCGGTGCTGGCGCACGGCCCGACGTTCATGGGCAACCCGCTGGCCGCCTCGATCGCCTCGGCCTCGGTGGACCTGCTGCTCGGCCAGGACTGGGAGGGCGAGGTCGCGCGGATCGGCGCGGGGCTGCGCTCCGGCCTGGCGCCCGCGTCGGACCTCCCGGGGGTCGTGGACGTACGTGTCCTGGGGGCGATCGGGGTCGTCCAGCTCGACCACGAGGTGGACATGGCTGCGGCGACCCGGGCGGCCGTGCGCGAGGGTGTGTGGCTGCGGCCGTTCCGCGATCTCGTCTACACGATGCCACCGTACGTCACCGGGGACGACGACGTGCGACGGATCTGCCGGGCCGTGTGTGCCGCGGCTCTGGAGGGCTGAGATGGCTGTTGTGCTGGTGGGACCTGGTACGGGAGGGCGGAGATGGCTGTTGTGCTCGTGGGACCTGGTTCGGGAGGGCTGACATGACGATTCTCGTAGTGACCGGTACGGGCACGGAGATCGGCAAGACCGTGGTGACCGCTGCGGTGGCTGCCGCCGCGCGGGGGCGCCGGGTCGCGGTGCTGAAGCCCGCGCAGACCGGGCTCGCGCCCGGGGAGCCGGGGGACGCGGCGGAGGTGGCGCGGCTGGCGGGCGCCCATGTGACGCCGGTCGAACTCGCCCGGTTCCCCGAGCCGTTGGCCCCGGCCACGGCGGCGCGGCGGGCGGGAATGGCTCCGGTGCGCCCGCATGAGGTGGCCGAGGCGGCGGAGAAGCTGGCCGCCGAGTACGACCTGGTGCTGGTGGAGGGCGCGGGCGGGCTCCTCGTCCGGTTCGACGACGAGGGCGGCACGCTCGCGGACGCCGCCCGGCTGCTGTCCGCCCCGGTGCTGGTGGTGGCGCCCGCGGGCCTGGGCACGCTGAACGCCACCGCGCTGACGGCCGAGGCGCTGCGGGCGCGTGGGCTGGAGTGCCGGGGCGTTGTGGTGGGCAGCATGCCGGACCGGCCCGATCTGGCCTCCCGGTGCAACATCGAGGACCTGCCGGTGGCGGCCGGCGCCCCGCTGCTGGGGGCCGTGCCGACCGGGGCGGGGGCGCTGGCGGGCGCCGACTTCGCGGCAGGGGCGGGCGGTTGGCTGGCGCCGGAGCTCGGGGGGACGTGGACCGTGCCGTCGCTGTGAGGCCCCCCGCAGGGGCGCCTCGGCGCCGTACGGACATGCCTGAACCGGTCCGTACGGGGGAGAATCGGTGAGGAGAGCCGTACCGTACCGTCCTCCTCTCCCTCCCGGAGGTCCGTCATGCAGCTGCGCCGCAGGAAGCTCCTACGGGACGCCGTGCACCACCCGGTCTTCGCCCGCTACTACGCCCGGATGAGTGTGACGGCCGACCTCAAGGGCGGCGTCGCCGCGTACCGCGAGGAGTTGCTGGCGGGACTCTCCGGCCGCGTCATCGAGATCGGTGCGGGCAACGGGCTGAACTTCGCCCACTACCCGGGGGCCGTCGCGGAGGTCGTGGCGCTGGAGCCCGAGCGCTCACTGCGGCAGCTCGCCGTCCGTTCCGGGCTGCGCGCCGAGGTGCCGGTGGACGTGGTGCCGGGGGCGGCCGAGGCGTTGCCGGTCAAGAGCGAGGCCTTCGACGCGGCGGTGGCCTCGCTGGTGCTGTGCACCGTACGAGACCTGCCGAAGGCGCTCGCCGAGATCAGGCGGGTCCTGCGTCCGGGCGGTGAACTGCGGTTCTTCGAACACGGGCTGGCACCGGGCAAGGCCCTGGCGGCCGCGCAGCGCACGGCGGACCGGACGGTGTGGCCGCTCCTCTTCGGCGGCTGTCACACGGCGCGGGATCCGCTGGGCGCGATCGAGGCGGCGGGCTTCGAGCTGGGGACGTACAGGAGGCTGCGGATCCCGGAGAAGGGCATGCAGTCCCCCTCGTCGCCCTGCGTTCTGGGCGTGGCCCGTAAGCCGTTCACCGAGCCGCCTTCGAACTGAGCGCGCCTCACACGCTCCACTGGCGCAGCTCGTCCGCGATGGCGCGCACGTCCGCCTTGCCCTGCTTGACCAGGAGGGCCGGATCGCGCACCTGCTCGGGCGAGGTGATGACCTTCAGCCCGGAGGCGACCAGATAGCCGTACGCGACGGCCGAGGCGAACATCGCGTTGGAGTGTTCGAGCGCGGGCACATGCAGCAGCAGTTGCACCAGGGCGGCCGCCCGCGTGTGCGGGTCGCTGTAGACGGCGCTGCCGAAGATCTCCGCCTCGTGGCGGGCGACCGCGGCGACGAGCGCGCCCCAGTCGACGACCTGCGGGTCACCGGGCGTCTTGTGCTCGGCGACCATGAGCAGCCAGGAGAGGTCGATCCGCAGATTCAACGGGTGCCTTCACGCCGGAGGCCTTCACGCCGCGGGGCCTCGCGTTCCGGGCCCTCGCGTTCCGGGCCCTCACGTTCCGGGCCGAACTCCTCGGTGAAGACCGACCAAGAGGAGGCGGGCAGGAGGAGACCCGGAAAGCAATCGACTTCCGCGTCCGGCGGGTGGTGGGATGGCCGCCATGGACGATCTTTCGATACGGTCCGCGACCGCGGCCGATCTGGACCGGGTGCTCGCGTTCTGGAAGGTGTCCGCGGAGGGCACCAGCATCAGCGACGACGGCGACGGGATCGCACGTCTGGTGGAACGGGACCCGGACGCCTTGATCCTCGCGGAGCGGGACGGAACGCTGGTGGGCACGGTGATCGCGGGCTTCGACGGCTGGCGCTGCCATCTCTACCGGCTCGCGGTCCATCCGGAGCAGCGCCGCCGGGGTGTGGGCGGCGCGCTGCTCGCGGCGGCGGAGGAGCGGTTCGCGGCCCTCGGCGGACGCCGCTCCGACGCGATGGTGCTGGACCGCAACGACCTGGCGCACCACACCTGGCGGGCGGCGGGGTACGGGCCGCAGCCGCAGTGGAGCCGCTGGGTGAAGCCACTCGCGGACTGACCCGGTAGGACACGGCGCCGGTGGGCAGACGCCTACGATGACATGCCCTTCCCGTCACCCCCTGCCGAAAGGTGTGAGCGTCCGACCATGGGCGAGCCACCCCGTAGCCGCATCCGCCGACACCGCGCGGTCCGTCCGCCCCTGCCCGATCATGGGACGGAGGTGAACCGATGACCGAAGTGCTTCTACTGCTCGTCGCCCTGCTGCTCTGTGTCGCGTGCGGCGCCTTCGTCGCGGCGGAGTTCTCGCTGACCACGGTGGAGCGCGGCGAGCTGGAGCGGGCCGTCGAGCGGGGTGACCGGGGTGCGTCGAGCGCCCTGAAGGCCGTACGCGGCCTGACCTTCCAGCTCTCGGGCGCGCAGCTCGGGATCACCGTCACCAATCTGGTGATCGGCATGCTCTCCGAGCCGTCGATCGCCAAGCTGATCCGCAGCCCGGTGGAGGCCGCCGGGCTGCCTCCCGCCGCGGCGTCCACGCTGGCCCTCGTCATCGGTACGGCGCTGTCCACGGTGGTCCTGATGGTGGTCGGCGAGCTGGTGCCGAAGAACTGGGCGATCTCCTCGCCGCTCTCCGTGGCCAGGGCGGTCGCCACCCCGCAGCGGGCGTTCACCGCCGTGTTCCGGCCCTTCATCAGCCACCTCAACAACACGGCGAACCGGATCGTGCGACGCTTCGGCCTGGAGCCGACCGAGGAGCTGGCCTCCGCCCGCAGCCCGCAGGAGCTGGTCGCGCTGGCGCGGCACTCCGCGAAGGAGGGGGCGCTGGAGGCGGACACCGCCGAGCTCTTCGTACGTACGCTGAATCTGGCGGAACTGACCGCGGAGAACGTGATGACCCCTCGGGTCCAGGTGACCGCGCTGGAGGTGCGGGCGACGGCCGAGGACGTGGCCAACGCGACCCGGGCCACCGGCCTCTCCCGCTTCCCCGTCTACCAGGGCAGCCTGGACACCGTGGTCGGCGTGGCCCACATCAAGGACGTGCTGGCGGTCCCGGCCGACGAACGCCCCCGTAAGCGGGTCTCGGAGATGCTGCGTGAACCCCTCCTCGTACCGGAGACGCTCACCGTCGACCGGCTGCTGGACCAGCTCTCCGGCAAGCTCGCCATGGCGGTGGTGATCGACGAGTACGGCGGTACGGCAGGGGTGGTGACGCTGGAGGACATCGTGGAGGAGGTCGTCGGCGAGGTCCGCGACGAGCACGACCCGCACGAGACGCCCGACCTGGCGGCGGCCGGTGAGGACGCCGACGGCCGCACCCTGTGGTCGGCCGACGGCGCGGCCCGTACCGACCAGCTGAGCCGGATCGGGCTGCGGGTGCCCGACGGGCCCTACGAGACGCTGGCCGGGCTGATCGCCGCCGAGCTCGGACGGATCCCGACGGCCGACGACACCGTCGAGCTGGCGGGGTGGCGGATCGACGTGGTGGACGCCACGGGGCGACGGGCCGCGCGAGCACTGCTGCACGCGCCGGCGCCCGGTTCCGAGGAGCAGAGCGAGGAGGAGGGCCGGTGATCGTCCTTCAGCTCTTCATCGGCCTGCTGACCCTGGTGGCCAACGCCTTCTTCGTGGGCGCCGAGTTCGCGCTGATCTCGGTGCGCCGCAGCCAGATCGAGCCCCAGGCCGAAGCCGGCGACCGGCGGGCCCGCAGCGTCATCTGGGGGCTTGAGCATGTGTCGGCGCTGCTGGCCGCCGCCCAGCTCGGCATCACGCTCTGCACCCTGGTACTGGGCATCGTGGCCGAGCCCGCCATCGCCCATCTGCTGGAGCCGGTCTTCGACGCGGTGGGGGTGCCGCACGGGCTGGTGCACCCGCTCTCCTTCGCGATCGCGCTGAGCGTGGCGACGTATCTGCACATGCTGCTGGGCGAGATGGTGCCGAAGAACATCGCGCTGGCCGAACCGGCGCGCAGCGCGCTGCTCCTGGGTCCGCCGCTGGTCGCGGTGGCCCGTGCGCTGCGTCCGGTGATCTTCGCGATCAACGCCTTCGCCAACGCCCTGCTCAAGCTCCTGCGGGTGGAGACGAAGGACGAGGTCTCCGCGACGTTCTCGGACGACGAACTGGCCCGGCTGGTGAAGGACGCCGGGGACGCGGGGCTGGTCGACGACCGCTCGGCGGAGCGGCTGCACCACGCCCTGGAGCTGGGCCGGCGTCCGGTGCAGGATGTGGTCATGCCGGTGGACCGGGTGCTGTACACCCGGGTCGGCACCACCCCCGAGGACCTGGAGCGGCTCTCGCACGTGTCCGGGTTCTCCCGCTTCCCGGTGATGGACGGGGAGGGCCGCATCCTGGGCTACCTCCATGTGAAGGACGCCCTGGACGCCACGCCCCGGGACGCGCCGTTCCCGGTGACCGCTCTGCGGCCGATCGCCCGGGTCCGCGCGTCGACCCCGCTGGACGACGTGCTGACCGCGCTGCGGCGCAGCCGGACCCATCTCGCGGCGGTCCTGGACGACGGTGACCGGCTGGTCGGCATGGTCACGCTGGAGGACGTGCTGCGCGAACTGGTCGGCAGGACGCAGTCCCGCTGAACGGCCGGGTGGCGGCTCCCGTACCGACTCCCGCACCTGGGACGTGAGGGCTCCCGTTCCCGCTATGTGACGGCTCCCGTACCGGCCGGACGGTACGGGAGCCGTACGCGATAGAATCACCGGGCCATGGAATTGAATGCCTCCTACACCAGTCTCGTCGCGGTCGGCGACTCCTTCACCGAGGGCATGTCGGACCTACTCCCCGACGGCACCTACCGGGGCTGGGCCGATGTCCTGGCCTCCCGGCTCGCGTCCCGGTCCCCCGGATTCCGGTACGCCAACCTCGCCGTACGCGGAAAGCTCATCAGCCAGATCGTCGACGAGCAGGTGGGCGCGGCGGCGGCGATGCAGGCCGATGTGGTGACCCTCGTCGGCGGGCTGAACGACACGTTGCGCCCGAAGTGCGACATGGGCATGGTCAGGGGGCGGCTGGAAGAGGCCGTGGAGCGGCTGGCCCCGTCCTGCAAGCAACTCGTGCTGATGCGCAGCCCGGGGCGCAACGGCCCGGTGTTCGACCGGTTCCGTCCTCGGATGGAGGCGCTGTTCGCCCTGATCGACGACCTGGCCGGCCGGCACGGAGCCGCGGTGGTCGACCTCTACTCCGCGCCCTCGCTCAGCGACCCGCGCATGTGGGACGCCGACCGGCTGCACCTCGCGGCCGACGGGCACCGGCGGGTGGCGGAGGCGGTCTGGCAGACGCTGGGGCTCCCGCCCGAGCTCGACTGGCAGGCCCCGGTCCCCGTCTCCCTGCCACCGCGCTGGGCGAACCGGCGGGCCGACGACATCCGCTTCGCGCGCCGCCACCTGGGTCCCTGGATCGGCCGCCGGCTCACCGGCCGGTCCTCCGGCGACGGCCGGTGGGGCGCCCAGTTCGACCCGGGAACGACCTCGGGCTTCTGGATCACGCCCGCGGACGCCGAGACCCCGGGCCCGGTGACGGGCTGGCACCGGTTCCCCTCCGAGGAAGGCCCGGCGCCCGGGTCTTCGTAACCGGTTCTCGTAACCGGCCTTCGTAACCGGTTCTCGTAACCGGCCTTCGTATCCGGTCCTCGTATCCGGTTCTCGTAGCAAGCCACAAAGAGGCCCGCGGCGCTGGCCTGCAGAAACCGACAGTAGAATCCCTTTACGTGACTGCTGTGTCTGCGAAGCCTCGCATCCCCAATGTCCTGGCCGGCCGCTACGCCTCCACGGAGCTGGCCGTCCTCTGGTCCCCCGAGCAGAAGGTGAAGCTGGAGCGTCAGCTGTGGCTGGCGGTGCTGCGCGCTCAGAAGGACCTCGGGATCGAGGTGCCGGACGAAGCGCTGGCCGATTACGAGCGTGTCCTCGACCAGGTCGATCTGGCCTCGATCGCCGAGCGCGAGAAGATCACCCGGCATGACGTGAAGGCCCGGATCGAGGAGTTCAACGCTCTCGCGGGTCATGAGCAGGTCCACAAGGGCATGACCTCCCGGGATCTGACGGAGAACGTCGAGCAGCTGCAGATCCGACTCTCGCTGGAGCTGATGCGCGACCGCACCGTGGCCGTGCTGGCCCGGCTCGGCAAGCTCGCGGCGGAGTACCGCGAACTCGTGATCGCCGGCCGTTCGCACAACGTCGCCGCGCAGGCGACGACGCTCGGCAAGCGGTTCGCGACGGCGGCCGACGAGCTGCTGGTGGCCTACGGCCGGCTGGAGGACCTTCTCTCCCGTTACCCGCTGCGCGGGATCAAGGGCCCGGTCGGTACGGCGCAGGACATGCTGGACCTCCTGGGCGGTGACGCGGACAAGCTCGCGGACCTGGAACAGCGCATCGCCGGGCACCTCGGTTTCGCCGAGGCGTTCACCTCGGTCGGCCAGGTCTACCCCCGCTCCCTCGACTACGACGTGGTGACGGCTCTGGTGCAGCTCGCCGCGGCGCCCTCGTCGGTGGCGAAGACGATCCGGCTCATGGCCGGCCACGAGCTGGTGACCGAGGGCTTCAAGCCCGGCCAGGTCGGCTCGTC
The DNA here is from genome assembly GCF_042718795.1 of Streptomyces cyaneofuscatus. GTDB lineage: Bacteria > Actinomycetota > Actinomycetes > Streptomycetales > Streptomycetaceae > Streptomyces > Streptomyces cyaneofuscatus_A. The sequence goes on from NZ_JBHXOX010000022.1 coordinate 72,739, forward strand.
GGCGATGCCGCACAAGATGAACACGCGCTCCTGCGAGCGGGTCAACGGCCTGATGGTGATCCTGCGGGGTTACGCCTCGATGACGGGCGAGCTGGCGGGTGACCAGTGGAACGAGGGCGACGTGTCCTGCTCCGTGGTCCGCCGGGTGGCGCTGCCCGACGCGTTCTTCGCGTTCGACGGTCTGCTGGAGACCTTCCTGACGGTGCTGGACGAGTTCGGCGCGTTCCCCGCGGTCGTGGCGCGTGAACTGGACCGCTACCTCCCCTTCCTGGCGACGACCAAGGTCCTCATGGGCGCCGTGCGGGCCGGGGTGGGCCGCGAGGTGGCCCACGAGGCGATCAAGGAGAACGCGGTCGCCTCCGCGCTGGCGATGCGGGAGCAGGGTGCCGAGCGCAACGAGCTGCTCGACAAGCTGGCCGCCGACGAGCGCATTCCGCTGGACCGGGCGGAGTTGGACGCCCTGATGGCGGACAAGCTCTCGTTCACGGGCGCGGCGGGTGACCAGGTGACGGTTCTGGTGTCCCGGATCGAGGAGATCACCAAGCAGCACCCCCAGGCCGCGGCCTACGCCCCCGGCTCGATCCTCTGACCGGCACCACCCGCACCGCATGACCCCCGAAGAGCTGATCGCCGCCCGCGACCGCATCGTCCCCGATGTGGCCGCGGGCGGACTGCGCGTGCTTTTCTGCGGGATCAATCCGAGCTTGATGACCGCTGCCACGGGCCATCACTTCGCCCACCCCGGCAACCGGTTCTGGCCGGTCCTCCACCGTTCGGGGTTCACACCCCGGCGACTGCTGCCCGAGGAACAGTCCGAACTTCTGCCCCTCGGCCTCGGCATCACCAATGTGGTGGCCCGGGCGACGGCTCGCGCGGACGAGCTCGGGGCGGAGGAGTTCCGGGCGGGCGGGGCGGCGCTGACCGGGAGGGTCGAGCGGCTCGCGCCGGCGTGGCTCGCGGTCGTCGGCATCACCGCCTACCGCACGGCCTTCGGCGAGCCCCGCGCACGGATCGGCCGGCAGGAGCGCACGATCGGCGGCGCCCAGGTGTGGGCTCTGCCCAACCCCAGCGGCCTCAACGCCCATTGGACGATCGACACGATGGCCGAGGAGTACGCCCGCCTCCGTGAGGCCGTCGCGGCATCAGCACCGAACTCCCCCGGCTGACGCCTTCACCGAGACCCTCCCGGCTGACGCCCTCACCCACACTCTCCCCGCTGACGTCTTCACCGACCGCCGGCCCCTTCGGTCCGGATCAGGGCGGGTCGATGACCGTCACCAGCACCGTCACCTCGCAGCCCGGCCCCTCCTCCTCCAGGACCAGCCCGATCGCGACCCACCGCTCCTCGACCTGCCACAGCCGGACGAACTCGCATCCGGCCACCGGGTCCGCCCAGGGCTCCGGTATCACTTCGCCCGCCAGCATCCGCTCCTGGGCGCTCCACAGGCTCATCATCCGGGGTTCGCCCCAGCGGGCGGTGAGGAGCGTGAGCAGTGCGTCGTGCTCCGCCAGGCAGGAGGCCCGGTGCTCCGGTCCTGCCGGTTCGTCGTCGTCCCATGGTTCATGGCCGGTGCGCAGGAACGCCGTGTGATAGCCGGGTCCGCTGACTCCCGAGACCGACGGGGTGCGCTCCTGGGGGAAGTCCCCGGTGCACATCCCGTCGATGAGGCGGAGATGGTGTGCGGTCGTCATACAGTCAGTAAACCGTCCGGCACCGACAGGCGATGCCCTGCCCCCGGCCTCGCGCACCCCCTGGCGGAGACCGTGCAAGCGGAGACCTGCAAGCCGTGCGCCTGCTCCGGTTGGCGGCCCGGAGCCCGTCGTACGCGGAGGTCGTCGCCGGGCCGTCCGCCGGCTTCGGGACGGCCGGGCCTCATGTCCGTGCGATTCCCGCGAAGTTGGGTACCCCGAACCGTACGCACGCGGTCATCGCGGCGTACGAGTCCGGTTTCGTCGCTCCGAGCTGACGCAGGTTGCGGCTCGATACCGGCTTGCGGAGCTGCTCGCCGGGCCTGCGAGCAGCGAGTACGATCCGGCAGACATGCGCACGAGCTGGGAGGACACACCGTGAGCCGGCTGACCGGGGGAGATCCGTCGCTGCTGCGGCGGATCAATTCAGCGGTGGTACTGCACGCCCTGAGGGGGGCCGGTTCGCCGACGCTGACGGACCTGACCCGGATCACGGGGCTCTCCCGTCCGACGGTCGAAGGTGTGGTCGAGGGGCTGTTCGAGGCCGGTCTGGTGGTCGAGGCCCTGCCCGACGAGAGTGAGGCGCGGCGCCAGGGACGGCCTGCCCGCCGGTTCCGCTTCCGTGCCGAGGCCGGACATCTGCTGGGCGTCGAGATCGGCCCGCACCGGGTTTCGGCGCTGCTGTCGGGGCTCGACGGCCGGGTGAGCGGGGCGGGTTCCCGCATGGTGTCGGAGACAGCCGGTGCGGACGAGCGGCTCGACCAGGTGAGGGCCGTGATCGCGGACCTGCTGCGCCGCACGGGGGTGGCCCGGAGCAGTCTGCGGGCCGTCGGCGTGGGCAGCCCCGGCATCGTGGAGGCCGATGGGACCGTTCGGCTGGGCACGGCGCTGCCGGGGTGGACGGGGCTCGCGCTCGGGGAGCGGCTGCGGCGTTCGTTCCGTTGTCCGGTCCTCGTCGAGAACGATGCCAATGCCGCCGCTGTCGCCGAGCACTGGAAGGGTGCGGCCACCGAGTCCGACGACATCGTCTTCGTCCTGGCGGGGCTGAGTCCGGGGGCCGGTTCGCTGATCGGCGGGCGGCTGCACCGGGGGTTCGGCGGGGCGGCCGGGGAGATCGGCGCGCTGCACCTGCTGGGCCGGGACGTGACTCCGGAGCATCTGCTGTCGACCACGGGCACCCCGCTGGAGCCGCTGGACGAGCAGGCGGTGGCGATGGTGTTCGCCAAGGCGCGGCAGGGCGACACGGAGGCGCAGGCGGCGGTCGAGCGGTTCCTCCAACGGCTCGTGCACGATGTGGCGGCCCTGGCGCTGGCGCTCGACCCGGAGCTGGTGGTGGTCGGGGGCTGGGCCGCCGGCCTGGACGGGGTGCTGGAGCCGCTCCGCGCGGAGCTGGCCCGCTACTGTCTGCGCCCGCCACGGGTGACGTTGTCGTTGCTCGGTGAGGCCGCGGTCGCGACGGGGGCCCTGCGGCTGGCGCTGGACCACGTCGAGGAGCAGTTGTTCGCCGTGGAGGGCGCGGTGACGGCCCGCCGCTGATCGCGGAGGTGCGAGCGGGAGATACGACGATGGCGGCCCGGCCGGTTTCCCGGGGGCCGCCATGAGGTGGCGCGCGCTCGCGGACGCCGGCCTGAACAGCGTACGGAAGGCGTACGGGGAGGCGTCAGGAAGCCTGGCGCTCCTGCTGCTCGTCGTGGCTGATCTCCAGCGCGCCGGAGTCCCCGAAGGTGAGCCGGCAGGTGTCCGCCCGGTAGGTGGCGATGGACACCGCGGCCGTACCGCCCGCGGCGAGGTACCGGGTGGTGACCACGAGGACGGGTGCGCCGGGGAGCCGGTCGAGCTCCTTGGCGTCGTCCGCGCGCGCCGAGCCGAGCTCGACGGAGCGGTCCTGCCCCTCCAGGCCCAGCCGGTGCAGCTCGCGCAGGACGGCCCGGGCGCGCACGGTGCCGGACGGTGCGTCGATCGCGGAGAGGTCGGGCACCGAGGAGGCGGGCACGTAGAGAAGCTCGGCCGCCACCGACTGCCCGTGGGTGTCGCGGATGCGGCGCACCACGTGCACGGGCTCGCTTCCGGTGCCGAGCATGGCGGCCACGGCGCTGGGTGCGGCCTCGCTCGCGCAGTCGACGGGCTGCCACGCCTCGCCGGCCGCACCACCCGTCCACTCGTGCTGGGCGGTGGAGACGGCGACGCCCACGCGCGGCGGGGCGACGGTCGTGCCGACGCCGCGGCGGCGCTGCAGTCTGCCTTCGAGTTCGAGCTGCTCCAGAGCCTGTCGGAGCGTGGCGCGCGCGACGCCGAACCGTGCCGCGAGGTCCCGCTCGTTGGGCAGGATCTCACCCACCGCGAAGTCCGAGTCGAGTGCCTCACTGAGCACGGTCTTGAGGTGCCAGTACTTCGGCTCCTGCACCGATTCCAGCTGCGTGGTCCCCACCAAGTCCTCCGCAATCGCCCAGCGGCTTTTCCGCGACGCTATTTATTAAAGGTTCCTGTCTTAAGGTGACCTTAGGGTGGCGTACCCCCTTGGTCAAGACCAATCCTTATTCCGTAACGGAACGAAACGGGACTTTGGCGCAGAGCGTTCACAAGACGTTCGCGGTGCCGTGGGCCGCGCGCAGCATGAAGCCCCACCACCGGGTCGATGGCGGGGCTTCGGGCGGTCAGCCACGGAAGGAGATCATCCGGATTCGCGTTGGCCGGAAAGCGTGGGCGGCTACACGGCGGACAGTCCGGAGAGCTTGTCCGGATTGCGAACGATATAGATGCATTGAATGGCACCGTCCCGGACCTCGACCTGGAAGAAGGTATCCGGCTTTCCTCCGACAAAGCACGCCACAGCCGGTCCGCCGTTGAACTCCGCGACGCGCAGGTCCCAGTCCGGCCCCACCTCCCGGCCGACCGAGGCGAGGAACCGGCCGACCTTGTCGGCACTCTCGATGACCCGCAGCGCCGCCTTCGCCTTGCCGCCCGCGTCGCTGACGAGCCGGACGTCCGGTGCCAGAAGTGCCATCAGCTGCTCGATGGAGCCGCCGGACGCGGCGGCCAGGAACCGCTCGGTGAGGTCCCGTCGCTCCCCCGGGTCGACGTCGTAGCGCGGCTTGCGTTCGTCCACATGGCGCCTGGCGCGTCCGGCGAGCTGTCGGACGGCCGCCTCGGTGCGGTCGAGAGCGGCGGCGATCTCGGCGTACGGGAAGCCGAAGGCCTCCCGGAGCACGAAGACGGCGCGCTCCAGCGGCGAGAGCGATTCGAGGACGACCAGCACGGCGAGGGAGACGGAGTCGGCGAGGACGGCCCGTTCCGCCGCGTCGGGCACGGTCGGCCCGAAGTCCGTGGCCACCGGTTCGGGGAGCCAGGGACCGACGTACGCCTCACGGCGCGACTTCAGGTGGCGCAGCCGGTCGATGGCCAGCCGCGTGGTGATCCGCACGAGGAAGGCTCTCGGCTCGCGGACGCCTTCCTGGGTGACGGACGACCATCTCAGCCATGCCTCCTGCACGACGTCCTCGGCGTCGGCGACACGGCCGAGCATGCGGTAGGCGACGCCGGTGAGGACGGGCCGGTGCGCCTCGAAGACGTCGGTCGCGGGGTCGGCTGTCACCGGTCCATCCCAGCCGACACGCCCGGTGGTGTCCAGCGGGAATCGCCCCAGCACTTGAACTCCAAGCTACTGGACGGTAATTGTTGTTGACGCGACGTATACCCACTCCCAGGGAGCAGCTCCATGACCACCACGGTCTCCTTCACCGTCGATTCGGCGCACGACCCCCGTCCGGTGTCGGTGGAGTACGAACGGATCGGTGCGGGTGAGCCGTTGGTCCTGCTCCACGGCATCGGCCACCACCACCGGGCCTGGGACCCGGTGACGCGGATCCTGGCCGCCGAGCGCGAGGTGATAGCCCTCGACCTGCCCGGCTTCGGCGCGTCCCCGGGGCTGCCGGACGGAGTCCCGTACACCTTGGACGCGTTCGTTCCGGTCCTCGGGGCCCTCTTCGAGACGCTCGGCCTGGACCGTCCGCATGTGGCCGGGAACTCCCTCGGGGGCCTGTTCGCACTGGAGCTGGGACGGAAGGGGCTCGTCCGGTCGGTGACCGCGCTGTCGCCCGCGGGCTTCTGGAACGAGCCGGAGCGCCGCTACGCCTTCACGACCCTGCGGGCGATGCGCCGCGCCGCGCTGGCACTCCCGGTGCCCGCGATCGAGCGGCTGTCGCGCAGCGCGGCCGGGCGGACGGCGCTGACCAGCACGATCTACGCCCGGCCCGGCAGGCGTTCACCCGAGGCCGTCGTCGCCGAGACCCTGGCCCTGCGGGGAGCGACCGGCTTCCACCAGACGCTGGCCGCCGGCGGGAGCGTCTCCTTCACCCACGATGTGCAGGGCATCCCCGTCACCGTCGCCTGGGGCACCCGCGACCGCATCCTGCTCCGGAGGCAGGGCGTCCGCGCCAAGCACGTGATCCCGGAGGCCAGGCTCGTGCGGCTGCCCGGCTGCGGGCACGTGCCCATGAACGACGACCCGGCCCTGGTGGCCCGCGTCATCCTCGACACCAGCCGCGGCGGGGACGGGGACGGGACGCTGCACCGGCCCGGCCGCCTCGCGGCGCCGCAGGACGCCTGAGCCGAACGCCACGCCGGCGCCGACGAGCAGGCTCCCCGCGCCCTGGGCCAGACCGTACGTCCCGGCTCCGACGAGCGGCGCCGTCAGCGCGGCGGAGACCGGGATGAGACCGGAGAAGAGGGTGGCGCGTTCGGCTCCGATGCGCTGCATGCCGATGTACCAGCAGACGAAGCCGATCACGGTCACGACGACGGCCTGCCAGAGCAGGGCTGTCGTCTCGGCCGGTGTCGGCACCCGCAGGAACGCGGTGCCGTCCAGCACCAGCCCGAGCAGCGTGGACTGTACGGCGGCGATCGCGCACACGGTGGCCGCGAGCAGCTTCGGGCCGAGCGGTCGCAGCACCGGGACGGCCAGCACCGCGAAGCCGGTCTCGCCCGCCAGCGCGCCCACCGACCAGCAGATGCCCGCCAGGTCGGTGCGCCCCCAGCCCTGGACCGTGAACGCTCCGGCGGCGACGAGCCCGGCGGCGTACAAGGTGGCACGGGACGGGCGGCGGTTCTCCAGGAGGGGGACCAGGACGCCGACGACGATGGGCGCGCAGCCGACGAAGACGCCCGGAACAGCCGGCTCCGCGGTCCGTTCCGCCGCCAGGATCGCCAGGTTGAAGCCGACCATCCCGACCGCGGCGAGCAGGCCGAGCCGCATCCAGTGGCGCCCGGAGAGACTTCGGAGCGGTACGGCGACGGGGTCGGGGCCGCGTCGCAGCAGAGCGGCCAGCAGCAGGGCGGCCAGGCCGTAGCGGAGCGCCTGGCCGCCCGCGTACGGGTAGTCGCCGAGGACACTGTTGGCGGTGAAGGAGGCCCCCACCAGCACACAGGCGAAGGCCGCCAGGAGGGCCCCGCGCAGAGAGTTCGCGTTCATGAAGGTGACGCTAGGTTCGGGGCCGGACCGGTTTAAGGTCCACTTCCATGACGTCTTCGGGGACCAATTCGACCGATGGGAGCGGCCGGGGCGGCTCCGGTGGTCTCGATTCCACTTCTCCCGCCTGGGAGTTGCTGCTGCCCGCCGCTGCCGCGCCGGCGCGCGGGCGGGGGCGCGCGCTCCGGTCCGCGCTGCGTGAGGCGGTGCGCTCGGGCCGTCTGGCGGCGGGTACCCGGCTGCCGTCCAGCCGGGAACTCGCCGCGGATCTCGGGGTGTCGCGCGGGCTGGTCACCGAGGCGTACGAGCAACTGACCGCCGAGAGCTATCTGCGCAGCGGGCAGGGCGCGGGAACCTGGGTGAGCGACGGAGTGCGCGCGGCGGCGCATTCCGTACGGGACCTGGCGCCGCGCGCGCCGGGCGCGCTGGTGGACTTCCGGCCGGGCGTCCCCGACCTCTCGCTCTTCCCGCGCGCCGCGTGGGCCGCCACCCAGCGGACGGTGCTCGGCCGGCTGCCGCACAGCGCGCTGGGGTACCCCGATCCGCGCGGGCTGCCGGAGCTGCGTGAGGCGTTGGCCGGACTGCTGGCGCGGCGGCGCGGGGTGGTGGCCGATCCCGAGCGGCTGGTGGTCTGCTCGGGGGTCGCGCAGGCGACGACGCTGCTCGGCTTCGTACTGCGGGAGCAGGGCCTGGCCTCCGTCGGGGTGGAGGACCCGGGGAGCCCGGAGCACGCGTCGCTGTTCGCGGCGACCGGCCTGGGCGCGACCCCGCTGCCTCTCGACGCGGAGGGGGTGGCGCTGGATCCGCTGAGGCGCTCCGGCGTGCGCGCCGTGGTGACCACGCCGGCGCACCAGTTCCCCACCGGAATCGCCTACTCCGCCGAGCGCCGGCGTGCGTTGCTCGACTGGGCGCGCGAGGCGGACGCCGTGATCATGGAGGACGACTACGACGGGGATTTCCGCTACGACCGGGCGCCGGTGGGGGCGTTGCAGGGGCTCGACCCGGAGCGTGTCGTCTACACCGGGTCGGTGAGCAAGTCACTGGCCCCGGGGCTGCGGCTGGGCTGGCTGATCGCTCCCGCCGCGCTGACCGAGCGGATCGTCGCCCGCAAGCGGACCATGGACCTCGGCAATCCCGCCATCGACCAGGCGGTGCTGGCCGACTTCATCGTGCGCGGCGCCTACGACCGGCAGTTGCGCCGCTGTCAACGTGCCTACCGGGAGCGCCGCGACGCCCTGGTGGCCGCGCTCGGTGAGCGCTTCCCGGGCACGGAGGTCAGCGGCATCGCCGCCGGGCTGCACATCATCGCGCGGCTGCCCGAGCGGTACGGCCCCGAGGGCGCGTTCCTGAGCCGCGCGGACCGGGCGGGCATCGCGCTGCGGCCACTGAGCGACTGCGGGGACGCCGGGCCCGAGGACGGCACGGTGGCGCTGGTGCTCGGCTACGCCCATCTGGGGGCGGGTGAGATCGCCCGGGGCGTCGGGTTGCTCGCGGCCGCGCAGGGGCCGGGTGCGGGTGCTCGTGCCTGACGGCTCATCGGACCGGCCCCGTTCACCCGGCGTTGGGACGGCGGCTTCCGCGACCCACTAGGCATGGGAGCGGAGACCGGCTCCGGCCCGGCGGAGCGCTGCGGCCGCCCCCGGCTCGGTGTCCGTCCGACCGTTTTCACCCGTTCCGCACGTTCTGCCTGTTCCCAACGTTTCGCCCACCGTCCTGGAGGCACGTCGATGCCGCACCGTCCGCACATCCCCTCGCCCGGCCGCCGTACCGTTCTGCGGGGCTCGCTGCTCGTCCCGGCGGCGGCCGCCCTGCCCACGGCCGTCGGCGCGGCTCCCGCCCTGGCGCTGGCGGGACGGCCGGAGGCGGCATGGGGCGTGCAGGTGGGGAGCGTCACCGCCTCGTCGGCGCTGGTGTGGGTGCGCTCCGACCGGCCCGCCCGGATGCTCGTGGAGACCGCGGCGACCGAGTCCTTCCGCCGGGCCCGGCGCTGGTACGGGCCGCTGATCGGCCCGGGGTCGGACCTCACCGGCACCACTCCCCTGTACGGCCTTCCGGCGGGCGAGCAGGTGCACTACCGCGTCACGCTGGCCGATCCGGGCGATCCACGCCGTACGGGAAAACCGGTGTACGGAACATTCCGTACCACTCCGGCCCGGCGCCGTGACGGGGTGCGCTTCCTGTGGTCCGGGGACATCGCGGGGCAGGGGTGGGGCATCAACCCGGACATCGGCGGCTACCGCGTGTACGAGGAGATGCGCCGCCTCGACCCGGACTTCTTCCTGTGCAGCGGCGACACCGTCTACGCGGACGGGCCGCTCCAGCCGAGCGTGACGCTGCCCGACGGCAGGATGTGGCGCAACGTCATGACCGAGGAGAAGGCCAAGGTCGCCGAGACGCTGGACGAGTACCGGGGGAACTTCCGCTACAACCTGCTCGACCGCAACGTCCGGCGCTTCAACGCGCAGGTTCCTTCCGTCGTCCAGTGGGACGACCACGAGGTGCGCAACAACTGGTACCCCGGCCAGATCCTCGACGACGCGCGCTACACCGAGAAGAACGTCGACATCCTCGCGGCCCGCTCCGCGCGCGCCTTCCAGGAGTACTTCCCGGTGTCGACGCCGCACGGCTCGTACGGTTCGCACGGCTCGTACGGTTCGTCCTCGCGGCGCTCGCGCATGTACCGCGCCGTCCACCACGGGCCGTTGCTGGACGTCTTCGTGCTCGACATGCGCTCGCACCGGAACCGGAACTCTCCCAACCGGCAGGCCGACGATACGACCGGCATCCTCGGTGCTGAGCAGTTGAATTGGCTGAAACGCTCCCTCGCCCAGTCCCGCGCGGTGTGGAAGGTGATCGCGGCCGACATGCCGCTCGGTCTGGTGGTGCCGGACGGGGCGACGGACTTCGAGGCGGTGGCCCAGGGCGATCCGGGCGCTCCGCTCGGGCGAGAGCTGCAGATCGCCGAGCTGCTGCGGTTCATCAAGCACCGCAAGGTCACCGGCACGGTGTGGCTGACCGCCGATGTGCACTACACCTCGGCGCAGCACTACGCCCCGGAGCGGGCGGCGTTCAAGGACTTCGCCCCGTTCTGGGAGTTCGTCTCGGGGCCGCTCGCGGCAGGGGGATTTCCGGCCAACGCGCTGGACGGTACGTTCGGGCCGGACCGGGTCTTCGTGCGGGCGCCGGACCGGGCCAATGTGTCGCCGATGGAGTCGCCGCAGTTCTTCGGGGAGGTCGAGATCGACGGCGACAGCGCGAATCTGACGGTGCGTCTGCGCGCGGAGGGGGGCGGGGTGCTGTTCACCAAGGTGCTGCGGCCGGGCCGCGTCGGTCAGTGAGGGGGCGCCGCTGACCCGCGTGGACAGGTCAGCGAGGGAGCACCGCTGACCCGCTAGGACAGGTCGGTGAGGGGACGCCGCTGACCTGCGCGTACGGCTGCGCCAGGGTCCGTTGTCAGTGGTGGGTCCTACCGTTTTCTCCATGACCCGATCCGTTCAGGCCCTGGCCTACGCACGCCCGTCCGCCCTGGAGTCCTCGCAGGTGGAGGCCTCCCTCGGTCTGGAGACCGCGGGCGGCCTCACCCCGCGCGGGGCACAGGCGCATCCGCGGTTCTTCGCCGGATTCCTCTCCGCCCCGCGCATCGCCGCCCGAGGCCTGCTGGCGGTGGCCGACGTGGCCGCCGCCCGGTACTACCAGCGCACCTTGGCCGCTTCCCTGGACCCGGTGGTGACGGGGAACGGGGACCGGCTGCGGTTCGAGTCGTTCTCCGGCTGCTGCGGGGTGTACGCGCGCCTCGACGTGCTCCAGGAAGGGCTGGAGGGGGCGCGGACGGGCCACGGCACGACCAATGTGGACGTCAACAATCCGCTGCGGGACGCCCTTTCGCGGATAACGGCGGACGACCCGCTGCATCTGCGGGTGGGCCCCGAGGAGTTGGCGGTCACCACGCTGGACGGGCCGGTGGTGGAGAAGAAGGTGCCGCTGCCGGACCGGTGGCTGCGGGGGTTCGCCGAGGCGCAGGTGGCCTCGGCCGGGTTCGATCTGCGGGCCGAGCTGTCGGCGGCCCAGGCGGTGGCGTTCCTGCGGTCCCTGCCGCGTGGTTCGGGCAACGCGGCGCGGGGCGCGCAGTGGGTGGTGGCCTCCGGCTCCGCCCTGCGGCCGACGACCCGGCCGGTGCCGGGGGCGGTGTGCCTGCCGGGGCCCGAGCGGCTGGTGGCGTTGCAGCGGGTGCTGCGGCACGCGACGGCGCTGCGGGTGTACGGGCCTCCGGTGGCGGACGGCGCGCCGGTGGCGAGCGCCTGGGAGGTGGTCCTGCCGGGTATGCGGCTCACGCTGACGCTGTCACCGGACGCCTCGCGCGGGTTCTCGGGTGAGGGCGGGGTCCTGGAGGCGCTGGCCACCGATGAGGCGGCGGCCGACGCCGAGCTGGTCTCCGTCCTGCTCGCCTGGGAGCCCGTGATCGAACCCGCCACGCTGGCCGAGCGGTCGGGGCTGAGCGTCGAGCGGGTACGGGCCGCGCTCACCCGGCTCGGCACGGCGGGCCGGGTCGGCTACGACCTGGCGGACGCGGCCTACTTCCACCGCGAACTGCCCTACGACGCGGACCGGGCCGAGCGCCACAACCCGCGTCTGGTCGCCGCCCGCGAGCTGGCCGGTGCGGGGGCGGTGTCGCTGGACGGACCGCTGGCGTACGTGGCCTCCGGCGACCGGCGCTACCAGGTGCGCGAGAGCGAGGGGGCCCTCACCTGCACCTGCCAGTGGTGGGCGGACTACCGGGGGAAGCGGGGCCCTTGCAAACACGCCCTGGCCGTGACGATGGTCCGGCGCGGTGCGACGGTCACCGGAGGTGTGCGATGACCGACCTGCTCACCGCGGTACGCGCGGGAGCGCACCGCGAGGTCCCGGCGCTGGTGCTCCGGCTGGACCGGGCCGGGCGCAGAGCGGCACTGGCCGAGTTGAAGGAGCTGCGCAAGGAGGCCCGGGGCTGGGACTGGCAGCGGCAGGACAAGATCCGCAAGGCCCTTCAGGTGGCCGGGGCCGGTTGCCACACGGGGGCGGCGGGCTGTGCCACCTGGATCGGCGGCCGTGACCTGCGTAGCTGGTCGAGGTCCCCGTATCCGCTGATCCTGGTGGCGCTGGGCGATCGCGATCCGGCCTGGCTCGGCGATCTCGCCCACCGGCTGGCGGCGAAGTCGCTGAACTCGGAGGCGGAGTACACGTTCATCAGCGAGCTGGTGCGGATGGCCGGATGCCCGATCCCGACGACGGACAGTCTCGTGGAGGGCTGGGCCGAGCGGATCAGTACGGCACGGTGGCACGGCAGGTCCGGCCGCCGGGTGCCGCTGGTCGACCTCCTGCGCTCGGACCCGCACGTCGCCGTGCTCGCGCCCCGGCTCTTCGAGACGCGGGAGCTTCCGCCGCAGGTCGGCTGGTACGACACACCGGACTCGACCGACCACTGGCCGGCCGCGCTGCGCGTGCTCGCCGAGGAGGGCGTGCTCGACCGGTCGCAGTTGGCCGAACGGTGCGTGACCCGCCTGGTGCGCGGCGGAAAGACCGGTGACCAGCGGTTCTTCCTCACGGTGCTCCAGCAGCTGAGCATCACGGAGGACGAGGAGAGAGCCCACCTCCGCGACTGGACGGCCATGGCGGCGGACGGCATCTCCGTGGTGGCCTCCCATGCCCAGGACGTGCTCGCGCGGCTGGACGCACGGGGCGAGCTGTCCACCGCGGATCTCTCCGAGGTGTCGGGCTCGGTCCTCTTCCGCCGGGAGAAGAAGCTGGTGCGGAGCCAGTTGATCCTGTTGGGGAAGGTGCTGAGCCGGGACGCATCGACGGCGGGTGAGCTGCTCCCGGTGGTCGCCGAGGCGTTCGGGAACGAGGACGTCGCCCTCCAGGAGCGGGCGCTCAAGCTGATCGCGCGCCACCTTCCGGCCGATGACGCGCCGCTGCGGGAGGAGCTGTCGTTCGCGGCAGCGCAGTTGGGGCCGCTGCACCGGGAGGCGGTCACCGCCCTGTTCGGGGCTGACGGCTCCTCGGAGGATGCGCTGGCCGGCCCGTACGAGGAGCTGCTGCCGCCCGTGCCGGTCCTGTCCCGGCTGGACCCGGCACCGGGGAGCGTGGCGGAGCTCGTCGAGGAGGTGGCGGCCCAGCTGAAGTCGCGCTCCTGGCAGGGCTCCACCCCGGGAGCCCTGGCCGCGGCGTCCGGGATCTCCGCTTTCGAGCGCACGCTGGACGGGCTGGTCCGCGTGGCCCGCGCCGACCGGACCGGGCTGGCGGAGGCGTTGGAGGAGGCCCTGGCCGGGACGTGGTTCCTGGAGCACGGAATCGACCGGCAGCCCGAGCCGGCGTATCTGACGACGAGCGACGCGCTGTCGCTGGTGGTGGGCTCGCTCCTCGGCCGGGTCTCGTATCAGGCCGTCGTCGAGGGGAAGAGCCGGTGGACCGGCACCGGGACGTGTGCCCATACGGCGCTGAACGGGGTGCTGCTCGCCCGGGCGTGGGAGGCTGCCGGTGATGTGGTGACCGACCGGATCCCCTTCCTGCTCGCCACGCCGACCTGGCACACCGGTGCGCTGGACGCGGCGGAGCTGGTCGAGCGGCTGCGGACGTACCGGCGTCTGGACATCGCCCCGGGGCCCGCCGACTTCTCCCAGGCGCTGCTGCGCGTGCGCCGGAGCGGTGCGTCAGCGGCCGCCGATGCGGCCTCGGCGCTCGGTACGCCGCACGGCGACCGGCTGGCCGCCTGGATACGGGCCGACGAGCCGGTGGCTCCCGTCCTGCGGCACGGGCTGACCAGCGACCGGCCCTCGGCGGGCAACTGGTGGCAGCGGTCCGCGTCGGGGGTCCGGCAGGTGCTGCTCGCCACCAGGGAACGGCTGGTGATCCAGCAGGAGTTCCCGCGCTCCTTCCACTGGCTCGGCCGCCCGCACGTGCCCGACGCCCGGTCCTGCTACCACTGGGGCGCCGAGCAGTGCCCGCACTGGACGGCCACGCTGCCGGAGGACGGGGAGACCCTGGCCGCCTGGCTGATGGCGGATCTGCTGCACACCGCCGACGAAGGGCCCAGGGGCGGGGCCTGGTTCCTGCCGCCGCTGATGGAGACGGGCGGCGAGGCGGGTGTCGCGGTGCACCTCGCCCTGGCGTACGGGCTGGGCGCACGGCACCCCGAGGACCGGATATCCGCCGTGGACGCACTCCTCGTGCTGGCCGCTCAGGGGCGGCTGGACCCGGCGCTGCTCGGGCGTGAGCTGGGGGTCCTCGTCGACCACGACCTGGTCAAGGTCAACCGCCTGGCCGACGCCGTCCGGACGGCGGCCGCCACCGGGGCGTACCGGACCGTGCTGGGCGTGCTCACCAAGGCGCTGCCCACCCTGCTGGCGTACGAGAAGGCGCCCCGGGGGATCGGGGACCTGCTGGCCGTGGCGGCGGAGTGCGCCGAGCGCGGCGGTACAGAAGGGATCGAGCGCGGCGGTACGGAAGGGATCGAGCCGATCGCCGGGCTGGCCGCGACGGCCGGACGCAAGGGGTCCTCGCAGACCGTCCGGCAGGCCGCCCGCCTGTTGAAGACTTTCACGGGGTGAAGAATACGGCTGAAAAACGACGATAGGTGATCAGATCCATACTTAACCCATCAGTCACAAGGTGTTCGTGATCAGGCAACACCAGTCCTCCACAGTAAGGATATGACTGATGTGACCTCTGCGAAGACCGCCCGCCGTCCGCACCACTGGCGGCGGGACCTGATCGAGCTGGCCGCGCTGTTCACGGCGGTGGCCGTGGCCGACGCGATCGCCAATCTGATCGGGCACCAGCCCGACGGGCCCTATCTGCTCGTGGCGTCGGCCGTGGCCCTGGTGGCCACGGCGACGTTCCACACGTGGTGGGCCCGGCGCCACAGCAACGCTCCCCCGCCGGCGGATCCGGCCGCGTCCGATCCGACGCCGGGCGAGGCCACCGGCTCGATCGACGGGTCCGGAGCCGAGGCCGGGGGGACGGTCCTGTGGCGGATGCGGACGACCGTGCGCGACGCCCCGGGCAGTCTGGCCGCGCTGTGCCTGGTGCTCGCCCGGCTCCGTATCGACATCCTGACGCTCCAGACCCACCCGCTGGCCGACGGGACGGTCGACGAGTTCCTGCTGCGGGCGCCCGCATCCCTCCCGGCGCAGGAGCTGACCCGGCAGATCTCGGGCGCGGGCGGCACCGCCACCTGGATCGAGCGGGCGGACACCCACGATCTGGTCGACACCCCGACCCGGGTGCTCTCGCTGGCCACCCGTACGGCGCTCGACGCGGCGGAACTCCCGCTCGCCCTCCGCCAGTTGCTCGGCCGATGCACCATCCACTCGCTGCCCGCCGTCTCCGTCACCGGCCGCCCGACCGGCGAGAGCGCCCCGGTCGAAGGCGTGCTGGAGGAGACGGTGATGCGCCTGCGAGACCCGTCCGGCGGCGTCATCTCCGTCGAGCGGCCCCATCTGCCGTTCACCCCGACCGAGTTCGCCCGGGCCCGCGCCCTGGTGGAGCTGGACGCCCGGCTCGGCCCGCGGGTGCCCCGTAGCGAGGACATCCTCACGCTGCCCGAGGGCAACGCGATCACCGTGCGCCGCGCGGACCGCAGCGATCTCGCCGCCGCCCGCGCCATGCACGACCGGTGCTCCCCGCGCACCCTGGGCCTGCGCTACCACGGACCCGTCGGGGACGCGGACCGCTACCTGGACCACCTGCTGAGCCCGCGGTTCGGCCGTACGCTGGCTGTGCAGACCACCTCCGGCAAGCTGGTGGCCCTCGGCCACCTCCTCTGGGACGGCGACGAGACCGAGGTGGCCCTCCTCGTCGAGGACGACTGGCAGCGCCGGGGCATCGGTTCGGAGCTGCTCAGCCGTCTGGTGCAGCTCGCCGAGGAAGCGGGCTGCGACAGCGTGTACGCCGTCACCCAGTCCCGTAACACCGGCATGGTCGCGGCGATGCGCGCCCTGGAGCTGCCCCTCGACTACCAGATCGAGGAAGGCACCCTGGTCATCACCGCGCGACTGACGCGGGCAACGGAGCCGGCGCGGGTGACGGAGCCGACGGGCGGCGCGATGGAGCCTACGCGTGCGACGGAGCCGACGCGTGTGACGGAGGAGCGGACCGCTCAGCCGACGGACGCGCGTCCCGCTCAGCGGTCCGAGCCCGTGGAACGGGCCCGTCGCTGAGCGCCTGGCACAGGTCGGCCCAGAGGTCCTCGACGTCCTCCAGACCGACCGACATGCGCAGCAGCCGGTCACCGACCCCGGCCGCCTGCCGGTCGCCCTCCTCCACGATGCGGTGGCTGATGGAGGCCGGGTGCTGGATCAGCGAGTCCACGCTGCCCAGGCTGACGGCGGGGGTGATGAGCCGTACGCCGGCGATCACGGCGTGCGGGTCCCCGTACACCTCGAAGGAGACCATCGCGCCGCCGATCTCCGGGTAGTGCACCCGCGCGATCCGGGGGTCGGCGGTCAGCCTGCGCGAGAGTTCGGCGGCGCTCGCCGAGGCGGCCCGTACGCGGACCGGAAGGGTGGACAGGCCCCGCAGGAGCAGGTAGCCGGCCAGCGGATGCAGCACTCCCCCGGTGGCGAAGCGCACCTGGCGCAGCCGGGCGGCGCACTCCTCGTCGCAGGCGACGACGCCGCCCATCACATCGCCGTGGCCGCCGAGGTACTTGGTGGCACTGTGCAGGACGATCCGGGCGCCGTGTTCGACGGGGCGCTGGAGCACGGGCGTGGCGAAGGTGTTGTCGACCAGGAGCGGCACGGAGCCGCAGGAGTGGGCGACGGCCCGGATGTCGATCTCGGCCAGGGTGGGGTTGGCCGGCGTCTCGACCATGACCAGGCCCGTGTCCGGGCGGATCGCGTCGGCGATGCCCGCCGGGTCGGTCCAGGTCACCTCGGTGCCCAGCAGCCCGGCACCCAGCAGGTGGTCGCTGCACCCGTAGAGGGGCCGGACCGCGACGACATGGCGCAGCCCCAGGCTCGCGCGGGCCAGCAGGACCGCCGTGAGAGCCGCCATGCCGCTGGCGAACGCGACAGCGCTGTCGGTCCCCTCCAGCCGGGCGAGCGCCGTCTCGAAGCGGCCGGTGGTCGGGTTGTCCAGCCGTGCGTAGACGGGCGGGCCGTCCGGCCGGGCGCCCGTGGTGGCGAAGGCGTCGATCCGCTCGGCCTCGCCGCGCGAGTCGTAGGAGGGGTAGGTGGTGGACAGGTCGAGCGGCGGGGCGTGCAGGCCGAGGGAGGCGAGGTCGTCGCGTCCGGCGTGCACGGCTTCGGTGGCCAGCGCCCTGGACGGGGTGGGGGCAGGGGGCGTCGTCGAGACTTCGTTGTCCATGACAACAGCCTGAACAGTTACCGGCTCGTAGTGGGGGGAGACCGTGTTACGTTCGCCGTATGGCTGATTCTGTCGCTCTGGATCCGGTGGATCTGCACATTCTGCGGCTGTTGCAGAACGACGCACGGACCACCTACCGGGAGCTGGCGGCCGAGGTGGGGGTGGCTCCCTCGACCTGCCTGGACCGGGTGACCCGGCTGCGCCGCTCCGGCGTCATCCTCGGCGATCAGCTCCGGCTGGATCCGGCGAAGCTCGGCCGGGGGCTCCAGGCGCTGCTGCTGGTGCAGGTCCGGCCGCACCGACGCGAGCTGATCGGCCCGTTCGTCGACCGGATCCGGGCCCTGCCGGAGTCCCGTGCGCTCTTCCATCTCACCGGCCCCGACGACTATCTGGTCCAGGTGGCGGTGGCCGACGCGGCGGATCTCCAGCGGCTGGTCCTGGACGAGTTCACCTCGCGCCGGGAGGTGGCCCGGGTGGACACCCGGCTGATCTTCCAGCAGTGGGAGTGCGGCCCGCTGCTGCCGCCGGGCGAGCCGGTCCGCCCGTGACCGCCGGGGAACGGCCGTCCGTGAACGCCGACGAGACGGTCCGCCCGAGAACGCGGGCGAGAGGGTCCGCCGGTGATCGTCTTTCGGACGTGCGTCCTCCTGCGGTGGTGACGGGAAGGGGCCCGCCGTTGGAGGATGTCCGCATGTCAGACACTTCGAGCAGCGCGCTGCCCCGCCAGGTCGCCGACGCCTACGTCGACGCAGTCATCGAACTCGACCCCATCACGGGCACCTATCTGGGTGTTCCGGAAAGCTCGCGCCGCCTGCCCGATTTCTCACCGGCCGGTCAGGACGCGGCCGCCGACCTCATCCGCGCGACGCTGCTGAAGCTGGACGACGCGGAGCGGCTGCCGGGCGCCGGCAGCGATGAGGAACGCCGCTGCGGACGGCTCCTGCGGGAGCGGCTGACGGCGGAACTCGCCGTGCACGACGCGGAGGAGGGGCTGCGGGCCGTCTCCAACCTGCACTCCCCCGCCCACAGCCTCATCGGCGTCTTCACGGTCACCCCCACCGAGACGGAGGAGGACTGGGCGGCGGTCGCGGAACGGCTGCGCGCGGTCCCGGCCGCGGTCGAGGGGTACCGGGCCTCGCTCGGACTCGGCCTGGAGCGCAAGCTGTACGGCGGGCCCCGCGCGACCGCCACCTTCATCGGGCAGCTCACGGAGTGGAGCGGCGGCGGCGAGAACACCGCGTTCTTCACGGAGTTCATCGCCCCAGCACCGGAGGCCCTGCGTCAGGAGCTGACCGAGGGGGCCCGGCTCGCGACCGCCGCCTTCGCGTCCCTGCGGGACTGGGTGCGGGACGTCTACGCCCCGGCGATCGAGGGAGCACCCGACACGGTGGGCCGGGAGCGCTACGCCCGCTGGACGCGCCAGTTCAACGGCACGGACCTCGATCTCGACGAGGCGTACGCGTACGGGTGGTCGGAGTACCACCGCCTGCTGGCCGAGATGAAGGCCGAGGCCGCGAAGATCCTTCCGGGCGCCGGCCCCTGGGAGGCGCTCGCCCACCTCGATGAGCACGGCCGGCACATCGAAGGGGTCGAGGAGGTCCGCGAGTGGCTCCAGGGCCTGATGGACGAGGCCATCGAGGCGCTGGACGGCACCCACTTCGAACTGGCCGAACGGGTAAGGAGGGTGGAGTCCCGTATCGCCCCGCCCGGCGGCGCCGCGGCCCCGTACTACACGGGCCCCTCCGAGGACTTCTCGCGCCCCGGGCGCACCTGGCTGCCCACCATGGGCGAGACCCGCTTCCCGGTGTACGACCTGGTCTCGACCTGGTACCACGAGGGCGTTCCCGGCCACCACCTCCAGATCGCGCAGTGGAAGCACGTCGCCGACAGCCTCTCCCGCTACCAGACGTCGCTCGGCCAGGTCAGCGCCAACGCCGAGGGGTGGGCGCTGTACGCGGAGCGGCTGATGGACGAGTTGGGCTTCCTGCCCGACGCGGAGCGGCGCCTGGGCTATCTGGACGCGCAGATGATGCGGGCCTGCCGGGTGATCGTGGACATCGGCATGCACCTGGAGCTGGAGATTCCGGCGGACTCGCCGTTCCACCCGGGCGAGCGCTGGACGCCGGACCTGGCGCAGGAGTTCTTCGGCAGCCACAGCGGCCGGCCGGCCGACTTCGTGGAGAGCGAGCTGACCCGCTACCTGTCGATGCCGGGCCAGGCCATCGGCTACAAGCTGGGCGAGCGGGCGTGGCTGCTCGGCCGGGAGAACGCCCGCGCGGCGCACGGCGACGCGTTCGACCTCAAGGCCTGGCACATGGCGGCGCTCTCCCAGGGGTCGCTCGGCCTGGACGACCTGGTGGACGAGCTGTCCCGGCTCTGACCCCTCCCGCCCGCCGGCCGGGACCCCCTCGCGGAGCGGGTCCCGGCCGGTGGTGGAGCGGGTCCCGGCCGGTGGTGGAGCGCGACGAGGCCTCAGCAGCCGCACTCGGCGGCGTCGACCGGAGCGGTGAGCGGATCGGCGGCGCGCCGTTCGCCGCCCTCCCACGTCTCGAAGGCGAAGCCCTCGCGCGCCCAGTACTCGAAGCCGCCGAGCATCTCCTTGACCTGGTAGCCGAGTTGGGCGAGCGCCAGGGCGGCGCGGGTGGCGCCGTTACAGCCCCGCCCCCAGCAGTACGTGACGACCGGGACGGCCGGTTCCAGCAGCCGGGGAGCCTGGTCGGGGATCAGGGCGGTGGGCAGGTGTACCGCGCCGGGGATGTGTCCCTGGTCCCAGGAGGCGGTGGAGCGGGAGTCCACCACGACGAACCCGGGGTCGCCGTCGGCCGCGAGTGCCGTGGCGACGTCGGAGACGTCGGCGTGGAAGGCGAGTGAGGCGCCGAAGTAGGCGGCCGCCGCGGCCGGAGAGGCGGGCGGGACGCGCAGGACGGAGTTGACGGCGGTGGCCGTGGTCCGGGAGGTCATGACCATGAATCTATGACCGTCGTCCGGGACGAGGAAGTGAAGTTCCCCGGCGCTCCTCTTGATCCGCCGGGGATTTCCCTGTTGTCTCCGTGGGGTGACCGACTATTCCCCGGACGCCACCGACTGGCGCATTCTCGATGTCCTCCAGCGCGACGGCCGCGCCACTTTCGCCGAGCTCGCCCGCGCCGTCGCCATGTCCCCCAGCGCCGTGACGGAACGGGTGCGGCGTCTGGAGGAGACCGGGGTGATCAGCGGTTACGCGGCGGTGGTCGACGCCGAGCGGCTCGGACTGCCGGTCCTCGCCCTCGTACGGCTGCGCTATCCGAACGGGAACTACAAGCCGTTCCACGATCTCCTGGAGACGACCCCGGAGATCGTGGAGGCCCACCATGTCACCGGTGACGACTGCTTCGTCCTCAAGGTGACGGCGCGCTCGATGCGGCACCTGGAGGAGGTGACCGGCCGGATCGGCGCGCTCGGTTCGGTCACCACCAGCGTCGTCTACTCCTCACCGCTCCCCCGGCGCGCGATCGGCGGCTGAAGCGCCGGAGGGCACCTCGCGGGAGGCGCGGGACACCCCCCTGGGGGCGCTAGAGGCGGTGGTGCACCGTCGATCCGTGCCGGTCCTTGACCACTTCGAGCCGCGCGGGGATGCGGCGGCGCAGATCGGCCACGTGGCTGACGATCCCGACGCTGCGGTCCCGCTCCCGCAAGGAGTCCAGCACGTCGAGCACCTCGTCGAGGGTCTGGTCGTCCAGGCTGCCGAAGCCCTCGTCGATGAAGAGGGTGTCCAGGCGTACGCCCCCGGCCTCCTCGGTGACGACATCGGCGAGACCGAGCGCCAGGGCCAGCGAAGCGAAGAACGTCTCCCCGCCGGAGAGCGTCGACGTGTCCCGTTCGCTGCCGGTCCACGCATCCACGACATGGAGCCCGAGGCCCGCCCGGCGGCTGCCCGTGCGGGCGTCGGAGTGGACGAGCGTGTAACGGCCGGAGGACATCCGCTGCAGGCGGGCGGTGGCCGCGGCCGCCACCTGTTCGAGGCGGGCGGCCAGGACGTACGCCTCCAGGCGCATCTTGCGTTCGTTGTCGGCGGAGGTCCCCGCGGTGAGACCGGCGAGCCGGGCGACCCGCTCGTACTCCTGACGCACCGGCCCCAGTCGCCGCACCTCCTCGCCCGCCTGAGCCGAGAGCCGGTCGAGTTCGGCGCACCGGTCGCGGGCGGCCGCGCGGGCCGAGGCGGCTTCGCGCAGCAGCCATTCCGCCGTCTCGTTGGCACTTTCGGCCGCTGCGGCCTGCGCAGCCGGGCGTTCGGCGGCTTCGCGTGCGTCCCGTTCGGTGCGCCGGTCGGCGACCGCCGCCGCCTCCGCCTGCCAGGCGTCGATGCGGTGCTGGAGGTCGCGCTGAGCGGCTCCACCGAGGAACGTCGCGGCGGCCGCCTGCGGGGTGTCGAACCCGGCTTTGAAGGCCGCGTCGGAGAGCCGGTCGTCGGCCTCCTTCCGGCGCTGGGCCGCGTCCTGTTCGGCGCGGACGGCCTCGGCGGCGTCGGCGAGGAGCGCGACGCGGCGGGTCAGCCGGTCCGCGTGCGCGGCGACGGACTCCGACTCGCCCCGGGCGGCGGTGATCTGGTCCTCCAGGCGGGCCTGGTCGCGGTCGAGTGCCTCGCGCGCGGCGGTACGGGCGGAGATCCTGCCGTGCGCGTCCTGCCGCTGCTCCAGCCGCTCGGCGTGCTCACGCTCGGCGGCGGTGAGCGCTTCCCGTGCGGGGTTCGTCGCGGCGGCGAGGTGGTGGGCGTCGGCGTGCTCGCCGGTCAACCGGTCGACGAGGGAGCGGAGTTCGGCCACGGTGGGCGTCACGGACGCGTCGTCGCCACGGGCCTCCGTCTCCGCCGTCGCATGGCGTTCGCGTACGAGTCCGAGCTCCTGCTCCGCACGGGCTCGGGCCTCCTCGGCGGACCGCTGGGCGGCGAGGGCCTTCTCCTCGGCGGCACGGTCGACATGGCCGTCGCCGGGGCTGGCGGGGGCCGGGTGTTCGGCCGACCCGCAGACCGCACAGGGCTCACCCGCGACGAGACCGGCGGCCAGCTCCGCCGCGATGCCGCGCAGCCGGCGTTCACGCACGTCGAGCCAGAACGCCCGCGCCTCCAGTCCCTGTTCACGTGCGGAGACGAGCTGCTCACCCGCCTGCTGTACGTCGGTGGCGAGCGCGTCACGGCGGCGGGCCGCGTCCAGGCGGCGACGGGCCGGGGCCAGTTGTCCGGCGAGCTGTTCGGCGCGGGTGGCGGCCTCCTGCGAGGCGTCGATGCGCTCCTTGAGGGCCGTTCGGGTGGTGCCCCAGTCGGCGAGCCACGCGTCCGCCTCGCGGATCAGCTCGTCGTCGGCCTGGGCCTCCCGGTTCAGCCGGACGCGCTCCTCGTCGATCCGTGCGCTGCGCTCCTCGGCCTCTCGCGCCGCGTCGAGTGCGTACAGCTCCTGCTGGAACCTCCGCTCCAGCTCGGCCAGTTGGTCGGCTCCCGCATCGGCCAGGTCGTCGGGCAGCCGGCCCCTGGTCCGGTCGAGGGCGTCACTCGCCGCCCGGTAGGCCCGCTCGGCCTCCTCGCGCAGCTCCAGCGCCGGCGCCACCCGGTCCGCCTTCCGGGCGCGCTCCAACTGCTGCTGGCAGGAGTCGTGTTCGGGGCGTCGCTCCTCCAGCGCCTCGGCGCGCCGCAGGGTCTCGGCGTACCGCTCCTGGAGGCGGGCCAGTTCGCGTTCGGCGTCCAGCGCGCTGCGGGCGGCGAGTTGGCGGTTCTCCGCCTCCGCGACCACCGCGTGCGCGATGTCGAGGTGTTCCCGGGCGGCGCTGCGCGCGATCGCGGCCCACTCCAGGACCTCTTCGGCCAGGCCCGGTTCGCCCGCCCGTACGGTCGGCGGCGCGGCCTCGGTCGCCGCCGGGCCGCCCGCCTGGGCGATGCGCTGGCCGAGGGCGAGGATCTGCTCGTCGCCGGATTTCACCCGGGCCTCGGCGGCCCGCCGCAGTTCGGCGAGGCGCTCCTCGACGGCGGCGAAGCGGCGGGTGTCGAAGAGCTTGCCGAGGAGTTTGCCGCGGGCCTCGGCGTCGGAGCGCAGGAAGCGGGCGAAGTCGCCCTGGGGCAACAGCACGACCTGGCAGAACTGGTCCCGGCTCATGCCGATCAACTGGGCCAGCTCTTCGCCGATCTCCTGGTGCGACTTGCTGAGGCCCTGCCAGGCTCCCTCGGGGTCGCGCTCGCGCAGGCGGCTCTGGGCCTTCTCCTGCGTGAACCCGCCCCCGCGCTTCTTGGGGCGCGGCTGGGCGGGGCTGCGGCTGACTTCGAGGCGGCGGCCGCCGACCGTCAGCTCCAGTTGGACCTCGGTGGGCAGGTCGACCGGTGCGTGGTCGCTGCGGAGGGTGGCGCCGGGGCTCTGGCGGGCGCCGGGGACGGCCCCGTACAGGGCGTAGCAGACGGCGTCCAGGACCGAGGTCTTCCCGGCGCCCGTCGGGCCGTGAAGGAGGAAGAGTCCGGCGGAGGAGAGCGCGTCGAAGTCGACTTCCTGGGTGGCGCCGAACGGGCCGAAGGCGGTGAGGGTGAGGCGGTGCAGTCTCAACGGGACACCTCGCGCACGGTCTCGTCCACCCGGACGTCGTCGAACGCGGCGCGCAGCACGGCGCGTTCGGGGTCGCTGGGTCCGCTGCCGCCGCGCACGTGGGCCACGAAGTCCTCCGCGATCTGGTGGTCGTCGCGGCCCTGGAGGCGCTGGGCGTAGGAGGCGAGCGGGTCCTCGGGGGGCCGCTCGGGGTCGAAGACGAGGCTGAGGGTGTGCGGGAAGCGGGCGGCGAGGCGGGCCATGGGGTCGGCGGGCCGGACGGGGTCGGTGAGGGTGGCCTCGACCCAGGCCTGCTCGTGGCGCTCCAGGGCCGGATCCTCCAGCAGGGTGTCCAGTGGGCCCCGGAGCCGGGCGAGGGGGCGCTCGACCGGACAGTCGATCCGCTCCTCGGCGGCGATGGCCCCGGTGCCGTCGAGTTCGATCAGCCACATGGTCTTGCGGTGGTCGGCCTCGGAGAAGGAGTAGGCGAGCGGGGAGCCGGAGTAGCGGACGCGGCTCGTCACGCGCTGGGAGCCGTGGAGGTGGCCGAGGGCCACGTAGTCGGCGCCGTCGAAGACCCCGGCGGGGACGGCGGCGACCCCGCCGACGGTGATGTCGCGCTCGCTGGCGCTGGGCTCGCCGCCCGCGACGAAGGCGTGCGCGAGGACGACGGAGCGGGTTCCGGCGGGGCGGGTGGCGAGGTCGGCGCGGACCCGGTCCATGGCGGCGGTCAGGACGGCCTCGTGCCCGGCCTTGGCGGCGCGGAGGGTGTCCTTGACCAGGGCCGGTTCCAGGTAGGGGAGGCCGTAGAGGGCGACGTCGCCGTGGGCGTCGGTGAGGACGACGGGGGTGGCGCAGCTCTCGGGGTCGGTGCGCAGGTGGATCCCGGCGCGGTCGAAGAGCCCGGCGCCGACCCCGAGCCGGCGGGCCGAGTCGTGGTTCCCCGAGATCATGACGGTGGGGACGCCGATGGCGGCGAGCCGGTGCAGCGCGCGGTCGAAGAGTTCGACGGCGGTGAGCGGCGGGACGGCCCGGTCGTAGACATCGCCGGAGACGAGGACCACGTCCACCTCCCGCTGCTGGACGGTGGCCACCAGGTGGTCCAGAAAGGCGGCCTGGGCGTCGAGGAGCGGGACGCGGTGGAAGGACCGGCCCAGGTGCCAGTCCGAGGTGTGCAGCATCCTCACGCGATCGCTCCGCCGGTTTTGAGCTGCATGTACGTCGTCCTCCACCCCTGGGCCACCGCCGGAGCGGCCCGTGATCCCGCCGCCGGCACCGACCACGCTAACGCCGCCGGGCCGCCGAACCCGCATCGATCAAGGATTTGCCCGGGGTGGGATCGCTCTCGCACCCTCCCGCATCACCCTCGCGCCCCCGCGTCGTCCTCACGCCCCTCGCATTGCCTTCACGCCCCTGCCATGGCCTTCACGCCCTGTCGCGAGCCCCTCATCCGATCGGAACCGCTCACACGTCCCCGTACGCCTCGCCGCCCAGCTCCAGCGTGGCCGAACCCGCGGTCGCGTCGGCCAGCCAGGCGGTGAACGCGGCCACATCGGCGTCCGGCAGCCCGACCTCGATGGTCACGGCCTCCGCGTACCGCACCTCCCGCACGTCCCGGCCGGTGGCCCGCAGGTCGTTCTCCAGCTTGCCCGCCCGCTGGTGGTCGACGCGGACGGTCGCCAGCCGGAAGCGCTGCCGGGTGATGGTGCCGAGTGCGTCGAGGGCCTCGCCGACCACTCCCCCGTACGCACGGATCAGCCCGCCGGCCCCCAGCTTGACCCCGCCGTAGTAGCGGGTGACGACCGCCGCGACGTACCGCACCTCGCGGCGCATCAGCATCTGGAGCATCGGGACGCCGGCGGTGCCGCCGGGCTCGCCGTCGTCACTGGCCTTCTGTGCGGAGGCGTCGGCGCCGATCACGTACGCGAAGCAGTTGTGGGTGGCGGCCGGGTGCTCCTTGCGGACGTGGGCGACGAAGTCCTGCGCCTCCTGTTCGGTGGCGGCGGGGGCGAGGGAGCAGAGGAAACGCGATCGGTTGATCTCGCTCTCGTGCACACCCGCGCGGGCGACGGTCCGGTACTGCTCCTGCATCCGTCCACCCTATGCGCCGCTCCGCCGACCGGTTGCGGCGGGAATGACGAGGCCGGGAGCTGCGGTTGTCCCGGCATGGACAACGAGACAGAGACGATCCGGCGGATCCTTCAGGACACGGGCGACACCTGGGCGGTGGTGGGCCTCTCCGCCAACCGCTCCCGGGCCGCCTACGGCGTGGCGCAGGTCCTCCAGCGCTTCGGCAAGCGGGTGGTGCCGGTGCACCCGAAGGCCGAGACGGTGCACGGGGAGCAGGGGTACGCCTCGCTGGCGGAGATCCCGTTCCCGGTGGACGTGGTGGACGTGTTCGTCAACAGCGAGCTGGCGGGCGGGGTCGCGGACGAGGCGGTGGCGGCGGGGGCGAAGGCGGTGTGGTTCCAGCTCGGTGTCGTGGACCCGGCCGCCTACGAGCGGACGCGGGCGGCGGGGCTGGACATGGTGATGGACCGGTGCCCGGCGATCGAGATTCCGCAGCTGGGGTGAGGGTGTGCGGGCCGCCCGCCCTGGGGAGGGATCCCGGCCATGGGCGATCCTCGCGACACCGGCCTCATCGACGGCGACCGGCTGACCGTCGCGCTCTCCGCGCTGGGCGTGCGCCGCGGCGATGTGCTGCTGGTGCACGCCTCCCTGAGGGCGGTGGGTACCGTCACCGGCGGGCCCACCACTCTCCTGACGGCCCTGCGGCGGGCAGCGGGACGGGACGGGACCCTCGTGGTCCCCTCGTTCACCCCCGAGAACTCGGACACCTCGCCCCACTACCGCGCCCGGATCCGCGGCCTTGACGCCGAGGCGCGCGAGGCCGTCCGCGCGTCGATGGCGCCGTTCGATCCGGCGACCACCCCCGCCCCTTCGATGGGCGCCCTGGCAGAGACCGTACGGACGGCGGCGGGGGCCGAGCGCAGCGGCCATCCGCAGACCTCCTTCGCCGCGATCGGCCCGGCCGCCGGAAAGCTGCTCGCCGGGCACCGGCCGGACTGCCACCTCGGCGAGGACTCCCCGCTCGCCCGGCTGTACGAGGCCGACGCCAGGATCCTCCTGCTCGGCACCGGCTACGCCAGTTGCACCGCCTTCCACCTGGGCGAGTACCGCAGACCGGGCCCTCCGCTGCGCACCTACCGCTGTGTGGTGACCCTGCGGGGCGTGGGGCAGTGGTGGGCGTACGAGGATGTCGCCCTGGACGACGGCGACTTCGGAGTCCTGGGCGCGGCGTTCGAGGAGGCCGCCGGGCCCGGTGACGTACGGACGGGTCTGCTCGGGTCCGCGCCGTGCAGGCTGCTCCGGCTGCGGGCGGCCGTCGACTTCGCCACCGGGTGGCTCACGGAGCACCGGCGGCCCGGCAGCTGAGCACTCGAACACGCGCTCTATCGCGCGGCCTGCGGAGTCCCTAGAGTGTCGCTGCTCGCACGGCGGCCGACGGGGGGTCCGAAGCGTGAACACATCGCAGCGGGTGGTGCGGCGGAACCGCGTACTGTCCGGCCTGCTGACCTGGCTCGTCTATCTCTCTCTGCTGTTGCTCGCCTACAGCGTGTGGCGCGAGAACGCTCCGGACACGCTCACGGACGCGTGGCCCTGGAAGCTCCAGCTGCTGGACATCCAGTCCGCCACCACGGCGGCGGTCGGCAGTCTGGGCGCCTCGCTGGCCAGGGCGCAGTACGCGCGAGCGGTTCGCCCGGCCCTCGGGTACTTCGGCCAGGTGAAGGAGGGCATGGCCCCCGACGACCGGCTCGCCTGGGTGTGCAGCGTCCTCAACGCCGCCCAGGACGTGGCCGTCGTCGAACAGCTCGGCTACCGGGTCGTCCTCACCGGAGATGCCGAAGCGGAGGACGACGAGGCGGGCTGGCTGCGCCGGGACGAGGCCGTAAGGCTGATCGAGCAGCGGGGCCCGGCCGACCGGGCGGACTTCGCGCTCAACTTCATCGGGGTCGGCAGGCCCCTTCCGGCCCAGGGAATGATGCTGATCAGCTGGTTCACCGCGGCGGCGATGGCGGAGGTCCGCGCCGTCCATGTGCGGTTACGGGTCACGGACCGGGTGGGCGACACCCATGAGCGCGTCATCAACGTACTGAAGGGCGCCGACCGGTCACCCCGCCGCGCCGACCCGCCTTTTCTCTGACGGGCGTGACGTCAGACCCCGAGGCCCTCCACCATCACCGCACCCGGCAGGGCCGCGAGCGCCTTGCCCGGCACGATGAGCTTCCCCCGGCGGCTGCCGCTGCCGATCAGGACCCACTCCTCGTCCACGACGGCGGGGTCCAGCAGCAGGGGCCAGGGGGCGGGCAGGCCGATCGGGGTGATGCCGCCGTACTCCATGCCGGTCTCACCGACCGCAGTGTCCATCGCCGCGAAGGACGCCTTGCGGGCGCCGAGGCGCTTGCGCACCGCGCCGTTGACATCGACCCGGGTGCGGGAGAGCACCACACAGGCGGCGAGGGTGGTCTCCCCGCCGCGCTTGCCCGCCACGACGACGCAGTTGGCCGAGGTGTCGAGGAGGTCGGCCCCGTGGTGCTGGACGAAGACCGCGGTGTCGGCCACGGCCGGGTCCGTGTCGACGTGGATGAGCCGGTCGGCGGTGACGTCGCCCCACCCGGCGGCCAGAGCCGCTGCGACGGGGGCGGGGAGGAGGTCGAGCCGTTCCGAGGCGGGGGAGGCGTCCTCGAAGGTGCCGATGGGTGCGCGCATGGGGCCACGCTAACAGCGCTCGGCGGGCGGCCGGTTGGGCATCTCGCGGAGTGGCATGCCCCGGCGGCAGGCCCCGCGAGAAGCCCCGCGCGAAGCCCTCAACCAGCGTCCGGCTCCTGCTCCGGCTCCGGCTCCTGCGCCTCCTCCAGTTCGGCCAGCGCGAGCAACTGCTCGGGCGTGACGCCCTCGGGGATGGGCACGGGGGCCGGCGTGCGCAGGGGCGGCTGCCAGCCCTTCTCCGGGTCCCACCTCCGTACGACACGCGCCGGGGCTCCCGCGACCACCGCGTGGTCGGGGACCTCGCCCCGTACGACCGCGCCCGCGGCGACCACCACATTGCGGCCGAGCCGGGCGCCGGGCAGGATCACCGCCCCGGTGCCGATCCAGCAGCCGGGGCCTATCGCCACCGGCTCCATCCGGGGCCACTGCTTGCCCACGGGCTCGTGCGGGTCGTCGTAGCTGTGGTTCGTCGAGGTGATGTAGACGTACGGACCGCAGTACGTGTCCGAGCCGATGCTCACCGTCGTGTCGGCGATGACATGGCTGCCGCGCCCCAGCACCACCCCGTCGCCCAGCGTGAGGATCGGCTCGGGCCCCAGGTCGAGGTCCGGCATCATCCCGGCCGTCAGGGTCACCTGCTCGCCGATGACGCAGTGCCCGCCGAGCTGGATCCACGGCTCCCCGAAGACGGTGCCCTGGGGGAAGGCGAGCCGGGTCCCCTCCCCGATCGCGCCGAAGCGCAGCCGGCCCGGGTGCTCGGCGGTGACGGCACCCGCCTCCCGCGCCCACGCCCAGCCGCGGTGGACCACCCAGGAGGCGGCGCGGCGGCGTCGGCGGGCGAGGAAGGAGAACGTGTTTCGGTTCTTCGGCACGGGCTCACGGTAGCCGTCGGCGGGGCGGCGATCCGTGGGGTGACCTGTGATGTTCACCCCACCCCCCGGCACGCGCGGGGAGCCGTCGCCTACCGTGTGAGGCGGCCTGAAGGCCCAAGCGCATCAGCACACCGGACCACCGAGGAGCAGGCCATGGCGGAGCAGGCGTTGATCACGGGCATGGGCGGCAAGGAGCCGGACGTCGACGCGGACGCGTTCGTGGCCCCGACCTCCGTGGTGATCGGGGAGGTGACGCTGGCCGCCGGCTCCAGCGTCTGGTACCAGGCGGTGCTGCGCGCCGACTGCGGCCCTATCACGCTCGGCCCGGACAGCAACATCCAGGACAACTGCAGCGTGCACACCGACCCGGGCTTCCCGCTGACCGTGGGCGCGCGCGTCTCGGTCGGCCACAACGCGGTCCTGCACGGCTGCGTCATCGAGGACGACGTCCTGGTGGGCATGGGCGCCACGGTGCTCAACGGCGCGCACATCGGCGCCGGGTCCCTGGTCGCGGCGCAGGCGCTCGTACCGCAGGGGATGCAGGTCCCGCCGGGGTCGCTCGTCGCGGGCGTGCCCGCCAAGGTGAAGCGGCCGCTGACGGCGGAGGAGCTGGAGGGCATCCGGTTCAACGCGGCCGGTTACGTGGAGCTGGCCAAGGCCCACCGCGCGGCGCACGAGGCCTGAGCCCCGGCCGGACGCGCCCGGCGGCCCCTGCGCCGCCCCGCCCCGGACATGCCGAAGCCGCCGCACCCTCCCCGACCGGAGGGGGCGGCGGCCCCGGGAACGTACGCCCGCGGGCGTCAGCTGTTGGGGCGCAGGGTCCACACGACGGTCATCTCGCCGGTGACCGCCCCGTCCGCCCGCCGGATCTCGATGGCGACCGGGAACTCGGGGCGCTCCCCGGCGTCGAGCTGGGCCACGACGTCGGCGATCGGGCGGCCGAGGGTGGCGGTCGCGGTGACCTCGCCCATGGCGAGCTTCTTGTAGCCGATCTCGGCCTTGACGGCGAGCGGTACGGCCCGGGACATCTGGTCGCCGAAGGCGGCGATGACGATGGCGCCGCTGGCGGACTCGGCGAGCGTGAACATCGCGCCGGCGTGCGGTCCGCCGACGTGGTTGTGGTAGTCCGCCTGGTCCGGCAGCCGGACGACGGCGCGCTCGGGGGTCGTCTCCAGGAATTCGAGGTTGAGGGTCCGGGCCATCGGAACCGTCGCGACGAGCATCTCGCCGACGGTCATCTGTTCAGCGCTCATGGACCGAAGGTTACTCATGAGTAGCGATGTTTGACCATCCCCTGCGCCCGGTCCGGACATCCCGCTGTTACGGCACCGGGACAGCACTGGGACAGGGGCGGCCGTAGCAGTGCACACGACACCCATCTATGGTTACTGGCCATGTGGCCAGGACAGCAGCCGCCCGGGGGCGAGCAGAACCCGCAGGACCCGAATCAGAACCCGTACCAGCAGCCGGGGTACCAGCAGCCGAATCCCTATCAGCAACCGGGATATCCGCAGCAGGGCCAGCCGGGCTACGGCCAGCCGGGTTACGGACAGCAGCCCGGATACGGGCAGCAGCCGGGCTACGGACAGCCCAATCCCTACCAGCAGCCGACCGTCCCGCAGTACGCGGTGCCGGGCCCGCCCGGCGGGCCCAAGCCGGGCGGTGACAAGAAGAAGACGACCGTCATCGCCATCGTCGCGGCGACCGCCGTCGTGGTGGCCGCCGTCGTCACCGGCGTCATCGTGCTGAACGACAAGGACGACGAGGGCGGTTCCACCGTCGCCGACGACAAGAAGTCCGCCTCCCCCAGCGCGAAGCCCAGCGCGTCGGAGGACACGAGCTCCGCGCCGGTGGAGAACCCGCGCGGCTCCGAGAGCGACCCCAAGCCCCTCATCCCGGGCTGGAAGGTCGTCACCAACCCGAAGTGGGGCACGCAGTTCGACGTACCCGGCGACTGGGAGGTCTCCAGCTCGGGCGTGTTCGCCGGCTTCGAGGACGCCAAGGAGCCCACGGGCAAGCCCGTCGCCGGTTTCTCGGCACCCGCCTACTACAAGAGCAAGTGGTGCGTGGACGACTCCGACCAGGACGGCAACAAGGAGGAGACCGAGCTGGCCGGCGTCGGGACGAAGGGCGCGCGCGGGGCGAAGAACTCCGACGAGGCGGCGCGTGCCGAGGCGGGCACCTGGGTGTGGGCGGCGTACGCCCAGACCGACTCGAAGGACAAGGTCAAGATCGCCCCGGCCAAGCCGTTCACCACGAAGTCGGGTCTCTCCGGCAGCGTCGTGACCGCCACGGCGACGGGTCTGGCCAAGAAGGAGAAGTGCGACACCGACGGCAAGTCGATCGCCTTCTCGTTCAAGAACGGCAACGACGAGTTCTCGACCTGGATCCTCTACGGCCCCAAGGGCGTCGACGGCGAGCTGCCGGACACCACCATCCAGCAGATCCTCAGCACGGTCCGCCTCACCGCCGACAAGCCGACCGGCTGACCTACGGCTGATGCGGCCGATACGCCTGGCGCGGCTCACACACGGCTGACGCCCGCCCGCCCTCCGGCCCGGGAACGCTGTCCCCCGGGCCGGAGGGCGCCGTACTGCTCAGCCGATGCTGAAGGCGCCGTCCGGCGGCTCCGGCGAGGCGACGGCCTCCGCGTCCGCCACCGGACGGGCCCCGCCGACGAGCCGGACCAGCGCCGCCCCGTCGGTGACCCGGGCCGGAAAGGCGTCGGCGGCACAGCGGCGGGTGAGCGGCGCCGTATCGATCGGGGTGTGCGAGGCGAGCAGCACCACGTTGCCGAACCGCCGCCCGCGCAGCACCGCAGGTTCGCCGATCAGCGCGAGCTCGGCGAAGGCCGCCGCGAAGGTGGCGAGTTGGGACCGCAGGAACGCGAACGGCGCGCTGTCCGCCAGGTTGGCGGCGTAGATCCCGTCCGGCCGCAGCACCCGCCCGGCGGACCGCGCGTACTCCACCGACGTGAGGTGGGCCGGGACCCGGGAGCCGCCGAAGACGTCCGCGACGATCACATCGGCGGACCCGGGCGGTGCCGTCTCCAGCCGGGCCCGGGCGTCGGCGGCGTGCACGGTGATACCGCTGCCGTCGGGCAGCGGCAGGTGTTCCCGCACCATCCGCAGCAGCTCCCGGTCCGCCTCGACGACGTCCTGCCGCGAGCCGGGGCGGGTCGCGGCGACGTACCGGGGCAGGGTCAGCGCCCCGCCGCCGAGGTGCAGGACGTCCAGCGGGGCGTCCTCGGCCCCCGCGCAGTCCAGGACATGCGCGAGGCGCCGTACGTACTCGAACTCCAGGTACGTCGGGTCGTCCAGGTCCACGTAGGACTGGGGCGCCTCGTCGACCGTGAGCAGCCAGGCCCGGTCGCGGTCCACGTCGGGCAGCAGGCGGGCGGTGCCGTGGTCGACGTCGCGGATGACGGGTATCGGCTCGTTCACCCCTCCATTGTCGCCGCCACGGCCCGCCACCCCCGAACCGAGGGGTGGCGGGCAGCAGGCGGTCTCAGAGCAGGCCGGTGACCGTGCCCGCGCCGACCGTGCGGCCGCCCTCGCGGATCGCGAAGCCGAGGCCGGACTCCAGCGGGACGTCACGGCCCAGCTCCACGGTCATGGTGACCGTGTCGCCGGGGCGCGCGACCGCCGCATCCCCGAGGTCGACGTCGCCGACGACGTCCGCCGTACGGATGTAGAACTGCGGCCGGTAGCCGGTGGTGACCGGGGTCGACCGGCCGCCCTCCTTGGTCGACAGCACGTACACCTGTGCGGTGAACCGGCGGCTGGGCGTGACGCTGCCGGGCGCGGCCACGACATGGCCGCGGCGGACCCGGTCGCGCTCCACCCCGCGCAGCAGCAGCGCCACGTTGTCCCCCGCCTCGGCGGACTCCATCGGCTTGCCGAAGGTCTCCAGACCGGTGACGACCGTCTCGATGTCCGCGCCCAGCACCGCGACCCGGTCCCCGACACGGACGGTGCCGCGCTCGACCGCGCCGGTGACGACCGTGCCCCGGCCGGTGATGGTCAGGACGTTCTCCACGGAGAGCAGGAACGGCGCGTCGGTGTAGCGAACCGGGATCGGTACGTACGTGTCGACGGCGTCCAGCAGCCCCTCGATCGCCGCCGTCCACCGCGGGTCGCCCTCCAGCGCCTTGAGCCCGGAGACCCGGACCACGGGGACGGTGTCGCCGCCGTACCCGTGCGCGGAGAGCAGCTCGCGGACCTCCAGCTCGACCAGGTCGGTCAGCTCGGGGTCGCCCGCGTCGGCCTTGTTGAGGGCGACGACGATGTGGTCGACGCCGACCTGACGGGCCAGCAGGACGTGCTCGGCGGTCTGCGGCATGATCCCGTCGAGCGCGGAGACGACGAGGATCGCCCCGTCGAGCTGCGCCGCCCCCGTGACCATGTTCTTGATGTAGTCGGCGTGGCCCGGCATGTCGACGTGCGCGTAGTGGCGGGTGTCGGTCTCGTACTCGACGTGCGCGATGTTGATGGTGATGCCGCGCTGGGCCTCCTCGGGGGCCCGGTCGATCCGGTCGAACGACACGTAGGAGGTGGAGCTGCCGCCGCGCTCGCTGAGGACCTTGGTGATGGCGGCGGTCAGGGTGGTCTTGCCGTGGTCGACGTGGCCCATGGTGCCGATGTTGAGGTGCGGCTTGGTGCGCACGTAAGCCGTCTTGGACATGGCTCGTTCCTTCTGAAGCACTCGAAGCTGAGAAAAGATGAAGACCCCAGGGCCCCGCCGACCCTCCCCTTGCGGGGTCCGCCGGACTGTCGGGGGAGGGTCAGCTTCGGGCGCCGCCGATGGGCGCCGCGGCAGCGACGAAGGCTGCGGTGAGGGCTGCGTTGAAGGCTGCGGCCGCGTCGTTCACGGCAGCCTTCGGCGCGGCCGCGACTGCGGGCCGTGCTGCGAGGAAGGCGTACCGGAACATGCCCTGATCATGTCCGGGCGGGACCGCCGCGTCGAATGGTTTTCCCGTGACGTTCCCGTGGCTTCCCCGTGGCTTCCCCGCGCCTCAGAGGTTCTTGAGCGCCTCGCGCACCGAGAGCGGTGACAACCGGTCCCGGGCGCCCTCGACGAAGTCGCGTACGGCGACGGCGTCGGTCTTCGCGTACTCCCGCAGCGCCCAGCCGATCGCCTTGCGGATGAAGAAGTCCGGGTGGTCCGCGCGGCGCAGGCAGTAGCCGAAGAGCCGGTCGGTGTCGGTGGCGCCCTTGTAGCGGAGCTGGTGCAGCAGGGCGGTCCGGGCGACCCACAGGTTCTCGTCGTCGATCCACCGGTCCATCGCGCGGGCGAGCGCCGGGTCGGCGGCCACCAGCGGCCCGGCGACATGCGCGGCCAGCAGATCGACCGTGTCCCACCAGGGGGTGGTGGTGACGAGGTGGTGCAGGACAGGTAGGAATCCGGAGGAGCAGGAGGTCACGTACCGGCGGAGGTAGTCGACGGCGAAGTACTGGTACTCGCGCTCGGGCAGCTCCCAGCAGCGCAGCGCGATCGCCGTGCAGTCCCGCTCGTCCGGCCGCCCGGTGCCCGCCAGTACGGCCTTCGACAGGGCCCGGCGCTCCGGGGTGGGAATCCCGAGGAACGGGGCGATGTGCCTCATGTACGCGGCGGCGCCCGCGGCCCGTACGGGGTCGGCGGCCGGGGCGTACAGCTCGGTCAGCCGGGCGAGGACGGTGTCGGCGAGCGGGGTGTCCGGGACGGCGGGGGTGGGGGCTGCGGCGGGGTCCACGCGACGCACATTACGGCGATCAGACACCGTTTTCGGTTACTCTCCCCGAATGTTCGACCCTGTCCGCACCACCCGGCCCGCCGGCGCCACGGCCCTTCGTCGATCGAAGGGGCTGCTCTCCCCGTGGTCCCGGTTCTCGCTGCTCGTCGCCGTACTGCTCGGCGCCGCATCCACGATGCTGCTGTTCGAGCCACAGAGACTGCTGGCGTCGGGCTGGCCGGAGCAGCTCACCGGCGGCGGTGCGGCGATGCTGTTCGGGCTCGCGTACGGGGCGCTGACCGTGGCGTTCGTTCCGCGTCCGCTCCTCAACCTCGCGGCGGGGGCGCTCTTCGGCGCGCAGTTGGGGCTCGCGGCGGCTCTGGCGGGGACGGTGCTCGGTGCGGGCGTCTCGTTCCTGCTGGGCCGGGTGCTGGGCCAGGACGCGCTGCGCACGCTGCTGCGCGGCAAGGTGCTCACCGCCGCCGACGGGCTGCTGAGCCGGCACGGCTTCCGCTCGGTGCTGGCGCTCCGCCTCTTCCCCGGCGTCCCGTTCGCCGCCGCCAACTACTGCGCGGCGACCTCCCGCATGGGCTACCCGCCCTTCCTCCTGGCCACCGGACTCGGCTCCATCCCGAACACGGCGGCGTACGTCATAGCGGGCAGCGAGGCCGCCTCGCCGACCTCGCCCCTGTTCCTGGCGGCGATGGGGTTCATCGTGGTGTCCGGTCTCGGCGGCGCGCTGGTGGCCTGGCGCAAGCGCCACCGGCTCGGCCGGGCCACGCCGAACGACTGAGCGGACGACGGCACGTGGATGACCGCTGGGGTCATCCTGGCGTTCACTTACAGGCGATACGCTTCCCGCGACCTCGATGTCCGCGGCCGCACCCCGTAGTCCGCACCCCTCACTTCGTAGTCCGCACTTCGTAGTCCGCACTCCGTACGCCGCACTCAGCCGACGGGCCCAGTCGTCCCTGGCCGATGCACGATCATTTCCGGGATGGCCAAAGCCCCATGAGCTGGTTCGAATCATTCGTCCTGGGACTCGTTCAGGGACTGACCGAGTTCCTGCCGATCTCCTCCAGCGCCCATCTGCGGCTGACCGCCGCGTTCGCCGGCTGGCACGACCCGGGGGCCGCCTTCACGGCGATCAGTCAGATCGGCACGGAGGCGGCGGTGCTGATCTACTTCCGCAAGGACATCGCCCGGATCGTCTCGGCCTGGTTCCGCTCGCTGACGGACAAGGAGATGCGCGCCGACCACGACGCCCAGATGGGCTGGCTGGTCATCGTGGGCTCGATCCCGATCGGGGTGCTGGGCATCACGCTCAAGGACCAGATCGAGGGACCCTTCCGTGACCTGCGGCTGATCGCGACGACGCTGATCGTCATGGGCATCGTCCTCGGCATCGCCGACCGGCTGGCCGCGCGCGACGAGGACGGCGGCAAGCACCGCGCGGTGAAGGAGCGCAAGACACTCAAGGACCTGGGCATCCGGGACGGCCTGATCTACGGATTCTGCCAGGCGATGGCGCTGATCCCGGGCGTCTCGCGCTCCGGCGCGACCATCAGCGGTGGTCTGCTGATGGGCTACACCCGTGAGTCCGCCGCCCGCTACTCGTTCCTGCTGGCCATCCCCGCGGTGCTCGCGTCGGGCGCGTACGAGCTGAAGGACGTGGGCGAGGGCCATGTGTCGTGGGGGCCGACGATCTTCGCGACCATCGTGGCGTTCTTCGTCGGATATGCCGTGATCGCGTGGTTCATGAAGTTCATCACGACCAAGAGCTTCATGCCGTTCGTCTACTACCGGGTGGCGCTCGGCATCCTCATCTTCATCCTCGTCTCCACCGGAGCGCTGAGCCCGCACGCGGGTGAGTCCGCGGGCTGAGTCCGTGGGCTGACGCGGCGATGGGTGCCCCGCCCGGGAGCAGCCGGGCGGGGCCGATCCAGCAGCGCAGCAGCCAGCAGCGCGGATAGATGTCACCACCGTAGAGCGGGGGTCTGACAACGCCGGTTCAGCGGTCCGTGAGCCCGGTCGCCGCCAGGACCGCGTCCACCGTCTCCTCGACCGTCAGCTCGGCGTTGTCGATCCAGAGGGCTTCGCCGGTCAGTTCGGCGCGCATCGCCGTGTCCAGGAACGACCAGTCCGTGGTGAGCGTCTTGTCCCGGGCGAGGTTACGCTCCCCCGCCTTCGCGGCGCCCGGGGCGAGGACGACGCAGTGCAGCGGTCCGACGGCGACCTGCCGCCGGTAGAAGTCGAGGTGGGCCCGGCGGACGACCACGTCGTCGATGACCGGGAGGAACCCGGCGCTGACGAAGCTGTCCGCCAGCAGGCAGGCGTTGCGGGCCCGCAGGAAGATCTGCCGGTCCGCCTCCTCGTCCCGCTCCGGGGAGGGCCACCGCCCGCCCGCGACGATGAGCTCCTGGAGGGCGTCCACCTCGATGTGGGCCGAGGCGGCGAACCGGGCGGCGAGCGCGGCGGCCACCGTGGACTTGCCGCTGCCCGGGATGCCGCTCAGCAGGACGGCTCCCGCCGCCGGTTCGTTGTCCACCGGCACTTCGGTCCAGGTCATCGTCCTCGGCTCCCTCCGCGGGCGGTCCGTCCCGCCCCCGCCCGGTGATCGTAGGACACCCCTCGGCCGGGAACTTCCCGGGCCGGGCGGCCGACTACTGGAGGACGAGCCCGGCGATCGGCTGCGGCGGTACGGCGGCCCCACGAGGGCCGGGAGGAGGCGCAGAGGCATGCACTGGTACGAGGACGACGCGCTCTGGTCCGATTTCGCCTCGACGATGTTCCCGCCCGCCCGGGCCGAGTCCGCCGCCGCCCTCGTCGCCTCCTCGCCCCTGCTGGACTTCCCACCGGGTTCACGGGTGCTGGACCTGGCGTGCGGACCGGGCCTGTTCGTGGTGCCGCTGGCGGCGCGCGGGTACGCGGTGACGGGCGTCGACCTCTCGCCCTCGATGCTGGAGCGGGCCCGGAACACGTGCGAAGCGGCGGGGGCCGAGGTCCGGCTGGAGCGGGCCGACATGCTCACGTACGCGGAGCCCGGCGCCTTCGACGCCGTGCTGAACGTCTTCACCTCGTTCGGCTACTTCGAGGCCGCCGAGGACAACCTCCAGGTGCTCCGTAACGCGTACGAGAGCCTCGCGCCGGGGGGTCGGCTCCTCGTGGACGTGATGGGCAAGGAGGTGCTGGCGGGCTGGATCGGGCGGCCGAAGGTGGTGGACCTGCCGGACGGCGCGTACGTCGTGCAGCGCGACACCGTCCTGGACAGTTGGCGGCGGCTGCGCACCGACTGGACTCTGGTGCGCGGGAGTTCGGCCCGCACCGCCTCCATCCACTCCTGGCTCTACTCCGCCGCCGAGCTGCACGCCCTCTTCGAGGAGGCGGGCTTCACCGACGTGGAGTGCTTCGGCGGCTTCGACGGTTCGGGGTACGACCAGCGCTCGGACCGGCTCATCGTCCGCGGGCGGCGCAAGTGAGGTCCGGGGCGCGGCAGTCGGCCGCCACCGCGACCGTCCACGAGCACATCACCGACGCCGTGAAGACCCCGGACCTGATCCGGCTGGACGGTGACGTGGTGCTCGCCCGGTTCGAGACCATGAAGGTGTACGCGGCGCTCGGCGCGGTCCGTTCGCTGCTGCGGCGGGGCCGGGTGGTGCCCGGTCAGACGCTGGTCGACAGCTCCAGCGGCATCTACGCGGTGGCGCTCGCCATGGCCTGTCACCGTTACGGGCTGCGCTGCCACATCGTGGCGTCCACCACCGTCGACGCCACGATGCTCGCCCAGTTGGAGATCCTCGGCGCGACCGTGGACAAGATGCCGCCGTCGCAGAGCCTGCGCCTGGACCAGGAGCTGCGCGTCCGCCATGTGCGGCAACTCCTCGCCGAGAGGCCGGACTTCCACTGGATGCGGCAGTACCACGACGCCGTGCACCACGAGGGGTACCGGGAGTTCGCCGAACTCCTCGACGCCTCCCTGCCCGAGGGCCCGCTGACCGTGGTGGGTGCGGTCGGCACGGGCGCGTCGACCGGTGGACTGGCTC
This sequence comes from Streptomyces cyaneofuscatus, assembly GCF_042718795.1. Lineage (GTDB taxonomy): Bacteria > Actinomycetota > Actinomycetes > Streptomycetales > Streptomycetaceae > Streptomyces > Streptomyces cyaneofuscatus_A. Next base: position 112,167 of record NZ_JBHXOX010000022.1, read on the forward strand.
GTGCGCTACGGGAGTCGGGGCGGGCGGTGCGGCTGGTCGGCATCCAGCCGTTCGGCAGCGTCACCTTCGCCAGCGAGCAGTTCAGCGACCCGGAGGCGATCATCGCGGGCATCGGCAGCTCCATCCCCTTCGGGAACGTCCACCACGAGCTGTACGACACGGTGCACTGGCTGGACTTCCGCCATGCGATGGCCGGTGCGGTCGGGCTGCTGCGCCGGCACGCGGTGTTCGCCGGGCTCTCCACCGGGGCGGCGCACCTGGCGGCCTCCTGGGAGGCGGCGCGCGACCCGGGCCGGCTGCACCTGGTGCTGGGTGCCGACACCGGACACCGTTACGCCGAGCGGGTGTTCACCCGGCACGCCGAGGCGCTGGACCCGGCCGGACTGCGGCCCCGCCCGATCGCGTCGCTGGACGCCCTGCGGCCGCCGTGGTCGGTGATGGAGTGGGGCCGGCGCGCCGCACCCGAAGCCGCCCGCCTGCCCGAACAGGGCGGCGCCCCCGCCCCCGTACCGACCGTGGAGATGCAGCCGTGACGATCGCCGCTCTGGAGTCCCTGTCCTTCGGGCTCGGCCGGATGGCCGAGGCCGCCGCGGAGACCGGGCACCGGCTGTGCCTGCTCACCGGCGACCGCTCGGTGTACCGGCACGAGCTGGCCACCCTGCCGACCGACGCCCTGGACGTGGTGGACGTCGACACCGACGACGCGGAGGCGGTCCGCCGGGCCCTGGCCGCCGTCCCCGCCCTCGCCGGGCTCATCAACACCACGGACACCTGGAGCGTCCCGGCCGCCTCTCTCGCCGCCGAGCTGGGGCTCCCGGGCCCGGACCCGGAGGCGGTCCGGCTGCTGCGGGACAAGCGCCGGGTCCGGGAGGCGCTGTACGAGCGGGGGCTGAGCCGGTCGACCGCCGTGGCCGTGCCGCCCGGGCCGGAGGGGGCGGAGGCGGTCCTGCGTACGGTGGGGCTGCCCGCGGTGCTGAAGGACTCGGCGGGCACCTCGTCGCGAGGGGTGTGGATCGTGCACGACGAGGAGGCGCTGCAGCGGGCGCTGACGGAGGCGGAGCAACAGCCGCTGAAGGGACCGCTGTTCGCGGAGGCGTTCCTCGCCGGACCGCTCTACAGCGCGGAGACCCTGAGCTGGGAGGGGACCACCCGGCTGCTGGGGGTGCTGAGCCGCCAGACGTCCCGGTCGGCGGTGGTACGGGAGGAGGTCGCGGCCTTCCCGGTGGCGCTTCCGGACGGGGAACGGGAGGCGATCGAGGCGTGGGTGGGGCGGGTGCTCGACGCGGCCGGGCATCGGCGGGGGTTCGCCCATGTGGAGTTCATCCTGACCGCCGAGGGGCCGGAGTTGGTGGAGATCAACCGGCGGATCGGCGGTGCGCTGGTCGGCGAGGTGCTCTGCCGGACGCTCGGCACCAATGTGTACACGGCGATGATGGACGAGGCGCTCGGCCGCCGCCCCCGGCTGCTGGACACCCCGCTCGACGGGCAGGGGCCCGCGTACGGCTTCGTCCTCGTCTACGCGGACCGGCCCGGGGTCCTGAAGGGCTGGCACGGCCTGGGCGAACTCGCCGCCTTTCCGGGGTCCGTGGAGTGGTTTCCCGTACGCGAACCGGGTGAGCACCTGGCCCACGTGGGCGATCAGCGCGGGTGCACCGGCATGGTGCTGGCCGAGGCGGCGACGGCGGAGCTGGCCCAGCACCGGGCGTGGAGCGCGGCGGTCCGGGTGCGCCCGGTGATCGCGGACACGCCGTGAGGGCGGGGTGAGCGCCGAACGGGCTCCGAAGCAGAGGCGGTTCACCCCGCCACAAGGGTTCCTGCTGGCGGGCTCGTTCCTGATCACGCTGGGCAGCTTCGCCGTGCTGCCGTACATGTCGGTCCTGCTGCACCAGCGGCTCGGTCTCGGGCTGGGCACGGTCGGCTTCGTCCTGGCGGTGGCCTCGCTGATCCAGTTCGCCGGGGGTGTGGTCGCGGGGCCGGTCGCCGCGCGGATCGGGCTGCGGCGGTCGATGCTGCTGGCGCTGGCGCTGCGGACGGCCGGATTCGCCGCGTTCGTAACGGGGTTGACCAGCCCCGTCGTGGCGATCGGCGCGCTGTTGCTGGTGTCGGCGGGTGCGGCGCTCTACCTCCCGGCCAACAAGGCCTATCTGGTGAACGGTTCACCGGACGCGGAGAGGCCACGGCTGCTGTCGGCGAGCAGTTCGGCGTTCAACGCGGGGATGGCGCTCGGGCCTCCTGCCGCCGCCCCGCTGGTGATGGGCTCCCCCGGGGTGCTTTTCACGTGCGTGGCGGGGCTGTTCGCGCTGGTCGGGGTGGGGCACGCGTTCCTGCCGCGCGAGGAGGGACGGCCGGAGACCGTCGCCTCCCAGGAGCCCGGGAACGACGAACGGCGGTCCGGTCTCTCGCCGTTCCTGGTCACGGTGGTCAGCGTCTACGCGTTCATGTTCTTCCAGCACTACCTGGCGCTCTACGCGGTCCCCCGGACGTCGGCGGGCTTCTACGGCGTGGTCCTGATGGGGTACGCGGCCCTCCTCGTCGTCGCCCAGCCGCTGCTGGCGGAGTGGATCGCCGCCCTGAGCTACCCGGCGGCGCTGCGGTGGGGGTTCGGGGCCATGGCGGCGGGGATGGCGGCCATCGCCGGGGGCGGGCACGCGGGCATCGCGGTGGGCGGGGCGCTGCTCTGCCTGGGCGAGATCGTGCTCTTCCTGAAGAACGACCTGGAGGCGCTGGCCCGTAGCTCCGCTCCCCCGGCCACCGTGTTCGGGCGGCAGCGGCTGGCGGCGGGCATCGGGGCGTTCGCCAGCGGGGTGGTGGGCGGTCAGCTGTACGCGGCGGCGGAATCGGCCGGTTCGGCCCGGGCGTTCTGGGTGGCGGTCTGCCTCCAGTGCCTGCTGTTGCCGGTGCTGCTGCTGTATGGCGGCCGCCGTACCGCCCGGGGCCGGTCGGAGCCCCGGGCGGAGACGGCCACCGGCCTAGGTGGTGGCTGAACGGGCGGCCTCCCGGCCAAGCAGTGGCTGAACCCGGCCGCCACCCGGCTAAGCGGTGGCTACCGCCGCCCGCTCCCCCGGTTCCGTACGCCACTGCCCGGCCAGCTCGCGGCGGGCGCGCGCCACGCGGGAGCGCACCGTACCGACGGGGCAGCCCGCCGCGTCCGCCGCCTCCTCGTAGGAGAGCCCGAGCACCTGGGTGAGGACGAAGGCCTGGCGGCGGGCCGGGTCCAGGTGGCCGAGGGCGTCGAAGACCGCGACGGACTCGTCGAAGCCGGGGAGGTGGCGTGGCTGGGCCCGTTCCGCCACGCCCTGCCAGTCGGCGGTGTCGGCGGTCCGGGGGCGTACGGCGGCGGTGCGGTGGCGGTCGATGACGACGCGCCGGGCGATGGAGAGCAGCCAGGTGCGGGCGCAGGAGCGTCCGGCGAAGCGGGCCAGTCCGCTCATCGCCCGCAGGTAGGTCTCCTGGGCGAGGTCGTCGGCGCCGGGGACGTCGGCGCTGAGGTAGGCGACGAACCGGCGGACGTCCTCGTAGGTCGCCCGGACGAAGCGGTCGGCGGCCTCCCGGTCGCCGCCGCCCGCGGCCAGCGCCCAGTCGGTGATCTGTACGTCGTTCTGGCGGGTGGCGTACACCCGGGGCCGGGGCGCGGGGGCGACCGGCGGCCGGGCGGGGAGGGGGGTGGCAGTAAGGGTCACAGCAGTCCTTCGCGTCCTGGCGGAGCCGTGGCGCGGTCGTCGGCACGCGGCTCCGCGTGGCCGGCCGCACGGACGGGCCCCTGCGGGCGGGTCCGGCGGTACCGGCATGCCTGTCACGGGTGTGCGCGCGAGCACACACCCGTACCGCCACCGGGTCACACGGAACCGGGTGGGCGGCTGGAGGTCACAGGGAGGGGACGGGAAGTGGTGGACCGCGCCGGGAGATGGCGTGCAGGGCGAGGAGGTCCTGAAGGGGGCGGCCCGGCCGGCGGAGGGTGCGCGGCAGAGGAGGCGAGACATCGTCGAGGGGCGTCGCCGACCAGAGGCGCCAGGCCGTCCGCAGCGGAGTGCGTACGAAGAGGGCCAGGCAGCGGCCCAGCCGGGCGAGCGCCACCTCGCCGCGCCACAGCCACCAGCCGCAGATCAGCCCGGCGACCGCGTGGGAGGCGGCCATGCCGGTGGTGAACACCGAGGCGTCGAAGGCCGCCAGCAGCTCCGTCCGGTGCGGGACGTCCCCGGCCGGGCCCGCGTGGGAGGCGTGGGGCATCGCCCCGTGCGCGTGGTGCGCGCCTCCGGTGGCGTACACGGTGAAGTAGGCGTGCAGCCCCAACTGGCCCAGGACATGGGCCGATACGGTGACCGGGGCGTTCCGATCGCGGCCGGCGAGCCACCAGCCGGCGCCCGCGACCGGTAAAAGGACGGCGAGCAGCGGCGGCAGTGGCAGCGGGCCGCCGGACATCAGGGCATGGCCGAGCCCGGACACGGCGACGCACACGACCGCGAACAGCGCGGTGCGGGCGAGGCGGAGTGCGGTTCCGGCTCCCATGGCGGCCATCGTGCCAGCCTCCCCCACCTCGCGGAGAAGACCAGCAGATGCGGAAACAACGGGAGTTCACCCCGTTTGCCCCAGGCATCACGTGTGTGATTCATGTCACACATCCCTCGGGGGAACTTTCCCCTCTCCCCCGCCGACTGCTCCAACAACGCGTCCGCACACGCCTCGTGGCCCGGGGCCGACGCGTCCGCCCCGCCAGCCGACGCCCCCGAAGAGGCCGCATGACGAACCAGCCCCCCGCACCCGAACCGGCAGCGGCCGCCGAAGTCCCCACCACATCCCCCGAGACCGAGAAAGAGAAAGAGAACGGCGCCACGCCGGACGCCCAACTCCCCGGCCCCCGGCGGCCCCGTACCGCCCAGCGCACCACCCTCCGCTCCGACCTGCGCGCCTCCTGGCCCGACGGGCTCGTGGCGCTCCTGGTGACGGCGGCCGTCTTCGTCCTGCTCTACATACGCATCCGCAACAAGACCTCCTCCACGGTCTCCGTGATGCCGTTCATGGCCGACGCGGGCGGCTTCTGGATGTACTTCCTCAGCCAGGCGTTCGGCTGGTCCGCGCTGCTCTGGGCCTGGGGCACGGTCATCCTCGGCCTCCTCCTCTCCGGACAGCGCCCGGGCCGCCTGCCGCTCTCGGGCCCCCGCCTGGAGCGCCTGCACCGCACCACGAGCCTCAACACCATCGCGCTGATCACGGCCCACGCGCTGCTGTTCGGCGCCGAGCTGTTCCGACACTCCACCGACGCCTGGAACTCGGCGCTGGCCACCGCCTTCGTCGAGACGTTCGTCCCGGGCGGGTACACCTCGGGGACCGGCCAGATCGCCATCCCGATCGGCCAGGCGGCGCTGTACCTCGCGATCCCGCTCGGCCTGCTCTTCTACGTACGCCACCGCATCGGCCCGAAGACCTGGCGCGTGCTGCACCGGTTCGTGATCGTGGTCTACGTGCTGAGCGTCTGGCACACCCTGCTGTACGGGACGAACGTCTGGTACGACGGCTGGTTCCGCACCAGCGTCTGGCTGCTCCAGCTACCGATCGCCGCCCTGCTGCTCGTGCGGCTGCTGCGCCCGGCCCGCCGCTCCGAGAAGCTGTCCCTCTCGCCCGGTGGAGCCGCCTCCCGGACCGGCTGGGCGCTGCGCCTGGGCGGCCGGCTCGCGGTGGTCGGGGTCATGGTGGCGCTGGTCGTGGTGGTGGTCAGCGGGAACGACGGCGGGCGGACCGTGCCGCCGGACGACACCTCCTCCAGCCACAACCACGACTGACCGGGGCGTTCGCCCGGCGGCGTACGCTCGGGGCCATGACCACTCATGATCTTCCCGTGATCGCCGCCGTCGACGGTTCCACACACAGCCGGCAGGCGCTGGACTGGGCCGCGCGGGAGGCCGCGCGGCGCCACCTGCCGCTGGTGATCGTCCATGTCCGGCCGCTCACCCGGAACGTCGACGAGGAGACCGGGCGGCGCGAGGCGGACGAACTGCTCGCCGAGGCCGTACGCCGGAGCGAGCTGGTCTCACCGGCCTCGCGCCCCTCGGTGCTGGCCCCGCTGGACTTCCCGGCGGCGGCTCTCGTCTCGCTGGGCCGGGACGCGTCGATGGTCGTGGTCGGCTCGCGGGGGCTCGGCGGCTTCCGGTCGCTGATGATCGGCTCCAACAGCCTGGCCACCGCGTCGATGGCGCCCTGCCCGGTCGTCGTCGTGCAGGACGGCCGCTCGGACGAGGACGACCGGCTCGAGGGCGAGGAGGCCTACTCCGACATCGTGGCGGGGGTGGCCGCCGACGAGAGCAGCGAGGCGGTCCTGGAGTTCGCCTTCGCCACCGCGGCCGCCCGGCCCGGCGCACGGCTGCGGATCGTGCACGGCTGGACGATGTTCTCCTCGATGCTCGCGGGCGGACCGGTCTTCGACCGGGAGAGCGCGCAGGGCTCGGCCGAGCGCGGCCTCGCGGAGGTGACGTCCGGCTGGGAGGAGCGGTACCCGCAGGTGGAGGTCGTACGGGAGCCGGTCAACGGGTCCGCCGCGCGCACCCTGGTGACGGCCTCCGCCACGTCGGCCCTGACGGTGATCGGCCGCCGCAAGGGCGGGGAGTCGCTCGGTCTCGGCCTCTCCCCGGTCGCCCAGACGACCCTCACGCACGCGCTGGGCCCGGTCGCCGTCGTGCCCTGCTGACCGGGCGGCCCGTCATCTGCCCGGCCGCGCAGGCCCCTTGGCGTGGCGGGCGGCTTGACCGAGACTTGACCGATGACACAGCGTGTGGCACTCGCGACCGTGATGGACCGGCTCGCCATCGATGATGTGATCACCGGATACGCCGTGACCGTGGACGACGGCGACTGGCCCGCCTACGAAGCCCTGTTCACCCCGGACGGCCGCGCCGACTACAGGGGCGCGGGCGGGGTGGAGGGCCCGGCGGGCGAGATCGCCCGCTGGCTCACCGGGACGATGCGCCTCTTCGCGATCCGCCAGCACCTGATCGTCAACCGGCGCATCGACCTGGAGGACCTCGGCGGCTACCCGGGCGACCGGGCCCAGGTGCGGGCCGACTACCTGAACCCGATGCGCCTGGCGCGGGAGGGCGAGGCCCCAGGGCCCGGTGGCACCGCTCCTGACTTCGTCTCCGGCGGGCGGTACACCTTCGAGCTGCACCGCACGAACCCGGGCTGGCGGATCCGTACGGTCACCGTCCACGAGAAGTGGCGCCGCGGCCCCGGAACGGCCTGAAGCACGCCCGGAACGGCCTGAAGCGCGCCCGGAACGGCCTGAAGCACTCACGGAGCGGCCTGAAGCACGCCCGGGGTGGCCTGAGCCGGAAGCGCGCGCATCCTTCGGCCGGGGGTGTCCGGTGTCCCCCGGGGATCACCTCCCCCACACTGGGTACACAGAGCTGACCTGGCAGATCACGCGGCTGCTCACCCACGTGGGACGAGGAGGGCACGGCATGCGGATGCGGGGCGGAAGAGTTCCGGCGTCCGAGGGACAGCCGCCGTCCGGCGGACAGCCCCCGGCCGGAGAGGAGCCCGCCAGCCGGTCGCTTCCGGCGTCCGGCTGGGTCCGGGGGGCCGTGGCGCTGCTCGCCGGGGCGCTGCCCGCGCTCGCGTTCCCCGCGCCGTCGCTCTGGTGGCTGGCCTATGTCGCCCTCGTCCCCTGGCTGCTGCTGATCCGGTCGGCGGGGACGACGCGCCGGGCGGCGCTGGACGGCTGGATCGGCGGCACCGGCTTCGTCATCGCCGTCCACCACTGGCTAATGCCGAGCCTGCACGTCTTCATCGTGCTGCTGGCCGCGCTGCTGGGCCTGCTGTGGGCCCCCTGGGGCGTGCTGGTCCGGCGGCTGCTCGGCGGCGCGCCCTCCGCGCTGCGGGCCGCGGCCGCGGTGGTGGCCGTGCCCTCGGGGTGGCTGGTGATCGAGCTGGTCCGCTCCTGGGAGGGGCTCGGCGGGCCCTGGGGGCTGCTCGGGGCGAGCCAGTGGGAGGTGGGGCCCGCGCTGCGGGTGGCGTCGGTGGGCGGGGTGTGGCTGGTGAGCCTGCTGGTGGTGGCGGTCAACACCGCGTTCGCCCTGCTGACGGTTGCGCGTACCGGGACCCGGACGACGGGTGGCGTACTGCTGGTCGGGTGCGCCGTGGCCGTGACCGGGGCGTGGGCCTGGGCTCCGCAGCCCGCCGCCACGGGAACGGCCCGGATCGCCGTGGTCCAGCCCGGAGTCGTCTCCGGACCCGGGAGCGTCGAGCGGCGCCTCGCCCGGGGCGAGGAGCTGACCCGTACGGTGGCGGGCCGGGATGTCGACCTCGTGGTCTGGGGCGAGAGCAGCATCGGGGCGGGCGCCTGGCGGGACCCGGAGACGGCGCGGCGGCTCGCGGCGCTCTCCCGGGAGACCGGGGCCGACCTGCTGGTCAATGTGGACGCCCGGCAGACGAACGGTTCGGGCCGGAGCGGGATCTACAAGTCGGCAGTGCTGGTGGGACCTGACGGGCCGACCGGGGACCGGTACGACAAGATGCGCCTGGTGCCGTTCGGTGAGTACGTCCCGGCGCGCTCCCTGCTCGGCTGGGCGACCTCGGTGGGCAAGGCGGCGGGCGAGGACCGGCTGCGCGGCGACCGGCAGGTGGTGATGACGCTGCCCGACGGCGACGAGCGGCTGAGGATCGGGCCGCTGGTCTGCTTCGAGTCGGCGTTCCCCGACATGAGCCGGCGGCTGACCCGGGACGGCGCGCAGGTGCTCGTCGCGCAGTCCGCCACCTCCACCTTCCAGGAGAGCTGGGCCCCGGCCCAGCACGCGTCCCTGGGGGCGCTGCGGGCCGCCGAGAACGGCCGCCCCATGGTGCACGCGACGCTCACCGGGATGAGCGCCGTGTACGGGCCGCGCGGCGAGCGGATCGGTGAGCCGGTCGGTACGCAGGAGAGCGCGGCCGCCGTGTACGGCGTACCGCTGACGCGCGGCACCACCCTCTACGTCCGATTCGGCGACTGGGCGGTGTACGGGGCCCTGGCGGCGCTGGCCGCCCTGTGCGCCGCCGAGGCGCTGCGGGCCCTCAGGAGGAGGCCTGCTCCAGGGACTCCCGGACGATCCGCTCGCACAGCTCATGGGTCGCCAGAGCGTCCTGAGCACTGAGCACCTGGCCCGCCCGGACCGCGTCCAGGAACGTGTGGACGCACGCCTCGATGCCGCGCTGGCGGGCCACCGGCACCCAGTCGCCGCGCCGGCGGACGCTGGGCTGGCCCTTGTGGTCGACGATGTCGGCGAGGTTGAGGACCTGGCGCTTGGTGTCCCGGCCGGAGACCTCCAGGATCTCCTCGGTCGAGCCGCCCCGCCGGTTCATCATCCCGATCGCGGTGAACCCGTCACCGGAGAGCTGGAGCACCACGTGGTGCATCAGACCGTCCACGATCCTGGCCCGCACGGTGGTGTGGTCGACGGGCCCCGGGGCCAGGAAGCGCAGGGTGTCGACGACGTGGATGAAGTCGTCGAGCACCAGGGCGCGGGGGTCCTCGGGCAGCCCGACGCGGTTCTTCTGCATCAGGATCAGCTCGCGCGGGTGCTCGGCGCACTGGGCGTAACCCGGCGCGAAGCGGCGGTTGAAGCCGACGGCCAGGCTGACGCCCCGCTCTTCGGCCAGGTTCACCAGCCGCTCGGACTCCGCGTACTCGTACGCGATCGGCTTGTCGACATAGGTGGCGACCCCGGCGTCGAGAAGCCGCTCCACGATCTCCGGGTGGACAGCCGTCGGGGCGTGCACGAAGGCCGCGTCGAGCCCTTGGGCGAGCAGCGAGTCCAGGGTGGTGTGCCGGGCGGCGGCCGGGATGCGGTGCGTGTCGCCCACCGCGTCGAGCGTGGCGGGCGTACGGGTCTGGAGGTGCAGCTCGACCCCCGGTACGGCGCTCAGCACCGGCAGGTACGCCTTCTGCGCGATGTCGCCGAGCCCGATGCAACCGACCTTCACAGGGGTCTCCCTCTCGCCGTGCGGAAGTTGTGTCCGTTCCGTCGCCCGGCAGCATACGGGGCCGTCGCCACGCCGCTTCCGGCGGCCGCCCGGGGAAGAAATGCCTGGCCAGGATCGTGATCATGGCTCAGGATGGCCGGATGACTTCCGCAGAACGCTCCGAACCCGCCCTCGACGCAGCCGAACGCCCCATGCTGGAGGGCTGGCTGGACTACCACCGCGAGACGCTCGCCATGAAGTGCGCGGGCCTCACGGACGCGCAGCTTCGCGAGGCATCCGTGCCGCCCTCCGCGTTCACCCTGCTCGGCCTCGTCCAGCACCTGGCGGAGGTGGAGCGCTTCTGGTTCCGCGAGATCCTGGCGGGCGAGGAGCTACCGGACCTCTACTCCACCGAGGAGGACCCGGACGGGGACTTCAAGGTGACGGAGTCCACCACCTGGGCCGGGACGGAGGCCGTGTGGCGGGCGGAGATAGCGGCGGCCCGCAAGAGCGCCGCCGGGTACGGCCTGGACGAGTTCTCGCAGGGCGTCGGCTCGGCGGGCAAGCCGTTCAGCCTGCGCTGGATCTACACGCACATGATCGAGGAGTACGCCCGGCACAACGGCCACGCCGACCTGGTGCGGGAGCGCGTCGACGGCGCGACGGGCGACTGACCGGTCCGGCTGTCCGCGCGCCCGCTGACGAAGGGTCGGGGCGCCGGCGTGTGGCCCAGGTCCCGGGACGTGGCGCCGGGCTGACCGGGTCACTCGTGCGGGCCATTCCTCGCCCACGGGCTGCCCGCGCGGCCGCCGACGCCGCAGAGTTACCCGCGTGCAGCGAACCAGATTCACCACGAAACTCCTGGTCGGGGTGGCCGTCACCGCCGTCTCCGGTTGTGTGTCGGTCGGTCCGCAGGAGGCGGGCCCGCGGCAGCCTTCCACGACGGAGAGCGGCAGACCGGCCCAGGACATGTTCCCGCAGGTGGTGCAGCCGCCCGGGCGGGAGGCGCTGGAGGCCATCGTGGAGCCGAGCCCGTCGCCGGGCAGGCCCGCCTCCCCCGCGCCTGCCTCCCCTGCGGAAGCCCGGCACCCCGGACCCCCGCCGGCGCCCCGGCCGCAGGAGGCCGCGCCTCCGCCCCGTCGGACACCGCCCCGGCAGGTCCCGGTCATCCCTCCCGGCGTGCTGCCCGCCCTGCCGCAGGCCCGGGGCGGCGGCCTGCATGACGTGTGCGCGCTCGGCCGGGGGTACGGCCGCTGGCCCGTGGGCAGCAGGGAGGCCCGGATCTGCGAGGAGACGTACGGGCGGTAAGGCCCGCCGGGGACCGGGTCGGCCGGGCTTCCAGGCCGCCCCGGGCCCCCGACCGCCCCGGCGCCCGCATCGCCCCCCGGGCTCACATCCCCCGCATCCGCAGCTCCAGCCGCTCGATGGCGGCCCGCACTCCCCCGTCGTAACCGCTGTACGGGCCGTGCGCCCCGCTCCCGCCGTCCTCCAGCGCGTCCGCCGCGTCGCGGGCCTGGCGCAGGTGGATGCGGGCCGCGTCGGGGCGCTGGAGCTTGAGGTAGTCCGCCGCCAGGTTGAGGTGGAGCGAGGGGTACAGCGCCTGGACCGCCGAGGAGCCCCGGTGCCCGGCCGGCCGCTCGCCGCCCAGAAGCCCCTCGGCGGCCGTCAGCGCCCGCAGGTCCCAGGCGAGCTCGTCCCCGGGGTCGTCCTGGGTGTCGGCCATGTAGTGCGCGAGGGTGCAGCGGTGCAGGCCGTCACCGTCGGCGCCGAGCTCCGACCAGAGGAGGCCGAAGCGGTTGCGGGCCTCCTCCCGGTCACCGCCGTGGAGCAGCATGACCGCCTGGCCGATCCTGGTCCTGACGGCGTCCTCGGACGCCTCCTGCTGCTCCACCACTGCGGTCTCCTTAGGCCCGTCCCGGCCGGTCGCGGTCCCGGTCCTTCCCGACGCTAGCGCCGGGCCGGGGCAATACGGCTGAGACACGGGCTCCACGACCCGGTCGGGCCTCAGCCGAGATTCGGGATGCGCCAGTCGATCGGCTGGTGGCCCTGGGCCGCGACGGCCTCGTTGATCCGGGTGAAGGGCCGGGAGCCGAAGAACTTCTTCGCGGAGAGCGGCGAGGGGTGGGCGCCCTTCACCACGACGTGGCGCTCCTCGTCGATCAGCGGGAGCTTCTTCTGGGCGTAGTTCCCCCAGAGGACGAAGACGGCCGGATCGGGCCGCTCGGCGACGGCGCGGATCACCGCGTCGGTGATCTTCTCCCAGCCCTTGCCCTTGTGCGAGTTGGCCTCCCCGGCGCGCACGGTGAGCACCGCGTTCAGAAGGAGCACGCCCTGTTCGGCCCACGGCATCAGATAGCCGTTGTCCGGGACGGGCAGGCCCAGCTCTTCCTGCATCTCCTTGTAGATGTTGCGCAGGGAGGGCGGCGTCTTCACGCCGGGCCGCACGGAGAAGCAGAGCCCGTGCCCCTGGCCCTCGCCGTGATACGGGTCCTGGCCGAGGACGAGGACCTTGACCTTCTCGTACGGCGTGGCGTCCAGGGCGGCGAAGACCTGCTCGCGCGGCGGATACACGGGCCCCTTGGCCCGCTCCTCCTCGACGAAGTCCGCCAGCTCCTTGACGTACGGCTTCTGCAGTTCTTCGCCGAGGACGCCGCGCCAGGACTCGGGCAGCAGGTCGATATCGGTCACGTCCACAACCTCCGGTGAGCAACAGGTTCTTGATCCCAGAACCTACCGCCCGCCACTGACAACGGGCCCGGGGAGACCTGCTCCCCGGGCCCGCACACCTGCTGCCTACTACCTGCTGCGTACTACCTGCTACCTGCTACCTGCTACCAACTGGCCTTGCGGTACAGCTCCCACATCTGCATGACCGTCTGCGGGTCCAGTGCGCGCTCGCCGCCGCCGATGTCCTCGCCGGAGGCCACGTACAGCTTGCCCTGCCACAGCGGCAGCAGCCGGACGTCGTCGACGAGGATCTGCTGGGCCCGCTCGAACTGCTTGCTGACCGCGCCCCGGTCGCTCTCCTGGCGCGTGGCCGGGATGAGCTGCTGGGTGATCTCCTTGTTGCGGTACGGGGTTCCGGTGACGCTCTCCTCGCCGACGAACGGGGCGATGAAGTTGTCCGGGTCCGGGAAGTCCGGGAACCAGCCACGGCCGAAGACCGGGTACTCGCCCTGGGTGAAGCCCTCCTGGAAGGTCTTCCAGGGGGCGCTCTCCAGCGTGATGTCGAAGAGGCCCGACTTCTCGAGCTGCCGCTCCAGCTCCTCGAACTCGGGCTGCGTGGAGGAGCCGTACCGGTCGGTGGTGTACCAGAAGGTCATCTTCACCGGCGCGGTGATCCCGGCCTCGGTGAGGAGCTCCTTGGCCTTCTTGACGTTGGGGTCGCCGAAGGTGTCGAAGAAGCTGGTGGTGTGCCCGGAGATGCCCTTGGGGATCATCGAGTAGAGGGGTTCGGCGGTGCCCCGGTAGACCTTGGCGACCAGGGCGTCCCGGTCCACGATGTGGGCGATGGCCTTGCGGACGGCGGGCTTGGCGGAGGCCGGGTCCTTCGGGTTGAAGACCAGGAAGCGGATGTCCGCACCCGTGGTCTCGATGATCTGGAGGCCGTCGTTGCCCTCCTTCTTGTCCTCCAGGCCCACGACCTCCTCGGCGCTCAGACCGCGGTAGGTGGCGTCGATCTCGTCGGCCTTGAGGGCGTCCACCATCTCTTTGGACTTCTCGAAGTACCGGATGGTGACCGCGTTGTTCTTCCGGTTGGCGAAGCCCTTGTAGTCGGGGTTCTTCGTCAGCTCGGCGGAGACACCGGCCTCGTAGGAGTCCAGGAGGTAGGGGCCGGAGCCGGTGATCTTGCCGTCGTCGCGGATCTTGTCCTTGGGGTAGTCGCCGGGGGCGACGAGCGACATGGCGGGCGTGGCCAGGATGAACGGGAAGGTGGCGTCGGACTTGTTCAGGTGGAAGATGACGGTGTCGTCACCCTTGGTCTCGATCCGGTCGAGCGAGCCGAGCATGCCGGCCGGGCCGCCCTTGAAGTGGATGTCCACGACCCGGTCGATGGAGTGCTTCACCGCCTCGGCGTCGAGCTTCTCGCCGTTGGAGAACTTGAGGTTCTTCTTGAGCGTGCACCGGTAGGCCATGCTCGTGGCGTCGGTGAACGTGCAGGTGTCGGCCGCGTCCGGTTCGGGGCTCGTGCTGCCGGTGGGGAAGCTCACCAGGGTCTGGTAGATGTTCCGCATCAGCTCCCAGGAGCCGTCCCAGGCCGCCGCGGGGTCCAGCGTGGACGGGGAGCTCGTCGTCCCGACGGTTATCTTCTGGTTCTCTTCCGATCCGCTGTCGGAGAGAAGACCGCAGCCGGCCAGCAGAGAAAGGGATGCTAGGGCTGCAGCGGCCTGCAGACTGGCCCGGTAGAACACGTGCACGCTCCTCGATCAGCCATGGGTCGGCAGACCATACCGCAGCGCCCCGCCGGAACAATCCGTCGGTCCAGCGGGGCACTTGAGTCAATCGGGGCCAAACCGGTTCAGGCTGCTCTCAGCCCACGCCGGCGTTGAGGAAAATTCCTCCGTCGACCACCAGGGTCTGCCCGGTGATCCAGTCCGACTGTGCCGAGGTCAGGAACGCCGCGGCGCCCCCGATGTCCTCGGGCACCCCGAGCCTGCCGAGCGGATAGGCGGCGGCCGCCTCCGCTTCCCGGCCCTCGTAGAGCGCCTCGGCGAACTTCGTCTTGATCACGGCGGGGGCGATCGCGTTGACCCGGACGACCGGCGCGAACTCGTGCGCCAACTGGGCGGTCAGGTTGATCATGGCCGCCTTGGACATCCCGTACGCGCCGATGAACGGCGAGGGGGCTACGCCCGCGACGGAGGCGATGTTGACAATCGCGCCGCCGTTCTCCTTCTGCCAGGCCTTCCAGGTCTGCTGGGCGAAGCCGAGCGCCGAGATCACGTTGGTCTCGTAGACCTTGCGGGCCACATTCAGGTCGAGCTCGGCCATGGGGCCGAAGACCGGGTTGGTCCCCGCGTTGTTCACCAGGTAGTCGACCCGGCCGAACGCCTCCATGGTCCGCTCGACCGCCGCCGCCTGGTGGGACTCGTCGTGGGCCTTGCCGGGGATGGCGATGACCCGGTCGGCGCCGAGCCGCTCCACGGCCTCCTTGAGGGCGTCCTCGCCCCGTCCGGTGATGGCCACCCGGTCGCCGCGCGCGACGAGCGCCTCGGCGATCCCGTAGCCGATGCCCCGGCTCGCGCCCGTGATGAGGGCGACTTTTCCACTGTCCTGCACTGTCATGTCGTTCGCTGCCCTTCGGGTCGGTCGGGTCAGTTGAGGGGTCCGCCGGCCACGTAGATGACCTGGCCGGAGACGAAGCCGGCGTCGTCACCGGCGAAGAAGGCGATGGCGTTCGCGACGTCCTCGGGACGGCCGACGCGCTGGACCGGGATCTGGGTGGCGGCGGCCGCCTGGAACTCCTCGAAGCCCATGCCGACCCGGGCGGCGGTCTGCGCGGTCATCTCGGTGACGATGAAGCCGGGGGCGACGGCGTTGGCGGTGACGCCGAACTTGCCGAGTTCCTTGGCGAGGGTCTTGGTGAGGCCCTGGAGCCCCGCCTTGACGGCGGAGTAGTTGGCCTGGCCTCGGTTGCCGAGGGCCGAGGAGGAGGACAGCGAGACGATGCGGCCGAACTTGGCCTCCACCATGTGCGCCTGGACGGCCTTCGCCATCAGGAACGCGCCCTTGAGGTGGACGTTCATGACGATGTCCCAGTCGGACTCGCTCATCTTGAACAGCAGGTTGTCGCGGAGCACACCCGCGTTGTTCACGAGGATCGTCGGGGCACCCAGCTCGGCGGCGACCCGCGCGACGGCGGCCTCCACCTGGGCGCTGTCCGACACGTCGCAGCCGACGGCGAGGGCACGGCCCCCGGCGGCGGTGATCTTCTCGACGGTGTCCTTGCAGGCCGACTCGTCGAGGTCGAGTACGGCGACGGCGCGGCCCTCGGCCGCCAGGCGTACGGCGGTGGCGGCGCCGATGCCCCGCGCCGCTCCCGTCACGATGGCGACGCGCTGCTCGGTGGTGGACATGCTTGGTTCTCCTCGCCCTTGGATAGCGGCTCAGCGGACGTCGTGGCCGTTCCCTGACAGAGAGGCCCGATGACTGAGCAACCGCTTAGTACCTTCAGCAGACGAGACGCTAGAAGCCCTGGCACCCGGTGTCAACGGCGCGCGGCCCGGGGGGCCGCACGTCACACCGGGCGGCGGCCCCCTCGTGCCGGATTCGGCGCACCGGTCGGCGCCGCGCCCGGGACGCTCAGCGCACCAGCAGGTCGAGCAGCCGCTCCACCTCACCGGCCGGGTCGGTGGTGAGCCCGGTGTGCACGGCGCCGGGCTGGACGACCGTGGAGCGCGGGGCGATCAGCCAGCGGAAGCGCCGTCCGGGGTCGTCACCGGCCGCCTGTCCGGCCCCCGCACCGCCGCCGCAGACCCCTTCGACCGCACGGAGGGCGGCCCGTACGCCCACCACGTCGGCGTCCGGGTCCAGCGCCCTGAGCTTGGCCTCGTCCAGGTGCGTGCGGGCGGCGACGAACGAATGGGCCCGGCAGTAGACGAGGACCCCGGCGTTGAAGCACTCCCCGCGCTCGACCCGGGGGACGACCCGCAGGAGGGCGTACTCGAAGACATCGCGGCGCGTCATCGGCCACCCTCCCGGCCGGTACGGGCGGCTGCCGTGGCTCCGTCGCCGGCGGACGGCCGGTGCCGTGGTGGCAGGCGCTCGGTGAGCCAGCCGGGGGCTTGGGAGGGCCGGTTCGCGGCCGGAGCGTCCAGGGTGATCCGCTCATGGATGGTGGCGGCTCGCGCCAGCAGCGGCGCCACATAGGCCCGGCACAGCTCGTCGGTGGAGGAGAACCCGGGCTCGTCCACCAGCCAGGCGTCCGGCACGTCGGCGGCCACCTCGGTGAGCAGCTCCTCGGTGACCAGCGGGGCGAGCTCGGCGGCCGCGGCGGCGATGTCCGGGGCGAAGGGGGCCAGCACATGGTCGGAGGCGTTGTACGGCTTCGCGGCCGAGGCCTCGGCGCCCGGCCAGTTGTGGTGCCAGATCATGGTGGCGCCGTGGTCGATGAGCCAGAGGTCGCCGTGCCAGACCAGCAGGTTGGGGTTGCGCCAGGAGCGGTCGACGTTGTTGATCAGCGCGTCGAACCAGACGACCCGCCCCGCCTCGGCCGCGCCGACCTCGTAGGCGAGCGGGTCGAAGCCGAGCGAGCCCGGCAGGTAGTCCATGCCGAGGTTCAGCCCGCCGCTCGCCTTGAGCAGCTCCTGCACCTCCTGGTCGGGCTCGGCGAGACCGATGACCGGGTCGAGCTCGATGGTCACCAGCTCCGGCACCCGCAGCCCCAGCCGCCGCCCGAGCTCCCCGCAGACGACCTCCGCGACGAGTGTCTTGCGGCCCTGGCCGGCGCCGGTGAACTTCATGACGTACGTGCCCAGGTCGTCGGCCTCGACGATCCCCGGGAGCGAGCCACCCTCACGCAGGGGCGTGACGTAGCGGGTCGCGGTGACTTCGGTGAGCATGCGGCCAGGCTATCGGCCGCCCCCTCCGCACCGCCCGTCGATATCACCGCGCCCGGCCGGAACTACCCCCCGGTACTCCCGGATGTTATGGGGCGCTGACATTGGCGGACCGCTACGGGCCCCTCCCATACTCCTGTGGACGGCAGGTTGACGGGCCACGAACAAAGCGCGATCACCGGTGGATCAGCGGCCCGCCGGCTCCGGACCTCCCACACCTCTTACGCGAAGGACCTCCCATGCCCCTTTCCCGGCCCCTGCTCGCCGCGGGGATCGCCCTCGGCCTGGCCATCGCCGCACCGGCCTTCACCGGCACCGCCACCGCCGCCCCGAACCCCATCGTCGGCGGCGAACAGGCCACCTCCACCTACTCGTTCATGGGATCCATCCAGGTCAACGGCGGCCACTACTGCGGCGCCTCGCTCATCTCACCGGGATGGATGGTCACGGCCCTGCACTGTACGTACGGCAACGGCGCCCTCCCCGCCTCGGCGCTGCGCGTCCGGATCGGCTCCAACGACCGCCTCAGCGGCGGCACCCTGGCCGGTGTCTCGCAGATCGTCCGGCCGTCCAGCAGCCAGAGCATGCCCGGCCAGGACATAGCCCTGCTCCGCCTCAGCAGCCAGGTCGCCAACACGCCCGTGCCGATCACCGCCTCCACCCCGCCCGACAACTCCGCCACCCGGCTGCTCGGTTGGGGCCAGACCTGCCCGCAGCGCGGCTGCTCCAGCTCCGCGCCCCGCTACCTCAAGCAGTTGGACACCAAGGTGCTGCCCGACAGCTCCTGCACCGGCATGGTGAACAGCCGCGAGCTGTGCATCGCGGGAACCACCTCCAACACCGCCTGCTACGGCGACTCCGGCGGACCGGCCCTGGTCACCCGGAACGGCCGCCTCGAACTGGCCGGCGCCACCAGCCGCAGCGGCTCCAACAGCAGCACCTGCGGCGTCGGCGGCGCCGTCTACACGGACCTGGCCGCCTGGCGGTCCTGGATCCAGCAGTACACCGGGGCGCTCTGAGCCACGACCGTCCGGCGACCCGGGCCGCCGAGGTCCGGGCCACCGGAGTCCGGGCCCCAGGGTCCGGGCCGGACGGGTCAGGGCCGGGCCACCGGGGTCCGGGCCGCCAGGGTCCGGGCCGGGCGGCCCCGCGCACACCGCCTCGGCCCGGCCCCGGCCCGTCCGGCCGACCGCGTCCACCCCGCCGCCCTCGACCCCACGTCGCACTCATGGACATGACATACACGGGTGAACTAGCCTCAATCAGCCATGGACCTGGAACTGCGGCACCTCCGCATTCTGCTGGCGATCGCCGAAGCGGGCAGCCTGACCAGGGCGGCCGCCGCCCTGATGCTCTCCCAGCCGGCCATGACCACCCAACTACGGCGGATCGAGGCCTCGTTCGGCCAGCCACTCTTCGAGCGCTCGGCCCGCGGAGTGGTGCCCACCCGGGCCGGCGAGCTGGTCATCTCGCACGCCCGCTCCGCGGTGACCAGCGCCGACCGGATCCGGAGCTACCGACTCCGGTCGGCCGACGGCCCGGAGCCGGTGACGGTCGGCGGCAGCTCCGGCCCGATGCTGAGCCACCTGACGCTCCACCTGCCCGCGGCGCTGAGCAACCCCGTGAGCTTCGTCCAGTTCGCCAGTACGGGGGAGGCCATGGACCAGGTCGGGAACCGGTCCATCGACGCGGCGTGCCTGGTCGACCTGGACGGCTTCGGTACGACACCGGCCGACGGGGTCGCGGTCGACGTCATCGGACTCGAACCCGTCGTCGTCATCCTCCCGGCCGGGCACCCCCTCGCCGGAGAGGGCCGGATCGACCTCGCCGGCCTCGCCGACGAGACCTGGCTCCTGCCGCCGGACGACCCGGGCTGCGACGACTACGGGGCGCTGGTCGACGCCTGCGCCGCGGCCGGATTCGTACCGCGGCTGTCACCGCACCGGATCGGGGACCTGAGCATTCTGTGCGACCTGGTCGCGCAGGGCGTCGGCCTCACCCTGGCGCAGGGGTCGGCCCGGGCGCGCGAGGGCGTGGCCATGCGAAGACTCACGGGCGACCCCCTGCTCGGGAGACATCTGCTGGCCCTGCACCGCGAATCCCCCCTCTTCAGCGCGCGCCCCCTGCTGCTCGGCCTCGTCCGGGACGCCTTCGAGGCCCGCTGCGTCACGTCGGGCTGACCCGCCCGCGACGCCATGGCCGTATCCATCCCTCCCCCTGCAAGGCCCAGCCCAGCGAAAGGACCAACTCATGCCCCAGTCCAAGTGGTTCGCCGTAGCCGGCACCGCCGCGGCCATCACCATGATCATGGCGCCGGCGACACACGCCGCGTCCGTGTCCTCACCGGCCACGCCTGCCCGCGTCGCCGCGGTGACCACGCTCTACTACGACGACACCCGGGCCACCGGCTGGCAGGCGGCCGTCACCGCCGGAGTCGCCGCATGGAACGCGAACGTCGGCAACGTGAAGCTGGCGAAGGCGCGGCCCGGCACCCGCGCCGAGATCCTGATCGTCGCCACCGACGGCTGGCCGCAGGCCACCCTGGGCCCGGTCCGTCCCGGCGGCCAGGCCCGGGTGGAGCTCGGCGGTCTGGCCGTCACGGAAGGACACGACAAGACCCGCATCGCCGCCCACGAGATCGGCCACAACCTGGGCCTGCCGGACACCAAGCCCGGCCCCTGCTCCCAGCTGATGTCGGGCTCCAGCGCGGGCACCAGCTGCAAGAACTCCGTCCCCAACACGACCGAGCGGTCGCGGGTCGAGTCCGCGTACGCCGGCCGTGCCGCCACCCGCACACCGGCCGACGGCCGCGTGCTGGTCGACGCGCACTGACCGGGCGGCAGGGGCGGGCGCCCCGCCCCTCCCGCGCCCGGCCGCAGGTTCCGCACCCGTCCGCCGAACGCCCGAAACCCGTCCATTGAACGCCCTAACCCCGCTCTCCGTACCCATGGCCGAAGGACACATTCATGGATACCGATGAAGGGAATGACCACCATGAGCGCAGCCCAGGAGCGCCGGACCCTCCTCGAACGCCGCACCGTCGTCCTGGCGGTGGGCGCGGCCGGGGCGGCCGCCGCACTCACCGCGTGCGGGGGTTCGGACGGGTCGGGTGGCGCGGAGTCGGTCCAGCAGCCGGGGAGCGGCGGGGCGGGTGGGGCCGTCCTGGCGAGGACCGCCGACATCCCCGAGGGCGGCGGAGTCGTCTTCGCCGCGCAGAAGGTCGTGGTGACCCAGCCGAGCGCCGGTGAGTTCAAGGCGTTCTCGGCCACGTGCACCCACCAGGGCTGCGCGGTCAAGGACGTGGTGGACAACGTCATCACCTGCCCCTGCCACAACTCGACGTTCGACGCGGCGACCGGCAGCCCCACCGCCGGACCCGCCACCCAGCCGCTGCCCGCGCGCGAGATCTCGGTGGCGGGCGACTCGATCACGCTGGCGTAGGGGTCCGCGCCACGTCAGGCCCCGGTCCGCCCGCACTCCATCACCTCGGTGCGGCCCCGGACCGCCTGCGGGGCTCCTTCCAGCGGCCCAGGATGTCGTCGGTGGTGGTGATGGTGGCGACCAGGGAGAGGGTGTTGCGGATCATCGCGGGGGTGTACTCGGCGGGCACCCCCGCGATCGCGTCGGCCGGGACGACGGCCGTGTAGCCGAGATTGACGGCGTCGAACACGGCGTTGGGGATCGCGACGTTGGCCGAGACCCCGGTGACGACGAGCGTGCGGCAGCCGAGGTTGCGCAGGAGGGCGTCCACGTCGGTGCCGGCGAGCGGCGAGAGCCCGTGCAGCCGCCGTACGACGAGATCCTCGTCCGCGACCTGGAGGGGCGCCGCGACCCGTACGGCGGTCGTGCCGGTGTGCTGCTGTACGGGGAGCCGGGCGGCGGCCCGGAAGAGCCGGGCGTTGCGGTTGGCGCCGCGTCCGTCGGGGCGGCTCTCGGCGATGGCGTGCATGACCTGGACCCCGCCCTCGTGGGCGGCGGCGACCAGGCGGGCGATGTTGTCCAGGGCACCCGATGAGCGGGCGGCCGCGGCGAGTTCGGGCAGGGCGCTGTCGGGCCCCACGACCCCCTGCTGGCATTCGACGGTCAGCAGTACGGTGGTGTCGGGGGCCAGCAGCGCGGCGAGCCGTTCCCGGGATTCTCTGGACGCCACGGCGCTCCTCCTCCTTCTTGGGCCTTCTCCGGGTCTGGTGTCTGCCGCGCGGCGAACGGCATTGCGCCGCACGGAAAGAGGCCCCATGCTTTCTGACAGTTCGTCAGATGACAAGGGGAGGAACCCGCATGACCGACACCCAGCGCCGCGGTCGCCGGATCATGATGACCCCCGAGGAGCGGGACACCTACCTCCGCGAGCAACGCACCTGCCGGGTCGCCACCCTCGCCGCCGACGGCCCGCCGCACATCGGCGCGCTCTGGTTCGTCTGGGACGGCACCTCGCTCTGGCTGTACTCCATCACCCGCAGCCTGCGCTGGTCCCACCTACGCGAGGACCCGAGGATCGCCGTCGTGGTCGACGACGGGGTGGAGTACGACGAGCTACGCGGCGTGGAGCTGTCCGGTACGGCGGAGTTCGTCGGCGAGGCGCCGCGTACCGGCGAGCCGTGCCCCGAACTCGACGTACCGGAGCGGCTGTTCCCCGCGAAGTACTTCGGGATGGAGGAGATGCCGCACGACGGCCGGCACGCCTGGCTGCGGCTCACCCCGGACGCCATCACCTCATGGGACTTCCGCAAGCTGACGGACCTTCCCCGGTAGCACCCCACGGGTCCCGGTGGTCACCCCACGGGTCCCGGTGGTCACCCCGCGGTTCCCGGTGGTCACCCCCCGGTGGAGGTCCCGGCCGCCACCCGCGCTCCCGCCGCCCGCAGCGAGGCGACGGCGGCCCGGACGGAGGGGCGGCGGTCGGCGTCCGCGCGCCAGACGGCGTGGATGTGGCGGCGCATGGTCTGCCGCACCGGCACCAGGGAAACGCCGTCGGGGACAGGGCCACGCCCCAGCCTCGGTGCGACGCAGACGCCGAACCCGGCAGCGATGAGGGCGAGTTGTGTGTGGTGCTCACCGGCCAGGTGGGAGATGCGCGGTTCGATGCCCCGGGAGCGCAGGGTGAACATGAGCCACTCGTAACAGAATTCACCTTCGGGCCAGGAGACCCACTCGTCCTGGGCGAAGTCCTCCAGATCCACTTCGGCGCGGCCGGCCAGCGGGTGCCCGTCCGGCATGGCGATGTCCGGTGCGTCGTCGAGGAGTTCGGCCTTGGCCAGACCGCCGGGCACGGGGAGCCGCTTGTTGCTCCAGTCGAGCACCACGGCCACGTCGACATCACCCCGCAGCACCGCCTGGAGTCCTTGCTCCGGCTCCAACTCCCTTGTACGCACGTTCAGTTCGGGATGGTCCGCACGCAGGGCGGTGAGCGTGGCGGGCAGCAGTCCGCGCGCCGCCGTGGGGAACGCCGAGAGCGTCACCTCGCCGACCACCTCACCGCGCTGGGCCTCGATGTCGGACTGGGCCAGCTGCACCTGCGACAGGATCCGCGCGGCGTGGTCCGCGAGCAGCCGGCCCGCGTCGGTGAGGCGGACGCCCCGGCCGTTCCTGGCGAGAAGCTGCTGCCCGACCTCCCGCTCCAGCTTGGCCATCTGCTGCGAGACCGCCGACGTGGTGACATGCAGCCCCCCGGCGGCTCCGCTCACCGAGCCGTGCCGGGCGAGGGCGTCCAGGGTGCGCAGCCGCTCCAGATTCAGCATGTCCCCTCCAGGTTCAGCATGCCCACTCCAGGTTCAGCATGCCCACTCCAGGTTCAACATGTCTGCTCCACGTTCAGCATGTCCCCTCCAGATTCGACAGGTAAGCGATGCTACGCGAATCAGCACAGAAACTCTCGCTTGTTCTTATCAGTGCGGCTCGTCATCGTTGAGCCATGAGCGCCCCCTGCCAGCAGCCCGCCGCCCCTCCGGCCACCTCCCCACCCCCTCTCCCACCCGCGCCCGCCACCCGGCGCCCGGCCGTGGACTGGCGGATCCGGTTCGCCGCCCTCTCCCTGATCTGGGGGTTCAGCTTCCTGCTCATCAAGGTGGGCACCCAGGGGTTCGCACCGTTCCAGGTCACGCTCGGCAGGCTGCTGGCCGGGACCGCTGTCCTGGCCGTCGCGATGGCGATGCGCCGGGAGCGGCTGCCGCGCTCGGCCCGGACCTGGGGGCACATCACCGTGGCGGCGTTCTTCCTCAACGCGCTGCCGTTCTCCCTCTTCTCCTACGCCGAGCTGACGATCCCCTCCACCCTCGCGGGCATCTGCAACGCGACCTCACCCCTGTGGGGCATGGCCCTCTCGGTGGTCGCCCTTTCCGAGGACCGCCCGACCCGCCGCCGCGTCGCCGGCCTGGGCGTCGGCTTCCTCGGGGTGCTGACCGTCCTGGGCGCCTGGCAGGGCTTCTCCGGCCTGGACCTGCCGGGTACGGGGATGGCGCTGCTGGCCTCGTTCAGCTACGCGGTCGGCTGGATCTACGTCCGCCGTACGCTGGCCGGGACCGGCTCCTCGACACTGACGCTCACCGGCAGCCAGCTCTTCATCGGGACGCTGCAACTGGCCGTGGTCACGCCGGTGTTCACCTCCGCCCCGGACGAGTTCCCCCTGCTGCCCACACTGTCGGTGCTGGCGCTCGGAGCGCTCGGTACGGGGCTCGCGGTACTGCTCCAGTACGGACTGGTCCAGGAGGTCGGACCGACGACCGGTCAGATGGTCACCTACTTCATCCCGGTGATCGCCACCGCCGCGGGCGTCGCCCTGCTCGGGGAGGAGCTGACCTGGAACACCCCGGTGGGCGCGGTGATCGTGCTGGCCGGGGCGGCGCTCACCCAGAGCCGCCCGTCGGCCGCCGCCACCGGGACCCGCACGGCGGGCGCCCGGACGAAGCGCCTCAGCCGTACGTGACAGAACAGCTGTACGTGAGCGGCTGAGGCCGCTCAGCCGTACGTGACCGGCGGGTACGGCAAAGGCACCTCAGCCGTACGTCACCGGCCGCGCCGGCCCCGCCGCAGCCGCCACCGCGTCCGCCAGCGGCCCGATGTCCGCGGCCGCCAGCGGGGACACGGTGAGCCGCACCGCCTGGGGCGTGCCCATCCGGAAGCGCGCTCCGGGTGCCACGGCCCAGCCCGCGTGGAGCAGCCGGGCGATGGCCCCGGTCTCGTCGCTGACGGGCACCCACACGTTCATCCCGCTGCGCCCGTGGGCCGCCACGCCGCGCTCCGCCAGGGCGTGCACGAGGGCGTCGCGCCGCTCCCCGTACGACCGGGCGACGGCGGCGGTGTCGACGGCGTCCGAGGTCCACAGGTGGAGCACGGCCCGCTGGAGCAGCCGGCTGACCCAGCCGGGCCCCAGCCGCTGCCGGCCCGCCACCCGGTCGACCGTGACCGCGTCGCCGGTGAGGACGGCGACGCGGAGGTCGGGGCCGTACGCCTTGGCCGCCGACCGGATGAACGCCCAGTGGTCGGTGGTCCCGGCCAGCGGGTGCAGCGGCAGGTCGACGATGGCGTGGCCGTGGTCGTCCTCGATCAGCAGCACGCCGGGGTGGCGGGCGAGTACGGCCTTGAGCTCCCGGGCCCGGTCCGCGCCCACCGACGCGCCGGTCGGGTTCTGTGCCCGGTCGGTGACGACGAGCGCCCGCGCCCCGGCCCGCAGCACCCGCTCGACATCCGCGACGAGCGGCCCTTCGTCGTCCACCCCGACCGGCACGGCGTGCAGCCCGAGCGCCGGTACGAGGTCGAGGACGCTGCCCCACCCCGGGTCCTCCACCGCCACCGCGTCGCCCGGCCTCAGGTGCGCCGCGAGCACCCTCTCGATGGCGTCGAGGGCTCCGGAGGTCACCGCGACCGGCCCCTCGGGCACCCCGTCGGCGTCCATCGCGGTACGCGCGTACGCGGCGAACTCCGGGACCACGGGCGCCTCCCCGTACAGCCCCGGGCTCTCCGCATGCACCGCCGCGGCCGCGGCGAGCGCCGGCCCTAGCTCCGGCAGCAGCGCCGGATCGGGGTTGCCCTCGCCGAGATCGCGTACGCCCGGCGGCGCCTCGATGCGCAGGGAGCCGCGGGACGTGCTGGCCGGACGCGGCCGCACCCGGCTCCCCCGGCGGCCCGCCGTCTCGATCACTCCGCGCTCGCGCAGCGTCCGGTAGGCGGCCGCCACCGTGTTCGGGTTGACCTCCAGCCGCTCGGCCAACTCCCGCATGGGGGGCAGCACATGACCGGGCGCGAGGTCTCCGGAACCGACCCCGCGCTCCACACTGGCGGCGATTTCCGATGCGCGCCGCCCACTGATCCGATACTCTCCTAGCACAAACAACAGTATGCACTAGTGCAATCAGATCCGCAACGGGAGTACGCCATGCAGGACACCGCACCGCCCACCACCACGGGCCCCGGCGTCACCGCCCCCTACACGCCCACCGCCCGCACGGTACCCACCCGGGCCAAGGAGCGCGCCTCCTACGACCGGGAGCTGGTCCACTCGATACTCGACGCGGCCTACCTCTGCCACCTCGGCTTCGTCCGGGACGGGGCGCCGGTCGTGCTGCCGACCCTGTTCGGCCGGGTCGGGGAGCGCCTGTACGTCCACGGGTCGACCGGCTCCCGCCCGTTGCGGAACACGCGGGCGGCGGATCCCGGGCTGCCGGTCTGCCTGACCGTCACCCATGTCGACGCCCTGGTGCTGGCCCGGTCCGCCTTCCACCACTCGCTGAACTACCGCTCCGTGGTGGTCCACGGCACCGCCGTCACGGTGACCGACCCCGAGGAGCGGCGCATCGCCCTCGACGCGATCGTCGACCAGGCCGTCCCCGGCCGCTCCCGGGACGCGCGGCCGGCGAACGCCAAGGAGCTGGCCGCCACGGCGGTGATCCGGCTGGACCTGGACGAGGTCTCGGCGAAGGTCCGCACCGGCGGCCCGAACGACGAGCCGGAGGACCTCGCCCTCCCGCACTGGACCGGGATCGTGCCGCTCACCCGGGGCTACGCGGAGCCTGTCCCGGCGGACGACCTGGACCCGGCCATCGGCGTACCGGACTACCTCCGCGCGCTCTGACCCGGAGCGCCCGGGGGAAGGACAGGGCCCGCAGCCTGAGTACCCGGCTCCGAGCCCTGTCCCGCCGAAGCTGCTAGACCCCCAGTGCCTCAGCTCTCCGGCGAGCGACCGCGGCACCCCGCGCCTCGGCGAGCGCCAGCCCGGCCACGGCGGTCAGCAGGAGCAGGGTGCCGACGACGGTGGCTACCGTCAGCCGCTCCCGCAGGACGGTCACCGCGATGAGCGCGGCACTCACCGGCTCCAGAAGCATGATCACGGAGACGGTGGCCGAGCGGACGGCGGCGGCCCCGGCGAAGTACAGCGCGTACGCGAGCGCGGTGGGCACCGCCGCCACGTAGATGAGCAGCCACAGCACCTGTCCCGTCTCGGCGGTGTGCGGTACGAGGCCCTCGGCCGCGGCCATGGGGAGCAGCCCCACCGCTCCGATGCCGAACGCCCAGGCGCTGGTGGTCAGCGCGTCACCGCCGCCGCCGTCCCGCCCGAGCCATCGGGTGAGCAGGGTGATCGCCGCGTACCCGGCGGCGGACAGGAGCGCGAGCAGGACTCCGGCCGGGGCGACTTCGCCGCGCTCGCCGCCCAGGACCAGCACGGCCAGGCCGGCGAGCGCCCCGGTCACGGCGGCCAGGCCGCCCTTGCCGAGGCGTTCGCCCAGCATCTGCCGTGCGCCGACGGCGATCAGGACGGGCCCGGCGCCGAGCGTGACGACGGTGCCGACGGCGAGGCCGGTGGCGTCGACCGCGGCGAAGTACGCGCTCTGGAACACGGTGAGGCCGACCCCCGTGCCGAGGATGCGCAGCAGCCGGCGGCGCCGGGGTTCGGGCTGCCGGGGTGCGCGGCGGGGACGTACGGCGAGCGCCCCCGCCAGCAGCACGAGGCCGCCGGCGCAGCGCCAGAAGGACAGGGCGAGGGGACCGAGATCGCTGACCCGGAAGATCAGTGAGGCGGCCGCACCGGCGGTGCCCCAGGCGACTCCGGCGATGACGAGATACAGCAGGCTCCGCCCGACGGGCAGCGCGGAAACAGGGGAAAGGGACATATGACCGCTCCAGAGGAGGACAGGGTGGTGGTCGCTCGACTCCGCACGCGGGCAGCGACGAACCGCTCGGGGACTGCCCGAGCCCGGTCTTCGTCAGGAGTGGCCGCCCGCGCTAGGCGGCAGGCGGCGGCAGCACAGTCAGATGCATGGCAGGCACACTAATGCGAAGCCCGCCCGGCCGACAACTCGCTTTCCGTGGCGGCGGCCGCCGCACCCACACCCGCGGCGACCGGCCCCGACGGCGGTTTCGGGGCCGACGACTGGGCGATGAACGCACCGGTCAGCACCACGAAGCCGCCGATGAGCTGCGGGGCGGAGAGGTGTTCGCCGAGCAGCACCCAGGCCAGCACGGTCGCGATGACCGCTTCCAGGCAGGCGACGACCCCGGCGACCTGCGGCGAGAGCATCCGGACGGAGACGACGCCGGTGCCGTACGCGAGCACGGTGGCGACCAGCACGATCCAGCCGAGCAGCACCCAGGCGGGGACCCCGGTGCCGTTCATCCCGGCGGTCCCGCCGAGCAGCGACCAGTCCATGCCCCACGGGCGCGCCACGACGGTGAGGACGAGGGCGCCGACGATCAGTCCGTACGCGATGACGCCGAGCGGAGGCGGAGGTTCGACGCTCCCGCCGTCGCCGCCCTTGGCCTCCCGGCCGTCGCCGCCCCTGCCCTCCCCGCCGTCGCCGCCCTTGGCCTCCCGGCCACCGTGGTCGGAGAGGACGAAGTAGCCGACCTGGCAGCAGGCGGCGCCGAGGGCGAGCAGCAGCCCGAGGGCGTCGAAGCTGAGCCCGGCCCAGACCTCGACGACGCAGGCGAGACCGCCGACCGCCAGGACCACACCGAGTGCGGCGGCCCGGGTGACGGGCCTGCGCTGGACGAACCGGACCCAGCCGAGGACCAGCGCGGGCGCGAGATATTCGACCAGGAGGGCCACACCGACCGGGATACGCGAGATCGAGGCGAAGTAGAACGCCTGGACCCCGGCCACGGCGAAGAGCCCGAACCCGGCCAGGAGCGCGGGCCGCTCACGTACCAGGTTCCGGTGGCGCCAGGCGACCGGCAGCATGATGAGCGCGGCGCCCGCCACCCGGAGCCACACCACGTGCAGCGGGTCGAGCCCCGCCTCGATCAGTGGCTTGGCGGCGACCCCCGAGCCGCCGAAAGCGAAGGCCGAGAGCAGGGCGAGCCCCAGGCCGGCGCTTCGTTTCTGAGTACCCCGAGACGCGTGCATCGGCACATCATGACAGCAGCCGACAGCACCGTCACCTCTGTGACACCTGTCGAGATGCTCAGGCCGTATGCGCGTCGCTCAGACCCGCCGAATCGCCTCGTCCGTAGACACTTCCCCTCACCGGGACACCTCCGCCGTACGCTCCACCGCACGCCCCCACAGCCACCGCGCGTCCACGCCCGCCCGGCCCAGCACCTCGACCGCACGGCACTCCCCGTCGGCGGCCAGTGCGGCGAGGAGATCCAGCCCGCGGACGCGTGACTCCCCGCGCAGCCCGGCACGGTGCAGCGCGGCTTCCATGGCGGTGACGGCCGACGGCGACCAGCCCTCCGCGGCCGGGTCCCGTACGACGGGAACGGCGCCCGAGTCCTCCACCGACCCCTGCCAGCGGAGCCCGTAACCGATGCTGCGCTGCACGAGGTAGCCGAGCACCTTCGCGAGCTGCGGTCCGCCGTCGAAGGCCTCGCGCACCTCGGGGTCGCTCTCGATGAGGGAGTGCAGCAGGTGGGCGGTGTCGATCTGCCGGTCGCCGTCCCGCAGCGCACGCCTGCGCGCACCCGTCACCACCGAGGCCAGCTCGACGGTGAGTCCGGCGTCGGCGTCGGCGTCCACGGGGTTCAGGGCGGGCTGTTCGGGGATCCTCGGCGTCCGGTTTTGCACTACTCCACCCCATCAGTCCCCGGGCGACGAAGCATCGGCGGAGCGGCCCATTCACGCGTCCCACCCAAGTTGGGTACACCGGAGCGCCCCCTCATCCCTGCGGATGAGATCGGACCATGGCGTACAACCATCGCCCTCAAGAGGGCGCGCCGCCTTGCGCCGCACTCCCCCCGGCAACCGCCACCCCCTACGCGTACGTCACTGATGGCACACAGCGCGTGACAGCGCACATCGGCTCCGGGCGGAGGAAACCAAGGGTGTTCTGGATGGTCGCTCTGCTCGCCCAGGACGGGATGCAGTACGTCTACCGCGTGTACGCACCGGACGACGCCCTGCCCGCCGATCTGTTCTGGGCCGCCTTCCACTGCCACGACGAAGGCCCGCACCCGCGCGCGTCGGACCGGTTCGACGCGGCGGAGATCTGGCGGAACCCGGCAGCGCCAGCGCATCTGACGGTGCATCAGCATTGAATGTTGGAGCCGTCGCCGTTACGTTCCGCTCCACCGGAACCGGACGAACCAGGGGTGGTCGCATGGCCGAAGTCAGCGCGGAGGCGCGCATCGAAGCACCCGCCGGGAAGGTCTGGGCGCAGTTGACGGACTTCTCGTCGTACGGCGAGTGGAACGCCACCCACACCAGCTTCCCCAAGGGCGGCCCGGCCCCCCTGGAGCTCGGGGCCACCTACGAGGAGAACATGAAGCTCATGGGCTTCCCCGCCGAAGTGGCGTGGACGATCGACGAGCTGGAGGACGGCCGGCTGCTGACGACCCGGGGCAAGGGCCCGATGGGGGTCATCCTGGCCATGCGCTACGCCCTGGCACCGTCCCCGGACGGGGACGCCACCACGGTCCGCATCGAGGGCGAGTTCACCGGCGCGGCGGTCTCCCTGATGGGCGGCAAACTGAAGGACTCCGCGACGGCGGCGCTCCAGGAGTCCCTGCGCAAGCTCGACGGCCTGGTCACGCCCTGACGCTCACCGCACGCACCCGGTAGGGACCCGCTCTCGGCGGGTCTCTGCCGGGTCGGCGACGGGATCACCGACTCAGTGCTCGTCGGCGAGAATCAGGTACAGCTTCTTCCGGGCGTCGTTGATGACGGTCAGCGCCTTCTGCCGCTGATCGGCCGAGCCGGTCTTCCAGACCTGCCCGAACGCCTCCATCAGACCGAACCCGGCCTGGCGGATCTCGTTCACGCCCTCCCAGTCCGCACCGCGCCCGGCCTCCTCCCAGGGAGCCTCGGGACCGGACTCGGCCTCGCCGCGCCCGGAGTCGGTGAGCGTGAACAGCTTCTTGCCGCCCTCGCTCGCGCTGACGATCAGCCCCTCGTCCTCCAGCAGTTGAAGCGTCGGGTAGACCGAACCGGGGCTGGGCTTCCACGCCCCGCCGCTCCGCTCGCCGATCTCCTGGATCATCTCGTAACCGTGCATCGGCCGGTCCTTCAGCAGGGCCAGGATCGACGCGCGCACGTCACCGCGCCGCGCCCTCCCCCGACCTCCGCCCCGACCGCGCCCGCCACCGAAGGGGCCGCCGCCGAACGGCGGCCCGAACGGCCCGAAGGCGGCCCGGCGGCCGTCGTGGCCGCCCCGACCGTGATGACCGTGATGACCGGGCCCGTAATGCCCCGGTCCGCGCTCGTGCTCATGCTCGTATCCGTGTGAACGCATCGCTACGCTCCTTCCATCGTCGATCTGTCGCGATGCGTCAACGATATATCGGAAGCTGTCGACTGGCAAGACCCCGTCCCGGGGGGGCGCCGCCCGGACGGCGAGCCTCGGCCGAAATCGCCTGTCGCCCCCAGCCGCCGAGCGCTAGCGTTCGGGCCGACGAACGACCCACGAGGGAAGCGGTGAGACATGCCCGGTCGTCCGAGCGCGCGTTGACGTCGTAGGCCGAGACCGGCCCGTCATCGCGTGCTGCCCCTGAGGTCGCGGCACAGCGAGCCCTTCACCCGCCCGTAGCCCGGGCGCGCCTTCGCGCGCCAGGCCGGCGGCCCTCGTTCCGGCAACCCCAGGGGTCTCTGTGCCGTCCCCCTCCTCCACGTCCCCCTCCTCCCTATGGCGGGACGCCGACTTCCGCAGACTTTGGGTGGGCCAGACGGCCTCCCAGCTCGGCGAACACACGACGCTCATCGTCCTTCCGCTCCTCGCCGTCCTCGCACTCGACGCCGGGGCCGGCCAACTGGGCGCCCTCCGTGCCATGGGGCAGGCGCCCGTCCTGGTGTTCTCGCTCCTCGCGGGGGCATGGGTCGACCGGTGGCGGGCCCGCACGGTGATGGTGCTGACGGACGCCGTCCGGGCCGTGGTGCTCGTCGCGGTCGCCGTGGCCGGGCTGTTCGGGCTGCTCGGCCTGCCCACGCTGTTCGTGGCCGCCTTCACCGTCGGGGCTCTGTCCGTCCTGTTCGACGTCGCCTATCAGGCCTCGCTCGTACGGCTGGTGAGGCGCGATCAGCTCCTGGAGGGCAACAGCGCGCTGGAAGGCAGCCGGTCCGCCGCACAGATCGGCGGCCCGGCGCTCGGCGGAGCGCTGGTGTCGCTGCTCCCGGCGCCGGCCGCCACGGCCTCCGGCGCGCTCTTCTTCGCGATGTCGTTCGCCTCCCTCCGGCGGATCCGCCGGGCCGAAGCCGTACGGGAGCGGCAAGAGCGCACCCCTCGGGTCCGGCACCAGATCCGGGACGGCCTGCGCTTCGTCGCCGGACATCCCCTGCTGCGGGCCGTCTGCCTCGCGTCGGCCGCCTTCCAGTTCTCCTTCGCGGCGACGATCACGGCCTACCTGCTCTTCCTCCCGCGCGAACTGCACCTGACAGGCGCCACCATCGGGCTCGTCCTCGCGGCGACCGGCCCGGGCGCACTCCTCGGCTCGGTCCTGGCCGCGCGGCTGCCGAGGCGGTACGGCCATGGCGTGGTGCTCGTGTCCGCCGCGGTGCTCGGCAACGGCGCCCTGCTCTGGGTACCCGCCCTGCACGGCTCCTCGGCGGCCACGGTGGCCGCGCTCCTGGTGGTCAACTTCGTGTTCGGGGCCTTCGGCCAACTGGTGAACGTCACCGTCATGTCGGTGCGGCAGGCCGTCACGCCGGACGGGATGCAGGGCCGCGCGGCCGCGACGATCACCTTCGCCGGCATGGGGTCCGCCCCGCTCGGCTCGCTGCTCGGCGGCCTCCTCGCCCAGGGCTGGGGGCTGCGCACCAGCCTCCTGGTGACGGCTGCGGGCATGATGCTGTCCCCGGCCGTGATGGCCGCGTCCCCGCTCGTACGCCTGGGACGGAGGCTCCCGCTATGACCCGTGCCACAAGGCCGCGCACGGGCCCGGTCCACCGCACACCACCCCGTACCCACAACCGCCCGCCCTCGCCCACCGATCCGGGAACACCCCACCGGGAAGGCGGAGCCGACTCCCCGACCGGGCGACTTAGGTCACCCTTCCCCGCCGACGCGGAGGCCTGGTACAGATGGTGAGGATTCACCCCCGACCCTCACCCCCGACCACCACCCCGGACGTCGTAACGCCCATCCCCGAAGTCCGACACCCACCCCGAAGCCCCGACCCCCACCCCGGAAGTGCTGCCATGCATCAGGACAGGACCGCCGACCTCATCCCCTTCACCATCGACCTGACCTTCGAGGAAGCCCGGCGACGGGCCGCAGTCGTCGCCGCGCTCGGGCCCGACTGGGACCCGATGGCCGCCCTGCGCGGCGAGGACGAGGCCTACGCCCTGCTCTACTCGGGCCTCGACGCCGAGCAGCAGCGCACCTACGACCGGCTGGTGGCCGCCGGTGTCCTGCCGGACGAGGACCAGGGCCGTGCGGCTGCCCATTGATCCGCAGGCGGACATCGCCCGCCGCGCCTGGGTGGCCTGCCCCGCCTGCGACGACGCCCGCCACTGCGCGACCTGCGCGGACCGCCGCACCTGCGGTGAGCACTGGCGCTACCTGATCTCCAACCAGGGTCCCGTCCTGCACCTCCAGTGCCCCGGCTGCACCCACACCTGGTCGCTCGACACCCGCCCGGGCCGCCCCGGCCACGGCGGCGGCGCCCGCTGCTCCTGAGAATCGCCGACGCGCGCCTGAACCGCCGACGCGCGTCCCGGCCCAGCAGGCCAGGAACCCGCGATTGGCCTTGGCCCGTGCCCGCGTGGCCGCTCTACGGTCGCCCCATGAGGATTCGTATCGTCGACGCGTTCACCGACCGCCCCTTCTCCGGCAACCCGGCGGGCGTCCTCCTGCTGGAGTCCGCCGCCTTCCCGGACGCCGAACGGCTCCAGGAGATCGCCACCGAGGTCAACCTCTCCGAGACCGCCTTCGCCCACCCCCTGCCGCCCGGCGGCGAGGCGGACTGGGCGCTGCGCTGGTTCACCCCGGCCACGGAGGTCGACATGTGCGGGCACGCCACGCTCGCCACCGCGCACGTCCTGCACACCACGGGGCGGGCCACCGGCACCGTGCGCTTCGCCGCGCGCTGCGGGGTCCTCACCTCCACCGCCCACGCGGACGGCTCCCTGACCCTCGACTTCCCCACCGCCCCGCTGCGCGAGGAGACCGCGCCGCCCGGACTCGCCGAGGCGCTGGGGGCGGAGCCGGTCTCGGTCCACGACACCGGTGAGCACATCGGCGACCTGCTCGTCGAGCTCCGCGACGAGGCGACCGTAAGGGCTCTCGCCCCGGACTTCGCCGCCCTCGTGACGCACTCGCGGCGCGGTGTCATCGCCACGGCCGCCGCCGAGGACCCCGCCGGCGGCTACGACTACGTCTCGCGCGGCTTCTTCCCCGGTGTCGGCATCGACGAGGACCCGGTGACGGGCAGCGCCCACACCGCGCTGGCCCCGTTCTGGTCGGCCCGTCTCGGCCGCGACGACCTCACCGGCCTCCAGGCCTCGGCCCGCTCGGGGTTCGTACGCACCGCGCTGCGCGGCGAGCGCACCCTGCTGACGGGCTCGGCGGTCACCGTCATCGACGGCGAGCTGCTGACCGCCTTCTGAGCCCGGGAGCCCTCCCCTACGGCGTCGGCAGCCAGTCCACCTTCCCCGCCAGCAGCGCGTACCCGACGAACGCCCCGATGTCGAGCAGCGTATGGGCGACGACCAGCGGCCCCACCCGCCCCCAGCGCCGGTACAGCAGCACGAAGACGACGCCCATCACCATGTTGCCGATGAAGCCGCCGATGCCCTGGTACAGGTGGTACGAGCCACGCAGCACGGAGCTGGTCACCAAGGACGCCATCGGTGACCAGCCGAGCTGGTCCAGCCTCCGCAGCAGGTAGGCGACGACGATGACCTCCTCCACCACGGAGTTCTGCGCCGCGGAGAGGATCAGTACGGGGAACTTCCACCAGACGTCGGGCAGCGACTCCGGTACGACGGTGAGGTTGAAGCCGCTCGCCCTGGCGACCAGGTAGAAGGCGAGCCCGGCGCTGCCGATGCCCGCCGCGACGAGCGTCCCGCGACCGAGGTCGAACCACGGCCTGGTGCGGTCGAAGCCGATGGTCCGCAGGCCCGCCCCCTCCCTGATGAGCAGATGCGCCACCAGGGCGACCGGCACCAGGGCCGTTGCGATTCCGAACATTTGCCACGCCAGATCCAGCCATGGACGGCCCGGGGCGTACGAACCGTTGAGTGTCGCCGCCTGGTCCTTCAGACCCCCCGGTTTCGTCAGCGATCCGACAAAACTGATGAGTGCGGACACCGCACTCGCGCCCAGGGAGAGCGCCAGGACCAGGATCGTCTCCGACCGCAAGATCCCTCGTGATAGGCCCTCTTGAGGATAAGAATCAGCCACGCGCCCCACCTTCACCGCTCCACCTGCCTTTTGTTCTGCAATCGCGTCTCATCCCGCCCACCGTCCCGCTAGGGTCTCGAATGCAGGTACGAAGATCATGCGCGACAGGCCGGGGGACGACCACCATCGCCGGTGGTGAGGTCCCCCTTTTCCTTGTTCACCGTTCATCGTTCGTCTTCAGGGGGCACCACCGACATGGGACGTCACAGCTTGCCCGACGCCGGCGCGCCGGCGAGACGCGGGGACGCGTCTCCCCGGCGCAGGCGTCACACCATCACCATCGCCACGCTGCTCGTCCTCGCGGTGGCGACGGGAACAGGGGTGGCGGTCAACGGCGGCCTGCTGTCGTTCTCCGAGTCCTGCGAGGACTCCGCCGTGCACCTGTCCCTGGCCGCCTCCCCGGACATCGCGCCGGCGGTCCGGGACATCGCCGAGCAGGCCCTCGCGGACGAGGTGCGGTCCGACGGCCACTGCCTCGACGTGGAGGTGGTGGCCCGGGACTCCTACAAGGTGGCCGGCGCGCTCGCGGGCGGCGAGACCCCGGACTTCCAGGTCTGGCTGCCCGACTCCGACCTCTGGCTGGACCGGGCCGAGGGGCTCGGCACGGGCACCCCCGTCTCGCCCTCGGACTCGGTGGCCTCCTCACCGGTGGCGCTCGCCCTGGTGCCGTCCGCGTCGAAGCCGCTGGGCTGGCCGGAGAAGACGTACTCCTGGGCCGAGCTGGTCGGCGCCGCCCTCCGGACGGACCAGGTCCGCCTCGGCGCGGCCGACCCGGCGCGCAGCGCCACCGGCCTCCTCGCTCTCACCAGCATCGGCGGCTCGTCGGCGCAGCAGGGCGGGGACAGCGACACCCGGGTCGCGGAGACCGCGAAGGTGCTGGCCGAGCGGATGTCGGACAGCGACGCGCAGGTGCTGGAGACCCTGGCGCGGAGCGGCTCCGGCGCCGAGGAGGGCAATCCGAGACGTAACCAGGCGGTCCTCATATCCGAGCAGGCCGCCTTCGCGCACAACGCGGAGGCCACCGGCAGCGGCAAGCTGAACCTCTTCTACCCGGAGGACGGCACCCCGCTGCTCGACTACCCGTACACCCTGGTGGACGAGGAGAAGCTGACCCTTCCCCAGTCCCGGGCGGCCCTGCGCTTCATGACCCTGCTCAACGACAAGGGCTCGCGAGCCGTCTTCGCCCGGTACGGGTTCCGCCCTGCCGACGGGGCGGCCGAGGATGCCGTCGTCATGTCGGCGGGCGGCAGGTCGCCGCAGCCGTACGCCACGTCGGCGGCCGAGGCGCCGTCGGCGAAGGAGCTCCAGGAGATGCTGGGGATGTGGACGATCACCGTCCAGAGCGCCCGGCTGACCACGGTGGTCGACGCCTCGGGTTCCATGGCCACGCTCGTGCCGGGTCGCGGCCAGTCCCGGATGGACGTCACCAAGGAATCGCTCATCCAGGCGCTCGCCCAGTTCACCCCCGACGACGAGATCGGTCTGTGGGAGTTCGCCACCACACTGGACGGCGAGAAGGACTACCGCGAACTCACGGAGACCCGCCGACTGGGCGACCCGGCCCAGGGCGGCTCCACCCACCGGGAGAAGCTCTCCGCGGCGTTCGCGGGGCTGCAGCCCGTGCCGGGCGGGGCGACCGGGCTGTACGACACCACTCTGGCCTCGTACAAGGAGGCCCGATCGACCTATGTGAAGGGCAAGTTCAACGCCCTGGTGATCCTCACGGACGGCTCCAACCAGGATGAGGACGGCATCTCCCGGAGTGCGCTGATCGCCGAGCTCAAGGAGCTCGCCGACCCCGAGCGTCCCGTTCCGGTCATCGCCATCGCGGTGGGCCCGGACGCCGACCGTGAGGAGGTGGCCGAGATCGCGCGGATCACCGGGGGCGACGGGTACGAGGTGAGCGACCCGGCGGAGATCCAGGCCGTCATCCTCCAGGCCATCATGACGGCCGGGCAGAACGGACGCGCCGCCCAGGAGTGAGGGCGGCGCCCCGACCGGAACCGCCGCCCCCGCCCCCGTACGGAAGGACCTGCCTCCGTCCGTACGCGGGCGACCTGCCGCCGTACGCAAAGGGCTGCGTCGTACGGGAGCACGTCCCCGCACGAGCGGCGCCCGAGGCACACCACCGTACGGACGTGCCTCAGGGCGCCGGGAACCCCACCGGCCAGGTGTGCACCGGCTCCCCGGCGTGCATCAGCTCGGCGTAGCGCCGGGTGGTCGCCGCCAGCGCCGCCTCCTGGCCGAGCCCGGCCTCCAGCGCCCGGCGGTAGGTGGCGACCTGCCAGGAGGCCCCGTTGACCCGCCGCTTGCAGCGCTCCTCGATGACCCCGAGGTAGCGGTCC
Source organism: Streptomyces cyaneofuscatus (assembly GCF_042718795.1). GTDB lineage: Bacteria > Actinomycetota > Actinomycetes > Streptomycetales > Streptomycetaceae > Streptomyces > Streptomyces cyaneofuscatus_A. The sequence continues at coordinate 149,757 of NZ_JBHXOX010000022.1, forward strand.
CGGTCGACGGGCTCGATGTGCCAGGCGTCGAGCCCGGCCGCGGCCAGCGGGAGCAGCTCCTCCCGCACGAGCTGTACGGCGGGGATCCTGGCCAGTCCGCCGGCGCTGCCGGGGCGCGGCCAGAGGAGCTCGGCCTCGATGCCGTGGCGGCAGGCCTCGGTGAAGTTCTCCGCCGCGGCCTCGAACGGCAGCATGCTCCACACCGGCCGGGACTCCTCGGCGAGCGCCCGGACGAGCCCGTAGTAGAAGGCGGAGTTGGCGATCACGTCGGTGACGGTCGGGCCGGCCGGGAGCACCCGGTTCTCCACCCGCAGGTGCGGGACGCCGTCGGCCATGCCGTACACCGGGCGGTTCCAGCGGTAGACCGTCCCGTTGTGCAGGACCAGTTCGGCCAGCTCCGGCACCCCGCCCTCGTCGAGGACCCGCAGCGGCTCCTCGTCGTCGCAGATCGGCAGCAGCGGCGGGAAGTAGCGCAGGTTCTCCTCGAAGAGCTCGTAGGCGGAGTCGATCCACCGCTCCCCGAACCAGGTCCTGGGCCGCACCCCCTGGTTCGCCAGCTCCGGCGGCCGTACGTCGGTGGCCTGCTGGAAGAGCGGTGGCCGCGACTCCCGCCAGAGCTCCTTGCCGAAGAGGAACGGGGCGTTGGCGCCCAGCGCGATCTGGACGGAGGCGATCGCCTGGGCGGCGTTCCACACGTCCGCGAAACGCTCGGGCGTCACTTGGAGGTGCAACTGGACCGAGGTGCAGGCCGCTTCGGGGGCGATCGAGGGCGAGGAGCAGACGAGGTGGTCCACGCCTTCGATATCGAGGACGAAATCCTCCCCCCGAGCCGCCGCCATCTGGTCGTTGAGCAGGGCGTAGCGGTCCACGTCGGAGAGATTCGCCGAGACCACGTCGTGCTCGCCGAGCGTGGGCAGGATTCCGATCATGACGATCCCCGCGTCCACCTCACCGGCTTTGCGGTGCGCGTAGGCAAGACCGGTCCGCAACTCCTCCGAGAGCTGATCGAATACCCGGCCGCCGAGCCGGTGCGGAACGATATTTACTTCCAGATTGAACATTCCGAGTTCCGTCTGGAAATCCCGGCTCGCGATACGTTGGAGCACTTCCTGATTCATCATCCGGGGCAGGCCGTCGGAGCCCGCGAGATTCAGCTCTATCTCCAGCCCCATCAGGTTTCGGGGACGGTCGAACCTCCGCTCCGCCAGCAGTCTGCCCAGCCCCTCCAGGCACTGGTTCAGCTTGGTCCGGTACGCCTGCCGATCGGACAGGTCAACGGCTCCCGCCACGACCTTCTCCCCCATCGAGGGGTCCCTCCTCCAGTGGTCGGCCCGCTGACCGGGCCGCGCGCATCACGATCGATAATGCCCAGTGGGAGTGATCCGTAACGCCCCACAACCACCCGGAAACCCGCTAGGCTGGTTGACGGAGACCGGCGGCACATTCCGGGGGCACCCGGCGAGCGGCACATTCACCCGGAGAGTGCGTGGTGAAAACACCGACGAGTTTCGGCCTACCGCTCCACCGAAAGAGCCGCAGGCCGGAGCGGAAATCGGCCGATCAAATCTCCAGAAAAACCGCATTTTTACGTCCGGATGTCGCCTTGCGCGAAATATGCCCGGCAGCTAGCGGAAACACTGAGTGAACACGTGTCGTATAAACTCCGCCTGACGAGGCAGAGAGTTGACGCAACCGGCCCGTCACCCGGCCCGTCATCGGCCCCCTCTGGCCCCGCACGCCGACAGCGCCGTCTGCACCCGCCCACGCATCACCGTGTCTCCAAGTGAGAGGCGACCCACTATGCCGCTGCATGTCCCCTCGGCTCCCGCGCCCGCCCTGCGCAGTGTTCTCGCGGCCCTCGGTTCTCCCACCGCGGTCCGCGAGGCGCGGACCTCCGCCCTCCGGTCCGTCCAGGGACCGCTCAGCCCCGAACTGCCGCTTCCCGTGCACGTCCTGGACCGGATCACCCCGACCGGGACCGCACCCCGGACCCGCCTCGCGGCCTGGCGCTTCCTGATCCGGAGCGAAGGCCGGGCGATCGCCGCCGCGGACACCATGCTCACGCCGGACGGCTGGAGCTTCTCGCACTTCTTCGAGGGCCCCTACCTCGCCTCGACGGAGCTCGCGGTCCGCCAGGCCGAGGCCTCGCCCACGGCGTACCAGGCGAGACTTCTCTCCATCCCCGAGCTGTACATGCTCACCCTCTGGCTGCACGACAACCCCGACGACGATGCCGCCGACGCCTCCGGCGGTGTCCTCGCCCCGGCCGACGTCCTGGTGCCCCTGGCGCCGGCGCCGCCGGGCATCGCCGCGCACCGCCCGCACCGGGTCGCCGATCTGCTGCCCGTCATGACCCTGCGGGTGGCACCCGGCCCGCTGCTCAGCTCCGCCTGACCGGCGGCCGAGGGGAACGACCGGCCCCCGTGGTGACCCGAACGCCCTGTGGCGGAACGGGTCATCGCGGGGGCTCCGTCCTACCCACTCGGACTAGCCCGTCCCGGCCATCCCGAACCACCCGAAGGGACAGTGCAGTTGCGGTGAACCGTCCGCGCGGGTGATGCGTCATGAGAGGAGTACGGGAGCTGCCGCGAAATCCCTGCGGAATCACCCCCGTAGGGCAACACTGGGACCGGACCGACTGATACGGGGGCGGCCATGAACCTCTCATCCAGCCGCAGGACACTCGACTCGACGCAGCGAAAGAACCCATCCATGTGCCAGCACCAGCCACCCTGCCCCACCGCCGACTCCCCCGACCGGGAGGCGGCCCGCCTGACGGCCCACCACCCGGAACAGGGCTGGAGCCTCCTGTGCAACGGCGTCCTGCTCTTCGAGGACACCGGCGAGCTGCTGCCCGACGGGCAGATCATCGCCCCGCACCGGCCACTGGCGACGGGCCGCGTGGTGAAGGCCGCCTGAGGGCGGACAGCGGAACAGGCTGTACGGAGAAGGGGCCGGCCCGGGGAGATCCCCGCACCGGCCCCGACGCATGTCAGGCGTATGCCCCTGAGCGTCAGTTGTCGTACTCCTCCAGCGGCGGGCAGGAGCAGACCAGGTTGCGGTCGCCGAAGGCACCGTCGATACGGCGGACCGGCGGCCAGTACTTGTCCGCGACGGAGACACCGGCCGGGAAGACGGCCTCCTCACGGCTGTAGCCGTGATCCCAGTCGCCGCCCAGCGCGGCCGCGGTGTGCGGGGCGTTGGCCAGCGGGTTGTCGTCCGCGCTCCACTCCCCCGAGGCGACCTTCTCGATCTCGGCGCGGATCGCGATCATGGTGTCGCAGAACCGGTCGAGCTCGGCGAGGTCCTCGCTCTCGGTCGGCTCGATCATCAGCGTGCCGGCCACAGGGAACGACATGGTCGGCGAGTGGAAGCCGTAGTCGATCAGGCGCTTGGCGACGTCGTCGATGGAGACGCCGGTCGCCTTGGAGATCGGCCGCAGGTCCACGATGCACTCGTGCGCGACCAGACCGGCCGGGCCGTTGTACAGGATCGGGAAGTGCGGCTCCAGCCGCTTGGCGATGTAGTTGGCGGCCAGCACGGCGACCTGCGTGGCCCGCTTGAGCCCCTCGCCGCCCATCAGGCGGACGTACGCCCACGAGATCGGCAGGATGCCCGCCGAACCCCACGGGGCGGCCGAGATCGGGCCCACGCCGGTCTCCGGGCCCGCGGCGGGCTGGAGCGGGTGGTTGGGGAGGTACGGGGCAAGGTGCGCGCGGACGCCGACCGGGCCGACGCCGGGGCCGCCGCCGCCGTGCGGGATGCAGAAGGTCTTGTGCAGGTTCAGGTGCGAGACGTCGCCGCCGAACTTGCCGGGCTTGGCGAGCCCGACCAGCGCGTTGAGGTTGGCGCCGTCGACGTACACCTGGCCGCCCGCGTCGTGCACCTCGCCGCAGATGTCGGCGACGTGCTCCTCGAAGACGCCGTGCGTGGACGGGTAGGTGATCATGAGCACGGCCAGCTCGTCGCGGTGCAGCTCGATCTTGGCGCGCAGGTCCGCGATGTCGACCTCGCCGTCGTCGGCGGTCTTCACCACGACGACCTTCATGCCCGCCATGACCGCGCTCGCGGCGTTGGTGCCGTGCGCGGAGGACGGGATCAGGCAGACGGTGCGCTGCTCGTCGCCGTTGGCCCGGTGGTACGCGCGGACGGCCAGGAGCCCCGCGAACTCGCCCTGGGAGCCGGCGTTCGGCTGGATGGAGACGGCGTCGTAACCGGTGACCTCTGCGAGGCGCTCCTCCAGCTCGCGGATGAGCGTGAGGAAGCCCTGCGCCTGCTCGGCCGGGGCGAAGGGGTGCAGCGCGCCGAACTCGGGCCAGGTGATGGACTCCATCTCGGCGGTCGCGTTCAGCTTCATGGTGCAGGAGCCGAGCGGGATCATGCCGCGGTCCAGCGCGTAGTCGCGGTCGGCGAGCTTGCGGAGGTAGCGCAGCATCGCGGTCTCGGAGCGGTGCTGGTGGAAGACCGGGTGGGTCAGGATGTCGTCGGAGCGCAGCAGCGCATCGGGCAGCGCGTCGGCGGCCGAGCCGTCCAGCGCCTCGATGTCGGCGTCGGCGCCGAAGGCGGCCCAGACGGCGGAGAGCTGGGACCGGGTGGTGGTCTCGTCGCAGGCGATGGAGACGTGGTCGGCGTCGACGCGGCGGAGGTTGACGCCGCGCTCGCGGGCGTCCGCGACGATGTCCGCGGCCTTGCCGGGCACCTTGACGGTCAGGGTGTCGAAGAAGTCGCCGTGCACGACGTCGGCGCCGGCGGCGCGCAGGCCCTCGGCGAGGATCGTGGCGTAACGGTGGGTACGGCGGGCGATCGTGCGCAGTCCGTCGGGGCCGTGGTAGACGGCGTACATCCCGGCCATGACGGCGAGCAGCACCTGTGCCGTACAGATGTTGCTGGTGGCCTTCTCGCGGCGGATGTGCTGCTCGCGGGTCTGGAGGGCCAGGCGGTAGGCCTTGTTGCCGTCGGCGTCGACGGAGACGCCGACGAGGCGGCCGGGCAGGGAGCGGGCGAACTTCTCGCGGACGGCCATGAAGCCGGCGTGCGGGCCGCCGAAGCCCATCGGCACGCCGAAGCGCTGGGTGGTGCCCACCGCGATGTCGGCGCCGAGCGCACCGGGCGAGGTGAGCAGCGTGAGGGCCAGCAGGTCGGCGGCGACGGTGACGATCGCGCCGAGCTCGTGGGCCTGCTCGATGACGGGCTCGATGGCGCGGACGGCACCGGAGGCGCCCGGGTACTGGAGCAGGACGCCGAAGACACCGCGCTCGGCGATCTCGGCGGGGATGCCGTCACTCAGGTCGGCGACGACGACCTCGACACCGGTCGGCTCGGCGCGGGTCTGGATCACGGCGATGGTCTGGGGCAGGGTGTCGGCGTCGATCAGGAAGACGCCGTTCTTCACCTTGCCGACGCGCCGGGCGAGCGCCATCGCCTCGGCGGCCGCGGTGCCCTCGTCGAGCAGGGAGGCGCCGGAGGTGGGCAGCCCGGTGAGCTCGGCGACCATCGTCTGGAAGTTGAGCAGGGCCTCCAGGCGGCCCTGGGAGATCTCCGGCTGGTACGGCGTGTAGGCCGTGTACCACGCGGGGTTCTCCACGACGTTGCGCAGGATGACGGGCGGCGTGAAGGTGCCGTAGTAGCCGAGGCCGATCATCGGGGCGAGCACCTTGTTGCGGTCGGCCAGCGACCGCAGCTCGGCGAGCACCTCGGCCTCGGTGCGCGCCGAGGGAAGGTTCAGGGCCTCCGCACTCTTGATCACGTCGGGCACCGCGGCGGCGGTCAGCTCGTCGAGGGAGCCGTAGCCGACCTGGGCGAGCATCTTCGCCTGGGCCTCGGCGTCGGGCCCTATGTGGCGCTGCTCGAACGGAATGCCCTGCTCCAGCTGGGAGAGCGGAGTGCGACGGGGGGTCATGGTGGAGGCCTCCTGGTCTGTCACGACCTGCGAGGGGCACCACGGCGCGGGTGCCCGAACGGCCTCCCCCTCTGTCATCTCAACCTGAGAGCTTCACCGGCCCGCCCGGGGGCGTGCCGACTTTCACCGTCGGTGAGGGTCGGATCCGTCCCGGCATGTGCCCGCACGAACCCGCCCTGCTTTCCAGAGTGACCTCGTCCGTGCGGTACGGGGGCCTGAGAGATTCCGGGGAGGATTTGCTCCTTCGGCGCCTCCGGATTCTGCACCGGAGGACTCTCCCGCACGGGGTCAGCAGCCATCTGCCAGCCTACCAGCGGCCATCCCCGTGGAGCCCTCGAGTGGCCGACGCCACGGATCTGCACTTGTCTGGTGCTGGTGGAGCGACAGGAGATCACCCCTGAAGCGACAGAGAACCACCCTTGAGGCAGTGGGGACCAGTGGGAGGCACTGTGCAGACCGACATCGATCCGCGCCGCCTGATCGGCCGCAAGGCCTTCGATCGCAAGGGCACCAAGATCGGAACGGTGGACGAGGTCTACCTCGACGACGCGACGGGCGTGCCCGAGTGGGCGGCCGTCCGCACCGGCCTGTTCAGCCGGGACGCCTTCGTCCCGCTGGAGCCGAGCGAATTCGTCGAGGACGAGCTGCGGGTCCCGTTCGACCGCACGCTGATCAAGGGCGCCCCGGACTTCGGCGTCGGGCGACACCTCTCCCCGGAGCAGGAGCTGCAGCTCTACCGCCACTACGGTCTGGACTCCCCGCCGGCGGCGGAGACCGGCCCGGACCGTGACTTCGGCAGGCTGGCCGGCCAGGAGGAGTAGTCGACCGGGTCGCGGACCAGCGGCAGCGGATCGGCCGGGCTCAGCTCCGGGTCGTCGACGCGGAACGTGGCGACGCGGCCGACCGGCCCGCCGGGCTCCTCGAACCGGACCGTCACCCGGCCCACCCCGCTCCCCTGCACCCAGCCGTGCCCGTGCCCCGTGTGGCGTACGTCGTGTCCGGCGGGCCAGCGCCGGGCGGCGAGCTGCTCGGCGCTCTCGGGCTCCTCGTCGGCGGGCTTCCTGTCGTCGTCGGCGACCGGCCTCTTAGGCGCCTCCGCCTTCTCGGCCAGCTCCCGGGCGTCCGCGGCCTGTGCGAACAGGTCCTCCTGCGTGAAGTCCGCGAGCCCCGTGACCCCCACGCCGAGCAGCCGTACGCCCCCGGTGGTGTCCACCGCCTCCAGCAGCCGCGCGGCCGCCTCACGGACCACAGTGGGGTCGTCCGTGGGGCCTCTGAGGGTCTCGGAGCGGGTCAGGGTGGAGAAGTCGTAGCGGCGCACCTTCAGCACCACCGTGCGCCCCGACCGGTCGGCGGACCGCAGCCGCTCCACGCACCGCACGGCCAGCCGCTCCACCTCGGCGCGCACCCGCACCCGGTCATGGAGGTCCACATCGAAGGTGTCCTCGACCGATACGGACTTGGCGTCCCGCTCGGCGACCACCGGCCGGTCGTCGAGCCCCAGCGCCATCCGGTAGAGCCCGTGGCCATGGGCTTTGCCGACCAGCCGTACGAGCTCCGCCTCTCCCGCCTCCGCGAGGTCGTTGACCGTGGTCATCCCGGCGCGCCGGAGGTGATCCCCGGTGGCGGGCCCGACGCCCGGCAGCGTCCGTACCGACATGGGGGCCAGCAGCTCGCGCTCGGTGCCCGGCTCTATGAGCACCAGCCCGTCCGGCTTGGCCTGCTCGGAGGCGATCTTGGCGAGCATCTTCGATCCGGCGAGCCCGACCGATCCGCTCAGCCCGGTCACCTCCCGGATGGCCGTACGCAGCCGCTCCCCCATCCTGCGGGCCGACACCGTGTCGTCCGCGACCCCACCCGCCTCCAGGTCGACGAAGGCCTCGTCCAGACTCAACGGCTCCACCAGCGGCGAGAGCCGCCCGAGCAGCTCCATCACCTGCTCGCTCACCGACCGGTAGAGGGAGAAGCGGGGCACCAGATAGGCGGCGTTCGGCGCGAGCCGCCTGGCCTGGGCCGTCGGCATCGCGGAGTGGACGCCCAGAACCCGTGCCTCGTACGAGGCGGTGGCGACGACCCCACGGGGGCCGAGGCCGCCCACCACGACCGCCTTCCCGCGCAGGCTGGGCTTGGCCGCCTGCTCCGCCGAGGCGTAGAAGGCGTCCATGTCCAGATGGAGGACGGTCGGCGCGGGTCTCACCCCTCCGATGCTGCCCTACGCCACTGACAACGGGGCGGCCCGGCACTCCGTGGAGTGCCGGGCCGCCCCGATCCGTAACCGTCCTGCGCGCTCAGCCGCTCATCCGGCGCGGTTGCGGCGCCGGGCCAGCTCGTCGGCCGGGTTGTTGCCGATGAGGGTCTCACCGGTGTCGACCCGCTCGCCGTGGAGCTGGGAGAGCGCCGCGTCCACATCCCGCCAGACGACGCCGACGGCGATCCCGAAGACGCCCTGACCACCCTGGAGAAGGCTGACGACCTCGTCGGGCGACGAGCACTCGTAGACCGTCGCCCCGTCGCTCATCAGCGTCATGCGCTCAAGATCCTGGAACCCCCGGGCCCGCAGGTGCTGGACCGTGGTGCGGATGTTCTGCAGAGCGACCCCGGTGTCCAGGAAACGCTTGACGATCTTGAGGAGGACCACGTCCCGGAAACTGTAGAGACGCTGGGTCCCCGACCCGTAGGCCGGCCGCACGCTCGGCTCCACCAGCCCCGTACGCGCCCAGTAGTCCAGTTGGCGGTAGGTGATCCCCGCCGCCGCGCACGCCGTCGGCCCGCGATAGCCGATGTCGCCGGCACCGCTCGCCGCTGCCATGCCGCCCGCTGCCACCGCCGCCGGTTGAACCGGCTGCCTGATGGCGTGGTCGGCTCCACTGCCGTGCTGCGGATACGGCCCACCCGCCGCCGTACCGTCGCCGCTGCTTCTCACGCCGACCTCCGTCCTTGACCTGCCCACTCGAAGGTAGGCAGTCACTGGGGGTGCGTCAACGATCGCCACACTCGGCACGCCGAGTGATAATCACCCTGAGGGTGGTTTCCCGTGCCTCGCTTCCGGGAAAGGCTTGTCGGATGCGCTGACGACACCCTTGCGGGACGGTCACTGACTGTTGGTACCGAAGTCCTCCGGTGAGATCTGGTCGAGGAATTCGCGGAACTTCTCCACCTCGTCCTCCTGCTCGTCGGGAATCGCGATGCCCGCATCGTCCAGCACGCCGTCACTGCCGTAGATCGGCGTGCCGGTCCGCAGGGCGAGCGCTATGGCGTCGGACGGCCGGGCGCTCACCTCGACCCCGCTGGCGAAGACGAGCTCCGCGTAGAAGACCCCTTCGCGAAGGTCCGTGATGCGGACCTCGGTGAGCTCCTGGCCCACGGCCTCGAGCACATCCTTGAACAGGTCATGGGTCAGCGGCCTGGCCGGAGCCATGCCCTGCTGGGCGAAGGCAATGGCGGTCGCCTCCCCAGGACCGATCCAAATGGGGAGGTACCGGTCGCCTCCCACTTCACGCAGGAGAACGATCGGTTGGTTGGAGGGCATTTCCACCCGGACACCGACAACGTCGAGCTCGTTCACACAGCAACCCTAGGACGTGCTCGCCATGTTTGGGTAGTCGGGCTCCCCCGAGCTCAGTGCAGACGGCTCCGCAGAGCGCTCTGGACGAGCGCCGCGTGCAGCCGTACGGAGAGCTCGGCCAGCTCGTTCGCCGTGGCCTCGGCATGGGCCCTGGTCTGCGGATTCCGGTGCAGGCGCAGCGGCGCGACCAGTTGCTCCACCAGCCCCGCCTCCCGGTCCGCGGAGGCGCGCATGGCGCGCAGATGGCGCGGTTCCAGACCGAATCGCCCCAGATCCGCCACCAGCCTGGCCACGGTCACCATCTCGGCGTCGTAGCCGCCCTCTGGAGCCGGAACGATGAGCCCGTAGGACTCCCACTCCTCGAGCCGCTCCTCGTCGACCTGGGCGGCCGCCAGGAGCTCGGCGCGCCCGATCCGCGCCACCGTCGCCGTACCGGGGCCGGAGTCCCACACACCGTCGCCGAGATCACGCTGACCGCCCGGCGAGGGCAGCGCAGGCTGCTCCCCCCGGGCCAGGGCGTCCAGGTGCTCCCGGATGACCTTCAGCGGCAGATAGTGGTCCCGCTGCATGCGGAGCACCTGCGCGAGGCGCTCCACATCGCCGGGAGCGAACTTCCGGTAACCGGAGGGAGTCCGCTGCGGCTCGATGAGCCCCTCGGCCTCCAGAAAGCGGATCTTGGAGATCGTGACTTCCGGAAACTCTTCGCGCAGCCGGGTGAGCACCGTTCCGATGCTCACCCAGCGCGCGTCCGCGGTGGCGGAACCGTCACCGGAACCGCCTGTCGGTGTTCGCAGCATGGGCCTTCCTGGGGATTCCCCCGGACAGGGTCCGGGGGCTGGTCACACGCCCCGCGGGCTCGCGTAGAAGACCAGGCGGTACTTCCCGATCTGGACTTCGTCGCCGTTGGACAGCAGGACCGAATCGATGCGCTCACGGTTGACGTAGGTGCCGTTGAGGCTGCCGACGTCACCCACGGTGAAGCTACCGTCCGGACCCCTGCGGAACTCCACATGACGCCGCGACACGGTCACGTCGTCGAGAAAGATGTCGCTCTGCGGGTGGCGGCCGGCGGTCGTGAGGTCGCTGTCCAGCAAGAAGCGGCTGCCGGAATTGGGGCCGCGGCGCACGACCAGCAGCGCCGAACCTCCGGGCAGCGCGTCGACGGCGGCCTGGGCCTCCGGGGAGAGCGAGGGCGCGGCCGTCTGGCCCGTCGCCTCGGCCTCGTACGCCTCAAGACCGGAGATGGAGATCGTGGACGTCGTCTCCGAGGCACGCTCGGGGACACCGCCCCGCAGCGGCGCGCCGCAGTTGGAGCAGAAACGGCTGTCCGCCGCATTGCGGTGGCCGCACCTCGTGCAGACCGGCATCGACGAGCCCTCCGATGATGCGCCGAAACCTATGCGGCCGGCACCGGCAGGGGCAATGGACGACACGTCGATAGCAGTCTGAGTGGCCTCCCCGGACACCTCGTCGCGGAAGAGCGGACGCTCCGCGTCCTGCTCCTCGACCTGGCCGTGGCGCGGAGCACGGTGGCGGGCAGCACTGTTGCTGTCCTCGCGCGCGCTCTTCCCGAACAACTTCGCAAAAAACTTCACGGGCGATTCCCCTTGACCGACATAGACCCGCCCGTGGGGCAGGACGAACCCTGAATGAACACACCTGCCGACCCGGACATCTTCACAACGTCCGTATCCACCCGACAGTTTCCACCACGCACCACCAATCCGGTGCGCCGACCCCCCGCAACCTCGTACCCTCGTCCACCGGCCCTGCGGCCCGGCGCGATCACGGGGACGACGACCGAGCGTAGTCAGGCCGCTCCGCCGGTCGCAAGGCGTCGACGACGATCTCCTCGGAGCGCTCCACCACCGCCGTGGCCTGCTCCTTCTCGAGCGTCTGCACCACACCCCCGGGAATGTTGAGGGCGGGCTCCAGATCCTGCGGCTTGCCGATCACCTTGAACTCGTACGGTGCCTCGATCTTCTTGCCGTCCACCTGGATGTCACCGCCCTCCCCGGAGAAGTACGTGTTGGCCACCACCCGCACGCCGTTGACCTCGATGGCCTCGGCGCCCGCCGCGCGCAGCTCCTGGACGGTGTCGAGCAGCTTGTCGGCCGCGACGGCGCCGGAGGGGTCACTGATCGTCAGCGTGATACCGGGACCCTGGGCCGCCACCGTACCCGCGAGGATCCCTAGTTGGCGCTCCTTCTCCAGCGTCTGTTTCCGGGCCTCCTCGGCCTGGTCCGAGCTGTTCTCCAGCTCGGTGCGCTGGGCGTCCAGGCGCTGCTTCTCGTCCTCCAGGCGCTGGGTCCGGTCGTCGACCTCGTCGAGGATCCGGACCAGGTCCTCCTGCCGCGCGCCGCGCAGCGCGCTGTCGTCGCTCGTGGACCGCACCTGGATCGCCAACCCCAGACCGAGCCCGAACAGCAGGACGGCGACGATGAGTTGGGCACGGCTCACCCGGGGCGGCCACAGGCCCGCGAGCAGCCTCTGACGTCCGGAGACCTCCTCGGCGGCGGGCGGCTGCGGCTGAGCGGGCATGTCCGGCTTCTCGGGCTCGGGCAGAGGCTGGGGCTGAGACTGGTTCTCTTCGTTGTTCATCGGCCTCAAGCCCGGAAGACGTGCCGGCGGATCGCGGCGGCGTTGGAGAAGATCCGGATGCCGAGCACGACCACCACACCGGTGGAGAGCTGCGCGCCGACGCCCAGTTTGTCGCCCAGGAACACGATCAGCGCGGCGACGACGACGTTGGACAGGAACGACACCACGAAGACCTTGTCGACGAAGATGCCGTCGAGCATGGCCCGCAGACCTCCGAAGACCGCGTCGAGCGCGGCGACCACGGCGATCGGGAGATAGGGCTCGACCACCGCCGGCACTTCGGGCCGGACCAACAGTCCGACCACGACTCCCACGACGAGGCCCAGTACGGCGATCACGATGTGCCCTTCCCTGATTCTGCCGCATCACTGCCGGCGGCCTTCGGCTCTGCTGTACGGACGATCAGGCTCGGTGCGGCCGGGAGCCGCACCTCGGCCTGATCGGACAAGCTGGTGCGGATGTCGAAGCTCTCCTTGAGCGCGTTCAGGTACTGGCCGTCGGCGCTGTCCCGGAACGCGGCGGAGAGATTCTTCCCGTCCCCCACCGCGAGCACCGTGTACGGCGGTACGAGCGGCCTGTTGTCGACCAGTATGGCGTCGCCCGCGGCGCGGATCGCCGACAGTGCCGTCAGCCTTTGCCCATTGATGGCGATGGCCTCGGCGCCGGACTCCCACAGGCCGTTGACGACCCGCTGCATGTCCCGGTCGCGCACCCGGCCCGTGTCGGCGAAACTCGACGACTCGCGGGGCCCGCCCCCGCCCTCATCGGTGTTCTTGGCGTCGTCCACGACGAGCTTCACACCGGGGCCCTGGACCGGGGTCGCCCCGGACAGCAGGGCCACCAGCTCCCCCTGGTCCCCGCCGTGCTGTTCCAGCGCCTTGCGCTGCCGCTCGCTCACATCGCTGCGGAGCCGGTCGACATCGGACTCGAGTGTGTCGGCCGCCCGGGTCTCGGCGTCGATGCGGTCGATCAGCTCTTCGCGTTCCTTCGCGACGACCGGCGCCGACACCCGTGCCTCGGCGGCTCCGAGGGTGACCACGAGGGCGGCCACCACCAGACCGGCGGCGAGGCCGAGCTTCGACTTGAGCGTACGGGGCAGCCCAGCGCTCCCGTCGGCCTGGCGACGGGCCGAGGCCTCCGCGTAACCGTCGTCGAGACTGTGGTCCATCACGTTGTTCAGCAGCGACATGGAGGCGTCAGGACGTGCGGGCGGCGGGGGTGTGCTCCGATCGGGGGGCTGCTGCGACATGCCGCACATCGTCGCACGTCACCACGGCTGCCGCCGAATGGCCCCACCGGTGCACCGGAACGCCCTGAACGGGGAGTTCCGGTGCACCGGTGTCAGGAGGTCACTCGCCCGCGCTCTCCACCACGGCGGACCACTCGTCGAGCAGCGCCTGTGCGGAGGCGTCGTCCGGGCCTTCCGCCCACAGATGGGTGACGGCCTCCGCCCGGTCGGGCAGCACCATGATCCACCGTCCGTCCGCCTCGACCACCCGGACGCCGTCCGTGGTGTCCACGCTGCGGTCCCCGGCGGCCTCGACGACGCTGCGCATGACGAGGCCCTTGACCGCCCAGGGCGTGGCGAGGTCGCGGCGCAGGACGTGGGCCCGTGGGATACGGGCGTCGATCTGGCTCAGGGTGAGCTGGGTGCGGGCTACGAGTCCGATGAGCCGAACGAAAGCGGCCGTGCCGTCGAAGACGCTGCTGAATTCGGGAACGATGAACCCGCCGCGCCCGTCTCCTCCGAAGATGGTGGTCTCTTCGCGTCCCACCCGGGTCAGGTCGTCGGGCGAGGTGGTCGTCCACTCCACCTGGGTGCCGTGGTAGGCCGCCACCTGTTCGGCGACGCGCGTGGTGGTCACCGGCAGGGCGACGCGTCCGCTGCGTCGCTCGGCGGCGACGAGGTCCAGCATGACCAGTAGGGCCCGGTCGTCCTCGATGATCCGGCCCAGCTCGTCCACGAGGGAGAGCCGCTCACCGACCGGGTCGAACCGGACGCCGAAGGCTGCCCGTGCCGAGGACACGATCTCCCCGAGCCTCACGAGGCCGGCCCGGCGCGTCTCGGCGGACTCGGTGGGGCGCGATTCGTCGAGCCCCGGGTTGATCGTCAGGGCGTCCACCCCGAGCCGTCCGAGGAGGCTCGGCAGAACCAATCCGGCGGAACCGTTGGAGGCGTCCACGACGACCTTGAGCCCGGAGTCGGCGATCCCCGTGATGTCCACGTTGCGGAGCAGGGAGCCGGTGTACGAGTCGAAGACGCTGGACGGGAAGTGCAGGTCCCCGATCTCCCCGGGGAAGGCCCTGCGGTACTCCTGACGGGCGTAGACGCGGTCCAGCTTGCGCTGCTGTGCCTGGGAGAGGTCGGCGCCCCGCTCGTCGATGAACATGATGTCCACCGAGTCGGGCACCCCAGGCGACGTACGGATCATGATGCCGCCCGCACTGCCCCGCGCCGTCTGCTGCCGGGCCACGGGCAGCGGTACGTTCTCCAGGTCGCGTACGTCGATGGCGCTGGCCTGGAGCGCCGAGATGACGGCTCGCTTGAGGGCGCGCGCACCTCGGGAGTGGTCACGGGCGGTCGTGACTGTCGACCCCTTCTTGAGGGTCGTGGCGTAGGCGCCGGCCAGCCGGACCGCCAGCTCGGGGGTGATCTCGACGTTCAGGATCCCGGAGACGCCGCGCGCCCCGAAGAGATGCGCCTGCCCACGGGACTCCCAGATCACCGAGGTGTTGACGAACGCACCGGCCTCGATGGTCTTGAACGGGTACACCCGCACATTGCCCTGGATGATCGACTCCTCGCCGACCAGGCATTCGTCACCGATGACAGCGCCGTCCTCGATCCGGGCCGCCCGCATGATGTCGGTGTTCTTGCCGACCACGCAGCCCCGGAGGTTGCTGTGCTGTCCGATGTAGACGTTGTCGTGGACCACGGCCTTATGGAGAAAGGCACCGGTCTTGACGACGACGTTGGAGCCCACGACGGTGTGCTCACGGATCTCGACGTCCGCCTCGACCTTGGCGTAGTCACCGATGTACAGCGGCCCGCGGAGAACGGCGTCCGGGTGGACCTCCGCGCCTTCGGCCACCCACACACCGGGCGAGATCTCGAAGCCGTCGAGCTCCACGTCGACCTTGCGCTCCAGGACGTCGGCCTGGGCCTTCACATAGCTCTCGTGCGTGCCGACGTCCTCCCAGTAGCCCTCGGCGATATAGCCGTAGATCGGCTTGCCTTCCTTCATCAGCTGCGGGAAGACGTCACCCGACCAGTCGACGGAGGTATCGGCCTGGACGTAGTCGAAGACCTCGGGCTCCATCACGTAGATGCCCGTGTTCACCGTGTCCGAGAAGACCTGGCCCCAGGTCGGCTTCTCCAGGAAGCGTTCGACCTGGCCGTCCTCGTCGACGATGGTGATGCCGAATTCCAGCGGATTGGGGACCCGGGTCAGACAGACCGTGACGAGTCCGCCCTTCTCCTTGTGGAAGGCGATGAGGTCGGTGAGGTCGAAGTCGGTGAGCGCGTCACCGGAAATGACGAGGAAGGTGTCGTCCTTCAACGCCTCCTCGGCGTTCTTCACGCTCCCCGCGGTGCCGAGTGGCTTCTCCTCGTTGGCATAGGTGAGCTCCATCCCGAGCTCTTCGCCGTCCCCGAAATAGTTCTTTACCAGGGAGGCGAGGAACTGGACGGTCACTACTGTTTCATTGAGCCCATGCCGCTTGAGCAGCCGCAGGACATGCTCCATGATCGGCCGATTGGCCACGGGCAGGAGCGGCTTGGGCATGCTCGAGGTCATGGGGCGCAGGCGTGTGCCTTCGCCACCAGCCATCACGACGGCCTTCATATCGGAAACGTCCTCCTAGAAGAGACGACGGTCAGCCGATTTCGCCCGTCGGGGCATCAGACTCAAGACATCACCGCGGGCCGGCCACACTGCACGGCACCGCATCAACGAGTTCAATCGGCTACTGCATCCGCCTTGACGAGCCGGCGGACCTGGACCACGTAGAGGATTCCTGCCCACCAATACAGAGTTGTACCCCATCCTGCGAACGCCCATCCGAAAATGGCGGCCACGGTAGCCAGCCAACCACTCCCGTCGCTGAGCAGCAACAAGGGGAACGCGTACATCAGGTTGAAAGTTGCAGCTTTCCCGAGGAAGTTGACCTGCGGGGGCGGATAGCCGTGGCGCCGCAGGATGGCCACCATCACGAGGAGCATCAGCTCACGGGCCAGCAGGGCCGCGGTGAGCCAGAGCGGCAGGATCTCACGCCAGGTGAGGCCGAGAAGGGTCGAGAGGATGTAGAGGCGGTCGGCAGCCGGGTCCAGGAGCCGGCCGAGACTGCTGATCTGGTTCCACCGTCGGGCGAGCTTGCCGTCGAGGTAGTCGCTGATGCCGCTGAGCATCAGCACCAGCAGCGCCCAGCCGTCACTGTTGGGGCCGCCGAACACGGGGCGGAGAATCAGCCACAGGAAGAGCGGTACCCCGACAAGGCGAGCCATGCTGAGGATGTTGGGGATGGTGAGGACCCGGTCCGTCTGGACCCGAGTCTCCTGGACCTCCACCCGGGAGCCTCCTGTGAAGAACGTGCGAATGATGCCCCCCGACCTTACCCTCAGCCTCGGCCGCCACCTGCACAGGGGTGGGCGGAGACCAAGGCCGGCGTACGGGCCTGGAACGCAGAAAAGCCCCGCACCATACGGTGCGGGGCTTTCCCGGAAAAATTGTTCGGCGGCGTCCTACTCTCCCACAGGGTCCCCCCAGCAGTAC
>NZ_JBHXOX010000023.1:0-163131 GCF_042718795.1 Streptomyces cyaneofuscatus
CTACACCCCCCCCCTCGTGGGCCCTGCGCTCTTTTTATTTTTACTCTGGGTTTTTTTTAACCTGCCGGGGCCCCCCCCCCCGGCGCGGCCCCCCCCCCCGGGGGCGGCCCCCCGCGCCGATCGTCCGGAAGGAGGGACGTCGATGAGCACGAAGGACTTCGTCGAGAAGGACTACTACAAGGTCCTCGGCGTCCCCAAGGACGCCACCGACGCCGAGATCAAGAAGGCGTACCGCAAGCTCGCCCGCGAGTTCCACCCCGACGCCAACAAGGGTGACGCCAAGGCGGAGGAGCGGTTCAAGGAGATCTCCGAGGCGAACGACGTCCTCGGTGACACCAAGCGGCGCAAGGAGTACGACGAGGCGCGCGCCCTCTTCGGCAACGGTGGCTTCCGCGCCGGCCCCGGTGGTGCGGGCGGCAACTTCAACTTCGACCTGGGCGACCTCTTCGGCGGCGGCGCCCCGGGCGGCGGCCAGGGCGGTGCGGGCGGCGGGTTCGGCGGCGGCGGAGGCGGTCTCGGTGACGTCTTCGGCGGGCTGTTCAACCGCGGCTCCACCGGCACCCGGGTCCAGCCGCGGCGCGGCCAGGACATCGAGTCCGAGGTGACGCTCAGCTTCACCGAGGCGGTCGACGGGGCCACGGTCCCGCTGCGGATGTCCAGCCAGGCGCCCTGCAAGGCGTGTTCCGGCACCGGCGACAAGAACGGCACCCCCAGGGTCTGCCCGACCTGCGTCGGCACCGGCCAGGTCTCGCGCGGCACCGGCGGCGGCTTCTCCCTCACCGACCCGTGCGTGGACTGCAAGGGCCGGGGCCTCATCGCCCAGGACCCCTGCGAGGTCTGCCACGGCAGCGGCCGGGCCAAGTCGGCCCGCACGATGCAGGTCAGGATCCCGGCGGGTGTCTCGGACGGCCAGCGGATCCGGCTGCGCGGCAAGGGCGGTCCGGGCGAGCGCGGCGGGCCGGCCGGCGATCTGTACGTCGTCGTCCACGTCGGCGCCCACCCGGTCTTCGGCCGCAAGGGAGACAACCTCACGGTCACCGTGCCCGTCACCTATCCGGAGGCGACGCTCGGCGGCGAGGTGAAGGTCCCCACCCTCGGCGGACCGCCGGTCACGCTGAAACTGCCCGCAGGCACCCCGAACGGGCGTACGATGCGCGCCCGGGGCAAGGGCGCGGTCCGCAAGGACGGCACCCGCGGCGACCTGCTGGTCACCGTGGAGGTGGCGGTCCCCACGGACCTCGGCCAGGAGGCCAGGGACGCACTGGAGGCCTACCGCAAGGCGACCGCGGAAGAGGACCCGCGGGCGGAACTGTTCCAGGCCGCGAAGGGAGCTTGAGATGGACGGCCGTCGACGCAATCCGTACCAGCTGACCGATGAATCACCGGTGTACGTGATCTCGATCGCGGCCCAGCTCTCGGGCCTGCACCCGCAGACTCTGCGCCAGTACGACCGTCTCGGCCTGGTCTCCCCCGACCGTACGGCCGGCCGCGGCCGCCGTTACTCGGCCCGTGACATCGAGCTGCTGCGCACCGTGCAGCAGCTCTCGCAGGACGAGGGCATCAACCTGGCGGGCATCAAGCGCATCATCGAGCTGGAGAACCAGGTGGCCGCGCTCCAGCAGCGCGTCGCCGAGCTCTCGGCGGCGGTGGACGGCGCGGCGGTCGCCATGCAGCAGCGCGAGGCCCAGGTGCACGCCTCGTACCGCCGCGACCTCGTGCCGTACCAGGACGTGCAGCAGACGAGCGCGCTGGTGGTCTGGCGGCCGAAGCCGAAGAGGCCGGGGCCGGAGTAGGGCACACGCCTGTGTGCGGCGGGGCCGGAGGAGCGGACGCTCTTCCGGCCCCGCCGTGCGTTTCAGGTGCCGCCATGCGTTTCAGGTGGAGCCGTGGCCGGCTCTCGCGATGCCGGAGTGGGCGAGGAGGGCGCCGAGGTGGGTGCGGCTGGTGGCGCCGAGGGTGTGCATGAGTCTGGCGATGTGGGAGCGGCAGGTGCGGACGCTGATGCCCATCTTGCGGGCGACGACCTCGTCGACGTGGCCTTCGGTGAGGAGGCGGGCGATGCTGAGCTGGACGGCGGTGAGGGGGGTGTCGGGGGTCGTGGTCGGGAGGGTTTCGTCGTACGGGGTGGCCCGGGCCCAGAGGACCTCGTAGACGTGGACCAGGTAGCGGACGAGGGCGGGGTGCCGGATCTCCAGGGCGGTGTCGTCGCCGGGGGCGGCGGGGATGTAGGCGACCTCGCGGTCGAAGACGATCAGGCGGTCGATCGCCTGTTCCATGGTGCGTACTTCCAGGTGACCCGGCGGCAGTTGGTCCAGGTACTCCGCGAAGCGCACGCTGTAGCGCACCGGGTGCTGGTAGAGGTGGCGCATCCGGCCGCCGGCCGCGATGACGGCCCGGGCGTTCGTGAGGCCCTGCCGCATGTTGTGGACGAGACGGTTGCCGCCCGGCTGTGCGGTGAGGACCTCGTCCCGGGCGGACCGGGAGGCGTCGCTCAGGGCCGCGATGACGCGCTCCCGACCCTCGATGACGGTGATCGCGGGTTGCGATTCCCGGTCGGCGATCGCGGTCAGCGGCATGAGGGCGTCGACGAGCGCGGCCGTGGTGTCGAGGCGTTCGAAGACGTCCTGCGCGAACGGCCTGAGCAGGCGTGTGAGCGCGGCCGACGCCGGTACGGGGCGTACCCACCGCTCGTCGTCCGGGTCCGGGTGGACCAGGCCGCGCTGGAGGAGGCAGGGCGCTTCGGCGAGCTCCACCCGGGGCAGGCGGCCTTCGCGCAGAGCTGTCGCGTAGAGGCTCATGGCGGGCTCGCAGAGGCCGTGGACGGTTCCCGGTGCGTCCGCGTTCTCCCCCGTCGCGCACATGTCTCTCTCCTCCTGGCTGTCGACTGTTTCAGAGCTCTCGGCCCTCGCTGTTTCAGGGCCCTCGCCCCTCGTCCTCGACCTTCGGGGCGGAGCTAGTCGCTGTCCTCCGGGCGCGTCGGATCCGGAGGTGACGGCCGCTCGGCGCCCGTCGCTTCGACGATGCCCGACTCGACGAGCAACGCGCCGAGATGGGTGCGGCTGGTGGCGCCCAAGGTCTGCATGAGTCTGGCGATGTGGGAGCGGCAGGTGCGGACGCTGATGCCCATCTTGCGGGCCACCACGTCGTCCACATGGCCTTCGGAGAGGAGGCGGGCGATGCTGAGCTGGACCGCGGTGACCGGGGCGCCTGGTGCGGTCGCCTGGTGGTTCTCGGCCAGCGGTACGGCCTGGGCCCAGAGGACCTCGTACACCTGGATCAGGTAGGAGACCAGGGCCGGATGGCTGATCCGCAGCGCGGTGCTGCGGTCGGCGGAGGCGGGGATGTAGGCCACCGTCCGGTCGATGATGATCAGCCGTTCGACGGTCAGCTCGGTCGTGCGTACCTGCAGGTGCTGGGCCGGGACCTGGGACAGGTAGTCCCGGACCGTGCTGCTGTAGCGCGCCGGGTGCTGGTAGATGTGCCGGATCCTGACTCCCCGCCGGATGGCCGTACGGGCATTGGCCAGCGCCTCCCGCAGGGTGCCGGCCGGGCGGTCGCTGCCGGGCTGGGCCGTGAGGATCTCGTCCGTGGCGGTGGCGGTGGCCTCGTTGATGGACGCCTGGATGGCCGGAACCCCCTCCAGCACGGTGATGGCCAGGTTGGGGTCGTCGTGGGCGACGGCGGTGAGCGGGAACAGGGACCGGCTCAGCGCCGTCGCGAGGCGCAGGCGCTCGTCGATCTCCCGGGAGACCGGTTGCAGGAGGTTGGCCAGAGCGGCCGACGGTGGCACGGGCCGCATCCAGGTGTCGTCCCACGGGTCGGGATGCAGCAGGGCCACTTCCGTCAGGCAAGGGGCGCCGGCGAGATCGGGGCGGGCTATTCGTCCGGCGCGAAGGGCTTTCTCGTACAGGCGGAGTGCCGGCTCGCACAGCTCGGTCTGCGCGTGTGGATGATGTCCCGATCTGGCTTCATTGCTTCCCATTTGGGATCCCCCTGCTTTATGCAGTGCAACAAGTTGACGGTGGTGCCAGCGTAGTTCTGGGGGGAGTGTGGGGCTGTCGGGGGAGCCGGGAACTCTCTCGGCACCGCCCGGGAGTCGGCTGTGCTCTCCCCCATTGCGTAGTCACGCCCGGGTCCCCACGGGGGGATCGTTCGCGCAATCAGGAATCGGATTCCAGGATTCCTGATCGCGCGATCAGATAACCGAGTTGCGCCCGGCTGTTGCTGCCGAGCGCGACGCTGAGCTTGGCGATGTGGGAGCGGCAGGTGCGCACGTTCATGCCGAGGCGGCGGGCGATGGCCTCGTCGACGTGGCCCTCGACCAGGAGTTTGGCGATGGAATGGCGGACTCCGGAAATGCCTTCCGGCACGGGGTCGTAAGGGATCTGGTCCTGCAGGGGGATCGCCCGGTGCCAGAACTGCTCGAAAACCTTGACGAGGTACTTCACGATGCCCGGGTGGCGCAGTTCGAGTGCCACGGTCCGGTCGTCCGTGGCCGGGATGAACGCGACGGTGTGGTCGAAGATCATGAGGCGCTCGACGAGTTCCTCGAGGGTCCGGATCTCCATTTTGCTTTCCGCCATGCGCGCCGCGTAGTTGAGCGTTCCTTGGCTGTGACGGGCGGTGTGCTGATACAGGGTGCGCATGCCCACCCCGCGCTGCATGAGCATGTTTCCGCGTTCCATGGCCATGTTCAGGGTGTCCTCGCTGCGGCCGCCGCCGGGCTGGATCGTGAGGACTTCGGAGTGGCACTCGGCCATGGCGAGTTTTATGGAGGCGTTGATGCGGCCGATGCCTTCGAGAACGGTGATGGCGTGGGTGATCGGCGGCGTCTGGGCGCTGACCGCCATGAAGGGCTCGAAGGCCTTGGTGAGTTCGATCGAGAGGCGCCGGCGCTCCTGGATCTCACGCTCGATGGGGTGAAGTCGCTGCGTGAGTGCCGCGAAGGCGGGCACGGGACGGAGCCAGGTGGGGTCGTCCGGGTCGGCGTGCAGGAGGGCGAAGTCCAGCAGGCATGGAGCGGCTTCAGCTTCGGCGCGGGCTATCTTCCCCACGCTCAGCGCGCTGGCGTAGAGCCGTGCCCCCTCGTCGCACAAAGTGCTGACAGAGTGTGGATGTGTCGCTTTTTTCCCATCCGTGGTCAATTCTCCACCCCCCAGGAACATGCATCAGCAGGAACATGATGCATCGTTTCTGTGGTTTGACGTGCCTTGATGGGCCATCGTCTTGTGATGCGGGGGAGAGGAAACCTTGGAAGTAAGGACGAAGCCCACCATGAGTAACAAATCGCTTCGCTCGGTGCTTGCTGTGGCCTTCTCCGCCGGGCTCGCGTTCGGGGTGTTCGGTGCCTCGGACCTGACCCGGGGCGATGTACCTCATCGGGCGGTCGAAGCTTGGTCGAAGGCGGCGCCGAAACCAGGCGATGTCGTTTGGGATACCGTCCCCGCCCGTCAGGCAGGGGTGCACGCGGAAGCGGCCCACCTTGTCGACGGGGCACGGGACTTCGCCCCGACCGAGAAGGACCGAGCATGACCACGCCGCCGGACGACCGCACCTTCCGGCGCGAGATGGCAACCGCCTATCGCTCAGGGTGGCATTTCATCGATCTGCTCACGGCCCTCCCCCGCCGTGGCGACTCGTTGATGGTCACCCTGTTCGGAGAGCCGATCGTCGTCGTGATGGAAGAGGACGAGGACGTCCGCGCCTATCGCTGTCTCCGCCGCCCCCGTGGCGCGCCGCAGCCCGTCCGCTGCGCCGTCAGGTACGGGATGATCTTTGTGAACCTCGATCAGCGGGACCATGAGCTGATCGCGTCAGAACCCCTTTCCGCCACCCCCCGCAGTGCCTGAGCGATTCCCCCGTCGTCACCTGTCGCTCCAGGCGCTTCCCCCACACAGCGGCGCCACCGTGACCTGAACACGGTGGCGCCGTTGTGCTGTTCCGGCTCGGGAGCATCAGGGCCGGCCGGGGTCTCAGGCGTTTCCGATCCGGCCCGGGGGTCTCAGGCGTTCCCGAGCGCCCGGTCGACGGCGATCTCGATGACGATGCGCTCCGGGTTGGGCCTCGGCGTGCGCTCGTAGCGCTCCGCGTAACGGCTCTCCGCGTCCGCGATGACCTCCGGCTCGCTGCGGATGGTCGCGACGCCCTCCAGCGTCGCCCAGCGGGCCTTGTGCATCTGGCAGACGGCGACCCGTGCCCCCTCCGGGCCGGCGGCCAGGATGTTGGCGACCTTGCGGGTGCCCTTGCCGGTGATCACCCGTGCCACCCGGGTCTCCGGGTCGTACGTCACGCCCACCGGCACCACGTGCGGTGTGCCGTCGGGGCGGAGCGTCGTCAGGGTGCACACGTGGCGCTCGCGCCAGAACGCGAGGTAGCCGGGGGTGGGGTTCCGTACGTCTGCCATGGGTGAAGCGTAGGCGCGGGGCCGTGCCGGTGCGGTGGCAGGTGGCCCCGGTGGCCGGTTCACTCGGGACGGGTGGCAACGGGACGCGCGGGCCCGTGTGCCGTACTCTTGCCTTGAGTGGAATAGACTCAACTTTGTGCACGTTGTTTCCGTCAAGGGACGAGTTCCAGCTGCGAGGAGGAGTAAGCACACGTGGACGCCGAGCTGACCAACAAGAGCCGGGACGCCATCAACGCGGCCACCGACAGGGCCGTGAAGGACGGGCACCCCGACCTCACCCCCGGGCATCTGCTGCTCGCGCTCCTGGCGGGTGAGGACAACGAGAACATCACCGACCTGCTCGCCGCCGTCGAGGCCGACCAGGCCGTCGTACGCGGCGAGACCGAGCGGCTGCTCGGAACCCTGCCCAGTGTCACCGGCTCCACCGTGGCCCCGCCGCAGCCCAACCGTGAGCTGCTGGCCGTCATCCAGGACGCGGCGCAGCGAGCGAAGGAGCTGGGCGACGAATACCTCTCCACCGAGCACCTGCTCATCGGGATCGCCGCGAAGGGCGGGCGCGCCGGTGAGATCCTCGACGGGCAAGGGGCCACGGCCAAGAAGTTGCTGGCCGCATTCGAGACGAGCAGGGGAGGGCGTCGCGTGACCACACCCGACCCGGAGGGCCAGTACAAGGCCCTGGAGAAGTTCGGCACCGACTTCACGGCCGCCGCGCGCGAGGGCAAGCTTGACCCGGTCATCGGCCGTGACCAGGAGATCCGCCGCGTCGTGCAGGTGCTGTCGCGCCGCACGAAGAACAACCCGGTGCTCATCGGTGAGCCCGGCGTCGGCAAGACCGCCGTCGTGGAGGGGCTCGCCCAGCGCATCGTCAAGGGCGACGTCCCGGAGAGCCTGAAGAACAAGCGGCTGGTGTCGCTGGACCTCGGCGCGATGGTCGCGGGCGCGAAGTACCGGGGCGAGTTCGAGGAGCGCCTGAAGACCGTCCTCTCCGAGATCAAGGAGAGCGACGGCCAGATCATCACCTTCATCGACGAGCTGCACACCGTCGTCGGCGCCGGCGCGGGCGGCGACTCCGCCATGGACGCGGGCAACATGCTCAAGCCGATGCTGGCCCGCGGCGAGCTGCGCATGGTCGGCGCGACCACGCTGGACGAGTACCGCGAGCGCATCGAGAAGGACCCCGCCCTGGAGCGCCGCTTCCAGCAGGTGCTGGTCGCCGAGCCGTCCGTCGAGGACACCATCGCCATCCTCCGTGGCCTCAAGGGCCGTTACGAAGCCCACCACAAGGTCCAGATCGCGGACTCGGCGCTGGTTGCCGCCGCCACCCTCTCCGACCGCTACATCACCTCCCGCTTCCTCCCCGACAAGGCCATCGACCTGGTCGACGAGGCCGCCTCCCGGCTCCGTATGGAGATCGACTCCTCGCCTCTGGAGATCGACGAACTCCAGCGCTCCGTCGACCGGTTGCGGATGGAGGAGCTGGCCCTGAAGAACGAGTCCGACGCCGCCTCCAAGCAGCGCCTGGAGAAGCTGCGCCGCGACCTCGCCGACAAGGAGGAGGAGCTGCGCGGCCTCAACGCCCGCTGGGAGAAGGAGAAGCAGGGCCTCAACCGGGTCGGTGAGCTCAAGGAGCGGCTGGACGAGCTGCGCGGCCAGGCCGAACGGGCGCAGCGTGACGGCGACTTCGACGCCGCCTCCAAGCTGCTGTACGGGGAGATCCCGGGCCTGGAGCGGGAGTTGGAGGAGGCCGCCGAGGCGGAGCAGGAAGCCTCCAAGGACAAGGACACCATGGTCAAGGAGGAGGTCGGGCCGGACGACATCGCGGACGTCGTCGGCGCCTGGACCGGCATCCCGGCCGGGCGGCTGCTGGAGGGCGAGACCCAGAAGCTGCTGCGGATGGAGTCCGAGCTGGGCAAGCGGCTGATCGGCCAGAGCGAGGCGGTCCAGGCCGTCTCCGACGCCGTACGCCGGACGCGCGCCGGGATCGCCGACCCCGACCGGCCCACCGGGTCGTTCCTCTTCCTCGGCCCGACCGGCGTCGGCAAGACCGAGCTGGCCAAGGCGCTCGCGGACTTCCTCTTCGACGACGAGCGGGCCATGATCCGCATCGACATGAGCGAGTACGGCGAGAAGCACAGCGTCGCCCGCCTGGTCGGTGCCCCGCCCGGTTACGTCGGCTACGAGGAGGGCGGTCAGCTCACCGAGGCCGTCCGCCGCCGCCCGTACAGCGTCGTCCTCCTGGACGAGGTGGAGAAGGCCCACCCCGAGGTCTTCGACATCCTGCTCCAGGTCCTCGACGACGGCCGGCTCACCGACGGCCAGGGCCGCACGGTCGACTTCCGCAACACCATCCTCATCCTCACCTCCAACCTCGGCAGCCAGTTCCTGATGGACCCCCTGGTCAAGCCCGAGGTCAAGAAGCAGCAGGTGCTGGACGTGGTGCGGGCCTCCTTCAAGCCGGAGTTCATCAACCGGCTGGACGACCTGGTGGTCTTCTCGGCGCTCGACGGTGACGAGCTCGCGCACATCGCGAAGCTCCAGGTCGACCGCCTCGCGGCCCGCCTCGCCGACCGGCGGCTCACCCTTGACGTCACCCCCGAGGCCCTGGCCTGGCTCGCCGAGGAGGGCAACGACCCGGCGTACGGGGCGCGCCCCCTGCGCCGCCTCATCCAGACGGCGATCGGCGACCGGCTCGCCAAGGAGATCCTCTCCGGCGAGGTCCGGGACGGCGACACCGTCCGGGTGGACCGGGCCGAGGACGGCCTGGTCGTCGGCCCGGCCTGATCGTCGGCCCGGCCTCGTAACAGCCGGGCACGGGTCTTCACAGAGTGTGTGAACCACCCCGCACGGCCCCTCTCCGCACCCGCCGCGTGTCAGCTTGTGGCGGATAGGGGCCGTGCGGGCTTGCCATGCCCCGCCCGCCATGGGAGAGGATGGCCGCAACCGCACGAAGGGAAATAACGGTGAGCATCGATCCGTCCTCGATTCCTAATTTCGGGGGCCAGCCCGAACCGCAGGCGGCAGGACCGGAGGGCCCCGTCGTCCCTGACCAGGACCTCGTCAAGCAGCTCCTCGACCAGATGGAGCTCAAGTACGTCGTCGACGACGAGGGCGACCTCGCCGCGCCGTGGGAAGAGTTCCGGACGTACTTCATGTTCCGGGGCGAGGACGAGCAGCAGGTCTTCTCGGTCCGTACGTTCTACGACCGCCCCCACGACCTCGACCAGCGTCCCGTCCTCCTGGACGCCATCGACGACTGGAACCGCCGCACCCTGTGGCCCAAGGTCTACACCCACGCCCACGAGGGCGAGGAGGGCGAGGCGGGCTCCGTCCGGCTGATCGGTGAGGCGCAGATGCTCATCGGCACCGGCGTCAGCCTGGAGCACTTCGTCTCCTCGACGGTGAGCTGGGTGCGCGCCTCGATCGAGTTCGACAAGTGGCTCCTGGAGCGCCTGGGCCTCGCCCCGGCCGAGGAGAAGCCGGACACCGAGGGCGCCTGACCTCCTCCGGTCCATCCACGGCAGCGGCCCGGGGCGGGCGGTCACCGCGACCGCCTCCCGGGCCCGCTGCCGCGTCGAAGGCGCCTACCCCAGCCGCCGCAGCCGCTCCACCGCCTCCTCCAGCACGTCCTCGCGCTTGCAGAACGTGAACCGGACCTGGCTGCGGCCCGCCTCCGGGTCGTCGTAGAAGACCGAGACCGGGACGGCGGCCACCCCGCAGCGCTCCGGGAGCGCCCGGCAGAAGGCGTACGCGTCCTCCTCGCCGAACGGGGAGATGTCGGTGGTGACGAAGTACGTCCCCTCCGGCTCGTAGACCTGGAAGCCCGCGCTCCGCAGCCCCTCCGCGAGCAGATCGCGCCGGCGCCGCATCCCTTCGCGGAACTCCGTGAAGAACGTGTCGGGTAGCTGGAGCGCCTCCGCGATCGCGTACTGCAACGGGCCCCCGCTCACGAACGTCAGGTACTGCTTCGCCGAGCGCACGGCGGTCACCAGGGGCGCGTCCCCCGTCACCCAGCCGATCTTCCAGCCGGTGTACGAGTACGTCTTGCCGGCCGACGAGATGGAGACCGTCCGCTCGCGCATCCCGGGCAGGGCCGCGATCGGGTGGTGGGAGCCGGCGAAGACGAGGTGCTCGTACACCTCGTCGGTGACCACCAGCAGGTCGTGCTCGACCGCCAGGGCCGCGATGCCGCTCAGCTCCTCGGGGGTGAGGACCGTGCCGGTCGGGTTGTGCGGGGTGTTGAGGAGCAGGAGGCGGGTGCGCGGGGTGATCAGGGAGCGCAGTTCGTCGAGGTCCGGGCGGAAGGCGGGGGCGCGGAGCGTGAGCGGGACGCGGACGCCGCCCGCCATGGCGATGCACGCGGCGTACGAGTCGTAGTACGGCTCGAACGCGATGACCTCGTCGCCCGGCTCCACCAGGGCCAGCAGCGAGGCGGCGATCGCCTCGGTGGCCCCGGTGGTGACCAGGACCTCGGTGTCGGGGGACCAGGTCAGGCCGTAGAACCGCTTCTGGTGGTCGGCGACGGCGGTACGCAGCTCCGGAATGCCGGGGCCCGGCGGGTACTGGTTGCCGTGGCCGGAGCGCAGCGCCCGGACCGCCGCCTCCCGGATCTCCTCCGGGCCGTCGGTGTCGGGGAAGCCCTGGCCGAGGTTGATCGAGCCGGTCCGCGCGGCCAGCGCGGACATCTCGGCGAAGATCGTCGTGCCGAATCCGGCGAGGCGGCGGTTGAGCAACGGTCGTCCCTGTGTCATGGGCGCCATCCTGTGCCCAAGCTCTGGAGTTGCTCAAGTCTGCTTTGGCTCGCGTGCGCCATGGGGATCCCCCTGTCACGAAGGAACGAAGGAACGAAGGAAGAACAAGAGAAAGCAAGGGAAGCCAAGGGAAACCGGGAAGCGACGGGGGAACCGCGCTTCGGGGGAGAGAAAGGCGGGTGAGGGGCATGACGGTCTTCATCACGGTGCTGGTCGGTGTGGGGATTCTCTTCGTGCTGATGGTGGTCCTGGCGCGGGTGACCAGGGTCAGCAAGGGGCCGCACGCGGCGCGTGCCCGGCGGCGGTCCCACGCGGGCGGTGCGACGGCGGGTGGCGGTGGCTGGTGGGCGGGTGGTGACAGCGGCGGCGGATCGTCCTGCGGCTCCTCCTCCGGCCACTCGTGCGGCGGCGGATCGTCCTGCGGTGGCGGCGGGGGCGGCTGCGGCGGGGGTAGCTGAGCGGGGCAGCTGAGCGGGGAGCTTGGCGGGGAGCTTGGCGCGCGCCGTAGTCGGCGCCGTCTCCGTCACCACCACCGCCGTCTCCGTCTCCGTCTTCGTCACCGACAGTGACTCCGGCCCCGGGCGCCCGAAGGTGAACTCCCTTCGGGCGCCCTGTCGTTGAGCCACGCAGAGGAAAGTGGCTGAACAGTTGAACCGGGCTGCCCCCGGGGGGATGGAAACCACGTCAAGTTGGGTAAAAACGCTGCGAGTGCGGCGTACTTCGTGATTCCCTCGTTGGAGAGAATATTCAGCCCTCGGACCCCAGTTGGACCAGATCGGGCGCCCCCTCCTCCCACGCGTATGCCAGGGGACGCCCGCTGTCCATGTGTCCATGTGTGTTTGCGGAGCCGACCCATGCTCACCACCCTCCAGACGGCCTATTCCGACACCCGCGCCGCCGACCTGGCCTGGACCCTGGGCCGGGAGCCGCTTCCCGCCCTCGCCGTCCTCGACCTCCAGCTCGGCGGTGCCGAACTCCAGTTGAGGCTCCTCGGCGCCTCTCACCAGGTCCTCCTCCAGGAGGACCGCGGGGTCTGCTCCGAGACCGTTGCCTGTATGCCGGGCAGCAGCACCCCCCTTCCCCTCGGCGTCGCCAAGCGGCTCGGCGACTGGGAGTACGAGTTCGCCGCCCGCGTCGAGACCCTGACGCAGGGCCAGTTCGCGGGGCGGGCGCAGGAACTGCTCGCGCTCGTGAGCGACCACCCGCACGGCCTGGCGGGCACCTTCCCCGGCAGCCCGTACGCCTTCACGGCGATGCTCGCCCAGCGCATCGAGGGTCAGGTGCGGTGGCGCACCTGGCACGCGTACCCGCAGGAAGGGCAGTTGGTGGTCACCCGGACGCGGGTGGGGGTGCGTATTCCGGCGCCCGCGGTGTGATTCCCGTGTCCGTGCGGCGGGGGGTGCGGCCGGGGGTGGGTGCCCCCGGCCGCACCACTTGCACCCTTGTGGGTGACAAGCTGCGATCGGACAGTGACGTAGCGTTCGCAGCATGATCGACCAGCAGGTGTTGCTGCGAGGGGGCGCGGCGCGGCTTCCCGTACGGCCGAGGACCGGCCGTTTCCTCGTGCTGGCCGCCGTCTTCGTCTGCGCGGCCTGCGGCCTCGTCTACGAGCTGGAACTGGTCGCGCTCGCCTCCTACTTGATCGGTGACTCGGTCACCCAGGCCTCCGTCGTGCTGTCCGTGATGGTCTTCGCGATGGGCATCGGCTCGCTCCTCGCGAAACGTTTACGCTGCCACGCCGCCGTCGGGTTCGGGCTGATCGAGGCGGCCCTCGCGCTCATCGGCGGCTCCTCGGCGCTCGTGCTGTACGCGTCGTTCGCCTGGCTCGGTGAGTCGCAGTACGCCCTGGTCGGGTTCTCGCTGGCGATCGGGGTGCTGATCGGGGCGGAGATCCCGCTGCTGATGACGCTGATCCAGCGCGTCGACCGGCAGGACGCGGGCGGGGCGGTGGCCGACCTCTTCGCCGCCGACTACGTGGGCGCGCTCGTCGGCGGGCTGGCCTTTCCCTTCCTGCTGCTGCCGATGCTGGGGCAGCTCACCGGAGCGCTCCTGACGGGTGCGGTGAACGCGGCCGCCGGCGGGGCGCTGGTCCTGTGGGTGTTCCGGCGCGACCTCACCCCCGGCTCCCGCCGGCTCCTCGTCGTGGTCAACGTCTCGGTGATCGCCGTCCTCGCCACCGCCACGGTCCTGGTCGACGACTTCGAGCAGGCTGCGCGGCGGGCGGTCTACGGGGACCAGGTGCGGGTCGCGGTGCGGACCGGGGTGCAGGAGGTCGTCCTGACGGGCACCGACCGCGACTCCCTCGGCCTCTACCTGGACGGCCGGCTCCGGGTCAGCGCCCGCGACGAGCACCGCTACCACGAGGCGCTGGTCCACCCGGCGATGGACGGGCCCCGCGCCCGGGTCCTCATCCTGGGCGGCGGCGACGGGCTCGCCGCCCGCGAGGTCCTCCGCTACGGGGACGTCCGCTCGGTCACCCTCGTCGAGATCGACCCCGCCGTCACCCGACTGGCCCGCACCGACCCCGCCCTCTCCGAGCTCAACGGCCACGCCTACCGCGACCCGCGCCTCACCGCCGTCGGCGCGGACGCCTTCACCTGGCTGCGGGCCGACCACCAGCGCTACGACGTGGTGATCTCCGACCTGCCGGACCCGGGGATCACGGCCAGCACGAAGCTGTACTCCGCCGAGTTCTACGGGCTGGTCGCCGAGGCCCTGGCCCCACGCGGGCGGCTCGTGGTGCACGCGGGCCCGCCGGAGGTCCGGCCCCACACCTTCTGGACGGTGGAGGCCTCGGTGCGGGCCGGAGGCCTCGCGACCCGCCCGTACCGCATCCCGGGCCGCATCCCAGGCCGTACCCCGGGCCGCCCCTCCGGTCATCCGTCCGGTCATCCGTCCGGCTTCACCGCGAGCCCCGACCGGCTCGGCGCCGGGGGGCGGCCTCCGGAGGACTGGGGCTTCGTGCTGGCGGCGGCCGGGCCGGTGGGGGAGCCGGGGCTGGGCGTCGGAGCGCCCGTACCGCGCTCGCTGGGGGAGGCGGAGCTACGGGAGGGGGCCCGGGCGGCCGACGGGCTACGGCTGCCGGGGCAGGTGCCGTCCACGCTGATCCACCCGCGCTACTGGGAGGAGGCGTGAAGGGGAGGCGTGCGGGGGAAGGCGTTACCGGCAGGGCGGGCGGGGCGGGGGGACGGGTCAGGTGGACGGGTCGCGCGGTCCGGTCGGGCGGGTGGAAGCCCTGACGTGCGGGCCGGGGGCGATTAGGCTCGGTTGTATGGAGCATCAGGTGTTCGTCCCGGTCCCGGTCCCGGCCCTGCGGCGCACCCTGGCCGACCCCGCCCGGGTCGCCCGCTGCGTCCCGGGGATCCAGCAGGACGCCGACGCGTCGGCCTCGCCGCTGGCGGGCCGGCTGAAGTTCCGGGCCGGCGGCCACACCATCACGTACCGGGGCGAGCTGAAGCTCTCCGGCCCGGGCTCCGACGGCGACCGTTTCTCGGTGACCGGGGAGGGTGTGGAGGCCCGGGGTGTCGGGGCGGTGAAGGTGGCCCTGACCATCGGCCTCACGGAGACGGACGGCGGGACGACCCTCGCGTACAGCGGTACGGCGAGCGGCGACGGCCGGCTGGCCGAGCTGGAGGAGGGCGCCGCGCTCGCGGCCGCCCAGCGGCTCCTGGACCGCTTCACCCAGCAACTGGTGACGGAGACGCTGGCCGCGCAGGGGGATGACGGCGCGGCGGGTGACGGTGCGGAGGACGTGTCGGCCGAGGGGCTTGAGGGGGACGTCGAGCCCGCCGACCCCGCCACCCCGGCCGAACCCACCGGCGGACCCGGCGGACCCGGTGGACCCGGTGGACCCGGTGGACCCGCCGAGCCTGCCGAATCCGCCGATTCCGCCTCCGTATTCGACTCGCCCGTCCCGCCGCCCGCCCTCGACCCCGTCGCCGGCGTGGAGTTCACCGTCCCGGACGAGCCGCCCGCCGAGGCCGCGCACGCCCGCCGCACCATGATCGGCCGCAGCGCGGAGGAGGTCGACCACGCGCCCCCGCGCGGCCGGTACGCCCCCGTGCCCTCGCCGGACGCGGGCGGGGCGAGCACCACCCTGCGCTGGGTCGCCCCGGCGGCCGCCCTCGCGCTGGCCTCCGCCGTGGTGCTGGGCAGGGCGTTGCGGCGGCGGAGGTAGGAGCCGTGGGGAGGAACCGTAGGGAGGAACCGTAGGGACGGGCCGAATCCGGCCGGACTGGGAGGACACTCCTCCGGCCCGCCAGTAGGGTCGTCGGGTGAGCAGCAGCGAAGAGAGCACCCGTAGCGAAGAGAGCGTCAGGCTGAGTGCCGGCGACGCCGAGTTGACCGTCGACCCCGCCCACGGCTGCCGGATCAGCAGCCTCCGGATCGGATCCACCGAACTGCTGCGCCAGGGCGAGCGGTACGGCTGCTTCCCGATGGTGCCCTGGTGCGGCCGGACCGGGTACGGGCAGTTCCGCAACGGCGACGCCGCCCACCAACTCCCCCTGAACTCCCCGCCGCACGCCATCCACGGCACCGGCCGGGACACCGCCTGGCACACCGCCCACGTGGACAAGGCTCAGGCCGCCTTCTACTACGACCTCGCCGAGCCCTGGCCGTACGAGGGCCGGGTGACCCAGACCTTCGAGCTGACCGAGGACGGGCTGACGCTCGGCCTCGCGGTGGAGACGTACGGCACCTCCTTCCCGGCCCAGGCGGGCTGGCACCCCTGGTTCCACCGCACCCTCGGGGACGGTCGGCCCGCCGAGCTGTCCTTCGACGCCGCCTGGCAGGAGGAGCGGGGGGACGACCACCTGCCGACCGGCCGCCGCATCGACCCCGTACCGGGTCCGTGGGACGACTGCTTCGGGATGCCCGACGGCGTGGACGTGAAGCTCACCTGGCCGGAGCGGCTGGAGCTGACGGTGAAGAGCCGCAGCGAGTGGGTGGTGATCTACGACGAGCAGGACGAGGCGGTCTGCGTCGAGCCGCAGTCCGGCCCGCCGAACGGCCTGAACACCGCGCCTCGCCTGGTCACCCCGATCGACCCGCTGGAGATCACGACGACCTGGAGCTGGACGCGGCTCTGAGGCGGGAGGCCGGGGCAAGGGATCACCGCTTACCCTCGTGTCCATGACTGACGTACGCGCTGACCTGCTCCAGCAGATCAAGGACAAGGCCGTGGTGCACGGCAAGGTGACCCTCTCCTCGGGCCTGGAAGCCGACTGGTACATCGACCTGCGCCGGATCACGCTGGACGGCAAGGCCGCGCCGCTGGTCGGCCAGGCCATGCTCGACGCCACCGTCGAGCTGGACTACGACTGCGTCGGCGGGCTGACGCTGGGCGCCGACCCGGTCGCCACCTCGATGCTCCACGCCTCCGCCGCACGCGGGGAGAGCCTGGACGCGTTCGTCGTCCGCAAGGCGCAGAAGGCGCACGGGATGCAGCGCCGGATCGAGGGCACCGACGTGAAGGGCCGCCGCTGCCTGGTCGTCGAGGACACCTCCACCACCGGCGGTTCGCCGCTGACCGCCGTCGAGGCCGTACGGGAGGCGGGCGGCGAGGTCGTCGCCGTCGCCGTGATCGTCGAGCGCGGCGCCGCTCCGGCCATCGCCGAGGCCGGTCTCCCGTACGTACAGGTCTACTCGGTGGCCGACCTCGGCCTCGCCTGATCCTTCCGCCTGATCCCTCCGCCTGATCCCTCCGCCTGAGCCATTTCGGACCTCACGGACCGTTTCACGTGAAACAGGGTCCGCCGGGTGGAGCCGGACGAGGAGTCTGGGAAGATGGGGGCGACGATGACGTCGCCCCCAGGTCAGGGACTCATAGCCTGCACACCCGCACATCCCAAGGAGCGGTCAGATGCCCATCGCAACCCCCGAGGCGTACGCCGAGATGCTCGACCGGGCAAAGGCGGGCAAGTTCGCCTACCCGGCCATCAATGTCACCTCGACGCAGACCCTGCACGCGGCTCTGCGCGGCTTCGCGGAGGCCGAGAGCGACGGCATCGTCCAGATCTCCACGGGCGGTGCGGAGTTCCTGGGCGGCCAGTACAACAAGGACATGGTCACGGGCGCGGTCGCCCTGGCCGAGTTCGCGCACATCGTCGCCGCCAAGTACGACGTCACCGTCGCGCTGCACACCGACCACTGCCCCAAGGACAAGCTGGACGGGTACGTACGTCCGCTGCTCGCCGTCTCCGCCGAGCGCGTCGCCAAGGGTCTGAACCCGCTGTTCCAGTCCCACATGTGGGATGGCTCGGCCGAGACCCTCGCCGACAACCTGGCCATCGGCCAGGAGCTGCTGGCCCAGGCCGCCGCCGCCAAGATCATCCTTGAGGTCGAGATCACCCCGACCGGCGGTGAGGAGGACGGCGTCACGCACGAGATCAACGACGAGCTGTACACGACCGTCGACGACGCGCTGCGTACCGCCGAGGCGCTCGGCCTGGGCGAGAAGGGCCGCTACCTGCTGGCCGCCTCCTTCGGCAACGTCCACGGCGTCTACAAGCCGGGCAACGTCGTGCTCCGCCCGGAGCTGCTGAAGGACCTCCAGTCGGGCGTCTCCGAGAAGTACGGCAAGCCGGCCGGCAGCCAGCCGTTCGACTTCGTCTTCCACGGCGGCTCGGGCTCCACCGCTGAGGAGATCGCCACCGCGCTGGAGAACGGCGTCGTGAAGATGAACCTCGACACCGACACCCAGTACGCCTTCACCCGCCCGGTCGCGGACCACATGTTCCGCAACTACGACGGTGTCCTGAAGGTCGACGGCGAGGTCGGCAACAAGAAGACCTACGACCCCCGCACCTGGGGCAAGGCCGCCGAGGCTGGCATGGCCGTGCGCGTCACCGAGGCGTGCGCGAACCTGCGCTCGACCGGCACGAAGCTGAAGTAACCACACGTCAGTACCGACGTACGGGTGTACCGAGGTACGGGTGTACCGATGTGCGGATGTACCGATGTGCGGCGTCGGGCCCGGTCCTCCTTCCGGAGGGCCGGGCCCGTTGCCGTGCCGCTGCGAGAGGGAGGGCCCGTCATGGCCGAGCTGTACGACTTCGACACCGCCGTCGACCGCCGGGGCACCTGGTGCGTCCAGTGGGACGGGGTCGCGGACCGGTTCGGGGTCGACGGGCTGCTCCCGTTCACCATCTCCGACATGGACTTCGCCACCGCCCCCGAGGTGCTCGCCGCACTGCGGGCCCGGCTGGACCACGGCGTCTTCGGCTACACCACCTGGCAGCAGGACGACTTCCGCTCGGCCATCGCGCACTGGTACGCCACCCGGTACGGCACCGAGATCGACACCCGGCAGCTCGTGTACGGCCCGTCCGTGCTCAGCCAGCTCTCCCAGCTCCTCCAGATGTGGACGGGCGAGGGGGACGGGGTCGTCGTCCACACCCCCACGTACGACGGCTTCCGCAAGGCGATCACCGGGCTCGGGCGTGAGCTGCGCGGGGTGCCGGTGGGGGACGAGGAGGCGCTGGTACGGGAGCTGGCGCGGCCGGACGCGAAGGTCCTGGTGCTCTGCTCGCCGCACAACCCGACCGGACGGGTCTGGACGGGCGCCGAGCTGACCCGGATGGCGGAGCTGGCGGAGCGGCACGGGGTGGCCGTGATCAGCGACGAGATCCATGCGGACTTCGTGCACGAGGGAGGCGTCCATGTGCCGTGGACGCGGGTGGCCGGTGAGGGCCGCTGGGCGCTCATCACCTCCGGGTCCAAGGCCTTCAACTTTCCGGCGCTGACCGGTTCGTACGGGCTCATCGGCGATCCGGCGGACCGGACGGAGTATCTGCGGCGGATGGAGACGGCGGAGGGGCTGGCGTCGCCTGCCGTGCTGTCGCTGACCGCGCACATCGCGGCGTACCGGGAGGGCGAGCCGTGGCTGGACGCGGTGCGGGCGTACGTGGCGGGGAACCTGGCGTACGTCGCGGAGAGGCTCTCCGCCGACCTGCCCGAGCTGGGGTGGGAGCCGCCGCAGGCCGGGTACCTGGCGTGGATCGACCTGCGGGCGGCGGGGGTCGTGGACGACGCGGAGTTGCAGCGGGTGCTGGTGGAGCGGGAGAAGGTCGCGATCATGGGCGGGGCGGTCTACGGGGCGCCGGGGTTCGTGCGGCTGAACGTGGGGTGCCCCCGGGGGAAGGTGGAGCGGGGGGTGGAGGCGCTGGTGCGGGCGGTGCGGGCCGTGCGGTAGCCGCGTGGTTTCGGGGGCGCTGCCCCCGGGCCCCCGCTCCTCAATCGCCGGAGGGGCTTGATTGGGGCAAGCTGGCCCCATGGCCGCTGCCTCCGCTCCCGGGGAGATCCGGGTCGCCTCCCCCGTCGGGCGCTGGGTCGTGCTGACCACCGTGCTCGGGTCCGGCATGGCGATGCTCGACTCCACCGTCATCAACGTCGCCCTGCCCCGCATCGGCGCCGACCTCGACACCGATCTGGCCGCGCTCCAGTGGACCGTCAACGCGTACATGCTCACGCTCGCCGGGCTGATCCTGCTCGGCGGGGCGCTCGGGGACCGGTACGGGCGGCGGCGGGTCTTCGTCGTGGGGATCGTGTGGTTCGCGCTGGCCTCGCTGCTCTGCGGGATCGCGCCGAACGCGGGCGTCCTCATCGCCGCGCGGGCCCTGCAAGGGGTGGGCGGCGCGCTGCTCACGCCGGGGTCCCTCGCGCTCATCCAGGCCAGCTTCCATCCCGACGACCGGGCGCGGGCCGTGGGGCTCTGGTCCGGGTTCGGCGGGGTCGGGGCGGCCGTGGGGCCGTTCGTGGGCGGGTGGCTCGTGGACGGGCCCGGCTGGCGGTGGGTGTTCCTGCTCAACCTGCCGCTCGCCGCGATCTGCGTGCCCATCGCCCTCCGCCACGTACCGGAGTCGCGGGATCCGGCGGCGCACGGCCGGTTCGACGTGCTGGGGGCCGCGCTCGGGGCGCTGGCGCTGGCCGGGGTGACGTACGCGCTGATCGAGGCGCCGGAGCAGGGTGCCTCGCCGCTCGTGATCGGGGCGGCGCTCGGCGGGGTGCTGCTCGGGGTGGCGTTCGTGCTGGTGGAGCAGCGGCGGGCGGATCCGATGCTGCCGCCGTCGATCTTCCGCTCCCGGCTGTTCACCTCGGTCAACCTGGTGACGTTCTGCGTGTACGCGGCGCTCGGCGGCTTCTTCTTCCTCTCCGCGATCCAGCTCCAGGTGGTCGCCGGGTACTCGGCGCTGGGGGCCGGTACCGCGCTGCTGCCCACCACGGTGCTCATGCTGCTGTTCTCCGCCTGGTCGGGGGAGCTGGGGCGGCGGATCGGGCCGCGCATCCCGCTGACGGTGGGGCCGCTGCTGGCCGCCGCCGGGATGCTCCTGATGCTGCGGGTGGGGCCGGGCAGCGCGTCCTTCGGCGGGTACGTGGGTGAGGTGCTGCCCGCCGTCACGGTGCTGGGCGCCGGGCTCGTCGTGGTCGTGGCGCCGCTCACCGCGACGGTCCTGGCCGCCGTGGACACCGGGCGCGCCGGTCTGGCCAGCGGGATCAACAACGCGGCCGCCCGGGCCGCCGGCCTGATCGCGGTGGCCGCGCTCCCGCTGCTCGCCGGGATGGGTCCGGACGCGTACCGGGACGCGGGCGAGTTCGCGGCGACCTTCCGGCGGGCGATGCCGATGTGCGCGGGGCTGCTGGTACTGGGCGCGGTCATCGCCTGCTGGACCGTGCGCACCCCGGCGGTCACCCCCGAGCGGAAACGGGCGGAGGAGCGCCCCGAGTGCACCGTCCACTGCGGGATCGTGGCCCCGCCGCTGGAGCCGGAGCGGGCGCGGGAGGCCGGGCGGTGAGCCCGCCCCCCCCAGGTGTCCGGAGCGCGCGCCGTGAGCCGTCTTCCCGTCACCGGAACGGGCGCGGGAAACCGGGCAGTGAGGCGGCCGGTGAGGTGTCACCCGCGTCCCGGTCCAGGCACACTTGATCCATGTCCATCCACGAGAACCTTCTCGGGGGCCCCGCCCCGACCCATCTGCCCGACGACCCCGAGCCGCGCGAGCTGCTCGCCGCCGGTACCCCGCCCGCCGAGGTCGCCGCGAAGTACCCCACCTCCTCGCTCGCCTGGGCGCAGCTCGCCGACGAGGCGTACGAGGGCGGCCGGGTCATCGAGTCGTACGCGTACGCCCGTACCGGCTACCACCGCGGCCTCGACTCCCTGCGCCGGGCCGGCTGGAAGGGCCACGGCCCCGTACCGTTCGAGCACGAGCCGAACCGTGGCTTCCTGCGCGCCCTGCACGCCCTGGCGCGGGCCGCCGGGGCCATCGGGGAGACCGAGGAGCACGAGCGCTGCTCGACCTTCCTGCGCGACTCCTCGCCGACCGCCGCCGACATCCTGAGCTGACCTTCCCGGCGCTCCCCGCCCAAGCGAGACGGGCGGGGAGGCGCTTAGTATGCGAGCAGGGGACCGGAGCTCCATCACCTCACGGAAGGGGCGGACCGCTACCCGGAAGCTCGTGTCGAGGAGACAGCGATGTCGACGAATCACCCCGACCCCGAAGCCACCGGTGCGGACACCCCGCACCTCGACTTCGCGGGAACGACTCCGTACGAGGACTATGTCCAGGCGGATGTCCTGACCCACCTCCAGCACCTCCGCTCGGACGACCCCGGCGAGATGGTCTTCCTGGTCACCACCCAGGTCATGGAGCTGTGGTTCACGGTCATCGTCCATGAGTGGGAGACCGCCACCCGCGCCCTGCGCGAGGACCGCATACCGGTCGCCCGCGACGCCCTGAAGCGTTCGCTGCGCGAGCTGGAGGCGCTCAACGAGTCCTGGCGGCCGCTGGCCGGACTCACCCCCGCCCAGTTCAACTCCTACCGGGGCTCGCTCGGGGAGGGCTCCGGATTCCAGTCGGCGATGTACCGGCGGATGGAGTTCCTGCTCGGCGACAAGTCCGCCTCCATGCTGGTGCCGCACCGGGGCGCGCCCCGGGTGTACGCCGAGCTGGAGAAGGCGCTCGGGGAGCCGAGCCTGTACGACGAGACGCTCGCGCTGCTGGCCCGCCGCGGGTACGCCGTCCCCGAGTCCGTCACCACCCGGGACCTGACCCAGCGGTACGAGCCGTCGCCCGAGGTCGAGGCGGTGTGGGCGGAGATCTACTCGGCCGCCGACCAGAACGACGAGCTGGTCCGCCTCGGTGAGCTGCTCACGGACGTCGGCGAGCTCGTCTGGCGATGGCGTAACGACCACCTCGTCGCCACCCGCCGCGCGATGGGCTCCAAGACCGGCACCGGCGGTTCCGCCGGGGTGGCCTGGCTGGAGAAGCGCGCCACGAAGAACGTGTTCCCGGAGCTGTGGACGGCGCGCAGCCATGTCTGAGACCACGAGTACGGAGTTGCGTGAGCGCGCTGCCGCCCTCGACGCCGCCGATCCGCTGGCCGACCGCCGCAAGCTCTTCGCGCTCGACGACGGCGTCTACCTTGACGGCAACTCGCTCGGCGCGCTCCCCGTCCACGTCCCCGCCCGTGTGCAGGACGTCCTCACCCGCCAGTGGGGCGAGCTGCGTATCCGGTCCTGGGGCGAGAGCGGCTGGTGGACCGCGCCCGAGCGGATCGGCGACCGGATCGCCCCGCTCGTCGGGGCCGCCGCCGGGCAGATCGTCGTCGGTGACTCGACCAGCGTGAACGTCTTCAAGGCCGTCGTCGCGGCCACCCGTCTCGCCGCTCTCGCGGGCGAGGGACGCGACGAGATCCTGGTTGACGCCACGACGTTTCCCACGGACGGGTACATCGCCGCCTCCGCCGCCCGGCTGACCGGCCACCGCGTCGTGCCGGTCGCGCCCGACGACGTACCGTCCGCGCTCGGGGAGCGTACGGCCGCCGTCCTCCTCAACCAGGTGGACTTCCGTACGGGGAGGCTGCACGACCTGCCCGCTCTGACCGCCGCCGTCCACGCGGCCGGCGCGATCGCCGTCTGGGACCTCTGCCACAGCGCGGGCGCCCTGCCGGTCGGTCTGGACGAGCACGGGGTGGACCTGGCGATCGGCTGCACGTACAAGTACCTGAACGGCGGCCCCGGTTCGCCCGCGTACCTGTACGTCGCCGAGCGCCACCAGGCCGCCTTCGACTCGCCGCTGCCGGGGTGGAACTCGCACGCCGACCCGTTCGGTATGACCCCCGACTACGCCCCGGCGGACGGTTCCGTACGGGGCCGGGTCGGCACGCCCGACATCGTCTCCATGCTCACGCTGGAGGCGGCGCTGGACGTGTGGGACGGCGTGTCGGTGGACACGGTGCGGGCCAAGTCGCTGGCGCTGACGGACTTCTTCCTGGAGTGCGTCGAGGCGTACGTACCGGAGGGCCGGGTCGTCTCCGTCACCCCGGCCGCGCACGCCGAACGCGGCAGCCAGGTCGCCCTGCGCTGCGCCGAGGCCGAACCCGTGATGCGTCGGCTCATCGAGCGGGGCGTCGTGGGCGACCTGCGGCGGCCCGATGTGCTGCGGTTCGGATTCACCCCGCTGTACGTGGGGTTCGCCGACGCGGAACGGGCGGCGCGGGTCCTGGCCGAGGTGCTCGACGAGGTGCCCGCCGTCTGACGGCCCGTCCATGCGTGTGCGACCGGGCGGGGGCGGTGCCGATCACTGGTACCGTCCCCGCAGGTCAACCCAGTTGGGCACCTGACACAGGCACCTGACACAGGCACAGGCACCTGACACAGGCACAGGACACAGGCATAGGACGGTTGAGCAGCATGTCGGATTCCCCGGGCTTTCCGGACTCTGCCGCGCGTGATCGGGACGACGCCGAGACCGAGTCGGCGCTCGCGCATCCGGTGGTCGCCCCCGACCGGACCGCCGCCTACGGCGACCATCCCGACCAGGTCATCGACTTCTACGCGCCGCGCGACGGCCGCACCGCCGCTCCCCTCGTCGTCCTGCTGCACGGCGGCGCCTGGCGGGCCCCCTACGACCGGGCGCACGTCTCCCCGCTCGCGGACTTCCTGGCCCGGCGGGGGTTCGCCGTGGCGAGCGTGGAGTACCGGCGCGGCGGCGAGGGCGAGCCGGTGCCCGGTGGTGACCCCGCGGCCGGGCGCTGGCCGGAGACCTTCGACGACGTCGCCGCCGCGCTCGACGCCGTACCGGCGCTGGCCGCCCGGGAGTTGCCGGAGGCCGACGTGCGCCGGATCGTGGTCACCGGGCACTCCGCGGGCGGCCACCTCGCGCTCTGGGCGGCGGCGCGCCATGTGCTGCCCGAGGGGTCGCCGTGGCACCTGCCGGCCCCGCCGCCGCTGCGCGGGGTCGTCGCGCTGGCCCCGATCGCGGACTTCGCCACGTCGGTCGAGCTGGGGGTGTGCGGCGGTGCGGTCACCCAACTCCTGGGGGAGGGCGGGGAGTCGGAGGACCGTACGGCCCAGGCCGACCCCGCCGCCCTGCTGCCCACCGGGATCGCCACCGCGATCGTGCACGGTGAGGAGGACATCGTCGTCCCGCCGGCCGTCTCGGAGGCGTACGTCGACGCGGCGGCGAAGTCCGGAGAGATGGTCGGGCTCACCCTGCTCGGCGATGTCGGGCACTTCCCGCTGATCGACCCGGCCGCCGACGCCTGCGCGATCGTGGCGGAGGAGATCACGCAGTTGGCGTGGTGAGGTCTTCGATGCGCCGTTCCCGTTGCGCCCTTCCGTCGCGGACAGAAGCTGACCGCAAGGGTCCCTAGGTTGGTTGGTGCCGGACCGAACGGCCGGAACTGACGAAGTCGGACCTGACGAAGTCGGACCTGACGAAGGAGACCCGCAATGACGATCCTGGTGACCGGAGCCACGGGAACGGTCGGCCGACGAGTGGTCGAGCACCTGATGGAGCGCGGCGAGCACGTCCGGGCCGTGACCCGCGACCCGGCGCGGGCGGAGTTCCCCGCGGGCGTCGACGTGGTCCGCGGTGACCTCGCCGACCCGGCGTCGCTGGAGAGCGCGCTTGAGGGCGTGACCGGGCTGCACCTGATCACCTTCGACGGCGGCTTGTTCGCCCCGCTGACGAGCGGCGAGGAGCTCATGGAGCGGGCCCGCGCGGCGGGGGTGCGCCGGGTGACCGTGCTCAACGGCGGCGGGGACACCCCGATGGAGACCGCGGTACGGGGGAGCGGGCTGGCGTGGACGGTCGTCATGCCGGTCGAGTTCATGGCGAACGCCCTGGAGTGGGCGCCGGACATCAAGGCCGAGGGTGTGGTCCGTGAGCCCTTCGTCGACCGGCTGAGCGCGATGGTCCACGAGTCCGACATCGGTTCGGTCGCGGCGACGGCCCTCACCGAGGACGGCCACGGCGGCCAGGTGTACCTGGTCACCGGGCCGCAGGCGCTGACCGTCCGCGACAAGGTGGCGGCCATCGCGGCGGCGCGGGGGCAGGAGATCGGGCTGGTGGAGCTCACCGAGGAGGAGGCGCTCACCGGGTGGCGGGCCAAGGGGATGCCCGAGGACGTCATCGCGTTCCTGATCCAGGTCTACCGGGACACCCCGCCGGAGGGGAAGACGGTGATCGACACCGTCGAGAAGGTCACCGGGCGGCCGGCGCGGACGTTCGCGCAGTGGGCCGGGGAGAACGCGGAATTCTTCCGTCCGTAGGGGCCGCGGGGGAGGGGCCAGGGCGGTCTCAGGGCGGTCTCGGGGCGGCGTCGGGGGGCGCCGCCCCGGGGCGCGAGTAGGGCGCGTAGTCCTTGAGAGGGATGCCCCGGAATCAGCATCGATAGGGACGACCCGTACTCCGCCGCCGCCTACCGTGGAAACGTGACCGAGACCCAGACGAAGACCAGTAGCCCGGAGATCCGGGCGGCCGCCGGCGCGATGGACGGCCTGCGGGAAGACCTCTTCCGCGATGTGTTCGCCTACCGCCCGCTGCCGCCCCTCTCGCCGGAGGGGCGGTTCATACGCCGGCTGCCCGACGGGCTGAAGCGGGCCGTCGTCTGGACCCCGCACGCCCTGGTGCTGTTCGCCGCCTTCATCGTGATGATGGCCGGGTTCGCCAACTGGCACTTCCGCATCTTCATGGGGCTGGTGCCGGCGATCGCGGTCGCGATGACGCTGGTCAGGCCGGTCGCCGCGTTCTGGGCGTCCTGGGCCGCGACCCTCTTCTGCGCGCTCCTGGGCAGT
Source organism: Streptomyces cyaneofuscatus (assembly GCF_042718795.1). Classification (GTDB taxonomy): domain Bacteria; phylum Actinomycetota; class Actinomycetes; order Streptomycetales; family Streptomycetaceae; genus Streptomyces; species Streptomyces cyaneofuscatus_A. Next base: position 26,228 of record NZ_JBHXOX010000023.1, read on the forward strand.
GAGGGGCTCTGGGGGCCCAGCGCCTTCATCGCGCAGGTGGTGGTCCTGGTGGTCGTGGCCGCCCGGACCCGGCCCCGTACGGCGGTGTGGATGTGGCTGCTGACCCTGCTGCTCGGCGTGGTGCTGGAGGGCGGCGACCCGTCCATCACCGCGCCCCTGGCCGTCCTCTCAGCCTTCGCGCTGCTCGTCGTCGCCATCTTCCAGGTCCGGCGCGAGGCCGAGCAGGACGTCCGCGACGCCGAGCGCGAGGTGACCGTGCAGCGCACCGTCACCGCCGTGGAGCGCGACCGGCGCACCCTGCTGGAGGAGCGCACCACCATCGCCCGGGAGCTGCACGACGTGGTCGCCCACCACATGTCGGTCGTCGCGATCCAGGCGGAGGCCGCCCCCTACCGGGTGGAGAACCCGCCGCCCGAGTTGGAGCAGGCCTTCGTCACCATCCGGGAGAACGCGGTGGCCGCCCTCACCGAGCTGCGCCGCGTCCTCGGAGTCGTCCGGGCCGAGGATTACGAGGCCCCGGACGCCCCGCAGCCCACGCTCGCCGTCCTGGACGGGCTCCTGGACAACGTCCGCGAGACGGGTCTGGAGACGGAGAAGGTGATCACCGGGGCCGTCCGCGAGCTGCCCCAGGGCGTGGAGCTGTCGGCGTACCGGATCATCCAGGAGGCCCTCAGCAACACCCTGCGGCACGCGCCGGGCGCCACGGCCCGGGTCGAGATCTCGTACGTCCTCGGTGGGATAGGCCTGCGGATCGTCAACGGGCCTCCCAGGGGCCTGGTCAAGCCGTCCCCGGGGGCCGGGCACGGGATCACCGGGATGCGGGAGCGGGTCGCGATGCTCAGCGGGGTGATGACGGCGGCGGCGACGGAGGACGGCGGGTACGAGGTCGCGGTGTTCCTGCCCGTCCCGCCGGCCGAGAGCGAGCCGGACGAGCGGGGTGGCCGGGGCGCCGAGGCGCAGACCGTCGTCATCGAACGGGACGGTGGCGCATGAGCGGCACCGGCACCACCGCGGGGGCGGGCACCGACACCCGCGTCCTGATCGTCGACGACCAGATGATGGTCCGCGAGGGCTTCTCCGTCCTGCTCAACGCGATGCCGGGCATCACGGTGGTGGGGGAGGCGGTGGACGGACGGCAGGCCGTCGCCCAGGTCGCCGCCCTGCGCCCGGACGTCGTCCTGATGGACATCCGGATGCCCGAGATGAACGGCATCGAGGCCACCCGCGAGATCGTCGCCCAGGACGCGGACGCCAAGGTGCTGGTGCTGACGACGTTCGACCTCGACGAGTACGTGTACCAGGCGCTGCGGGCCGGGGCCTCGGGCTTCCTCCTGAAGGACGCCTCGGCCCGGCAGCTCGCGGACGGCGTACGGGTGGTGGCCTCGGGGGAGGCCCTGCTCGCGCCGACCGTCACCCGGCGGCTGATCACCGAGTTCTCCAAGCTCGCGGAGGCCCCGCGGCCGCCCGCCCTCGCCCGGATCGGGGACCTCACGGAGCGCGAGACGGAGGTGCTCGTCCTGATCGCGCAGGGGCTCTCCAACGCGGAGATCGCCTCGCACCTGATCGTCGCGGAGTCCACGATCAAGACGCATGTGAGCCGGATCCTGGTGAAGCTGGGGCTGCGCGACCGGACGCAGGCGGCGGTGTTCGCGTACGAGGCGCGGCTGGTCACGCCGGGGTAGGGGCCGGGGGCCCGGACCCTGGCAGGGCCTCTTGCGGTGGTGGTGGGCGCGGGTAGCGTCGGGTCATGCATGTGTCCTTCGATCCCTGGTCGCCCGCCTTCGTCGCCGATCCCTACCCCGCTTACGCCGCCCTGCGCGCTGCCGGCCGGGCGCACTGGTTCGAGCCGACCGGGCAGTGGCTGATCCCGCACCACTCCGACGTATCGGCCCTGCTGCGCGACCGGCGCCTCGGCCGTACGTATCTGCACCGCTTCACCCACGAGGAGTTCGGCCGTACGCCGCCGCCCGCCGCGCACGAGCCGTTCACCACGCTCAACGGGCAGGGGCTGCTCGACCTGGAGGCCCCCGACCACCCCCGGATCCGGCGGCTCGTCTCCAAGGCGTTCACCCCGCGTACGGTCGAGAACCTCGCCCCGACCGTACGGCGGCTGGCGGCCGGGCTGGTCGACACGTTCGTGGCCCAGGGCGGCGGGGACCTCCTGGCGGAGGTCGCCGAGCCGCTGCCGGTCGCCGTGATCGCGGAGATGCTGGGCGTGCCGGAGGAGGACCGGGGGCCGCTGCGGCCCTGGTCGGCGGCGATCTGCGGGATGTACGAGCTGAATCCGTCCGAGGAGACGGCGAAGGCGGCCGTGCGGGCGTCGGAGGAGTTCTCCGCCTATCTGCGCGGGCTGATCGCCGAGCGGCGCACGGCTCCCGGCGACGACCTGATCTCGGCGCTCATCGCCGCCCACGACGACGGGGAGCGGCTGACCGAGCAGGAGATGGTCTCCACGTGTGTGCTCCTGCTGAACGCGGGCCACGAGGCGACGGTGAACACCACGGTCAACGGGTGGCGGACGCTCTTCCACCACCCGGAGCAGCTCGCCGCCCTGCGGGCCGCGCCCGCGTCGCTGCCGACGGCTGTGGAGGAACTCCTGCGCTACGACACCCCGTTGCAGCTGTTCGAGCGGTGGGTGCTGGACGACATCGAGGTGGACGGCCAGGTGATCGGGCGCGGGGCGGAGGTGGCGCTGCTGTTCGGCTCGGCCAACCGGGACCCGGAGCGGTTCACGGACCCGGAGCGGCTGGACCTGACCCGGCCGGACAACCAGCACGTGTCGCTCGGTGCGGGCATCCACTACTGCCTGGGCGCTCCGCTGGCGCGGCTCGAACTGGCGGCGTCCTTCGGGGAGTTGCTGCGGAAGGCGCCCGCGATGCGGATGGTGGCGGAGCCGGAGTGGCAGCCCGGGTATGTGATCCGGGGGCTGAAGGAGCTGGTGGTGGAGGTGTGACCGACTCAGGGGAGGTGTGGCCGACTCAGCAGGGGGAGCCGCAGTCCTGGAGTGCCTGGGGGGCGGCCAGGACGTCGAAGGCGTAGCCGAAGGCGGCGAGCCCGGCGACGGCCGCCGCCAGGCCGGCCGCGAGGCGCCACCGGCGCCGGGCGGCGGCGAGGATCGCCAGGGCGGTGGCGGCTCCGCCGAGGGCCATGACGGGGAGGCCCAGCCAGAGGACGGCGGGATTGGTCTCGCCCTCGAAGCCGCCCAAGAGAGCGGTTCTGCCGTACGGGAACCAGGCCGCGATGCCCGCGAGGGCGCCGAGGAGGGCGGCCGCGCAGCCGATGGTGCCGGTGACGGCTTCTTGTCGGGTCTCCATAGGTGGGGGGACGCGGTGGGGTGGGCGGGCGGTTCCGCGCCGCGTTTCGGGGGCGCTGCCCCGGACCCCCGCTCCTCAAGCGCCGGAGGGGCTACTCAGGTCAGCGGGTACGACGTCCGGCCCGAGGCCTCGTCGATCTCGTCGTGGGCCTTGGTCAGGAGCTTCATCGCCAGTTCGTTCAGGGCCCTGGCCCCCGCGATCTCCTCGCCGACCCGCTGCTGGTCCTCGTCCGAGGGGTGGCGGCTGGCGTAGCCGTGGGCGCGTACCTCGGTTCCGTCGGAGAGGCGGACCAGGGCCGCCGCGCGAGTCCGGTGCGAGTCCTCCTCGAATTCGAGCTCGACGTGCCATCCGACAGCGACTCGGGGCATGGTGGTGCTGGTCATGGCGGTCACCTCCGCGGCCGATTCCCGTACATCTCCGCGTACGTATCGCGTACATATCGCGTACGTATCGCGCGTATCGCATACGTGTCTCGTGCGTGTCGCGTACGTACCCCTCTAGCGTGCCCCCGCGGCCCCGCCCGCGCTCGCCGGGAGCGGCAGCATCAGGCCCCAGGCGCCCGCCCGCACGGTCCACGTCCGGGTCCGGACCGGGCCGCCGGTCTGTATGTCGGCCCGGTAGCGGAAGTCCGCGCCCGAGACGGTGACGGCCTTGGCCTCCACCGTGACGTCCTCGCCGGCCGGGGTGCGGACCACCACGTCGGCGAGGCCCCCGTCGCCGTGGGAGAGCACCGAGACGCCCCGCACAGGCGCGTCCAGGTCGCTCAGCAGCACCCCGTCCGCCTCCACCCGCAGCCGGTACGTCCCCGGGGGCGCGGTGGCGGCGCCCGGGGCCGCCGGGCGGACCAGGGACGTCATCAGGGAGCGGCAGGTGTCCCAGACGGCCGTGACGCCCGTGTGCGGGGCCCCCGCACCGGGCGCCGGCGTGGGGGCGGGGATGCACAGCCGGCCGAGCACCACGCCGTCGCTGTCGTCCACCAGCAGGTCCAGCCGCCGCACCGCCCCGTCCAGCGCCGTCCGCGCGGCCGCCACCGCGCCCCGGGGCACGCCGAGCGCGTGGGCCACCTCCAGGGCGTGCGCGGCGCCCACGGGGATCAGGGAGAGGACGCCCCGGGCGAGCTCCCGCTCCCGGTGGAGCTGGGCCACGGCACGCAGCAGCGCGGCGTCGTCGCCGACCACCACCGGGCGGCGCGAACCCCGCCGGGACAGGGCCCGGGCGAACTCCTCCGGGGTGTCCGGAAGGCAGATCTTGGCGTGCGAGCCGGCGCTCAGCACGTCCTTCGCGATACGGACGGATTCGCCGTCGGTCCGGCGGGCGACCGGGTCGATGACCACCAGAAGCTGGTCGCCGCCGTCGCCGGGGGGCTCTGCAGCCGACACCTGGGTCCTTCCTCGGGTAGCATCTTGGTGCAAGAGCCCCTTGCGCTATTGCGCCAGGGGCTTCGTCTATTCCGGGGCACCCGGTTCGACGGCTCAGGCTTTGCCGTACATCGTCGTGCGGCAGGTACGACCTTTACGTACGCCCCCTGACCTTGGACATGCCCCGCCCGGAAGGGGTGTACGCCTGTGCCCGCACTTGTGCTGCTCGGTGCTCAGTGGGGTGACGAGGGCAAGGGGAAGGCCACCGATCTCCTCGGTGGATCCGTGGACTATGTCGTGCGATACCAAGGCGGTAACAACGCCGGTCACACGGTCGTCGTAGGCGACCAGAAGTACGCACTGCATCTCCTCCCCTCCGGAATCCTGTCGCCGGGCTGTACCCCGGTCATCGGGAACGGTGTCGTGGTCGACCCGGCGGTCCTGCTCTCCGAGCTGAGCGGTCTGAACGAGCGAGGCGTCGACACGTCCAAGCTTCTGATCAGCGGCAACGCTCATTTGATCACTCCGTACAACGTCACGCTCGACAAGGTGACCGAGCGCTTCCTCGGGAAGCGCAAGATCGGCACGACGGGCCGGGGCATCGGTCCGACGTACGCCGACAAGATCAACCGGGTGGGGATCCGCGTCCAGGACCTCTACGACGAGTCGATCCTGGAGCAGAAGGTGGAGGCGGCCCTGGAGCAGAAGAACCAGCTCCTGGCCAAGGTCTTCAACCGCCGCGCGATCGAGGCCGGCAAGGTCGTCGAGGACATGCTCCAGTACGCGGAGCAGCTCAAGCCGTTCGTCGCCGACACGACCCTGATCCTGAACGATGCCATCGACGAGGGCAAGGTCGTGCTCTTCGAGGGCGGCCAGGGCACGCTGCTCGACGTCGACCACGGCACGTATCCCTTCGTCACGTCGTCGAACCCGACGGCGGGCGGCGCCTGCACCGGTGCCGGTGTCGGCCCGACGAAGATCAGCCGCGTCATCGGCATTCTCAAGGCCTATACGACGCGTGTCGGCGCCGGTCCGTTCCCGACCGAGCTGCACGACGCGGACGGCGAGGCGCTGCGGCGCATCGGCGGCGAGCGCGGTGTCACCACCGGCCGTGACCGCCGCTGCGGCTGGTTCGACGCCCCGATCGCGCGGTACGCGACCCGGGTCAACGGCCTGACCGACTTCTTCCTCACCAAGCTGGACGTCCTCACCGGCTGGGAGCAGATCCCGGTCTGCGTGGCGTACGAGATCGACGGCAAGCGCGTCGAGGAACTCCCGTACAACCAGACCGACTTCCACCACGCGAAGCCGATCTACGAGAACCTGCCGGGCTGGTCCGAGGACATCACCCAGGCCCAGACCTTCGACGACCTGCCGAAGAACGCGCAGGCGTACGTGAAGGCGCTGGAGGAGATGTCGGGCGCCCCGATCTCCGCGATCGGCGTCGGCCCCGGCCGGACCGAGACGATCCAGATCAACTCGTTCCTGTAGGAGCATCTGGCTCCTGTACGAGCGCGGGGCCCCGGGTCGGTGACGATCCGGGGCCCTTCGGCGTAAGCGGGTGGCAGCCGGCCGCTCAGTCCTCGCCGCAGACCCGCAGCCCCTTCGGCGTCGCGCACGGCAGGTGGCCGTGGATGTGGATCACGTCCTGGCCGCGCCCCCGGCTCAGATAGCCGAGGAAGCTGGAGGCCAGGGAGTCGGCGGGCGGGCGGCCGTAGGTGTAGGCGTACTCGATCTCCCGGTACGGGTAGGGGCTGGTGCCGATCGTGTCGACGGACGGCTCGGCGCCGTCGATCGCGATGCGGTGCAGGCCGCGCGGCTCGCTGCCGGAGCGCAGTTCGCTGTAGCCGAGCGCGCCGTCCAGCCGGGCGACGGTGGCCAGGACCTGGTCGGTGCCGTCGAGTTCGCAGCGGGTCACCGGGGCGCGCGGGTCGTCCTTGGTGGCGCAGTCGCGGGAGGACTGGGCGGGTTCGTTACGGTCCAGGACCCGGCGCTGGAACACCTCGCGCGTACCGGAGTTGGCGTCCCGGCTGACGAGCAGGATCTCCAGGTCCGGGCCGCCGAGCTCGCGCCAGTTGCGGATCTCGCCCGCGTAGACGCGGCGGATGTCGGCGAGGGCCAGGTCGCGTACCGGCACCCGGTCGTTCACGACCAGCGAGAACAGCGAGACGGCGACGCGGGTCTCGCGCAGCTCCGGGTGGCCGGGCGGTTTCGGGCCGTCGGAGAGGGCCACCAGTCCCGGTGAGCCCGACGTCGCGGACCGCGCGCCCTGGTCCGCCAGCTCGCGGATGCCGGAGTTGCTGCCGTGCGGGTCCACCTCGATCCGGGAGCCGTCGCACTCCTTCATGTACGTCGCGGCCAGCTCCCGTACGACGGGGGCGAAGGCGGTCGATCCCGTCACCCGGAGCTCGCCGCGTGCGCAGTCCAGCGGGGGCGGGGTGTCGTCCCGGACCAGGATGATCGTGGCGAGCGCCATGACGCAGACGGTCAGCGTCACGGTGATGAGCCGGGAGGCCCGGCCGAAGAGCGGCGGTTTGTCGTCGGGGCGGGCGGCGCGGTTGACCGTCACCTCTCCGTCCCGGATGCCGCCGGTGATCCGGATCGGGGAGCCGACGTCGGCGCCGGTCAGCAGCACCAGCAGCTTGAAGTGCTCGCCCCGGTTCAGCGGGACGCGGGGCAGCCGGATGAGCGACCCGCTGTGCCGCATCCCGGCGGCCGGGGTGAAGTGCTCCATCAGGTGGGCGGCGCCGGGGGGCTGGGTGACGGCTATGCCGCGTACCGTACGTCCGGTGAACTCGGCGGTCAGGCCGTGCAGTTCGCGCCCGGTGTAGTCGCTGTCGACGATGGACTGCGAGCCGTCGTTCTCGATGCGCAGCAGGACGAGCGTGGCGTCCGACATGTCGGGGGTCTCGCTGAAGAGCCCGAGGCGTACGTTGGCCCGGCCCTGGCTCACGTCGCTGCCGATGGGCGTGTCCATCTGGACGCGGTAGCCGATGCGTTTGCGGCGGGGCACCCGGCGCTCGTACCAGAGCACCCCGACCGAGGCCAGGACGCCCAGCACGGCGGTGAGGACCGCCACGACGTTCTCGGCACTGAACCACTCCACGGCTGCCCCCCCCCGGTCCCCCGTGCTCGCGCGTCCGGTTCCCGCGCCCGTGCGTCTGGTTCCCGCGCCCGTGCAACCGGCCCTCGTGTCCGCGCAACCGGCCCTCGTGCCCGTGCGTCGGTGCGAGTCACCGTAGGCGGGGCGGGGGAGGAGCGGGAGGGGCGGGAGGAAGGCGACGTCCGTTGTTCTCCCGTTGTTCAGCCCCGGACCTCAGGTGCCGGGCCGCCCGCCCCCGACCTGTTCGCATGGTGGACACGCCCGAATCTTTACCTTCCGCTTCCGTCCTGTTCACGGCTTGATCCGGATCGACTCCTTCCGGAATCACGGCAGTTGAGGGGCCTGATGGCATCGTTGTCACGGGCGGCGGACGGCTGGTGCGCGGCGCGCGGCATCGTCACGAAAGTTGGTCTAGACCTTGACAGGTCCAGACCATCGTCGCTTGAGTATCGGCACCCCCACGGCGGCGCACGGCCGGACGCCGCGCCGCGTCTAAGGAGCGTGTTCACGTGATCAAGCGTGTCCTCAGCCTGCTGGTCGCGCTCGTCGCGGTCGTCGCGGCGTTCGTCGTCCTCCCCGCGGCCACCGCCCAGGCCGCCAACTGCTTCAGCGCCTGGAACTCCTCGTCCGTCTACACGGGCGGCCAGACCGCCTCGTACAACGGCCGCAACTACACCGCCAAGTGGTGGACCCAGAACGAGCGGCCGGGCTCCTCCGACGTCTGGGCCGACAACGGCGCCTGCGGCACCGGCGGGGGCGGCGAGCAGCCGGGTACCGGCTTCGTCGTCAGCGAGGCCCAGTTCAACCAGATGTTCCCGAACCGGAACTCCTTCTACACCTACAGCGGCCTCACCGCCGCCCTCAGCGCCTACCCCGCCTTCGCCAACACCGGTAGCACCGAAGTGAAGAAGCGCGAGGCCGCGGCCTTCCTCGCCAACGTCAGCCACGAGACCGGCGGGCTGGTGTACATCAAGGAAGTCAACGAGGCCAACTACCCGCACTACTGCGACACGACCCAGTCCTACGGCTGCCCCGCCGGCCAGGCCGCGTACTACGGCCGCGGTCCCATCCAGCTGAGCTGGAACTTCAACTACAAGGCCGCCGGTGACGCGCTGGGCATCAACCTGCTGGCCAACCCCTACCTGGTGGAGCAGAACGCCTCCGTGGCCTGGAAGACCGGCCTCTGGTACTGGAACACCCAGAACGGCCCCGGCACCATGACGCCGCACAACGCGATCGTCAACAACCGCGGGTTCGGCGAGACCATCCGCTCCATCAACGGTTCGCTGGAGTGCAACGGCGGCAACCCGGCACAGGTCCAGAGCCGCATCAACAAGTTCACGCAGTTCACCCAGATCCTCGGCACCACCACCGGCTCGAACCTGAGCTGCTGACGCCCACCCGCTGATCCCTCGCGGGTGAACCACCCCCCGTTCCGGCGTTCCGGGGCGGGGCGGCAGGATCGGGTGCGCGGGGAGCACCGCCCTGTGACGCGGGCCACGGGAACCCGGTGGCCGCCGCGGAGAGGTACGGGGCGTGGAGCACAACGAACAGCCGGCGCACCCGGCCCACCCGCCCGACGACCGCGACGACGACCGGGACGACGACCGGGACTTCGATCGCGACGACGACTCCCGCGTACGGGAACGGATCCGCGCGGGCGACCGGGAGGCCTTCGGCGTCCTCTACGACCGGTACGCGCAGTCCGTGCACAGCCACGCCTGCCGCCTCACCGGCGACCTCTCCGCCGCCGAGGACGTGATGTCGGAGACCTTCCTCGCCGCCTGGCGCACCCGCGAGCAGATCGACCCGGAGGGCGGCTCGCTGAGGCCCTGGCTGCTCGGCATCGCCACCAACAAGGCGCGCAACCACCGGCGCGGCGTCGGCCGCCGGCTCGCGTTCCTGGCCCGGCAGCCGAAGCCGAAGGAGACCGAGGACTTCGCGGAGGCCGCCGCCGAGCGGCTGGACCACCAGCGCGAACTGGCCGCCGTACGGGCGGTCCTGGACCGCCTGCGGCAGCCCGAGCGCGAGGTGCTGGCGCTCTGCGTCTGGGCCGGGCTGGACTACGCGCAGGCCGCGGCCGCGCTGGGCGTCCCGGTCGGCACCGTACGGTCACGGCTCTCCCGGGCCCGTACGCGGCTGCGCGGCCTGGCGGGCGAGCACCTGGAGCGGGAAGCGGAGGAGTCCGGACGGCCCGGGCGGTCCGGGCGGGAACCCCGCCGGGGTCGCGGAGAGGTAGGAGGCAGGGCGGCATTCGTCGCCCTGCCAGGAGAGGGGGGATCGCGATGACCGCCACCACGGGTACCGACGACGGCCGGGCAGGCCGGAGCAGCCGGGACAGCCGGGGCGGCCGGGACGACCGCGCCGAGCTGGCGCGGCTGCTGCCGCCCGCCACCGGATTCGCCCTTCCGCCGGGCCGTCACGAGCACCACAGGGAACGCCTGATGAACCAGATCGACCACGACACCGCCGCCGACACGGCCTCCGCTTCCGCCGCCTCCGCGAAGGACCGAGCCCGGGAAGGCGCTCGGGACCTCGCCCCCGCCCGCCCACGCCTCCTCCGCCCGTCCTTCCTCGCCCCGGCCACCGCGCTCGCCCTCGCCGGCGCGCTGGTGGCGGGCTACTCCGCGCAAGGTGGCGGAGACGCCCCGGAGCGGATGGAGAGCGGGGCGTCGGCCTCGGAGCGGGCCGGGGAGGCGCAGCCGGTGGCGCTCGTGCTGAACCGGATCTCGGACGCGGCGGCGAAGGGCGAGGCGGGCCCGGTCCGCGACGACCAGTTCGTCTACGTCCGCAGCCAGGTCCAGAACGGCGACCTCACCAGCGGCACGCTGGTGACGACCCCGCTGTCGGAGCGGGAGGACTGGTACGCGCAGAAGCCCGGCCCGCAGAAGAAGCTCGGCCTCAGCCGCGAGGACGGCGAGACCCTGCCCATCAACCCCCAGCTCGGTGACACCGAGGGCACGGCGCCGGGCATCGGCCGGCCCACCTACCGCTGGCTGGCGGAGCTGCCGACCGACCCCCGGAAGCTGCTCGACCACATCACCGCCCTGACCCCGAAGCCGGAGGGCCAGGAGCACGCGCAGGCCGTGTTCGACGAGATCGGCGGCCTGGTCGGCTTCACGGTGATGCCGCCGGAGACGGCCGCCGCGCTCTACAAGGCCGCGGCCCTCATCCCCGGCGTCACCGAGGCCCCGAACGCGGTGGACGCGGTCGGCCGCAAGGGCGTGGGCATCGCCCGCGTGGACGCCCACTACTCCTCACGCTCGGAGTGGGTCTTCGACCCGGAGACGCTGACCTACCTGGGCTCGCGCAGCTTCCTGACCGCCGACACCGCGTACGGCAGGAAGGGCGCGCTGCTCAGCGCCGACGCCGTGGTCAAGCGGGGCGTGGTGGACGAGGCGGGGGTGCGGCCGCAGGACTAGCAGCCAGGAGAGGCGGCGGGCGGGCGGGCCGGACACCGTACGGGGAAGTCCGGCCCGCCTCAAGCCAACTGCGGCTTCACCGACATCAGCAGATGCCGATGAGCCTCCGCCCCCGCCCCGCCCCCCGTGACCATCGCCCGCTGCCCCGCCCCCATCATCACCAACCGCAGCGACGGCTCATCGAACGAGGCCAGGGCGTCCGCCAGATACCCCGGGTTGAACGCCACGGTCATCTCCCGGGCCCCCTCCAGCGTCGCGGGGAGCCGCTGGGACGCCACGTCGTCCTCGTAACCGGCCTGGAGGTGTACGGAGTTGTCGGCGGCGGAGAAGGCCATCTGCACCGGGCTGTCCCCGTCGGCGACCACCGAGACCCGCTTGACGGCCTCCACCAGCCGCGCCCGGTCCACCACCGCCACGGCGGGGCTCTCCATGGCGAACAGCTTGTCGTGGCGCGGGAGCCGCCCCTCCAGCAGCCGTACGGTGGTCCGCATCCCCGCGTGCTCGAACCCCGCCGACCCGGCGTCCAGCGCCACACTCACCAGCCCGGACCGCCCCAGCGACCGCGCGATCTCGGTCAACCGCCGCGCGGAGACGAGCACATCCACGCTCCGGGCGTCCGCCGCAGCCGCCTTCCACGGCAGCGTCCGCACCGCGAACCGGTACCGGTCGGTGGCCGCGAGCGTCATCGTCCCGGCCTCCGCGTCGAGCCCCAGCCGGATCCCGGTGAGCGCGGGCAGGGTGTCGTCCCGCCCCGCCGCCACCGCCACATCGGCGACGGCCGCCGCGAACTCCGCCGCCTCCACCGCACCCCGCACCTGCGGGAGCGACGGCAGGGCCGGGTAGTCGGCCAACGGCAGCACGGACAGGCCGAAGCGGGCGCCGTCCCCCGACACCGTGAACCGCGAGCCCTCCACCGCGCACTCCACCGGGCCCTCCGGCAGCACCTTGCAGATGTCGAGCAGGCGCCGCCCCATGACGAGCACCTTCCCCGGGCGCAGCACCTCGGCGGCCTCCACGTCGATGCGCGCCGACGCCTCGTAGTCGAGCCCGCTGACGCGCAGCCGCCCGCCCTCGGCGTCCAGCAGGAGCCCGCCCAGTACGGGAACGGGGGAGCGGACCGGCAGGACGCGGGCGGCCCAGGACACGGCTTCGGCCAGGGCACTGCGCTCGATGCGGAACTCCACGGTGGGGCCTCTTCTCACAGGTCGTCCGGACTCGGACGACGTTAGAGGTCACCACTGACAATCGGCCGGGGCCCGAGCCGAGGACGCCCCGGCTCCGGTGACAGCGACCACCCCCGTGAGCCGCTGCCACCGGTGCCGGAACACCACGTTCGGACCATAGACCGGTGGGTAGGGGCACCGGGAGGTTCAATGCGCCCAGTGGGGCGACGGCGGGGGTATCACTCCGCACAGTGATGCACAGTCATGCGCAGTGATGCGCAGCGGTGATCGGGGGATCATGTGCGAGCACGGCAACGCGACGACGACCTGCTGAGGATGCAACGGCTGGCCCGCAACGGCGGAACGGCCGGCCTGCTGCGCTGGCTGGCGGGGCGCGCCGACGGCTGGGCCGGAATCGCCCGCTCCGACGGGACCGTGCTGAGCGTGTCAGGGGCGGCCCCGAGCGGCCCCCCGACCCCACCGGCCGACACCCCCGACGTGCTCCGGCTGGTCGCCGAGGGCGTACGGGCGCTGACCGAGCGCGGGGCCCTGGCGTACTCCCACGACACCGGCGCGCACACCGTCCTCCTCTTCCCGCTGCCCGGCCCCCACGCCCCGCACGGTGAGGACCGGGGCGCCGCCCCCCTCCTCGCCGTCGTCACGCCCCGGCCCGTGGCCGCCGGGCTCGCCACGCTCCTGGCCGACGTGCTGATGCCGCTCTCCCTGTGCCGGGAGGCCGAGGCGGTCGAGCGCAAGCGGCGCCGGGTGGACCTCGCCGAGTCGCGCGGCAGGGAGGCGGTGCTGCACCTGCTGATGACAGGCCAGCTCTCCATCGCCCAGCAGGTGGCCGGTGCGCTGCGCCCGCGCCTGCCCGACCCCGTACGGGTCTGTGTCGTGGAGTGCCCCGGGGACAGCCGGGACGAGGTGGCCCGGGTCTGCGCCGAGGCGGACGGCGGCCGGTCCTGGATCGTGCGGTGCCCGGTCTACGCCCGCCACCTCATCCTCGTGAGCCCGGACGGCGGGGCCTCCACCGACGAGGCCGTGGCCGCCCTGGTGGACCGCTGCGTGGTCGGCGTCAGCGAGCAGGTGCCGCTTGCCGACACCGCCACCGGCTACCGCCAGGCCTTCCACGCCCTGGCGGTAGCCCGTGAAGTGCCCGGCCGGCACGTCCGGTTCGGCGCCGCCCCGGAACCGGCGCTCGTCGTCGGCACCGCCGGGCGGCGCTGGGCCGAGGCCCTGCTCACCCCGCTCCTGACCCATGTGCCGCGCCGGGCCCAGGACCCGGGGAGCCAGGAGCTCGCGGCGACCGCCGCGTCCTGGCTGGCCTTCTCGTCGCACGCGACCGACCACCTCAAGGTCCACCGCAACACCCTGGCCGCCCGCCTCAAGCTCATCGGCGAGCTGCTCGGCCTCGACCTCCACCGGCTGGCCGACCAGGCGGCGCTCGACCTGGCCCTGCGCATCCGCGCCACCCCGGCCCCGGTCTGCACCCCGGAGGCCGCACAGCACGACGACGTACCGGCACCCGGACACGCGGACTTACCGGCACCCGGACACGCGAACGTACCGGCACCCGGACACGCGAACGGGGCGGCGCACGACCTCGATGAGGTCCTGCGCCGCCCCGCCGTCCAGGAGTGGGCCGCCCGCCAACTGGCCCCGGTGGCGGAGCCGGTGTCCGGGGCCGCCGAGGTGACCCTGCGCACCTGGCTGCGCTGCGAGGGCCGCCTCGGCCCGACAGCGGCCGAGCTGGGCATCTCCGTTCCCGGAGCCCGTAAGCGCCTCACCCGGCTGGAGACCGTGCTCCAGCGCTCGCTGCTGCGCCCCCCGAGCGCCCGCTACGACCTGTGGCTGGCGCTACGGGCCCGCGACACAGCGGCGGCGGTGGCTACTTCGTGAAGATGAAGTACTTCCAGGCCGAGTGCGTCGTGGAGTTGACGTTGTCGCCGGAGGAACCGTTGATGTACGAGGTCCGCACGCGCATCTTGTAGCCCGTCTCGTGCGGTCCCTCCAGCGTCACGATCGACTTGCCGCTGGTGCCGAGCCCGAAGTACTGCTGGCCCGCGTCGTACCAGGTGCCCTGGTAGTTGAACTCAAGGGTCAGCAGGTGGGCCCGGCCCTTGTGGTAGGTCATGTAGGTGGTGAAGTCGGGGTTCTTCTTCTTGCTGTAGTACGCGTAGGAGGTCTTCCCGATCTTCGCCGTCTTGTAGTGCTTCGACAGCTTCACCGAGGCGTTGACCTTGGCGTACGCGGTCGACTTCACGGTCTTCGGCGCGTACCGGGCGTCACCCGCGAACACGGCTGTGACCGTCGTGTCGCGCTTCATGTTGACGGTGACGGACAGGTTGCCCTTGGAGTTGACCTTCGCCTTCTTGACCAGCTTCTTCGGCTTGTCGGCGCCGAAGGGGTCGGCCCACAGCTCGACGACGCGGTTCTTGTACGTCTTGCCGAGGGTCGCGGTGAAGGAGACGTTCGTGTTGTACGCGTAGAGCGCCTTGTTCCGGTTCAGCTTGAGCGAGGCCGTGGACCGCGATACGGCGACAGCGGCCGAGCGGGAGGCGGCGGAGTGCGTGGCGCTGCCCGCGTAACTCACCTTGTACGTCACCTTGCCGCCGGCGTGCGGGGTGTCGGTGAAGGAGAAGGTGCCGTCCTTCTTGGGCGTCACCGAGGCCAGGGACTTGCCCTTCGGGGACTCCAGGTCGGTCCGCAGAACCGTGGCCTTGGTGCCGGTGGGGAGCGGCGTGTTGGTCGTGAGCTTGCCGGTGACGGTCAGCTTCTTGGCGCGGGTGGCCTTGGACGGGGCCTTGACCGAGACCGTGACCGCCGCCTTGGAGGCATCGGTCAGCGTGCGCAGCGCGAAGACGTCGTTGTAGACGTTGGTCGCGAGGGCGAAGACGCGGCTGCGGTCGGGCGCCCAGGCGAGCCCGGCCTCGCGCAGGTCGTAGGGGGTGGTGGTGTCGCCGGTGTAGGGCGGGAACGTGTAGGTACGGGACGCGCCCTTTCCGCCCGGCTTGTAGATGCGGACGTTCGGGGATTGTGACGCGCCGAGCGCGATCGTCCCGTCGGGCGCGACGGCCACGGCCTTGCCGCCGTTGTTCGTCGCGAGCCTGCCCGTCAGGGACAGATCGGCGGTCGAGAACGACTGGGCCGAGTAGGGCGACCCGCTGCCGCTGCCCACCAGGACGTGCTTGCCGTCGGGCGTGATGTCGAAGTCGTTCAGGTAGGACTGGTACCGGTCCTCGCCGTTCGGGCCGGTGGCGCTCGGCCCGTGCGCGACCCGCGTACGCGTGCCTTCCGATACGTCGTACACCGCCAACTCGGTGAAGCTGCTGCCTTCCTGGGCGGCGGCCAGCACGTTCGGCGCGCCGGGGTCGGCCGCGAGGCGCGGGGCCGAGTACCAGCCGTCCTCCGTGCCGCTGCCGAGCGTCACCGTCTCCTCGGGAGAGGCGATGTCGATCGAGCCGATCTGACCGCGCTGCCCCCCGGAGGAGGGGCTGTCGAAGCTGTAGTCGAAACCGAACCAGAGCCGGCCTCCGGCCACCGCCGGATACTTGGGCTGCACGCTCTTGCCGACCTGGTAGCGCTTGGTCTCGGCGAGGGTGGCCGTGTCGATGGCGGCGATGGCCCCGGCGCCCGGCAGTGCCGCGTAGACGGTCTTCGAGTCGGGCGAGACCTCCAGCCCGCTCACCCCGGGCAGCGAACCGATCTGCCGGACGACCTTGCCGTTGTAGTCCGTCGCGACGACCTTGCCGGAGCTCGGATCGCTGATGAACACCCGCTTGTGGACGCCGTCCACGACGATGTCACCGCTCGACTTGATCGGCAGCGACGCACTGGAGTCGGCGGCGGCCGAGCCCGCCGTACCGCCGACGAGCACCACGGAACTGAAGAGGACCGCGAACGCCGTCGCGGTCGAAATTCTGCGCGTGCGCACAGTTACTGATACCCCCACGGTATGAAAGGGGCCGCGCGTCACCCGAGATGAGAGAGAGAAGCGTTGGGGCGCGGCCCGGATCGCAGAATAAGGCACGCCACCGACAACGGAGCACATTTTTCGTGCCCCCGGCCATCCCCACGCCCCCTTGAGGACCGGCGACTTGCCCTGGTACTGACACGTCATCTCATGTGGGGAGGCTGCGGTGGCAGATGAGAGTGCGGGTGAGTCGGTGGGTGGTGCCGCCTACGCGTATCCATCCCAGATCTACGGAACCACCGGCGCCTGGGAACTGTTCGCGATCAGACGGCCAGCCGGGCGACGGTGGTGATGACCTTTCGGTTCATGATCCGCCCAACCGGTCCAGCGGTTGGCGATCCCCGCCGTCCCGGGCGCGAGGGCCGTTCACCAGTCAAGATCTACCCGTACTGCGGCCCCGTCGATGCTGAGCCGCTCAGCATCGACAGGACCCGACGACGATCAGGGGCAGCCCTCCTTTACGTGGACCGCGCTTCCGTAGGTGTGCGCGTCCGCCCTCTCCACGTGGAACCCGGCTGAAGCGAGGATCTGCAGAACTGCGTCCCGCATGCACGTCTGCACGGTTTCGTAGTGGCGAATCGCCTGTGGCAGGTTCGTGGGATCAACCCCGTTCTCCAGAATATCTACGGCTGCGGTCGTGAGACTTTCCTGAGTGCTCCATTCCACGAGAACACCGCCGTCGGTCAGGGATTCCACGTGAATGTGCGCACCGGGCACATCTTGCGAGGCGTCCAGGAAAGCGGGAAGACCTGCCTGCATCAAGGCAGCACAGGCTTTCTCGGCTAGTTCCTCACGACGGTCCATGACCTCACGCGTGGCTTTCGGTGGTAGATCGAATCCGTGCTGGCTCATGTGTCTCCGTCTCCTGCTGCCGCAAGTCTGCCGACGACCGCGCCACGCGACCGCCACCAGCCTGCGCGACGTACTTCGCCAGAAGTTGCTTGGCCGCACTTTCGATGCCATCGAAATACGGAACCGACCATGTGACGGGTGTGCCTGCCTTGAGGGCCCCGGACAACTCGGAAGCACAGGACGCGCACGGCTGCCGCTCCGTATACAGACTGGTGATCCTACTGGGGTCGACCTTCTTCGCCTTCAGCATGTTCAAGATCGTCGTCTCCGAGTGCCCGGAGAAGCCGCTGCTCGCCACCACGAGGTCTCCGGTTTTCGGGTCGTTCCAGCCCGGCACTCGGGCCACAGCGACATTATGATCTGCTCCGAAGAATCCGGATTCGACCCTGTACTGGTAAGCCATTCGGCTGAGGTCATCGCTGTTGTAGCGGATCAGACCGCCACACCCATCGGCGGCGGTTGCCGCCAGGGCAGCGAAGCGCTTGCTTTTGCGTGTGCAGGCCTCGACGAACTCATCCATCACCCGGTATCCGAGGCGGGCGACGACATCATCAGCCAGCGGCAGGGCTCGGAGCGCCTTGAGTGCGTCGACGAAGCCGATCCCGGTCCTGGCTGCGGCGTCCGCCGCTCTGAAAGCGTCCGCGATCGGACGGAGGACCTTACCGGCGAACATGGCTGCCACGTCGACGACCGCCCAGGCGCAGCCGCCCCAGCTTCCGTTCTCGCCGCCGGGGGTGAGTTTCTGTGCGCACCGGATCCAGCTGCCGAAGAGGATGTCTACGGGGTCGACGCCCCGCTGGTACTCCGCGATCGTGATGGTGTGGGTGACCTCGGTGCTCAGGACGTCGGTTTCGGTCTCGCCCAGGAACATCGTGTCCGTAGAGGAGCAGGTGTTCTCCCAGACCTCGGTGCTGCACAGAAACAGGTCGAGGTCAGCCTTGTAGCTGATCTTCTGGGTCATCGTGCAGTCGCCGTCGTAGAAGAGCTGGTCCCACCAGCCGTCGCAGCCCTCGGTCTTCTTGACGACCTGCGGCTCTCCGACCTTCTCGATCTCGTTGACGACGTAGAAGACGCCTCCGACGGGCCCGCCGGCCGCGTCCGGAACGGTGCCGGTCTCGATCTGCCCGGTGTTGCCGGCGTTCTCGGCCTGTTCGGCGGCTTCCTGGGCTGATTCGGCGAACTTCTGGGCGTCCTTGGCGGCTTCCTCGGCGGCCGTCGCGGCTGCGTCGGCGCGTTCGGCGGCTGCTCGGGCGTCCCGGGCGGAGTCCTCGGCACGGGTGGCTGCGGCCCGGGCCGCAGCCGCGTCGAGGGCGGCCTCGTCCGCGGAGGTCCGGGCTTCCTTCGCGTGCCCTTCGGCGCGGCCCGCCGCGCTGTCCGCGGCTGCGGCGTCGGTCGCGGCCTGCGCCGCGTACCCGATGCTGCGGGCCAGGGACTGCTGGGCCTTGGCGGCGGCTGTTGCCGCTGCGGCGGCGTAGCTGAGGGCCTCCTTCGAGTAGCCGCGGGCTTCGGCCGCGTACTTGGCGGCGTTGGCCGCGTGCTGGTAGGCGGCTTTCGCGTCGCCCTGTGCCAGGTCAGCGATGAGCTGGGCGGCCTGTGCCTCCTCCGCCGCGTTGGCGGCGTGCGCGTCGGCGACGGCCTTCTGCTGCTCGGCGATCGTCTTGGCGGCCTGGCCGGAGAGCACGACCAGCGAGGCGGCCGAGTCCTTGGTGACGTAGGGCGAGCCGAGCTGGATGGCGTCGTTGGCGGGTTTCGCGACCTGGGCGGCCGAGTTCCCAGCGTCCGTGGCCGCCTGCGCGGTGACGTAGGCGAAACCGGCGGCCTTCGCCGACGCGGCAGTGGCCTTGTCGGCCTCTGCCTGCGCGAGGTTCGCCTGCGTCCTGGCCTCCTTGGCCTTGGCCTCGGCATCGTTGGCAGCCTTGACGGACAAGCCGGCCGATGCTGCTGCGCGCTCGGAGGCATCGATGGCGTCGGCGGCGGCGCTGGTGGCGGTGCGTACGGCGGCGTCGGCCTTCAGCTTCTCGGCCTGGGCGTCGTCCGCCGCTGCCCGGGAGCGTTTGGCCGCTGCCTCCGCCTTGGTGGCTGCGGCGTCGGCGTCGGCCGCGGCCTGCGTCGCGGCGTTCGCGGCGGTGCGCGATCGTCCGGCCGCCGCCTCCGCGTCGTCCGCGTGCCGGTCGGCCTTGTCGGCCGCTGCCCTTGCGTCGTCAGCGGCCTGGCCCGCGTCGAGGGACGCCGCGTAGGCGGCCTTCGCGTCGGCCTTCGCCCGGGAGGCGTTCGCCTTCTGCTCGGCGTCCCAGGCGTCGTCGCGCAGTTCACGAGCCCGGTCGCGGGCGGACTCCGCGTCCTGCTTCCGGGCCACGGCCGTCCTCTCGGCCGTCTCGGCGCTCGTCTTCGCCTGCTCGGCCTTCACGGCCTCGGCCTCGGCGGTCTGCCGGTGCCGGGCCGCTTCGGCCTTCTTGGCGTCGGCGGTCGCCTTCTCCTTCTTCGCCGTGGCCTCTTCGGCCTCCGCCTCCAGCCGCTTGGCGTGTGCTGCCGCTGCGGCGGCCTTCGCCTTGGACTCCTCCGTCAGGGCGACGGCGAGCTTGGCCTCGGCGGTCTCCTTGTCCTTGCGCGCGTTGTCCCGGTGCAGCTTGGCCGCGTCCATGGCGCTCTTGGCCTGAAGTTCCGCCGTTTCCGCGGCCTTCTTGCGGAACTCCGCCTTGGACTGCGCGGCTTGGGCCAGCGCCCGCTGTGCGATCGTCGCACTGTCCGCGGCTGAGGCGCGCGTGGCCGCCTCCGCGGTCTCACCTGCCTTCACCAGTGCGGCGAGCGCGGCGGCCGCGCCTTGCGTGACCTGGACCTTCTGCTGCCCCATCAGCAGCCCACGGCCCCGAGGCGCACCCGCCTCGTCAGCGATCGCGTACGCGCGGTTCTGGTTTCCCGTGATGAAGACCGTGTCGAGCCTCGCGAACTCGGCCACTTCCTTGAGCTTTTCGAGTTCGGCCTTGGCCCCGTTGCGTGCGGCGGTCAGTCGCTGCGACGCCTTCGTGAACTGGGCTGCGGGCGGCACGCTTCCGTTGTGCTCGGATACCTTGAACAGCACCTTCTGGGTGGCCGCTGTCGAGCAGGCAGCCGCCTGGGCGTCCTGCCCCGCCGTGTAGGCCGGGAAGTTCAGGCATTTTTTCCCGCTCGTGTTCTCGAGCGTGGTGTTGGCGCGGACACCGAACTTCCACACCTGCTTCGGGGTGCCGTCGCACGACCAGATCTGAATTTTCGTCTGGTTCGACGCGACATCCAGGCATTTGTTCGAGTTGATGTTCTGCAGGCTGTAGCCGTTTCCGTACCCGCCGTTGAACCGCCACTGCTGGGCGGCCGTCGTAGAGCAGGTGACGACCTCGACCGCCGTGCCGTTGGCGGTGCCGGAGCCCTGGACCCCCAGGCACTTTCCTGACGCACCCGGGATCTGGATCGTCATCGGCGATGTCCCGATCCAGCCGATGCCACCCGAGGACCAGTAGTCCTGCCAACGGGTGATGTGGTCCGCGACCCAGGAGTGCCCGAGGAGCTGGCCCATCGCCTCGGATCCAGCGGCGAGCGAGCTGGTGGTGGAGGCGCTTATGGAGAGGATCGCGTTGCGGGGACCGGCCTGCGAGGTGATCTCCTGCTGCCACTCGGCGGCGGCGGTGGCGCTGACCTCCCCGAGAACCTTCGCGGGGTCGATCGGGTCGCGCCACGCGCAGGCCGCATACCGCGACTTCAGATCCTCCACAGCGATGCGGTGCTCTGCTGTGCCCGGCACCGGCGCCTTGTCGGGAAAGCCGCCCGAGGCGAGGAAGATGCGGGCGTCATCCGCACCTGTCGGCTCAAGACTCCAGTTCGTCAGGTGATCGTATGCGGACTCGTAAGCCAGTTGCAGGTCCCAATCAGGCTTCGTACGGTCCGGGGCACCGCCGTACAGCGGCTGCCCCAATGCCTTGACCTTGGCGACGGTCTGGTCGTCCGCCTCCGGTGTGGCGTCCTCGTAGAAGTCGCTCTCGGTCTTCCAGAACCGGTCGGCGATCCACGAGAGGAGCCCGGTCTGGGAGTGGAAGTCGTCCCTGTCATCGCCGGGGCCCCCTGGGGGCCACTCGAAGTCCGCGACGGACTTGAAGCCGCCGGGGGTTTCGAGACCGGTGATGTTCCAGTTGTCGCGAAGCGCGTGGAGTCGGCTCAGCTCAACATTGGCGACGTCCTTGTCCTTCTGGTACGCGGCACCGAGGGGCGTGCCTCTCCAGTAGTTCCGGTCCGCCAGCTCACGCAGTCGCTCGGGCGTCTGGTTGAGCCCGTCCTTCGCGGTCGCGGCCATGGACGGCCCGCCCAACCGCCCTACGTCGCTCATCAGGCACTGGTCCTGCCGCAACAACTCGGCGGCGGTCTCCTCGTACCAGTCGTAGGAGGCCGCCGGTACGGTCGGCGGAGCCGAGTAGCCGTCACCCGCGCCGGCGACAGCCAGCAGGGCGAGAGCGAGCACAGGAGGAAGCAGGCGTCCCGTCAGACGGGATGCCCAGCCTGGGTGACGTGAAGTTCCGGGTGGTCTGGAACGCATGATGATGCATCCGTTTCACTAATGGCGCGAAGGGCCGTGGGAGCGAAATCAGGCAGAGCGGAGTCGGCGCGCCTGCGCACGCTGTACCGACGAAGAGGTCGTGCATGAGTGACGCGCGTCGATGAAGTGACGTGCGTTGTACGCCTGCGACGGCGTATCGACGAAGCGCCGCCCCCCAGCGGCAGGTCCCGTTCCCCAGGGGCCTTCGGCCGCCCACGATGACGTGCTTCAACGACCAAATCCCCTGGTCAGAAGCGCAGTCATAGTAACCGCGGTCGCCCCGCCGGGAATAGAGGTAATTCCGCTGTCGCACGCGCTCGGAGGCCATCTCCTGTGGATGGCTCGGTGGCCTGGCTCGCCGCCCAGGAGATGACCCCTTAACCGATTGCCGCCGCCGGGCCCCGTCGGATAGGAAGCTCGCATGCTCACAGGCGGAAAGATCGGGCTCCGGGCCCGGCACGAGGACGACATACCGGTCCTGCGGACCGAGCTCTACAACGACGTGGTCAACGCCGCCCGGGCCTCGGGCGTGCCCTGGCGGCCGCTGTCACCAGACGCGAAGGACTCGCCCCTGGCGGTGGACGCCGAGGAGAAGGAGGACCGCATCGCCTTCTCGGTGGTGGAGCTGGAGGGCAACACGATCATCGGCATCGCGTCGGTGTGGGGCATCGACACCCACAACCGGTCGGCCCACCTCGGCCTCGCGCTGCTGCCCGCCGCCCGGGGCAAGGGGTACGGAACGGACGTCGTCGCGACCCTGTGCCACTACGCGTTCGTCGTACGCAGCCTGCACCGGCTCCAGATCGAGACGCTCGCGGACAACACGGCGATGCAGCGCTCCGCCGAACGCAACGGCTTCGTCCGCGAAGGGGTCCTGCGCTCCTCGGCCTGGGTGCTGGGTGAGTTCCTGGACGAGGTGCTGCTCGGCCTCCTCGTGGAGGACTGGAAGCAGAGCCCCTCCTAGGGCGATCCGGTCCGGAGCTTCCAGGCGATGGCGTCGATCACCGCCCGGTGATCCGGCTGCCTTCCTCCTCGACGAGGTGACCGTACGGTGACACCGGCGGTATCCACGCCCCTCGCGCGTCGGCCGGCGGCACGTTCGAGTCGACGACCGCACGGCGCGCCGGGACGGAACGGGCTCAGAGACCGAGGGCGGTGGTGAGGTCGGGGTGGACGGTGAACAGGGCGGTGGTGCCGGTGGTTTCGAGGCGGCGCTGGAAGCCGGGAGTGACCGGGCCGACGAGAGCGAACTCCGTGGCTCGCTGGGCGTTGATCAGGTGACCGAGGAGTTCCTCGTCGCCGGAGCTGAGTTCCGACAGATCCACGATCAGCGGGAGACCCCCGACCATGGCGTGGATGAACGCGTCCTCCAGCTCCGAATCGCAGGCGATGTCGGTGGCGCCGCGCAGGACCAGCACGTACGCCCCGCGTACCCGATGGTGCGCGATCTCCAGTCGGCCGACCACGCTGCTGACGAAGTCCCTCATCCACGACAGGATGCCAGGACCGGCAGCCCGGCACAGGGCCGACGGATCGCGGTGGAGCCGTGCGGTGGTCGGCGCCTTGGGGGTTCCTCTGCTGCCCCCTACGTGGGATTCACGGCACCTCGGGCATGGTGAGGAGGCGGATCTGCTCGTGTGAACGGTTCAGGTGCAGGCCGATCCGGCGTAGCGGCCATCCCTCGGTGCGGGCATCGACGGCGGCTTCCCGGACCGCTTGGATCACTACGGTCTGCACCGCGTGTTCGAGGTGGGCCAGCGCGGTCAGCCGTTCCTCGGTCGGGAGGGCGGCCAGTTCGGCGCAGAGCGTCTGAATCTGTTGATGGATGGCGTGGGTACGCGGGTGCCACCGGGGGGTGGCGGGGGAGGTCACGGGGGACCTTTCGTCGGCGTGTGCCACCATCACGGTCCACGATCCCGTGATCACGGGGAGGGCCTGAGCCAGGAGCGGCTGAATCCCGCCGCGGCGACGAGAGCCCTCACCCTACGCTCCCACGAGGGGCGGGATCGCCGGCCGCGTGCAGGGCGGGCGGGACCGCCACCCGTGCGCGGAAGGAGCGCCCGAGAGCCTACGGCCCGGGGAGGACACGGGAGTGCGGGATGCGGAGCGCGAGCAGCGCGATGTCGTCTCCCGAGCCGTCCCCGGCGACCCGGTCGGCGATCGTCTCCAGCACCTCGGACAGCGGCTGTCCGAGGTGGTCGGCGAGGCACCGGCCGGCCAGGTCCATGGCCTCGTCCATGCTCGTCCCGGTGCGTTGCACCAGACCGTCGGTGTAGAACAGCACCACGCTGCCCGGCGGCAGCAGGTGCCGGTACTCCTCCCGCGCGAAGGCGGCCAGCCCGGGGAAGAAGAGCATCCCGTGCTCATCCAGTTGGCGGACCGGGACACCGGGGGAGATGACCAGCGGGGGAGGATGGCCGGCGTTGGTCCAGCGCAGTTCCCAGCTCGCGTCATCCGGTGCCGAGCAGGGGCGGAGGTGGGCGTGGACGAGGGTGCCGCTGGCGCCGATGCCCAGGCGGGTGTTGGCGTGTTCGACGGCGGTGACCGCGCGGGCGGGTCCGCCTCCGGGGTGGTCGAGGTCGGCCTGGCGGAGCATGCTGCGCACCTGCCCCATCAGCGTGGCGGCGTGCATGTCGTGGCCGGTGATGTCCCCGATGGACACCGCCAGCTCGTCCGCTTCGCGGGAGTCCTCCCCGCCCTGGGAGGCGGTGGGCAGCCGGTAGGCGTCGTACCAGTCTCCGCCGACCAGGTTGGTCGAGGCGGCGGCCCGGTACAGGGCACCCAGTTCGATGCCCGGGACCACGGGCAGCTCGGTGAGCATCGCCTCCTGCATCTGTCGTGCCACGGTGACCCGGCTGTCCACGAACAGCGCGCGCTCGACCGCGCGGGCGGTGTATCCGGCCAGCGCCGCCAGGAGTGCCTGCTCCACGATGTCGATCTCGTGCGCGTCGTCCCAGCCCAGCACCAGCGTGCCCAGCGGGATCACCGTGCCCGGCAGCGGGATGCAGACCGCGCTGTGCAGTCCCAGGCTGTTGAACGCGGCCACCGCTTCGGGAGAGTAGTCCCGGACCAGCTCCGCCTCACTGCCCACGGTGATCGTGCGGTTCTCCCGTGCCGCCCTGGCGGTCGGCCAACCGGAATCCAGACCGTACCTCTCGTACTCGCGCTCCATCGGCGCGCTGCCCTTGGCGTCGACCAGCCGGCGCAGACGGTTCTGGCGCACGCCCTCGACCAGCACCAGACCCACGTAGACGGGCTTCAGATCGCCGGTCACCAGGTGCCGCACGGTCTCGCTGACCTCGGCCAGGCCGGTGGTGTCGGCCAGGGCGTCGGCAGCGCGCAGCAGCAGTTGCGAGCGCTCCAGCGCCGTCCGGTACCTGCGGGCGCTCGTCGCGGCCTCCCCCCGCGCGGCCTCGCGCTGGCGGGAGACGATCCGCAGCCGCAGCTCCGCACTGCACGCCGCCGCCAGGTCCTCCAGCAGCCCCAGCTCTGAGCCGGTCCACTCCCGAGGCCGGGTGTCGATCGCGCACAGGGACCCCAGTACGTGGCCGTCGGTGTCGGTCAGCGGCATGCCCGCGTAGCCGACCACGCCCAGGTCGGGGATGGCCAGGCTGTCGCACGTCCGGGCATCCTCGCGGGCGTCGGTCAGCACGAGGGGGCGGCCCTCGGCCACGACGTGCTGACACAGGGAGTGCGTCAGCGGGGTCTCGCGCTTGCCCGCCCACGGCTCCGCGAGCCCCAGCATCCCGGGAAACACCTGCCGCGAGGGCTCCACCAGCGACACCAAGGCCACCGGAACACCCACCACAGCACCGACGAGACGGGCGAACCGCTCCATCCCCGCGTCCGGCGCCGCCGTCAGTCCCGTATCCCGCAGCGCATCGAGCCGACCCACGTCACTCAGCGGTGCGGAGTCCGGGCCCTGGTGTCCAGCAGAGCCCTGTTGTCCAGCAGACGCCGGCCTGCCGTTGCCAGACCCCGTCACCGGCGTTCTCCCGCACCACTCAAGAGCGTCAAGACATTTGACGCGAGGCAACACTAGCTCACCCCGCCGGGCCGGGCCCCGCTCGCCCGGCCCCGCAGACCCACGGCAGCACCACGCTCCACCGACCCACGTACGCCGGCATCAACAGGCGACGGGTGCGTGATCCGGACGATGTGCCCTAGGCCTGCGCGCCCGGCCTGCGGTCCGCCGGCAGCGCGCAGGCCGGTGAGCCGCCGGGGAGGCGGGTGCGGTTGGCGGCGATGAGCCGGTAGGCCCCGTGGGCGATCCACCGCACCGGCGGCAGGGTGAGCAGGCCGCCCAGCCACGCCCAGCCCCCGCCCGCGCTCAGCAGGAGCTTGGCGACGGCCTGCGCGCCCCCGTACACCGCTCCGAGCGGCGAGACCCACAGCACCTCGTGCTCGGCCCGCTCCTGGGTGGTGCCGAGCGCGTCCAGGTCGGCGAACTGCCACGGCGTGACGGTGCAGCGCGGCCGCACCCACCGGGTCAGGACGTTCACCGAGGTCGTGCAGAAGGCGCAGTCGCCGTCGTAGACGAGGACGGGTGCGGGTACGGGCACGGGGTGTGTGGGCATGAGCCCATCCTGCATCCCACGGCGCGCCGGATGCTGGACCGCAGGACGGCTCAGCTCACGTCTGGAGGTCGCCGCCCAGCAGCAACCCGATGTCTCCGGGCAGCCCCAGTGCGGTGTGCCCGAAGGTGACCGACGATCCGAACACCGGCTTGGACGCGCCGCCCGGGACCACCCACACCCCGCCCCGGTCGTTCTCCCACGCGGACCCGACCACGAGTTCCGGCCGCCCGTCGCGGTTCAGATCTCCGGCACTCACCGTCGAGCCGAACCAGTCCTCCGCCTCGACCGCGCCCGGCACACCCGCCGTGTCCTGCGAGAACGCGTACGAGCCCGCCCCCAGCGCCCCCGTTGCCCGCCCGGGCACCACGACGACGGTGCCCGCACGCGCCTTCGTCCCGATGGCCTCGCCCGGAACACCGACGATGATCTCGGCCTTCCCGTCCCGGTCCAGGTCGGCGACCGCCACGGAGGTCCCGAAGGCGTCGTACTCCTCACCGGCCCCCGGCACGCCCGCCGTGTCCTGGTGCACGGTCATCGGCGCCTTGTCGTACGCCACCCCGTTCGCCGACCCGAACCAGACGTGCACGGCCCCGCCGAGATGGCCGTAACGACCCTCGGAGGTCGGGTCGTCCGGATCCCCGACGACCACGTCCCCGTACCCGTCGCCGTTCACGTCCCCGACGGCCGAGGTGAGCCCGTCCCCGCCGGTCATCCGGCGGTCGAAGAAGCCGTTCTCCATCGCGGAGTTCACGAAGACGTTGCCGCCGCTCCGCCCGCCCATCCGCCCGGTGACCAGGACCCGGTCGGCCGCCTTGTCCCCGTTCAGATCGCCGTACGAGGCGGAGCGCATCCAGCCCGTCTCGTCGTGCAGGTACGACCACTTCGGCTTCCCGGCCCGCGTGAAGGGCCCGGTCAGGCGGGTGGTGGTGCTGTTGTTCACGATGAGGACCTGCGCCCCGTCCGGCCCGGACCAGGCGGCCACGTCCCGCCCCGCGAAGCCGTTCTTCTCGACCCGGGTCGGCAGCGCGGCCCCGGAGGCCAGGCCCTTCTTGCTGCCCCACAGGACCACGACCGAACCGGCCTCCTTGGTCGTCCCCACATCCTCGTACGGAGTCCCGACCACGACATCCGCGTATCCGTCCTTGTCCAGGTCCGCGATCGCGCTCGATCCCCCGAACGCGTCACCTTCCTCGGCCGCCCCCGGCACCCCCGGCGACTCCTGGGTGATCACAGCCCGCTTGGCGGCGGAGACCCCCTTGGCCGACCCGTAGAGCACGACGAGGGCCCCGGCCGCCCACCGCCCCTTTACGGTGGCCCGGGGCGCGGGCAGGACGACGTCCCGGTACCCGTCCCCGTTGATGTCCTGCGGTACGGGAAGCGGCGCGGCGACGGCGGTTCCGGCGGCGGACAGCGTGGCTGCGGCGACGGTCATGGCCGCGAGCGCGGCGAGCGTGGCGGTACGCGTACGAGTACGTCTGGTGATCATGTGGTGCCCCCCACCCCTGAGTTGAACGTGTCGGTGGGGGTATTCAGCCATGCCCGGTCACGGGTTCGCCGAGCGGGGTCAGTCCGCCCAGGTGACGAACGTGGACCAGGCGTCGGGGGCGACGGCGAAGGCGGGCCCGTCCTGGAACTTGGAGTCACGGATGTGGACGGCGTGGGGGCAGGCGGCGACCTCGACGCACTCGCCGCCGCTCTCACTGCTGTAGGAGGAGGTGCGCCAGTCGAAGGCGACCTCGATGCAGTCGCCGCCGCTGTCGCTGCTGTAGCTCGACTTGAACCATCGAAGCGTGCTGCTCATTCCTTCACTCCTGCCAACCGCATGATGAGGTCCAGCGATTCACGAGGACCCAGGGCCTGTGACCGGATCTTCGCATAGCGCTGCGCGTAGATGCTGACCTTTGCCGGGTCACTGATCAGCAGACTCTCGTCCTGCGGCTCCAGATAGACAAGGTGCTCATGCTCCGGGGTCTCCACCAGGTTCATCGCGCCACGAGCACCGGCGTACTCCCCATACTTCCCGGCGTCCAGCGGCAGCACCAGCAGCGTGACATTACGCCGCTGTGCACACTCCACAAGATGAAGGAGCTGCTCCCGCATAATCTCCTCGCTGCCAATCACGCGACGCAGCACGGCCTCGTCGATGATGATCTCGATCATCGGGAGCGGATCGCGGTCGAAGAGGGCTTTGCGCGCCATCCGCAGCTGAACCAGCTCCTCCACGCGCTCGTCGGAGAGGGGCGGGTGTCCGCCACCGATGAGCGCCCGCGCGTAGGCCTCCGTCTGGAAGAGCCCGTGGATGACGTTGGTGACGAACAACTGGAGGCTGATCGCGGCGTCCTCCAGCAGGGCGTAATCCTGGAACTGCTCGGGAAGCCGCTCCATCCGCATGTACCGCCGTGCGGTCTCGAAGACCTCGCTGCCCTCGCTCAGCACCCGCTTCAGCGCCACCAGCATCGCGTCACTGGCAGGCTGTGCGCACGTCTCCATCGCGCTGACGGCTGCCGCCGAGTAGCCGAGCTCGTCCCCCAGCCGGTCCTGCGACCAGTCCCGCTGGACGCGCAGCATGCGCGTCACTTTGGCCACCAGCTTCGCCGCCGGGCTGGCTGAATCCTTGTTCTCCGCACTTGCCATGAGGTGATCTCTTTTCGACTCAACCGAACTCAACCGGTCACTACGCGATGTGGCTGAAATCAACTGCCCAACAGCGAAGTTCGTGCAGGTCAACGGGTGTGCGACGCCCCTCGCCAGTCGTAGAGAACGCTAGGTGATCGGCGTCACAATCGCCCTGTGAATGCACTGAATGGTGAACGCAATGTCGGCTGGGTCCCGGACTCGGGATTCCAACTCCGCAAGGCGGGCGTGCAATTCGACGCGGTCCGCGTGGACGGCGAGGCGGGGCGGCGGCTGGCCGACCTGATGGAGGAGTTGGTCGGCGGCGAACCCGGCCCGGTGGTGACCGAGGCGAACGGCAGGTGCGGCGTCTACTTCTTCGTACCGCCGGGTTCGACGGCGTACCGGTGCTGGCCGCGCGAGGTAACGATCCTGAACGCGACGAGGAACCGGGTGAGTTACGTACCCGTCCCGGCGCTGGAGGGCCGGACGTGGCCGCTGTCGTGGCGGTACCCGCCGACGGCCCCGGACCGGTTCGTCCACACGCTGATCCTGGTCAGCGCGGTGGAGTCGCTGCTGTACTCCGGCCGAGATAGGTGACGGGCGCCGGATCGGGGACGGCGATCTCGTGGAAGCCGACGCGGTCGTAGAAGGCGCGGGCGGCGGTGTTGCTGGTGAGCATGGAGAGGTGGACGGCCGGCACGCCCTGGCGGTGGAGGGCGCCGAGGAAGGTCTCCATGAGCCGGCGCCCGTACCCGTACCGCTGGTGGCTGGGCAGCAGGTCGATGTGGAGGTGGGCCGGATAGGCGTCCAGCTCCGGCAGCACCATCCGCTCCGGGTCGTGCAGGAGGCCGGTCATCCTCTCGGCGGGGGTGCACGGGGAGTGCGGCTGTACGGGGGCGGGGTAGCGGTCCGCCAGGCCCGGGAGCCACTCGGCGCGGTAGCGGGCGACGAAGGACGCGGTGTCCGCCGTACCGACGATGTAGCCGACCGCTCGGCCGCCGTCCTCCACGACGAAGGCGAGGTCCGGTTCGAGGACGACGTAGGGCGCGGCGAAGATGTTCGGCAGGAGGTCGGGGTCCTCGTAGAGGTGGCGGGAGTCGCCGCCTTCGTGGCCGGTGCGTACGCAGATGTCGAAGAGGGCGTCGCGGTCGTCGGGGCGGTACGGGCGGAGGGTGGCGTGGGTGGTCATGGCGCCGATCCTTGGAGCTGGGGGAGCGCTCTCGCAACTGCGTTTCGGACGAGGGCGGTTGGGGGTGGCGCTGGCCCTCTGGGCGTGGCCGCCGCCGGGCTCGTAAGGTGCCTGAATGCCGAATCCACGACGGATGAGCCGCCGCGCCTGGGTGTTGACCTGGGCGGGACTCTGCGCGGCCGGCCTGACCGCGACCGCCTGGCTTGAGTCCGCCGCATCGCCACCGGAAGCGCGGCCCGAGAGACACATCAAGGCCGAGTGCCGCGACTACATCGCGGAGATCGAAGGCCGGATGCACGTAGCCAAGAGCAACAGCAAGGGAGAAGGTTCAATCCTGGTGTTCTCCCGTGACCGCACGGACTGCGCCGACGAACTCGACGACCTCCTCAGAGGCGACGCTCGGTGACCGGCCCGCCTGATGTGTGCGGCGCGGGCGCTAAAGGGCATGGGCGAGTGGTTGCCAGCGGGGGCCGTCGGGGTCGTCCCCGGTGAAGACGTGGTGCGTGCCGGGCGTGAGGTGCAGCCCGAAGTCGTACATGCCGGGTGCCCCGCGCTCCTCCCAGACGGTCCAGGCCCGGTCGGCTTCGTCGGCCAGGTTCCGTTCTCCGCCACGGCGTACGTGCACGGCGTCGGTGCCGGTCTGCTGGAGGACGGCCCAGGACGAGTGCCCGTCGCTGAGCCAGGCGGTCGCCTCCTTGTCATCGGCTCCGGCGGGTCGGGTGTCGATCTGCACGTCGGGCAACGGGACGCGCAGCGTGGAGAGCACGTCGGGGTGCCACAGCCCCCGTCGGCCATCGCGGCCGGCAGGCGGTGTTCCGACACGCCGGCTACTTCCGTCATGGCGTGGTGATCCGGGCGATCGCCTCGACCGTCAGCGCGCGGTCGTGCGGCTCGGTCTCCAGGGCGCGGTGGATGGAGAGCCCCTCGATGAGCGCGTCCAACTGGCGGGCGGTGGCGGGGTCGAAGTGCCATTCCAGGGCGCGTCGGCTGCGGCTCATCCAGGTGCGGGTGAGCTCGCGGTAGGCGGGCTTGCGGGCGGCGAGTGTGTAGAGCTCGTGGGTCAGGACCAGCTCGCGTTGGTTGCCGCCGGAGAGGTGGTGGACGAGATCGGCGACGGCCTCGCGCGCCTCGTCGGGAGTGCCGGCGGCGCCGAGACGCTGCTCGAAGACGGCGACGATCGTGCCGGAGAACCGCGTGAACGCCTCGTGGAGCAGCTCGTCCATGCTCGCGAAGTGGTACGTCATCGAGCCGAGCGGCACTCCGGCACGGGCGGCCACCTTGCGATGCGACATACCCGCGACACCCTCGTCAGCGATGAGATCGAGAGCCGCGTCGATGATGCGGTCCCGCCGCTCGGGATCGGTGCGCCCTGTCGCCACCTGGCGCCTCCTCGTTCGGCCTGGTCTTTTCCGGCCTCCCTTGGCCTCTCGCAGCATAGAGCGAGCGATGTCCGCGGCGAGCGGGCAGTTTCGCCGCTCGCCGCCGACCCCTCGCCTCGGGGTGGGGCGGAGGCTCGGTGGTGGCCGGTCAGGCGAAGGTGCGGCGGTAGGTCCGGGGGGTGACGCCGGTGGTTCTGCGGAAGCGGTCGCGGAAGGCGGTGGGGGAGCCGAAGCCGACCTGGGCGCCGACTCGTTCGACGGAGTGGTCCGTGGTCTCCAGCAGGTGCTGGGCCTGGCGGATGCGGGCACGGTGCAGCCACTGGAGCGGGGTCGTGCCGGTCTGCTCGCGGAAGCGGCGCATCAGCGTCCGCGTGCTCATCCCGGCGCGCGCCGCCATGTCGGCCAAGGTCAGCTCGGCGGCCAGGTTCTCCTGGAGCCAGGCCAGGAGCGGCTCCAAGGCGTGGCCCTGTGGGGCGGGAGCGTAGTCGTGGACGATGAACTGCGCCTGACCGCCCTCCCGTTCCAGCGGCATCACCGACAGCCGGGCCGCGTCGGCGGCGACGGCCGAGCCGTAGTCGCGGCGGATCAGGTGCAGGCACAGGTCCAGCCCGGCGGCGGCCCCGGCGGAGGTGAGGATCCGGCCGTTGTCGACGTACAGGACGTCCGGGTCCACCTCGATGTCCGGGTGGCTCGCGGCCAGCAGGTCGGCCGCCAGCCAGTGGGTGGTGGCACGGAGGCCGTCCAGGAGGCCGGTGGCGGCCAGCGGGAACGTGCCCGTGCAGATGGACGCGATGCGCGTGCCCGCCCCTGCGGCGGTCCTGAGTGCGTCGCGAACGGCCGCCGACAGCGGGGCGGTGGGCGTGGCGGTGCCGGGCACGATGATCGTGTCGGCGCCGGTGAGGCCGTCCAGCCCCCAGGGCGCCCGCAGCGTGAAGGCTCCCGCGTCGACCTCCGGCCGCTCGGCGCAGACACGGATCTGGTAGCCGGGCCGGCCGTCCGGCAGACGGGTGCGGGTGAAGACCTCGATCGGCGTGGACAGGTCGAAGGGGATCACCTGGTCCAGCGCGAGGACGGCGACGGTGTGCATGGCGGGAAGATACCGTGCCGGGCTGCTTCCATGGGCCGGGGGAGGCCGGTGGGAGGCCTGCATCAGGGCTGTGAGCAGTCAGAACAGTGATCTGACCGGTCTTGGCGATATTCCGTTGAAAGGTGGCACTCCTGCCACTGGGGAGTCGCCCGGTGGCCGCCTAGCGTCGGTGCCGTGCCCGGCCGCGACCGGGACCGCCGCCTCCGGAGGAACCCGCCATGCATGCCCAGATCGTCCTGTTCGACGGCTTCGACCCCCTCGACGTCATCGCTCCCTTCGAGGTCCTGTACGCCGGAGGCACCGCCTCCGGCGGCTCGGTGACCGTGGAACTGGTCTCCGCCGAGGGCCCCCGCGAGGTGGTCAGCGGCACCGGCGGCCTGACCCTGCGCGCCACGGCGACCCTCGACCCGGAGCGCGCGGACCTGGTGCTGGTGCCGGGGGCGTCGGGCCGGGTGAGCGAACCGGAGGAGGGCAGCGGGGCGGAGGAGGTCGGCGGTGCGGAGGAGGCTGGTGGGGCGGACGGGGTCGGCGGGGCGGAGGAGGGCCTCGCTGAGCCCGCACACCTCACCCAGCCCGCTCACCTCACCGACCCCGTCCGCCCCACCGACCCCGCTCACCTCACCGACCCCGCTCACCTCACCGACCCCGCACACTCCACCGACCAGCCCATCCCCGTCCTCCTCGGCCGCACCCTCACCACCGGCCTCCCCGCCCTCCTCCGGTCCGCCATGGAGAACCCCGCCGTGACGGTCGCGACGGTCTGCGGCGGCTCGCTGGTCCTGGCCCTGGCCGGGCTGCTGGAGGGGCGCCACGCCACCACCCACCACCTCGGCCTCGACCTGCTCGACGCCACCGGCGCCCACGCGGTCCGTGCCCGGGTCGTCGACGACGGCGACCTCGTCACCGGGGCCGGGGTCACCTCCGGGCTCGACCTCGGCCTCTACCTCCTGGAACGCGAGGCCGGTCCTCGTATCGCCCACGCCGTCGAGGAGCTGTTCGCCCACGAGCGGCGGGGCACGGTCTGGCGCGACCAGGGCCCGGTACCGGCCGCGCTCTGAACGTCCGAACCCGCCTCCCGTTCCCGTACCGAAGGAAGAAGAACCAGCATGAACAGCACCGGAACCGTCGCAGGAATCTGGGACCTCTCCATCGCCACGCCCATCGGCAAGATCTCCGCCGTCATCGAACTCCGTGACGAAGACGGCTCGTTGACCGGTACGGCCCGGGGTGCCGGCGAGGAGGTCCCGCTCGACGGCCTCCTCCTCACCGGCGGCGACCGGCTCACCTGGAAGCAGGCGGTCACCCGGCCGATGCGGCTGAACCTGGCCTTCGACGTCACCGTCACCGGCGACACCCTCGCGGGCACCTCCAAGGCCGGACGCCTCCCGGCCTCCCGGGTCAGCGGCCGAAGGCGTACCGACGGACCGGCGGAGGCGGCTTCCGAGCGCCGGTCGTGAGCGCCGGATAGCGAGGCGAGGTGGAGTGTGTACGAACGTACGCTTCAGGCGTACGATCGTACGCTCCACCTCCCTCCCTTCACCGAGGAACCGCTCCCATGAAGGTCACACCGACCGTCGACGCCCGCACCCGCCGCTGGCGCGCCGCGCTCTTCCTCTTCATGCTCGCCATCGGCGTGAGCATGGCGTCCTGGGTGGCCAGGACGCCCGGCGTACGGGACGCGCTGGACGTGTCCACCGGCGCGATGGGGCTCGTCCTCTTCGGGCTCTCGATCGGCTCGATGGCCGGTGTGCTGGTCTCCGGCGGGCTCGTGCGCAGGCACGGCGGGCGGCCGGTGATCGCGCTCGGCGCCGGGCTGATCGTGGCGGGGCTGCTGGGCGTCGCCGGGGGCGCGGCGCTGGAGGTGTCCGGCGGGGTCTTCGGCGGGCTGGCGCTGTTCGGGGCCGGGATGGGGCTCGCGGAGGTGGCGTTCAACATCGAGGGCGCGGCCGTGGAGCGGACCGTGGGCCGCCCGGTCCTGCCGGTGCTGCACGGCTGCTTCAGCCTCGGGACGGTGGTCGGCGCGCTGTTGGGGATGGGGCTGACGGCGGTGCGGTTCCCGGTCGGCTGGCACCTGGCGGCGGTGGCCGTCGCGGTGGCGTCGGCCGCGGTGTGGACCGTACGGGCGGTTCCGCCGGGCACGGGCCGGGAGGCGGCGGACTCCGGTGACGGGGAGCGGGCCGCGTCCGGTGGGTGGCGGGCGCAGGTGGAGGTCTGGCGGGACCGGCGGCTGGTGCTGATCGGGCTGATCGTGCTGGCCATGGCGTTCGCGGAGGGCTCCGCCAACGACTGGCTGCCGCTGCTGATGGTGGACGGCCACGGGACGAGCGCGACGGCCGGTTCGCTGACGTTCCTGCTGTTCGCCGTCGCGATGACGACGGGCCGGTTCACGGGCGGGCCGCTGCTGGTGCGGTACGGGCCTGCGGCCGTGGTGCGGGCGAGCGCGGTGGTGGCGGCGGCGGGGGTGGCGCTGGTGGTGTTCTCCTCCAGTGCGCTGCTCGCCGGGGCGGCGGTCGTGCTGTGGGGGCTCGGCGCCTCGTTGGGGTTCCCGGTCACGGTCTCGGCGGCGGGCGAGGGGGCGGGGGCGCGGGACGCTTCGGCGCGGGTCGCGGCGGTCTCGACGGCCGGGTACGCGGCGTTCCTGGTCGGCCCGCCCTCGCTCGGCTTCCTGGCCGACCATGTGGGGCTGCGGTCGGCGATGATCGTGGTGCTGGTGCTGCTGGCCGGCGCGGCGCTGATCACCGGGGCGCTGCCGAGGCCCGCGGCCTCCCCGATGGAGGAAGTGCCCGCGTCTCACTCCGACTTGGTGTAGATCAGGCTCTCGCCGGACGCGGTCGTCGTCCGGCGCAGGGTGCCGTCCGGGAGAAGGGTCAGCTCGGTGGCCTTGCCGGGGGAGCAGGAGGCGGCCGGGCGGCCCACGGAGACGGTGGAGGGGCCGATGCGGACGGGTTCGCCGTCGCCGGGCGGGGCGGCCAGGGGCGCGGTGAACTCGCAGTGGTACGTGGCGCCCAGCGCCAGGGGGCCTTCGGCGGTGAGGGAGAGGACCTGGTCGCCGACGTCGCCCTGGCGGATGGTCAGTTTCCGGGTGGACGCGCCCCGGTCGCCGGGGAGGGAGGCGGTCCAGGTGCCGAGGTAGTCGTCCGGGACGCCGTCGTCGTCGGTGCCCGCCGTGTCGCCGGAGGCGGAGGCGGAGGAGGACGGGCCGGGGGTGGGGGTGTCGCCGCCCTTGTTGTTCATGAACGCGTACACGGATCCGCCCGCGCCTATCGCCACGACGATCGCGACGGCGACGAGCGCGACCGTCGCCCCGGCGGACCGGCGCGCGGGGGTGGGGGTGGGAGCCGGGGCGGGCGTGAAGTAGGCCGGTGGGAGGGGGGTGTTGTACGTCGGGCCGTGGGTGGGGGCGGGGGCGAGGTGATGGCTCTGGGGGTGGGGGCGGCTGTACGGCTGGGGATGAGGCTGGTGGGTGTACGGGGGTGGCGTCGGGGTCGGCGGGGGAGTCGCCGCCTGCGTGGGTGGCGCGTGGACGGCTGCGGGGGGCGTGTGCGGGTGCTGCGGGTCCGCCGGTGCGCCCGGGTCCGCCCGCGCCTCCGGGACCGCCGGCGCCTCCGGGTCCTCCGCGTCGAGCAACCCCACAGCATGGCGGCCCAGTTGGGCGATGAGGGTGGCGGGGAGCCACGGCTCGTCCGCCTGCGCCTCGCCCAGCCGGGCCAGGATCTCGTCGGTGGCCGGGCGGGCGGCCGGGTCCTTGGCCAGGCAGTCCCGGACGATCCCGGACAGCTCCGCCGGGACGCCGGCCAGGTCCGGTTCCTCCTGGGCGATACGGAACATCAGGGCGTGCACCCCGCCGCTCTCGGCCGCGCCGAAGGGGAGCCGGCCGGTCGCCGCGTACGCGAGCACGGAGCCCAGGCAGAACACGTCGCACGCCGTCGTCACGCGCTCGCCGCGCACCTGCTCCGGGGCCATGAACCCGGGTGAGCCGATCATCGCGCCCGTGCGGGTCAGGTCGCCGTCGGCCAGGGACTCCAGGGCGCGGGCGATGCCGAAGTCGATGACCCGGGGGCCGTCGATGGTGAGCAGCACGTTGGAGGGCTTCAGGTCGCGGTGGATGAGCCCGGCGCGGTGGATGTGCTGGAGGGCGTGGGCGAGGCCGGAGCCGAGGAGCTGGACGGAGCGGGTCGGCAGGGGGCCGTACGCGCCCGCGTCGGTGAGGGGGGCGCCGGGGCGGCCGGAGACGATGCGGTGGAGGGAGGGGCCGGCGACGTAGCCGGTGGCGACCCAGGGGACCGGGGCCTCGGTGTCGGAGTCCAGGACCGGGGCGGTCCAGGCGCCGCCGACCTGGTGTGCGGCGCGGACTTCCTGGCGGAAACGGGCGCGGAACTCGGGCTGCTCGGCGAGTTCGCGGCGGACGAGCTTGAGGGCGACGGTGCGGCCTCTGTCGGAGCGGGCGAGGAAGACCTGGCCCATGCCGCCTTCTCCCAGGCGGGCGAGGAGGCGGTACGCGCCTATGCGGTGCGGGTCGTCGGGGCCGAGCTTGTCCATGTGCGGTTCCTCCCGTGCGGCCCGCACGAGGATAGCCCCGGCGGCTCGGGGCGCCGCCGCCCCGCCCCCGCCGTCTACGACACGCCTGCCGCGCCCCTGGTTCCGCCCGCGCCCGTTCAGCCCGTCCGGCGCGCACCTACGCCGCCCGTCCGGCGTGCGCCCCTAGCCCGTCCGGCGTTTGAGGACGGAACCGGGGAGCGGGGGTTCGGTGCGCGGGCTTGGGCGGTGCTCCGGGGGAGCGGGTATTCAGGTGCGCCCCCACCAGGGCGAGGGTTCCGTCCTCAAGCGGCGGACGGGCTTGAGTGGGCGCCCGGCGCGCTGGAGTGGCGGGCTCCCCACCCCGAGGGTTCCGTCCTCAAGCGCCGGACGGGCTGGAACCGGACGGGCTGGAAGGGGCGGCGTCCGTCGCCGACTCCATCGCCCCCGCCAACCGCTCCAGCACCCCCACCGCCTCCGCGAACCCCTCCGCCCCCAGCTCCGCCGCCAGCCGCGCGGCGAACTCCGCGTGGGACGGGGTGATCCGGGACACCGCCTCCCGGCCCGCAGCCGTCGGGCGGAGCAGCTTCGCCCGGCGGTGGGCCGGGTTCTCGACGTACTCCGCGAGCCCCCGCCCCACCAGCAGGTCCGCGATCCGCTGCACGCTCTGCCGGGTGATCCCCATCGCCCGCGCGATCCCCGCCACCGGCAACGGCTCCGGCAGCACCGCCCCCAGCACCTGCCACCACGCCGCCGTCAGCCCGGCCGGCTTGGCCAACTCCTCCGCCACGCCCAGGAACTGGCCGTTCAGCCGGAACACCGTCAGCGCCGCCCGGCTCAGCAACTCCTGCTGGGAAGGGTCCTCCTGCACGCGCTCACTCACCCTCCAGCACCTCGTACGCGCTCGGGTCCGAGTCGTGGAACAGCCGGTACCAGGCCCCGAGCTTCTCCTCCCCGTACACCCCGAGCAGTCCGAACACCTCCCGCGCCAGCGCCACCGGCTCCGTCGGCCCCGCCGTGACCAGCCCGCGGTCCGTCACCGCGTCGGCGTCCACGTACCGCGCGCCACCGCCGTACCCCGTCGCCGCCAGGTAGAACGAGACCGCGCTCGTGTGCGCCCGGTCGTCGAGGAGCCCCTCGCGGGCCAGCCCGGCCGTCGCCCCGCAGATCGCCGCGACCGGCACCTCCGCGTCGAGGAAGGAGCGCGCCGTACGGGCGAACGGGGCCAGGTCGTCGCCCGCGTCCCAGAGCCCGGCCCCGGGGAGGACGAGCAGCGCGCTGTCCTCGGGCCGCAGCTCGGCCAGCGCCAGATCGGGCTGGATGCGCAGCCCGCCCATCGTGGTGACGGACTCCCGCTCCGGCCCCACCGTCCGCACGGTGTAGCCGTTCTGCGCGAGGAACGCGGTCGTGTACCCGGTCTCCCAGTCGGCGAGCGTGTCGTACACGGCGAGATGAACCACAGCGCTGGTGCCGTTCATGGCAGCCTCCCGAAGTAGATGACAGAAGGCTGTCATAACGACAACATGCTGTCAATGGCACGCGGGCGGCTGCACCCGACGTCCCGGCACCCCACACCCCACACCCCACCACCCCACACCCCACCACCCCAACACCCCGACACCCTGCCGAACCCCGCGCCCCACGTCGTACAACATGGCCATGGAGACCGCACCCCACCAGCACCTACGCTCCCCGCATGACCCCTCATGCCCCTCATGCCCCGTACGCCGACCCCGCGGCCGGTGCGGCCGTGAAGGCCGCGGACCGCGCGCACGTGTTCCACTCCTGGTCCGCCCAGGGCCTCATCGACCCGCTCGCCGTCGCCGGCGCCGAGGGTTCCTACTTCTGGGACTACGACGGCAACCGCTACCTCGACTTCACCAGCGGACTCGTCTACACCAACATCGGCTACCAGCACCCCACCGTGATCGCCGCGATCCAGGAGCAGGCGGGCAAACTCGCCACCTTCGCGCCCGCGTTCGCCGTCGAGGCGCGCTCGGAGGCCGCACGCCTCATCGCCGAGCGCACCCCGGGCGACCTGGACAAGATCTTCTTCACCAACGGCGGGGCCGAGGCCGTCGAGAACGCCATCCGCATGGCCCGGCTGCACACCGGCCGTACGAAGGTGCTCTCCGCCTACCGCTCGTACCACGGCGCCACCTCCACCGCGATCAACCTCACCGGCGACCCGCGCCGCTGGCCCTCCGACAACGGCTCGGCCGGGGTCGTACGGTTCTGGGCGCCGTTCCTCTACCGCTCGCCGTTCTACGCGCAGACCGAGGCCGAGGAGTGCGCCCGCGCGCTCCAGCACCTGGAGGACACCCTCGCCTTCGAGGGGCCGTCCACCATCGCCGCGATCATCCTGGAGACCATCCCGGGCACGGCGGGCATCATGACCCCGCCGCCGGGCTATCTGGCGGGCGTGCGCGAGATCTGCGACCGGTACGGGATCGTCTTCGTGCTCGACGAGGTCATGGCCGGCTTCGGCCGCACCGGCGCCTGGTTCGCCGCCGACCACTTCGACGTGGTGCCGGACCTGCTGACCTTCGCCAAGGGCGTCAATTCCGGTTACGTACCGCTCGGCGGCGTCGCCATCAGCGCCGAGATCGCCGCCACCTTCGAGACCCGCCCCTACCCCGGCGGCCTCACCTACTCCGGCCACCCGCTCGCCTGCGCCGCCGCCGTCGCCACCATCGGGGTGATGGAGGACGAGAAGGTCGTCGAGAACGCCGCCCGGATCGGCGAGACGATTCTCGGACCCGGCCTGCGCGAGCTCGCCGAGCGCCACCCCTCGGTCGGCGAGGTGCGCGGCCTCGGTGCCTTCTGGGCGCTGGAGCTGGTCCGCGACCGCGAGACCCGCGAGCCGCTCGTCCCCTACAACGCCTCCGGCGAGGCCAACGCCCCGATGGCGGCCTTCGGGGCGGCGGCGAAGAAGCAGGGGCTCTGGCCGTTCATCAACATGAACCGGACCCACGCCGTCCCCGCCTGCAACGTCACCGAGGCCGAGGCCAAGGAGGGCCTCGCGGCGCTGGACATCGCCCTCGCGGCGGCCGACGAGCACACGGTGTAAGCGTCCGAGCACTCTCACGCACTCCATCACCGCCCGCCCTGCCCGAAATCGGGCACGGCGGGCGGCTGGCTTAAGGTGACCCGAGCCGAAAGACGGCTGAAACGCGGCTGAGCACGGCTGAACACGGCCGCCGACTACATACGGCCGACGACATACGGCCGTCGACCTACGGCTGACGAACGGGAAGGGCCGCCCATGGCGCCGAGCGGAGGCGTGACCCGCAGTACGCTGCGCCAGCAGATCGCCGACGCGCTGCGCGACGAAGTGCTGGCCGGGCGACTGCGTCCGGGCCGGGAGTTCACCGTCAAGCAGATCGCGGAGCAGTACGGCGTCTCCGCGACGCCCGTCCGCGAGGCGCTGTTCGACCTCTCCGCGCAGGGGCTGCTCTCCTCCGACCAGCACCGCGGCTTCCAGGTCCACGAGTTCACGATCGCGGACTACCGGGCGATGGTGGAGGCCCGCTCCCTCGTCGTCGAGGGCATCTTCCGCAGCCCCGCCGACCAGGTCGCCGTCCGGGCCGAGGCGCTCGCCCCGATCCGGCGCCGGGCCGCGGAGGCCGTCCGCGCGGCGAAGGGCGGCGACCTCGACGTACTCATCGGGTACGACCTCCGCTTCTGGCGGGAGCTCGGGGCCTTCGTGCTCAACCCGTACATCACCGCCTTCCTCGCCAAACTCCGCGTCCAGGCCTGGGTGTTCGCCGTCCACCGGCTGCGCGGCGAGCGCGCGGACGAGCGGGTGCTGTGGTTCGGGCACGAGGAGCTGGTCGAGGCCATCGCGGGCGGCGACCGCGCCGAGGTGCTGGCGGTGATGCAGACGTACTACGCCCACGCGCTGGCCTGGGCGGACCACTTGGAGGCCCGGGAGGCGCGGGACGACCGGGAAGCCCGGGAGGCGCAGGGGACCCGTGAGACCCGAGAGGCGCGGGAGACCTGTGAGACCCGGGGGGTGCGGGAGACCCGGGAGCGCCCGGAAGAGTAGGGCCCTCCGCGGTGCCGGGGCACTGTGCGCCGGGTTCACCTCGCATTACGCTGGTCCGACGATCGCCGAACCCGATGGAGAGCGAGACTTCGTGGCCTGTGACCTGTGGCTCGTCCCCCTCGTCGATGTGCTGTGCCACAGCCCCGACAATCCGTTCGCCGAAGAGATCGCCGTCTACGACCGGGCGCTGAACGACGCGGGGCTGCCGCCCGTCCCCGTCTTCGCCTACATGCCGGGGCTCAACGGGGACGTGGCCCCGGTCGCCGGCTTCGACTACGACGCCCTGCACTTCCTGCGCCGCGCCTACCTGCTCCAGTTGAGCGGTCTGGCCGTCACCCCGGTCGAGGGCCTCGGCGGCGACTACGAGCAGTTGCTGGAGATGTTCGAGCCGACCGCCCAGCAGTCGCACCTGGTCTGGCACTACGACCACGCCGGGGCGTACGTCCCGCTCGACTTCCCGCACCCGCTCTCCAACGACGCGCTGCTGGAGGGCGGCGGACCGCTCGGCTCCGCGCACGGCCTGCTGCGGGAGCTGGAGTACGTGGCCCCGGCCATCGGCATCGACCCGGCCAACCCCCCGGCCGCCCCGCAGCCGCCGCCGGGCCCCACGGCCCTGGAGGAACCGGCGAGCCCGGTTCCGTACGACGACAGTCCG
Organism: Streptomyces cyaneofuscatus; assembly: GCF_042718795.1. GTDB lineage: Bacteria > Actinomycetota > Actinomycetes > Streptomycetales > Streptomycetaceae > Streptomyces > Streptomyces cyaneofuscatus_A. The sequence goes on from NZ_JBHXOX010000023.1 coordinate 68,040, forward strand.
TTCGCCCGGGAGCGCCACGTCTGGCTGGGGCTGCACGCGGCGGCCACTCGGTCGCTGGCGCAGGGCTCGATGATCATCTTCAGCTGACGGCCGTCTCTTCGGCTGAGCCACCCGCCCGCCGGGCTAGCGCGGCGCCTCCGGAGGCCGCTGCCTGGGCATGTTCGGCCGGGCGGCGACGGACGGCATGGAGAACCGTCCCGGCAGCCCGCCGGGCTCGGCCCGGCCGCCCGCGGTCCCGGAGACCAGCGCCTGCGTCCCCATGGGCGCGGGCCCCGCCCGGAACTCCACCATCCAGTCCGCCGTCTCCGACCGCACGAGCTCCGTGACGTCCTCGGAGAACCGCCGCAGCACCCCCAGGCACCGCTCCGCCGCCTCACTGGCCGTCCCCTCGGACGGGCCGAGCGTCTCCCGTACGCACTCCGACGCCCAGTCGAACTGGAGCACCTGGAGCCGCCGCTGCACGGCCTGCGCGGTGGCGAGGTTCCTTATCCAGCCGGAGGTGAGACCGAAATACCGGTCGCAGCCCATGCAGGCGGCGCCCAGCAGCAGCGAGAGGTACCCCCACCCGGCGGACCCGCTCAGCGTCCCGGTCAGGTCGAGCAGCGGCAGCGCGGCCCCCGCGACGACCCCGAAGGCGGTGCCCAGCCGCAGGGCCCGGGCGCCCCGGCGCTTCCACACGCGGTCGGTGAGATACCACTCCGCCGTTTCGAGGGCGCCGGACTCGACCCAGCGGTAGAGCTCGTCGAGCCGCTCGGCGGGCTCGCCCCAGTCCCCGAGGGGGAAGGGCCGCCCGGTCAGATCGCGCCCGCCGGCCCCGGATCCGCCTGTCCCGGAGCCGCCGGCCTCGGAGCCGCCTGTCCCGGAGCCACCCGCCCCCGAGCCGCCGCCTCCGGCCCCGCCGGCCCGGGAGCCGCCGCTCCCGGCCCCGCCGCCCCCCGATCCGTCCCGCGCGCCGGCGTCACCGGCTCCAAGGCCTCCGCCACCGCTGCGGCCTCCGCCGCCGCCCACCCCGCGGCCGCCGCCGCTCCCTGCGGCTCCACCGGTTCCGTCGGCTCCCCCGGCTCGGGCGCCAGAAGCGGAATATTCCACTCCGATCTCACCGGAACCCGCATCGGACTCCTTGCGGGGCGGCCCCTCGGGCTGCATCTCCGGCTGACTCACCGGGGCACTCCTCTGCACTCTTCTGCACTCTGACGGACGGAACGGACGCCCAGGGCTTCCTCGCGGGCAACGCGAGCGACGCGGGCAACAACGGGCAGCGCTGGTAACTCTGCGTCACCACACATGCGCGCAGGCGTACCGATGTGCATGCCCTTCCTACCGCCGAATGGTGGGCTGCGGAGTCGAAATCGCGGGATTCCCGCCTGCGCAGGGCCGCTGGTCAGGTATAGGAGCCTTCACGACGGTTGACGAATCTCACCCGAAAGAGTTGCTCCCCGGCGGGTGAAGCGCGGTGACCGGGGAGCACGTAGGCTCGGCTTACCGAAACATTTGTCGTCGAAATGCCAGGAGTGACCGTGATTCCCGGTGGTGGCCAGCCCGATATGCAGCAGTTGCTCCAGCAGGCCCAGAAGATGCAGCAGGACCTCGCCGCGGCCCAGGAGGAGCTGGCGAGGGCCGAGGTCGACGGACAGGCGGGCGGAGGCCTCGTGAGGGCCACCGTCACCGGCTCCGGCGAGCTGCGGGCCCTGGTGATCGACCCGAAGGCCGTGGACCCGGAGGACACCGAGACGCTCGCCGACCTCGTGGTGGCGGCCGTCCAGGCGGCCAACGAGAACGCGCAGACGCTCCAGCAGCAGAAGCTCGGCCCGCTGGCGCAGGGCCTGGGCGGCGGCGGCTCGATCCCGGGCCTGCCGTTCTGAGCCTGCCCGTCCGATCAGGCCCGTCCGATCAGGCCCGGAGGCCTACTGGTACCGACCCGTACCCACTACGGTACGGAGCAGGAAGCGAAGAAAGGCGTTCCGTTGTACGAAGGCGTTGTTCAGGACCTCATCGACGAACTGGGCAGGCTGCCCGGCGTCGGTCCCAAGAGCGCGCAGCGGATCGCCTTCCACGTCCTGCAGGCCGAGCCCACCGACGTACGCCGTCTCGCCCATGCCCTCCTGGAGGTCAAGGACAAGGTCCGGTTCTGCGCCGTGTGCGGCAATGTCGCCCAGCAGGAGGAGTGTGGGATCTGCCGCGATCCGCGCCGCGACCGGAGTGTCATCTGCGTGGTCGAGGAGCCCAAGGACGTCGTGGCGATCGAGCGGACGCGTGAGTTCCGCGGCCGCTACCACGTCCTGGGCGGGGCGATCAGCCCCATCGAGGGCGTCGGCCCGGACGACCTGCGCATCCGTGAGCTGCTCGCCCGGCTCGCGGACGGTTCCATCACGGAGCTGATCCTGGCGACCGATCCCAACCTGGAGGGCGAGGCCACCGCGACGTATCTGGCGCGGATGGTCAAGCCGATGGGCCTCAGGGTGACCCGGCTGGCCAGTGGCCTGCCGGTCGGCGGCGACCTGGAGTACGCCGACGAGGTCACGCTGGGCCGCGCGTTCGAGGGGAGGCGGCTGCTGGATGTCTGAGACCGAGGCCGCCGCCCGCCCCCGGCCCTTCCCCGCACCGCCGTCCGTTTCACCGTCTGTGACCGTGCCCACGGGAGGTCCCCTCGATGTCTGACGCCACGCTGAACTCCGTCACGCAGGACCCGGGCGACTTCGCCGTCCAGATCGCGGACCAGATCAAGACGTTCATCGTCGCGGTCACCGAGGTCTCCAAGGTCGACGAGCCGGAAGAGGCCGTTCCGGTCCTGCTCCTCCAGGTCTCGCAGCTCCTCCTCGCGGGCGGCCGCCTCGGCGCGTACGAGGACGTCCTGCCCGACGAGCGGTACGAGCCGGACCTCGGCGCCGAGCCGGACGCGGACGGCCTGCGCGAGCGGTTCGCGGCCCTGCTGGAGCCGATCGACGTCTACTCCGAGGTCTTCGACCCGTACGAGCCCCGCAAGGCCCCGGTGCCGCACCGCATCTCCGACGACCTCGCCGACCTGGTCACCGACCTCGGCCACGGACTCGCGCACTACGAGGCGGACCGCACGGCCGAGGCGCTGTGGTGGTGGCAGTTCTCGTACTTCTCCAACTGGGGCTCCACCGCCTCCGCCGCCCTGCGCGCCCTCCAGTCCCTGGTCGCCCACATCCGCCTCGGCCAGCCCCTGGAGGAGCTGGACGGGCTGGACACCGACCAGGACCCGGGCGAGGACGACCTCGCCGAGGAGGCGGGGCGCGTGATGCTCCAGGAGATCGCGGGGCCGCTGGGGCTGCGGCCGGTGAAGTAGCCGGGGCGTCCTGCGGGGACATGCTCTCGGCGTACCCGCCCCGCAGGAGGACGTGGACGCCATCGTCGCGTTCGTCGCCGGCGTGCAGGACGCCCAGCGGAACGCGCGGCCCGACGCGTTCCTCAGCGACTTCCGCGAGGACGCCATCTGGCCCACGGCCCACGGCCCACGGCCCACGGCCCACGGCCCACGGCCCACGGCCCACGGGAAGAGGCTGACCGGCCTGCCCGAGTCGGTTCCTGGCACCCCGACCTACGTCCTGGCGAAGGACGACGGGGTCTGGCGCATCGCGGCCGCGCAGAACACCTCGGTCATCGACGCGGAGACGCTTACGGCGGGTTGAGGACATCCCCGCCCCGCCCCGCCCGCTCACGGGAGGCGATATTCGAGAGCGGGCTGTCGGAGGCCGCTGTTAGCCTCGCCCGGCCGACGATCTTCGGAGGCAGGGGCAGGGGAGGGGTACGCGCATGGTGAGACGTACGGGAGCTGGACGGGCGAGACGGGCGGCCGCGGTCGCGGTGATCGCTGCCGGGACGATGCTGGCGGCGCCGGGCACCGTACTGGCGGCGCCCGGAGCGCTCCCGCCGAAGCAGCCGCTGACCGCCGACCTGGGGACGGGCGGCAAGCCGTGCGCCTCCGGCGCCGAGCGGCCCTATGTGGGGTCCGTGCCGCGGCTGACCGCACGGCTGTACGGGCCCGGCGGCGGACAGCCGGGCCAAGCGAACGGCGTACGCGGTGAGTTCGAGGCCTGGTGGCAGGGCGAGGGCGGCGCCGAGGAGCGCGTGACCACGACCACCACCACGATGTCCGACACCGCCCCCTTCACCTGGCAGCTGCCGGACGAGATCCCCGACGGGGCCGTCGTCTCCTGGCGGGTGCGCGCCGTCAACGACGCCGGGGCATCGGCCTGGAGCAGCGAAGGGGCGGGAGCGCCCTGTGAGTTCGTGTACGACCGCACCCTGCCCGACGCCCCGGTCGTCACCTCCTCCGACTATCCGGACGACAACACCTGGACGCCCGGCGTCGGGGTCCGGGGGACCTTCCACGTCACGGCGCGGGCCGAAGACGTCGTCGCCTTCAGCTACTCCTTCATCGGCGGCCCGTTGAAGACGGTCCAGGCCGGCCCCGACGGGTCCGCCGAGATCCGTTTCCTGCCGGAGAACAGCGGCCCGCAGACCCTCTCCGTCCAGGCACAGGACCGCGCCGGCAACCGCGGCCCGCGCACCAGCTACACCTTCCGGATCGCGGAAGGCCCCGCCCCGGTGGCGCAGTGGAAGCTCGCCGACCCGGCGGGCTCCCGCTCGGCCGCCGCGGAGACCGGTGCGGCCGCCCGAGCCGGTGCGGGCGTCACCCTCGGCGCGCCCGCGCCCTCCGGCACCCCGCTCACCTCCACCGCCTCGCTCGACGGATCGGGACACGGCTTCCTGACCCCGGACGCCCCGGTCGTCACCGACACCGCGAAGACCTTCGCCGTCGGCGGCTGGGTGCGGCCGGGACGCGTGGACGGCACCCGTACGGTCCTCTCGCAGGACGCGGGCACGGCGCGCGCCTTCACCCTGGGCCTGACCCAGGCCGCGGGTGGCCCGACGTGGTCGTTCTCCGTCGGCGGGGCGCGGGTCACGGGCGGTCTGCCCGAGACCGGCGTGTGGGCGTACGTGCTGGGCCAGTACGACGCGGAGACCGGTACGGCACGGCTGTACGTCAACGGCCGCGCGGCCGGCGAGGAGGTGGCCGCCGTCCCCGTGGCGGGCGCGGGCGCCTTCCAGATCGGCCGGGCGCGGGGCGCGCAGGGGTACCGGGACCGCTGGCAGGGCGAGATCGGTGACGTACGCGCGTACGACCGGATCGTCGTGGCCTCCGAGGTGAAGGGCCTCGCCACCCGTGCCGCGCGGCGGCTCGGCCACTGGGCCCTCGACACCGCGCCGGACGGCCTCGCACCGGAGGAGCGCGGCGGCGCACCGCTGAGGCTGGGACCGGGTGCCTCGCTCTACCGCATCGACGACGACCCGTGCGACTGGCTGGACCCGGACTGCGTCCAGGACTCCCCGCTGGAGATGGACGGCGACGGCCACCTCCGCCTGGACGGAGTCTCCGGCCACGCCGCCACGGACGCACCCGTGATCGACACCTCGGGAAGCTTCACCGTCAGCGTCCGGGTCCGGCTCACCGACGACGAGCCGACGAAGCCGATGACCGCGATCTCCCAGGGCGGCGAGCACGGTGACGCCTTCAAGGTGCGCTACGACCCGGAGAACTCCAGCTGGGACCTGGTGATGTCGCACGCCGACGAGCCGGGTGCGCCGGAGACCGTGCTGAGGCGGATCGAGGCGCCGGACGGCAACCAGGGGATCGGACACCGGCTGACCGTCGTGTACGACGCCTCCGTCAAGGAGGTGTCCTTCTACGTGGACGGGGTGAGGTTCGCTGAAGGCGGTACTGCCGACTTCGCCGCCGCCTGGAAGAGCACGGGCGGGCTCCAGCTCGGCCGGGGCCGCACCGCCGACGGGTGGGGCGAGTATCTGCACGGTGCGGTGGACAGCGTGTTCGCGTACGAGGGTGTGCTGTCCGAGGGGGACATCCGCCAGTTGCCGTGGCTTGCCGCCGGCCGCTGAGCACCGGACGCTGACCGTCGACCACTGCTGAAAGCCGCCGCCGCCCGGACCTCATGCCCGGGCGGCGGCGGCGTTGCCGCACAGTGGGACGTATGACGACACCCGCAGGGACTCCCTCAGAGCCGACTCCCTCAGCGCCGGCCCCCGCCGAGCCGACCCCCGCCGAGCTGCTCCGTTCCTTCGCCCGCACCCGCGCCTCGCTGGACGGCGAGGAGGTCACGTACTGGTGGTCGGGAGACGTGTACTCCTGGGCGCCCGACGAGCCCTATCAGCGCGTGTTCGGCTTCGAGGGGCTCAACGTGGCCCGCCTGGTCCAGGACGACGAGGCCGGTCCGGACGCCTACCGGCTGCTCACCCGGGAGGCCGCGTTCTACCTGGACCCCGCCACCCGCGAGATCCTGGAGAGCTGGGAGGACCGGCCGGTGGTGCACGTCTGGAACGACCCGGCCAACCAGAAGTGGCGCCCCTTCCCCGTCCCGGTGACCGAGCTCGGCGGGCGGGTCTGCTTCAGCCTGGAGATCCCGCTCGCCTACCCGTCGCCGTTGCCGGTGGCCGAGTACCCGGACCACTCGGCCGGTGACACCTACAAGGCGCTGGAGCTCTTCCAGTTCTTCGCCGACCGCGCCGACCTGGCCGGTCCGGCGCCGAGCGTGCCGGCCACCATGTCGTGGTCGCGGATGTCGCCGTGGCTGCCGTGGATGGCCCAGGGGCAGCGGCCGGGCGGCCTCACCTTCCACTGCCGGGGCCGCAAGCTGGGCTCGTACGGCGACGTCCCGGCGCGGACGCGCGCGTACATCGCGGACCGTCACCCGGAGTTCGCCCACGCCCCGGCGGAGTGGAGCGAGCCGAACGAGACGAGCTGGACGTACTTCCGCAAGCTCCACCCGGTGCGATGACGCGGTGCGGTGACCTAATGCCGTGACCCGGTGCGGTGACCCGGTGCCGTGACCCGGTGCGGTGACCCGGTGCGGTGTCCCGGTGCCGTGAGCAGTCAAGCCACGTACCCCGACCGGCGCCGCCGACTCGCGCATTCCGCCCCGAAGGTGTGGGCTGGGACACAAAAGGGAGTGCGCTCCTCCGGTGCTGGGCAGCAGCCCCGTACGAGCGGTTCGGGTCGACACGCCGTACCGGGTTGTGGGCGGGACATCTCACCATCTGGTAGGGGCGGGTCGATTCCGGGCTGCTCGTTAAACTGAGCCGACCGCAGTAATGACTGAGCGAGGAGCGCACGTGGGCCTTGTCGTGCAGAAGTACGGAGGCTCCTCCGTAGCCGATGCCGAGGGCATCAAGCGGGTCGCCAAACGAGTCGTCGACGCCAAGAGGAACGGCAACCAGGTGGTTGTCGTGGTGTCCGCGATGGGCGACACGACGGACGAGTTGATAGATCTCGCCGAGCAGGTCTCACCGATCCCTGCCGGCCGTGAGTTCGACATGCTGCTGACCGCCGGTGAGCGGATCTCCATGGCCCTGCTGGCGATGGCGATCAAGAACCTGGGCCACGAGGCCCAGTCGTTCACGGGCAGCCAGGCCGGTGTCATCACCGACTCGGTCCACAACAAAGCGCGCATCATCGACGTCACGCCGGGCCGCATCCGGACCTCGATCGACGAGGGCAACATCGCCATCGTCGCCGGGTTCCAGGGTGTGAGCCAGGAGGGCAAGAACATCACCACCCTCGGCCGCGGCGGGTCGGACACGACCGCCGTCGCGCTGGCCGCCGCGCTGGACGCCGAGGTCTGTGAGATCTACACGGACGTCGACGGCGTCTTCACCGCGGACCCCCGGGTCGTGAAGAAGGCGAAGAAGATCGACTGGATCTCCTTCGAGGACATGCTGGAGCTGGCCGCGTCCGGCTCCAAGGTGCTGCTGCACCGCTGCGTCGAGTACGCACGCCGTTACAACATCCCGATCCACGTCCGCTCGTCCTTCTCCGGACTGCGCGGCACCTGGGTCAGCAACGAGCCGCAAGGGGACCAGAAGGTGGAGCACGCGATCATCTCCGGAGTCGCCCACGACGTCTCGGAGGCCAAGGTCACCGTCGTCGGCGTCCCGGACAAGCCGGGCGAGGCGGCCGCGATCTTCCGCGCCATCGCCAACGCCGAGGTCAACATCGACATGGTGGTGCAGAACGTCTCCGCCGCGTCGACCGGCCTGACGGACATCTCCTTCACCCTCCCCAAGGCCGAGGGCCGCAAGGCCATCGACGCCCTGGAGCGGGCCAAGGGCTCCATCGGCTTCGAGTCGCTGCGCTACGACGACCAGATCGCCAAGATCTCCCTGGTCGGCGCCGGCATGAAGACCAACCCGGGTGTCACCGCCGGCTTCTTCGAGGCGCTCTCCGACGCGGGCGTGAACATCGAGCTCATCTCGACCTCCGAGATCCGCATCTCGGTGGTCACGCGTGCCGACGACGTCAACGAGGCCGTGCGCGCCGTGCACACCGCCTTCGGTCTCGACAGCGACTCCGACGAGGCCGTCGTCTACGGAGGCACCGGCCGATGACCGTACGCCGCCCTTCGCTCGCGGTCGTCGGTGCGACCGGGGCGATCGGCGGCGTCATGCTCCGGATCCTCTCGCAGCACGCGGACGTCTGGGGCGAGGTCAGACTCGTCGCCTCACCGCGCTCGGCCGGCCGCAAGCTGGTCGTGCGCGGTGAGGAGAGCGAGGTCCTCGCGCTGAGCGAGGACGTGTTCGACGGCATCGACGTGGCCCTCTTCCTGGTGCCGGACGACGTGTCCGCCCGCTGGGCCCCGATCGCCGTCGCCAAGGGCGCCGTCGTCATCGACGACTCGGCGGCCTTCCGCCTGGAGGACGACGTTCCGCTGGTCGTCCCGGAGATCAACCCGCACGCCACCCGGCTCAGACCGCGGGGCATCGTCGCGTCCCCGAACTGCACCACGCTGTCGCTGATCGTCGCGGTCGGCGCGCTGCACGCGGAATTCGGGCTGCGCGAACTGATCGTCTCCTCCTACCAGGCGGTCAGCGGCGCGGGCCGCGACGGCGTCACGGCCCTGCGCGAACAGTTGTCGCTGGTGGCCGGTACGGAGCTGGGCACCCACCCCGGAGACGTACGCCGGGCCCTGGGCGACCACGCCGGTACGGCGGACAGCCCCTTCGCCGCCCCCGTCGCCCTGAACGTCGTGCCCTGGGCCGGTACGGACGCCGGGGACGGCTGGTCCTCCGAGGAGCTGGCCCTGCGCGAGGAGTGCCGCAAGGTGCTCGGCCTGCCGGACCTGAAGACCACCGCGACCTGCGTGTACGTCCCCGTCGTCGCGACGCACTCCATGTCCGTCCACGCGCGCTTCGAGAACGAGGTCGCCGTCGACCGGGCCCACGAGATCCTGGCGACCGCCCCCGGTGTCGTGCTCTTCGACAGCCCGGCGTCCGGAGATTTCCCCACCCCGTCCGACGTCGTGGGCACCGACCCCACCTGGGTCGGCCGGGTACGGCGCTCGATGGATGATCCCCGCGCCCTGGAAATGTTCGTTTGCGGCGATAATCTCCGTAAAGGTGCGGCTTTGAACGTGGCGCAGATCGCGGAATCGGTGGCCGCCGAAATTACCTCTGCCTGAACAGATCCCGATCGTGTGCGGATTGGTCGAACCTGTTTTGTAGGATCTGTGAACGCCCTATGAGCAATTACCTGGTCTGAACCCCTTGAGCTGGGGCGTTGTCATATCCGACGATGATCTCCCGGCCTTCTGCAACCGCACGTCGGCCGGGCAGCGTCTATGCCGTCACTTCTTGCGTGACGGGGACGCGTTTACGGGGCATTTGGGGAAGAGCAGGTACGTATGAGGGCATGTCGCACAGCGCCGAACGTGGCGCCGTACGCGTACAACCCTGACGGGGGGCAGCGTGTCCAACAGGCGTGGCAGAGGTTCTCGACATCACAGTGGTGGGCCCGTTGCGAGGCGCGACCATGCGTCCGCCGCGGCGGCCCCGCGCGCCCGGCGGCATGCCGGTGATCGCGCCCATGCCCGCCGCACGCCCGGCGCAGTTGCCCTCGCAGCGCGGGGGTGCTGACGAGACGGTGGCAGCAGGAACCACGGTCGACCATCTCACCGAGACCTACCGCGCCCACTACCGTTCGCTGCTCGGCCTCGCGGCCCTGCTCCTGGACGACACGGCGTCCTGCGAGGACGTGGTGCAGGAGGCGTTCATCCGGGTGCACTCCGCGCGCAACCGCGTCCGGGAGCCGGAGAAGACGCTCGCGTATCTGCGCCAGACCGTCGTCAACCTGTCGCGCTCCGCGCTCCGCCGCCGCATCCTCGGGCTCAAGCTGCTCTCCAAGCCCATGCCGGACATGGCGAGCGCGGAGGAGGGCGCCTACGACCAGTTGGAGCGGGACGCCCTGATCAAGGCCATGAAGGGGCTCCAGCGGCGCCAGCGCGAGGTGCTGGTCCTGCGCTACTTCGCGGACATGACGGAGGCCCAGGTCGCGGAGACGCTCGGAGTTTCGCTGGGCTCCGTCAAGGCGTACGGTTCCCGCGGTATCGCGGCGCTGCGCGTCGTGATGGAGGCCCAGACATGAGCGGGCCCCGCCACCGGGACGAGCACAGGCACGAGAATGACCCGACGGGAAACGGAATTGTGAACCACGGGCCGGAGAAGACTCCGCACACCGATCCGGAGCAGCCGGACCGACCGGACGGTCCGCGCGAGGCGAGCGCGCCCCGAGAGCGGGACGAGCCGGACGAGAGCGGCCCCACCGTCTCCTCCGACTCCTCCGATTCCTCCGATTCCGCCGTCTCCGCTGATTCCGCGTCCGCGCCCGGTACGCTCACCGACCTCTTCGCGGGCGTCCGGAGCGGGCTCGGAACCGGTGACGACGAGATGGACGAGATCGCCCTGCGCCGGATGCTGCACGGTGCCGTGGGGGGCCTTGAACCCTCCGATCGGACCCTGGAGCATCTCCAGCGCGCGGTGCCCGCCCGGCGGGCCCGCCGACGGCAGGCAGTCGTCGGCGCGGCCGCGGCGGCGCTGCTGATCGGCACCGCGGTCCCCGCTTTCGTGCACGTGGCGAGCTCCGACGGCCCGGCCACCGCCCTCCCCGCCATCGCCGGACACGGCGAGAAGGCCCAGGGCGACAAGGAGGAGGAGCCCAGGCCCCAGGCGCCGGGCGACCGGACCGTGGAGCCCACCGACCAGGAGAGCCGGGGCGGCGTCGGCGAACCGAAGCCTTCCGAGCAGAACCCCTCGGCGGATCCCACCGAGGACCCGGTGGACGGCGCCACGGCGGGCGGTCCCTCCGCCGCGCCCCCGCCGGCGGATCTCACCTCCCTGCCGGTCTGCGACCCGGGCCAGCTCGGCGTCGCCTCCGCAGGAGCGGGCACTCCGGGCGCCGACGGCACGGTCTACGGCAGCTTCAAGATCGCGAACGTCTCCGGCGCGGAATGCATGGTCAGCAGCAACGGCACCGTCGGCTTCACCGCCCTCGGCGCCGCCGACCCGCTCAAGATCAACGTCATCCAGCACACGGCGGGCGACCCCGCCCCCGGCCTGCCCGACCCCTCGCAGGAGCCGGGCACGGTGCTGCTGAAGCCCTCCATGGCCTACGAGGTGCAGTTCGCCTGGGTCCCCGCCGACACCTGCCCGACCGTGGCCCCCTCACCCACCCCCACCCCGACCCCGGACCCGGGCACGAGCACCGGGGGATCGACGGGTGAGAGCTCCGGCCAGTCCGGCACCGACACCCAGTCGCTGCGCGAGGACGGCTCATCGGCGGACGGCAGCATCGCCGTGACGCACACACCGGAGACGGGCGCGCCCACGGCCGAGACGAAGATCGACAACGCCTGCGCGGGCACGATCTACCGGACGGGCGTACTACCCACCTCGTAGTCGCCCGGAGGCCCACGACAGACGCACCGGCCCCTGGGAGCCCCACGAGCTACACGGACCCGACGAGCTACACGGACCCGACGAGCTACACGGGCTCGACGGGCTTCACGAGCTACACGGGCCTGACGAGCTACACGGCACCACGAGCACTACGCCCCCCGTGCGGTCTCCGGAGTCTTAGGCGCCTGCACGGCCCCGCCTTCCGCACTACGGGCGTCGGCTTCCCGGCCCTCCGCGCCCTCGCCGTCCGCGCCCTCGGGCTCGTCCGCCGGGACGAGCCCGAGGGCGACATCGCGGACGGCCTCGGCCTCGCGGCGGACCAACCGGAACCACATGAAGAGCACGAAGCCGGCGAAGACGAACCACTCGCCCGTGTACCCCAGGTTCTGGAACGCCTTCAGGTCGAGCCCGCTGCCCTGCGGGGCGGCGGCGGGCACCGGCTTCATTGCGCCGCCCGTACCGCCCGCCTCCACCTCGGGAAGCGTCACCCAGGCGTCGTACACGTCGTAGTCGACCAGGTTCACCAGCGACGCGGCGCTGATCATGCCGAGCTGGCCCGTGGGGAGCCCGCCCCTGGTGTCGACGCCGTCACTGTGGATGTTCTCGGAGGCCTGGAGGTCGCCGGTGACGGTGACCTCGCCCTGCGGCGCGGCCGGTACGGGGACGCTGCCCGCGGTGCCGGGCAGCCACCCGCGTACTACCGGGAGGGCCTTGCCCTCGTCGGTCCGCAGCAGGCTCAGGACGTAGAAGCCGCGCCGCTCGTCCAGTTCACGGCCGGGGACCAGGAACTGGTCGGCGTACGTCCCGGTCGCGATCGCCGGGCGGCCGGACGTCACCTTGTCGACGGGCAGCAGCTCGTCCAGCGGCTTCGCGGCCCGGGTGCTCGGATCGGGCGCTTGCTCAGCCTGCTCGTGCGACTGCACACGGTCCTCGAAGCGGCCGAGCTGCCAGGTGCCCATGAACACGCAGAACGGGATGGCCAGCACGACGAAGAGGTTGATCCCCCACCATCGCGGGGTCAGCAGGAACCGGTACACCCCACCAAGGTACGGTTCCCCGCCCCGGCCCCCCGGAGCGGGGTCGCCCCTTTATCCGCGTCTTACGCCCCCGTGGCGGACCGCCCGCCCCTCACGCCCCCAGGACGTCACCACCCCCCAGGTGCTTCAGGGCGAACTCCAGCTCCAGCCGTACCTGCTTGATGCGCTCCTCCACCACCAGCGACCCGTGCCCGGCGTCGTACCGGTAGACCTCGTGGACCGCGCCGCGCGCCGCCAGCCGGTCCACGTAGTTCTCCACCTGACGGATGGGGCAGCGCGGATCGTTGACGCCCGCCGAGATGTAGACGGGAGCGCGCACCGCGTCGACGTACGTCAGCGGGGACGAGGCCTCGAACCGCTCGGGCACCTCCTCCGGCGTACCGCCCAGCAGCGTGCGGTCCATCGCCTTCAGGGCCTCCATCTCGTCGTGGTAGGCCGTGACGTAGTCCGCGACCGGCACGGCCGCGAGCCCCAGCGCCCAGGCGTCGGGCTGGGTGCCGAGGCCGAGCAGGGTGAGATAGCCGCCCCAGGAGCCGCCGGCCAGGACCAGCCGCTGCGGGTCCGCGAGCCCGGCCTTCACCGACCAGTCCCGCACGGCCGCGATGTCCTCCAGCTCGATCAGCCCGACCCGGTGCTTGAGGGCGTCCGTCCAGGCGCGGCCGTAACCGGTCGAGCCCCGGTAGTTGACCCGCACGACGGCGAAGCCGTGATCCACCCAGGCGGCGGGCCCGGAGGCGAAGGCGTCGCTGTCGTGCCAGGTCGGCCCACCGTGGATCTCGAAGACGGTGGGGAAGGGACCGTCCCCGGTGGCGGGCTTCTGCACGAGGGCATGGATCCGGCCCCCCGGCCCCTCCACCCACGCGTCCTCGACGGCCACCGAGGCCGGGGCCTTCGCACCCGGCGGGTCCAGGACCACCGCACCGCTCGTCGACCGCACCACCGGCGGCTGCGCGGCCGAGGACCAGAGGTACTCCACCGTGCCGTCCGGCCGGGCCGTGGCGCCCGACACCGTCCCGGCGGGGGTCTCCACCCGCACGGGCTCCGCCGCCCCCGGCTCGTACCGCCACAGCTCGCTGCGGGCCTCGAAGCTGTGCTCGATGAGCAGGGCGGACCCGTCCGGATACCACTCGGCTCCCACATCCCCGGGCAGGTCGACGGGGAGCGCGGTCTCCGTGCCCGCGACCGGGTCCCAGATCATCGGCTCCCACCGCCCCCGGCGCTGGTGCCCCACGAGCAGCCGGGGGTCACCGGCCACGGGCGCGAAGCCCAGGACGGCGAGCCCGAGCTCCTTCGTACCGCCCTCGGTGTCGTCCAGCTCGGCCACCGTGGAACCGTCCGGGCGCACCACACGCAGGGCGGAGTGCATGGCGTCGCCGTGCTCGGTGTGCTCCAGCGCGATGAGCGACCCGTCGTGCGACAGGTCCCCGACCCCGGCGGACTCGCGATGCCGATAGATCTCGACGGCATCGCCACCGCCCGACGCCGGCACCCGATGGATGGTCGTCCCCTCCTCATCCGTGGAACGGCCGATCACGGCGGACCCGTCGCGCCCGATGGCGAGGCCCGCCGGATACGAGGGAGCGAGGCCCGGGGCGGCGGGCTCGTCCTCCCCGCCGCCGAAGGGCTGGCGCATCCACACGCCGAACTCGTCGCCGTCGGTGTCGCTGAACCACCAGATGGCCTCACCGTCCGGCGTCAGCACGCCGTCGGTGGTCCCGTTGGGCCGGTCGGTCACCTGGCGCTGCCGCCCGCTCGCCCGGTCCCACGCGTACAGCTCATAGGTCCCGGTGGCGTTGGAGACGAAGAGCGAGCGGTCGGGCGCGTCCTCGGCCCAGTCGGGCAGGGACACCCTGGGCGCGCGGAACCGCTGCTCCCACTCCGGCATGGTCGAGACGTTCTCTGATTCGCTCATGCCTCCATCCAACCCGATCTCCCGCCCGACCGAAGAAGCCCGTCCACAACCCCCCTATGAAGATATGACCGCACCCCTCCGCCTGTGGATAACCGTTCGCACCCTTCCCGCCCCATGGGTAACTTTCCGGATATGTACTCCCCGACGCCGGACGACTGGCAGGACGCCAACCGCGCACGCTGGGACGAGCGCGTGCCGATACACGCGGCGAGCGACTTCTACGACCTGGAGGCGTTCCGGGCGGGCAAGGACGCCCTGCGCCCGTTCGAGCTGGCGGAGGTCGGCGATGTCACGGGAAAGACCCTGCTGCACCTCCAGTGCCACATCGGCCTGGACACCCTGTCCTGGGCGCGCCACGGCGCCGCCCAGGTGGTGGGCCTGGACTTCTCCGAGCCCGCCGTGGAGACCGCCGGGGGCCTGGCGGAATCGCTGGGCCTGGGCCCGGACCGCGCGGCGTTCGTGGCGGCCGACGTGTACGACGCCGCGACGGCCGTCCCCGACTCCTCGTACGACATCGTGTACACGGGCATCGGCGCGCTGAACTGGCTGCCCGACATGGAGCGCTGGGCCGAGACGGCGGCCTCGCTGGTCGCTCCCGGCGGCTTCCTCTACCTGGCGGAGTTCCACCCCCTCACCGACACGCTGGACGACGGGACCGGCTCGGTCGTCACCCACGACTACTTCAGCCGTGAGGCCTGGGTGGACGAGACCCCCGGGACGTACGCCGACTTCGACGCGCCGACCGTGCACAACCGCAGCGTCGAGTGGCAGCACCCGGTGGGCGAGGTGGTGACGGCGCTCGCGGCGGCCGGCCTGCGGATCGAGTTCCTCCACGAGCACGACGTCTCGCTCTTCCCGCGCTTCGGCACGCTGGAGCGAGGCGCGGACGGCCACTACCGCTTCCCACCGGACCGCCCGAGGATCCCGCTGATGTACTCGCTGAAGGCGACGCGTCCCAAGCCGCAAGGGACATGACGACAGCTCAGCAACGGCTCTTAGGCCGATTGTCAGTGCCGCACGCCACACTCACTCCCATGACGCACGAGACAAGCGACAACACCTCCACGGCCGGCCTCCGCACGGCGGTGGAGACGTACTGGGCGACGGCCGACACCCGCGACTGGGACGCATTCGCGGCGACGCTGGCGGACGACATGGTGTACGAGCTGCCGCAGACCAGGGAGCGCATCCACGGCAAGGAGCGCTACGTGCGTTTCAACCAGGAGTACCCGGGCGACTGGCACATCCGCATCGAGCGGATCGTCGCCGACGCCGAGGGCCTCCAGGCGGCGGCGCGGACCGAGGTCACGGTCGGCCCGGAGAAGACGCACGCGATCCACTTCTTCACCTTCGACGACCGGGGCCTGATCACCGGGGTGACGGACTTCTGGCCGGAGTCGTACGAACCCCCTGCGGGCCGGGAGCACTTGGTGGAGAGGTACTGAGGAAGGCGGCCACCGGGTTCACCGCCGAACCGCCTCCACACAGCCACAGCCACAGCCACAGCCACAGGTACGGCCCCGCTACACCACGGACCGGAAGGCAGGCAGATAGCCGCCCGACTGCCCGGCGGTGGTGGGGTGGTACGAGTTCTGGACGGGCACGGTCACGCTGTGGAGCCAGGCGTCACCGGAGCACAGCTCGTGCCCGGTGAACTCGTCGACGACGCTGGAGAAGGTGAAGCCGGCATCGGCGGCCCGCTTGGCGAGGACCCCGTTCAGCACGTCCGACGCGTCGTTGATCGCGGCCCGCTCGGCCTCGGTGAGCCCCGCGACGCAGCTGCCGGAGAGCTGGTAGAAGCGCGGATACCCGAGGACGACGACCTGAGCGTCGGGAGCGCCCGCACGGATGCCGTCATACAGCGAGTCAAGGCTCCCGGGCAGGGAGCTGTTCATCTCGGCGACCGCGGTGTCAACGCCGCTGATGCAGGTGGCCTCGCTCCCCAGCACGCAGTCCTGCATGACATCGGCGAACCCGACATCGTTGCCTCCGGCCGTGACGCTGACCAGCGAGGTGGACGCGTCGAGCACGCCCAGCTGACCACTGGCGACGGAAGAGGTGGTCGCCCCCGAGCAGGCGACGAAGGCGAACGAGGTGGGGGAGTTCGCCGCCGCCCACAGCTGCGGATAGGCGTTGGCGCTGCGCCGGCAGTTGCCACTGTCGGGAAGGTAGTCCCCGGCGCCGACACCGGAGGAGTAGGAGTCGCCCAGCGCGACGTAACCGCCCGCAGCGGCCGAGTCCGCCGCGACGGCGGTCCCGGCGACACCGAGAGCGGCCACGGCGGCGAGTGCGAGAGTGGATAGGGATGCCCAGAGCCTACGTACGGACATGGCTGCCGACCTTCGAAGTGTGGGGGGTGAGTGGGGGTTTGAAGGTGCGATGCAGTGTCTAGCAGCTCGCGGTACCCACCGGTAATGCCCACGCAAGAAGTCGTCTGATATGCCCGGATGATCTCCGGGAGGGTGACGCTCCGCGCGTAGATGAACCCTTAACTCCGTGCAGAAACAGCCAAGTTCAGGGGAGATTATGCGTCCGACCGCCGCCCGCCCGACGGCGTTTCGCACCGGCCCGGAGCGGCAAGGCCCCGCTACTGGAGCCGGCGGTTTCATCCGTACGGCCCAACGTGGCAGCCCGGTCCCTGGTCCGTCGGCTGGGCCCTCCTGCGGCCTGCGGGTGACTGGCAGATGGTGATCGCCCCATGAGCACGATGTGACCAATCGGTCACCGACAGGGGCGGGTGCCCCGCTCAACCGGCCGACGGTGATGGCGGCACTACGGCCCGGTTCGGCGAGGGGTAGGCGCCGTGGCGATGGACACACGGCAACGTCAGAGGGCCCCCACCGATTCGGTAGGGGTCCTCTGACCTGGTGCTTAGCTGTCGGGGTGGCGGGATTTGAACCCACGACCTCTTCGTCCCGAACGCTATCCGGGGGGATGCCAGGCTGCCCAGCTTGGTCCTGTGCTGGGCAGATGGGGCGTCGGCTCGTCTGTCGGCGTCCCTGCTCGTCCCTCTCCGGTTGAGTGCGTTGGCCCCCCGTTTGGCCCCCAAGGGATGGGCAATGTGCAAGGAACAGGCCCTGGAACAGCCGCAGTGACGGCGCGATCTCCCTCACTGATGACGGAGGGGCTGACGTTCAACGTCACCAGCCGACCACGAACGCGGCTGACTGACTGCACCTCTGAGCTTCGGTCGCGCTCACTGACGCCGCCGGTCTGAGTGAGCGGTCTCCGGTAGGGGTAGGTCGAAGATCGAGCCGAGATTGTACGAAAACTACTGTGTGACCGAGCGATCTTAACTATGCTGAGTAACATGGTTTCATCTCACCCGGTATCGCTCCTGAAGTTGCAAGCTAATGTCGATAGCGTGAATGACGCACATTACCTTGCCGCATTGCACTCCTGGCTGCTAGAAGATAGTGCGCCATTGAATGATGTGTCCGTCGATACTGTAAAGCGGAATCGCCCTGGTCAAATGGCTGGCGTTTTCGACACAGTGATTGCCGTCGCAGGGCAGGTCGCGAGCCTAGGAAGCCTCGTGATGGCCTATCTCACTTGGCGTCAATCTATGCAACATGAAGAAGATTCAGCGAATCTGGTCAAAGTTCACGTAGAGGTGAACGGCACTCAGGTCGCCATTGAGGGGCTGAATGATGTGCAAATTCAAGAACTCGTCGCATCTCTGAGGCGCGAGACTGCATAAAATGGTGGCGGATCGTGGCAAAGTAAATGGTAGTCGATTCATCATCTCTGGGTGTCACCAGTATGAGAATCTAGAGGATCTCCCGTCCGTAAAAAACAACCTCAATAAGCTAGTGGAAGTTCTGGGCGATCCCGCAATCGGGGGGATCGAACCTGAGGTGTGCACTGTTATTTCGCAGCCGAGCAGTCCCGGTATTGTGCTGGATGCAATCTACGATGCAGCAGAAGAATGCACCGACACCCTGCTATTCTATTTTGCGGGCCATGGGTTGACTTCATTTCCAAATGGCGACTTGTCTCTCGCTATTCCTGCTACGTCTACTGCTCGACCCCATACATCGGTCCGATTTGACGACGTGAGGGCCGCCGTATTGTCGGCCCGTAAAGCTCCGCGAAAAGTAGTGGTTCTTGATTGCTGTTTCAGTGGCAAAGCCATGGTTGGCTCGATGTCGGGACCTGTCGATCTTGCCGCACATTCCGACATCGCGGGAACCTACATCCTTACTGCTGCGGCTGAGACTAAGACGGCCCTCGCTCCTCCTGGGGAAACATACACGGCTTTCACTGGCGAGTTGCTCAGACTTCTATCGGAGGGGATTGTTGGCGCACCCGAATACCTCAGTCTGGAAATTATTTACGCTAACCTCCGTGATCGCCTAATGGCCCAATCGCGCCCCGTTCCGCAGCAGAGGAATAGGAACGAAGGCGCGAAAATCGCGCTAGCGCGCAATGTTCGTTTTTCGCCCCTCGGGCGCACGCATGCCCTTAGTTCGGGTGTTCTGGACTATATGACTGCGCAGATTGATTCCGGGTTTGATGCTGAGGAGACTGTACGGAGAATGCACTCCGTCCATCTTCCGTACAGTGAGCGTCTAATAGGTGCTCGGCTATTGTCTCTCAAGCGTCCTCAACTTAAAAGTGAATGCGTATCGGTTATCGAAGACATTTTTGAAGCTAGCGACGGCAGTGGGCTAGATAAGGTTAGCGCCCTTGAGCTAATAGCAAAGATTGAACCCACGCGCCTCGCTTGGGTCTGCGACCGGTTGGCCGAAATTGCCATGCGTTCAGGTTCTAATGGCTTTACGCAGATCACCCGTGAGAACGCCTGTGAGCAATTGCAGAAACTAGGGGCAGGGGACGCTGCTGTTGCGGGTTACCGGGCGCTTCTGGCGGATTCAAGCGTCGGCCTCGGTAGGCGAATATTGACAGCGCAGGATATGGCGAAGTATGCCCCTCAAGTAAAAGGTGAAGCGATTGAATTTATGTGGCAGTCTCTAGAGTCCTCCAAAATGAGTAATGACGAGCGTATCGATGTGCTCCGTAGAATATGCGTGGCAAGTCCGGAGCAGATTCCGGCCGCATCTGAGATGATTGAGAATCTCATGAAGGGAGAGGTTGAATAACCAAAGGCTAAACGTGCGGCCGTGGCGTCAGAAGAGCTTCAGCGATGCTAGCCATCGTCGTGACGATCGCCCAAGCTCCGGCGGCAGCGAGGCTTTCCTCCTTGCCGGGCTTGTTGGCGAAGCCGATCGCCATGGAGCCCGCCCGCGCGGAGGCCTCGATGTCCGTAGTCGAATCACCGATCAGTGTGCAGGTGCTCGCTCTGACCCCAAGTCCCTCAGCGGCTCTTTCAAGAGGAAACGGCGAAGGCTTCATGAGGTCCGGGCGATTCGGGTAGCGGCCGATCACTTGGTGCACGAATCGATCAAGGTCGTGGATTGCTAGAAATTCCTTCACGCACGCCGCCGAGTTGTTGCTGACGATCGCCACTCTTCGGCCGGACTTATGGGCCGCGCGAAGAGAATCCACGGCGCCCGTGACGGGGATGCCCGCAGCCTTGACTGCCGAGACTTCTGCCGCCGTGAGGGCTTCTTCGATGCGGCGCACGGCACTCTCGCCGACGCGGGGTGCCAATCGCAGCACTTCCATCGGGTCGTCCGTTTCGAGAGCCCGCTCGCCAGTCGACGTGTCGATCTGGGTGAGGATGGCGGCGAGCTCTCGCGCGACGTCAGGGGCGGGGTGCCCGGCGAATACGTCGCAGACGGGCCCGTCGAAGTCGAAGAGCACGCCGCTGGTAGCGGCGACGGTCGCGGTCAGGCTCTCAGGCGCCATAGGGGTCGAAGTCCCTTCCGACGGTGCTCCAGACGCTCTCGAACCAGAGGCGGGCCTGTTCGACTTGCTGTGCGCCGCTGGTCGCGTCGCCTTCATTGGTCGAGTAGTGGAACAGTGCAGCGTCCGCGCCCACCAGGTCGTAGATGTCGATCGTTTCCCCTCCCGCGGACACCTTGTTCGGGCGGATCGGGTAGTACCCGAAGAACGCGTCTCCCTGGTTGATGACGTAGAGTTTGAAGAATTGCGTTCCGCTGTGAACTCGCACGCTGACAGTGGCCTCTTGGACTAGGCCAAGGTGCTGGAGTTCCCCCACGGCGTTGGCGATGCTTCGGGTGAAGCCGACCATCATGTCGTGCATGCGGGCTCGGAGGCGGGGGTCGTCAGCGCCGTCACTCCGACGTACCGGGGCGGCCTGAGGCACGTCCATGTCCGGCACCAGAATTCGGATGTTGATGCTGGTCGGTGTCAGTCGGCCGACCCGGATCTTGTCGATCGGTTCCTGTAGGGCTCCATGCAGCGTCTCACTAGAGAAACCAGCGAAGTCGATTGAGACGTTCGGGCTGGCGAAAGCCTGCTCGACGTAGGGCCGCAGACCGGCCGGCCGTTCGGTCCGGTTCCGCACGTACACGCCGCTTCCCTTGCGGGAGACGACCAGCCCTTCATCCTCCAGGTCCCGCAGTGCGCGCTGAATCGTCGCCCTGGCGAACCCGTACAGGTCGGTGAGGTTCTTGTGCGACGGCAGCTTGTCGCCAGGGGCGAGCCTCCTAGTCCGAATGGCTGCGGCAAGGCTGCTGGCGACCTGCTCGTAAGGCGGGCGGCTGTCGTCCGGGTCCAGCGGTTCGGGCGTGAAAGTCATGCCCCGATGCTACGCCCCAAATCCTTGATCAGGGCAGCCAGGCTAGCCAGACATTGACATGGCTAGTCATGCTGGCTACATTAGGGGCAGCTCAGCCAAGCTAGCCAAGTTGGTCAAGTGCGGTGAGTCGGGCCTTTCTTTGGGCTGCTTCGACCTGCGCCCGTCGGCTCTCCGCCGGACCGCATCGCTGAACCGCAGGAGCCCCGCATTGGTCGGGGGGAGGGTCCCGGGTCCCTTGTCAGTCCCGGAGGGCTTAGACCGAAAGGTCGCGTCTCCATACGCCTACCCGGGAGCTCGTGTTCCCGAAGGAGACACCCGCATGTCCAGACCCACCGCAGTGCCCATGACTGCTGCGGCCGGTTGCCTCCTCCGCCCGTCCAGTCCGCTTTACGCGGTGCTGTACGGGCGGGGCTGAGGGGAGCCGGACACCCGGTTTCATCCAACGAGAGGGGCCCACGATGTGGGGAAGCGTGATCGCGGTACTGGGAACCCTGCTGGGGTCGGTGACCGCCTATCTGCTTCAGCAGCGCACCGCCCGCACCGACCGTGCGGATGTCCGCCGGCATGAGGAGCGGCGGGACCGGATCGCGGCTGTCACCGCTGCGACGGCGGCGTTGGCCGATCACCGGCGGGCGATGTGGGTCCGCGAGGACGCACGGCTGTCCGGCGCTTCGGAGGCCGACTACCAGGCCGCCCGTGTGGCCAGTCACAACACCCGCTCCGCCCTGACCGCCCCGCTGACCACGCTGGCGATCCTGGCCCCCGAGCTCGCTGTAGCTGCCCATGCTGCGGCGGATGCGGCGTACGCGCTGCGGGGTGCGGAGAACCGGGAGCTTCTCGACTTCTACCGCCGGGCCGCGATCGAGGCCGCCGACGACCTCATCCGCGCCGCCGCCGCCACCGCGACCGTCTGACGCTCCAACCGCTTCACGACGCAGTGCGGCCCCGGTGCTGGAACACCGGGGCCGCTGTTCGAGCCGCACATCCTTCACAGGGAGAGAACGACTCATGAAGAGCATCGCAGCACTTCAGGCCGTTGTTACGGCCGCCCCGTTCGACGGTGAGCCGTCGAACGCCGAGCTGGACGCGATCGAGACGGAGATGCCGCTGATTCTGGCGGACGTCGTCCTGCTGGACGCGCAGATCATGACCATCGACCGCACCCCGACCGAGCTGGACCAGCAGCGCATCCGCCGGGCACGGCGCCGGATGCTGGCCGTTCGCCGGGACCTCGCCAACCGCGCCGCCGCCGTGGCCGCGCCTGGCGGTGCGGCGTGAGTGAGTCGATGACGCCGGACAGCAGTCCGGCCCCCGCCGAACGGGCCTACCCGATCACCCCCCGGCCCGAGGACGACGCCCGGTTCACCGCAGGGCTGGCCCTGGACGTGGCCGACGTACTCACCCGGCACGGCTACCCCCGGCCCGCTTCCGGCCCGGACTGGGTGGAACTCAAGCTGGCCCTGTTCCGCTTCCTGTACGGGAACGGCGGTGCGGCATGAGTGCCACGACCGCGAAGACGGTTCTGCCGGCCGTCGCGATGACGGCGGTGTCCATGGTCCTGACGCTGGCCGTGGTCGTGATGTGGCTCGGTACCGCGATGCCGTGGCCGATCGCCCTGGTCGTGGGTCTGGGGATCGATGGCGGGTGGCTCGCCACCCTCGCCTACGAACGCCGTCTCGCCGCCCAGGGTGACCACTCCACCCCGGTTACGGTCGTGGGCTGGTTCTTCGGCCTGGTTGCCACCGGTGTCCTGGTCGCCCATGCCGCCACCGCCGACGGGAGCGCCGGTGCGTGGCTCGCGGTGGCCTGGTTGCCGCTGGCGGCGAAGGCGTTGTGGTTGGTGCATGGGTTGTGGGAGCGGACCGCGTTGACCGGGTCCGCGTTGGAGGCGATTCAGGGGATCCAGCAGGAAGCCCGCGACGAAGCCGCCGTGGCCCGTGTTCGGCTGCGGGCCGAGGCGGGCACGGAGGAGACGCGGCTGGCGGCTGTGACGCAGGCCGGGGCGCGCGTCGCACGCGTCCAGGCACAGACCGCCACCACCCTCGCCAAGGCGTGGTCGACGCTGGAGAACACCCGGGCCGGGAAGGACACCGGCAGGGCCCTGACCAGCGTGACGACCCGCGTCACACCCGGCGTCACACCCACCTGGGAACTCCCCGTCTGGGGCCCCACCAACCCCCTCCCCGCGCTGGAGAGTGCGCCCGCGCTCACGGATGCGGAGCTGGACCGGTTGGTGGATGAGATCCGGCACAGCGAGACCCCGGCCCTGTCCTACCGGGAGATGTCCACCCGCTTCCGGGCCGCCGGCCACTCCGCATCCGAGGTCCGGCTCCGGGGGGCGTGGAAGCGCGTCGTGGCCGCCTGATGGCCGACGTCTACCGGTGGCGCCTCGCCCCCGACGGGTTGGCCACCCGCCGGCAGCTCCGGTCCATGGGGCTGCGGCCGGGCGGTCAGGACGTCGTGGCAGAGCTTCACCGGCCCCGCCGCCGGCGGGGCCCGCTGGTCGCCTACCTCTACCGCATCGAGCACGCCAAGCCGGTGCGGCCCATGACCCCGGGCCGCACGGCTGCTCTGGCGGCGGCGATGCTCGCCCGCCGCACCTGCCCCAACTGCCGGACCGACGTCGGGTATTGCATCCCGCGTTCGCTCGGCATGTGCGTCACCTGCCACGACACCCCGCCCGCCCGGAAGGACATCGCCTGATGAACGCCGCCGAGTACCGTGCCGCCGCCGAACGCCTCCTCGCCAAGGACCGGGACCGCTACCAGGCGATCACCCCCTACGACTTCCGCAAGGCCGAGATCCTCGCCCAGCTCGCCGTCTCCGCCGCGACCTCCGAGGCCACCGAGGCCCGTACCTCGCAGCCGTCCGACGCCTGACGCAGTACCGCCCCGGCCACCCGATGAACGCGGAGGTGGTCAGCCGGTTCGACTCCGGCCCGGGGCACTCTCGCACCACCCCGCCTAGGGAAGGACCCGCGTGGAACCCCACCTGCCCGCCCCCCGTCCGCCTGCCGTCGTGCAGCTCCCGGACGGCACCCCCGCCTACACCGACCACCTGCCCGCCCCCTACCAGCAGTCCACGGCCGTGCCTCATGTCGTCCACGTCCACCAGGCACCCCCGGACCGCACCGTTCAGCGTCTCGCGCTCGGCTCCGGGATGGGCGCCGGGATGGTGGCCGCCGGGGTCTACTTCGGCCCGCTGCTGGTCGGGGTGCTCACCGCGATCGCCGCGAACCTCGCCCTGCTCGCCCTGGTCGCTGCCGTCTGCGCCTGGGGCGTCGTGACCGTCGTGAAGTCGGTCGGCGACAAGGGCGCCCCGACCGGCCGCAAGCGCCGCTGACCTGGAAGGGAGACACCCCGTGTTCCAGGCAGGTGATCGGGTGCGGATCGTCTCGTGTGAGGACGACCCGCGCGCGGCCGGCAGAACCGGCCGGATCGTTGACGAAGTACCGCCCGGCCCGCTCACCGGGGGCCGGTGGACCGTGCACGGGATCGGGCTGCTGATCGGCCCCGCCCTGTGCCACACCCGCGAGTTGCGGCCCGCCTGACGGCTGCCCGCCACCCCCGAACTGGACTCGTTTCGGGGGTGGTTGGGGAGCCGGACAGTCCGGCCCCATCACGGGAGGTCACCGTGCACAGCTACACCAAGGCCGAGTCCCGCGAGCGCGGCAAGCTGTTCCGCAAGGGCTTCCGCCAGTCCCTCGCCGACTGCGTCGACCCGGACATCAAGCGCCGGATCGAGCGCATCGACCAGGCCGCCGCTGAGCGCGGCGCCCTGGAACTGGCCGCGCTGCACGAGGTGCAGGCCAAGGCCCGCCAGGATCTCGCCGCCGCCAAGGCCGTCGAGCGCACCGCCCCCCGCGCCGACAAGCCCGCCGCTCGCGAGGCCCGCAAGCAGGCCGAGCAGCGCGTACGCCTCGCCGAGCGGGCCGTTCACAAGGCCGAGCGCGGCTGAGCGGGGGCGGCCGGACCCGGCCAAGGAAACCGGCCACCCCCATCACACCCCAACCCGTTTCACTGAGCAGGAGAGGCACGTTCATCATGACCGAACCCGCCATCGCGGACCCCGGAATGGGGACCGTGCACCACCTCGACGACCACCGCCCCACCCCGCCGGCCGACCCGGTCAGCCTGGCCAAGGACCCGGCCACCGCACCGACCACCCCGCCGCCCCTGGCCGTGCCGCAGGTGTCGCGGATCGTCCGTACCGGCCGCGCCGTCCGCAGGGTCGCCACGCATGACCGCACGCGTTCCACGGCCCGGTTCGCCGTCCGGCACGGCATGTACGTGGTCGGCGGCGGCCGGATCGTCGCCCGCCGTGCGTGGGAGGGCCGTACCGCCTCACGGTATGAGCGGATGCTGCGGGCGGCGGAAGCCGCGGGGAACCTCGACCTCGCCACCGAGTGGGAAGAGCGCCTCTCCCGCTTCCGCGCCGCCCGCCACCAGCGCCGCATGGACCTGCTCTCCGCCCCGGTCAAGGCCGCCAAGGGCGCCGCCGCAGCGGCCGGGCTCACGGCCGGTGGGCTGCTGGTCCTCGGCATCTTCCTCGCCATCGCCAACACGAACTTCGCCGACCTCGCCACCCCGACCCTGGCACTGATCGAACTGGTTCGCTGGATCGTCGTGGTCATCACCGTGGTGTGGGGGCCGCTGGTCACCCTGGGACCGTGGGCCGCCTTACTGGCCCTGTGGGGTGTGGGGCGGCATCAGCAGGCGGCGCCGCAGTGGGTACTGCCCGCCCGGTCGGCGGACGCGGGGGCGCCGATCACCCCGTCCGTCGTCGTCACCGCCCTGCGCGATCTCGGCATCGCGCCGTTGCGGCAGGCCGTGAAGGAGATGGGGGATGCGGGGGCCGCGATGCTCGGCCCGATCCGCATCGCCGGGTGCGGTGTCGAAGTCGACGTCACCCTCCCCTCCGGCGTCGCCACCAACGAAGTGCAGGGGCGCCGGAGGAAGTTGGCGGAGAACCTCGCCCGCCATGAACACGAGGTGTTCATCACGATCCCGCAGGCCGCCCGCACCGTCCGGCTGTGGATCGCGGACTCCGGGGCGCTGGACGAGCCGATCGGCCCCTCCCCGCTCCTGACGGACACCACCCTCACCGCCGACTACGCCAAGGGCCGGGCCCCCTGGGGTCAGGACCTGCGCGGGGACGCCGCCCTGATCAGCCTCTACCAGCGGCACTTCCTGATCACTGGCCTGTCCAACCAGGGCAAGACCGCCGCCCTGCGCGCCCTCGCCCTCTGGCTCGCCCTGGACGCCCGGGTGGAGTTCCGGATCGCGGACCTCAAGGGCGTCGGGGACTGGGGCATGTTCGACGGCCTCGCAACCGTCCTGATCCAGGGGCCGACCGATGACCACGTCATCGAAGCGACGGAGATGCTGGAAGGCCTGGTCAAGGAGATGGAGCGCCGCATCCAGGCGCCGCCCGGGACCGTGTTCACGCCGCTGATCGGGATCGTGGACGAAGCGCAGGTCGCGTTCATGTGCCCCGTGGTCGACGGCGAGAAGCGCCCCTACGGCGGGTCCAAGGCAACCAGTCGGTACTTCATGGCCGCCCGGAAGATCCACAACCAGGGGCGGGCCGTGGACGTGCTGCTCTACCAGGGCACCCAGGACCCCACCGACCAGAACCTCCCCAAACTGGTCCGCGAAGGCGCCCACACCCGCGCCTCCCTCGCCCTCGGCACCGATTCCCAGGCCCGCATGGCCCTGGGAGACAAGGCGGTCGACGGTGGTGCGGCACCGAACCTCCTGCGGCCCGGTCTGGACAAGGGCACGGTGGTGGTCGCCTCGGACGGGATCAAGATTCCCGCCGGGCAGGCCGCGATCACGGTGCGGACGCACTACATCAGCACCGACGACGCCGCCGTGGTCGCGGACCGCGCCAAGGCGATGCGCGACGGCGTCACCACCCTGACCGCCATCGACCACGGCGAGGACCGGGACCCGCTCGCGGACATCATGACCGTCCTCGGAGACACCTCCCGCGTCCTCACCCAGGACGTCCTCAAGCGCCTCGCCGCGCTGAACGAGGACGCCTACGGGGAGTGGTCGTTCCTCGACCTGAAGCGGGTCCTGGACGGCACCGGGGCCGAGCCCTACAAGTCCGACGGCCGCATGACCATCCGCCGCGAACGCCTCGCCCGCCACCTCGCCAACCGGGATACCGACGGTTCCGCTTCCGCCGCCGAGTAGCAGGGAAGTGACCCCCGCCGGGTCAGGGAGGCAGGGAGAACTCCCTGACCCCCTCCCTGACCTGCCTCCCTGGCCCTGACCAGCACAAATGACCTTGCAGGGAGGCAGGGAGGCGCCGCAGGTCAGGCCCCCGAAACCCCTCCACGCCCACCCCGACAGGGGGTGCCCAAGCCTCCCTGCCGTATCAGCGGCAGGGATTCCGGATAGCGCCCAACGCGGCGCTCCCGTCGACTCCATCCCCGACCTGTAGAGGAGACCTGCATGACCCACCGACCCTTTTTCGCGGACGGCGGACCCTTCGAGACGTACGGCCGCGACGACACGGGACTCGTGCACCGACTCGGAGCAACCCGGTACGGCTTTCAGGGCACCCCGTTCGGGCTGTGCGGCGCATCCGGACTGACGGAGGTGGCGGACCCCGGAGAGGTCACGTGCCCCACCTGCCTGGCCGCACTCAACCCGCCCCGTTCGTGACATCCCCCTGACCCCACACGCCGAGAGCGGCCCCCTCGTCTCGCCAAAGTCGCGGGGCCGCTCTCGTCCACCCAACTCAACAGTGGAGGCATCCAGCATGACCCACCCCACCCCTATCAGGCGAGTGCCCGGCCACCGGCCGCTGTTACTCGACCTGTTCTGCTGCGCCGGCGGCGCCGCCACCGGCTACCAGCGAGCCGGGTTCGACGTCGTCGGTGTCGACATCGTGGACCGCCCGAACTACCCGTACGAGTTCGTCCGGGCCGACGCTCTCGATCACCTCGCCGCCCTGATCGCGTCCGGGGAGATCGGTCGGTTCGCCGCCGTGCACACCTCGCCGCCGTGCCAGGCCGGATGCGCGCTCACCATCGGCACCAACAAGTCGCGCGGCTGGGGACGTGACCACGTCCAGCTCATCCCCGAACTGCGCACCCTGCTGGACGCCACCGGCCTGCCGTACGTCATCGAGCAGCCCAACGGGAAGGCGCCCGTACGGCGGGACGTGTGGCTGTGCGGGGAGATGTTCGGTCTCGGTGTCCTGCGCCACCGCAACCTCGAGCTGGGCGGCTGGACCATGCCGCAGCCGGCGCACCCGAAGCACCGGGGGTACGTGCGCGGCTACCGCCATGGCGTCTACCGGGACGGGCCCTACGTCGCCCCGTACGGCGCCGGCGGCGGCAAAGCCACCGTCCCCGAGATGCAGACCGCGATGGGCATCACGTGGACCGACGTCCGCGAGGAACTGACCGAGGCCATCCCCCCGGCGTTCTCCGAGCACATCGGCCACGCCCTGCTCACCGCTGTCCGTCCGGCGGGGGTGGCCGCGTGAACGCCCGCCTCCTGGCCGTCACGCTGGAGGCGGCTGAGCGCGGGTGGCATGTCTTCCCGCTCCGCCCCCGCGACAAGCGCCCCGCCCTCCACGGCGAGACCGCCTGCCCCGGCACCGGCGACTGCGCCGGCGGGCACCGGAAGTGGGAGCAGCGGGCCACCACCGACCCCGATCGCATCCGCAAGGCGTGGTCGGCGGGGGCGTTCAACGTCGGTCTGGCCACGGGCCCTTCCGGGTTGGTCGTGGTGGACCTGGACCCGGTCAAGGCGAAGGACCCGAAAGGAACGCCTGACGGCGTGACTGCCCTGCAAGCACTCTGCGAGCGCGCCGGGCAGACCGTCCCCGCCACCTACCGGACCCGGACCGCGAGCGGTGGACACCACCTGTACTTCACCGCCCCCGGCGGGGTCCGGCTCGGCAACAGCGCGGGCAGGCTCGGCACCCACATCGACACCCGCGCCCACGGTGGCTACGTCGTGAGCGCCGGGAGCGTCCTCCCCGGCGGTGCGTACGAGGTGGTCGATCCGACCGCGCCCGTACCGCTCCCGGAATGGCTGTACGCGCTTCTGACGCCCCGTCAGCCCTCCCGGGCATTGACGGCCGCACCTGTGCCGGTTCGGGCCTCTCGGTACGCCGCAGCGGCTCTCAGGGCCGAAACGGCGGCCGTAGCCGGGGCCGGTGAGGGTGTGCGGAACTGGACGCTGGTGAGGGCCGCACGGGCGTTGGGGCGGTTCATCCCGTCCGGCGACCTCGCCCGCAGTGAGGTGGAGCAGGCTCTTAATTCGGCGGGATTGGCGGCCGGGCTCCGGGAGAACGAGTGCCGCAAGGCTGTGGCGAGCGCTCTGAACTGGTCCATCGCCAACAATCCCGGGCGGCCGGCATGACCACCGCCAGGAACCTGCGATTTAAGAGCCTGCCTGTCACCCCGAACAGCCCGCAGGCCGCCAATGCCGCCGCAGCACGGATGACCGGTGGCGGGCCGAAAGGCGTCGCCGAAGGCGTCCGCGTTGCTGTTCTTCCTGACCCGCGCACGGTCACGGTGACCGGCATCCGCCCCGGCCTGACGGTGCGCGGGCTGGGACACAACCAGATCCCCGCCGCCGACTGGCTCTGCGCCTGCGGCCACTACGAACGCGCCCGGGGTCGTGACCGCGTCACCGACCTGACCACCCGCGCCCGCGTCGATCACTGCCCGCACACCGAGCAGCACCGGAGGAACGCCGCATGAACCCCGACCAGCAGTCCAAGGCACCCATCGACGGTGCTGCCCTGCTCGATGAACTGGAGGCGTTCCACCGCCGGTTCAACGTCTTCCCCACCGAGTCCGCCTACGTCGCGGTCGCCCTGTGGGACGCGCACGCCCACCTGATCGACTGCTTCGAGACCACCCCGCGCATCGCGTTCCTCTCCCCGGAACCCGGATCGGGGAAGTCCCGGGCCCTGGAGATCGTGGAAATCCTCACCCCCCGCCCCATGAGCACGGTGTCCGCGTCAGCGAACGCCCTCTACCGGCTGGTCGACTCCGCCGAGGGACTGCCCACCGTCCTGTTCGACGAGGTGGACACCATCTTCGGCCCCAAGGCCGGAGCGGACGAGGCGCTGCGCGGCTTCCTGAACGCCGGATACCGCAGGATCGGCGGGGCCCTGCGCTGCGTCGGAGACGGCTCCAACCAGAACGCCCAGGTCTTCGGCTCCTACTGCGCCGTCGCCATGGCCGGACTCGGCTCGCTCCCCGACACCGTCCTGACCCGCTCCGTCATCATCCGTATGCGGAAGCGGGCCCCCAACGAGAAGGTCGAGTCCTATCGCCAGCGCATCCACGAGAAGCAGGGCCACGCCCTGCGCGACCGGATCGCGAAATGGGCCGACACCGTCCGCGACCAGGTCGCCAACGCCTGGCCCGACATGCCCGAAGGAGTCACCGACCGCCCCGCCGACGTATGGGAACCGCTCCTCGCCGTCGCGGACGCGGCCGGCGGAACCTGGCCCGCCCGCGCCCGCGCCGCCTGCCTGGACCTGATCAACGCCGGACAGGACAACGACGAAGCATCGCTGGGTGTCCGGCTGCTGACCGACCTGCGCGACACCGTGTTCTGCGGCGCCGACCGGGTGCCCACCGCCGTCATCCTCGAAATCCTGCTCCGCATGGACGACGCCCCCTGGGGCGACCTGGACGACAAACCGCTGAACTCCCGCACCCTCGCCAAGCTCCTCGGCCAGTACGTCACCCCGGCCATCAAGCCCATCAAGCCGCGCGGCATCCGCACCCCCTCCGGCACCCCCAAGGGCTACTACGCGGAAGACCTCACGGACGCCTGGACCCGGTACTGCCCCCCGCCCCCCGAGGAATCCGCAACATCCGCCACGTCCGCCACACCGCAGGTCAACGGGGGTGAATCCGTGGCGGATACCGCCACACCCATCCGCCACACGCCTGCGGAATCCGCCACACCGCTCCTCCCGGTCGCGGGCTGACCCCCAACACCACCAGGTGCCGCCACACCCCCGGATGTGGCGGCACCTATCCGCCACACAACCGCCATCCGCCACAAACACAGGCCCCTGACCTGCGATGTGGCGGCGTGGCGGACGTTGCGGATCTGCCAGGACAGAGAAAGCACCCGCCCGCCACACCCAGAGGAGAATCCCGTGGCCACGCCAACCACCTCGCCGCCCGCCCGCCTCCTCCGCGTCGATGTCGCCGCCGAAATCCTGGGGGTCAAACGCTCCACCGCATACGAGGAGATCCGACTCGGACGGTTGCGCACTGTCCAGATTGGCCGCAGTCGGCGCATCCCGACGGAGTACGTCGAGGAGTACATCGACCTCCTCAAGCGCGAATCCAACTGACCAACCAGACCAGCGGGCCCGTCCACTCTCGTGGGCGGGCCCGCTGCATGAAAGGAACTGCCGACGTGGCAACCAGCAAACCCACCCGCAGGGCCGGGCACGGGGAAGACACCATCTACTGGGACCAGGCGAAGAACCGCTACGTGGGGGCGGTCTCCCTCGGCTATGCGCCGAACGGCAAGCGCCTGCGACCCAAGGTTTACGGCAAGACCAAGACGGAGGTCCGCGAAAAGATCCGCGTGCTCAAGAAGGAGGTCGCAGCGGGTGTTCGCACTCCCGCCAACTACACCGTTGAGAGCGCCGTGAATGACTGGCTGGAGCGCGGACTGAAGGGCCGAGACGCTCAGACCGTGGCCAAGAACCGCACACTCGCTGACAAGCATCTGATCCCGTTCGTGGGTAAGGCCAAGCTCAAGGACCTCAGCGCCGACGACGTGGACGATTGGCTCACCGGCCGTGTCGGTGCGCTTTCCACGCGCAGCCTTCGAGACGTGCTCGCAATCCTCCGCCGATCCATCGAACACGCCCAGCGGCGAGACAAGGCCGTGCGCAACGTCGCCCTGCTGGTGACCGCTCCGGAGGGGCGTACCGGCCGGCCAAGCAAGGCGCTTAACCTGGAGCAGGCGAAAGCCGTGCTCGGGGCCGCGCGGGGGAGCCGCCTGTACGCCTACCTGGTGCTGTCACTCCTCGCAGGGGTGCGGACTGAGGAGGCCCGGCCGCTCACCTGGGATCACGTGTACCTGGCCCCCGAGGACGGCATCCCGCCGCACGTCGCCGTGTGGCGGTCTGTGCGCAGGCACGGGGAGACGAAGACGCGCAAGAGTCGCCGGACGATCGCCCTTCCGAAGCAGGTCGTGGATGTGTTGGTCGAACACCTGCGGTGGCAGAAGCAGGAACGCGCCTCTCACGGCATTGAGTGGCGTCCTGACGGCCGGGTGTTCACCACACGGAGCGGGGAGCCGCTGGATGCCGCGAACGTGCGGCGCGACTTCCGCGCCATCGTGAAAAAGGCGGGGCTCGATCCCGAATGGACGCCCAGGGAACTTCGCCACAGTTTCGTGTCCCTGCTCTCCGATCACGGCATTCCGCTGGAGCGCATCGCCATGCTGGTCGGCCACAGCAGTCAGGCGACCACCGAGGCTGTGTACAGGAAGCAGCTTCGGCCGGTGATCACGCAGGGAGCAGAGGCTATGGACGAGATCTTTGCCGAGCGGCATGCGGCACCCATGTCGAAGGCTTGATCAAATCCTTTGGCCCCCTGTTTGGCCCCCCGGAGCACGACAGAGGCCACATACGGATATCCGTATGTGGCCTCTGACCAGCGTCGGGGTGGCGGGATTTGAACCCACGACCTCTTCGTCCCGAACGAAGCGCGCTGCCAAGCTGCGCTACACCCCGATGTCCACCGGTCTCCCGGCGACATCGATTACTTTAGCCCACCTGCGGCCGGAGGCGAAATCCGCTTTCTCCGGCCCCCGGCTCCGCCCCGCCCTTCAGTCCCGCCCCACCAGTGTCAGCAGCGTGACCTCGGGCGGGCAGGCGAAGCGGACCGGGGTGTAGCGGTTGGTGCCGCAGCCCGCGGAGACGTGGAGGTAGGCGCGGTGGTCGCCCGCCGTGTGGGTGGACAGGCCCTTGACCCGGTCGGTGTCCAGGTCGCAGTTGGTGACCAGGGCCCCGTAGAAGGGGATGCACAGCTGGCCACCGTGGGTGTGGCCCGCCAGGATCAGGGGGTAGCCGTCGGCCGTGAAGGCGTCCAGGGAGCGCAGGTACGGGGCGTGGACCACGCCGATGGAGAGGTCGGCGCCGGTTTCCGGGCCGCCCTGGACCTCCGCGTACCGGTCGCGCTTGATGTGCGGGTCGTCCAGGCCCGTGAACGCGATCTCCGTGCCGTCCAGCTTGAGCCGGCCCCGGGTGTTCGTCAGGTTCAGCCAGCCCGCCTCGTCGAAGGCGTCGCGCATCGGCTCCCACGGGTTGTGCACGACGCCGACCGCGGGCTCGTTGCCGTTGAGGCCGTGCTTGCCCTGGACCTTCTCCAGGAGGTAGCGGCCCGGGTTGCGCAGCTTGGGCCCGTAGTAGTCGTTGGAGCCGAAGACGTACACCCCCGGGAACTCCATCAGCGGCCCGAGCGCGTCCAGCACCTCCGGCACCGCCTCCGGGTCGGAGAGGTTGTCGCCGGTGTTCACCACGAAGTCGGGGCGCAGGCCCGCCAGCGACTGGAGCCAGGCGCGCTTCTTGCGCTGGCCGCTCACCATGTGGATGTCGGACACCTGGAGGACGCGCAACGGGCGTGCGCCGTGCGGGAGTACGGGAACGGTGACCCGCCGCAAGCGGAACGAGCGGGCCTCGAATCCGGCGGCGTAGGCGAGGCCGGCGGCGCCGACCGCCGCACCGACTGCCGTGACTTTCAGGGGTACTCCGTAGCGTGCGCGCATCTGTCCATCGTCGCAGACACGGTGCCTGGAGCGGAAAACCGGAGGGCGGCGGGCACCCCGCACCTGTCACAATCACGGCATGACCACGCTCAAGTCCAAGCTCAAGGAAGACCTCCACACGGCCATGAAGGCGCGTGACGAGCTGACCTCGTCCACCCTTCGGCTCACCCTCACCGCGATCACCAAGGAAGAGGTCAGCGGCAAGTCGGCGCGCGAGCTCTCCGACGACGAGGTGCAGAAGGTGATCGCCAAGGAGGCGAAGAAGCGCCGCGAGGCGGCCGAGGCGTTCGCCCAGGGCGGCCGGACCGAGCAGGCGGAGCGGGAGAAGGCGGAGGGCGAGCTGCTGGACGGCTACCTCCCCAAGCAGCTCTCCGACGACGAGCTGAACGCGATCGTGGCGTCCGCCGTCGAGGAGGCGAAGGCCGCCGGGGCCGAGGGGCCGCGCGCCATGGGTGCCGTCATGAAGATCGTCAACCCCAAGGTGGCGGGCCTCGCCGAGGGCGGCCGGGTCGCCGCCGCAGTGAAGAAGCTCCTCGCGGGCTGAGCCCCGTACAGACGTGAAAAAGGGGGGCGCCCCGGTCCGTCGACCGGGGCGCCCCCCCTTCGTGCGAGTCGTGCGAGCAGGTCAGGGGCCGGACCTGCCGCCGCCCTGCTGGTCGCCACCGCCACCGCCGCCGATCAGGCCGCCCGGGAGCTGGATGCCGGGCCGGTTGCCGCCGGGCCTGCCGTCCTCGCGGTCCTCGTCGCCGCCACGGTCACCGTCCTGGTCGCCGTCGCCCTTCTCCTTGTCCCCCTTCTCCTTCGCCCGGGGGACGGAGACGGGGTTGAACGCCGGAGTCTCGGAGGCGTTGAGCGCGCCGGTCATGGCGATCCGCCAGATCGGTCCGGGGAGGCAGCCACCGCAGACCTTGTCGTAGTACTGGCCGCCAATGGTGACGTTGAACATCGAGCTCTTGTCGCCGACGTCGTCACCGACCCACACCGCGGTGGAGAGGTTCGGCGTGTACCCGACGAACCAGGCGTCCTTGCGGTCGTTCGTCGTACCGGTCTTGCCCGCGTTGTCCCGGTCGCTCAGGCCGGCCTGCGTACCGGTGCCGTCCTCGACGACGCCCTTGAGCATCTGGTTGATGGTGTCCGCGGTGTTCTCGCTCATCGCCCGCGAGCACTTCGTCTGCGGGACCTTGAGCTTCTTGCCGTTCGGGTCGGTGATCGACTCGATGGCGATCGGCGTGCAGTACGTGCCCCGGTTGGCGAACCCGGCGTACGCGGCGGCCATGGAGAGCGGGGTGCTCACCTCACTGCCGAGGGTGATCGAGGGGGCTTCCACGATCTTCTTGCCGTCGCCGCGCTCATAGCCGAGCTTCTTCGCCATCTCCACGGTCTCGCAGAGGCCGGCCTTCTGCTCCAGCAGCGCGAAGTAGGTGTTGATGGACTTGCCGAGCGCGCTGGTCATGTCCCAGGAGCCCTTCTCGGACTCCAGCTCGTTCTGCAGGGCCCAGTCCGCGTAGCCCGCCGGGGAGCCGGTGCAGTTCCGGAAGTCCTGCTCCTTGAGGGTCATCTTCCAGTCCGTCGAGAACGACGTCGCCGGGGTGATGCCCTTCTCCAGCGCCGCCGCCGCGGTGAACGGCTTGAACGTGGAGCCGACCTGGAAGCCGTACGTGCTGCCCCCCATCTTGTTGTTGACGGAGAGGTTGAGCATGGTCTCGTTCTGCTTCTGGTCCAGGCCGTACGGGCGGGACTGGCCCATGGAGAGGATCTTGCCGCTGCCCGGCTGCACCTGCACCACGGAGGCCGCGAACTTGTCGTCCTTGTTGACCTTCGCGGTCGCGGCCTCGTTGGCGGCCTGCTGGGCGCGCGGGTCGAGCGTGGTCCTGATGGTGAGCCCGCCGAGGTTCCAGAGCTTGGAGCGCTCCTCGTCGGTCTTGCCGAACGCCGGGTCCGTCAGGATCGTCTTGCGTACGTAGTCGCAGAAGAAGCCGGAGCCGCTGACGGCCGTGATGCAGCCGTTCTGCGGCTTGCGGACCTTCAGCTTGATCGGGGTCGCCATGGCCTTGTCGGCCTCGGCCTGGGTGATGGCACGGGTGGCGGCCATCCGGGTCAGCACGGTGTTACGGCGCTTGGTGGCCTCCTCCGTGTCGTTGACCGGGTCGTAGCGGGTCGGCGACTGGACGATGCCGGCGAGCAGCGCGGCCTCCTCCACCTTCAGGTCCTTGGCGTGCTTGGAGAAGTACCGCTGGGA
The DNA here is from genome assembly GCF_042718795.1 of Streptomyces cyaneofuscatus. Lineage (GTDB taxonomy): Bacteria > Actinomycetota > Actinomycetes > Streptomycetales > Streptomycetaceae > Streptomyces > Streptomyces cyaneofuscatus_A. Next base: position 104,446 of record NZ_JBHXOX010000023.1, read on the forward strand.
CGCGGCCTCGACGCCGTAGGCCTGCTGGCCGAAGAACGTGATGTTGAGGTAGTTCTCCAGGATCTTCTTCTTGCCGAGCTCTTCCTCGACCTGGATCGCGTACTTCAGCTCGCGGACCTTGCGGCCGAGCGTCTGCTGGGTGGCCTGCGCGACCTTCTCCTGGTCGTCGCCCGCCTCCTCGACGAACACGTTCTTCACGTACTGCTGGGTGAGGGTCGACGCGCCCTGCGCGGTCCCGCCCGTCTGTACGTTGCGGTTCATCGCGCGCAGGATGCCCTTGAGGTCGACCGCCCCGTGCTCGTAGAAGCGGGAGTCCTCGATCGCGATGATCGCGTCCTGCATGTACGGGGAGATGTCCTTGAGCGGGACCACGGTGCGGTCGCGCGAGTAGACCGTCGCGATCGCCCCGCCGTCGCGGTCCAGGATCGTGGTCCGCTGGCTGAGCGGCGGAGTCTTCAGGTTGGAGGGGATCTCGTCGAACCCTTCGACCGTCCCCTTGGCGGCGAGCCCCAACGCTCCGGCTGCGGGCAGCGCGATGCCTGCCAGGACAGCTCCGGAGAGTGCGGCGACACCGAGGAACTTGGCGGCCTGCTGGGTCGTGGTGAGACCCCCGCCCGAGCGCTTCTTTGGCATGAGGGCAGCCTAATCCGTAGTTATGAGCGTTCTGTAGGAACGGGGGCCTCTCGGAGCGTTCGCGTACCAGACCGTGACATCCGGGTGCGGGCGTACTCTCCGACTCCCCGGCGCGTGTGGGCTCCTCGGTGCGTACGGGCATGCGCTCGCGAGCGCGGCGCGGTGCGGAAGACGGCAGGCACGGCGAACGGGCACACCCGCACGAGGCCACCTGAGACGCCTACGTTCTCATTCGCCGGACAGGCGGACAGGCCTTGGCCTAAGCTGCTCTCAACTGTCACAGCAGTCCGGTTCCGTATCAACCCCCCTGCAGCCCCATGCGCCTCTTCCGGTCATTCTTCTCCCGGCCGACGCACAGGTGAATCGCACACCACGGCGCTCCCGAAATCGCCCCGTGTGTCACTGAACGTCCGTTGCCATTCGGGTGTGCTGTCCGGTTTTCGCGGACTTAGTCGCGCATGTCTTTCCCTCACTCCCCTGGGTGATCTGCCGCATACGCATAGTCCGTTCGGACCATTCAAGATTGGGCCCGAAGGGGGTGTTGTGCTGTCCCCACCTTCCGTAACGTCCTCAACTGGCAGCGGTGAATATGCCGCTTCCGCCGTGGGGGAGCCTCGATTCGGGAGAGGACGGCGCCGGCATGGGCTGGGTAACCGACTGGAGTGCGCAGGCAGCCTGCCGCACTACCGATCCGGATGAACTGTTCGTACAAGGGGCAGCGCAGAACAGGGCCAAGGCGGTGTGCACCGGATGCCCGGTGCGGACCGAGTGCCTGGCCGACGCGCTGGACAATCGCGTCGAGTTCGGCGTGTGGGGCGGAATGACGGAGCGGGAGCGCCGCGCACTGCTGCGCCGCCGGCCCACCGTCACGTCCTGGCGCCGCTTGCTGGAGACCGCACGCAGTGAGTACGAGCGGTCCACCGGCATTCTGCCCGCGGTGATCGGGCTGGAGGACGACGAACTGCAGGAGACGTACGCGGCTGTGGGCTAGTGCGCTCGGGCCGTGCGCGGCTGTGGGGTCGGCGCGCTCGGGCCGCTCGGACAGGGCGCTGCGGGAGGTCTACGCCGTTCCCTGCGGGAGGTCTACGCCGTTCCCTGCGGGAGGTCTACGCCGCTCGCTGCCGGAGGTCTACGCCGTTCCGGCCGGAGCCGGGGCGGAACCGGAGGCCAGACGGTCGCCGATGGCTCGCAGTCCGTCCAGGTCGTGCACATCGCCGGGCAGTGCGGCCACCGCGGTCACCAGGACCTCGGGGTGCAGCTCGATGAAGCGGTCGCGGGTGTGCTGTTCGCGCGCGACGACCTGCATGCGCTCGGCGTGCAGACGCAACAGACCTGCCGTCAGTTCGTCGATGTCCACCGGGACTTCGACGGCGTCGGGGGCGTGGGTGTGGGTGTGGGTGTAGGCATGGTCCTGGTCATGTTCTTCGGTGTTCTCGGGGGCGGGATCGGGGTCGGGCTCGGAGTCGGGCTCACGCTCGGGGGAGAGCGGCGTCGTGCCGGCTTCGGGGGCGGTGACCGCAGGGTCGGGGGCCTCCCGGTCACCAAAGCCAGCCTTCCCGGCCGTCTGATCCACAATGCGGGCGTCGTCAAGATTTTCTGCGGCGGCCAGCGCCTGCTCGGCGGAGAGCCGGGCGGCCTCGCTGCCGTGCGCCCGGTTGAGGACGAGACCGGCCAGCGGCATGTCCTCCGCCGCCAGCCGCTCCACGAAGTAGGCGGCCTCGCGCAGCGCGTCCCGCTCCGGGGTCGCGACTACGAGGAAGGCCGTCCCCGGGGCCTGGAGCAGCTTGTACGTGGCGTCCGCGCGGCTGCGGAAGCCGCCGAACATGGTGTCCATCGCGGCGACGAACGTCTGCACGTCCCGCAGGAACTGGCCGCCGAGCAGCTTGCCCAGCGTCCCGGTCATCATCGACATGCCGACATTGAGGAACTTCATCCCGGCCCGGCCGCCCACCTTCGCGGGCGCCATCAGCAGCCGGATGAACTTCCCGTCGAGGAACGAGCCGAGCCGCTTCGGCGCGTCCAGGAAGTCCAGCGCGGAGCGGGAGGGAGGGGTGTCGACGATGATCAGGTCCCACTCGTCGCGCGCCCGCAGTTGCCCGAGCTTCTCCATCGCCATGTACTCCTGCGTACCGGCGAACCCGGCCGACAGGGACTGGTAGAAGGGGTTCTCCAGGATCGCGCGGGCCCTTTCCGCGTCCGCGTGCGCCTCCACGGTCTCGTCGAAGGTCCGCTTCATGTCGAGCATCATGGCGTGGAGTTCGCCCTCGCCCGCGATGCCGTCGACCCGGCGCGGGACGTTGTCGAGCTGGTCGATGCCCATGGACTGCGCGAGCCGGCGGGCCGGGTCGATGGTGAGGACGACGGCCTTCCGGCCGCGCTCGGCCGCCCGTACGCCGAGGGCGGCGGCCGTCGTGGTCTTGCCGACGCCGCCGGACCCGCAGCAGACGATGATCCGGATGCCCGGGTCGTCGAGCAGCGCGTCGGTGTCCAGTCCGGGGGCCGCCCCGAGATCCGGCTCCGGGATGTGGTCCGTGGCCTGAGTCATGCGTCCGCCCCTTCCCCTACGCCCTGTTTACGGAGCTCCGTGGCCAGATCGTGCAGTGCGGCGGGACCGACCCCGTCGCCGACCAGGGGGAGCTCGGCCGTCGGCAGGCCGAGCCCGGCCAGTACGGCGCGCTGCTCGCGCTCCAGGCCGACCCGCTGGGCGTGTTCGGAGGCCTGCTCGATCAGGGGCCGTACGAGGGCGGCGGAGCCGGTCACCCCGGCGCGGGTCAGCGCCTTGGCGATCTCCTTGCGGCGGCCGGTCGCGCCGGTGCGCAGGGTCTCCTCGTCGACCAGGTGCGGGCGCACCATGTTCACGATGACGCGGCCCACGGGGAGGTCGGCGGCGCGCAGTTCGGCGATGCCGTCCGCGGTCTCCTGGACCGGCATCTCCTCCAGCAGGGTCACCAGGTGGACGGCGGTCTGCGGGGACTTCAGGACCCGCATCACGGCCTGGGCCTGGTTGTGTATCGGGCCGATCCTGGCCAGCCCCGCGACCTCGTCGTTGACGTTCAGGAAGCGCGTGATGCGGCCGGTGGGCGGCGCGTCCATGATCACGTAGTCGTAGACGAACCGGCCCTGCTTGTCCTTGCGGCGTACGGCTTCGCAGGCCTTGCCGGTCAGCAGGACGTCCCGGACCCCGGGCGCGATGGTGGTGGCGAAGTCGATCGCGCCGAGCTTCTTGAGCGCCCGGCCCGCGCCGCCGAGTTTGTAGAACATCTGGAGGTAGTCGAGGAGCGCCTGCTCGGCGTCGATCGCCAGCGCGTGCACCTCGCCGCCGCCCGGCGCGACGGCGATTTTCCGCTCCTCATAGGGCAACGCGTCGGCACCGAAGAGCTGCGCGATGCCCTGTCTGCCCTCGACCTCGACCAAGAGGGTGCGCCTGCCCTCGGTCGCGAGGGCGAGCGCGAGGGCGGCGGCGACCGTGGTCTTACCGGTACCGCCCTTGCCGCTGACGACCTGGAACCTGCTCACGTATTCGAGCCTAACCAGTCCGGCCCCGGCCTACGCACGGGACCGTACGTGCCAGGCGTTACAGTCAGGCCCATGACCAAGTGGGAATACGCGACCGTGCCCCTTCTCGTGCACGCGACCAAGCAGATTCTGGACACCTGGGGCGAGGACGGCTGGGAGCTGGTCCAGGTCGTTCCCGGCCCGAACAACCCCGAGCAGCTCGTGGCCTACCTGAAGCGGGAGAAGGGCTAGTGGCGGGCGCCGTCGAGGCTCAGCTCGCCGAGCTCGGCCTGACCCTGCCCGCCGTCGTGCCGCCGCTGGCCTCGTACCAGCCGGCCGTGCAGTCCGGGGTGTACGTGTACACCTCCGGACAGCTCCCGATGGTGGACGGCAAGCTCGCCGTCACCGGCAAGGTCGGCGCCGAGGTCACGCCGGACGAGGCGAAGGAGCTCGCGAAGACCTGCGCGCTCAACGCCCTGGCCGCCGTGAAGTCGGTCGCCGGTGACCTGGACCGGATCAAGCGCGTCGTGAAGGTCGTGGGCTTCGTCGCCTCGGCCTCCGACTTCACCGGGCAGCCCGCCGTGATCAACGGTGCGAGCGAGCTGCTGGGCGCGGTCCTGGGCGACAAGGGGGTGCACGCACGCAGCGCCGTGGGCGTCGCCGTGCTGCCGCTGGACGCCCCGGTCGAGGTCGAGGTCCAGGTCGAGCTCGTCGAGGCCTGAGGACCCCTTCCCGTACGTTTCCGATCCCGCCCGGTCCCCGTGACCGGGCGGGATCGCGTGTGTACGGGGTATGTCGGCCTCCGGGTGGTGATCAGGGAGCCTCTCGAACATCGGCGCGGTTCCGGATAGCCTCCGGCCATGTCCCAAGGTCAGTGGTACCCCCCGGAATGGCCCGAGCGGATCCGGGCGCTCGCCGCCGGTGAGCTGACGGCCGTGGCACCCCGGCGGGCGGCCACCGTGATGCTGCTCCGCGATCCGGGGGCTCAGGGCGCGACGCCGGGCCCTGTGGTGCACATGCTGCGCCGGCGGACCTCCATGGCGTTCGCCGGAGGCGCGTACGCCTATCCGGGTGGCGGCGTCGATCCGCGCGACGACGACCGGCTGATCGGGTGGGCCGGGCCCCCGCTGGAGCACTGGGCCGACCGGCTCGGCGTGGCGACGGTCACCGAGGCGCAGGCCATCGTCTGCGCGGCGGTCCGCGAGACCTTCGAGGAGGCGGGCGTCCTGCTCGCCGGGGAGAGTGCCGGGACGGTGGTCGGCGATACGACCGGGGCCGACTGGGAGGCCGACCGTGAGGCGCTGGTCGCCCGCGATCTGTCCTTCGCGGAGTTCCTGGACCGGCGCGGGCTGCTGCTCCGCTCGGACCTGCTGGGCGCCTGGGCCCGCTGGATCACCCCGGAGTTCGAACCGAGGCGGTACGACACCTGGTTCTTCGTCGCCGCACTCCCTGAGGGGCAGCGCACCCGGGCCGTCTCCACGGAGGCGGACCGTACGGAGTGGATCGCCCCGGCGGACGCGGCCCGCCGCTACGACCTGGGCGAGCTGCTGATGATGCCGCCCACCGTGTCGACGCTGCGGGCCCTGACGCCGTTCAGGACGGCCGCCGAGGCGCTCGGGGCGGCGGAGGCCCAGGACATGACTCCCGTACTCGCGCAGGCCCGCCTGGAGGGGGATGAGCTGGTGCTGAGCTGGCCGGGACACGACGAGTTCACCAAGCACGTGCCCACGGTGGGCGAGGGCTCCAGGGCCGGCGAGAGCTCCTCGGCGGGCGAGACCGGAGGTGCCTCGTGAGCGACGCAGCCGCCCTGCCGGGACAGCCGCGCGGAATCGTGGCCTCCGGGCCCGCGACCGCCCGTACGGTCAACGTCCTCGCGCCGAACCCGTCCGCGATGACGCTCGACGGCACGAACACCTGGATCGTCGCCGAGCCCGGCTCGGATCTCGCCGTCGTCATCGACCCGGGGCCCCTCGACGACGTACACCTGAGGGCCGTGATCGACGCGGTGGAGCGGTCCGGGCGCCGCGTGGCCCTTACTTTGCTCACGCACGGCCACCCCGATCACGCGGAGGGCGCGGGGCGGTTCGCCGAGCTGACGCGGTCGAATGTACGGGCCCTGGATCCGGCCCTGCGGCTGGGGGACGAGGGCCTCGGGGCGGGCGATGTGATCACCACCGGCGGCCTGGAGCTGCGGGTGGTCCCGACGCCGGGCCACACCGCCGACTCGCTCTCGTTCCATCTGCCCGCCGACCGGGCGGTGCTGACGGGCGACACGATCCTCGGCCGCGGTACGACGGTGGTCGCGCACCCGGACGGGCGGCTCGGCGACTACCTGGACTCGCTGCGGCGGCTGCGCTCGCTGACGGTCGACGACGGCGTGCACACGGTGATGCCGGGCCACGGGCCGGTCCTGGAGGACGCGCAGGGGGCCGTGGAGTTCTATCTGGCCCACCGCGCGCACCGGCTGGCCCAGGTCGAGACGGCGGTGGAGGCGGGGCACCGTACGCCGTCGGAGGTGGTGGCCCGGGTCTACGCCGACGTGGACCGCTCCCTGTGGCCGGCCGCCGAACTGTCGGTACGGGCCCAGCTGGAGTACCTCGCGGGCCACGGGCTCATCTAGGGCGGCCGTGTGAACGTACTGAGGCCCCGCGCCCGCCGGAGTGCATCCGGTCGGCGCGGGGCCCTTTCCGTTCAGCAGGTCACATCACCAGGTCAGCGCGAACGCTTCGCGAGGCGCTCCACGTCCAGCAGGATGACCGCGCGGGCCTCCAGCCGCAGCCAGCCGCGGCCCGCGAAGTCCGCGAGGGCCTTGTTGACCGTCTCGCGGGAGGCGCCGACCAACTGGGCCAGCTCCTCCTGGGTGAGGTCGTGCACGACGTGGATGCCTTCCTCCGACTGCACGCCGAAGCGGCGCGACAGGTCCAGGAGGGCGCGGGCGACACGGCCCGGCACATCGGAGAAGACCAGGTCGGACATCTGGTCGTTGGTCTTGCGCAGGCGCCGGGCGACCGCGCGCAGCAGCGCGGTGGCGACCTCGGGCCGGGCGTTGAGCCAGGGCTGCAGGTCGCCGTGGCCGAGGCCGAGGAGCTTGACCTCGGTCAGCGCGGAGGCGGTCGCCGTACGCGGGCCGGGGTCGAAGAGCGAGAGCTCACCGATCAGCTCGCCGGGACCGAGCACGGCCAGCATGTTCTCGCGCCCGTCGGGCGAGGTGCGGTGGAGCTTCACCTTGCCCTCGGTGACCACGTACAGGCGGTCACCCTGGTCGCCCTCGTGGAAAAGCGCGTCGCCGCGCGCGAGGGTCACCTCACTCATCGAGGCGCGGAGCTCCGCGGCCTGCTCATCATCGAGCGCCGCGAAAAGCGGGGCGCGCCGCAGAACGTCGTCCACGAGTTCTCTCCTTGTCGGCCTGTTCAGGGAACCGTGGTCCCCATCATGCCGGACGGTAAAACAGTGCGATCAATCACAAACCAGTTTGACGCACGGGCGTGCCGGTCCCTACGGCAGGGGGCCGATCGGGGGTGGATACGCGGTGACCGGGGCGGTTGTCAGTGGCTGGCTCTAGGCTGGCCGGGTGTCCAGAATGCCGGGGAGTACACGGGCCGAGGGGGCTGATGGGGTGCCGGAAAGGCGTGATTCCGCTGTGGGCGAACACCCCTCGGTTCGCCCGGAGAGTGCCGCAAATGGCTCCCTGGGAGGGCCGGGGACGCCGGCCTCGACGTCGGCCAGGAGGTCCGCAGTGACATCGTCAGAGCCCGGAACGACACCGCCCAAGGCCTCGAAGGCGACCACGGCGTCCAGGACGTCCACGGCGGCGAAGACCGCCAAGGCAACCAAGGCGCCGAAGACTCCCAAGGCCCCCGAGGCGCCGAAGACCCTCAAGGCCCCCAAGATCCCCAAGGGCGAGTCGCACCTCGCGCTGGTCCGCCGCGCCCGCCGGATCAACCGCGAGCTCGCCGAGGTCTATCCGTACGCCCACCCCGAGCTGGACTTCCGCAACCCCTTCGAGCTGCTGGTCGCCACGGTCCTCTCCGCCCAGACCACCGACCTGAGGGTCAACCAGACCACCCCCGCGCTCTTCGCCGCCTATCCGACGCCCGAGGACATGGCGGCGGCCAATCCGGAGGAGATGGAGGAGCTGATCCGGCCGACCGGCTTCTTCCGGGCCAAGACCAGGTCCCTCCTCGGCCTCTCCGCCGCGCTGAGGGATGACTTCGGCGGCGAGGTCCCCGGCCGCCTGGAGGATCTGGTCAAGCTCCCCGGCGTCGGCCGCAAGACCGCCAACGTGGTGCTGGGCAACGCCTATGGGGTCCCCGGCATCACCGTGGACACGCACTTCGGCCGTCTGGTCCGGCGCTGGAAGTGGACGGACGAGGAGGACCCGGTGAAGGTCGAGGCGGTGATCGCCGACATCTTCCCGAAGAGCGAGTGGACGATGCTCTCGCACCGGGTGATCTTCCACGGCCGCCGCATCTGCCACGCCCGGAAACCGGCCTGCGGCGCCTGCCCCATCGCGCCGCTCTGTCCTTCGTACGGTGAGGGCGAGACCGACCCCGAGAAGGCCAGGAAGCTGCTGAAGTACGAGATGGGCGGCTATCCGGGCCAGCGGCTCAGCCCGCCCCCCGACTTCCCGGGCAAGCCCGCTCCCGCGCTCGGAGCCGTATGAGGGAGTGCCGCAGTGAGTGCCTCCCGATGAACCATGACGAACCATGACGAACGACGAAGAACCACGGAACGGCTCGGAACGAAATGGCCGACGACAGGCGTTGTGAAACCAGGGGAACGAGGGGGGTGCCGATGACGCACACGCATACGCGCACGGACGCAGACGCCGAAGTAGAGGTAGACGCAGACGCGGACACCCGTGCGGCGCTCGACCGCGCGGCGCTCGACGTGACCACCGCGGGCCTGCCCGCCTGGCTCGACCCCGTGGCCCAGGCCGCCCGCAGCGTCCGCCCGCAGCAGCTCAGCCGCTTCCTGCCGCCCGAGAGCGGGGCGGGCAGGCAGTCCGCCGTCCTGATCCTCTTCGGCGAAGGGGCGCGCGGACCCGAGCTGCTGCTGATGGAGCGCGCCGGCACCCTGCGCTCGCACCCCGGCCAGCCGTCGTTCCCCGGCGGCTCCCTCGACCCCGACGACGGCGACCAGGCCACCACCGGGCCGCTGCGCGCCGCGTTGCGCGAGGCCGAGGAGGAGACCGGCCTCGACCCCCGGGGCGTCCAGCTCTTCGGCGTGCTGCCCCGGCTGTACATCCCCGTCAGCAGCTTCGTCGTGACGCCCGTGCTCGGCTGGTGGCGTGCGCCCAGCCCGGTCGGCGTGGTCGATCCGGCCGAGACGGCCCGGGTCTTCACCGTCCCCGTGGCGGATCTCACGGACCCGGCCAACCGGGCCACGGCCGTCCACCCCAGCGGCCACAGCGGCCCGGCCTTCCTGGTCGAATCGGCCCTGGTCTGGGGATTCACCGCCGGAGTGATCGACCGGATCGTGCACTACGCGGGCTGGGAGCGCCCGTGGGACCGGGCCAGAGAGGTGCCGCTCGACTGGCGCGCATGACACGCTGGCTGTCCTGCTGCGCTGTACCGGGCCCGGCCCGGACCCCGTCACCCCCGACGGGCCAGGTGACGAAACTGCGAGGCTATCGACGGTGAACGTGCTGGACATCCTGCTGCTGCTCGCCGCCGTATGGTTCGCGGTCATCGGCTACCGACAGGGTTTCGTCGTCGGCATCCTGTCGGTGATCGGCTTCCTCGGGGGCGGTCTCGTCGCCGTCTATCTGCTGCCGATCATCTGGGACCGGGTGACCGAGGGGGCCGAGGTCTCCACCGCCACCGCCATCGGCGCGGTCGTCATCGTCATCGTCTGCGCCTCGATCGGCCAGGCCTTCACCACCCACCTGGGCAACAAGCTCCGCCGACACATCACCTGGTCGCCCGCCCGCGCGCTGGACGCCACCGGAGGCGCCCTGGTCAATGTGGTGGCCATGCTGCTGGTCGCCTGGCTGATCGCCCTGCCGCTGGCCCGTACCTCGCTGCCGACCCTCGGCAAGGAGGTCCGCAACTCCTCGGTCCTCCTCGGCATCTCCCGGGTGATGCCCCAACAGCCGCCGCCCTGGTTCCAGGACTTCTCCTCCGTCCTCGCGCAGAACGGCTTCCCGCAGGTCTTCAGCCCCTTCGCCAACGAGCCGATCACCGAGGTCAAGCCCCCGGACCCGGCCCTGGTGGGCAGCCCGGTCGCCGCCCGCGCCAAGAAGTCGATCGTCAAGGTCGTCGGTACGGCCCCGAGCTGCGGCAAGGTCCTCGAAGGCACGGGCTTCGTCTTCTCCGACCGCCGGGTGATGACCAACGCCCACGTCGTCGGCGGCGTCAGCGAGCCGACCGTCCAGATCGGCGGCGAGGGCCGGCTCTACGACGCCAAGGTGGTCCTCTACGACTGGCAGCGCGACATCGCGGTCCTGGACGTCCCCGACCTCAGGGCCACGCCTCTGGAGTTCACGAGCGACGACGCCCGGACCGGCGACAGCGCGATCGTCGCCGGCTTCCCGGAGAACGGCGCCTACGACGTGCGCTCCGCCCGCGTCCGCGCCCGTATCGACGCCAACGGCCCCGACATCTACCAGCGGGGCACCGTCCTGCGCGACGTCTACTCCCTCTACGCGACCGTGCGCCAGGGCAACTCGGGCGGCCCGCTGCTCACCCCGGACGGCAAGGTGTACGGGGTGGTGTTCGCCAAGTCGCTCGACGACCCGGACACCGGGTACGCGCTGACGGCCGACGAGATCCGTGAGGACATCGAGATCGGCCGCACGGCCAACCAGCAGGTCGACAGTCAGGGCTGCGCCCTCTAGCCAGGGCTGCGCGCTCCAGCCGGGACCGCGCGCTCAGAGCCTGAGGCCGTCATGAACCTGAAGGACCCCCGCCGGTCGGCACACGCGGATCGGCGGGGGCGAGGTTGTCAGGAGACGGAGATACCGGAGAGATCAGCTACGGGGGTGGCGCAGCCGCGCCGAGACCCAGCGGGCCCGACGGCGGAGGATGCGCGAGATCCCGAGGCGGTGATTCCCGAGCCGGTGATTCCCGAGCCGATAATGATGAAGGTCCTGCACATCGTGCACCCGGCCCAGGGGGCCGCCCCCCTCATGAGTGCTCGCACCTGCTGTCGCGGTGGAGCGGCGGTTGCGTGCTTCGTCAGTGAAGTCGTGCGTCCAGCCCATACCCCGACGTCTGCCCGTGACCCAAGGTCGGTAATCGTGCGCGCGTCAGCCAATTGGCTTATGCGGCAGGCAAGTGGCTGTTCGTCGTACGGCTGTGCCCCCGGCGGGTGCGCGGCTACCGGTCGGGCTCAGGATCCTTGAGCCAGTTGATGAGTTCGGTGGAGAAGGCGATCGGATCCTCCTCGTGGGGGAAGTGGCCGACACCGTCGAAAAGTCGCCACCGGTAGGGCGCCTCGACATACTCGCCGGACCCCGCCGAACTCCGGGTCCGGACCGCCGGATCGAGTGATCCGTGCAGGTGCAGGGTGGGCACGCGCACGGGCCGCTTCATCCGCCGGTTGAACTGGACCCCGTCCGGACGCGCCATCGAGCGGACCATCCAGCGGTACGGCTCGATCGAGCAGTGCGCCGTCGAGGGGATGCTCATGGCCCGCCGGTAGACGGCCAGGGTCTCCTCGTCGGGGAACTCCGGTGTGCGGGGCCCGGCCCAGTCCTGGACCAGCCGGCCCACCAGGGCGGCGTCGTCCGCGACGAGCTGACGCTCCGGCAGCCAGGGGCGCTGGAAGCCCCAGATGTACGAGCCCGCCCGCGACTGCGAGAAGTCCGACAGCATCGAGGAGCGCCAGCGGCGCGGGTGCGGCATGGAGGAGACGGCGAGCCGACGCACCAGCTTGGGCCGCATCACGGCGGCCGTCCAGGCGAGGTAGCCGCCCAGGTCATGGCCGACCAGGGCCGCGTCCGGCTCGCCGAGGGAGCGGATCACCCCGGTGACGTCGAGGGCCAGGTTGGCGGGGTCGTAACCGCGCGGCGTGCGGTCGCTGCCGCCCACCCCGCGCAGGTCCATCGCGACGGCCCGGAAGCCCGCGTCCGCGAGCGCGGGGAGCTGGTGGCGCCAGGTCCACCAGAACTGCGGGAACCCGTGCAGCAGGAGGACCAGCGGCCCCTCGCCCATCTCGGCGATGTGGAACCGTGCCCCGTTGGCCGCCACGTCGCGGTGGGTCCAGGGGCCGTCGAGCCGTACGGGGCCTCCGGCGCCGGCCGGGCTCGCCGAGCCCGCCGGACCGGATGCGCTGGAATCGGGGACCGTCATGTGGACGAGCGTGCCACAGCGGAGGCCTTGTCCTTGCCCGCCGGCAGGGCCTCCACGCCCGTACCGGCCGCGAGGCTGGAGCCGGAGCGCCTGAGGATCGCGTCGGCCTCGATGGCCGGACGCGGGTGCGGCTTCGCCTTCTGCAGGACGGCGGCGGTCTGCTTGGCGGAGGCGATGGACTTCTCCGGCGGCTTGATCTTCTTGAACTTCCGCAGGCCGATGAAGCCGATCAGGGCGGCCAGCAGGATGAAGGCGCCGGCCACGATCAGGAACGACCACGCCAGGCCGAGACCCAGGTTGTGGATCCCGTACGCGGCCGCGAAGCTCAGCATCGGCATCGTGAACAGGAGCAGCACCCCCGCCGCGATGAACGCCGCGCTGCCGATCGCCCCGCGCTTGACGTCCTGGCGCACCTCCGCCTTCGCCAGGGCGATCTCGTCGTGCACCAGCGCGGACATCTCGGCCGTCGCCGCGGCGACCAGTTGCCCGATGCTGCGGTCCGCACTGCCCACGTAGTTGCCGGGGTCGCTCATCCCTGACTCCCTCTCCGTCTTCGACACACCTGATGTCAGATCATGCCGGACTGTCCGGCTCGTTGCGCGTTGCCCCCGCCTGTTCGGCGCGACGGCGGTGTTCGGCCGCCTTCTCCTCATGGATCGCGGCCATCCGCAGGTGGTACCCCGGATCGTCCTGTTCATAGACGTCGGGCACCCCGGACGCGTCCTCGTCCAGTTCTTCGGCGTCGAGGAGGGCACGGTACTTGCGGACCCGCATCCGGAGCAGTACGCAGGCGAGAAGGGCCGCGGTCAGCGAACCGATGAGCACGGCGGCCTTGATCTCGTTGGTCATCTCCGCGTCGTCCGTGAACGCCAGCTCACCGATCAGCAGGGAGACGGTGAAGCCGATGCCCGCCAACGAGGAGAGGGCGAGTACGTCGGCCCAGGCCAGGTCCTTGTTGAGCTCCGCCTTCGTGAAGCGGGCCGCGAGATAGGTGCCGCCGAAGATGCCGATGGTCTTACCCACGACGAGGCCCAGCACGACGCCGAGGGGCTCGGGCCGGGTGAAGACGCCTGCCAGCGCCTCGCCGTTCATGGAGACCCCGGCCGCGAACAGGGCGAAAAGCGGTACGGCGACCCCGGCCGAGATCGGCCGGACCAGGTGCTCGATGTGCTCCCCGGGCGAGTGGCTCTCGCCCTCCCGGCGGGTGCAGCGCAGCATCAGACCCATCGCGACACCGGCGATGGTGGCGTGGACTCCGCTGTTGTACATCAGGGCCCAGATCGTCAGAGCCAGGGGAACGTACACGTACCAGCCGCGGACCTCGAAGCGGAGCAGCAGGTAGAAGGCGGCCAGGCCGACGACGGCTCCGCCGAGAGCCAGGAAGTTCAGGTCCGACGTGAAGAAGACGGCGATGATCAGGATGGCGAAGAGGTCGTCGACGACGGCCAGGGTGAGGAGGAAGGCGCGCAGCGCGGCCGGCAGTGAGGTGCCGATCACCGCGAGGACGGCGAGGGCGAAGGCGATGTCGGTGGCGGTGGGCACGGCCCAGCCGGCGAGTGAACCGCCGCCGATGACCACCGTGAGGGTGTAGACCAGGGCGGGCGCCGCCATGCCGCAGAGGGCCGCCACCACGGGCAGGGCGGCCGCCTTCGGGTCCCGCAGCTCGCCGGCCACCAGTTCCCGCTTCAGCTCGACGCCTGCCACGAAGAAGAAGATCGCGAGCATTCCGTCCGCGGCCCAGTGCGCCACGGAGAGGTCCAGTCCGAGGAAGCCGGGCCCGAAGTGGAAGTCACTGACCGCTTCGTACGAACTGCCGAAGGTGTTGGCCCAGACGAGTGCCGCGACGGCGGCCATCAGGAGCAGGACACCGCCGACGGTCTCGGTGCGCAGAGCCTCGGCGACGTAGCTCCGCTCGGGGAGGGGGAGCATGCCGAGCAGGGTGCGCCGGGGCGGTGTGGGCGTGGGTGTGCGCGGGGCAGGGGTGGGTGGTGCCACGAGGGGGAACCTCCGGGTGGGGAACGGCATGATGCCATGGCTGATCGACCTGCCGACCAGACTTCCCGGCGCCCCTGTGAGATTTTTTCCGCTACTACGCCACGACGGCGGTTCCGTGCCGCTACGACGTCGCAGGTGGCACGCCCTTCACTGTACGGGAGCACCGATGGGCATCCGGCGCGGTGCCGGATGCCCATCGGAGCCGTACAAGAAGATTTTCTGGTCAGTCCCTGGTCAGTCCTTGGTCAGTACCCGGTCGGTCCCTGGTCAGCCCTCGGGCAGCCCCGGTCAGTCCTCGGAGGACGAGGAGGGCAGCTGGGTGGTGATCAGGTCCATCACCGAGGAGTCGGTGAGGGTGGTGACGTCGCCCAGCTCGCGGTTCTCGGCGACATCGCGCAGCAGGCGGCGCATGATCTTGCCGGAGCGGGTCTTGGGCAGCTCGGCGACCGGCAGGACGCGCTTGGGTTTGGCGATCGGGCCGAGCGTCGTGCCGACGTGGTTGCGCAGCTCCGCGACCAGTTCGTCGGAGGCGGTCGCGCTGCCGCGCAGGATCACGAACGCGACGATGGCCTGGCCGGTCGTCTCGTCGTTCGCCCCGACCACGGCCGCCTCGGCGACCGACGGGTGGGAGACGAGGGCCGACTCGACCTCGGTGGTCGAGATGTTGTGGCCCGACACGAGCATGACGTCGTCGACCCGGCCGAGCAGCCAGACGTCGCCGTCCTCGTCCTTCTTGGCGCCGTCGCCCGCGAAGTACTTGCCCTGGAAGCGCGACCAGTAGGTGTCGAGGAACCGCTGGTCGTCGCCCCAGATGGTGCGGAGCATGGACGGCCACGGCTCGGTGAGGACGAGGTAGCCGCCCCCGCCGTTCGGTACCTCGTTGGCCTCGTCGTCCACGACGGTGGCGGCGATGCCCGGCAGGGCGCGCTGGGCTGATCCCGGCTTGGTCTCGGTCACGCCCGGCAGCGGCGAGATCATCATCGCGCCGGTCTCGGTCTGCCACCAGGTGTCCACGATCGGGCACTTGTCGGCGCCGATGTTCTTCCGATACCACATCCACGCCTCGGGGTTGATCGGCTCACCGACCGAACCGAGGACGCGGAGGCTGCTCAGGTCGAACTTGGCGGGGATGTCGTCACCCCACTTCATGAACGTACGGATCGCGGTCGGCGCCGTGTAGAGGATCGTGACGCCGTACTTCTGCACGATCTCCCAGAACCGGCCCTGGTGCGGCGTGTCGGGCGTGCCTTCGTACATGACCTGGGTCGCGCCGTTCGCCAGCGGCCCGTAGACGATGTACGAGTGGCCGGTCACCCAGCCGACGTCGGCCGTGCACCAGTAGACGTCGGTCTCGGGCTTGAGGTCGAAGACCGCGTGGTGGGTGTAGGCCGCCTGGGTGAGATAGCCGCCGGAGGTGTGCAGGATGCCCTTCGGCTTACCCGTGGTGCCCGAGGTGTAGAGGATGAAGAGCGGCTGCTCCGCCTCGAACGCTTCGGGGGTGTGCTCGGCGGACTGCCGGGCGGTGATCTCGTGCCACCAGACGTCGCGGCCCTCGGTCCAGGCGGTGTCCTGACCGGTGCGGCGGACGACGAGGACGTGCTCGACGCTCTCGATACGGGAGACGGCGTCGTCCACCGCGGGCTTGAGCGCGGAGGGCTTGCCGCGGCGGTAGCCGCCGTCGGCGGTGATGACGACCTTGGCGTCCGCGTCCTGGATACGGGTGGCGATGGCGTCGGCGGAGAAGCCGCCGAAGACCACCGAGTGCGTGGCGCCGATGCGGGCGCAGGCCAGCATCGCGACGGCGGCCTCGGGGATCATCGGCAGGTAGACGGCGACCCGGTCGCCCTTGCTGACGCCCAGCTCGGTCAGCGCGTTGGCGGCGCGGGAGACCTCGTCCTTCAGCTCCGCGTAGGTGATGGCGCGGCTGTCGCCGGGCTCGCCCTCGAAGTGGATGGCGACCCGGTCGCCGTTGCCCGCCTCGACGTGCCGGTCCACGCAGTTGTACGCGACGTTCAGCTTGCCGTCCGCGAACCACTTCGCGAAGGGCGGGTTGCTCCAGTCGAGGGTCTCGGTCGGCTCGGTGGCCCACGTCAGGCGGCGGGCCTGCTCGGCCCAGAAGCCCAGCCGGTCCGCCTCGGCCTGCTCGTACGCCTCTGCGGTGACGTTGGCGTTGGCGGCCAGAGCTGCAGGTGGAGCGAACTTCCGCTCTTCCCGAAGCAGGTTGGCCAGGCTCTCGTTGCTCACGACTTCTCCCAGTCCCAGGGTGTCCGTTGTGTCCCGGGGCATAGCTCATCAGGCGCGAGGCCGGGTGACAAGTGTCTGCCGGGAATTGGTTTAGACCTGTGTCTTCGTGTATGGAAGCATGATCCCGCTCCGCTGGTCAGAGCGGCTTTACGACGCGTGTTGGCCTTGTTTGGCGCAAAGTCGCCGCGCGGAGTGGGGTCATCAGGTCTCACGGACCCGAGGGCTGTCCGGTTCAGGGGCGTCGGGGTCGGTGTCGGGGCGTGTGCCGGAGCGGGGCTCCGCAGGCGGCGGATGGGCCTGTGCTCCGCCTGTGCTCCGCCTGTGCTCCGCCTGTGCTCCGCCTGTGCTCCGCCTGTGCTCCGCCTGTGCTCTGTCCGGGCTTCGCGTGCGCGGCATTCAGGTCAGTTCCGCGCCCATTCCAGTGAATAGGCAGCTTTTCATTCGGTATGTCGCTCTCCTCTCCGCAGGGCTCCGTGCGAGTTTGGCCGCGCCGCGTCGGCACTCAACGCAAATGACCTGCAAGGAAGAGGGTGGGCGGATGATGGCCGCCACGAAGAGGATCGCCTCGGGCGTCATGACCGCGGCGCTGGTCGCCGTACTCGCGGGCTGTTCCGGTGCGGGCTCCGGAGGCTCCGAGCCCGGCGGGGCGGGTGCGGGCGCGGAGAAGGGGGCCCACGGCGCGAAGGAGAACGCTCCGAAGGCCGCCCCGAAGAACGCCGTCAAGCTCATCGGGGACGGCTCCACCGCCTTCACGGGCGCCCAGCCGAAGCTGCCGGCCGCCCAGCGCCTGGCGCCGGGTCAGAAGCCCCCGCAGTTCGTGGTGTTCTCCTGGGACGGGGCCGGGGAGGACAGTCAGAAGCTCTTCTCGCACTTCCGCGGCGTCGCCAAGAAGTACAACGCGACCATGACGTACTTCCTCAGCGGTGTGTATCTCCTGCCTGAGGAGAAACGATCCCTCTACGCTCCGCCGCAGCACTCCGCGGGCCGCTCGGACATCGGCTTCAACGACACCGCGGGCATTCGCGACACCCTCGCCGAGGTGCGCGCCGCCTGGAAGGACGGCAATGAGATCGGCACCCACTTCAACGGCCACTTCTGCGGCCCGGACGGCGGTGTGGGCACCTGGTCGGTCGAGGAGTGGAGGAGCGAGATCAGCCAGGCGAAAGCTTTCGTCAAGAACTGGAAGACCAACGCTCCGGAGCTGAAGGGCGAGGCCCCGCTCCCCTTCGACTACGACCAGGAGCTGATCGGCGCCCGCACCCCCTGCCTGGAAGGGCAGAAGAACATGGTCGCCGCGGCCCGCGACATGGGCTTCCGCTACGACTCCAGCGGCGTCGGCAACCAGGTCTGGCCCAAGAAGAAGGACGGCGTCTGGGACATCCCGCTCCAACTCGTCCCGATGCCCGGCCGCGCCTTCGAGACCCTCTCCATGGACTACAACTTCATGGTCAACCAGTCTGGTACGAAGACCCAGGGCGACCCCTCGCAGCACGAGTACTGGGGCAACCAGATGCGCGACGGCCTGCTCCAGGCCTTCGACCGCTCGTACGACGGCAACCGGGCACCGCTGATCATCGGCAACCACTTCGAGTCCTGGAACGGCGGCACCTACATGCGCGCCATCGAGGAGACCATCGCGAAGGTGTGCACGAAGGAGGGGGTCCGCTGCGTCTCCTTCCGGCAGCTCGCGGACTGGCTGGACGCGCAGGACCCGCAGGCGCTGGCCAAGCTCTCCACGCTCGGCGTCGGCGAGGCGCCCAAGGAGGGGTGGAAAACCTACCTCGGCGCCCAGGCCGCGGCCGCCCCGAAGGCCGAGAAGGGCAAGGCGGCAGGCCCGGAGGCCGGCGAGCCGGCGGCCCGGGACGCCGGCTAGCGGCCCCCGTCCCGTCACCTCGGTCGTACGTGGTCGTACGCCTGTACTCCGGTACGTCGCCGAGGTGACGGGACGATGCGGCGCGGCGCGGCGGGTCAGGCGGGTGCCGGGACGCCCGCTCCCGCCAGCCGCTCACCGAGCACGAAGGAGGGGTCGACCTGGGCGGCCAGGTCGGCGCCCGTCTTCTCGTTGCCCCAGCTCTCCGCGTTCTTCAGGTGGAAGTGCACCATCTGTCGGGTGTAGCGCTCCCAGTCGCGCAGCTCGTACGAGTCCTCGGCGGCGTCCTGGAGGGCCTGCAGCGCCATCCGGTTGTCCGCCTCCAGCAGCTCGAACCGGGACGGCCGCCCCTTCTCCATCGACCGCACCCAGTCGGAGTGGCCCACCCCGACCAGCAGGTCGTCACCGACCTCCGCGTGCAGGAAGTCCAGGTCGTCCTGGCCCTGCACCTTGTTGCCGACGACCTTCAGCGCGACGTCGAAGTCCCGTGCGTACTCCTTGTACTGGCGGTACACCGACACCCCCTTGCGGGTCGGCTCCGCGACCAGGAACGTCATGTCGAAGCGCGTGAACATCCCCGAGGCGAACGAGTCCGACCCCGCCGTCATGTCCACCACGACGTACTCGTCCGGGCCGTCGACCAGGTGGTTGAGGCAGAGCTCGACGGCCCCGACCTTCGAGTGGTAGCAGGCCACGCCGAGGTCGGACTCCGTGAACGGGCCGGTGGCCATCAGCCGGATGTCCCCGTCGTCGAGCCGGACCGTACGCGCACAGGCGTCGAAGACCGGGTTGTCCTCGCAGACCCGCAGCAGCCGCGAGCCCTCGCCGGGCGGAGTCGTCTTGATCATCGTCTCGGCGGAGGCGATCCGGGGGTTGGTGCCGCGCAGGTAGTCCTTGATGAGGGGGAGGTGCGCACCCATGGCGGGCAGCGCGGCCTCCTCCGCCTCGTCGAGGCCGAGGGCGGCCCCCAGGTGCTGGTTGATGTCGGCGTCGACGGCGATGACGTGGGCTTCGTTGGCGGCGAGATGGCGGATGAAGAGCGAGGACAGCGTGGTCTTACCGCTGCCGCCCTTCCCGACGAAAGCGATCTTCATGTTCACCTAGGGTAGTGGGTCGATCGCGCTACGCTGTCGATGTTCGTGAAGATGAACACGTGAGGGCGGTTCGGGTGTAGGGGGCGCGTAGCCTCGCTACTTATGAGTACGACTGCCCCAGACCCGCTCGCCACGCTCGGTTCCCTGCCCGGAGTGCCCGATGCCGTGGACTCCGTACGCAAGGCCGTCGACCGGGTCTACGGTCACCGCGTCATGCGCCGCCGCAGCAACGAGGTCACGGCCGAGGCCGCGCTGCGGGGCTCCCGGGGATCGGCGGCGCTCGCCGGTGCCGACTGGAACCTGGAGGAGGTGCGCCGGCGCACCGACTTCAGCGGCGAGGACGAGGCGCGCACGGTCGGAGCCGCACTGAGGCTCACCGCGGAGGCCGGACAACTGCTTTCCATCTGGCGGCAGTCGCCGCTTCGGGTGCTGGCCCGGCTGCACCTGGTGGCGGCTGGCGGAGCCGCGCCCGACGACGCGGTCGGCCGCCCGCGGCTGGCCGGAGAACCCGTCGACGAGCCGCTGATCGAGGCGCCGCTCCCCGGTGCCGACGAGGTGGCCGGACGGCTCGAAGGGCTGTCGCAGTTGATCATCGCGGGCACCGCGGCCCCCGCCCTGGTGACGGCCGCCGTGGTCCATGGCGAGCTGCTGGCGCTGCGGCCCTTCAGCTCGCACAACGGCCTGGTGGCGCGGACCGCCGAGCGCATCGTGCTGATCGGCAGCGGACTGGATCCGAAGTCCATCTGCCCGGCCGAGGTGGGCCATGCGGAACAGGGACGGGCGGCGTACGTCGCGGCGTTCGAGGGCTATACGACCGGGACCCCGGAAGGCCTGGCCGCGTGGATCGCGCACTGCGGGCGCTCGGTGGAGCTGGGAGTACGCGAGTCGACGGCGGTCTGCGAGGCCCTCCAGCGCGGCGCGGCGTAGGCGCCACCGGGGCGGGGCGGGGCGGGGCGGGGCGGGGCGAGGCGAGGCAGGGCGGGGTCGGGGTTCCCTGTCGGTGGGAAAGCCCGGGAAAGGGTTGCGGCGGTACCGAAATGCGGTACCGCCGCTGGCACGTCCGCCCAGTTACCAAGCGTCCTCGTAAATTGCCCATCAGGTCGGGTACTTTGCCCGTCACCTGGTGCGGCTGGCCCGTAATCGACGGGTCGACGTCGCGTGGGTGCTCGGCTTTCGTGCGCGGTCCGTGGGGCCGTCACAGCGTTACAGGTCATCCTCACGGATGTCCTTGGTCTCGCGGGCCGTTGAATCCTTTGTACTCCAGGACCCGGGGGAGGGAAAGCCCTGGCCGCACTTCTTTACTTTTAGGTTCAATCAAGGGCGAATCGGGCGGTGGTGTCTGCGGGTCGAGTGCTCCGTTCTCCTGATAGCTGGTAGCTGGGGCCGGTGGCCGGTGGCCGGTGGCTGGGCGCTGGGGGCCTCAGCCGGGGAGTGCTGCCCCGGCGGTACGCCGACGGCTCGCGTACCAGACGAGTCCCGCGGTGACGGCTGCGGCGCCGACCGCGGCGGCGGCCACGAGTGCCGGGCGCGGCGGCATGGAGAAGTCGGGGAGCCGTTGCTTCAGTCGGACCGGGCGATTGAAGACGAGAATCGGCCACTCGCGAAGGGTCGCTTCGCGGCGCAGCGCGCGGTCCGGGTTGACCGCGTGCGGGTGGCCGACCGCTTCCAGCATCGGCACATCGGTCGCCGAGTCGCTGTAGGCGTAGCAGCGCGAAAGGTCGTACCCCTCCGAGGCGGCGAGCGCCCTCACCGCCTCGGCCTTGGTCGGTCCGTAGGCGTAGTACTCGATCTCTCCCGTGAAGCAGCCGTCGTCGCCGACGACCATGCGCGTGGCGACGACACGGTCGGCACCCAGCAGTTCGCCGATCGGTTCGACGACCTCCGCGCCGGAGGTCGAGACGATGACCACGTCGCGGCCGGCCGTGTGGTGTTCCTCGATGAGGGTGGCCGCCTCGTCGTAGATGATCGGGTCGATCAGGTCGTGCAGGGTCTCGGCGACGATCTCCTTGACCTGCTGGACGTTCCATCCCTTGCAGAGGGCGGAGAGGTAGGCACGCATCTTCTCCATCTGCTCGTGATCGGCGCCCCCGGCCAGGAACACGAACTGTGTGTACGCGGTGCGCAGTACGGCACGGCGGTTGATCAGCCCGCCTTGGTAGAAGGACTTGCTGAAGGTCAGCGTCGAAGACTTCGCAATGACCGTCTTGTCCAGGTCAAAGAAGGCTGCTGTGCGCGGCGAGAAGCAGTTTTCCACAACGCTGAGCATAGGGGGCCGCCATTCGGCGTAAAGTCCGGCGCGTGGGTTTGCCTGAGAGGGCCCTCGGGTACACCATGGAAGTCACGGATCGTTCGCGACCGTGCCAACCCCGGTCCGGCTCCTCCCCCCCCGAGTCGGCCGTGGGGACGACCCCCGCTCTCCCCCCCGGCGGGGGTCGTCGCATGTCCGGATGCATTTCTGACGTCCGGGCCCAGTGCCTCCCTCCCTTCCGGACCCTGCCGGGCCCAGTCGTGCGATGCGCCGACGCAAGCCGCCTCTCGTCACAGTGTGTAGCAGCGAGGCTGCGCTCCGGAAGTCGCTGGTTCGGGTGACGGAGATATTCACAACGCCGAAGTTGTCCACAGTTTTTGAGCAAGATCCACAAGTTTTTCCGGGGTGCTGCACGTTGATTCCTCCCGCGAAGTCCGCGGGTACCGGAATCGCGCATCTCGGAAACGCCCGAGATCGCCGCGAACCGCACTGAAGGGGCAGTGAGAAGGGGCGGAGATCGTGGCTGGATCCCTCACGCGAGAAGGGCTGACGGTCGCCGAAGGGCGACGCGGCGGGCCGCTGATCGTGACGGAAGACGTGGAGCTGCTCGATGATCTGCTGCGGCTCTGCGCCGCGGCCGGCGCGGAGCCGGAGGTTCATCACGGGCCGCCCGGGCGGCGGGGTGGCTGGGAGCGGGCTCCCATGGTCCTGGTGGGCGACGACGCGGCCGCGCGGTGTCGCGGGGCCGCCCGCAGGCGGGGGGTGATGCTGGTCGGGCGGGACCAGGACGACCCGGACATCTGGCGGCGGGCGGTCGAGATCGGGGCCGAATACGTGTTGCGGCTGCCCGATTCGGAGGGCTGGCTCGTCGACCAGATCGCCAATGCGGCGGAGGGCGTCGGCAGGCCCGCGCTCACCGTCGGGGTGATCGGCGGACGGGGCGGCTCCGGCGCGTCGACCCTGGCCTGTGCCCTCGCCGTCAGTGCGGCAAGGTCTGGCCGGCGGACGATGCTGATCGACGCGGACCCCCTGGGCGGAGGCATCGATGTCCTCCTCGGCGGCGAACGGGCCGAGGGTATGAGGTGGCCGGATTTCGCCCACTCGAAGGGGCGCCTCGGTGGTGGAGCCCTGGAGGACTCCCTGCCCGCGCTCCACGGACTGCGGGTGCTGAGCTGGGGCCGTGACGACGAAGTGACCATCGCCCCGCAGGCTGTGCGGGCGGTCCTGGCCGCCGCGCGCCGGCTCGGCGGGGTGGTGGTCGTCGATCTGCCGCGCCGGGTGGACGAGGGCGTCGCGGAAGCCCTGGCCCAGCTCGACCTCGGCCTGCTCGTGGTGCCGGGCGAGCTGAGGGCGGTCGCGGCCGCCCAGCGCGTGGCGTCCACGGTCCGCATGGTGCTGGACGACGTGCGGGTGGTGGCCCGGGGACCGTATGCGGCAGGCCTGGACGAGCGCTGGGTAGCCCAGGCCATCGGTCTGCCGCTCGTCGGCGAACTGCCCCCTGAGCCGGACCTCCTGGCCGCCCAGGACGTCGGAATGCCACCCGGCGGCAGCGCTCGCGGCCCGCTCGCCCGCTTCTGCGCGGAGTTCTGGGAGCAGGCGGCGGCAGCAGCGGGGGAGCCGGGTTCCGCCGGGGCTCCGGCCGGGGGAGGCACACCATGACCGATGCGCTTCTGGATGCCGTGCGCCAACGGCTGGCGCGCAGTGGTGACGCGCCGACACCTGCCGGTGTGGCGGCGGCGCTTAGGGCCCAGGGGCGGCTGCTGGGCGACGCGGAGGTGCTCGGAGCCGCGGCCGAGCTGCGCGGCGAACTTGTCGGGACCGGCGTGCTGGAGCCGTTGCTCGCGGACCCCGAGGTGACCGATGTGCTGGTCTCCGCGCCCGACCGGGTGTGGGTGGACCGGGGCGGCGGGCTTCAGTTGACGGGGATCACCTTTCCGGACGCGGCGGCGGTCCGGCGGCTGGCCCAGCGGCTCGCCGCGGTCGCGGGCAGGCGGCTGGACGATGCCCGGCCGTGGGTGGACGCGCGGTTGCCGGACGGGACGCGAATGCACGCCGTGCTGCCCCCGGTCTCCGTCGGCTCGACCTGCCTCTCCCTGCGGGTGGTGCGCCCGCGGGCCTTCTCCCTGGCGGAGCTGGTGGAGGCCGGGACCGTACCGCCGGGTGGGGACCGGATCCTGCGGGCCATGGTGGAGGCCCGTCTCTCGTACCTGATCAGCGGCGGCACCGGGGCGGGCAAGACGACCCTCCTCGCCAGCATGCTGGGCGCCGTCGGTGCGGACGAACGGATCGTGCTCGCCGAGGACTCCGCCGAACTCCGCCCCGATCACCCCCATGTGGTGCGCCTGGAGTCCCGCCCCGCCAACCAGGAGGGCGCGGGCCGGGTGACCTTGCGCGACCTGGTGCGCCAGGCGCTGCGGATGCGTCCCGACCGGCTGGTGGTGGGTGAGGTCAGAGGTGTCGAGGTGACGGAGTTGCTGGCCGCCTTGAACACCGGTCATGAGGGCGGCTGCGGCACGGTCCACGCGAACGCCGCCGAGCACGTGCCCGCCCGGCTGGAGGCTCTCGGGACGGCCGCAGGCCTCGACCGGACGGCTCTGCACAGCCAGTTGGCGGCCGCGCTCTCGGTGGTCGTCCATCTCGTACGGGACCGGGCCGGGCGGCGACGGATCGCCGACGTGCACGTACTGGAGCGGGACGGGGCCGGCCTGGTGTTCACGGTGCCCGCGCTGAGCTGGGGCGCCGACGGGTTCGTCCCGGAGCGGGGCCGGGCGCGGCTGGAGTCGCTGATCGGGGGCGCGCTGTGACGGAGGGAACCGCGGGATACGCGGCGCATGCGGCCGCCCTCTGCGCGGGCGCGGCCGTGTGGCTGGTCGCGATGCGGGAACCCGGGGCCCGCCGGGCGCGGGTCCTGTTCGTGGACGGTCCGGCCGAGCCGTGGCGGGCGTGGCGATCGTGGCCGTTCCTGCTCAGGGCCCGGGTGCTGGTGGTGGAGCGGCGCGAGTGGTGGTGCGTTCCGGTGGCGGTGCTGCTGGCCGTGCTGGGGGCTTCGATGCTGCCGCTGATCGCCGGAGCCGTGGCGGTGCCGTTGCTACGGAGGTGGATGCGCGGCCGTGCCCGGCGACGGCAGTGCGAGCGGGCGGCGGACTCGGTGGCGGCGCTGTGCGCGGCCGTGGTCGGGGAGCTGCGGGCCGGCCAGGAGCCGGGCCAGGCCCTGTCGGCCGGGTTGAGGGAGAGTGCGGCGGACGGCGAGCCGTCGGCCGGAGGTGGGCCGGGCGGCGGGGCCTGGCTCGGGGACGCGGAGGCCGCCGTGCTCGCGGCCGCACGCTTCGGAGGAGACGTGCCCGGGGCGTTGCGGCAGGCGGCGGCCGGGCCGGGGCTGGGGGGCCTGTCCGGGATGGCCGCGTGCTGGCAGGTGGCGGCGGACGGCGGAGCCGGTCTCGCGGCGGGCTTGGACCGTCTGGAAACGGCGCTACGGGCCGAGCGGCGCAGACGGGAGGAGTTGCGGGCCCAGTTGGCGGGAGCCTGGTCGACCGTCGTGGTTCTGGCGCTGCTGCCGGTGGCGGGTCTGGGGCTGGGCGCCGCGCTGGGAGCGGACCCCCTGTGGGTGCTGCTCCATACGCCGGGCGGGCTGTTCTGCCTGGCGGTGGGGGGCTTCCTGGAAGCGGCCGGACTCTTCTGGGCCTGTCGGATCGTGCGGGGAGGGGAGGCGCCATGAGCGGGACGGGAGAAGTTCTCCACAGCCTGGGGATGCTGGGGGCGCTGGCGGGGGCCGGGGCGGAGCTGGCGCTCGCCGTGGCCGCGGGGCGCCGGAGCCGGATGATGCGTGGCCGGGGCGCCTTCCTGCTGGAGGCCGCACCTGGCGTGGGAACCGGCTGGTGGTCCCGGACGGCGGTCGTACGGGCCGGGAAGGGCAGCGGAGATCGGACGGGAGGGGACGGTGTCCGGGCGGGTGGTGGTGCTCGGACGGGCGGTGGTGTCCGGGCGGGTGGTGGTATCCGGGCGGTCAGCGGTGCCGGTGCTGATGCCGGGGGCGGGGCCGGGGCTCGTGCCGGTGTTCTGCGGTGGGCCGCTCCGGCCGGCGCCTGGCTGGCCGGGTGGTTCCTGATCGGCGGCCTGATGGGGTGGGCCGTCGGTGCGGCAGCGGCGTACGGGACCTGGCGATGGCAGCGGTCCCGGCCCCGTCCGGGCCCGGGCGAGTCCCGTGAGGAGCGGGCCGCGATCGCCGGACAGCTCCCTCTGGCCGCCGATCTGCTGGCGGCATGCGTCGCCGTCGGTGCCGGGCCGCGCGAGGCGGCAGAGGCGGTCGGTGAGTCCATCGGCGGCCCGGTCGGCGACCGGCTCGCCCGGGTCGCCGCCGAGATCCGCCTCGGCGGGGAGCCCGCCGAGGCGTGGGGGCGGCTCGGGGAGATACCGGGCGCCGGACCGCTGGCCCGCTGTCTGCACCGGGCCGGATCGACCGGGGCCCCGGCCGCGGAACCGGTCTCCAAGCTGGCGGAGACGATGCGCGCCGAGCAGGCCGGTGCCGCTGTGGCTCGCGCTCAGCGGGCCGGGGTCCTGATCACCGCGCCGGTCGGACTGTGCTTCCTCCCCGCCTTCCTGGCGGTCGGGGTGGCGCCGGTGATCATCGGCCTGGCCGGCGGACTGCTGGCCACGGGTTAGGCCCGCACGGCCTCTGTTCACGATTCACGGGCGTTCCGTTCGGACGCCCGCCCGCTATCGATCGATGCTCATCGGGGACGAAATGAACAAGAAGTTCGAGGGACGCACGGAACTGACGAAGCGAACGGGAGGAGAGGGGCGCGTGGTTGGGGCGCCCAGCCGCACACGGCGGACGACGCGGGTGGCGGGCCGGTCGGCGGCGACGTGGGTAGCGCGGTGGCAGGGAAGGCTGGTCGGGTCGTCCGATCGCGGGATGACCACGTCCGAGTACGCGGTGGGCACCATCGCCGCGTGCGCCTTCGCCGCGGTGCTCTACAAGGTGGTCAACAGTGGGCCGGTCATGTCGGCCATGCAGTCCATGATCGAGGGCGCACTCGATGCGAAGTTCTGAGGCCGGGGCGGGACGGCGGAGCAGACGTTCCGAAGCCGAAGCCGAAGCCGAAGCCGAAGCCGAAGCCGAAGCCGAAGCCGGGGCCGGACGGCGGAGCGTGTGCCGGCTTCGGGATCGCGGGGCGGTGACGGCGGAGGCGGCTGTGGTGATCCCGGTGCTGGTGGCCTTCGCCATGGCGTTGCTCTGGGCGTTGGCGGCGGCCTCGGTCCAGATCCGGTGTGTGGACGCGGCACGGGCGGGGGCACGGGCCGCGGCCCGTTCGGAGCCGGAGGCAGCGGTGCTGACGGCCACGCGCGATGCCGCGCCTCATGGGGCCCGGGTCGCGGTGGGGAGGGCCGGGGAGTTGTGGCGCGTAACGGTGGAGGCGCCCACTCCGGGGCCGGCGGCGCTGGCCCTGACGTTGCGCGCCGAGGCAGCCGCCCTGGCCGAGGACACGGTGGGAGGTGCTGGCCCGTGAAGTCGACGGGCCCTGAAGACGGCGGGCGTTGGCGGTGCCGTCAGGAGGAGGCCTGGGGCCGGGTCCGGAGCCGGGCTCCGGGCGGGCGGCCGGGTGGGGAGCGGAATCGGGGAGGGGACCGGGGTGTGGCGACGGTGTGGGTGGCTGTCACCACCATGGCCATGTGCGCGGTGTTCGCCCTTGTACTTGAGCTCGGGCAGGCCGTGACCGCACGTCACCGAGCCGGTGGTGCAGCTGATTTGGCGGCGCTGGCAGCTGCGGACCGGTCGTTGGAGGGGCCGGAGGTCGCGTGCGAGGCGGCCCGGAGAGTGGCCCGGGCGCAGAAGGCGGTGCTCGTCCGTTGCACGGTCCACGGGGAGATCGCCGATGTGGTCGCCCGGTCGAGCCTCGGGCGTTACGCGCCCGCTGTCCGGGCCCGGGCCGCGCCTCCGGCGGGTCCCGGTGCGGTGGCCGGCCGGTCGTCCTTCGCTTCGGCCACGAGCCGCCGCACGGTGTCAGACGGTCCGCACGTCCGAGTGGGCCGCGGCGCGGCGCGGTCGGAGAGCCTCACCGGCCGGGAGAGGGAGGTTCCCCTTCTGCTCGGTACGGGGCTGGGCAACAGACAGTTGGCCCAGGAACTGGGGATAGCCGATAGCCGCCAGGACGCCGCGGTTTGCGCCCGTTCCGTGCGAGGGGCGGGCGCACGACCGGCCGCCCTGGTGCTGTCTTCCGGTCGGCGATGCGGAGGACTGAGTCGTCCGAACCCGCCCCGGGACGACGGGTTCTCACTCGGACCGGATGCACTGCGAGGTCTGTGTGATCGGCGCGATGAGGGCCGAGAGCTCGACGAGGATCTCGTCGGGTGCCTTGGGGGAGTGAGTGACGGTGACCTCGGTGGCCGGGGTGCGGCCATAGGTGATGATCACCTTTTGGGTGTCGGTGGACCGTGCGGTGTCGATGACCCAGTCGATGCCGTCGGCCGAGAAGCAGGGGTCCGAGGTGGGACTGATCTCCGTCACGCCGCAGCGCAGAACGATGTTGCTGTCACCCCAGAGCGCGACGCCCGCCAGCTTGGTGGCGTGCTGGGTGTGCCCTGCCAGTTTGCCGGGAGCGTTCTCCGTTATGCGCCCGCAATGGGCATTGCCGGACTGGGCGCCCGGCCGGACGTTGTAGTGGGGCTCCTTGGTGACGACGAAGACCAGAACGGCGGCGACAGCCACGGCGACAGCGGCCAGGGGGAGGGTTGTGCGTTTGCGGGGCATGCGCAAACAGTTCGTCTTCCCGCTCCGGGGGAGGTGGTCGTGCGACACGCTATGACATGGGGGGAGACGACCTGAATGCAGGCCTCTTCTTTGCCTTTTGAGGCAAAGCCCCTTCTGGCTCCTCCCCAAGGGGCTTGGTTCGGAACGGAGTCCTGTGCCGCGGTTCTTCTGCTTGCCGCGCTGGCGGGGTGCTCGGCGGCCCCTCCGCCGGTGGACGACGCCCGCAGGCCCGGACCGCTGAAGTCCTTCGCCTCCGCCGACCGGCCGGCGATGCCGGAGCTGGCCGGGAAGCGTGGGGACGGCGACGGCCGGGTCAGCCTGAAAGAGCTGCGGGGCAAGGTCGTCGTGGTCAACGCCTGGGCCTCGTGGTGCGCCCCGTGCCGTGCGGAGGCTCCCGGCCTCTCCCGGGTGCACGAGGAGTTGCAGGCCAAGGGCCGGCGGGTGGTCGGGGCCAACGCGAATGTCCCGGTCGAGGCGGCGCGCGCCTTCGAGAAGGACGCTGCGCTCGTGTATCCGGGCCTGCACAACCCGCAGGGGCGGCAGCTTCTCCGCCTTCCCAAGAGCGTGGTCAGTACCGTCGGCCACCCGGTCACGCTCATCGTCGACCCTGAGGTGCGGATCGCGGCGGCGCGGATCGGGGCGATCGGCGAGGCGGAGCTGAAGAAGCTGGTCACGCCGCTGCTGCCGGTCTGATCCGTCAGGTGTCGGCCCGGTCCTCCGTCTGCGTCTCCGTCGTCTGCGTCTCCGTCCGCTCCTCCGGCGGCGCCCCCCTGAGAAGTTCGGTCAGGAGGCGTACGGCGCCCCGCTTGTGCAGGGGCTCGTTGCCGTTGCCGCACTTGGGGGACTGGATGCAGGACGGGCAGCCCGCCTCGCACTCGCACGAGGCGATGGCTTCCCGGGTCGCGGTCAGCCACGTACGGGCGGTGTGGAAGGCGCGCTCGGCGAATCCGGCGCCGCCCGGGTGGCCGTCGTACACGAAGACCGTCGGCAGCAGGGTGTCCGGGTGCAGCGGTATCGAGACGCCGCCGATGTCCCAGCGGTCGCAGGTGGCGAAGAGCGGGAGCAGGCCGATCGACGCGTGCTCGGCCGCGTGGAGGGCGCCGCCGAGGATCTCCGGGTTGATGCGGGCCGCGTCGAGCTGGTCCTCGGTGACCGTCCACCAGACCGCGCGGGTGCGCAGGGTGCGCGGTGGCAGGTCGAGCTTGGTCTCGCCCAGGACCTCACCGGTCATCAGCTTGCGGCGGAGGAAGGACACGACCTGGTTGGTGACCTCGACAGAGCCGTAGCAGAGCCGCCCCTGGCCCCACGGGATCTCGGTGTCGGTCTCCAGGACGGAGATGGCCGTGGTGTCGCGGGCGACGGTGGAGTACGGGGGGTCGGCCTGCTCGACCAGGGCGACGGAGTCCTCCAGGTCCAGCTTCCGGACCAGGTAGGTACGGCCCTGGTGGAGGTGGACGGCGCCCTCGTGGACGGCGGTGTGGGCGGCGGCCGCGTCGACCGTGCCCAGCAGACGGCCCGTGCCCTCCTCCACGATCTGGACGGGACGGCCGCCCCCGCCCCGGATGTCGGTGAGGTCGGCGGCCCGTTCACGGCGGGTCCAGTGCCAGCCCGAGGCCCGTCGGCGGAGCAGCTTCGCCGCCTCCAGTTGCGGCAGCAGCTCGGGCACGGCGGGGCCGAAGAGGGCGATGTCGGGCTCGGTGAGGGGCAGCTCGGCGGCGGCCGCGCACAGGTGGGGGGCCAGGACGTAGGGGTTGTCCGGGTCCAGCACGGTCGACTCCACGGGCTGCCGGAACAGCGCCTCGGGGTGGTGCACCAGGTACGTGTCCAGCGGATCGTCCCGGGCGACCAGGACGGCCAGGGAGCCCTGCCCGGCGCGGCCGGCGCGGCCCGCCTGCTGCCAGAGGGAGGCCCGGGTGCCCGGGTAGCCGCAGATGACGACGGCGTCGAGGCCCGAGACGTCGATGCCGAGTTCGAGGGCGGTGGTGGCGGCCAGGCCGAGAAGCTCTCCGGAGTGCAGGGCCCGCTCCAGGGCGCGGCGCTCCTCGGGGAGGTACCCCCCTCGGTAGGCGGCGACCCGCTGCGGCAGCGAGCGGTCCACCTCGGCGAGGCGCTCCTTCGCGATGACCGAGATCAGCTCGGCGCCGCGCCGCGACCGTACGAAGGCGACCGAGCGGACCCCCTGGACGGTCAGGTCGGTGAGCAGGTCGGCGGTCTCGGCCGTCGCGGTACGGCGTACGGGGGCGCCCTTCTCGCCGTGCAGGTCGGTCAGCGGGGGCTCCCAGAGGGCGAAGACCAGCTCGCCGCGCGGGGAGGCGTCGTCGGACACCTCCGTGACCGGCAGGCCCGTCAGGCGCCCGGCGGCGACCGAGGGGGTCGCCGCGGTGGCGGAGGCGAGGAGGAAGACCGGGTCCGCCCCGTAGCGGGCGCAGAGGCGGCGCAGCCGGCGCAGGACCTGGGCCACATGGGAGCCGAAGACGCCCCGGTAGGTGTGGCACTCGTCGATCACGACGAAGCGCAGCGCGCGCAGGAACGAGGACCAGCGGGGGTGGGACGGCAGGATGCCGCGGTGCAGCATGTCGGGGTTGGTGAGGACGTAGTTCGCGTACTGGCGCACCCATTCGCGTTCCTCGACCGGGGTGTCGCCGTCGTAGACCGCGGGCCGTACGGCGTTGCCCAGGGGAGCCGCCAGGGCCTTCACCGAGCGCCGCTGGTCGGCGGCGAGCGCCTTGGTGGGGGCGAGGTACAGGGCGGTCGCCCCGCGGCCGTTGGGGGCCTCGGAGCCCTCCAGCAGGGTGCTGAGGACCGGGGCGAGATAGGCGAGCGACTTGCCGGACGCCGTACCGGTGGCGATCACGACCGACTCGCCGTCCAGCGCGTGCTCGGCGGCAGCCGCCTGGTGGGCCCACGGATGGTCGATTCCGGCTTCTTCGATCGCCGAGATCACTTCTGGCCGGATGCGATCCGGCCAGATGGCATGGGTTCCCGATCTAGGGGGCAGGTGCTCCGTATGAGTGATGCGCGCGGCCCGGCCCGCCCCTGCGGCGAGCCGGTCGAGGATCATGGCGGGAGAGGGGCGCGTGTCCCCACTCTCGGGTGGTCGTCCGGGACGGTGATTCTTGGCCATCGGCACCGAGTGTGTCACTGGCGTGACGGACAATGGTCCCAAGGCGTCGTGCATGGCTGCTGGTAAGTGATTGAATGCCATCGCGGCTGGCGATCCGTCCCCTGGCCTCCGTCGGGGAGACCGAGGGGCGACCGCTCGATAGCAAGGTGCTGGAGGATCCGTGGACCTGTCCCTGTCGACTCGCAATGTTGGCGACCGTACGGTTGTCGAGGTCGGTGGCGAGATTGATGTGTATACCGCGCCCAAGCTGCGCGAGCAGTTGGTCGAGTTGGTGAATGACGGCAGCTACCACCTGGTTGTCGACATGGAAGGTGTCGACTTCCTCGACTCCACCGGCCTCGGCGTGCTCGTGGGCGGCTTGAAGCGTGTCCGGGCCCATGAGGGCTCGCTGCGCCTGGTCTGCAACCAGGAGCGCATTCTCAAGATCTTCCGGATCACGGGCCTGACCAAGGTGTTCCCGATTCACACCACGGTCGACGAGGCTGTCGCCGCCACCGACTGAGGTCGGCTTCCCGACCGGCCCCTGGGCCGGTCGTAGGCAGTGAACGGGCCGACAGCGGCAGAAACCATGCCGTGGCGGGCAGGCGGTCGACCTCCGGGTCGGCTGTCCGCTCTGTCGATCCCGTCGGTTTCCGGAGGAGGAGAGCAGAGGTGCCGGGCTGTGGGCCCGGGCCTCTGACGCGTACGCCCGAACGTTCCAGGGGGATCGCATGGCCACCGTTGAACTCCGCTTCAGTGCCCAGCCTGAACATGTCAGGACGGCCCGCCTGGTGGCGGCCGCCGTGGCGCGCCGGGCCGGCGTCGACGAGGCGGTCCTCGACGAGGTCAGGCTCGCCGTCGGCGAGGCGTGCAGCCGTGCTGTGGGTCTGCACCGCAGCCACGGCATCACCGCGCCCGTCAGCGTCGTGCTGACCGAGGAGGAGAAGGCGTTCTCCATCGAGGTCGGGGACGGCGTTCCCGAGCCCGGGAGCGACCCCGCCACGCCCGGAGCGCGCGGTGGCGCGGCCGGAGGCCCGGACGAGCCCGCGAGCGATGGCGGCGACGGCGGCGAGGACGAGATGGGCCTCGCGGTCATCAGTGGTCTCGTCGACGACGTGCAGGTCCGTTCCGGTGCTGACGGCGGAACCATCCGCATGACCTGGCCGACGGCCCTCGCCGCGGTGCGCCCCTGAGGCCTGAGGCCTGAGGTCCCGCGAGGCGCCCTGCCGGTGTCCCGTACGGCGCCCTACCAGCGATCCCGTACGGCGTAGTCACGCTCGTGTCCCGTACGGCGCCGTCATGCCGTCTTCCCGTAGGGCGCCGTCACGCCGGTTCCGCCGTACGGCGGCTGGCCGGTTTCCCGTGCGGCGGAAGGCCGGCGACCTTCCGTGGCGCGTGCGCCACTTCCTTTTCCGGGCCCTGCTGAGCAGGGCCTTTCCCCTGCGGTCCCGCGCAGCCCCTCTCCGTAATGCGTCCGGGCAATGAGTCGGAGTAATGCGCCTGTCCCGTTACTGCATTCGGGAAAATATCTCCGTCGATCTTTCGGCGTTTGAGGGGGCGCGATCATTTCTCTTCCGGACCACTGTTTTGATCCCGTTCCGCTCCCTACAATCCGTCCACGTCTTGAGCGCTGAGCGTCAAGGAGGACGTATGGCGGAGTTCTTCACCACCCCAATGGCTGCACCGGCCGCACCGGCTGCACCAACGCAGGAATCCGCACTTTCCGACGGGCCCGTCTCCCTCGCGGCGGCGGTCCTCACCGACGACAACCGGCTGATCGTCATCATCGTGGCGGTCGTCGCCGTCGCCGCGCTCGTCGTCGCCCGGCTGCTGGTGCGCCAGGTCCTGGCGGCCGGCGAGGGCACCGAGCGGATGAAGGAGATCGCCGCGGCGGTCCAGGAGGGCGCCAACGCCTATCTGGCGCGGCAACTGCGCACGGTCGGCGTTTTCTCCGTGATCGTGTTCTTCCTGCTGCTCGTGTTGCCGGCCGACAACTGGTCGCAGCGCGCGGGGCGTTCGCTCTTCTTCCTGGTCGGTGCCCTTTTCTCGGCCGCGACCGGATACATCGGTATGCGACTCGCCGTACGGAGCAATGTGCGCGTGGCCGCCGCCGCGCGTGAGGCGACTCCGGGAGAAGGCGAACCGGAAAAGGATCTCACCGCCGTCTCGCACCGGGCGACGAAAATCGCCTTCCGTACCGGCGGTGTGGTCGGAATGATCACGGTCGGGCTCGGGCTGCTCGGCGCCTCCTGCGTGGTGCTCGTCTACGCGGCCGACGCGCCCAAGGTGCTGGAGGGATTCGGCCTCGGCGCTGCGCTGATCGCCATGTTCATGAGGGTCGGTGGCGGCATCTTCACCAAGGCCGCCGACGTGGGCGCCGACCTCGTCGGCAAGGTGGAACAGGGCATCCCGGAGGACGACCCGCGCAACGCCGCCACCATCGCGGACAACGTGGGCGACAACGTCGGTGACTGCGCGGGCATGGCCGCCGACCTCTTCGAGTCGTATGCCGTGACGCTCGTCGCCGCGCTCATCCTCGGCATGGCCGCCTTCGGCGACTCCGGTCTGGCCTTTCCGCTGATGGTCCCGGCGATCGGTGTGGTCACCGCGATGATCGGGATCTTCGCCGTCGCCCCGCGCCGCGCCGACCGCAGCGGGATGACCGCGATCAACCGGGGCTTCTTCATCTCCGCGGTGGTCTCGCTTGTCCTGGTGGCCGTGGCCGCGTTCGCCTATCTGCCGTCCTCGTACGCCGGGCTGACCGGGGTCACCGACGAGGCGATCACCACGCACGGCGGCGACCCGCGCGTCTTCGCCCTGGTCGCGGTGGCCATCGGCATCGTCCTCGCGGCGCTGATCCAGCAGCTCACCGGCTACTTCACCGAGACGAAGCGCCGCCCCGTCCAGGACATCGGGAAGTCCTCGCTGACCGGCCCGGCGACCGTGGTGCTGGCCGGGATCTCCATCGGCCTGGAGTCGGCCGTCTACACCGCCCTGCTGATCGGCCTCGGCGTCTACGGGGCGTTCCTGCTGGGCGGTACGTCGATCATGCTGGCGCTCTTCGCGGTGGCGCTCGCCGGGACCGGGCTGCTCACCACGGTCGGGGTCATCGTGGCCATGGACACCTTCGGACCGGTCTCCGACAACGCCCAGGGCATCGCCGAGATGTCCGGGGACGTCACCGGCGCCGGGGCCCAGGTGCTCACCGACCTGGACGCCGTCGGCAACACGACCAAGGCCATCACCAAGGGCATCGCCATCGCCACCGCCGTCCTGGCGGCGGCCGCCCTCTTCGGCTCCTACCGTGACGCCATCGCCTCGGCGGTCGCCGACGTCGGGGCCGGGGCGGGGGAGCTCGGGCTGAGCCTGGACATCTCGCAGCCCAACAACCTCGTCGGCCTGATCCTCGGCGCGGCGGTCGTCTTCCTCTTCTCCGGGCTCGCCATCAACGCGGTCTCCCGGTCCGCCGGGGCCGTGGTCTACGAGGTCCGGCGGCAGTTCCGCGAGCACCCCGGGATCATGGACTACACGGAGAAGCCGGAGTACGGCCGCGTCGTCGACATCTGCACCAAGGACGCCCTGCGCGAGCTGGCCACGCCCGGCCTCCTCGCGGTCCTGGCGCCGATCGCGGTCGGCTTCAGCCTCGGCGTCGGCGCGCTCGGCTCGTACCTCGCGGGCGCCATCGCCACCGGCACCCTGATGGCGGTCTTCCTCGCCAACTCCGGCGGGGCCTGGGACAACGCCAAGAAGCTCGTCGAGGACGGGCATCACGGCGGCAAGGGCAGCGACGCCCATGCCGCGACCGTGATCGGCGACACGGTCGGCGACCCGTTCAAGGACACGGCGGGCCCGGCGATCAACCCGCTCCTGAAGGTGATGAACCTGGTCGCGCTGCTCATCGCCCCGGCGGTGGTGCAGTTCAGCTACGGGGCGGACGCGAACCCCTGGATCCGGGCGCTGGTGGCCGTCTTCGCCGTCGTGGTCATCGTCGGCGCGGTCTACGTGTCCAAGCGGCGCGGCATCGCCGTGGGCGACGACGACAGCGGTGCCTCGGACGGTGGCGGTCCGTCGCTCCCGTCACCGGACCCGGCGGCGGCCCCGTAGGTGGTTGTCTCCGGGTGACCTTCCGTCACTGTGCGGGCGGGTGGTGCGTGTTGACGTACCGCCCGCCCGTGCTCCTTTGGCCTTGCCTCCCTTGGCCGTGCTCCTCTGGGCGTGCTCCTTTGGGCGTGCTCCTTTGGGCGTGCTCCTTTGTGGGGGCCGGTGATCAAATCCCGTCGTTCTGGTGAGTGACCGAACGGGTGTAGGAATCTCCGACTGAGTGGCGTCTCCCTCATTTCCCTTGGTGCAAATGGCTTCAAAAGGGTGCACATCGGATGCCCGGCATCCGGATGGAGCCCCCTCGGCGTGTAAGTTCCGGGGCCGAGAGCCTTGGAAGGGACCCAACCGGTGAACAAGAAGCTTGCAGCCGCACTGTCCGGCGGTGCGGTACTCGTACTGACGCTGTCGGGTTGCAGCGACGACAGCGACAACAAGGTGAACGACTGGGCCAAGAAGGTCTGCGACCAGGTCCAGCCCCAGTTGCAGAAGATCGCCAACGCCAACGCCTCCATCCAGCAGCAGACCGCGGACAACAGCAAGCCCGCCGACGTCCAGAAGACGGACTCGGCCGCCTTCCAGCAGATCTCCCAGGCGTACAAGTCGCTGGGCACGGCCGTGGACTCGGCCGGTCCGCCGCCGGTCGACGGCGGCGAGACCACGCAGAAGGAGGCCGTGAAGGAGCTCAACGCCTCCGCCACGGCGTACGCGGGTCTGAAGACCAAGGTCGACGCCCTGGAGACCAAGGACCAGGCGAAGTTCGCCGACGGCCTCAAGGGCATCGCCGACGAGCTGAACAAGATCAGCACCAGCGGTGACCAGGCGCTGAAGAAGCTCCAGTCCGGTGACGTCGGCGCCGCGATGTCGAAGCAGAAGGGCTGCCAGAAGCCGGCACCTTCGACCGGGCCCGCCAGCCCCGGAGGATCCGCGGCGCCGGAAGCGGGCGCGGCGACCCCTTCGGCGTCGGCCTCGGGATCGGCCTCGGAGGAGAAGAAGGCGTAACCCTCGGCCTCCTTCGGCCTCCCTCGGCCTCCTTCGGCTTTCGGAGGATCAGGCGGTCTCAGGGCCGCGAGTACGGCCTCGGTGCGGCGGCCCGGACACCCGGTGGGTGCCCGGGCCGCTGCCGTTGTCGGTGGGACCGGACACAATGGTCGGGTGAGTGAGACCAGCCTTCCCGTACCCGACCACACCGCCGCCCTCCGCGAGGCGCTGCTCGCCGCCGCCTTCACCGCCGACGGCCTCCTCGACCGGCTCGGCGCCGCCGCCTACGCCGCGCTCGCCCGCAGCGAGACCGTGCCCGCCCTGCGCGCCACCCGGGGCGCGTCGCCGCTCGACACGCTGGTGCGGCTGTTCCTCCTTCAGCGGCCCGTGCCCGAGGAGCAGGCCCGCGCCGCCCTGCCGCTGGAGGAGTGCGTCCGGGACGGCTGGGTGAGCGTCCAGGACGGCCTGGTCCGCGCCACCGTCGACGTACGCCCGTACGGCGGTCCGGACGGCGAGGACTGGTTCATCGTCTCCGACCTCGGCTGCGCGGTCGGCGGTGCGGGCGGGATCGGCTCGCATGAGGAGGGCGTCGTCCTCGGCGTCGGCGGGGCCTCCACCACCCTCGCCTCCATCACCGTCCGTACGCCGGTCGCCTCGGCCCTCGACCTCGGTACGGGCTCCGGCATCCAGGCGCTGCACGCCGCGCAGCACGCCACCCGGGTCACCGCGACGGACCTCAACCCCCGCGCCCTGGAGTTCACCCGGCTCACCCTCGCCCTGTCCGGCGCCGCCCCCGCCGACCTCCGCGAGGGCTCCCTCTTCGAGCCCGTCGGCACGGAGACCTTCGACCTGATCGTCTCCAACCCGCCCTTCGTCATCTCGCCCGGCGCCCGCCTCACCTACCGGGACGGCGGCATGGCCGGCGACGACCTCTGCCGCACCCTCGTCCAGCAGGCGGGGAGCCATCTGAACGAGGGGGGTTACGCCCAGTTCCTCGCCAACTGGCAGCACGTGGAGGGCGAGGAGTGGCAGGACCGGCTGCGCTCCTGGGTGCCCGCCGGATGCGACGCCTGGATCGTGCAGCGCGAGGCCCAGGACGTCACGCAGTACGCCGAGCTGTGGCTGCGCGACAGCGGCGACCACCGCAGCGATCCGGCCGCGTACGCCGAGCGGTACGAGGCGTGGCTCGACGAGTTCGAGGCGCGCGGGACCACGTCCGTCGGCTTCGGCTGGATCACGCTGCGCCGGTCCGCCGCGGCGGCCGAGGGGCGCCCGTCGATCGTCGTCGAGGAGTGGCCGCACGCCGTGCAGCAGCCGCTGGGCCGGGCCGTGGAGGAGCACTTCGCCCGCCAGGACTATCTGCGCGACCAGGACGACGCCGCCCTGCTCGCCGGGCACTTCACCCTCGCCGCCGAGGTCGTGCAGGAGCAGGTGGGCCTGCCCGGGGCGGAGGATCCCGAGCATGTGGTGCTGCGCCAGCACCGCGGGATGATGCGGGCGACCAAGGTGGACGCGGTGGCCGCCGGGTTTGCCGGGGTGTGCGACGGGTCGCTGCCCGCCGGACGCATCCTGGACGCCATCGCCCAGCTGATGTCCGAGGACCCGGTGCTCCTGCGTGACCGCACCCCGCAGGCGATCCGGCTGCTGGTCGAGGAGGGTTTCCTGGAGCCGGTGCCGGGGGCCGTTTCCGGCTAGGGCCTCGGCTCGGCCGAGGGCGGCGCGATCCGGACCGGCGGCGCACCGCCGCCGGACTCCGCTCCGGACGGGCCGTGCCCCGTCCGCCGGACTCCGCTCCGGATCGGACGGGCCGTGCTCCGTGTCCTCGACACCCTTCTCATCAGCGCCTTCACGCTGAACGTCGACCTCCTCCCGCTCGGTGCACGAATTCCGCTCAGCGCGCCGCTGGGGCCCGCCCCAGGCCCTTGACGTCAGGTGACGACCCCGGTACTCCGCGTGGGTGTGTGCTGTTCACCCGGGGTTCGTGTCGCCGACGCCCCGGGGTGGCAGCCTCCCCCATGATCGAGCGGTACGACGGGCTCGAGCGGTACGACAGGGTCGAGGGGTACGACATGGAGAGCGTCGCAGCAGTCTTCGCCGGCACGGCCTTCGCGCTGTTCGGCGCCGCGCTCCTCATCTGGACCGGGGCGCGCGCCCTGCACCGCGCGCCGGTGCTGCACGGTGTGAGCCCCGTCGCCTCCACCGCACTCACGACTCTTTTCGGCGTAGTTTTCCTGGTCCTCGGCGTGTGGTGCTTCACGCTGGTCTGATCCCCGTCCCCGTCAGGTCGCCGCCCGGGTCGGGGGGCCGCCGGACGATCACCGCAACCACCTACGGATACCCCTAGGTCAGGACTTCGCGCGGCGCGGACCCGACGGTCCGGGCGGCAGGAATGGCGGAAGTCGGGTTACCGTTCGAGTGGCCGTTGCGGGCTTTTGCCGTTTGACACGGGGGCGGGTTGTACCGTCACACTCCGCAGCGACAGCACTGCGGGAAGCGTTCCGACGCTGCCCGGATGCCTATCGAGTGTCGACCGGAGAGAAGAGCGAAGTTGTCCCCGACCAGCGAGACCGCACAGGGCGGCCGCCGACTCGTCATCGTCGAGTCGCCTGCCAAGGCGAAGACGATCAAGGGCTATCTCGGCCCCGGATACGTCGTCGAGGCGAGCGTCGGGCACATCCGCGACCTCCCGAACGGCGCGGCCGAGGTCCCGGACGAGTACACCGGCGAGGTACGCCGCCTCGGAGTGGACGTCGAGAACGACTTCCAGCCCATCTATGTCGTCAACGCCGACAAGAAGGCCCAGGTCAGGAAGCTCAAACAGCTCCTGGCCGAGTCCGACGAACTCTTCCTCGCCACCGATGAGGACCGCGAGGGCGAAGCCATCGCGTGGCACCTCCAGGAAGTCCTGCGGCCCAAGGTCCCGGTCCACCGGATGGTCTTCCACGAGATCACCAAGGACGCGATCCGGGCCGCCGTCGCCAACCCGCGCGAGCTGAACCAGCGCATGGTCGACGCCCAGGAGACCCGCCGTATCCTCGACCGCCTCTACGGCTACGAGGTCTCGCCGGTCCTGTGGAAGAAGGTCATGCCGAAGCTCTCGGCGGGCCGCGTCCAGTCCGTCGCCACCCGCCTCGTCGTCGAGCGGGAGCGCGAGCGCATCGCCTTCCGCTCCGCCGAGTACTGGGACCTGACCGGAAAGTTCGCCACCGGCCGTACCGGTGACGCCTCCGACCCCTCGACCCTGACCGCCCGCCTCAGCGCGGTCGACGGCCGCCGCATCGCCCAGGGCCGCGACTTCGGCGCCGACGGGCAGCTCAAGGCCGGCTCCGCCCAGACCCTGCACCTGGACGACGTGAACGCCCGCGCCCTGGCCGCCGCGCTCGCCGACACGTCCTTCGCGGTCCGGTCCGTCGAGTCGAAGCCGTACCGACGCTCCCCGTACGCCCCCTTCCGGACGACGACCCTCCAGCAGGAGGCGAGCCGCAAGCTGGGCTTCGGGGCCAAGGCGACCATGCAGGTGGCGCAGAAGCTGTACGAGAACGGCTTCATCACCTATATGCGTACGGACTCCACGACCCTCTCGGACACCGCGGTCTCCGCGGCCCGGGCCCAGGTCACGCAGTTGTACGGGGCGAACTACCTGCCCGACAAGCCGCGTACGTACGCCGGCAAGGTCAAGAACGCGCAGGAGGCGCACGAGGCGATCCGCCCCTCCGGCGACCGCTTCCGCACCCCTGCCGAGACCGGCCTCACCGGCGACCAGTTCCGGCTCTACGAGCTGATCTGGAAGCGGACCGTCGCCTCCCAGATGAAGGACGCGACCGGCAACTCGGTCACCGTCAAGATCGGCGGCCGGGCGAGCGACGGCCGGGACGCCGAGTTCTCCGCCTCCGGCAAGACGATCACCTTCCACGGCTTCATGAAGGCGTACGTCGAGGGCGCCGACGACCCGAACGCCGAGCTGGACGACCGCGAGCGCCGGCTGCCGCAGGTCGCCGAGGGCGACGCGCTGTCCGCCGACGAGATCACGGTCGACGGCCACGCCACCAAGCCCCCGGCCCGCTACACCGAGGCCTCGCTGGTCAAGGAGCTGGAAGAGCGCGAGATCGGCCGCCCGTCGACGTACGCCTCGATCATCGGGACCATCCTCGACCGCGGCTACGTCTTCAAGAAGGGCACCGCGCTCGTCCCGTCCTTCCTCTCCTTCGCCGTGGTCAACCTGCTGGAGAAGCACTTCGGCCGGCTCGTGGACTACGACTTCACCGCCCGCATGGAGGACGACCTCGACCGCATCGCGCGGGGCGAGGCCCAGTCCGTGCCGTGGCTGAAGCGCTTCTACTTCGGAACGACCGGTTCCGGTGACGACCCGGCCGGTGCGGGCTCCGCCTCCGACGCGGGCAACGGCGACGGCGACCACCTCGGCGGCCTGAAGGAACTGGTCACCGACCTCGGCGCGATCGACGCCCGGGAGATCTCCTCGTTCCCGGTCGGCAACGACATCAAGCTCCGCGTCGGCCGCTACGGCCCGTACATCGAGCGGGGCGAGAAGGACGCCGAGGGCCACCAGCGCGCCGACGTGCCCGAGGACCTGGCACCCGACGAGCTGACCGTCGAGCTCGCCGAGGAGCTGCTGGCCAAGCCCAGCGGCGACTTCGAGCTGGGCGCCGACCCGGTCAGCGGCAACCAGATCATCGCCAAGGACGGGCGCTACGGCCCGTACGTCACCGAGGTGCTGCCCGAGGGGACGCCGAAGACCGGCAAGAACGCGGTGAAGCCGCGGACCGCCTCGCTCTTCAAGTCCATGTCCCTGGACACGGTCACCCTCGCCGACGCCCTCAAGCTGATGTCGCTGCCGCGCGTCGTCGGCACCGACGCCGAGGGTGTCGAGATCACCGCGCAGAACGGCCGGTACGGCCCGTATCTCAAGAAGGGCACCGACTCCCGGTCGCTGACCTCCGAGGACCAGCTCTTCGACATCACCCTCGACGAGGCCCTCGCGATCTACGCCCAGCCCAAGCAGCGCGGCCGGGCCGCCGCCAAGCCGCCGCTGAAGGAGCTGGGCACCGACCCGGTGAGCGGTTCGCCGGTCGTGGTGAAGGACGGTCGCTTCGGCGCGTACGTCACCGACGGCGAGACCAACGCCACCCTGCGGACCGGCGACAGCGTCGAGGAGATCACGCCGGAGCGCGGCTACGAGCTGCTCGCCGAGAAGCGCGCCAAGGGACCCGCCAAGAAGAAGACGGCGAAGAAGGCCCCGGCGAAGAAGGCGACGGCCAAGAAGACGGCCGCGAAGAAGACGACGGCGACCAAGTCCACGGCGGCCAAGAAGACCGCGGCGAAGAAGACGACGACCACCAAGAAGGCGACGACCACCAAGAAGGCGACGGCGAAGAAGACAGCTTCCGCGTCAGCTTCTTCTGCCTCCTCCGAGGACTGACCGGTTCTGTCGGTGTGACGTACTGCTGCCCGGTGCCTGATTCAGGTGCCGGGCAGCAGTACGTCAAGGGACCTGTCCGCAGCGGGCCTGTCCGCAAGGGGCCTGTCCGGGAGCTGGCCGGAAATCATCTGCGGCCATATGTTCGGACGGGCCGACAGTCACCGCACCGCTGCCGATAGGCTGGGCGGATGACGCGAGCCGAGCAGCCAACGGTCGTGAGCCCCACCTCCGACACACTTGCCGCAGACTCACGCGAGCGCGCCGTACGGGCCCTGTTGCGTGTTCCCCCGCTGAAGCGGTTGTGGAGCGCCCAGCTCGTCGGCGGTATCGGCGATGCACTCGCCCTTCTCGTGCTGGTGCTGTTGTCGCTGCAAGCAGCGGTCCTGGAGGGCTCATTTGGGGCCGGATACCGCGGGGCGGCCTTCGCCGTCGCCGCCGTGTTCGGTGCCCGCATCCTGTCCACCGTGCTCTTCGGAGCCGTACTCCTGGGGCCTTTGACGTCGCTCACCGCGCCCGGCGGAAAACTGGACCGGCGATGGCTGATGATCGGGACGGACGCGCTGCGGCTCGCCCTGCTGATCATCGCCCCGCTGTGGATCGACTGGGTGCCCGACAAGGCGCCCATGATGATCCTCATCACCGTCTTCGTGACGGGCGCCGCCGAGCGCCTGTGGACGGTGGCCAAGGAGAGCGCCGCCCCGGCGCTGCTCCCGGCCCCGCCGATCGAAGGCGCCGCCGTCCGCCCGCTCCCCGACCACCTCGACGCCCTGCGCAGGCTGTCGCTCCGTACGAACTTCCTCGCCGTCCCCGCCGCCGCGGTGGTCCTGCTGTTCGCGACGCTGATCGGCAACCTCCTCGGCACCGGCCTGGAGTGGTTCTCCTTCCACCAGGCGGCGCTGGCTTCGTATGTGGCGGCCGGTCTGTTCTCGGCCTCCATCTCCATCCTGTACTTCCTCGAACTGCCCGGCACCCAGACC
Organism: Streptomyces cyaneofuscatus; assembly: GCF_042718795.1. Lineage (GTDB taxonomy): Bacteria > Actinomycetota > Actinomycetes > Streptomycetales > Streptomycetaceae > Streptomyces > Streptomyces cyaneofuscatus_A. The sequence continues at coordinate 147,663 of NZ_JBHXOX010000023.1, forward strand.
CCCCGGCCGCGCTCGCCCCTGGAAGGCCTGCGCCGCCCCACCACCGGTAGCGGGCCGGACAAGGGCCGCACCGGCGCGCTCCCGCTGGTCGCCGCCGTCAGCGCGGCCGTCGCCGGAGCGATCGCGGCGGCCGCCGGCGTATCCGTCCTGCACGCCTACGACCTGGGCGGCGGACCCGTCACGTTCGCGCTGCTGATCCTGGCGCTGACCGGGGGCACCGCCCTTGGTATCCGTACGGCGCAGAAGGTGCTGCCCGCCCTGTCGCGGCGCCGCCTCCTCGCGCTGGCCATCACCGTCACGGGCATCGCGCTCCTCGCGCTCGGCCTGGTGCCGGACACCGCCACCGTGCTCGCGATCGCGCTCCTCGCCGGTTACGCGGCCGGGGTCGCCGCGAACATCGGGCACACGATCATCGACCAGGAGACGGAGGCGGCCCGGCAGGCCCGGACCACCGAGCACCTCCAGGCCCTCGTCCGGGTGCTCGTCGCACTCGGCGCGGTCGCGGGTCCGCTGCTCGCCGCCGCGATCGGGCAGCACCGCCTGGCCTCCGCCTCCGGTGACTTCGTCTTCGCCCACGGCGGTGCGGCCTTCACGCTGATGCTGATCGGCGCGCTGCTGCTGCCGCTCGCCGCGATCGTGTTGGCCAAGACGGACGACCGGTCGGGCGTACCGCTCCGCCGCGACCTGCGCGAGGCGCTGCGCGGCGGCGACCCGGCCGTCGCGCCCGCCGCCACCGGCTTCTTCCTCGCCCTGGAGGGCGGCGACGGGGCGGGCAAGTCCACCCAGGTCGAGGCGCTCGCCGACTGGATCCGCTCCAAGGGCCACGAGGTCGTCGTCACCCGCGAGCCCGGGGCCACCCCGGTCGGCAAGCGGCTGCGGTCGATCCTGCTGGACGTCTCCTCCGCCGGGCTCTCCAACCGCGCCGAGGCGCTGCTGTACGCCGCCGACCGCGCCGAGCACATCGACTCCGTCGTCCGCCCGGCGCTGGAGCGCGGCGCGATCGTCATCTCCGACCGCTACATCGACTCCTCCGTCGCCTACCAGGGCGCCGGACGGGACCTGGCCCCGACCGAGATCGCCCGGATCTCGCGGTGGGCGACGAGCGGCCTCGTACCGCATCTGACGGTGCTGCTGGACGTCGACCCGCAGACCGCGCGGGAGCGGTTCACGGAGGCGCCGGACCGGCTGGAGTCGGAGCCGGCGGAGTTCCACGAGCGCGTACGGTCCGGGTTCCTGACCCTGGCCGCCGCCGACCCGACGCGCTACCTGGTGGTGGACGCCGGGCAGGAGCCCGAGGCGATCACCACGGTCGTACGTCACCGGCTCGACCGGCTCCTTCCGCTCTCCGAGGCCGAGATCGAGGCCATCGCGGAGGCGCGGCGCAAGGCCGAGGAGGAGGCCCGGCGCAAGGCGGAGGAAGAGGCCGCCCGCAAGGCCGAGGAGGAGCGCCTGGAGCAGGAGCGCCAGGAGCAGCTCGCCCGGCTGCGCGCCGAGGAGGAGGAGCGCAAGCAGCGCGAGCTGGAGGAGGCCCGGCAGCGCGAGGCCGAGCGCCAGGCGGAGGAGGCCCGGCAGCGTGCCGAGGAGGCCCGTCGCCGCGCCGAGGAGGACCGCCGCCGGCTGGAGGCCGAGGAGCGGGCCCGCGAGGCCGAGCAGGAACGCCTCCGCAAGCAGGCGGCGGAGGAGGCGCGGCTCCGCAAGGAGGCCGAGGCGCTCCGTCTGGAGAAGCAGCGGAAGGCGGAGGAGGCGCTGGTACGGGCGGAGGAGGCGCGTCGGCGTGCTGCGGCCGAGGCTGCGGAGCGGGCAGAGGCGGAGCGGGCTTCGCGCGCGGAGGCGGAGCGTGCTTCGCGTGCTTCCGGTGACTCCCGTGACGCCAGTGACGCCCGTGACGCCCGTGACTCCCGTGACGCCCGTGACTCAGGGCCTGAGGCGTTCTCGCGGTCGGAGGGGCATGGGCCCACCATTCCGGAGAACGAGCTGACGGTGCCCACGCCGATCGTGAACCCGAATGAGATCACGCAGCAGGTGCCGACGGCACGTCCGGAGGAGGACAAGTCGTCCGGGGACAACGAGACGGCGATGCTGCCGCGGATCACGGACGAGCGGTCGGGGCGCGACGCGCGGGACGGCCGGGACGCTCGGGGCGCGCGGGATGCGCGTGACACCCGGGACGCTCGCGACTCTCGGGCCGCCGACGAGACGGCTGTGCTGCCGCCCGTACGGGGCGATCAGCCCTCCGACCGGGTGCCCAAGGGCTACTTCCGGGACGAGGGCCCGGCCTCCCCGCCGGCGGAGAGCGAGAACGAGCGCACCCGGGAACTGCCGCAGGTCGAGGACCCGCGGGCCGCGGGCCAGGCCGGTGACGAGTCCCGCGCCCGCCGCAAGCGCCCCCGTCCGGACTGGGCCGAGGAGACCCCGCTGGACGATCTGCCGACGCTGGCGGACGAACTGCTCGGCGGCCAGGACGACGACGGCCCCACGGGCCGGGGGCGCCGCCCGCGCGGCTGACCTGAATCTGTCGGGAGTCCGGCCCGTCCGCCCTGAGGGGTGGGCGGGCCGGACTTGTCAGTGGCGTCCTCCACAATGGGATCGCACAGGAAATCCGACAGGAGATCCGACAGGAGATCCGACAGGGATCCGACGATGGGAAGGGCGGACCGGTGACCGTATGGGACGACCTGGTCGGACAGGACCGGGTGAGGGAACAGCTCGCCGCTGCCGCCAGGGACGCCGACGCGCTGGTCACGGCGGTCTCCGACGGTAAACCGCAAGACGCCGAGGCGCAGGGGTCGAAGATGACCCACGCCTGGCTGTTCACCGGACCGCCGGGTTCCGGGCGGTCCACCGCCGCCCGCGCCTTCGCCGCCGCGCTCCAGTGCACCAGCCCGGACCGGGCGCTGGGCGGGGAGCCCGGCTGCGGTTTCTGCGACGGCTGCCACACGAGCCTGATCGGTACGCACGCCGACGTCCAGGTGATCCGTACGGACCTGCTCTCCATCGGCGTGAAGGAGACCCGCGACCTGGTCCGTCGTGCCCAGCTCTCCCCGGCGGTCGGCCGGTGGCAGGTCATCGTCATGGAGGACGCGGACCGGCTCACCGAGGGCGCGGGCAACGTGCTGCTGAAGGCGGTCGAGGAGCCGGCGCCGCGCACGGTGTGGATGCTGTGCGCCCCCTCCCTCGAAGACGTCCTGCCCACGATCCGCTCGCGCTGCCGCCACCTGACCCTGGGCACTCCGCCTGTGGAGGCCGTGGCGGACGTCCTGATCCGCCGCGACGGGGTCGACCCCGAGCGCGCGCACGCCGCGGCGCGGGCCACCCAGGGACACATCGGCCGGGCGCGCCGCCTCGCGACGGACGAGCGGGCGCGGGCACGGCGGGCGGCGGTGCTCAAGGTTCCGTTGCGGGTCGCGGATGTCGGTGGCTGCCTCAAGGCGGCCCAGGAGCTGATCGACACGGCCACCGACGACGCCAAGCAGATGGCGGATGAGGTGGACGCCAAGGAGACCGAGGACCTCAAGGCGGCGCTCGGCGGGGTGGCGGGCGGCCGGATGCCGCGCGGCACGGCGGGGGCGATGAAGGAGCTGGAGGACAAACAGAAGCGCCGCAAGACCCGTACGCAGCGCGACAGCCTGGACCTGGCGCTCACCGAGCTCACCGGCTTCTACCGCGATGTGCTGGCGCTCCAGCTCGGTTCGCGGATCGCCATCGCCAATGTGGACGTGCAGGACTCGCTGGACCGGATCGCGGAGTCCTCGACACCCGCGCAGACGCTGCGCAGGATCGAGGCGGTGATCGCGTGCCGGCAGGCGATGGACCGCAATGTGGCACCGCTGCTGGCGGTGGAGGCGATGACGATGTCGCTGAGAGCGGGCTGAGCGGTATGCGGGGGCGTCCCGGTTCACCCGATTGAGCAGGGAATCGGACGACACGTCACCCGCCGGATACGCTCCCAGGATGGATACCAGGCGCCTGCTCCGCACCTTCGCCATCGGGATCGGCACTGCCGGCCTGCTCATCTCCGGCTGCAGCACCGGAGGCTCGTCGCCGAACGCCTCGGCCACCGGCACAGCGGCGCCGGAGAGGCTGTCGGCGTACTACACGCAGAAGCTGAGCTGGCGCGACTGCGGGGTGGAGGGGTTCGAGTGCGCGACCATGAAGGCGCCGAGGGACTACGGCAAGCCGGCTGACGGGGACATCGACCTCGCCGTCTCCCGCAAGAAGGCGACCGGCCCCGGCAAGCGGATCGGCTCGCTCCTGGTGAACCCGGGGGGCCCCGGCGGCTCCGCGATCAGCTATCTCCAGGGGTACGCGGCCCTCGGCTACCCGGCCCCGGTGCGCGCCCGCTACGACATGGTGGCCATCGACCCGCGCGGCGTGGCCCGCAGCGAACCCGTGGAGTGCCTGACGGGCAAGGAGATGGACGCCTACACGCAGGTGGACCAGACCCCGGACGACGAGGCGGAGGTCCAGAAGCTCAGCGCGGCCTTCAGGAAATTCGCGCAGGGCTGCGAGAAGAGGAGCGGCGAGATCCTCCCGTACGTCTCCACCGTCGACACGGCCCGCGACATGGACGTCCTGCGCTCCCTCCTCGGCGACGAGAAGCTGAACTACGTCGGCGCCTCGTACGGCACGTTCCTGGGCGCCACGTACGCGGACCTCTTCCCGCAGCGGGCCGGCCGCCTGGTCCTGGACGGCGCGATGGACCCGTCCCTGCCGGCCATCGACATGAACCGCGACCAGACGGCGGGCTTCGAGGGGGCGTTCCAGTCCTTCGCCGCCGACTGCGTCAAGCAGCCGGACTGCCCGCTGGGCACCACATCCACGGCGGACGCGGCGACGAACCTGAAGCAGCTCTTCAAGGACCTGGACGCGAAGCCGATCCCGAGCGGCGACGACGAACGCGAGCTCGGCGAGTCCCTGGCGACGACCGGGGTGATCGCGGCGATGTACGACGAGGCGGCCTGGCCCCAGCTCCGCGAGGCACTGGAGGGCGCCCAGCGCAGCGACGGGTCCGGCCTCCTCTCGCTGGCCGACAGCTACTACGAGCGCGGCCCGGACGGGAAGTACGCGAACCTGATGTACGCGAACGCCGCCGTGAACTGCCTCGACCTCCCGCCCGCCTTCGACACCCCCGACGCCGTGGAGAAGGCGGTCCCAGACTTCGAGAAGGCCTCCCCGGTCTTCGGCCGAGGCTTCGCCTGGGCGTCCCTGAACTGCGCGTACTGGCCCACCAAGGCCACCGGCACCCCCCACCGCACCGAGGCGAAGGGCGCCGCCCCGATCGTCGTGGTCGGCACCACCCGCGACCCGGCCACCCCGTACAAGTGGTCCGAGGCCCTCGCCGCCCAGCTCGACTCCGGCACCCTGCTCACGTACGACGGCGACGGCCACACGGCGTACGGCCGGGGCAGCGACTGCATCGACACGGCGATCAACACCTACCTCCTGGAGGGCACGCCGCCCACCGACGCCAAGAAGTGCACCTGACCCCCCTGACCAGGGCAAACGCCTCCGGGGGTGCCGTGTACGGAGCACCCCCGGAAACTGTGTAGACTTGGCCCCGCTGCTGATCGCACCATAGTGCGACAGGGCACGCCGCCTTAGCTCAGTTGGCCAGAGCAACGCACTCGTAATGCGTAGGTCTCGGGTTCGAATCCCGAAGGCGGCTCAGCGAAACCCCAGGTCAAATAGCCCGTGACCTGGGGTTTCTTCTGTCGAATGGCCTTGAGTTCCGGGTGAATCGGGCATGTGCGACTTCTCTGGTGCGTGATGCCACCGGTGGACAGCTGTGCGTGATGAAGCGGCAGGATCTAAACGGGACGTCCAAGCCTTGGCGTCGGGTGCGTTGTCCGTGACGTGGGCTCGGCGATCTTATGTGTGCGTTGTTCTCACAGGTGCGTGTGCCGTTTACTCCCCCAGCAACTGCGCCGTCGGTTGAGACAGCGCATGACGGTCGACGCAGGGGGCGGCCAGCCCACTGCTCGCACTCGCGAGACATACGGCGGAAGCTGCCCAGACTCCCCCTACCGGTTCTTGCTCTGCCTGCCGGACGCCCCGGCTCACGCTCCGGCCGCCCGGCAATGCGAGTTCCGTCGATCAGCGGGTCCAGGGCAGGTCGCCGTCGACCTCGCCGCTCAGGGGGTCAAGAACGTCCAGGACGGGGTCGAGCACCAGCTCCACCGTGCGCGCCGGCGGTGCAGTCCAGGGAAGGTCGCGCTCGTTCCCGCCGTCGGCGGCGGCCGGAGTCGCCAGCAGCAGGACGTTCATCAGGATCGCACCGGTCGCCGCTGCAAGGAACGCGCTCTTGTTACGCATGTGGATTTTTCCCCCTCGTTGAACGCCGCATCGGCCGTTCGCGCTGTTTTCGTTTTCTGAGCAGAACCTTACGGAGCTGGACTTTCGAGCCTATTTTTCCTCGATTTCGCAGCGCGGAAATCCTCGTGAAAATGGGTGAAAAGGAGGTCGGCATACGCTGCGCGCACCATCGACGACTGGAGGCCGGAGTGCTCACGGAGATCGGGCTCGGCACGGACGCCGCGTGCGCGTACCGCGCTCTGCTGAAGGAGCCGCGAGCGGAGACGGGGGCGCTCGCCGCACGCCTCGGCTGGTCGGTCGACCGGGCGTCGAACGCCCTCGATGAACTCTTCGGCCTCTCTCTCGTGCGGCCCTCGCACGAGCACCGGGACAGCCGGCGGCTGGTGGATCCTGAACTCGGACTGCAAGCTCTGATCGACGCACAGGAAAGGGAATTGCTCCGGCGGCAGCAGATTCTCACGCAGACGAAACTCGCGGCGGAGAACCTGGTCGACGAATACCGCAGTGCATCGGAGAGCGGGCCGGTGTCATCCGTGCGGGAACTGCGCGGGATCGACGCCGTGCAGACCTGTGTGGAAAAGACGTGTCATGAGTGCCGGGAGGAGATCCAGGTGTTCGTGCCCGGTGGCGCGCAGCCCGGTGACGTCCTCGCCTCCTCCCAGCCGCTCGATCTGCTGCTCCTGGAACGGTCGGCCCGGGTCAGCTACGTCTACCAGGACAGCATCCGCAACGACCGGCCCACCAGCGAGTACGCGCAGTGGCTGGTCGAGCAGGGGGCTGAGGTCAGGACGGTTCCGCATCTGCCGCTCCGGGTGATCATCTGGGATCGGCGCACGGCGCTCGTGCCGATCGACCCGGCCGCACCGGACACGGGAGCCTTCCTGCTGTCCAGCCCGGGGCCGGTGGCCGCGCTGCAGTCCTTGTTCGAGCAGGTGTGGCAGCGGGCGGCGCGGTTCGGCGAGGAGCGGGACCGGGAGCGGGACGGGGCGCTCGCGGACCAGGAGAGCGCGGTGCTCGGACTGCTCGCGGCCGGCCTCACCGACGAGGTGATCGCCCGCAAGCTGGGGGTTTCGGTGCGCACCAGTCGCCGGGTGACGGCGGCGCTGATGAACCGTCTGGGGGCCCGTAGCCGCTTTCAGTTGGGTGCGCTGGCGGCTGAGCGGGGCTGGCTCGTCGGCTGAGCGGACCCGGACGCGGGGACACCGTAAGGCTGTCCCGGAAGATCAGCCGCGCAGGTAGGCCAGGACGGCCAGTACCCGGCGGTTGGTGGCGTCGGACAGGCTCAGGTCCAGTTTGGTGAGGATGGAACCGAAGTGCTTGCTGACGGTGCCCTCGCTGACGTGCAGGGACGCGGCGACGGACGCGTTGGACTGGCCCTCGGCCATCAGCGCGAGGACCTCCTGCTCACGGGGGGTCAGTTTGGCCAGTGGGTCGCGGCGGTGGCGCAGGAGCTGGCGGACCACCTCGGGATCGACGACGGTCGCGCCGGCGGCCACCCGCTGGAGGGCTTCCACGAACTCCTCGACGTTGCCGACGCGTTCCTTGAGGAGGTAGCCGACGTGGGTGCCGTCGGAGGAGTCGAGCAGCTCCTCGGCGTAGGCGCGCTGGACGTACTGGCTGAGGACCAGGATGGGCAGCTGGGGGTTCTTCTCGCGCAGCCGCAGCGCGGCCCGCAGCCCCTCGTCGGAGAAGCCGGGCGGCATCCGTACATCGGTGACGACGATGTCGGGCTCGTGCTCCGCGACGGCTGCCGTGAGCTCGTCGGCCGTACCGACACCGGCGAGAACCTGGTGGCCGAAGCGCTCCATGAGCCCGACGAGGCCCTCCCGCAGCAGCACGCTGTCCTCGGCCAACACGATGCGCAACATCTGTTTCCTCTACGGGCTATCGGGCCGGCGGGGCGTCGAGTCGGCGGTCCGGAGCCGGGGTGCAGGGCACGAGGAGACGGAAGACCGTGGGCCCGCCGGACGGTGAGGACATTAGCAAATGCCCGCCCAGGACCGAGATGCGATCCGCGACCCCCTCCAGCCCGGTGCCGTCGGCCTCGTCCGCGCCCCCCACGCCGTTGTCCACCACGCGGACGACGAGTTGGCCCGCCTCGACGCGGGCCTCGACGGTGGCCCTGGTGGCCTGGCTGTGCTTGGCGACGTTCGCCAGACCCTCGCACACCGCGAAGTAGACGGCGGACTCGACCGCTTCGAGGAACCGGTGGGGCAGGTCGAGATCGAGGTCGACGGGGACCGGGGAGCGGTCGGCGATGTCCTCGATGGCCGCGGCCAGACCCCGGTCGGTGAGGACCCGGGGGTGGATGCCCTGGATCAGCTCCCGGAGCTCGACCAGAGCGGCCTGGGCCTCACCGTGGGCCTGGGCCAGGAGCCCGGCGAGGGGCTCCTCGCGGGCGTCGAGGCGCGCCAGGCCCAGCCGCATCGACAGGGAGACCAGCCGCTGCTGGGCGCCGTCGTGCAGGTCACGTTCGATCCGGCGGCGTTCGGCCTCGAAGGCGGTCACCAGGCGCATCCGAGAACGGCTCAACTCCTTGACACGTACGTCGTCCTGATGGGGCGACACGTCCAGTAGGAGGCGGGTGAGCTGGGCGCGTCCCACGGCGAGCAGGCCGAGCGGGTAGGCCAGCAGGGGGAGCAGGAGCAGCCCGGCCAGGGCGACGGCGAACGCCGCCGGGTAGGAGTGGACCAGCCACAGCTTGATGACCCGCGCCTCCTCGCCGCCGCCGGCCGTGGCCATGACCAGGGGGGTGGAGATCAGCCCCCCGCTCACGCCGAGGACCGTGCCGATGACCGCTGCCTCCAAGGGCCACAGGAGGCAGCCGAACAGGAGGGCGTAACCCAACTCCCGCCAGGTGGAACGCTCCTGGAGGCGGGTACGCAGCCAGGCGGCGGGCCCGGTGCGCGGCGGGTCCTGGTGGGCGTCGGCCAGCGGCACGGCCGGATCGATCAGGCGTAGCCGGCGCCGCTCCACATGCGCGACCGGCAGCCCGGCGAGGACCAGTGTCAGCAGGAGGGGCACCCCGACGAGGACCACGGTCAGCAGGCTGCCGGCCAGCGCGAGGACGAGCAGACAGGCCAGCAGAGCGGCGCCCAGCGGCACGCTGGTCAGGAAGTACAGGGCGCAGCGCCAGGGCCAGCCGCTCCGGAGGTACCGGCGCTGGTGCAGGGCCTGCCAGAGGCTGGGTGAGTGCATGGGGGCACGATATGAGGCCCGTATCGCGCGGACCACCCAGCCAGCTCCACCATCCGACCGGTAGCGGGCTCCCCGTAAGGACGGCCACCAGGTGCAATGTGCGCGAGGGGTGCCGCGGGGTCGGATGGGGGCAGTGGGCAGCCGCCCGCTCCTGTACGAGGGGGAGGGGACCGGGATGTTCTCGCCGGAGGCCATGTTCGCGGTCGTGCCCGTCTGGCTGACGCTGGTGATCGTGTTCCTGCTGCCCGCGGTGGAGCCCGCGGTACCGGTGGTGGGCATGCTGTTCCCTTCGCAGACCGCCCTGGTGGCGAGCGGGGTGCTCGTGCACCACGGGGTGCTGCCGCTGGCGGGGGTGTTCGCGCTGGCGGTGGCCGGGGCTCTGGCGGGCAATGTGCTCGGGTACGGGGTGGGCTGGCGCTGGGGCGACCGGCTGGAGGGTGCCCTCCCCGGGAGGCTCACCGGCTCGCGGTCCTACCGGCTGGCGCTGGCCACGGTGGGGGCCCGGCACGGCCGGGCCGTTCTGCTCGGCCGGTTCAACGGGGGCCTGCGCACCCTGGTCCCGGCGCTGTGCGGCTCCGTACAGGTGCCCTGGCGGCCGTACCTGGGGTGGTCCGTGCTGGCCGCGCTGTTGTGGGCGCCCTGCTGTGTGGGGCTCGGGCTGCTCGCCGGGAGCTCCTGGGAGAAGTGGGGCGGTTCGGGTGTGCTGGCCTGCGCGTCGGTCGTACTGCTGCTGACCACGTCGCTGCCGCTGCTGCTCACGGCCCGCGGCGAGCACGCCCGGGCCGCCCGGGCCGCCCGTACCGAAGAGGGGCGCGCCCAGGGCCCCCTGGGCGCGCCCGCCGTGGCCGGCGACGTCCTGGTCACAGCCGCTCGGCGAGGAAGCGCACCAGTGCCTCCTCCTGCGGGACCAGGTAGAAGTGGTCCCCGGGGAACAGCCGGTGCTCGTACGACGCTGTAGTCAGCGCCGACCAGGACAGCAGCTCGGGGAGGGTGCAGCCCGGGTCGGCCGTGCCGCCGACGGCCGTCACCGGAGCGCGCAGCGGTGTCACGTCGAGGGGCCGGTAGGACTCGATGAGCCGGAAGTCGCCGCGCAGCGAGGGCAGCAGCAGCGGACGCAGGTCGGGGTCGTCGTAGACGGCGGAGCCCACATCGCCGAGCCTGCGGGCGGCGGCCACCAGGAGCTCGTCGTCGAGCAGGTGCAGGGTGCCGCCGGCCCGTTCGGTGTGCGGGGCTCCCCGGCCCGAGACGACGACCCGTTCGGGGACGACGCCGTGGTGGTCTTCGAGGCGGCGGGCCACCTCGTAGGCGACGGCCGAACCGAGGCTGTGGCCGAAGAAGGCGACCGGCGCGTCGAGTTCGGGCTTCAGGGCGTCGGCGATCGCGTCGGCCAGCTCCGTCATGGACGAGGCGCACGGCTCGCCGAGCCGTTCCTGGCGGCCGGGATACTGGGTGGCCAGCACCTCCACACCGTCGGGCAGCAGCCCCGCCCAACGGTGGAACAGCGTCGAGGTGCCGCCGGCGTGCGGCAGGCAGACCAGGCGCAGCCGGGGTGCCCCGCTCCGCGCCGGGTACCTCCGGAACCACTTTCCCGCTGTTCCCCTGCTGATGATCGTCATTCCGAGCCGCCCTCCCGCCACCGTGCGGTGGCCGTGTCCGTCCCTCCATGGTGCGGGCCGTTGCCGCGGTGACCTGGCCGGGACGGCGGCAGGAGGCTGCCCACGCAAGTTCCTGTCGCCTCCGGGCACTGCCTTTTCCCGCCCGGGGCGGCCACCGTGCACAGAAGGGTGGAGCTATCTCCACCCCGAATACTCCGCCCGGCTGCGATGTGCGCCAGCTCCGGGCCCGATTGAGTGGACACCATGAATCAAGCAGCCGTCCGACTCCGTTCGGTCACTCGCTCCTACGGCAAGGGCGCGAGCGCCGTGACCGCCCTGGACAACGTCTCCCTGGACATCCCCCGCGGCACGTTCACCGCCGTCATGGGGCCCTCGGGCTCCGGCAAGTCGACCTTCCTCCAGTGCACCGCGGGTCTGGACCGGCCGACCGGCGGCCAGGTGCTTCTCGGGGAGACCGACCTGAGCAAGCTGAGCGAGAAGAAGCTCACGCTGCTGCGGCGGGACCGCATCGGTTTCGTCTTCCAGGCGTTCAACCTGCTGCCCTCGCTCACCGCCGAGCAGAACGTGGCGCTGCCGCTGCGACTCGCCGGCCGCCGCCCCAAGCGCAGCGATGTCCTGGACGTGCTGGAGAAGGTGGGCCTGCGCGAGCGGGCCGGGCACCGGCCCAGTGAGATGTCCGGCGGTCAGCAGCAGCGGGTGGCGCTCGCCCGCGCCCTGGTCACCCGGCCGGAGGTGCTCTTCGGTGACGAGCCGACCGGCGCCCTGGACACCACCACCAGCCGTGAAGTGCTCACGCTGCTGCGGCAGATGGTCGACCAGGGGCAGACCGTCATCATGGTGACGCACGACCCGGTGGCCGCCTCCTTCGCGGACCGGGTGCTGTTCCTCACCGACGGCCGGGTCAACGACGAGCTGTTCGCCCCGACGGCCGAGCAGGTCGCCGCGCACATGACCGGACTGGCGGCCCTCCCGTGCTGAAGCTCGCTCTGCAGGGAATGCGGACCCGCTGGGTCACGTTCATCGGCTCGTTCATCGCCCTCGCCCTCGGCGTCGGCCTCATCGCCACCACGGGACTCGCCCTCGCGGCGACCTTCAGCGCTCCGGACCGCGGGCCCGAGCGGCTCGTGAAGGCGCCGGTCGTCGTGAAGACCTCCGGCCTCGTCCGGGCGGACACCCCCATCGGGGAACGTACGCAGACGATCACCGATCCCGCGCCCGTCCCGGCAGCCGTCACCGCGAAGCTCGCGGCGCTCGGCGGGACCGTCGAGGACCGCACCTTCCCCGTGTCGGGCCCCGGACTCGGCGAGGACACCGTCGGCCACCCGTGGTCGGTCGCCGCGCTCACCCCCTACACGCTGACCGCCGGACGCGCCCCCTCAGCGCCCGGCGAGGCCGTCGCCACCGGGGACGCGCTGCGCCCGGGCACCCGGGTGCAGGCCGCCACGGCCCGCGGGTCCGAGCAGGTCACCATCGTCGGGACGGTCGCCTCGGCCGGCTTCGAGAACGCGCTGTTCTTCACCGACTCCGAGGCCGCGCGGATCTCTCCCGACGTGGACGCCGTCGCCGTGCACGCCCCGGCCGACCGGGTCGAGGCGGCCGTGGGCGCCGGGTTCGACGTACTGACCGGCGACGAACGCCGGCGCGCCGACCCGGACCCCGACCGGGACGAGGAGGCACTGGTCGCGGTGAACGCGCTCCTCGGCACGGCCGCGGGCGTCACCGGCTTCGTGTCGGTGTTCGTCGTCGCCTCGACGTTCTCCTTCGCGGTCGCCCAGCGGCGCCGGGAGTTCGGACTGCTGCGCACCGCCGGTGCCACCCCCGCCCAGGTGCGGCGGATGGTGTTCACCGAGGCGTTCGTCATCGGCGTGCTCGCCTCGGCGGCCGGCTGCTGGCTCGGCGCGGCGGGCGCGCCACGACTCGCCGCCTGGATGGCCGACGCCGGCATCGCTCCCTCCTGGTTCCGGATCGGCGAGCAGACGTGGCCGCTGCACACCGCGTTCTGGACGGGCCTGTTCGTCGCCCTGAGCGGGGTGGTCGTCTCCTCGTGGCGGGCCGGCCGGGTCGGTCCGACGGAGGCGCTGCGCGAGTCCGCGATCGACTCCCGCGCGATGCCGGTGAGCCGCTGGCTGATCGGCGGCGCGGTCCTCGCGACCGGCCTCGGGCTGCTCTCCCTGGCCCTGGTGGACAGCCCGGGCGACGTCCTGAAGCGCAAGACCTACATCACCCAGCCGATGCTGCTGATCGTCGGGTTCGCCCTGTTCGCGCCGGTCCTGGTCAAGCCGCTGACCCGGCTGCTGACCTGGCTGCCGGCCCGGCTTCCCGGCGCGACCGGGATGCTGGCCCGGGAGAACGCGTCCGCCGGGGTCCGCAGGACCGCCGCCGTCGCCGCCCCGGTCATCATCACGGTGGCCCTCGCCGCCTCCCTGATGGGCACCACCGCCACGATCAGCGAGGCCAAGGCCGGCGAGGCGCGGGAGCAGATCACCGCGGACCTGGTCGCCACGGCGGGCGGGGAGGGCCGGGCGCTGCCCGAAGAGTTCGTCCGGCGTGCCGGGGCCGTCCCCGGCGTGACCGTCAGCGCGACCCGTTCCACCGGGGTGACCGTCCTGGAGGAGGGGGTCGCCCTCGTCAAGTCCGAGGCCAAGGCGGTCGATCCGGCGGCGCACGCGGCCGTCTCCCACCTGCCGGTCGTCGCGGGCCGCCTCGCCGACCTCGACGACGACAGCATCGTCGTCAACGAGGAGTGGCTGACCACGAAGGTGGGCGACAGGGTCTCCGTCTGGCTGGGCGACGGCCGCAAGGCGGACCTGCGCATCGCGGCGGTGCTCTCCACCGGCACCGGCAGCAACGGCGTCTACCTCACGGAACGCAACGCCGCCGGTGCCCCCGTCGACCGGGTCGACCTCGCGCTGCCCCAGGACGGCGCGGACACCGCGGCCGCCGCACTCGGCGCCGCCGCGAAGGCGACCGGCGTCCAGCTCCTGACGGGCGACCGATGGGTCGAGGTCCACTACCCGCGCTCCAGCGAGAACACCCGGCTCGGCCTGTGGATGATCCTCGGCATCGCCCTGATCTACACGGGCATCGCGCTCGCCAACACCCTGATGATGGCGACCTCCGACCGGGTCCGCGACCTCGCCTCGCTGCGTCTGACGGGCGCCACGAAGGGGCAGGTGCTGCGGCTCGTCGGGGTCGAGGCCCTGGTGGTGGTCGCGGTCGGCGCGGTGCTCGGGGCGGTGATCGCCGGGGTGAACCTCCTCGGTGTGTGGAGCGCCCTCGGCCTGCTCGACGTGTGGTCCGACGTCGTGGTGCCCTGGGGCACGGTCGCCGCGGTGATCGGCGCGAGCGCCCTGCTCGCGACGGTGGCTTCCGTGCTGCCCGCGTCGTTCGCGCTGCGCGTCCGGCCGGTCGAACTGGCGGGCATGCGCGAGTGACCGCCTGGTACCGGGCGCATCCCGCCGCGCCCCGGCACCCCGCGCCCACTCCCTTACAACGCGAGAGGCCAGCGCTGTGACGAGCGACCGAGCCACCCTGCCCGGTGGGCCCCCGCGCCGAGGGCCCTGGGCCCGCGCCGGGGCGTCCGGCCCCCGTCGGATCGCCATGGCCCTGACTGCGCCGGTGCCCGAGTCGGGACCTGCCGTGGTGGTGGAACTGGACGCGTACGAAGGCGAGGTGACCGCCCTGGTCCGGGAGCTGCTGGGCGGCCGGGGGCGGCACCTCGCCGTCGAGTCCGATCCGGTGCGGGCGGCCCGCCTGAGCCTGCGCTTCCCGGACGTCGAGGTGGTCACCGCCGACGCCGCGTCCCTCCCCGGTGTGCTCGCCGGGCGGGGGATCGCGGCGGCGGACGTGGTGATCGCCGGCCGGTCCTGGGCGGGCCTGCCGCACGCGAAGCGGCGGGCCTCCCTCGCCGCGGTCCGCGAGGTGCTGAGCCCCGCGGGGGCGTTCACCGCGCCCGGCCCGCTGCACGCCCGGTTCCGGGCCGAGGAGCGGCGCTTCCGGCGGATGCTCGGGGTGTCCTTCGAGGAGGTGGTGGCCGGCCGCACGTCGTGGGACTCCCTGCCGCCGGCCTTCGTCCTCCACTGCCGGCGCCCGCGCGCGCTGGCCCCGCTGAACTCCTCCCCGTAGGACCGACGGCACACACGGACGCACGAAGGGGCCGGCCGCCCTACCTCCCGGGTAGGGCGGCCGGCCCCTTCGTGCGGTCCGGCGGGGGGGGGGGGGGGCGGGCCCCCGGGGGGGGGGGGGGGGCCCCCCCCCCCCCCCCCCGCCGGGGGCCGGGGGCCGGGGCCCGGCGGGGGGGGGGGGCCGGGGTTTGGCCACCACGCAGGGTGGGGGCGGCCCCG
>NZ_JBHXOX010000024.1:0-161113 GCF_042718795.1 Streptomyces cyaneofuscatus
CCCGCCCGGGTGCTGCTCGGCCGCCCCCGGCCCCACCATTCGAAGCTTCGCACCCGCTGGTTCGGCCCACCGGGTGGGGGGGGCGGGGGGGCGACCCCCCCCCCCCCCCGCCCGTGAAGATCTGGGCTAGCGGAGGAAGGGGTCCACCGCGACGGCCAGGAAGAGCAGCGAGACGTAGGTGATGGACCAGTGGAACAGCCGCATCTCCTTGAGCTTGGCGCCGCTCACGCCGGCCCTGGCCCGGTTCTGCAGCCCGTGGGCCTCCCAGAGCCAGAAGCCGCCCGCCAGCAGCGCCACCGACAGGTAGAACCAGCCGGTGTAGCCCAGCGGGGTGAGCAGCAGCGAGACGCCGACCATCACCCAGCTGTAGATGACGATCTGCCGGGCGACCACCTGGTTGGAGGCGATGACCGGGAGCATCGGGACGCCGACCCGGGCGTAGTCGTCCTTCACCTTCATGGAGAGCGGCCAGTAGTGCGGCGGCGTCCAGAAGAAGATGACGGCGAAGAGGATGACGGCGGCCCAGGAGAGGGAGTTCGTCACGGAGGACCAGCCGATGAGCACCGGCAGGCAGCCGGCGATGCCGCCCCAGATGATGTTCTGCGAGGTGCGGCGCTTCAGCAGCATCGTGTAGACGACGACGTAGAAGAGCAGCGCCCCGAGAGCGAGCGCGGCCGACAGCCAGTTGACGAGCAGTCCGAACCAGAGCGTCGAGATCACCGCGAGGGCGATACCGAAGGCGAGGCACTCGCGCGGGCTGACCATGCCGGTGACCAGCGGACGCTGCGACGTGCGGTCCATCAGCGCGTCGATGTCGCGGTCGATGTACATGTTCAGCGCGTTGGCGCCGCCCGCGGAGAGGTACCCGCCGATGGTGGTGGTGAGCACGAGCCACAGGTCGGGTACGCCCTGGGCGGCGAGGAACATCACCGGAACGGTGGTGATGAGCAGCAGCTCGATGATCCGTGGCTTGGTAAGCGCCACGAATGCCTTGACACGGGCCCCGTACGGGCGATGGCCCCTTGGGCTGGGAGTCAAGGCGACCCCTGCGGGTCGGGACTCGACGGCCGTCACGCACACCCCTGACAGAGAAATCCCAGCAAGCTCCGGGCCGAGCGGCCCTGGTGAAGACTTGCGCGAACTCGACCACTCTAGACGTTGGGGATACACCGCCCTTCGCGGGGGTGGGGTCGTGTTGGGGGTGACTCTGCGATGTACGGAGTCCGTCCGCCGGGAGGCGAAGTCCACAGGCCGCCCGCACCCTGGAAAGTGCTCGGGAAGTGTGCCCCGCGGCGGGGGTAGGCTCGGCAACGCCCGGTGCGGTAACAGTCACCGGTTTACAAACAGTGGAGAGGAGCCCTGACTCAGGGTGAGCAACAAGCCGACCACCACAGACCTCCAGTGGACCGATGTGGACCAGCGAGCCGTGGACACCGCCCGCGTCCTTGCCGCGGACGCCGTACAGAAAGTCGGAAACGGCCACCCGGGTACGGCCATGAGCCTGGCTCCCGCCGCGTACACCCTGTTCCAGAAAGTCATGCGGCACGACCCCGCGGACGCGGAGTGGACCGGCCGCGACCGGTTCGTCCTCTCGGCGGGCCACTCCAGCCTGACCCTGTACATCCAGCTCTACCTCGCCGGTTACGGCCTGGAGCTGGACGACCTGAAGGCGTTCCGGACCTGGGGCTCCAAGACCCCGGGGCACCCGGAGTACGGGCACACCACCGGTGTCGAGACGACGACCGGCCCGCTGGGCCAGGGTGTCGCCAACGCGGTGGGCATGGCCATGGCCGCCCGCTACGAGCGCGGCCTGTTCGACCCCGAGGCGGCCCCCGGCACCTCGCCCTTCGACCACACGGTCTGGGTCATCGCCGGTGACGGCTGCCTCCAGGAGGGCATCTCGGCCGAGGCGTCCTCGCTGGCCGGCCACCAGAAGCTGGGCAACCTGGTCCTGCTCTGGGACGACAACCACATCTCCATCGAGGGCGACACGGAGACCGCGGTCTCCGAGGACACCCTGAAGCGGTACGAGGCGTACGGCTGGCACGTCCAGCGCGTCGAGCAGGCGCCCAACGGCGACCTGGACCCGGCGGGTCTGTACGCGGCGCTGCAGGCGGCCAAGGCCGAGACCGAGCGTCCCTCGTTCATCGCGGCTCGCTCGATCATCGCCTGGCCTGCGCCGAACGCCCAGAACACCGAGGCGGCCCACGGCTCGGCGCTCGGCGACGACGAGATCGCGGCGACCAAGCGGGTCCTCGGCTTCGACCCGGAGCAGACCTTCGAGGTCGCAGGCGAGGTCATCGGCCACACCCGTGAGGCCCTGGACCGTGGCCGCGAGGCCCGTACCGAGTGGGACAAGGCGTTCGCCGCGTGGCGCACCGCCAACCCGGAGCGCGCCGCGGACTTCGACCGGATCGCCGCGGGCGAGCTGCCGGCGGGCTGGGAGGAGAAGCTCCCGGTCTTCGAGGCCGGCAAGTCCCTGGCCACCCGTGCCGCCTCCGGCAAGGTGCTCCAGGCGCTGGGCGATGTCGTGCCCGAGCTGTGGGGCGGCTCCGCCGACCTCGCCGGCTCGAACAACACCACGATCGACAAGACGTCGTCGTTCCTGCCGGTGGGCAACCCGCTGCCGGAGGCCGACCCGTACGGCCGCACGATCCACTTCGGGATCCGCGAGCACGCGATGGCCGCCGCGATGAACGGCATCGCGCTGCACGGCAACACCCGCATCTACGGCGGCACCTTCCTGGTGTTCTCCGACTACATGCGCAACGCGGTGCGGCTCTCCGCGCTGATGCACCTGCCGGTGACGTACGTGTGGACGCACGACTCGATCGGCCTCGGCGAGGACGGCCCGACCCACCAGCCGGTGGAGCACCTGGCCGCACTGCGCGCCATCCCGGGCCTGAACATCGTGCGCCCGGCCGACGCCAACGAGACGGCCATCGCCTGGCGCGAGATCCTGCGCCGCTACACCAAGGTGTTCGGCGAGGGCGCCCCGCACGGTCTGGCGCTGACCCGCCAGGGCGTGCCGACGTACGAGGCGAACGAGGACGCGGCCAAGGGCGGTTACGTCCTGTTCGAGGCCGACGGTGGCGAGCCGCAGGTGCTGCTCATCGCGACCGGCTCCGAGGTCCACGTCGCCGTCGAGGCGCGCGAGCAGCTCCAGGCGGCCGGTGTGCCGACCCGGGTCGTCTCGATGCCGTCCGTCGAGTGGTTCGAGGAGCAGGATCAGGGTTACAAGGAGAGCGTGCTCCCGCCGTCGGTCAAGGCGCGGGTCGCCGTCGAGGCGGGCATCGGCCTGACCTGGTACCGGTACGTCGGGGACGCCGGCCGGATCGTCTCGCTGGAGCACTTCGGTGCCTCGGCCGACGCGAAGGTCCTCTTCCGCGAGTTCGGCTTCACCGCCGAGAACGTGGCCGCCGCCGCGCGGGAATCCCTCGAAGCCGCAGCGCGCTGACGCCGTATATACGACACAGATATACGACTAGTAGGAGATGCAACCCATGACAGACGCACTCAAGCGCCTCTCCGACGAGGGCGTGGCGATCTGGCTCGACGACCTGTCGCGCAAGCGGATCACGTCCGGCAACCTGGCCGAGCTGATCGACCAGAGCCATGTCGTCGGCGTCACCACCAACCCGTCGATCTTCCAGAAGGCGATCTCCTCGGGCGACGGTTACGAGCAGCAGCTCACCGACCTCGCCGCCCGCAAGGTCACCGTCGAGGAAGCCCTCCGCATGATCACGACGGCGGACGTCCGCGACGCCGCCGACATCCTCCGTCCGGTCTTCGACGCGACCGGCGGCCAGGACGGCCGGGTCTCCATCGAGGTGGACCCGCGCCTGGCGCACAACACCCTGGCCACCGTCGCCGAGGCCAAGCAGCTCGCCTGGCTGGTCGACCGGCCGAACACGCTCATCAAGATCCCGGCGACCAAGGCCGGTCTCCCGGCGATCACCGAGACCATCGGCCGGGGCATCAGCGTCAACGTGACGCTGATCTTCTCGCTGGAGCGGTACCGCGCGGTCATGGACGCCTACCTGGCGGGCCTGGAGAAGGCGAAGGCCGCGGGCCTGGACCTCTCCAAGATCCACTCGGTGGCGTCCTTCTTCGTGTCCCGCGTGGACACCGAGATCGACAAGCGTCTGGACGCCATCGGCTCCGACGAGGCGAAGGCCGCCAAGGGCAAGTCCGCCCTGGCCAACGCGCGCCTGGCCTACGAGGCGTACGAGGAGGTCTTCTCCTCCGACCGCTGGGCCCCGCTGGACAAGGCGCAGGCCAACAAGCAGCGTCCGCTGTGGGCCTCGACCGGCGTCAAGGACCCGTCGCTGAAGGACACCCTGTACGTCGACGACCTGGTGGCGCCGAACACGGTGAACACCATGCCGGAGGCGACCCTGGAGGCCGTGGCCGACCACGGCGAGATCACCGGCAACACCGTCGCCGGCGGATACGACCAGGCCCGCGCCGACCTCGACGCGATCAAGAAGCTCGGCATCTCGTACGACGACGTCGTGCAGGTGCTGGAGGACGAGGGCGTCGAGAAGTTCGAGGCGTCCTGGAACGACCTGCTCAAGTCGACCGAGGCGGAGCTCTCGCGCCTCGCCCCCTCGGAGGGCTGACCACTTTGTCTGCTGTTCCCGGAGCCAACCCGCTCCGTGACGCACAGGACCGACGGCTCCCGCGTATCGCGGGGCCGTCGGGCCTGGTCATCTTTGGCGTCACGGGCGATTTGTCCCGTAAAAAGCTGATGCCTGCCGTCTACGACCTGGCCAACCGCGGCCTGCTGCCACCGGGCTTCTCGCTCATCGGCTTCGCGCGCCGCGACTGGGAGGACGAGGACTTCGCGCAGGTCGTCCATGACGCCGTCAAGGAGCACGCCCGTACGCCGTTCCGCGAGGAGGTCTGGCAGCAGCTCATCCAGGGGATGCGCTTCGTCCAGGGCAACTTCGACGACGACGAGGCGTTCGAGACGCTGAAGTCCACCATCCAGGAGCTCGACAAGGCACAGGGGACGGGCGGCAACTTCGCCTTCTACCTCTCCGTGCCGCCGAAGTTCTTCCCCAAGGTCGTCCAGCAGCTCAAGAAGCACGGCCTGGCCGACCAGAAGGAGGGCTCCTGGCGGCGTGCCGTCATCGAGAAGCCGTTCGGCCACGACCTGGCCAGCGCGCAGGAGCTCAACCAGCTCGTGCACGACGTCTTCCCGCCCAACGAGGTCTTCCGGATCGACCACTACCTGGGGAAGGAGACGGTCCAGAACATCCTGGCGCTGCGGTTCGCCAACACGATGTGGGAGCCGATCTGGAACCGGTCCTACGTCGACCACGTACAGATCACGATGGCCGAGGACATCGGCATCGGCGGCCGGGCCGGCTACTACGACGGCATCGGCGCCGCCCGTGACGTCATCCAGAACCACCTGCTCCAGCTCCTGGCGCTGACCGCGATGGAGGAGCCCGGCTCCTTCCACCCGAAGGCCCTGGTCGCCGAGAAGCTCAAGGTGCTCACCGCCGTCGAGCTGCCCGAGGACCTCGGTCTGCACACCGTGCGCGCGCAGTACGAGCACGCCTGGCAGGGCGGTCAGGAGGTCCTCGGCTACTGCGAGGAGGAGGGCATCGACCCCAAGTCGACGACCGACACCTTCGCGGCGATCAAGCTGACGATCAACAACCGCCGCTGGGCGGGGGTGCCGTTCTACCTCCGTACCGGAAAGCGGCTCGGCCGCCGGGTCACGGAGATCGCGGTCGTCTTCAAGCGCGCGCCCTACCTGCCGTTCGAGTCCGGCGCCACGGAGGAGCTCGGCGGCAACGCCCTGGTCATCCGGGTCCAGCCGGACGAGGGCGTCACCGTGCGCTTCGGGTCCAAGGTGCCCGGCACCTCGATGGAGGTCCGGGACGTCACGATGGACTTCGCGTACGGGGAGTCCTTCACGGAGTCCAGCCCGGAGGCGTATGAGCGGCTCCTGCTGGACGTCCTGCTCGGCGACGCCAACCTGTTCCCGCGCCACCAGGAGGTCGAGCTCTCCTGGACCATCCTCGACCCGATCGAGGAGTACTGGGACAAGCACGGCAAGCCCGCGAAGTACGCGGCCGGCACCTGGGGGCCGGCCGAGGCCGACGAGATGCTCGCACGTGACGGACGGAGCTGGAGGCGGCCATGAAGATCGATCTCACGGAAACCACATCCAGCAAGATCAACCAGGCGCTGGTCTCGGCCCGCCGGGCGATCGGCACCCCGGCCATCGGCATGGTGCTCACGCTGGTCATCGTCACCGACGAGGAGAACGCGTACGACGCGCTCAAGTCGGCCGGTGACGCCTCCCGCGAGCACCCCTCGCGGATCATCGCGGTGATCAAGCGGGTCAGCCGCTCGCCGCGCGCCCGCCGGGACGCCCGCCTCGACGCCGAGGTCCGGGTCGGCTCCGACGCCGGGACCGGCGAGACCGTCGTCCTGCGCCTCCACGGCGAACTGGCCAACCACGCCCAGTCGGTGGTCCTCCCGCTGCTGCTCCCCGACGCCCCGGTCGTGGTGTGGTGGCCCGAGGACGCGCCCGCCGACGCGGCGAAGGACCCGCTGGGCGCGCTCGCCCAGCGCCGGATCACCGACGGCTACTCCGCCGAGCGCCCGCTCGACGAGCTGGCGGTGCGGGCGGCGACCTACAGCCCCGGCGACACCGACCTGTCGTGGACCCGGATCACGCCGTGGCGCTCGATGCTGGCCGCGGCGCTGGACCAGCAGCCCGCGCAGGTCATCGGCGTCACCGTCGAGGGCGAGAGCGACAACCCGAGCTGCGAGCTGCTCGCGATGTGGCTCGCGGACCGGCTCGCCGTCCCGGTGGAGCGCACGTACTCCGGCGGCCCCGGGCTGACCGCCGTCCGGATGGAGACGAAGAACGGCGTCATCGTCCTCGACCGGGCCGACGGCTCCCTGGCCACGCTCTCCATGCAGGGCCAGCCGGACCGCGCGGTGGCGCTCAAGCGCCGCGACACCGCCGAGCTGCTGGCGGAGGAGCTGCGCCGGCTGGACCCGGACAACACCTACGAGTCCGCGGTGAAGTTCGGGGTGGAGAAGCTCCACACGGGCGGCGAGGCCAAGGCCGCTCCGGTCGAGGAAAAGGCGGCCGAGGCCAAGGACGGCGGGGCCGAGCAGAAGGCTCCCGCCGCGAAGAAGGCCCCGGCGAAGAAGGCGGCCGCCAAGTGACGCCTCCTCAGCTCGTCGTGCACCGCGACAAGGAGCTGATGGCCCAGGCCGCGGCGGCCCGGCTGATCACGAGGATCGTGGACGCCCAGGCCTCCCGGGGCCACGCCTCGGTGGTGCTGACCGGCGGGCGCAACGGCAACGGCCTGCTGGCCGCACTCGCCGCCGCGCCCGCCCGGGACGCCGTCGACTGGGCGCGCCTGGACCTGTGGTGGGGCGACGAGCGGTTCCTGCCCGAGGGCGACCCCGAGCGGAACATCACGCAGGCCCGCAAGGCGCTGCTCGACGCGGTACCGCTGGACCCGGCCCGGGTGCACGCGATGCCCGCCTCCGACGGTCCGTACGGCAAGGACGTGGACGAGGCGGCGGCGGCGTACGCGGCCGAACTCGCCGCGGCGGCGGGGCCGGAGGACCACGGTCCGGTGCCCTCCTTCGACGTGCTGATGCTGGGCGTCGGCCCGGACACGCATGTCGCCTCGCTCTTCCCGGAGCTGCCCGCGGTACGGGAGACCGAGCGCACCGTCGTCGGTGTGCACGGGGCCCCCAAGCCGCCGCCGGTCCGCGTCTCGCTCACGCTCCCCGCCATCCGCGCGGCGCGTGAGGTGTGGCTGCTGGCGGCGGGCGAGGACAAGGCGGAGGCGGCGGCCATCGCGCTGTCGGGCGCCGGGGAGATCCAGGCACCGGCGGCGGGAGCGTACGGGCGCAGCCGGACGCTCTGGCTGCTGGACGCGGCGGCGGCCTCGCAGTTGCCGCGCGCGCTGTATCCACCGGCGTCCGCCTGACGGTACGTATGACCAGGCCCGGCCCGCTCTTTCTTCGAGCGGGCCGGGCCTGTGGCATGAAAGGCTCGCGCCCATGGTGCATATCGGAACCGTGGTGATGGGCGCGAGCGACGTCCGACGGGCCGCCGCCTTCTGGAAGGCGGCGCTCACGTACACCGAGCGCGAGTCGGGGACGGACGACTGGGTGGTGCTGGTCCCGGTCGAAGGGCCCGGCGTCGGCGTGGCGCTGGGGCGCTCCGCCTCCCCCGTCCAGGAGGTCCCCCGGGTCCACCTCGACCTCTACTCGGACGAGCAGGAGGCCGAGGTGGAGCGGCTGATGGGGCTGGGCGCCGAGCGGGTCGCGTGGGAGCTCTACCCGCCGGACCCGGACTTCGTGGTCCTCGCCGACCCCGAGGGCAACCGCTTCTGCGTCATCGACACCACGCACGGCGGCTGAGGGCTCCGCAGGTCAGAGGATGACCTGCTCCGTGCCCTGCTCCAGCTTGGTGATCGCGGCCCGGCAGGCGGCGGTGAAGCGGTCGAAGACCGCGGTCGTGGAGCCGGCCCGGCCCGCCCGGGTGTTGTTCGTGAACATGGCGGCGCGCAGTTCCGTGGTGAGCTCCAACTGACCGCCCTGGGACAGCATGGTGCGGTTGACGGGGTTGGTGGGGTTGACGCCGGCCAGGTCGGGCGTCTCGTTCCCGTCCCGCCAGGCGATGCCCACCTTGTCGAACTCGGCCTTGAGCAGGGTCTTGAAGCGGGTGTTGAGCCCGCCGACCACCACGGCCTGCGGAACGGTGCCCGCCTGTGCCGACGTACAGCCGTGCAGGCTCAGGACGTTGAGGCTGCCGGCCGCCATGGAGATCGCCACGTGGTCGTCGCAGTTCTTGGCGGTGACGTGCAGGTCGCGGTTGCCGGAGGAGCGCAGCCCCTCGAACATCCAGTAGTCGTGCACCCCGTGGCCGTCCTGGAGCGGGGCGAGCGTGGCCGGGTGGTAGCCGGCGATGGAGAGGCAGAGCTCGGAGGTGCCGGTCTCGATGCCGCCGCCGTGCAGGGCCATGACGGTGGTCCGGTTGTACGGGTATCTCTGCGGCGTCGAGTGGTCGGCGTACTCGTGTCTCTTGTAGCGGCGGGCGAACTCGACGCCCTCCTGTCCGGCGAGCTTCTTGTAGAGGTCGGTGTTGGAGGTGTAGATGTCCAGGTCGTCCGTGGCGTGGGCCGGGGTCGCGGTGAGCGAGCCGAGCAGCGGGCCGCTGACGGCGGCGGTGGCCAGGGCGGTGAGGACCGTACGACGGTGGGTGAAGGTCATGATCACTATCGTCGCCCACGTGGGGGCGGGTGCCCAGCGCCGGGGTGGTGCTGTCTGTCACGGACCGGGGCGCACGTCCCTCTCAAGGAACGGCTCCAGCAGCCCGGGAACGGCCTCGGCGGCGAAGGCGAGGCCCTCGGCCGCATCGGTGTCGTACGCCGCGTACGCGCCCCCTCCGGCGGCCGTCGTGGCCGTGATCGTGAGCAGCCCCGCCCGCCGCTGGAAGTACGACTGCTTGACGGTCCAGCCGATCACCCCGGCCCGCTCCAGGGCGGCGGTGGAGCGGCGGAGCGTTCCGGAGCGGGTGACCAGGTAGCGGCCGGAGAGCGCGTGGCCGAGGTTCCGGTACGCGTCCAGCGCCAGCGCCACCGCGAGCGGCAGGAACACCGCCGCGCAGCCGAGCGCGATCCACAGGAGTACGGGGGTGAGGAGCGCCCCGAGGACGGTGAGCAGCAGGACCGGGGCGAGGGCGGCGGCGAGCGACCAGCGCAGCCGGCGGCCCCGGGCGGCGCGCGGGTGGGGGGTGAGCGGGGCACCGGTCGGGGTGGCCTCCTCGCGCAGTATCGCGGCGGCGACGGAGTCGGCCCGTGGGCGCGGCACCGCCGGGAGGACCGTGTTGTGGTCGGCGTTCTTCGACTCGTTGTCCTGGGCGAGCCCGGTGGTGATGGCGTCCAGCCGGGCGGCGCCGACCAGCCGTACGCCGAGGGGTTCGACCAGGTCCACTCCGCGCAGCCGGGCCTCCTCGACGGAGATGGACCGGGAGGTGAACAGTCCGCGCCGGACCCGGATGGTGCCGCCGGGCTCACGCTCCAGGCGGTAGTTCCACCACATCTCGATCCAGAGGCCGAGCGCCCCGACGACACCCGCGACCAGGGCGGCGAGGACCAGGGCGACGATCATCCAGAGCAGCGGGGTGTCCCGGAACCGGTCGCCGACCCACGCGATGACCTCGCCCTGCGCCCCGACCCAGTCGCTGACCTGCATGACGGCCCCGACGGCCGCACCGCCGAGCATGGGGGCGACGAAGGAGACCGGTGCGTACCGGATCCAGCGCGGGTCCAGGACCGCCAGCTCGCCGTCGCGGTGGGCCGCCCCGGGCTGCGGGAGGGTCGCGCGTTCCAGCAGGAGGCGGCGGAGCCGTTCGCCCTCGGCGCGGGTGACCGGGTCCAGCTCCAGGGTGGAGTCGCCGCCGTGCTCGCCGGTACCGATCCTGACGGTGACCAGGCCGAGGAGGCGCAGCAGCAGGTTGGCGGTGAGGTCGACGGTGCGGATGCGCTCCCGGGCCAGGGAGCGGCGCTTGACGAGGAGGAGGCCGGTGTGGAGGTCGACACGCTCCTCGCCGATCCGGTAGCGGGTGCGGTGCCAGCGGACCCGGTCGGCGCCCGCCGCGACGCCGATGATCAGGAGGCCGGCGCCGAGGACGGCGAGCACCCCGCCGGGGAGCCCGAGCCAGTTGGAGAGGCCGAGCGCGGCGGGCAGGGCCGCGCCCGCGACGACGCCCGCCACGACGAGGGCGGTGACCAGGACCGTACGGGGGTCGAGGCGGCGCCAGCCGTCGTAGGGAGGGCGCTGCGTGCTCATGTGGCGTCGCCGGGGGTGTCACGGGTGATGCGGGTGAGGCGCTCGGCCAGTTCGGCGGCGATCTCGTGGTCCAGGCCCTCGATCCGTACCGCGCCCTTGGAGGAGGCGGTGGTGACCGTGACGGTGGCGAGCCGGAAGAGCTGTTCCAGCGGGCCGCGCACGGTGTCCACGGTCTGGATGCGGGACATCGGCGCGATCCGCCACTCCTGCCGGAAAAACCCGGTGCGTACGTACACCGCGTCCTCGGTGACCTCCCAGCGGTGGGTGCGGAACCACCAGAGCGGGAGGAGGACGGCGGCCCCGCCGCCCGCCGCGGTGAGGACCGCGGCGGGCAGCAGGAGCCAGAAGCGGGCGGGCTCGATGAGCGCGCCGAGCACGACGAGCGGCACGACGGGGACGGCGGTCATCAGCAGCCACTGGACCCGCCACCAGGCCACGACCCGCTCGTTCAGCGTGTTGCGCGGCGGCCGCAGTCGTATCTCCGCCGTTCCCTCCCCCGCCGCCGGCATGGGCTCAGCGCCCCCGCAACGTGCGGTAGGCGGTGACCAGGGCGGCGGTGGAGCTGTCGAGCTCCCCGGTGGAGGCCTCCCCGGTCAGGACGGGCTCGATCTTCTTGGCGAGGACCTTGCCGAGCTCGACGCCCCACTGGTCGAAGGAGTCGATGTTCCAGATGGCGCCCTGGACGAAGACCTTGTGCTCGTAGAGCGCGATGAGCTGGCCGAGGACCGAGGGGGTCAGCTTGTCGGCGAGGATCGTCGTCGTCGGGTGGTTGCCCCGGAACGTCTTGTGCGGGACCAGCTCCTCCGGCACGCCCTCCGCACGGACCTCGTCGGGCGTCTTGCCGAAGGCGAGCGCCTGGGTCTGGGCGAAGAAGTTGGCCATCAGCAGGTCGTGCTGGGCGATCAGGCCGGGCAGCAGGTCGTGGACCGGGGCGGCGAAGCCGATGAAGTCCGCCGGGATCAGCTTCGTACCCTGGTGGATCAACTGGTAGTACGCGTGCTGCCCGTTGGTGCCGGGGGTGCCCCAGACGACCGGTCCGGTCTGCCAGTCGACGCGGTCGCCCTCGCGGTCGACGGACTTGCCGTTGGACTCCATGTCGAGCTGCTGGAGGTAGGCGGTGAACCTGGAGAGGTAGTGGCTGTACGGCAGCACCGCGTGCGACTGGGCGTCGAAGAAGTTGCCGTACCAGACGCCGAGGAGGCCGAGCAGGAGCGGGGCGTTCTCCTCGGCGGGGGCGGTGCGGAAGTGCTCGTCGACCAAGTGGAAGCCGTCCAGCATCTCGCGGAACCGGTCCGGGCCGATGGCGATCATCAGCGAGAGGCCGATCGCGGAGTCGTAGGAGTAGCGGCCGCCGACCCAGTCCCAGAACTCGAACATGTTGGCCGTGTCGATGCCGAACTCCTCGACCTTCTCCGCGTTGGTCGACAGCGCCACGAAGTGCTTGGCGACGGCGTCCTGACCGGCGCGCAGCTCGGTGAGGAGCCAGTCGCGGGCGGAGGTGGCGTTGGTGATCGTCTCGATGGTGGTGAACGTCTTCGAGGCGACGATGAACAGCGTCTCGGCGGGGTCCAGGTCGCGGACGGCCTCGTGGAGGTCGGCGCCGTCGACGTTGGAGACGAACCGGACGGTGAGGGAGCGGTCCGTGAAGGAGCGCAGCACCTCGTACGCCATGGCGGGGCCGAGGTCCGAGCCGCCGATGCCGATGTTGACGATGTTCTTGATGGGCTTGCCGGTGTGGCCGGTCCACTCGGCCGCCCGGACCTTGTCGGCGAAGGCGGCCATCTTGTCCAGGACGGCGTGCACGGCGGGCACGACGTTCTCGCCGTCGACCTCGATCACCGCTCCGCGCGGGGCGCGCAGCGCGGTGTGCAGGACGGCCCGGTCCTCGGTGGTGTTGATCTTCTCGCCGCGGAACATCGCGTCCCGCAGCTCCGCGACCCCGGTGGCGGCGGCGAGCTCGCGCAGCAGGCGCAGCGTCTCGTCGGTGACCAGGTGCTTGGAGTAGTCGAGGTGGAGGTCGCCGACCCGGAGGGTGTAGGCGGTGCCCCGGTCCGGCTGCCGCGCGAACAGTTCGCGCAACTGGGCCGCGCCGAACTCCTCACGGTGCTTGGCGAGAGCCGTCCACTCGGGGGTCTGGTTGAGCTTGGTTCGGCTTGCTGCGTTCATCCCGGATATCAGCCCACTTCTTCTTGTACGTCAGCATCCCCGCTGCCCCTCCAACCTAATTGATCGAGGAGGCGGGTGGCGCGGACGCGGGCCACGGCACGGTAAAGCGGTCCGGCCGGACACCCGAGGGGTGTCCGGCCGGTGAACGACTGGGTTGGTCCGTGAAGCGGTACGGGCCGGGGAGTGGCTAGATCTCGCCGCGGAGCTTGGCCAGCGCCTCGGCGAGGATCGCCTCGCCGTCCTCGTCGCTGCGCCGCTCGCGTACGTACGCGAGGTGCGTCTTGTACGGCTCGGTGCGGGGCGGGTCCGGGGGGCTGTCCTTGTCCTGGCCGGCCGGGAAGCCGCAGCGCGGGCAGTCCCAGGTGTCCGGCACCTGCGCGTCATGGGCGAAGCTCGGCTGCGTCTCGTGCCCGTTCGAGCACCAGAAGGAGATGCGGAGGCGCGGCGCGGACTCGCCCCGCTCGGCCTCCCCCATCGGCCCCGCTCCGACCCGGCTTCCCCGGATCGCGTTGCCACTTGCCACGGTCGTAACTCCCTGCCTGATGGTGCTCGACGAAGCCTCAGTCTACGTAAGGCCCAACGCGCGTCCAGTGAAAGGAGTTACACCCTCACCGGGAATCGCGGACGACGGGTCAGTCGCCCAGCTTGACCAGCAGACCGAGGACGACGACGCAGGCGAACCAGATCAGACCCACCACGACGGTGATGCGGTCGAGGTTACGCTCGGCGACGGAGGAGCCACCGACGGAGGACTGCATCCCGCCACCGAACATGTCGGAGAGGCCGCCGCCCTTGCCCTTGTGCATGAGCACCAGCAGCATCAGCAGCAGGCTGAAGACGATCAGAGCGATCTGGAACGCCATAACCACGGCTGGTCCCTACTTTCAGAATTCTCGACTACTGCCTGTACGTACAGCGGGGGCCGGAGGGTGACAACCCCCTCGGCCCCCGCAAGGGTACGACGGATCCGCGCTACCGCATACTCACTGGTCGCGGAAGCGGACGATCTTGACGAACTCGTCGGCGTCGAGCGCGGCGCCGCCGATCAGGGCGCCGTCGACGTCGGGCTGCGCCATGATGGCGGCCACGTTGCCGGACTTCACCGAGCCGCCGTACTGGATGCGGACGGCGTCGGCCAGCTCCGGCGAGTACAGCTCGGCCAGCCGACGGCGGATCGCACCGCAGACCTCCTGGGCGTCCTCGGGGGTGGCGACCTCGCCGGTCCCGATGGCCCAGACCGGCTCGTAGGCGATGACGATGGTCTCGGCCTGCTCGGCCGGGATGTCCTTCAGGGCGCCGTCGAGCTGCGCGAGGGTGTAGGAGACCTGGTCTCCGGCCTTGCGGATGTCCAGGCCCTCGCCGACGCAGAGGATCGGGGTCAGCCCGTGCTTGTAGGCGGCCTTCACCTTGGCGTTGCAGATCTCGTCGCTCTCGCCGTGGTACTGGCGGCGCTCGCTGTGGCCGACGGCCACGTAGGTGCAGCGCAGCTTGGCGAGCATGGCGCCGGAGATCTCACCGGTGTACGCACCGGAGTCGTGCGCCGAGATGTCCTGGGCGCCGTACTTGATCTTCAGCTTGTCGCCGTCCACCAGGGTCTGCACGGAGCGCAGGTCGGTGAAGGGCGGCAGGACGGCGACCTCGACGGCGTCGTAGTCCTTGTCGGCCAGGGCGAAGGAGAGCTTCTGGACGTGCGCGATGGCCTCGAGGTGGTTGAGGTTCATCTTCCAGTTGCCCGCCATCAGCGGGGTGCGGGTGGTCATTGAGGTTCAGTCCTCCAGTGCGGCGAGGCCGGGAAGCGTCTTGCCCTCGAGGTATTCGAGGCTGGCGCCGCCACCGGTCGAAATATGTCCGAAAGCATTCTCGTCGAATCCCAGGATGCGAACGGCCGCGGCGGAGTCGCCACCGCCGACGACGCTGAAGGCCGGGGAGTCGACGAGCGCCTGGGCGACCGCGCGGGTGCCGTCGGCGAAGTCGGGGTGCTCGAAGACGCCCATCGGGCCGTTCCAGAAGACGGTGGCCGCGTCGGCGAGCTTCGACGCGTAGAGCTTGTTGGTCTCCGGCCCGTTGTCCAGACCCATCTGACCGGCCGGGATGGCGTCGGCGGCGACGGTGGTGGCGCCGGCCGGGGCCTTGGTCTTCAGGTCGGGGAAGGCGGGGGCGACGACGACGTCGACCGGGAGGACGAACTCCACGCCCTTCTCCTCCGCGCGCCGCAGGTACTCCCGCACGGCGGGGATCTGGTCCTCCTGGAGCAGCGAGCTGCCGACCTCGTGGCCCTGGGCCTTGAGGAAGGTGTACGCCATGCCGCCGCCGATCAGGATGCGGTCGGCCCGCTCCAGCAGGTGGTCGATGACGCCGAGCTTGTCGGAGACCTTGGCCCCGCCGAGGACGACGGCGTACGGGCGCTTGACGTCGGTGGTGAGCTTCTTCAGCACGCCGACCTCGGTGGCGATGAGGTAGCCCGCGTAGTGCGGCAGCCGCGCCGGGAGGTCGTAGACCGAGGCGTGCTTGCGGTGTACGGCCCCGAAGCCGTCGCCCACGTACACGTCGGCGAGTTCGGCGAGCTGGTCGGCGAAGGCGCCGCGCTCGGCTTCGTCCTTGGAGGTCTCACCGGCGTTGAAGCGAAGGTTCTCGACGACGGCGACCTGGCCGTCGGTGAGCCCGGCGACGACTGAGCGGGCGGAGTCGCCGACGGTGTCGGTCGCGAAGGCGACGTCGGCACCGAGGAGTTCACCGAGGCGCGCGGCGGCGGGCGCCAGCGAGAACGCCGGGTCCGGGGCGCCCTTGGGGCGGCCGAGGTGCGAGGCGACGACGACGCGCGCGCCGGCTTCGGCGAGCTTGGAGACCGTCGGCAGGACGGCGCGGATCCGGCCGTCGTCGGTGATGGTGGTGCCGTCCAGCGGCACGTTGAGGTCGGCGCGGACGAATACCCGCCTGCCGGCGACCCCTTCGGTGAGAAGTTCGTCGATCGTCTTCATCTGTTCCGTTTACTCCTTGGGAGGACCGATGAGCATGCTAAGGGGCTCGGCCGGCGCGTCGTTGCGTCGGTCGAGCCCCTTGTTCACATCGATATGCCTGCCGACCCGAGGGTCAGAGCTGCTCGCCGACGAAGACCGTGAGGTCGACGAGGCGGTTGGAGTAGCCCCACTCGTTGTCGTACCAGCCGAGGATCTTCACCGTGTTCCCCTCCTGGACCATGGTCAGGGAGGAGTCGAAG
Source organism: Streptomyces cyaneofuscatus (assembly GCF_042718795.1). Taxonomy (GTDB): domain Bacteria; phylum Actinomycetota; class Actinomycetes; order Streptomycetales; family Streptomycetaceae; genus Streptomyces; species Streptomyces cyaneofuscatus_A. The sequence continues at coordinate 16,232 of NZ_JBHXOX010000024.1, forward strand.
GTGCAGGACGACGGGTCGCCGACGATGTCCGAGGAGACGATCGGGTCCTCGGTGTACGTCAGGAAGCCCTTGAGGTCGCCGTCGTCGGAGGCCTTCTTGAACGCGGCGTTGACCTCGTCCTTGGTGACCTCGCGGTCCAGGGTGACGACGAGGTCGGTGGCGGAGCCGGTCGGGACCGGGACGCGCATCGCGATGCCGTCGAGCTTGCCCTTGAGCTGCGGGAGGACCAGGGCGGTGGCCTTGGCGGCGCCGGTCGTCGTCGGGATGATGTTCTCGGCGGCGGCGCGGGCGCGGCGCAGGTCCGAGTGCGGGAAGTCCAGGATGCGCTGGTCGTTGGTGTACGCGTGGACCGTCGTCATCAGGCCCTTGACGATGCCGAAGTTCTCGTCGAGAACCTTGGCCATCGGCGCCACACAGTTGGTGGTGCAGGAGGCGTTGGAGATGACGTGGTGGTTGGCCGCGTCGTACTTGTCCTGGTTGACGCCCATCACGATGGTGATGTCCTCGTCCTTGGCCGGAGCCGAGATGAGGACCTTCTTGGCGCCACCGGCGATGTGCTTCTCCGCGTCGGCCTTCTTGGTGAAGATGCCGGTCGACTCGATGACGATGTCGACGCCCAGCTCACCCCAGGGGATGTCGGCCGGGTTGCGCTCGGAGAGCACCTTGATGGTGTGGCCGTCGACGGTGATGGTGTCGGCGGTGTGGCTGACCTCTGCCTTGAGACGACCCAGGATGGTGTCGTACTTCAGCAGGTGGGCCGTGGTCGCAGTGTCACCCAGGTCGTTGACAGCCACGATCTCGATGTCCGCACCCTGCTCCAGCAGCGCGCGGAAGTAGTTACGACCGATGCGGCCAAAGCCGTTGATGCCTACGCGGATCGTCACGAACCGATCTCCTCGTATAGGTACGCCGGTTTTCGACGCCGGCGAGTTGTATAGGGATGTCCCCGACCGCCTCCGACCCTACCCCTCCAAGGGCTCGGGGGTGACATCGAGAGGGGCTGTACGCGCCACCGGAATACGCCGGGAGGCCCGTACTCCCCAGTAGGGTCACGGGCCGCCGTTCACGCTTCGGGACCTTGGTCCCGGTGCGGCCAGGGAGGTTGGTCCTGGTGCGGCCTGGGGCGTTGGTACCGGGCCGCCGCTCGGGACGTCGGTCCCGGGCGCCGCTCGGCTCAGCCGACCAGGCCGTCCGCCAGCTCCTCGCTGAGCGTGGCCTCCGTCCCCGGGATGCCGAGGTCCTGGGCGCGCTTGTCGGCCATGGCCAGCAGGCGGCGGATCCGGCCGGCGACCGCGTCCTTCGTCAGCGGGGGTTCGGCGAGCGCTCCCAGCTCCTCCAGCGAGGCCTGCTTGTGCTCCATGCGGAGCCGTCCGGCCGCCGCGAGGTGCTCGGGGACCTCCTCGCCGAGGATCTCCAGCGCGCGCCCCACCCGGGCCCCGGCGGCGACCGCCGCGCGGGCCGAGCGGCGGAGGTTCGCGTCGTCGAAGTTGGCGAGCCGGTTGGCCGTGGCGCGGACCTCGCGCCGCATCCGGCGCTCCTCCCAGGCCAGCACCGACTCATGGGCGCCGAGCCGGGTGAGCAGGGCGCCGATGGCGTCACCGTCGCGGACGACGACCCGGTCCACGCCGCGGACCTCGCGGGCCTTGGCGGCGATGGAGAGCCGGCGGGCCGCGCCGACCAGGGCGAGGGCCGCCTCCGGGCCGGGGCAGGTGACCTCCAGCGAGGAGGAGCGGCCGGGCTCGGTGAGCGAGCCGTGGGCCAGGAACGCCCCGCGCCAGGCGGCCTCGGCGTCGCAGGTGGCCCCCGAGACCACCTGCGGCGGCAGACCGCGGATGGGGCGGCCACGGCCGTCCACCAGGCCGGTCTGGCGGGCCAACTGGTCGCCGCCCGCCACCACCCGAACGACGTAGCGCGAGCCGCGCCGCAGTCCGCCGGGTGCCATCACGATCAGCTCCGAGCTGTGCCCGAAGATCTCGAGGATGTCGCGCTTGAGCCGGCGCGCCGCCATCGCGGTGTCCAGCTCCGCCTCGATCACAATGCGGCCGCTCACCAGGTGCAGCCCGCCCGCGAACCGAAGAATCGCCGAGACCTCTGCTTTCCTGCAGCAGGTCCGGGTGACGGGAAGCCGAGAGATTTCGTCCTTCACCGCTGGCGTCATCGCCATGGGCCGATCCTTCCATGCATCCGAAAAATACGGTCGTACGCGGCGGCCAACAGCTCCTGATCATGGACCGGAACGCCGTCGGGCGATGCCACCGGCGCCAGCTCGACCGCCGCCCCGAGCCGCTGGGCGGCGTCGTCGAGCGATGCGCGGTCGGGCACGGCTGCCTCGTCGGCCAGCACCACGTCCAAGGCGAGTTTAGGGGCGTGTCGTCCCAAAACCTCCAAATGACGCTGCGGTGAGAACCCCTCGGTTTCACCGGGCTGTGGTGCGAGATTCAACGACAGGACCTTGCGGGCCTTCGTGGTGACCAGGGCGTCGAGCAGTTCCGGCACGAGCAGGTGCGGGATCACCGAGGAGAACCAGGAGCCGGGGCCGAGCACCACCCAGTCCGCGTCGAGGACCGCCTCGACGGCTTCCGGGACGGCCGGCGGGTCGGGCGGGACGACGTGCACGGACTGCACCTCGCCCGGGGTGAGCGCGACGGTGGCCTGGCCGCGCACGGTGACGATCGCGTCGGGCAGCTCCGGGTCGTGGCCCTTGACCAGCGCCTGGAGCTCCAGCGGCACGGCGGACATGGGCAGCACCCGGCCCTGTGCGCCGAGCAGCCTGCCGACCAGGTCGAGGGCCTGGACGTGGTCGCCGAGCTGCTCCCAGAGGGCCACGATCAGCAGATTGCCGACCGCGTGACCATGCAGGTCGCCCTTGGACTCGAAGCGGTGCTGGACGACCCGGGACCAGGTGCGGCCCCAGTCGTCGTCGCCGCAGAGCGCGGCGAGCGCCTTGCGCAGGTCCCCGGGCGGCAGGACGCCCAGCTCCTCGCGCAGCCGGCCGCTGGAGCCGCCGTCGTCGGCGACGGTGACCACGGCCGTGAGGTCGCCGGTGATCCGGCGCAGCGCCGTCAGGGACGCCGAGAGGCCCATGCCGCCGCCGAGGGCGACGACCTTGGGCTGTCCACCGCGTTTGCGGCCGGAGAGCGCCGAGGTGGCGCGGCTCAGCCGCCGCATCCGCAGATTGCGACCGGTCACTCGCGCCCCATGTCCCGGTGGACGAGGACGGTCTCGATACCTTCGGCGGCGAGGCGGGCGGAGAGCTTCTCCGACATGGCGACGGAGCGGTGCTTGCCGCCCGTGCAGCCCACGGCGATGGTCACGTACCGCTTGCCCTCGCGGCGGTAGCCGGCGGCGATGAGCTGGAGCAGCTCCGTGTACTGGTTGAGGAACTCCTTGGCCCCGGGCTGGTCGAAGACGTAACCGGAGACCTCCTCGTTGAGGCCGGTGAAGGGGCGCAGCTCCGGGACCCAGTGCGGGTTGGGCAGGAAGCGGCAGTCCACGACGAGGTCGGCGTCGACGGGCAGGCCGTACTTGTAGCCGAAGGACATCACCGTGGCGCGCAGCTCCGGCTCGGACTCGCCCGCGAACTGGGCGTCCATCTTGGCCCGCAGCTCGTGCACGTTGAGGCTGGAGGTGTCGATGACCAGGTCGGCGTCGCCGCGCAGCTCGCGCAGCAGGTCGCGCTCGGCGGCGATGCCGTCGACGATGCGGCCGTCGCCCTGGAGGGGGTGCGGGCGGCGGACGGACTCGAAGCGGCGGACCAGGGCGTCGTCGGAGGACTCCAGGAAGACGATCCGCCGGGTGACGTGCTTGGCCTCCAGGTCGGCGAGGGATTCGCGGAGGTTGTCGAAGAAGCGCCGGCCGCGCACGTCGACGACGACGGCGATGCGCGCCACGTTGCCCTGGGAGCGGGCGCCGAGTTCCACCATGGTGGGGATCAGCGCGGGCGGCAGGTTGTCGACGACGAACCAGCCGAGGTCCTCCAGACACTTGGCGGCGGTGCTGCGTCCGGCGCCGGACATGCCGGAGATGATCACCAGCTCGGGGATGGCCGGCGCCACTGCCTCGCCCGTCTCGTTCGTGGTGTTCGTACTCACGTCTGCTCCGTCTGCTCGGTCTGTGCGTGGGTGCTGCTGGTCGTCGGGGCGCGCGCCGACGCCGTGGTGGGCGTCCCGGCCGGTGTGCTCGGTCATGACGTGCCCCCGTCGTCCTCTTCCATGATCTCTCCTGTGGCCGTGTTCACGGCAGGGGCCGCGGGGGCCGCCGCGGCGAGGGCGACGGCCACCGATTCGGCCGTCCTGCGCCCTATCCCGGGGACCTCGCAGATCTCCTCGATTGTCGCCTGCCGGAGCTTCTTCACGGAGCCGAAATGCTTGATCAGGGCCTGCTTGCGGGTCTCGCCGAGCCCGGCCACGTCGTCCAGGGGGCTCGTACGGATGCGCTTGGCCCGCTTGGCGCGCTGGTAGGTGATGGCGAAGCGGTGGGCCTCGTCCCGGACGCGCTGGAGGAGGTAGAGGCCCTCGCTGGAGCGGGGCAGGACGACGGGGTCGTCGTCATCGGGGAGCCAGACCTCCTCCAGCCGCTTGGCCAGGCCGCAGACGGCGATGTCGTCGATGCCCAGCTCGTCCAGGGCGCGCTGGGCGGCGGCGACCTGGGGCTGTCCGCCGTCGACGACGACGAGCTGCGGCGGGTAGGCGAACCGCTTGGGGCGGCCGTCGTCCTCGCGGGGCTCGATCTCGTCGGCCGGGGAGGCGGGGGTGAAGGCGGGGGCCGGGACGGGGCCGGTGGGAGCGGGGCCGGTGGGGGCGGGGCCGGTGGGGGCGGCGGCCTCCTGCGCGGGGTGCGGGGCCTCGCCGGAGACCGAGGGCGCCTGGTCCCACTCCCCCGTGCGCTCCTTCTCCTGGAGGTAGCGCTTGAAGCGGCGGCCGATCACCTCGTGCATGGAGCGGACGTCGTCCTGGCCCTCGAAGCCCTTGATCTGGAAGCGGCGGTACTCGCTCTTGCGGGCGAGGCCGTCCTCGAAGACCACCATGGAGGCCACCACGTCGTCCCCCTGGAGGTGGGAGATGTCGTAGCACTCGATGCGCAGCGGGGCCGTGTCCAGACCGAGCGCCTCGGCGATCTCCTCCAGGGCCCGGGAGCGGGTGGTGAGGTCGGAGGCGCGCTTGGTCTTGTGCAGGCCGAGCGCCTGCTGGGCGTTGCGCTGGACCGTCGCCATGAGGTCCTTCTTGTCACCGCGCTGCGGGATGCGCAGGCTGACCTGGGAGCCCCGGCGCTCGGCGAGCCACTGGGAGACAGCCTCGGTGTCCTCGGGCAGGGCCGGGACCAGGACCTCCTTGGGGACGGCGTCGCCGCGCTCCTCCCCGTACAACTGCTGGAGCGCGTGTTCGACGAGGCCGGAGGTGTCGACCGCCTCGACCTTGTCGGTGACCCAGCCGCGCTGGCCGCGGACCCGGCCGCCGCGCACGTGGAAGATCTGGAGGGCGGCCTCCAGCTCGTCCTCGGCGACGGCGATCAGGTCGGCGTCGGTGGCGTCCGCGAGGACGACGGCGCTCTTCTCCATGGCCCGCTTGAGGGCCCCGGCGTCGTCCCGGAGGCGGGCGGCGCGCTCGTACTCCATCTCCTCGGCCGCCTGCGCCATGTCCTTCTCCAGGCGGCGGATGTAGGTGCCCGTGCGCCCGGCCATGAAGTCGCAGAAGTCCTCGGCCAGCTCGCGGTGCTCCTCGGGGGTGACCCGGCCGACGCAGGGGGCCGAGCACTTGTCGATGTACCCGAGGAGGCAGGGGCGGCCGGTGCGGGCGGCGTTCTTGAAGACGCCGGCGGAGCAGGTGCGGACGGGGAAGACGCGGAGCATCAGGTCGACGGTCTCGCGGATCGCCCAGGCGTGCCCGTACGGACCGAAGTAGCGCACGCCCTTCTTCTTGGCGCCGCGCATCACCTGGACGCGGGGGAACTCCTCGTTCAGCGTGACGGCGAGGTAGGGATAGCTCTTGTCGTCCCGGTACTTGACGTTGAACCGGGGGTCGAACTCCTTGATCCAGGTGTACTCCAGCTGGAGCGCCTCGACCTCGGTGGAGACGACCGTCCACTCCACGGAGGCGGCGGTCGTGACCATCGAGCGCGTACGCGGGTGGAGATGGGCCAGGTCCTGGAAGTAGTTGGCCACGCGCTGGCGGAGGTTCTTGGCCTTCCCGACGTAGATCACCCGGCGGTGCTCGTCGCGGAACTTGTAGACCCCCGGGGAGTCGGGGATCTGCCCCGGGCTGGGGCGGTAGCTGGAGGGGTCTGCCATGGTTCACACCCTACTTGCGGGGTGTGACAGGACGTCGTCGTGCAGGTGACCGGTGCGCTCCGGGCCGCCGGGGGTCCCGGCGGCCCGGAGCGCAGCTTCATGAACGGCCGTTCCGGGGCGTGCGTGCCCCGGAACGCTCCGCTCAGGCGTCCGGCGCGGGGTTGTGCCGGGTGCGGATCCGGTGGCGTACGGCGGTGGCGCCGCCGAGGGCCAGGGCGAGCAGGGCGCCGGCTCCGGCCATCGTGGAGACGGTGGTCAGGGCGGTGTCCGGGGTGCCGGGGCCGGTGCCGGTGGAGACGCCCGTGCCCGCCGCGTCGGCGAGCACGGGGCCGGGTGCGGGGGCCGGGCCTTCGGGGGCGGGGGCCTGGGCTCCGGTGTCCGCCGCCGCCCCGGGGCCGTAGCCTCCCGCCTTGCCGGACTTCGCGTAGCCGGAGCCGGGCAGCTTGTCGGCGTACGCCTCCTTCACCCGGGCCCGGTACGCGTTCAGGCTGGTGCCCTTCGCGCCCACGGCCGCCGTCGCGTCCTCGTCCAGCGGGAGCACGCGGGAGGCGTCGTGGACGTACCAGGCGTCGATCTGCGGTTCGCGGAAGACCGTGCCGCCGGGGAGCGCGCGGGCCCCCCGCGCGGTGTAGCGGGCCTCGTCGTCGCCGGTGGCGATGTTCACCACCTGCCACGCTCCGCTCGCACCGGCCCCGGGGACGGTCCACAGGGAGGCCTTCTGGCCGTCGGAGGAGACCGCGGTGGCGGCGAGGTAGTCCAGGGTGCTCGGCGCGGCCCCCCGCTTCCCGGCGACGAAGGCGGCCGAGAGCGTGCGTACGGGGACGGTCTTCGCCTCGATGCGCGGGGCGGCCGCCGTACGCGCCACCGCTCCCTCCCGGGCGAAGAACCGGGACAGGGTGTCCAGGGTGGCCGGTGCGGAGGCGGCCTCGTGGGCGGCTTCCAGGGTGGCGGCGGTCAGCTTGGGCGGGGTGGGCGCCTCGTCGGCGGTGGCCAGGGGTGCGACGGTGAGCAGGGCGGTGGCGGCGAGTGCGGTGGTGACGGCGAGGCGCCGGGTGGTCGCGGTCATGTCCTCACGCCCCGATCCGGTAGAGCGAGTGGGTCCAGGAGAACTGGTTGTTGTTCACGTACCAGGAGTGCGACGCCCAGTTGTAACGGTCGCTGGAGGGCCACGGGTCGCCCCAGTAGACCCAGCTGTTGGCGTCGTCGTAGCCGTAGATGACGTGCATGTGGCCACCGCCGGACGACCACTGGATGCGGGTCTCGATGGGCCGCTGGGCGGCGATCTCGGCCTGGACGGTCGGGTAGCGCAGCCAGCCGGTGACGTAGCTGCCGGGCCGGACGCCGGTCCAGGACAGGCCGGTCTGGACGTTGCCGAGGGTGGCCTGCGAGTTGGGGCACTCGGTGTTCTGGGAGCGGTTGAAGGAGGCGTTGCAGAACTGGTTCTGGGAGTAGCTGCGGCCGAACCAGGCGGCGATGGTGTTGCCGCCGGCCGCCCAGCACCAGTTGGTCTTCTGTTGGGCCTGCATGGTGATGTCGAGGCGCTGCGCGGCGGCGATGGAGACCCCGCCGTCCTGGGCAGCGGGCTCTGCCGCCGTGGCGGTGGCGGTTGCCGCGGGGACGGCGAGGAGGGCGGCGGCCGCGAGGGCGGTGAAGGACAGCCTTCGGGGACGGATTCTTCGGTTGCGCATGGCGTTCCTCCCAGGGCGGGGGGGGTGGGGATCGGAGGAGCGCGTCCGGACGCTGATGAGGAGCATCGACCGTTGTCCGGAGCAGGTCAACACGCTTCAATGCGGAGTGACATCACGGTGTGAACGGCGCGACGCCCGTGTGAACGGCGCACCCTCCTCACCTGCTCCCCCGCACCCCCCGGGGGCGCTGTCGCCTCTCCCCCACGTGAACGTTCACCGGAGGCCCCTATGCGGCACACCGAGAGAGAACTGGACCGGGTGCTGCACACCGGCCCCTTCCATCTGGCCCTGCGCACCGCCCTCTCCGTACGCGGGCTGCCGCTGCACCGGGTGCAGCACCATCTGGCGCACCGGGGCGTCAAGCTCGGGGTGACCAGCCTGAGTTACTGGCAGCAGGGCGTACGGCGGCCCCGCCGCCCGGAGTCGCTGCGGGCCGTGCGCGCGCTGGAGGAGGTGCTCGCGCTGCCGGACGACTCGCTGCTGCGGTTGCTGCGGGATGGGACGGAAGGGGCCGGTGGCACTGACGGGGAGCGTCCGGCGGCGCGCTCGTACCGCTCGCTGCTGGAGTCATCGGGTGCGGTGGAGCGGCTGCTGGCGGCGATGGAGTCACCGGTGGACGGCGGGCTGCACACGGTGGACCACCAGGAGCGGGTACGGATCGGGGCCCGGCGCGAGCTGGCGGGCCGGACCTCGCTCCATGTCGTACGGGCGCACCGGGACGGGATCGACCGCTATCTGGCGATCCACCGGGGCGATCCGGGGTGCGACCCGGCGCGGATCGCGGTGCGGGCGGGAGAGAACTGCCGGACCGGGCGGGTGCGCTGGGACGCGGAGGCGGGGGTGCTGGTGGCGGAGCTGCTCTTCGACACCCGGCTGCGGTCGGGCGAGACGTACGTCTTCGGCTACGGCTTCGAGGACGGTACGGGCGGGCCGAGCGACGAGTACGTGCGCGGCTTCACCTTCGGCGGCGGGCAGTACGTGCTCCAGATCGGCTTCGACGAGGGGGCACTGCCGGTGCGGTGCCGCCGGTTCGAGCAGTCCTCGGCCGGTGCGGCTCGGGCCGCCCGCAGGGACCTGACGCTGACCGGACGGCACCGGACGGTGCATGTGGTGGAGGAGGGGGTGCGGCCCGGGCTGGTCGGCATCGACTGGGACTGGGCCTGACCGCCCGGTCCGCGTTACGGAGGTGGGGTCAGGAGCCGGGGCGTGCGTGGGGTCAGGCGCCGGGGCCCGCGACGAGCTTTCCGCCCTCGGCGGTGACCGGGACGGCGGGCAGCGGCACGGTGGCCGGGCCCTGGACGACCTCGCCGGTGGTCGTGTCGAAGCGGCTGCCGTGGCAGGCGCAGTGGCCCTCGGTGCCTTCGAGCTTGCTCAGGACGCAGCCGCCGTGGGTGCACTGGGCACTGAACGCCTTGTACTCGCCCTTCGCGGGGCAGCTCACGACGAGGCGCTGCTCGCGGTAGAGCTTGGCGCCGCCGACGGGTACCTCGGAGGCCTCGCCGAGCGCGACGGGGGCGGTGGGGGTGGGCGACTTGGCGTGGCCGAGCTTGGACTCGGTGGAGCAGGCGGCCGCTCCCAGCCCGGCGGCACCGGCGAGCGCGGCGCCTTTCAGCACGGTACGGCGGGCAGCGGGCAGGCCGGGCATGCGGACTCCACGGATCGTTGTGCGGGGTGGGGCGGGTGTCGCCGGGAAGCGGCGGAGGGCCGCTGCCGCCGGTGACGGAACCGACGATACCGGCGGGGAACGGACGGCCTGCGGCCGGGCCCGGTCCCTCGCCGTCCCGCACACGACTGTGGCCCCCTCCTGAGCGGGAGGGGGCCACAGTCGTCGGCTCACGCCTTGCGGGCGCGCGTCGCCTTCTTGGCGGTGGCCTTGGTGGCGGTGGCCTTCTTGACCGCCGTCGCCTTCTTGGCCGCCGTGGCCTTGGTGGCGGTGGTCTTCTTCGCACCGGCCGCCGTGGCCTTCTTCGCCGTGGTGGTCTTCCGGGCGGCGGTCTTACGCGCCGTCCCCCGCCCCGACGGCACCGCGGCCTCGCTGATCCGGTCCGCGTCCAGGATGCCCTGGAGGAACTTCCCGGTGTGGCTGGCGGGCACCGAGGCGACCTCCTCCGGCGTTCCCTCGGCGACGACCAGACCGCCGCCGTTGCCGCCTTCCGGGCCCATGTCGATGACCCAGTCGGCGGTCTTGATGACGTCCAGGTTGTGCTCGATGACGATCACCGTGTTGCCCTTGTCGACCAGGCCGGAGAGGACGGTGATCAGCTTGCTGATGTCCTCGAAGTGGAGTCCGGTGGTCGGCTCGTCCAGGACGTAGACCGTGCGGCCGGTGGAGCGCTTCTGGAGCTCGCTCGCCAGCTTGACGCGCTGCGCCTCACCGCCCGAGAGGGTCGGCGCGGACTGCCCGAGCCGGACGTATCCGAGGCCGACGTCGTTCAGCGTACGGAGGTGGCGGGCGATCGCCGGGACGGCCTCGAAGAACTCCAGGCCCTCCTCGATCGGCATGTCCAGCACCTCGGCGATGGACTTGCCCTTGTAGTGGACCTCCAGGGTCTCCCGGTTGTAGCGCGCACCGTGGCAGACCTCGCACGGGACGTACACGTCGGGCAGGAAGTTCATCTCGATCTTGATCGTGCCGTCGCCGGAGCAGTTCTCGCAGCGGCCACCCTTGACGTTGAAGGAGAAGCGGCCCGGCAGATAGCCGCGCACCTTCGCCTCCATCGTCTCGGCGAACAACCGGCGGACGTGGTCGAAGACTCCGGTGTACGTCGCCGGGTTGGACCGGGGCGTCCGGCCGATCGGCGACTGGTCGACGTGGACCACCTTGTCGACCAGGTCGTCGCCGTCGACCCGGGTGTGGCGGCCGGGGACGGACTTGGCGCCGTTCAGCTCGCGGGCCAGGTGGGTGTAGAGGATGTCGTTGACCAGGGTCGACTTCCCGGAACCGGAGACTCCGGTGACCGCCGTGAGCACGCCGAGCGGGAAGGAGACGTCGATGTCGTGCAGGTTGTTCTCGCGGGCACCGTGCACCGTGAGGCTGCGCGCCGGGTCGACCGGGCGGCGGATGTCCGGCGTCGGGATGGCCCGCTTGCCGGACAGGTACTGGCCGGTGATCGACTCCTTGTTGGTCAGCAGCTCCTTGAGCGAGCCGGAGTGGACGACCTTGCCGCCGTGCTCACCGGCGCCGGGGCCGATGTCGACGACCCAGTCGGCGACCTTGATGGTGTCCTCGTCGTGCTCGACGACGATGAGCGTGTTGCCCATGTCGCGGAGCCGGACCAGGGTCTCGATCAGGCGGTGGTTGTCGCGCTGGTGCAGCCCGATGGACGGCTCGTCCAGGACGTACAGCACGCCGACCAGGCCGGAGCCGATCTGGGTGGCGAGCCGGATGCGCTGGGCCTCGCCGCCGGAGAGGGTGCCGGCCGCGCGGTTCAGCGAGAGGTAGTCCAGGCCGACGTCGACCAGGAACTTCAGCCGCTCGTTGACCTCCTTGAGGACCCGCTCGGCGATCTTCTTGTCCCGGGCGTTCAGCTTGAGGCGGCCGAGGAACTCGGCGCACTCGCTGATCGACATCCCGGAGACCTCGGCGATGGACTTCTCCATCACCGTCACCGCGAGGACGATCGGCTTGAGCCGGGTGCCCTCACAGGTGGGGCAGGGCACCTCGCGCATGTAGCCCTCGAAGCGCTCCCGGCTGGAGTCGCTCTCGGCCTCGGTGTGGCGCCGCTTGACGAACTGGACCGCGCCTTCGAAGGCGGGGGTTGTGTAGGCGCGCTCGCGCCCGTACCGGTTGCGGTAGCGGACCTCGGTCTGGATCTTGTGGCCGTACAGCAGGGCCTTCTTGGCGCGCTGCGGCAGTCCGGCCCAGGGGATGTCCGTGCGGAAGCCGAGCGCCTTGGCGAGCGCGCCGATCAGCCGGCCGAAGTACTCCTTGGTGTGGCCGTGGGACCAGGGGTGGATGGCGCCCTCGTCGAGCGACTTCTCCTCGTCCGGAACGATCAGCTCCGGGTCGACCTCCATACGCGTACCGATGCCCGTGCAGTCGGGGCAGGCGCCGAAGGGCGAGTTGAACGAGAAGGAGCGCGGCTCCAACTCCTCGAAGGAGAGGTCGTCGTAGGCGCAGTAGAGGTGCTCGGAATACATCCGCTCGCGCTCGGGGTCGTCCTCGGGGAGGTCGACGAAGTCCAGGACGACCATGCCGCCGGAGAGGCCGAGCGCGGTCTCCACCGAGTCGGTGAGCCGGCGCTTGGCGCTGTCCTTGACGGTGAGGCGGTCGATGACCACCTCGATGGTGTGCTTCTCCTGCTTCTTGAGCGTGGGCGGCTCGGAGAGCTGGATGGTGGTGCCGTCGACCCGGGCACGGCTGTACCCCTTGGTCTGGAGGTCGGCGAAGAGGTCGACGAACTCGCCCTTGCGCTCGCGCACGAGCGGTGAGAGCACCTGGAAGCGGCTGCCCTCGGGCAGGCCGAGGACCTTGTCCACGATGGCCTGCGGCGACTGACGGGCGATGGGACGCCCGCACTCGGGGCAGTGCGGCTTGCCGATCCGGGCGAAGAGCAGGCGGAGGTAGTCGTAGACCTCCGTGATGGTGCCGACCGTGGAGCGCGGGTTGCGCGAGGTCGACTTCTGGTCGATGGAGACAGCGGGAGAGAGGCCCTCGATGAAATCGACGTCCGGCTTGTCCATCTGGCCGAGGAACTGCCGGGCGTACGAGGAGAGGGACTCCACATAGCGCCGCTGGCCCTCGGCGAAGATCGTGTCGAACGCGAGGGACGACTTGCCCGACCCGGAGAGCCCGGTGAAGACGATGAGGGAGTCACGGGGGAGATCGAGCGAGACGTTCTTCAGGTTGTGCTCGCGCGCGCCACGGACGATGAGACGGTCGGCCACGCCGGTCCGCACCTTTCTAGAGAGAAACGGGGGAACTCAGCCCCCGGTCCAGGTTATGGGGGGCGCCACAGCGATGTGGGAAGCTTTGTCTCCTCCGAGCGTATAGCACGCACATTCGATTAACGGCCGCGCTAGGACACCTTCACCCGAATGAGTGGCGGGGCTAGGCTCGGCCGCATGATGGATCATGCGCACGACCTGGAAGCTGTACGCGAAGCGACCGACCGGCTGCTCAGCGAAGCGGGCAAGTGGGACAACGTCACACTCACCGAGCCGTCACGGCTGCCCGGATGGAGCCGGGGCCATGTCCTGACCCACTTGTCACGTAACGCCGACGCGATCGGAAATGTTCTCCGGGGTCTGCCGATGTACGCGAGCAGCGAAATGCGGGACGCCGACATCGAGGCCGGCGCCTCGCGCCCGCTGGACGAGCAACTGGGCGACTTCCGGGAGAGCGCGGACCGTCTGCGGGCGGCGGCCGACGAACCGGCCGACTGGTCCCGTACGGTCACCCTGCGCAACGGCGTGACGGATTCCGCGTCCCGGGTCCCCTTCCGCCGGCTGATCGAGGTGGAGCTCCACCACGTCGACCTGGACGTCGGCTACGAGCTGGAGGACCTGCCGGCGGAATTCACCGAGCGGGAGATCGCCTTCCTCACCGACCGCTTCGCCGGCCACCCGGCCGTCCCCGCCACCACGGTGACCGCCGAGGACGGCCGCACCTGGACCACGGGCGGCGGGTCGGACGGTCCGGCCGTGTCGGTACGGGGTACGGCGGCCGACCTCCTCGGCTGGCTGGCCGGCCGCCGCGACGGCTCGGCACTGACCGTGACCGGGGGCGCGCTGCCGGAGCTGCCGCCGTTGTAGCGGCTGTCCGGACTCCGCCTCCACCCCGGCGGGGACGGATTAGGGTGAGCCGTATGACGTACAGCGGAGCGGTGAGGGTCGGCGGACCGGCGAGCGTGCACGAACTGACGGATCTGATGATCTCCAAGGTCGCCGTCGGCGCGATGAACAACAACGCCTATCTGCTGCGCTGCCGGGCCACCGGCGAGCAGCTCCTGATCGACGCGGCCGCCGAGCCCGCCACCCTGCTGGCGCTGATCGGCGACGACTCCGTCGCCTCCGTCGTCACCACCCACCGGCACGGCGACCACTGGCAGGCGCTGGCCGAGGTGGTGGCGGCGACCGGCGCCCGTGCGTACGCGGGCCGGTACGACGCCGAGGGCATCCCGGTCGCCACGGATGTGCCCGTGGAGGACGGCGACACGATCACGGTGGGCCGGGTCGAGCTGACCGCCCGCCACCTGGTCGGCCACACGCCCGGCTCCATCGCGCTGGTCTACGACGACCCGCACGGGGCCCCGCACCTGTTCACCGGGGACTGCCTCTTCCCCGGCGGGGTCGGCAACACGCACAAGGACCCCGAGGCGTTCGCGAGCCTGCTGCACGACGTCGAGACGAAGCTGTTCGACCGGCTGCCGGACGAGACCTGGGTCTACCCGGGCCACGGCAACGACACGACCCTCGGCGACGAGCGCCCGCACCTGCCGGAGTGGCGGGCGCGCGGCTGGTAGCGGGACGTTCGGCCCAGGGGTGTGTCAGACCCGGGAGCTAGGGTCCCGGCATGACCTTCACCGCGCCGGAGGCGACCCGCGTCGATCTGGACCTCGACGGGCGCCGGCTGTCCTTCCTCGACTTCGGCGGGCCCGGCCGGCCCCTGCTCTCCCTGCACGGGCACTTCTCGGAGGGGCGGACCTTCGCCCGGGCGGCCAGGGCTCTGGCTCCCGAGTGGCGCGTCATCGCGCCCGACCAGCGGGGGCACGGGGAGTCGGACCGCCCGGGCGATTATCACCGCCGGGGCTATCTCGCGGACGCCCTCGCCGTCCTCGACCATCTCGGCCTCGGCCCGGTCGTCCTCCTCGGCCATTCGCTGGGCGGCGTCAACGCCTATCAGCTCGCCGCGCACCATCCGGACCGGGTCCTCGCCCTGGTGATCGAGGACATAGGCGCCGTCGTGGAGGACGACCTGTCCTTCTGCCTCTCCTGGCCCCACCGGGCGCCGGACCGCGAATCCCTGGTCGCCGGGCTGGGCGCGTCCGCGCGCTATCTGGGCGACGCGATCCGCGCGTACGACGACGGCTGGGGGCTGGCCTTCCGCCCGGAGGACATGGTCGCCTCGCAGCGCCTGCTCACAGGCGATCACTGGGACGACTGGCTGGCCACCGACTGCCCGGCCCTCCTCGTGCACGGTGTCCGCAGCGACACCCTCTCCGCCGGGCACGCGCAGGCCATGGCGGACCGGCGCCCGCACACCCGCCTGGTCCATCTGCCCACCGGTCATACGGTCCACGAGACCGATCCCGAAGGGTTCGCCACCGCTGTCCGTGCGTTTCTCGCGGAGCTCTGACGACAGGTCTCCGACGACAAGTGTGTGACACAAGGTCTGTGGCGACAGGCCTCCGGCGGCGTACACGCACAGCGGCCGGGGTGGTCGGGCTTGCGCCCTTCCGCCCCGGCCGCTGCCGGTGACATCCCTGTGCCGCCCTGGGCGGCCCGGGGTCAGCTGCTGACGCTCTCCGTCTGGTCGTCGGACGCGTCGACGCTCTTCGCCTTGGCCGCCTCGGCCTCGGCCGCCTCCTGCTTCTTGTTGGCGATCAGGCTGGTGATCGTGGTGACCACCAGGACGCCGCAGATGACGGTGAGGGAGAACGGGATGGAGATCTCGGGCACGTGCACCCCGGACTCGTGCAGGGCGTGCAGCACCAGCTTGACGCCGATGAAGCCGAGGATCACCGACAGGCCGTAGCTGAGGTGGACCAGCTTCTTCAGCAGACCGCCGATGAGGAAGTACAGCTGACGCAGGCCCATCAGCGCGAACGCGTTGGCCGTGAAGACGATGTACGGGTCCTGGGTCAGGCCGAAGATCGCCGGGATCGAGTCCAGTGCGAACAGCACGTCGGTCATACCGATGGCGAGCATGACCACCATCAGCGGGGTCATGATGCGCTTGCCGTTCTTCCGGATGAAAAGCTTCGTGCCGTGGTACTGGTCGGCGACGCCGAAGCGCTGCTCGATCTTCTTGAGGAGACGGTTCTCCTCGAACTCCTCTTCCTCCTCGCCGGCCCGGGCTTCCTGGATGAGCTTCCAGGCGGTGTAGATCAGGAACGCGCCGAAGATGTAGAACACCCACGAGAAGTTCGCGATCACGGCGGCACCGGCGGCGATGAAGATCGCGCGGAGCACCAGGGCGACGAGCACACCGATGAGCAGCACGCGCTGCTGGAGGTGCGAGGGCACCGAGAACTTCGCCATGATCAGGACGAAGACGAAGAGGTTGTCGACGCTCAGCGACTTCTCGGTGATGAATCCGGCGAAGAACTCTCCGGATGCCTGGCTGTTGCCGAACACCAGCAGGCCGACTCCGAAGAGGATGGCCAGGGCGATCCAGACGACCGTCCAGATACCGGCTTCCTTGGTCGACACGTCATGGGGCTTGCGCCCGATGAAGAAATCGACGGCGATCAGGGCTGACAGACCAATGATGGTGACAGCCCAAAGGGTCCATGAAACGTCCACTGCGCCTCCGGCAGTTCGCTACGGCTACTGATCAGCGTCGTCGCTGCCGGAGGTCTCTTCCACCCTGGCACACGGGATGCGTGCCGGGCCGACGCCCCGGGACCGGTCACGGTCCGTACTGACGGGAACGTCGCGTAAGGAGTACTCCCCTCCGTGCACCGAACAGTACATGCATGACCAAGGGTAGGTAAAGAAAAAGGTAAAGTCATGGCAAAATAGGCAGGTCGGATGCGGTGTCGTGGTCAGCGGCCGGCAGCTCTGCGGGCGGCTGTGACCGCCGCCAGGACCTGCTCCAGGACCCGGCTGCCCGGTGGCGTCACCGGCGGCTCATATGTCCAGGCGTGACCGACCCAGGGGTCGGCGAGGTGGCTGTCGGCGACCGGGGTGATCCGCAGCAGCGAACGCCACAGGGGGTCGAGCACCGGTCCGTACGCACTCGCGTCTTCGCGGTCCGCCACCATCAGCAGATGCACGCCGACCGCGGGGCCCTCGTCGGCGAGGTAGCGGAGCTGGGTGACGGCCCGGTCGTCGAAGCCGTGCGGGAAGTCGTTGACCACCAGGAGCTGCTCGCCGGTGTCCAGGTCGGGCGGGAGCGAATCGGCCGCGCCGGCCCGCACCGCCATCTGCACCAGGTCCACGCGGCGGGTGAGGTGGGCGAGGACCGAGGCCACCCCCTGGGGCCCGGCGGCCGGCGGCCCGGCGAGGACGCCCGCGTCGACCAGCGGCGCCAGCGGGCCCGCCGCGGCGCCCGCCGGGTCGATGACGTGCACCGAGAACTCGCCGGGCGGATAGACCGCGAGCAGCCGGGCGGCGTGCAGGACGGCGGTCTCCATCGCCAGGCGGCGCAGCCGGTCGCTGTCGGTGAGGGCGGCGGCCTCGGAGGCCGTACGCCCGCTGTCCACCCATATCCCCCGCTCCAGCGGCAACCGGACGAGCAGCGGAATGCGCAGGCCGGTGCGCTCGGGCAGGTGGAGGTCACCGAGGCGCAGAGCCATCGGCAGCTCCATCGGGACGCGGTGGGCGTGCCAGACGGGGTTGTCCCAGCCGGCGTACGCGGCGGGGAGCGCGGGCTCGACGACGGCGGCTTCGGCGGCCAGTTGGGCGAGGTCGCGGTCGAGGACCTCACGGGCCCGGGCGGTCAGCTCGTCGCGCTTGGCACGGGCCTCCTCGCGGGCACGGTCGCCCGCGCCGCCGATCCGGTTGCGCGGGTCGGAAAGAGACCGGTCCAGCTCCTGGTCCATCCGGGACTCGGCGAAGTCCACGGCGCTGCGGTAGGCCGCGGCGGCCCTCGCCAGGTCCTCGAACATGCCCCAGATCTGGTTGTAGAGCCGTTCGTCCATCGACCAGCCGGTGGCGTCCCCGGCGACCGGCTGCGCGGCCTGCCCGGGCTGGGCGGGGGGCGCGGTGGGCGGCGGCGTCGGCGGGGCGGCGTGCTGCCGGCGCGGGTGGGCGTAGTTGATGGGGCCGCCGGGGGTGGGGGCGGAGTCGGCCGCCGGTTGTACGGGAGTGGCCGGCGGTTGTACGGGGTCGGCCGCCGGTTGTACGGGAGTGGCCGGCGGTTGTACGGGGTCGGCCGCCGGTTGTACGGGAGTGGCTGCCGGCTGTACGGGAGTGGCTGCCGGGGGCTGTGGAAGTGCGGCGGGCGTGGGGCCGGGGTCCGTCGGCCCGGAGGCGTGGCGTACGCGGTCGCCTTCGGGGGTGCGGGGTGGCGGCGGGGCCACCGAGCGGGCCAGGGAGCGGGCGACCGCCTCCTGGATGGACGCGGCCAGCTCGGCCGCGCCGACCAGGCCCTGGTCGGCGAGCATCTCGGCCAGGCCGGCCGCGTACCCCTGGCCGACGGCCCGGACCTTCCAGGCGCCCTGGCGGCGGTAGAGCTCCAGGGCGCTGACCGCCGACTCGGCGTCCAGGCCGGTGAGCGTGAAGGTGGCGATCTCGGTGCCGTCGAGCCCGGTGACGGCGACGAAGGGCGCGGCGGTGGTGCCGAAGCGGGTCGGGCCGCCCACGCCCGACGGGAGGGCGAGCAGCACGGTGACCCGGTGCACCGTCTCGGGCAGGGCCTCCAGGTCGACGGCGAGGCGGTGGCCGGCCGCGGCCTGCTGGGAGACTTCGAGGCCGGGGAGCTGGGGCGAGCCGGGGTGGGCGATCCACTCGGCGCCGCGTACCACGCCCCTCTCGTCGCCGAGGGTGGCGCCGGCCACGACGGGTGAGCCCGCCGACACCCGGATCTCCAGACGGGTCTGGGGCAAGGTGTGGTTCTGTCCCCGGACCAGTTCGGCCGTCATTGCGCTGTCCCCCTCGACGATGTGTTCTGCGCGCGGTCCCGCGCGGTGCGGCTCCCGGAGGCGGGTGCCCGCGGGAGCCGCACGTGCCGGTGCCAGCCTGATCCGGTCCGGTCCGCCTACAGGTGGGGCAGGATGGAGGGCATCAGGTCCTGGAAGGTGCGGCCGTTGGCCGGGTTCCCGAGGGCCGTCATCTGCCATCCGCTGCCCGCACGGTGCACCTTCGCCATGATCTGGGCGGTGTACTGGCCGCCGCCGTCCAGCGTGTACCGGGCGAGCTCCTGGCCGTTGGTCTCGTCGACGATGCGGCAGAAGGCGTGTCGGACTTCCTGGAACGTCTGTCCGGTGAAGGAGTTCACCGTGAAGACGATCTGGTCGATGTGGACGGGGACGCGCTGGAGGTCGACGAGGATCGCCTCGTCGTCGCCGCCGGAGCCGGCGCCGCCGACCAGGTTGTCGCCGGTGTGCTTGACCGAGCCGTCGTCGCTGACGAGGTGGCGGAAGAACACGACGTCGACGGGCTGCTTGTCGGCGAAGAGCACCGCCGAGGCGTCGAGGTCGATCTCCCGGGTGCGCGAGCCGAACAGACCGCGGCGCGGAGCCGCCTGCCAGCCGAGCCCCATCCGTACCGCCGTCAGGGTCCCCCCGTCGCTCTTCTGCAGGTTGATGGCCTGACCCTTGGTCATGTTGACCGTCACGCGCTGTCCCCTCTCGGCATGGCCCCGCAACCGTGGTGTGCGGTATCCCCGCACCCTACGCATTCCCCCCGGGACGGCAGCAGGTTCGGTCCGTTTTTGTGTCGGTCTTGCAACACACCGGGCGTACGGCGACCGCCGTACGCCCGGTGTGCCGGCCCTCAGGCGAGGCCCGCCTCCTTCATCTGACGCAGCTCCTTCTTCAACTCGCCCACCTCGTCGCGCAGCCGGGCGGCCACCTCGAACTGGAGGTCGGCGGCGGCGGCCCGCATCCGGTCGGTCATCTCCTCGATGATTCCGGCCAGTTCGGTCGCGGGACGGTCGCCGACCACCGCACCGGCCGACGTGCCCTTGCCCTTCGCGCCGCCCTTGGCCGCCTTCACCCCGAGCGTCGGCACCGGCGTCTTGGCCTCCTTGCCCTGCCGGTAGCCGGTGCCGAGGAGCTGCTCGGTGTCGATCTCCTCGCGGGCGATGGTCGCGACGATGTCGTTGATCTTCTTGCGCAGCGGCTGCGGGTCGAGCCCGCGCTCGGTGTTGTAGGCGATCTGCTTCTCACGGCGGCGGTTGGTCTCGTCGATGGCCTGCGCCATCGCCGGGGTGACCTTGTCCGCGTACATATGGACCTGGCCGGACACGTTACGGGCGGCACGGCCGATGGTCTGGATGAGCGAGGTGCCCGAGCGCAGGAAGCCCTGCTTGTCGGCGTCGAGGATGGCCACGAGGGACACCTCGGGGAGGTCGAGGCCCTCCCGCAGCAGGTTGATGCCGACCAGGACGTCGTACTCGCCGGAGCGCAGCTCGCGCAGCAGCTCGATGCGGCGCAGGGTGTCGACGTCGCTGTGCAGATACCTGACCTGGATGCCGAGCTCCAGGAAGTAGTCGGTGAGGTCCTCCGACATCTTCTTGGTGAGGGTGGTGACCAGGACCCGCTCGTCGCGCTCGGTGCGCTTGCGGATCTCGTGCACCAGGTCGTCGATCTGGCCCTCGGTGGGCTTGACGACGATCTCGGGGTCGACCAGGCCGGTGGGACGGATGATCTGCTCGACGAAGCCGTCGCCGCGCGAAAGCTCGTACTTCCCCGGGGTGGCGGAGAGGTAGACCGTCTGGTCGATCCGCTTCAGGAACTCCTCCCACTTCAGCGGGCGGTTGTCCATGGCGGACGGCAGCCGGAAGCCGTGGTCGACGAGGGTCCGCTTGCGGGAGGCGTCGCCCTCGTACATCGCGCCGATCTGCGGCACGGTGACGTGCGACTCGTCGAGGACGAGCAGGAAGTCCTCGGGGAAGTAGTCGAGGAGGGTGTTGGGGGCGGTGCCGGGGGCCCGCTCGTCGAAGTGCATCGAGTAGTTCTCGACGCCGGAGCAACTGCCGATCTGGTGGAGCATCTCGATGTCGTACGTGGTGCGCATGCGCAGCCGCTGGGCCTCCAGCATCTTGCCCTGCTTCTCCAGCTCGGCCAGGCGGGCTTCGAGCTCCTCCTCGATGCCCCGGACGGCCTTCTGGAGCCGCTCGGGTCCGGCCACGTAATGGCTGGCGGGAAAGACGTGCAGGGCCCGGTCCTCGCTGATGACCTCGCCGGTCAGCGGGTGCAGGGTGGAGAGGGCCTCGATCTCGTCGCCGAACATCTCGATGCGGACGGCGAGCTCCTCGTAGACCGGGAAGATCTCGATGGTGTCGCCGCGGACGCGGAAGGTGCCGCGGGTGAACGCGAGGTCGTTGCGCGCGTACTGCATCTCCACGAACCGGCGCAGGAGCTGGTCCCGGTCGATCTCCTCGCCGACCTTGAGCTGGACCATGCGGTCCACGTACTCCTGCGGCGTACCGAGGCCGTAGATGCAGGAGACGGAGGCGACCACGACCACGTCGCGCCGGGTGAGCAGGGAGTTCGTCGCCGAGTGGCGCAGCCGCTCGACCTCCTCGTTGATCGAGGAGTCCTTCTCGATGTAGGTGTCCGACTGCGGGACGTACGCCTCGGGCTGGTAGTAGTCGTAGTACGAGACGAAATACTCCACCGCGTTGTTCGGCAGGAGTTCGCGGAACTCGTTGGCGAGCTGGGCGGCGAGCGTCTTGTTCGGCGCCATCACCAGGGTGGGGCGCTGCAGCTTCTCGATCATCCAGGCGGTGGTCGCCGACTTGCCGGTGCCGGTCGCGCCGAGCAGGACGACATCCTTCTCACCTGCGCGGATACGCCGCTCCAGCTCGGCGATGGCCGCCGGCTGGTCGCCGCTGGGCTGGTAGGGACTGACGACCTCGAAGGGCGCCACCGAACGTTCGATCTGGGAAACAGGCCGCATGGAACCACCGTACGGCCCCCCACTGACAACGGCCTCGGATGCGCTCAGTCCGAGGACACGTGGCCGGAGGTGGGGCCGGGGGCGGTCGGATGCAGGTGCACGCCGAGCGCGGCCATGCCGGTGTAGTGCATCCCGGTCACCGCGACGGCCATCATGAGGCCCGCGCCCAGGCCGGAGAGGAGGACCCGGGCGGAGAGGGCGGCCCGGAGCGCGGCGGTGGCGGCGGTCGCGGCTATCAGGGCGGAAAGGACGACGAGGGGTGTCTCGTACGTGAAGTGCCCCCGGAAGCGGATGCCCGCCATGCCCAGGTAGTGCGTGGAGGCGATGCCGAGGCCGGTGAGGGTGCCGCCGGTGATCAGCGCCATGCGGGTCGCGCCCCGGTACCCGACAATGAAGAGCCCGACGCCGGCCATCACGACGGCCACGGCCAGGGCGGCGAGGGTGTAGGGCTTGTCGTGCGAGAGCGGTGCCTCCACGACGGTGAAGCCCGTCATCGCCACGTAGTGCATGGTCCAGATCCCGCAGCCGATGGACAGCGCACCGAGCGCCAGCCGGCCGGTCTTGAAGGAGCGTGCCGTGCGCAGGGACCTGATGCCGCAGCGGAGTCCGAGAGCGGCCCCCACCCCGGCCGCGAGGAAAGCCAGGACCGGGATCACCGGACCATGGATGAATCCCTCAACCGTTCCCCGCACGCCGTCACGCCTTTCGAGAAAGCCCGGGTTCGAGGGGGATCCCCCAGGGCCCTGCAGGCATATGTAAGGAACACATTTTATCGGCACGGGACCGTGCTCCTGGTCCCCCGGGGTGTTCACCACCCACTCCGGGGGCGCGGATTTCCGTTCATTCCGTGGCCATCGCCGCCCCGCCCGGCGTTGGTGGGCCGCTGCCAGTCTCGTCGTGTCCGCACCCTCCGATACGGGGAGTCCACGTGTTCGTACGCACCGCAACCGCCTCCACCGCCGCCGCGGCCCTCCTCGGGGGCGGCGCCCTGCTGCTGCCCGTCGCCCAGCCGCAGGAGACGGCCGCCCGGCCGCAGGTGACGGCCGCCCGGACCCCGGACCGGCAGGTACGCCCCCTCGTCATCGCCCACCGGGGCGCGTCGGGGTACGCGCCGGAGAACACGCTCGCCGCCGCGGACGCCGCGAAGGCGCTCGGCATCGAGTGGGTGGAGAACGATGTCCACCGCACCAGGGACGGTGTGCTCGTCGTGCTGCACGACACCGACCTGAAGCGCACGACGAACGTCGAGGAGGTCTTCCCCGGCCGTGCCCCGTGGGCGGTCAAGGACTTCACCGCCGCCGAGGTGGCGAAGCTGGACGCGGGCAGTTGGTTCGGTAAGCAGTTCGCGGGGGCCCGGGTGCCGACGCTGGCCCAGTTCGTGGACCGCCTGGAGCGCAACCGGCAGAAGCTGCTCCTGGAGATCAAGAGCCCCGCGACCTACCCGGGCATCGAGCGGGACATCCTGCGCGTGCTGGGCAGGGAAGGGTGGCTGGACCGCTCGCACGTGCGCGGCCGCCTGGTCATCCAGAGCTTCGGCGCCGACAGCGTCAAGAAGGTGCACGCCTTGCGCCCCGACATCACCACCGGCTTCCTGGGCACCCCGGCGGTGGCCGACCTCCCCTCGTACGCGGCGTTCACCGATCAGATCAACCCCTCGCACACGACGATCGGCGCCGACTACGTGGCGGCCGTGCAGCGGCTGAAGGGGCCGCACGGCAAGCGGCTGCGGGTGAACACCTGGACGGTCAACGACGCGGCGAACGCGGCGAAGGTCCGGGGCTACGGCGTCGACGGCATCATCACCAACTATCCGGACGTGGTGCGCGACGCCACGCGCTGACGGGGCGGCGCCCGGGTCGGTGGGGGGGCGGGCCTGTCCGGTTTCCGCCGACGGGAGCGGCGTTGTCAGTGGCCGGTCGTACCGTGGACGGCATGAACAGCTACGGGGCCGGCGCGGCCGGTGCGGAGCCGGCCGTCGAGTGGTCCGTCGTCGGGAGCGCCATCGGGCCGCTGCTGCTCGCCGCGACCCCCGCCGGCCTGGTGAGCGTCGCCTTCCACGCCCGCCCGGACGTACGGGACGCGGCGCTCGCCCACCTGCGGACCCGGCTCGGCTCGGAGCCGGTGGAGGCACCCGGCTCGGAGCGGCTCGCCGAGCCGATACGCCGGCTCGCGGCCTACTTCGCGGGTGAGCGGCAGGACTTCGGCCTGGCGCTGGACTGGTCGCTGACGGCCGGTTTCCACCGTGAGGTGCTCCGCGAGCTGGAGTCCGGGGTGCCGTACGGGACGGTCGTCGGGTACGGGGAGCTGGCCGCGCGGGTCAACCGGCCCGAGGGGGCTCAGGCGGTGGGGGCCGCCATGGGGTCCAACCCGCTGCCGGTGGTGGTGCCCTGCCACCGGGTGGTGGAGAGCGACGGCGGCCTCGGGGGGTTCGGGGGCGGGCTGGAGACGAAGCGGCTGCTGCTGGCGTTGGAGGGGGTGCTTCCGCAGCCGTTGTTCTAGGGGGTGGGTGTTCGGCTGTCGCGGGGGCTCGTACAGCTGTTGAGGTGGAGGGGGGTGGCCGTGCGGCGATCGCAGGGGGTGGACGCGCGGCGGTGGTCAGGGGTGGACGTGCGGCGGTCGCAGCGGGTGGCGGGTCGTGCGCTTCGCGGGCGCGTCGGCGGTCGGTTCACTCGTACGGGTGCATCGCGCCGTTCATCTGATGGCACACTGCGCCGGTGACACCATCCCTCCCCCGCTCCGCCGTCCCCCCGGTCACGGCCGCCGGCCTGCCCGCCCTCCAGCGCCGCACTTCGACCGTGCTCGTCGTCAGCCAGATACTCGGCGGCCTCGGTGTTGCCATCGGCATCGCCCTGGCGCCGATGCTGGCCACCGAGGTGACCGGCTCCGAGGCCCTGTCCGGGCTGGCCCCGACCGCGTCCGTCGCCGGTACGGCACTGCTGTCGCTCCCGCTGGCCGCCCTGATGACCTCGCGCGGCCGGCGCCCCGGCCTGGTGCTCGCCTATCTGATCGGCGCGCTCGGCGGCGCCCTGGTGGTCCTCGGCACGATCGCGCGCAGCTTCCCGCTGCTGCTGCTCGGGATGGCCGCGTTCGGCGCCGGCTCCTCCGCCAACCTCCAGGCCCGGTTCGCGGCGGCCGACCTGGTCGGGCCGGAGCGGCGGGGCCGGGCGATCTCCACCGTCGTCTGGGCCACCACGATCGGCTCGGTGGTGGGCCCCAACATCGCGGCCCCGGCGGGCCGGCTGTTCCGCGGGGGCCCGGTGCCCGAGACCGCGGGCCCCTACCTCTGGTCCGCGGTCGCCTTCCTGGCCGCCGGGGTGATCGTGGCCGTGCTGCTGCGCCCGGACCCGCTGCTCACGGCGCGCGCCTTGGCGCCGCAGAGTTCGCAGGGGGAGCGGAAGCGGTCCCTGCGCGCCGGGGCCGCGGCCGTACAAGACTCTCCGATGGCCAAGCTGGCCCTGGGGACCGTCACCGTGTCGCACACCGCGATGGTCTCGATCATGGTCATGACCCCGGTCCATCTGGGCGGGCACGGCGCCGGTCTCCAGCTCATCGGGCTGGTCATCAGCGGACACATCGCGGGCATGTACGCGTTCTCGCCGGTGATGGGGTGGCTGGCCGACCGCTTCGGCCGGCTCTCCGTGATCGGCCTCGCGGTCGGTCTGCTGAGCTGCGCCGCGCTGCTCGCGGGCACCGCCGGGCCCCGGCACGGCCAGACCGCCCTGGGGCTCTTCGTGCTCGGCCTCGGCTGGTCGGCGGGGATGATCGCCGGTTCGGCCCTGCTCACCGACTCCGTGCCGCAGGAGGCCCGGGCGGCCGTGCAGGGGCTGTCGGACCTGACCATGAACGCGGCGGCGGGGATCGGCGGAGCGACGGCCGGGGTGATCGTCGCCCAGTGGGGGTACGGCCCACTGAACGCGATCGGTGCCGCACTGCTGCTGCCGGTGGCCGCACTGGCGCTGCGGCGGAGCATGAAGCCGTCCGCCGCCGGGGCATGAAGCCTGCCGCCGCCGGAGCCTGAGGCCCGCACCGCAGGCACCACAGGCCTCAGAGGCTGATGTGGTACGCCTTGCGCAGCGTCTCGTGGACCGTCCACGTCGTCCGGTCGCCCTCGCGCAGGACGCAGGCGTCCCCCCGCCCGATCTCCAGCGTCGCGCCGCCCTCGACCACCACGGTCGCCCGCCCGCTGACGACCACGAACAGCTCGTTCGCCTCGGTGTCGGTCACCACGCCCGGCGTGATCTGCCAGATCCCGCGCACCTGCTTGCCGTCGGCGGACTCCCACAGCACCTTGCCCGTCACCACGGGCTCACCCGAGAGAATCTGTGCCGGATCCAGCGGCTCCGGTTCGAGCTCGGCGTCCGGGATGTGCACGGCGAAGGAGGCGGGGGCCTGGTCATTTGTCGTCATGGCCGGTCACCTTAGCGACCACTTCCGGCCGACCCGCCACCAGGACCGGCCGGAACCGGTCCCCCCGTGGTTTGCGGCCCTCCTGCCCGCGACAGGGATGGGGGCATGCCACAGAACACCGACACCTCCTACGAGCCGGTCCTCTCCGCCGAGGTACGCGCGGCTCTGGCCGGCGGGCTGCCCGTCGTGGCCCTGGAGTCGACGATCATCGCGCACGGGCTGCCGCGCCCCCGCAACCTCCGGGTGGCCGTCGAACTGGAGGGGATCGTCCGGTCCGCCGGTGCGGTCCCGGCCACCATCGCCGTCCTGGACGGGCAGGCCCATGTGGGCCTGGAGAAGGACCAGTTGGAGCGGGTGGCCGGGGACCCGGCGGTCCGGAAGCTGGGCCACCGCGATCTCGCCCCCGCCCTCGCGCTCAGGGCGAGCGGGGCGACGACGGTCTCCGCGACCGCGTTCCTGGCGGCACGGGCGGGCCTGCGCTTCTTCGCCACCGGCGGGCTCGGCGGCGTACACCGGGAGTGGGCCGACAGCCAGGACGAGTCGGCCGATCTGCGGCTGCTCGCCCGCACCGGGATCACGGTGGTCTGCGCGGGCGTGAAGTCGATCCTCGATGTCCCGGCGACGCTCCAGCGCCTGGAGACCCTGGGCGTCGGCATCCTCGGTTACGGCACCGACCGCTTCCCCGGCTTCTATCTGAGCAGCTCCGGCCAGTCCGTCGACTGGACCGTGCACAGCCCGGAGGAAGTGGTGGAGGTGGTCCGGGCGAAGGAGGCGCTGGGCGGCCCGGACGCGGCGCTGATCGTCGCCAACCCCGTACCGGAAGCGGACCAGTTGGACCCCACGCTGCATGACCGGGTACTCGCGGAGGCGCTCGACGCGTGCCGGACGCGTGGGATCACCGGGCAGGGCGTCACCCCGTTCCTGCTGGAGGAGCTGATGCGGCGCACCGGGGGCGCGTCGCTGGAGGCGAACCTGGCAGCGGTGCGCGGGAACGTGCGGCTCGCGGCACGCATCGCAGCAACCGCAGCCGCAGCGGCGGCCGTACGGTGACCGACGCCGGCCCGGCGGCGGGGCGCGGGCTCCTCGTGGTCGGTGAGGTGGTCACCGATGTCGTGGCGCTCCACGGCTCGCCGCTCGTCCACGGCACGGACACCACCGCCCACATTCTGAGCGTGCCGGGCGGCGCGGGAGCCAACGTGGCGTGCTGGGCGGTGCGTTCGGGGTGCCGGGACGTGGCGCTGGTGGCGCGGGCGGGCGCGGAGTCCGCCGGCTGGCACCGGGAGGCGCTGGAGCGGGCCGGGGTGCGGGCGCTGCTGGCGGTGGACCCGGAGGTGGCGACCGCGACCGTCATCGCACTGGTGGACGCCGCCGCCGAGCGGACGTTCCTCACCGACAGCGGGGCCGTACTGCGCCTGGCCACCGAGGACTTCGCGCCCGCGATGCTGGACGGCGTGGGGCGGCTGCACCTCTCCGGCTATCTCCTGTTCGCCGCGGCGAGCCGCGCCACGGCGCTGCTCGCCCTGCGTACGGCCGTGGAGCGAGGCGTTCCGGTGAGCGTGGATCCGGCGTCGGCGGGGTTCCTCGCGGAGCTGGGGCCGAAGCGGTTCCTGGGGCTCGCGGAGGGGGCCGAGCTGCTGCTGCCGAATGCGGACGAGGCCCGGTTGCTGACCGGCCTCCCCGAACCGGAGCAGGCGGCGGCCGAGTTGAGCCGTACGTTCCCCCGGGTCGCCGTCACCCTGGGCGACCGGGGTGCGGTGGTGGCCGCCGGGGGCGTGGTGACGGGGCGGGTCCGCGCGCGGCCGGTCCGGGAGCCGGTCGACTCGACGGGGGCGGGTGACGCGTTCACCGGCGGGTTCCTCGCGGCCCTGCTGGCCGGGGCGGACGACGAGGCCGCCGCGGCGCAGGGCTGCCAGGCCGGGGCCGAGGCGGTGACCACGGTGGGCGGACGCCCACCCACGTAGAAGGAGCGCCTAGAGGCCCCCCAGCCCCGACCACGCCGGATGGTGCGGGTCGTCCGCGCGCACGACCACGTCCGCGACCTCGGAGGGCGCCACCTCCTCCTCGTACCGGGCGAAGGCAGGCAGCGTCCACCGCTCCCCCTCCGCCGTGCGCCGCCGCAACGCCCCCGGCGAGAGCCGCACATGGACGCTCAGCGCGAACGGGAACCAGTGCCCGAGCAACAGCGGCCCGTGCACGATCACCACCCCGCCCTCCGGCAGCGGGTGGTAGGGAGTGCGCGTGGCCCGGTCCGTCACCGGGTCCCACAGATCGGGCAGCACCCGTCCGGAGCCGCCCGCCTCCAGCGGCCCGAACACCTCGCGCCAGAGCGCTCCCGTGTCGAACCAGGTACTGGCGTAAGAGTCCGGGTCCTCCTTCCCGTACTCGAACCGCAGGCTCGCCGGGCGCAGGAACCCCTCGGTGGGAACCACGAGCACCGACCGGCCGAGCAGCCTCAGCTCATCGGCGACGCGTTCCGCCAGGTCACCGGTGCGGGCGGCCGGGGCGCCGTCGATACCGAGGGTGAGCCAGGGGGCGCCGTCGGCGGCGGTCAGGCCGTCGCCGTGCCGGGCCAGCTCACCGGCCAGCCGTTCCCAGGTGATCGCTTCGAGTCGCACGCCTCCATCATCCACGGCGGAACATGCCGCCCCGGAAGCCTCACCCGCCCCGCAGCTCCGCGGCGAGCGCTCCCTCCCCCGCCACCTCGATCCGGCCGTCCTTCACCGCCTCCGCGAGGGTGACATCGCCGCGCCCCAGCTCCAGGCACAGCTCGGCGTCGAGGGTGATGCGGGCGTCGGACAGGGGCGCCGGGCCGAACCCGTACGGCTCGACCGCCGCACCCACTCCCGTACGGACATGGAACTCCCCCTCGTCCAGCCGCACTTCGAGGACGCCCTCCTGCGTCAGCCCGGTCAGCGCGCGCAGCAGCGGCAGGGCGAACCAGTGGGCGCGTACGGCGTCGGTGGGGCGGCGTTCGGTGAGGGCCGGGGCTCCCCACTCGGCGAGGGCGGTGAGGACGGGGAGGAGTCCGTGACCCCGCTCGGTCAGCTCGTAGACCGACGCGGCGGCGGGCGGCGGGAGTTTGCGGCGTACGGCGAGGCCGCCCTGCTCCATGTCCTTGAGGCGGGAGGCCAGGACGTCGGTGGAGACGCCGGGCAGATCGGCGTGGAGGTCGGTGTAGCGGCGGGGACCGGCGAGCAGTTCGCGGACGATCAGCAGCGTCCACCGGTCGCCGACGGAGTCGAGGGCGCGGGCGGAGGCGCAGAACTGGTCGTAGCTCCGGCGTCTGACGGGGCGTGCGGCGGCGGGCTGCTGACGTGGCATGCGACGCAGTCTAGACATGTTGTTGGACTTTCCAAGCTCCCACTTGGTAAAACCAAGTATCGCAGTTCGGCTCGGGGAGGCACCGCATGGAGTTCCGGCAGTCCAGCAAGCTCAACGAGGTCTGTTACGAGATCCGGGGCCCGGTCATCGAGCACGCCAACGCCTTGGAGGAGGCGGGCCACAGCGTGCTGAGGCTCAACACGGGCAACCCGGCGCTCTTCGGCTTCGAGGCGCCGGAGGAGATCGTCCAGGACATGATCCGGATGCTGCCGCAGGCCCACGGCTACACCGACTCGCGCGGCATCCTCTCCGCGCGGCGGGCGGTGGCCCAGCGCTACCAGGCCATGGGGCTGACCGAGGTCGGCGTGGACGACATCTTCCTCGGCAACGGGGTCTCCGAGCTGATCTCCATGGCCGTCCAGGCGCTGCTGGAGGACGGCGACGAGGTGCTGATCCCGGCCCCCGACTTCCCGCTCTGGACCGCCGTCACCACCCTCGCGGGCGGCAAGGCCGTGCACTACATCTGCGACGAGGGATCCGACTGGAACCCGGATCTCGCCGACCTGGCCTCGAAGATCACCGACCGGACCAAGGCCGTCGTGATCATCAACCCGAACAACCCCACCGGCGCGGTCTATCCGCGCGAGATCCTCGAAGGCATCCTCGATCTCGCGCGCCGGCACGGGCTGATGGTGTTCGCCGACGAGATCTACGACCAGATCCTGTACGACGGGGCCGAGCACCACAGCGCGGCCGTCCTCGCCCCGGACCTGGTCTGCCTCACCTTCAGCGGGCTCTCGAAGACGTACCGGGTAGCCGGGTTCCGCTCCGGCTGGATGGTGGTCTCCGGTCCGCACCAGCACGCCCGCAACTATCTGGAGGGCCTCACCATGCTGGCCTCCATGCGGCTCTGCCCCAACGCGCCCGCGCAGTACGCCATCCAGGCCGCGCTCGGCGGCCGGCAGTCCATCCGGGAGCTGGTGGCGCCGGGCGGCAGGCTGCACGAGCAGCGCGACCGGGCCTGGGAGCGGCTGAACGAGATCCCCGGCGTGTCGTGCGTGAAGCCGAAGGGCGCGCTGTACGCGTTCCCGCGCATCGACCCGAAGGTCCACCCCATCGTCGACGACGAGAAGTTCGTCCTGGACCTGCTGCTGCGGGAGAAGATCCAGGTGGTGCAGGGTACGGGCTTCAGCTGGCCGCGCCCGGACCACTTCCGCATCCTGACCCTCCCGTACGCCGACGACCTCGACGCGGCGATCAGCCGCATCGGCCGCTTCCTGAACGGGTACCGGCAGTGAGTGGCCCGCAGGAGTCCGAGGGCCCGCCCCGGAGAACGGGAGCGGGCCCGGAGGCGTAGCCGGCCTCCGGGCCCTGGGTGTGCCGCCCATCTGGCACGCCGGCACGTTTAAGGGTCCGGGTCAGTCATGATGTCGTCGCGTCCTGCCTTTGGACCACCGCAGATCGAAGCTCTGCGGGCCGGACTTGAACCGGCATCTCGACGCGCGCGGGCCCGGGCCCGTTCGATCCGGCGATCGGCGGCGAATGCTGAGTCTGGAGCAAGAGTCTGAGATTGACGGCGGTCTGCCTCTGCCTGCTTGGGCTACTCCGGCCCGTGCCGGAGGGAGGATTCGAACCTCCACTGGAACCGCGCCTTCACGACAAGCTTCAGTTTCAGCTTGCGCTCCTCGCGCACCCCGGTGGCCTTGATCGGCTGCCGGGGAATCCATGGTCGGTCACCCGAAGAGGTGACCGAGGCCGGTCACCCGGAGAGATGACCGAGGCCGGTCACCCGAAGAGGTAACCGAATACCGCATCACCCACCCGCTGGTCGGTGACCTCGGCGCCGTTGGCCTCCTCGCGGGCGAACTTCACCGCCTGCTGGAGCTTCTCGACCCGGTCCAGCAGCTCGTTGACGCGCCGCGCGGGCAGCGCCCCGGAGAACTTGACGGTCGTCCAGTACCCGATCGGGATGTCCTCGTAGTACACCTCGACCTGCGCCGGGTGCTTCTCGGTGGCCTCCGCCTTCACGTGGTTGCGGGGCACCTTCTTCGTACGGAGCGTCCTGACCGGCTCGGTCTTCCAGGAGTCCGTGGACGGGTCCTGCACCCAGGACTCGGCGGCGTCCAGCACCGGGAGCTTGCGGATGAAGGTGGTGAGGTCGGTGAGCTGCTTCTCCAGGAAGAGCAGGTAGGAGACCGGAACCTCGGCCACCAGCACCCGGCCGTCGACCTTCACATCGGCCCGGGCCGAGCAGTTCGCCCAGTCCTTCGTGGCGGTGACATCGAAGAGCCGGGTGAGCGTGCTCGCGGTGTCCCGCAGCACGTCCTCGGCCTTGACCTGGACCAGCGTCGACTCGGGCGGAAGCTGCTCGCCCTCCTCGTCCTTGGGCTGGTAGGTCCGGGAGATCCCGGCCAGCAGACCGGCCTTCTGCAGGCCGTGGTGGGCCGCCGTCAGGTCCTGGTGCGCCTTGGACTTGACGCCCTTCTCCACTGCGATGATCTGATTGAGTTTCGCCACGTCGAGGACGCTAGCAGCGCCAACTGGGCTGTGGCCAAGGGATTTACCGTACGTAGGTGTCGTCCGTCCCGTCGAGGGCCGCCGTGACCGTGTCGCCGGTCAGCAGGGCTTCGAGGGCGGCGACCGGGTCGGGGTCGGGGGTGGCGCGGGGCCACCAGTCGTCGGCGCCGGGGTCGGACTCGTAGCCGTACCAGCGGGCGTCGTGGCCGAAGCGGAGCTGGAGCGTGCCGGCCGGGTGGGTGAGGTGGTTGCGCCAGGGTGTGAAGCGCGGGAACTCGGCGGCGGCCAGCAGCGGCCTGGCCCGGTCGAAGGGGCCGGCCGGCGGGTCCCAGGGCTCCTCCAGGACCGTGAGGCCTTCGGCGCCGCCCTGCCGCCAGGCGGCCACCGCGCGGGCCAGGTCGGTGGTGTTGCGGCCGGTGGCGTGGGCGAGCTCCCGGTAGAGCGCGCGGGTGGTGGCGGTGAGCCCGGCGGTCGGGCGGGAGGCGGCGATCCGGACGGCGTCCTGCCAGGCGGTGAGCCCGGCCCGCGGATCGCGGCCCGTCGTCAGCAGGGTGTGGGCACGGTCGGCGGCGTCGGTGGCGAGGTGGTCCAGGCCCAGCGGGTCGCGTGCACCCGGCAGGTCCGGGTAGGACGGCGGCTGGCCCGGATACGGCGGTACGGGGAGGGGCGCCGGGAGCGGCGGCAGGTACCGGTCCATGAGCGCTTCCGCCGCCGGGACCGAGGGGACGGCCGGGGCGGCGGGGCGCTCGCGGGCGGTGTGCTCGGCGTTGCGGCGGCCCAGTTCGTCCAGCAGGTCGCGCTCGCCCCGCCCCCGCATCAGCAGCAGGACGAACGGGTCGCTGTCGAGCAGCCGCGCGGTCTGGTAGCAGAGGGCGGCGACATGCTTGCACGGCCGGCCGTGGTCGGGGCACGTACAGCTCGGGTCCAGGTCGTCGCCGCCGGGCAGCAGCCGGACGTCGGCCTCCCGCGCGGTGTCGGCCAGGGAGTGCGGCATCTCCTTCGCCAGCAGCGCGGAGAGGTGGCCGGGGTGGGCGGCGACCGCGTCGAGCAGAGTGTCCCAGCCGGTGTCGGTGAAGGTGCGCAGCCGCAGCTCGGCGCGGTAGGGGCGGGCGCGGCTGCCGTGCACATAGGCGACGACGCGGCCGGGGGTGACGGTGATCGTGGCGACCTTGCCCTCGTCCGCGTACGCGCGGCCGCGGGCGAGCCGGGCCCCGTCCATCGACAGGGACTCCAGCGCGGCCACCCAGGCGCGGCCCCACCAACTGTCGGCGAAGGGCTCGCCCTCCGGCGAGGTGCGGGCGGGCACGGCCTCGAAGGTGCGGCGCAGGTCGTCGGGGCCGGGGCGGGCACGGGGGGCCGACCTTCGGGCGGCCGGGCCGGTGGTCGGGCGCGGGCTCATGCGCGCCTCCGCGGTGACGGGCTCATGCGGGCCTCCGCAGCGAGACGAGGTCGGCGAGGTCCCGGTCGCTCAGCTCGGTGAGGGCGGTCTCACCGGCGCCGAGCACCGCGTCGGCGAGGGCGCGCTTGGACTCCAGCAGCTCGGCGATCCGGTCCTCCACCGTGCCCTCGGCGATGAGCCGGTGGACCTGCACGGGCTGGGTCTGCCCGATGCGGTACGCCCGGTCGGTGGCCTGCTCCTCCACGGCCGGGTTCCACCAGCGGTCGTAGTGGATGACATGGGCGGCGCGGGTGAGGTTGAGCCCGGTCCCGGCCGCCTTGAGGGAGAGCAGGAAGACGGGGACCTCGGCGGACTGGAAGCGGTCCACCATCCGCTCCCGCTCGGGCACCGGCGTACCGCCGTGCAGGAGTTGGGAGGGGATCGCGCGGGAGGCGAGGTGGGCGGAGAGGAGCTTGGCCATCGTCACGTACTGCGTGAAGATCAGGACCGAGCCGTCCTCGGAGAGGATCGTGTCGAGCAGCTCGTCCAGCAGGGCGAGCTTGCCGGAGCGGCCGGTGAGCCGGGTGGGCTCCTCCTTCAGATACTGCGCCGGGTGGTTGCAGATCTGCTTGAGCGAGGCCAGCAGCTTCATGACGAGACCGCGGCGGGCGATGCCCTCGGCCGCCTCGATCTGCGCCATCGTCTCGCGCACCGCCGCCTCGTACAGCGTGGCTTGCTCCCGGGTGAGGGAGACGGGGTGGTCGGTCTCCGTCTTGGGCGGCAGCTCGGGGGCGATGCCGGGGTCGGACTTCTTGCGGCGGAGCAGGAAGGGGCGGACCAACCGGGAGAGCCGCTCGACGGCCTCCTCGTTGCCCAGGCCGGCGGCCGTACCGGTGTTCTCCACGATCCGGGCGTGCCGGGCCCGGAACGCCTTGAGCGGGCCGAGCAGTCCGGGGGTCGTCCAGTCGAGCAGGGCCCACAGCTCGGAGAGGTTGTTCTCCACCGGGGTGCCGGTCAGGGCGACCCTGGCCGGGGCCGGGATGGTGCGCAGGGCCTTGGCGGTGGAGGAGTGCGGGTTCTTGACGTGCTGGGCCTCGTCGGCGACGACCAGACCCCAGGTGTGCGCGGCGAGCTGGGCGGCGCTGGAGCGCATCGTGCCGTACGTGGTGAGGACGAAGCCGCCGTCCTGCTCACCCAGGGACCGGTCGGTGCCGTGGAAGCGGCGGACCGGGACGCCGGGGGCGAAGCGGCTGATCTCGCGGTGCCAGTTGCCGAGGAGGGAGGCGGGGCAGATCACCAGGGTGGGCGCTTTCCGCGCGCGGTGCAGGTGGAGGGCGATGAGGGTGATCGTCTTGCCGAGGCCCATGTCGTCGGCGAGGCAGCCGCCGAGCCCGAGCGAGGTCATCCGGTCCAGCCAGGCCAGCCCGCGCAGTTGGTAGTCGCGCAGGGTGGCGTCGAGACCGGGCGGCGGTGCGATCGTCGCGTCGTCGGCGAGGATCCGCGTACGGAGCACGGCGAGGGCTCCGACCGGGACGGCCTCGACCTGCTCCCCGTCCACCTCGGCGCTCCCGGTCAGGGCGACCGCCAGCGCGTCCACCGGGTCCAGCAACCCCAGCTCCCGCTTGCGCGCCTTCCGTACGAGAGCGGGGTCGACGACCACCCACTGGTCGCGCAGCCGCACCACCGGGCGGTGGGCCTCGGCGAGGGTGTCCATCTCGGCCTCGGTCAGCCGCTCGTCGCCCAGCGACACCTGCCAGTTGAAGGCGAAGAGCTGCTCGGCGTCGAAGAACGAGGTGCCGTCGGTGGCCGATCCGGGCGCGGGCCGCACGACGGCGGCCGCGGTCAGCGAACGGGCCAGCTCACGCGGCCAGTGCACGTGGACCCCGGCGGCGGCCAGCCGGGCTCCCGCGTCGCTCAGCAGCTCGTACAGCTCGTTCTCCGTGATGGCGAGGACGTCAGGGACGGGCTGGTCCAGCAGCCGCTCCAGCGGTCCCCAGACCCGGGCGGCCCGGCGCAGCGCCAGCACGGCGTCGACCCGGGAGCGCGGCCCGAACGGCTCGCCCGCCAGCCCGTTCCACAGGGCGGCGGCGTCGACCACGTACGTCGGGTCGGCCAGGCTGTGCACCTGCACGACGGCCGCGGCGGCATGGCGGACCGCAGGATCGTCCGGGTGCGCGGGGGCGTCCGGAGCGTCCGGGTGGTCCGGGGCGTCCGGGTGGTCCGGGGCGTCCGGGGTGCCTTCGTCGGCGTTGTCCCGGGAGGCCGTGACGGCGTAGGTGTCGGCCGTGTCGAACAGCTCGTAGGCGGAGAGGTCGAGCCGGAGCGAGACCCGCACCCCCGCGTCCAGGCCGGAGGCCACCTCCACGGCCCAGGCGGCGGCGTACGGCAGGTGCTGGGGCTCCCGGGCGGCGAAGGGCGCGCCCATCGCGAAGGCGGCGGCGGGGGTGCGCGGGAGCGTGTCGGCGACCGCGTCCAGGAAGGAGCCGATCAGCGCCTCCGGGTCGGGGAGCCGGGGCGGATCGAGCTCCGGGAGCGGCACCGCGTACCCCTCGGAGGGCATCGCGGCGGCGGTGGCCCGCAGGTGTGCGACGTCCTCGGCGTCCCGGGGGCCGGCCCGCCAGGCGTCGTGGCCGCCCGCCGTGAGACCGGGCAGCAGCCGGCCGCGTGCGACCAGGTGGAGGGCGTGCAGCGCGGCCGCACCCCAGCAGCGGGTGGCGGGGTGGGCGGACGCCTGGTGCCGGGCGCGGACGAGCACGGGGAGCGCGTCGGCCACGGAGAGCAGCGCGGCGGGCACCTCGGCGCTGCGGACACCGCTGGCGGTGGTCCCGTCCCCCCGAAGGACGGTGAGCTGGTCCGGGCTGTACGGCACGGCGTCGGGCGCGGCCCGGTCGTCGGCGTGGGACCCCTCCGCGTAGGCACGGTCCGCGTAGGCACGGTCCGCGTAGGCACGGTCCGCGTACGCGAAGGAGGAGGCCCCGTCCCGCGCGGGCGCCCCGGGCTCCGCGTGCGGGTCCCAGAAGGCGATCCGGCCCTCGCGCGGGACCGGGCCCGGCAGGAAGACCGCCGCGCAGCGCAGCAGCCGGCCGACGTCCGCGGTGCGCGGCTCGCCGACGCCCGGGTCCCGGGCGCCCTGTGCCCTCGGCTCCGCCATTCCGGCCACCCCCTCCCGCCTGGTCCGCTGATCCTGCCGGCACGGTTGATGCTGACTCTGCGAGTCTAGGCGCGGGGTCTGACAACCCTTCCCTCGGTCACGTCACCGCAGCTCAGAGCGGTAGACGGGGTGCGCGGGACCGGCCCGGCACCGGTCACGCGCGGTGACGGGCGAACGGCCCGCCGCAGGGTCCGCTCCTCGCCCGGTCGGCCGCGCACGAAATGCCGGGGCGCTGGGGAGCGGGCAGGGTGGCCAGCGCCAGCACGTCTCCCCGGCGTACCGATGCGGGCCGGGAGGCGTACCGATGAGAACCGGACGAGACCCGGTGAGAGCCGGACGAGCACCGGACGAGCAGACGAGGACCCGCCCATGTCCGTGACCGCGCCCGACCTCCGCCGCCGACGCCGTCTCGGCGCCGTCGCCGCCGCCGCGCTCCTCGCCCTCACCGTCTCGGGCTGCTCGGGCCTCGGCCGCACCGCCGTCGGCCCGGTGACCTACCACACCGACCGCGAGGTGGAGGTACAGGTGAACAACCCCTCGGTACGCGGCTGCCACCGGCTGGCCCCCACCGGGGCTCGCGAGCTCGAGAACGGCACGCTGGTGGACATCATCCTCTACCCGACCCGCGACTGCACCGGCCGAGGGACGGCCTATGTGGCCACCCGGTTCAGCGACGTGGCACCCGAGAGCGGCCCGCCGTGGCGCAGCTACACCTTCGTGCACTGAGCGGTTTCACCGGGCGGGGACCACAGGCGGAGCCCGTACGTCAGGACGTGGGGCGGGCCAGCAGCCAGGTGCCGTCGTCGGTGAGCGTGCGGTCCACCGTCAGCCCCGCAGCCTCCAGGTGCCCGGCGAGCTGCTCCTCGGACAGCTCCCGCGACCGGAACGTCTGCGTCCACCGGGCGTCACCGAAGTCGTACTCCGCGCGCACCGAGCGCACCCCGTCCCCCACCGGCTCCGCCGAGACGATACGGATGCGGCAGCCGGACCGGTCGACCCGCTCCCACGGCAGCCCGGAACGGCGCGCGACGCCCTCGCGCTGGATGAGGACGATCCCGTCGTCCCTCACGTGTCTGCGGCAGACGCGCAGCATGCCGTCCCGCACCCGGTGCTCGCCCGCGTGGACCAGGAACGAGCCGAGCAGCACCACGTCGAAGCGCTCGGCGCCGAGGTCCAGCGTCTCGATGGGGCTGCGCACCGTCCGGGCGCCGACGATCTGCTCCAGCATCTCCGGCGACTCGTCCACCGCCGTCACCGTGAAGCCGCGCTCGACGAGCGGGTGCGTCACCCGGCCCGCTCCGCAGCCCAGTTCGAGCATGCTCGCGCCGGCGGGAGCGACCGACGCGATCACGTCCGGCTCCTCGCCGACGGCCAGGCGCCGGTAGAGCTCGACGGCGCACCCGTCCGGAGTGATGGCCCCCGGGCCCGTCCCCGCATATCCCTCACGTACCGGTGATTCACCCATGAAGGACCAACGGTCCGCACCAGGGCATCGGTTCCCGCCACGCGCCTCACGGGTCCATGCTGGAGGGTGAGGTGATGGCCATGCGTACCGGCAGTGAACCCGCGACCGCCCGCAGTCCGCTGCGGATGCGGCTCTGGCTGAGTCTCTGGGGGACGTTCTGGGCGCTCTTCGGCCTGGTGGCGTTCTTGCTGGTCGGGCGGCCGGGGTGGGCGGCGGCCTGCGCGGTGCTCCTCGCCCTGACACTCCTGGACCTCGGTGTGGTCATCCACCGCATGCGCCAGGGGGCGCACTACCAGCCGGGCCGGGATGTGCCCCCGTACGAACCGGACCGGGGCGGGCGCCCCCGGTGGCGCGGGCCGGACCCTGGGGACGGTACGAAACCGCCGTGACGGCCATGCGACCTTCGCGTCGGACCTGAGCCCCCGCGCTCACTCCCCCGCGTCGAACGCTCACTCCCCCGCGTCGAATTTGGCCGCCTTCAGGTACTCCGGCCTGGGATCCAGCGCCGCCGCGAGTCGGAAGTGGCGCATCGCCGCTTCCGGGCGGCCTGCCCGCTCGAAAGTGCGGGCCAGCGCGTGGTGGGCGAACGCGTTGTCCGGTTCGCGCTCCAGCACCAGCTCGAACTCCAGCTCGGCCGGGCGCAGTTGGGCGGAGGCGAAGAAGGCGCGGGCCCGCAGCAGCCGGGCGGCGGTGTTCTCCGGGTGGGCGGCGATCACCGAGTCGAGGAGTTTGACCGCGCCCCGGGGGTCCCGGGCGTCGAGCAGTTGCTCGGCCGCGCGGAAGTCGATGACATGGGTTTCCGGGTTGCTCTCGGGCACGGTCGCATCCTTCCCTTCGCTTCCGGGTTTTCAACATCCACCCCGGAGCGGGTATTCCGGTACGGAGGCCAGGGACGGGGCTCAGGCCGTTACGCGGGTCAGGCCGTTAGGGGCTGACCCCGTCACGGGGATCAGGCCGTTACGGGGGTCAGCCATCACGGGGGGCAGGCGCGGGGCTCAGGCCGTGGCGGCGGCCCTGCGGAGGAGTTCCTCCCAGACCCCGCGGACCTGCGGCTCCAGCGCCTCCAGCGGCCCGTCGTTGTCGACGGTGAGATCGGCGACGGCGAGGCGTTCCTCGCGGGTCGCCTGGGCGGCCATCCGGGCGCGGGCGTCGGACTCGGTCGTTCCGCGCCGGTTCACCAGCCGGTCGAGCTGGGTCTCGGGGGACGCGTCCACGACGACGACCAGGTCGTAGAAGGGGGCGAGACCGTTCTCGGCCAGCAGCGGTACGTCGTGGATGACGACGGCCTCCGCACCGGCCTCCCGCTCCAGCTCGGCGGCGCGGGCGCCGACCAGCGGGTGGACGATCGCGTTCAGCGCGGCGCGGCGGTCCGGGTCGGCGAAGACGATCGCACCGAGCGCCGGGCGGTCCAGGGTGCCGTCGGCGGTCAGGATGTCCGGCCCGAACTCCTCGACCACGGCCGCCAGACCGGGGGTTCCGGGCTCCACGACCTCGCGCGCGATCCGGTCGGAGTCGATCAGCACGGCACCGTACTCGACGAGTCGCCGCGACACTTCGCTCTTGCCGGCGCCGATCCCGCCGGTCAGGCCCACTTTCAGCATGG
This sequence comes from Streptomyces cyaneofuscatus, assembly GCF_042718795.1. GTDB lineage: Bacteria > Actinomycetota > Actinomycetes > Streptomycetales > Streptomycetaceae > Streptomyces > Streptomyces cyaneofuscatus_A. The sequence continues at coordinate 55,779 of NZ_JBHXOX010000024.1, forward strand.
GCCGCAGCCTACGGGGCGGGGCAAGTCCCGCGGCGGCCACCCTCCCGCTCGGCTGCCCGGCGGCTCAGCCGTCGCCCTCCCGCTCGGCCAGGAAGCGCTCGAACTCGCGGCCGATCTCGTCGGCGGACGGCAGGTCGACCGGTTCGGCGACGAGGTTGCCGCGGGTTTCGGAGCCGGCGACCGCGTCGTACTGGTGCTCAAGGCCCTCGACGAGGGAGACGAGCTCCTCGTCACCCTGGCCGATCTGCCGGTCGATCTCGGTCTGGGTGCGGTGCGCCTCGGTGCGCAGGGAGTGCGCGAGCGCGGGCAGGACCAGGCCGGTCGCGGCGGTGATCGCCTCCAGCGCGGTCAGGGCCGCGTCCGGGTAGGCGGACCGGGCGACGTAGTGCGGGACGTGGGTGGCGACCCCGAGGACATCGTGGCCGGCTTCCATCAGCCGGTACTCGATGAGGGCCTCGGCCGAACCGGGGACCTGGGCCTCGTCGAAGGGGCTGCGGTGACCCGGCATCAGGTCGGTCCGGTTGCCGTGCGGGGTGATGCCGACGGGGCGGGTGTGCGGGACGCCCATGGGGATGCCGTGGAAGTTGACCGTGAGGCGGACGCCGAGGCGTTCGACGATCTGCTGCACGGCGGCGGCGAACCGCTCCCACTCCACGTCCGGCTCCGGGCCCGACAGCAGCAGGAAGGGCGCTCCGGTGGCGTCCTGGACGACCCGGACCTCCAGGGTCGGGGCCTCGAAGGACGTCCAGCGGTCGCGCCGGAAGGTCAGCAGCGGTCGCCGGGCGCGGTAGTCCACGAGCCGGTCGTGGTCGAAGCGGGCCACGACCTGGTGGGGCAGCGTTTCGAGCAGGCCGTCGACGATCTGCTCGCCGGTCTCACCCGCGTCGATGTATCCGTCGAAGTGGTAGAGCATGACCAGGCCGGCCGACTCCTGGGCCAGCGCCATGTCGACGACGGCCAGGCCCTTCGGCTCCCATTCGTACAAACTCTGCGGATCAGGCACGGTTACCGCTCCTCCTCGTGTTCCTTGGAAGAACGCGGCCGGCTGCATGAGCATTCCCGGCGTCCGCACTTTCCGGCGACGTGGCTTCACGGGGCGTCAGTTGCCGCACGCGCGTCAGCCGTCCACCCGGACAGCTATTGGTCCAGACCTTGACGGCGCCTGCGGCCGTCCCTACCGTCACTGGGCAACACGTTCAGAGACGCGTCCCGTATTCATGTACAGGAATGTACGGGAACGTTCTGGACCCCTCCGACGGGAAGGCCTCCCCCCATGCGTCCCCGTACCCCCCTCACCGCTCTCCTGGCCGCCGCCCTCGCCACCGGCGGCCTGGCCCTGACCGCGGCCCCCGCCCACGCGGCGGCCGTGATCGACGTCTCCACCGCGGCCCAGCTCAAGTCGGCGCTCACCACCGTCTCCCCCGGCGACACGATCCGGCTCGCCGACGGCACGTACACCGGGAACTTCAAGGCCACCCGGCCCGGCACCTCCGGCGCCCGGATCATCCTGACCGGCTCCAGCAAGGCCGTCCTGACGGCCGGCGGCGGCTACGGGCTGCACCTCAACGGCGCCTCGTACTGGACGGTCCACGGGGTGACGATCAAGGGCGGCCAGAAGGGCATCATGGCCGACACGGCGAACGGCGTCGTCATCGACGCGGTGACCGTCCACGACCTCGACATGGAGGGCGTCCACTTCCGTAAGTCCTCGCGCGACGGCGTACTGAAGAACTCCCGCATCTACGACACCGGGCAGAACGGGCGCGGCATGGGCGAGGGCGTGTACGTCGGGACGGCGAACGACCTCTCCGACCGGAGCGACAACGCGCAGATCCTGAACAACACGATCGGGCCGGATGTCCGCGGCGAGAACGTCGACATCAAGGAGGGCACCACCGGCGCCCGCATCATCGGCAACACCTTCGACGGCAACGGGCTCACCGGGGCCAACTACGACGACTCCTGGGTCGACGTGAAGGGCAACAACGTCCTGGTGGAGGGCAACAGGGGCTCCCGTACCACCAACAACGGCTACGAGACCCACACCCAGCAGAGCGGCTGGGGCTGCGGCACCGTCTTCCGGAACAACACCTCGAACCTGGCCGGCGCCACCGGCGACCGGCAGCTCGCCGTCAACGTCACCAACAACAGCGCCGACTGCCGCACCACGGTGTACGCGAGCAACACCGTCACCGGCGGCAGGGGGCTGACCAACATCACCGTGACGCCCTGACCGGCATCTGTATACGCGAGTGAGGCCCGCCCCCGAAGGGAACGGGCCTCACTCTCCGTGCTCTACAGCTTCACCGCAGCCGATGAGCCGTCGGGGTCCGGAGCGTCAGCTCTGGCCGCCCGCCAGCTTCTCGCGCAGGGCGGCGAGGGCCTCGTCCGACGCCAGGGCGCCGGAGTTGTCCGCCGACTCCGAGGAGTACGAACCGCCACCGGAGCCACCCGAGGCGGCCGGAGCGGCGCCGGCCGGGGCGGCAGCACCCTCGGCAGCGGCGGCCTCGTCGGCCTCGCGGGACTTGATGACCTGGGCCTGGTGCTGCTCGAAGCGCTGCTGCGCCTCGGCGTACTGGGTCTCCCAGACCTCGCGCTGCGCCTCGAAGCCCTCGAGCCAGTCGTTGGTCTCGGGGTCGAAGCCCTCGGGGTAGATGTAGTTGCCCTGGTCGTCGTACGACGCGGCCATGCCGTACAGCGTCGGGTCGAACTCGACCGAGGCCGGGTCGCCACCGAAGGACTCGTTGGCCTGCTTCAGCGAGAGGCTGATGCGGCGGCGCTCGAGGTCGATGTCGATGACCTTGACGAAGATCTCGTCGTTGACCTGGACGACCTGCTCCGGGATCTCCACGTGGCGCTCGGCCAGCTCGGAGATGTGGACCAGACCCTCGATGCCCTCGTCGACGCGGACGAACGCACCGAACGGAACGAGCTTCGTGACCTTACCCGGGACGACCTGACCGATCTGGTGCGTCCGGGCGAACTGCTGCCACGGGTCTTCCTGCGTCGCCTTGAGCGACAGGGAGACGCGCTCGCGGTCCATGTCGACGTCGAGAACCTCGACGGTGACTTCCTGGCCGACCTCGACAACCTCGGAGGGGTGGTCGATGTGCTTCCAGGAGAGCTCGGAGACGTGCACGAGACCGTCGACGCCACCCAGGTCCACGAAGGCACCGAAGTTGACGATCGAGGAGACGACGCCGGAGCGGACCTGACCCTTCTGGAGGGTGGTGAGGAACGTCTGGCGAACCTCGGACTGGGTCTGCTCGAGCCAGGCACGGCGGGACAGGACCACGTTGTTGCGGTTCTTGTCCAGCTCGATGATCTTCGCCTCGAGCTCCTTGCCCACGTAGGGCTGGAGGTCGCGGACACGACGCATCTCGACGAGCGACGCCGGGAGGAAGCCACGGAGGCCGATGTCGAGGATGAGACCACCCTTGACGACCTCGATGACGGTACCGGTGACGATCCCGTCCTCTTCCTTGATCTTCTCGATGGTGCCCCAGGCACGCTCGTACTGAGCGCGCTTCTTCGAGAGGATCAGGCGGCCTTCCTTGTCCTCCTTCTGGAGAACCAGGGCCTCGATCTCGTCGCCGACCTTGACGACCTCGTTCGGGTCGACGTCGTGCTTGATCGAGAGCTCGCGGCTCGGGATGACGCCTTCGGTCTTGTAACCGATGTCGAGGAGAACCTCGTCGCGGTCGACCTTGACGATGACACCGTCAACGATGTCGCCGTCGTTGAAGTACTTGATCGTCTCGTCGATCGCCGCGAGGAACGCGTCCGCGTCGCCGATGTCGTTGACCGCAACCTGCGGCGTGGTGGCGGTGGTCTCGGTGCTGCTCGTCATGTGGGAAAGGGCTCCGGTACGGACAGAGAGTCGTAGGTACTGCTACGCCGAAAGCCCGTATCGCCTCTGCAGAAGCCGGACAGCCTGGAAAGCGCGCAATCCGTTTCCGGAGAGACGCCTCGACAACCGAGGGGACATGCAACAGACGCGAGCGCGGCCTGCTAGGTCTGAGGCGCGCAGGCTCGCAGCGCAACTTGTAGCATACGGGGGCAGCCGGACAGGGTCAATGCGCGCAGGCGCGGACCGGGGACGCGACGGCCCCTCTACGGCCCTGTACCGGAGCAACTCCTGTTCTCCGAGGCGCGTTCGGGCCGATGCGACCCGGACACAATACGGCAGTGCGGCAAGGCGTCGCGCACACGCGTCCGTCTCCCGGCACCTACCCCTGGTACGTACCGCGTGCGGCGAGTGAAGGCAAACTACAACGACGGGCACGATGAGCCAAGAGATCCACGGGACCTCCACAGAGGAACCCGCAGAACCCGAAGCGACCCGGCGGGTGGCGGACGAGGCCGAGAGCAGCCGGGCCAGCCGGGGGTGGTGGGACCGCAACGCGGACGAATACCAGAACGATCACGGCTCCTTCCTGGGGGACGACCGCTTCGTCTGGGGCCCCGAAGGGCTGGACGAGGCGGAGGCAGGTCTGCTGGGGCCCGCCGCCTCCCTCAAAGGGCTCGACGTCCTGGAGATCGGCGCCGGGGCCGCACAGTGCTCGCGCTGGCTGGCCGGACAGGGCGCCCGCCCGGTGGCCCTCGACCTCTCCCACCGCCAGCTCCAGCACGCCCTGCGCATCGGCGAGGGGATCCCGCTGGTGGAGGCGGACGCGGGCCGGCTGCCGTTCCGGGGCGCCTCCTTCGACCTGGCCTGTTCCGCGTACGGGGCGGTGCCCTTCGTCGCCGACCCCGTGCAGGTCTTCCGCGAGGTCCACCGGGTGCTGCGGCCCGGCGGGCGGTGGGTCTTCTCCGTGACGCACCCGATCCGCTGGGCGTTCCCGGACGAGCCCGGGCCCGAGGGGCTCTCCGTCGCCGCCTCCTACTTCGACCGCGTCCCCTATGTCGAGCAGGACGAGGCCGGTGACGCCGTCTATGTGGAACACCACCGCACGCTCGGTGACCGGGTGAGGGACGTGGTGGCGGGCGGGTTCCGGCTGGTCGACCTCGTCGAACCGGAATGGCCCGCGTGGAACGACCAGGAGTGGGGCGGCTGGTCCCCGCTGCGCGGCAACCTGATCCCGGGGACCGCGATCTTCGTGTGCGAGCGGGACTGAGGTTCTTCGTGTGCGAGCGGGACTGACCGTTCGTACCCGAAGCGCCCGTACGACACTGGGACCGTGATCCGCACCGAAGCCCTGGACCGTCTCCCCGTCCGCACCGCCGTCCCCGCCCTGGAGCACGCGCTCGACGAGCGGGGTGTCGCCGTCCTGTGCGCCCCGCCCGGGACCGGCAAGACGACCCTCGTACCGCTGGTCCTGGCCGGGCTGACCGGGGCCGGGCCGGTGCGCCGGGTCGCGGTCGCCGAGCCGCGCCGGATCGCCGCGCGGGCGGCGGCGCGGCGGATGGCGTGGCTGCTGGGCGAGCGGCCGGGCGGGCGGGTCGGCTTCACCGTGCGCGGGGAGCGCGTGGTGGGGCGGGACACGGTGGTGGAGGTCGTGACCACCGGGGTGCTGCTCCAGCGGCTCCAGCGGGACCAGGAGCTGGCCGGGGTCGAGGTGGTGATCATCGACGAGTGCCATGAGCGCCATCTGGACGCCGACACGGTGGCCGCGTTCCTCCTGGACGTACGGGAGGCGATCCGGCCCGATCTGCGGCTGGTGGCGGCCTCCGCGACGACGGACGCGGAGGGGTGGGCGCGGCTGCTGGGCGATGCGCCGGTCGTCGAGGCCGAGGGGGTCTCGTACCCGGTGGAGGTCGTCTGGGCGCCGCCCGCACGGCCGGTGAAGCCGCCGCACGGGATGCGCGTCGACCCTGCCCTGCTGACACATGTGGCGGCGACCGTGCGGCGGGCCCTGGCCGAGCGGGAGGGGGACGTGCTCTGCTTCCTGCCCGGTGTCGGGGAGATCGCGCGGGTCGCCGGGCAGCTCGCCGGGGTGGACGCCGAGGTGCTCCAGGTGCACGGGCGCGCCCCGGCCGCCGTACAGGACGCGGTGCTCGCCGGGTCCTCGGAAGGGAGGCGGGTGGTCCTGGCGACCTCGGTGGCGGAGTCGTCGCTGACGGTGCCGGGCGTGCGGGTCGTCGTCGACTCGGGCCTCGCCCGGGAACCCCGTACCGACCACGCCCGGGGCCTGAGCGCCCTGACCACCGTACGGGCCTCGCAGGCGGCCGGACGCCAGCGTGCGGGCCGGGCGGGGCGGGAGGCGGCCGGGGCGGTGTACCGGTGCTGGGAGCAGGCCGAGGACGGGCGGCTCGCGCGCTTCCCCGCCCCCGAGATCAAGGTGGCCGACCTCGCGGCGTTCGCGCTCCAGGCGGCGTGCTGGGGCGATCCGGGCGCCTCCTCGCTCGCCCTGCTGGACCCGCCGCCCGCCGGGGCCATGGGCGCCGCCCGCGAGGTGCTGGAGGCGATCGGCGCGGTGGACGCGGACGGACGGGTCACCGACCGGGGCGTACGGATGTCCCGGCTCGGGCTGCATCCCCGACTGGCGCGGGCGTTGCTGGACGGCGCGGAGGAGGCCGGGGCGCGGCGGGCGGCGGAGGTGGTCGCGCTGCTGAGCGAGGAGCCGCCGAGGGAGTACGGGGACGATCTGGCGGCGGCGCTGCGGACCGCCCGCCGGGGGCAGGACGGGTACGCGGGGCGCTGGAAGCAGGAGGTGCGGCGGCTGTCGGCCCAGGTGAGCGGTACCGGAACCGACGGGACCCGCTCCGATGACGCCGTCGTCGGGCTCGTCGCCGCCCTGGCCTTTCCGGAGCGGGTGGCGCGGGCCCGGGGCGACGGGGCCTTCCTCATGGTGTCGGGTACGGGCGCGGAGCTGCGGGAGACCTCCCGGCTGCGCAGCTCGCCCTGGCTGGCCGTCGCCGTCGCGGACCGGCCCTCCCACGCGGCCTCGGCCCGGGTGCGGCTGGCGGCGGTGGTCGACGAGGAGACCGCGCTCCTGGCCGCCGGGCATCTGCGGGTGCGGGGCGAGGAGGTCCGCTGGGTGGACGGCGCGGTGGTGGCCCGGTCGGTGGACCGGGTGGGGGCGGTGGAGCTGGCGGTACGGCCGCTGAGGCAGCCGGACCCGGAGCTGGTGCGCGGGGCCTTGGTGGAGGGGCTCCGGCGGGAGGGGCTCGGGCTGCTGCGGTGGACCCGGGACAGTGAGCAGTTCCGGCTGCGGCTGGCGTTCCTGCACCGGGTGGTGGGCGCGCCGTGGCCCGACGTGTCGGACGAGGCGCTGCTGGCGGAGCCGGGTGCCTGGCTGGAGCCGGAGCTGTCGCGGGCCAGGCGCCGCTCCGACCTGGGCCGGATCGACGCGGGGCAGGCGCTGCGCCGGCTGCTGCCGTGGGCGACGGGTGAGGCGGTGCGGCTGGACGAGCTGGCGCCGGAGCGGATCAAGGTGCCGAGCGGCTCCCGTATCCGGGTCGAGTACGGCGGCGAGCAGCCCGTACTGGCGGTGAAGCTCCAGGAGTTGTTCGGGCTCAGCGAGACGCCCACGGTGGCCGGGGTGCCGGTCCTGGTCCACCTGCTCTCCCCCGCCGGGCGGCCCGCCGCCGTCACGGCGGACCTGGCGTCGTTCTGGCAGGACGGCTACCAGGCCGTACGGGCGGAGCTGCGCGGCCGCTACCCGAAGCATCCGTGGCCGGAGGACCCCGCGACCGTACCGGCGACGCGGTACACCTCGGCGCGGCTCAAGCGGTCGTAGGGGTCCCAGGGGCCTGCGGCCGCCGCGACCGCGCCTCCAGCCACAGCGCCAGCGCGAGCAGGCCGATGCCGAGGCCCAGGAAGCCCCACGGCAGGTACGAGGTGAGCAGGAGGACCAGGACGCGCTGGGACTTCACCAGCTCGACGGTGTCCACGATGTAGTCCTCGCGCATCTTCACATGGCCGGAGAACGCGGTGACGGTGTCCTCGGACATGCCCATCTTCTTCGCGTTGCGCAGTTCCTCCTCGTGGATCTCCTCGCCGTTGACCGGGGCCCCGGTGACGGGGTCGACCCAGAACATGCGCTTGGTGGTGTACCAGCGGGTCATGCCGGTCTGCGCGATCTGCTCGGCGGTGACGCCCTCGATGGGCATCTTCTTCGGCATCGGGACCTTGGTCCACGGGATGGTCTGCTCGAAGTAGTAGACCTCCAGGCCGCGGAAGGTGCGGGTGCCCTCGTAGTGGATGGGGGCGGTGGTACGGGACTGGGCGTCGAAGTACTCGTAGTCCCGCTTCTCCGTGAGGAAGGGCCATTTGAACTCGATGCCGGTGCGGCGGACCGGGTCGCCGTCGACCATCTCGCCGGTGGCGTTGACGGGGGCCTGGGTGTGGGCGTCGAAGATGTAGCGCTCGGGTATGGCGGAGACCATCCTGCCGTCGGGGCCCTCGATGTAGGAGAGCGCGTCCCAGACGACGACGTCGCGTCCGGCGCTGCGTTCGATCCTCTCGGACTCCTCCACGTTGCCCTTGAGCGTCTGGACGATGGTGACCTTCTCGACCTCCTTCGCCTTGAGGGTCGTGTAGTCGAGGAGGGTGGCGGGCTTCGCCTCCAGGACGACCTCCTGGTACTGGTTCGGCGGGACCTTGGCCAGGCGGGGGAAGGCGTACCAGCGCAGCAGCGGGGACAGGGCGGCGAAGAAGACGGCGAAGGCGAGGAGGACGAGACCGGCTCGGCGGCGCATGGTGGTGGACCTCTCCCTTGCTGGGCTTCTGCTTGCTGGGCTTCTACTTGCTGGGTCTACTGCTTGCCGGGCTACTGCTTGGGGCCCGGGACGGTGGTGAGCAGCGGTTTCGGCGAGGTCTCGCCCGGCGGGGAGCCGACGGCGGAGAGCGTGAGCACGAGCGCGAGGGCTGCGGCCAGACCGATGACGGCGGCGACGAGAGCACGCATGCTCGACCTCCCGGGACGGTGAACTGACGGTTCGTCAGAGGTGGGGCACCGTAGCAACCGGGGCGCGAGATGAGAACACGGACGCGAGAGGGAACAGAGAGGACCGACAGCCCCCGCGCCGGGCGGGCGCGGGGGCTGTCGTGGCAAGCGGCCTGGGTCAGGCTTCGGGAGTTGCCGTCTCCTCGGGTGCCGTCTCCTCCGGGGCCTGGACGGTGAGCTCGATGACGACCGAGCCGCCGCCCTCGGTGGTGAGCCGCAGCTTGTACGTGCCCGGGTTCTCGTCGGCGAAGACCTCCGGGAGCTGGAGCAGGCCGTCGGCGCCCGTGGTGAGCTCCAGGGTGCGCAGCGGCTTTCCGGCCGCGTCCTTGAAGTACGGGCCCTTGTCGTTGTCGATGAGCCCCAGGCTGTCCTTGACCATGGTGGCGGTGACGGCCACTCCGGCGACGGCAACGCCCTTGTGGGTGGCCTTGACGGTGACGGCGTCGGCGAACTTCTCGCCGGGCGCGGCGACGAGCGCCTCCTCGCCGACCCGGACGATCTTGTCGGCCTGGCGGGCGGTGACGCTCGCCGCGTAGGTCAGGGTGCGGGGCCGGGTGGCCCCCGCGGTGGCCGTCACGCTGAACTCGCCGGCCTTCTCGCCCGCCTTGAGCGCGGGTGCGGTGGCGGTGCCGTCGGCCTTGCTGATAACCGTGACCGTCTTCTTGCCGCCCTCGAAGAGGGTGCCGGTGCTCCCGGTGACGGTGAAGGTGACGGGCAGCTTGGCCATCGGTGCGCCGAGGGCGTTGCGGGCGCGGACGGAGACCCGCTCCTCGAACGTCCCGCCGGCGGTGGCGGTGAGGGGGCCGGTGCCCGCGTTCTCCAGGGAGCCGAAGGTCTCGGCCGGAGGCGGGGTCGGCTTCGGGGGCGGCGTCGGCCGGGGAGGCGGCGTCGGGGTCGGGCTGGTGGTGCCGTCGCCGGGCTTCGAGGGGCTCGGGCTCGGCTTCGTACCGCCGGGCTTGGAGGGGGACGGGGAGGGCGTCGGGCTCGTCGTGCCGCCGGGGGTGGGGCTCACCGTCCCGACGGGGCGCGGGATGGGGCTCGGCGTCGGGGTGCTCGGCACGGTGGGAAGGACTCCGCTGCCGTCGGGCACCTCGTGCGTACCGCGCTGGTAGTACGCGAACCAGGAGCGGACCGTACGCAGGTACTCCGTCGACTGGTTGTAGCTCAGCACCGCCCGGTCGAGATCGGCGGCGACGGCGAGGTTCCGGCCGCCCGCGCAGAGGTAGCGGCCGGCGGCGAGCGCCGCGTCGTAGATGTTGTTGGGGTCCTTGCGGCCGTCGCCGTTCGCGTCCTGGCCCCAGGTGGCCCAGGTGGACGGGATGAACTGCATCGGGCCGACCGCGCGGTCGTGGACGGCGTCGCCGTCGTACGCCCCGCCGTCGGTGTCCTCGATCAGCGCGAAGCCCTGGCCGTTGAGGGCCGGGCCGAGGATCGGGGTGGGGGTGGTGCCGTTCGCGTCGACCTGGCCGCCGCGGGCCTGGCCGGACTCGACCTTGCCGATCGCCGCCAGGAGTTGCCAGGGCAGCCGGCAGGCCGGGTCGGTGGTTCCGACGGTTCGCTCGGCCTGCTTGTACGCGGCCAGGACCGAGGCCGGGATGCCCGCTTCCGCACTGCCGGTGGCGGCCGGGAGATTGCTGGACGAACCGGGGCGATCCGGCGTGACCAGGGGCGGAAGGTCGGTGTAGTACGGCGAGTTGCCGGTGGCGGCGCCGTCCTGCGGACCGCCCGACTCACCGCCGGCGGTCTGCTGGTCGCCGCCCGCGGCCCCCTCGGCCAGCGGTGCCGCGGGTGCCTGGGACGCCGCGAGCGCCGCCACGGCGGCCGCCGCCACCGCGGTGGTCGTGGCCCCCTTGCGCAGCCGTCGGCGAATGTGCGCTGCCATACGTTCCGGTCCCTCCCCCTCGAAGGCTGCTCGCGCTCCCCAGCGCAGGACTCATGCGACCCTACGGCACCTCATGGCGCCCAGGCACCGCACCCTGACCGCCTCTTACTGTTTTTTCACGTTCCCGCGCACACATGGTCCGGGAGGGCAGCGGAGGGTGCCCCGACGTACGGCGCCGGGCGGTCGCGCATACTTGCCGCCATGCCGTTCACCCTCAGCCATGCCGCCGCCGTGCTCCCGGTGATCCGCCGGAACGGGACCGTCCGCTGGAGGCTGTTCCCCTCGGCCCTCGTCGCCGGTTCGTTCGCGCCCGACGTCACCTACTTCGCGGACACGGTGATCCCCGGGGCCATGAGGTTCGGCGACTTCACGCACACCTTCCTCGGCGTGGTCACCGTGAACGTGCTGATCGCCGCCGTGCTGGTGGCGGTCTGGGTGGCGCTGCGCGAACCGCTGGTGGCGCTCCTTCCGGTACGCGTACGGGGCCGCGTCCACGCTCTCGTACGCGGACAGCGGTGGAACCGGCGGACGTTCGGGCCCGGCGCCTGGATGTGGTTCGTGCGGTCGGCCGCACTGGGCGCGGCCACGCATGTGGTGTGGGACGCGTTCACCCATCACAGCCGGTGGGGGACGGAGCTGCTGCCCTTCCTGAACCGGTCCGTCGGGGGCTTCCCGCTCTACCAGTTCGCGCAGTACGGCAGTTCGGCCCTGGCCCTGGTGGTGCTCGGCTGGTTCCTGCTCACCGCTCTGCGGCGCACGGTCGCGACCCCGGTGCCGGAGGCGCTCCCGGCGCTCGGCCGGGGTGAGCGGTGGGGCGCGCTCGGGCTGCTGGCCGGCTGCATGGTGGTGGGGATCGTCCACCGGTGCGTGCGCTTCTACGCCCACTTCGGGGGCATCGAGAACCCGCTCGACATCATCCCGACCGCCTGTTTCGGCGCGGGCGCGGGGCTGGCTGGCGGACTGCTGCTGTACGGGGTGTGGATGCGGCTGTTGCGTGGACGCCGGCGGTCGGCGGAGAGCCCGGAAGCCACCTCCGTACCGTCCATGGCGGATGCGTCCCGTGCGGAGGAGTCCGCAGCGGAGCGGACGTAGCGGGACGGGGGAGGGCCCGGAACCGTGGTGCGGTTCCGGGCCCTCCCCCGTGGCTCAGTGGGCCACTCGGCTTCCCGTGGCTCAGTGCGCCGCCGACTCCCAGTCCTTGCCGACGCCGACCGAGACGTCCAGCGGGGCGCGCAGCTCCACCGCGTTCGCCATCTCGTGGCGCAGGATCTCCTCCACCTGCTTCCGCTCGCCCTTGGCGATCTCCAGCACGATTTCGTCGTGGACCTGGAGCAGCATCCGCGAGGTCAGCTCCGCCTCCCGCAGCGCCTTGTCCACCCGCAGCATCGCCACCTTCACGATGTCCGCCGCCGTGCCCTGGATCGGGGCGTTGAGCGCCATCCGCTCGGCGGCCTCGCGACGCTGGCGGTTGTCGCTGTTCAGGTCGGGGAGGTAGCGGCGGCGGCCGAGGATGGTCTCCGTGTAGCCGGTGGCGCGTGCTTCCTCGACGACCCGGTGGAGGTAGTCCCGGACCCCGCCGAACCGCTCGAAGTAGGTGTCCATCAGCACCCGTGCCTCGGCCGGGTCGATGTTCAGCTGCTGGGAGAGGCCGAACGCGGAGAGGCCGTAGGCCAGTCCGTACGACATGGCCTTGATCTTGCGGCGCATCTCCGCGTCGACCGCCGTCTTCTCCACGCCGAAGACCTGGGAGGCGACCGTGGTGTGCAGGTCCTCGCCGGAGGTGAACGCCTCGATGAGACCGGCGTCCTCGGAGAGGTGGGCCATGACCCGCAGCTCGATCTGGCTGTAGTCCGCGGTCATCAGCGTCTCGAAGCCCTCACCGACGACGAAGCCCCGGCGGATCGCCCGGCCCTCGTCGGTGCGGACCGGGATGTTCTGCAGGTTCGGGTCGGTGGAGGAGAGCCGGCCGGTCGCCGCCACCGTCTGGTTGAACGTGGTGTGGATGCGGCCGTCGGCGGCGATCGTCTTGATCAGGCCCTCGACCGTGACCCGGAGCTTGGCCTGCTCGCGGTGGCGCAGCATCAGGACCGGCAGCTCGTGCTCGGTCTGCGCGGCCAGCCACGCCAGCGCGTCCGCGTCCGTGGTGTATCCGGTCTTCGTCTTCTTCGTCTTCGGCAGGCCCAGCTCACCGAAGAGGATCTCCTGGAGCTGCTTGGGCGAACCGAGGTTGAACTCCCGGCCCACCGCCGCGTGCGCCTCCTTCACCGCCTGCTGCACGGTCCCGGCGAACTGCTGCTCCATGGACTCCAGATGGGCCCGGTCCGCGGCGATGCCGTGCCGCTCCAGACGGGCCAGGAGGATCGAGGTCGGCAGCTCCATGTCATGGAGCAGCTCGGTGGCGTTGACCTCCTTCAGGCGGGTCGTGAACGCGTCGCCCAGGTCCAGCACGGCGCGGGCCTGCGCCATCAGGGCGTCCTGCTCGGCCCGGTCGTCCGCGCCGAAGGCCAACTGCCCGTCGGAGGCGGCGGCCGGGGCCAGCTCACGGCCCAGATACTCCACGGCCAGCGCGTCCAGGGCGAAGGAGCGACGGCCCGGCTTCACCAGATACGCGGCGAGCGCGGTGTCCATGGTGACGCCTTCGAGCTGCCAGCCGTGCTCCGGGAAGACCCGCATCACGTTCTTCGCGTTGTGCAGGACCTTCGGCCGCTGCGGGTCCGCCACCCACGCGGCGAACGCCCGCTCGTCGGCCTCCTCCAACTGCGTCGGGTCCAGCCAGGCGGCGGCCCCGTCGGCGGCAGCGAGCGCGACCTCGGTGACCGTACCGGCACCCAGCGACCAGGTGTCCACCGTCATCACGCCGAGCGGCTGCGCACCGTGCGCCTCCAGCCACGGGGCGACCTCACCCGAGCCGAGGACCGTGCCGTCCAGCTCGATACCGGCGGCGGGCGCGGGCGGCTCGGCCTCCGCCGCACCCGGGTCGACGGCGAGGAGACGCTCGCGCAGGCTCGGGTTGCGGATCTCCAGTATGTCCAGGATGCCGGTGACCGCCGAGCGGTCGTACGGAGCACGCTCCAGGTCGGTCGCGGACTTCGGCAGCTCCACGTCCCGGACCATCTCGGTCAGCACCCGGTTCATCTTCACCGCGTCCAGGTGGTCCCGGAGATTCTGCCCGGCCTTGCCCTTGACCTCGTCCGCCCGCTCCATCAGCTCACCGAACGAACCGAACTGGTTGATCCACTTCGCGGCCGTCTTCTCACCGACGCCGGGAATGCTCGGAAGGTTGTCCGACGGGTCGCCGCGCAGGGCCGCGAAGTCCGGATACTGCTGGGGGGTGAGCCCGTACTTCTCGACGATCTTCTCCGGGGTGAACCGGGTCAGCTCGGAGACGCCCTTCGTGGGGTACAGCACGGTCACGTTCTCCGTGATCAGCTGGAAGGAGTCCCGGTCGCCGGTGACGATCAGCACCTCGAACCCGGCCGCCTCGGCCTGCGTCGCCAGCGTCGCGATGACGTCGTCCGCCTCGAACCCGTCCACCGCGAACCGGTCCGCGTGCATCGCGTCCAGCAGCTCGCCGATCAGCTCCACCTGCCCCTTGAACTCGTCGGGGGTCTTGGAGCGGTTCGCCTTGTACTCCGGGAACTCCTGCGCCCGCCACGTCTTGCGGGACACGTCGAACGCCACCGCGAAGTGCGTGGGCGCCTCGTCACGCAGGGTGTTCGCCAGCATCGACATGAAGCCGTACACGGCATTCGTCGGCTGCCCCACCGCCGTCGTGAAATTCTCCGCGGGCAGGGCGAAGAACGCCCGGTACGCCAGGGAGTGCCCGTCCATGAGGAGCAGGCGCGGTCGGTTGTCTGCCGTCTTCTTCGATGCCGTCTCAGCCACGCCCCCGATCCTGCCACGGCCCACTGACAATCCGGACCGGGCACGGCCTTGCGCACCCGTGACAGGATCGATGGTGAGGACACAGAACATGTGGAGAGCGCTCGAAGGGGAGCAGCATCATGGCCAGCAAGCCGCCGACCGGTGACCCGGTCCAGGACGCCCCGCAGGTCGAAGCGGCCCCGCACGCCGCCGCCGGGCTGCCCGCCGTGGCCCACTCCCTGCGCATCGCCCAGCAACAGATGGGGGTGCGCCGCACCGCGCAGACCCTCCTCAAGGTCAACCAGAAGGACGGCTTCGACTGCCCCGGCTGCGCCTGGCCCGAAGGCGACAAGCGCCACACCGCCGAATTCTGCGAGAACGGGGCGAAGGCCGTCGCCGAAGAGGCGACGCTGCGCCGCGTCACCCCCGACTTCTTCGCCGCCCACCCCGTCGCCGACCTCGCCGAACGCAGCGGCTACTGGCTCGGCCAGCAGGGCAGGATCACCCAGCCGGTGTACCTCCCCGAAGGCGCCGACCGGTACGAGGCCATCACCTGGGAGCGCGCTTTCGCGATCATCGCCGAGGAGCTGACCGCGCTCTCCTCCCCCGACGAGGCCCTCTTCTACACCTCCGGGCGCACCAGCAACGAGGCCGCGTTCCTCCTCCAGCTCTTCGCCCGCGAGTTCGGCACCAACAACCTCCCCGACTGCTCCAACATGTGCCACGAGTCGTCCGGCTCGGCGCTCAACGAGACCATCGGCATCGGCAAGGGCAGTGTCTCCCTGGAGGACATCCACCAGGCCGACCTGATCATCGTCGCCGGGCAGAACCCCGGCACCAACCACCCCCGGATGCTCTCCGCCCTGGAGAAGGCCAAGCAGTCCGGAGCGAAGATCATCTCGGTGAACCCGCTCCCCGAAGCCGGCATGGAGCGGTTCAAGAACCCCCAGACACCGCACGGCATGGTCAAGGGCACCCCGCTCAACGACCTCTTCCTCCAGATCCGCATCGGCGGCGACCAGGCCCTCTTCCGCCTCCTCAACAAGCTGATCCTCGCCACCGAAGGCGCCGTCGACACCACCTTCGTCACCGAACACACCCACGGCTACGAGGAGTTCGCCCAGGCCGCCGAAGCCGCCGACTGGGACGAGACCCTCACCGCCACCGGCCTCACCCGAGCTGAGATCGAGCAGGCCCTCGCCCTCGTCCTCGCCTCGCGGCGCACCATCGTCTGCTGGGCCATGGGCCTCACCCAGCACAAGCACTCCGTTCCCACCATCCGGGAAGTCGTCAACTTCCTTCTCCTGCGCGGGAACATCGGCCGCCCCGGCGCCGGGGTCTGCCCGGTGCGCGGCCACTCCAACGTCCAGGGCGACCGCACCATGGGCATCTTCGAACGGCCCGCACCCGCCTTCCTCGACGCCCTCGACAAGGAGTTCGGCATCACCTCGCCCCGCCACCACGGCCTGGACGTGGTGCGCTCCATCCAGGCCCTGCGCGACGGCGAGGCCAAGGTCTTCTTCGCCATGGGCGGCAACTTCGTCGCCGCCACCCCCGACACCGCCGTCACCGAGGCCGCCATGCGCCGCGCCCGCCTCACCGTCCACGTCTCCACCAAGCTCAACCGCTCCCACGCCGTCACCGGCACCCGCGCGCTGATCCTCCCGACGCTCGGCCGCACCGACAAGGACGTCCAGGCGAGCGGCAAACAGTTCGTGACCGTCGAGGACTCCATGGGCATGGTCCACGCCTCCCGCGGCAACCTCACCCCCGCGAGCCCCCACCTCCTCTCCGAGCCGGCCATCGTCGCCCGCCTCGCCCGGGCGGTGCTCGGCGCCGACTCCCGTACGGAATGGGAGGAGTTCGAGCGGGACTACGCCACCATCCGCGACCGCATCTCCCGCGTCGTCGCCGGCTTCGAGGACTTCAACACCCGCCTCGCCGCCCACCCCGGCGGCTTCGCCCTCCCCCACGCCCCCCGCGACGAACGCCGCTTCCCCACCGCCACCGGCCGCGCCAACTTCACCGCCGCCCCCGTCGAGTTCCCCGAACTCCCCGCAGGCAGGCTCCTGTTGCAGACCCTGCGCTCCCACGACCAGTACAACACCACCATCTACGGCCTCGACGACCGCTACCGCGGCATCAAGGGCGGCCGCCGCATCATCATGGTCAACCCCGACGACGCGGCCGCCCTCGGCCTCACCGACGGCTCCTACACCGACCTCGTCAGCGAGTGGAAGGACGGCGTGGAGCGCCGCGCGGAGGGCTTCCGCGTCGTCCACTACCCCACCGCCCGCGGCTGCGCCGCCGCCTACTACCCGGAGACCAACGTCCTGGTCCCCCTCGGCTCCACCGCCGACACCAGCAACACCCCCGCCAGCAAGTCGGTCGTCATCCGTTTCGAGAAAGCGGAGGCCACCGGCTGAAAACCGCCACCCCCTAAGCGTCCGCTCAGCCGTCTGGTAAGAACAGTGCACACAGCAATGAACCAGCGCAGACGATCGGAGCCGGACCCATGGGCGAGCACACCGCACCCCTCTTCCCGAGGCACGTCATCGACGAGTACGCGGCACTCGGCGTCGACCTGCCCGCCCTCTTCTCCGCCGGCCACCTCGGCGAACGCATGGGCGTGACCATCGTCGAGGCCGCCGCCGACCGCGTCGTCGGCACCATGCCCGTCGAGGGCAACACCCAGCCCTACGGCCTCCTGCACGGCGGCGCCTCCGCCGTCCTCGCCGAGACCCTCGGCTCCATCGGCTCCATGCTCCACGGCGGCGCCACCAAGATCGCCGTCGGCGTCGACCTCAACTGCACCCACCACCGCGGCGCCCGCAGCGGCCTCGTCACCGGCGTCGCCACCCCCGTACACCGCGGCCGCTCGACCGCCACGTACGAGATCGTCATCACCGACGAACAGGACAAGCGGGTCTGCACCGCCCGCCTCACCTGCCTCCTCCGTGACGCCCCCCGCCCCGACGCCGGCTGACCCCGCACCTCGGAAGCACACCGCGTCACCCCCGTACGACCCCCACCGCCCGGCCGGAATCGCCCCCGCAATCCGGCCGGGCAGCGCCATATCCCCACCAAATCCAACGGCGTTGATCACCACCCTCGGTCAACACCCTTGACGGCGCACGACGTTCCATGAGCCACTCAGCAGCCACATTGGCCTCAGCGAACTCGAACGCACCTTCGCCGCTGTAACACTGCGTAACAAGCATGAAATGTGAAAACCAGCCGCCACCCCGGCCCGAGGCCCCCGGGGCACTCCGGCACGCCCGACGCCACCCCCACCCCGCGTCAGCACCAAGATCACCCCAAGCCCCTTAGCAGAGCTGCGCGTTCTCAGCATGTGGTCATTCCGCACTCCGTGCCAAAGCCACACATCCACACCCAGGAACCTCAAGCCTTGCTCAACGGCATAACAAGAGCGTCACATCCGTCGCCGACCCGTCCCGGACACCCCCGGCTGCGCTTAGAGTCACCGCCAGTCACCGCGCCGCCGGGCACGTCTGCAGCACAACCCCCTCGCACCACCCCAGCACGGCCCGGCGACCGACACGGCACCTCAAGCAGAGGAGGCCGCGCCAGGGAAAGGACTTTTCGTGCGACACCGTTCTTTGCTCATACTCACCGCCGTGCTCACCACCGGGGCACTCACCCTCACCGCCTGCGGTTCGCGCGACGACAGCAACAACAGCGGCGACGGCGACAGCGGCACCACGACCGTCGTCATCGGCCTCGACGCCCCGCTCACCGGCGACCTCTCCGCCCTCGGCCTCGGCATCAAGAACTCCGCCGACCTCGCCGTCAAGCAGGCCAACGCCAAGAAGTTCGTCGAAGGCGTCACCTTCAAGATCGAAGCCCTAGACGACCAGGCCCAGCCGTCCTCCGGACAGCAGAACGCCAGCAAGCTCGTCGCCAACAAGGACGTCCTCGGCGTCGTCGGCCCCCTGAACTCGTCCGTCGGCGAGTCCATGCAGAAGGTCCTCGCCGACGCCAAGCTCGTCCAGGTCTCCCCCGCCAACACCTCGCCCTCCCTCACCCAGGGCCAGAAGTGGAACGAGGGAACCAAGGAGCGCCCCTTCGCCTCCTACTTCCGCACCGCCACCACCGACGCGGTCCAGGGCCCCTTCGCGGCGCAGTACCTCTTCAACGACGCCAAGAAGAAGAAGGTCTACGTCATCGACGACAAGAAGACCTACGGCGCCGGCCTCGCCGGCACCTTCAAGGCCGAGTTCGAGAAGCTCGGCGGCAAGATCGCCGGCACCGAGCACATCGACCCCGAGACCAAGGACTTCTCCTCGGTCGCCACCAAGGTCAAGAGCTCCGGCGCCGACGTCGTCTACTACGGCGGCGAATACCCCGCGGCCGGCCCGCTCAGCAAGCAGATCAAGAAGGCCGGCGCCAAGATCCCCGTCGTCGGCGGCGACGGCATCTACAGCGCCGAGTACATCAAGCTCTCCGGCGCCGAAGGCGTGGGCGACCTCGCCACCTCCGTCGGCGCACCGATCGACACCCTGCCGTCCGCCAAGGAGTTCGTCGCGAACTACGAGAAGGCCGGCTACAAGGAGCCCTTCGAGGCGTACGGCGGCTACTCCTACGACGCCGCCTGGTCGATCATCGAGGCCGTCAAGGCCGTCGCCGAGGCCAACGACGGCAAGCTCCCCAGCGACGCCCGCGCCAAGGTCGCCGAGGCCGTCGGCAAGGTCGACTTCGACGGCGTGACCGGCAAGGTCTCCTTCGACGAGTTCGGTGACACCACCAACAAGCAGCTCACCGTCTACGAGTACAAGGACGGCGCCTGGGCCGCGGTCAAGTCCGGCGAACTCACCAGCTGACACCACCCAGCCCGACCCACCACCGGCAGCGCGGGGCGCCGCACACCAGGCGCCCCGCGCTGCTCTATACCCGCCGAAAGACACGGAGGACCCGCGGTGAACGAACTGCCGCAACAGCTGGTCAACGGCCTGCTACTCGGATCGATGTACGGGCTCGTCGCCATCGGCTACACGATGGTCTATGGCATTGTCCAGCTCATCAACTTCGCCCACGGCGAGATCTTCATGACCGGCGGCTTCGGGGCCCTCACGGTCTGGCTCATACTCCCCAGCGGCACCAGCGTGCTGCTCGCACTCCCCGTCATGCTCATCGGCGCCATCCTCGTCGCCACCCTCATAGCCGTCGGCGCCGAACGATTCGCCTACCGGCCCCTCCGAGGCGGACCACGCCTCGCACCCCTCATCACCGCCATCGGCCTCTCGCTCGCCCTCCAGCAAGCCGTATGGGCCTGGTACCCGGGCGCCAAGTCCGCCCGCACCTTCCCCGAAATCCCCGGCGGCCCCTTCGAGCTCGGCCCCGTCACCATCCAGACCGGTGACGTCTTCCTCCTCATCGCCGCCCCCCTGTCGATGGCCGTCCTCGGCTACTTCGTCATGAAGACCCGCACCGGCCGCGGCATGCAGGCCACCGCCCAGGACCCCGACACCGCCAAGCTCATGGGCATCAACACCGACCGCATCATCGTGGTCGCCTTCGCCCTCGGCGCCACCTTCGCCGCCATCGGCGCCGTCGCCTACGGCCTCAAGTACGGCGAAGTCCAGTTCCGCATGGGCTTCCTCCTCGGCCTCAAGGCCTTCACCGCAGCCGTCCTCGGCGGCATCGGCAACATCTACGGCGCCATGATCGGCGGCCTCACCCTCGGCGTCGCCGAGACCATGGCCGCCGCCTACATCGCCGAAGTCCCCGGCCTCGAACAGCTCGGCGGCCAGTCCTGGGCCAACGCCTGGGCCTTCGTACTCCTCATCCTCGTGCTCCTCTTCCGGCCCCAGGGCATCATGGGCGAGCGCGTCGCGGACAGGGCGTGACCACCATGACCACCACACAGACCACCACCACGGTCACCGCACCCGCACCGACCGCCACCACCCACCGCGGCGCACTCACCCTCCCGCCGCACATCGCCCGGGCCACCGCCACCGCCGGCGGCGCACTCACCATCGTCTCCGCCTTCCTCGCCTGGACCTGGACCTCCGCCTTCCCCGGCGACCTCACCGTCTACGGCTACCCCGGCGGCCTCCAGTGGCTCGTCCTCGTCAGCGGCGTACTCCTCACCCTCTTCAGCCTCTCCTCCTACGGGATCAAGGGCCTCACCTGGCTCACCCCCCAAGGCGCCGACCCCGCCATCAGGCTCGCCGCCTACGCGGGATTCGCCACCGCCTGGTTCACGATGATCGCCATCAGCACCCAGCTCGGCGGCTTCGTCAACCTCGAACCCGGCGCCTACATCGCCCTCATCGCCACCCTCATCGGCTGGCTCGGCGCCCGCTCCCTCCCCTACCAGCGGCCCGAAACCACCCCCGCCGACCCCGAGGACAGCGGCTTCGACCAGTTCAAGCACAACCTGAGCAACCGCTGGACGATCTACAAGGGAAGCCTCACCACCGGCACCGCCCGGCCCGCGAAGACCCTCCCCTCATACGTCGAAATCCTCATCGTCGCCGCCGTACTCGCCCTCGGCCTCGCCGTCTTCACCTACGGCATCACCACCGAGTACGACGAACTCTTCATCGGCTTCCTCATCACCGCCGGCTTCGGCTTCGCGGCGATCCAGAAAGCCGGCCTCATCCAGCGCGTCTCCACCCTCACCGCGCGCCACCGCAACGTGACCCTCATCGGCGCCTTCGTCGCCGCCGCGGCCTTCCCGTTCACCCAGTCCGACGACCAGTACGCCACCATCGGCGTCAACATCCTCATCTTCGCCACCGTCGCCCTCGGCCTCAACATCGTCGTCGGCCTCGCCGGCCTCCTCGACCTCGGCTACGTCGCCTTCCTCGGCGTCGGCGCCTACGCCGCCGCCCTGGTCTCCGGCTCCCCCACCTCCCCGCTCGGCATCCACCTGCCGTTCTGGCAGGCCATCCTCGTCGGCGCCACCGCCTCCATGGTCTTCGGCGTCCTCATCGGCGCCCCCACCCTGCGCCTCCGCGGCGACTACCTCGCCATCGTCACCCTCGGCTTCGGAGAGATCTTCCGCATCGCCGTCCTCAACCTCGACGGCACCTCCGGACCCGACGTCACCAACGGCTCCAACGGCATCTCCTCGATCCCGAACCTCAACCTGTTCGGCTTCGACTTCGGCACCACCCACACCATCGCCGGATTCACCATCGGCCGCTTCGCGAACTACTTCTTCCTGATGCTGCTCGTCACGCTCATCGTGGTCGTCGTCTTCCGCCGCAGCGCCGAATCCCGCATCGGCCGCGCCTGGGTCGCCATCCGCGAGGACGAGACCGCCGCCGAAGCCATGGGCATCAACGGCTTCCGCACCAAGCTCGTCGCCTTCGCCCTCGGCGCCACCCTCGCCGGCCTCGCCGGAGCCGTACAGGCCCACGTCACCTACACCGTGACCCCCGAGCAGTACCAGTTCGCCCACGTCGTCCCGCCCAACTCGGCCTTCCTCCTCGCAGCGGTCGTCCTCGGCGGCATGGGCACCATCAGCGGCCCCCTCGTCGGCGGCGCACTGCTCTTCCTCATCCCGGCCAAGCTCCAGTTCATGAGCGACTTCCAGCTCTTCGCCTTCGGGCTCGCGCTGGTCCTCCTCATGCGCTTCCGCCCCGAGGGCCTCATCCCCAGCCGCCGCCAGCAGCTGGAATTCCACGAGAAGGACGAAGCACCCGCCACCCTCACCAAGGCAGGGGCCTGACGATGACCACCGACACCACCACCGCCGAGGCCACAGCCGTGAGCACCCCCGGCGAAACCGTCCTCGACGCCCGCGGCGTCACCATGCGGTTCGGCGGCCTCACCGCCGTCCGCTCCGTCGACCTCACCGTCAACTCCGGCGAGATCGTCGGCCTCATCGGCCCCAACGGCGCAGGCAAAACCACCTTCTTCAACTGCCTCACCGGCCTCTACATCCCCACCGAAGGCGAAGTCCGCTACAAGGGCACCGTCCTGCCACCCAAGTCCTTCAAGGTCACCGCCGCCGGCATCGCCCGCACCTTCCAGAACATCCGCCTCTTCTCCAACATGACCGTCCTGGAGAACGTCCTCGTCGGACGCCACACCCGCACCAAGGAAGGCCTCTGGTCCGCCCTCCTCCGCGGCCCCGGCTTCCACCGCGCCGAAGCCGAATCCAAGGCCCGCGCCATGGAACTGCTGGAGTTCGTCGGCCTCGACCGCAAGGCCGAACACCTCTCCCGCAACCTCCCCTACGGCGAACAGCGCAAGCTGGAGATCGCCCGCGCGCTCGCCAGCGAGCCCGGCCTCCTCCTGCTCGACGAACCCACCGCCGGCATGAACCCGCAGGAGACCCGCGCGGCCGAAGAACTCATCTTCGCCATCCGCGACAAGGGCATCGCCGTCCTCGTCATCGAGCACGACATGCGCTTCATCTTCAACCTCTGCGACCGCGTCGCCTGCCTCGTCCAGGGCGAGAAGCTCGTCGAAGGCACCGCCGCCGAAGTCCAGGGCGACGAACGCGTCGTCGCCGCCTACCTCGGCGAACCCTTCGAAGGCGACCCCGGCGCCGCCGAAGTCGCCGAGGTCGAAGCCGCCGAAGCCGCCGCCGGATCGGACACCACCGAGGCCACCGCCCCGGCAACCCCCGCCCCCGCCCCCGCGGCAAAGGCCGAGCCCAAGGCCACGACCGAGGACGCCCCCGCCACCCCCGGCGAGAGCACCAGCAAGGAGAACGACCGATGACCGCACTTCTCGAAGTCGAGGACCTGCGCGTCGCCTACGGCAAGATCGAGGCCGTCAAGGGAATCTCGTTCAAGGTCGAAGAAGGCGAAGTCGTCACCCTCATCGGCACCAACGGCGCCGGCAAGACCACGACGCTGCGCACCCTCTCCGGACTGATCAAGCCCCTCACGGGCCACATCAAGTTCAACGGCAAGTCCCTCCGCAAGGTCCCGGCCCACCAGGTCGTCTCCCTCGGACTCGCCCACTCCCCCGAGGGCCGCCACATCTTCCCCCGCATGTCCATCGAGGACAACCTGCGCCTCGGCGCGTTCCTCCGCAAGGACACCGAGGGAATCAACAAGGACATCCAGCGCGCCTACGACCTCTTCCCCATCCTCGGGGAACGCCGGAAGCAGGCCTCCGGAACCCTCTCCGGCGGCGAGCAGCAGATGCTCGCCATGGGCAGGGCCCTGATGTCCCAGCCGAAGCTGCTCATGCTCGACGAGCCCTCCATGGGCCTCTCCCCGATCATGATGCAGAAGATCATGGCGACCATCACCGAACTGCGCGCGCAGGGCACCACCATCCTGCTCGTCGAGCAGAACGCCCAGGCGGCGCTCTCCCTCGCCAACCACGCGCACGTGATGGAGGTCGGCAACATCGTCCTCTCCGGCACCGGCCAGGACCTGCTGCACGACGACTCGGTCCGCAAGGCGTACCTGGGCGAGGACTGAGGTCCTTCCCTCCGTACGCGAAGAGGCCCGCACCCCGGTTTTTCGAGCCGGGGTGCGGGCCTCTCGCTTCGGTACGTACGCGGCTACTCGGCCGCCTTCTTCTTCTCCTCGGCGTCCTCGATCAGCGCCTCCGCGAGCTGCTGCATCGACATCCGGCGGTCCATCGACGTCTTCTGGATCCACCGGAACGCGGCCGGCTCGGAGAGCCCGTAGTCGGTCTGCAGGATGCTCTTGGCCCGGTCCACCAGCTTGCGGGTCTCCAGCCGCTGGGACAGGTCCGCGATCTCGCTCTCCAGCGCCTTCAGCTCCGCGAACCGGGAGACGGCCATCTCGATGGCCGGCACGACGTCGCTCTTACTGAACGGCTTCACGAGGTACGCCATCGCCCCGGCGTCCCGGGCCCGCTCGACCAGATCGCGCTGCGAGAAGGCGGTGAGCATGAGGACGGGTGCGATGGACTCCTCGGCGATCTTCTCGGCGGCGGAGATCCCGTCGAGGACCGGCATCTTCACGTCCAGGATGACCAGGTCCGGCTTGTGCTCCCGGGCCAGCTCGACGGCCTGCTGCCCGTCACCCGCCTCACCGACGACGGAGTAGCCCTCCTCCTCCAGCATCTCCTTGAGGTCGAGGCGGATGAGGGCCTCGTCCTCGGCGATGACGACGCGGGTCGTCAGCGGCGGGACGTGCGACTTGTCGTCGTCGACGGCGTCTACGGGCTGGGGCGACTCGGGGGTGGTCACGGGGGCTCCTTGTTCCAGGGCAAGTACAGCGCCCTATGAGCCTACCTAGCAGCGGAGACCGATAGTGACCCGGTAGACTCCTCACGGGTTGGCCAGCCGGGTTGGCGGAATGGCAGACGCTGATGTCTCAAACACATCTGTCCGAAAGGACGTGCGGGTTCGAATCCCGCACCCGGTACATCCCGATGCGGATGTTCACTTGAGGGTGAACATCCGCTTTTCGCTGTCCACGTTCGAGCTGGATCACGAAGAGTGAATGCATGAACGCGCACAGTACAGAGGTACGCCAGAAGGCGCTCACCCTCCTCCAGAACGGCACCAAGGGCGCCGAGGTGGCCCGCCAACTGAACGTGCCTCGCGGCACCGTGTCGTACTGGCTCCACATGGACCGCTCCAAGCGTGGCGAGTGCCCCGGAGCGCACATCCCGTTGTGCCACCGATGTGACGGCACACCCCTCGACGAGCCCGCCTACGCGTACCTGCTCGGCCTTTACCTGGGCGACGGCCACATCAGCCAATACTCGGCGCACCGGGCCCCCAGCCTCATGATCGCACTGGACAACGCCTGGCCAGGTATCCAGGACGAAGCAGAGGCCGCGTTACGCAAGGTGTTCCCTGAGAACGCCACGTGCCGGGTCCGCAGGACCGGCTGCCACAACATCAAGGTCTACTCGAAGCACCTCGCCTGCCTGTTCCCCCAGCACGGCCCCGGCCGGAAGCACGAGCGCGACATAGCCCTGGAGCCCTGGCAGAAGGCAATCGTCGACGCACACCCCTGGCAGCTCGTACGGGGACTCATCCACTCCGACGGCTGTCGCATCACCAACTGGACCACACGCATGGTCGGTGGCGAGCGGAAACGCTACGAGTACCCCCGGTACTGGTTCACCAACGTCTCCGACGACATCCGCCGCCTCTACACCGACACCCTCGACGCGCTCGGCATCGTATGGACGCACTGCACACGTGCGGGCAAGCCCTACAACATCTCCGTAGCCCGACGGGCATCCGTCGCCCTCATGGATGCGCACGTCGGGCCGAAATACTGAGCCGTCCTACTTCGGGCTGTCGTCCTCGCCCACGTGGTGGACGCGGACCAGGTTCGTGGAGCCCGAGACGCCGGGCGGGGAGCCGGCGGTGATGACCACGATGTCGCCCTTCGCGCAGCGGCCGATGCGGAGGAGTTCCTCGTCTACCTGGGCGACCATCGCGTCCGTGGAGTCGACGTGCGGGCCGAGGAAGGTCTCGACGCCCCAGGTGAGGTTGAGCTGGGCGCGGGTCGCTTCGTCGGGGGTGAAGGCGAGGAGCGGGATGGGTGAGCGGTAGCGGGAGAGGCGCTTG
Organism: Streptomyces cyaneofuscatus; assembly: GCF_042718795.1. GTDB lineage: Bacteria > Actinomycetota > Actinomycetes > Streptomycetales > Streptomycetaceae > Streptomyces > Streptomyces cyaneofuscatus_A. Next base: position 81,913 of record NZ_JBHXOX010000024.1, read on the forward strand.
ACCGTGTCGCCGCTCTGGGTGAAGGCGACGAGGAACTTGGCGCCGAGGAAGTCGCCCATCTCGGCGGCGGCCCGCGCGACCGCGCCGCCCTGGGTGCGGGGCTTGTTGCGTTCGGTGAGGGGCGGGAGGCCCTTGGCGAGGATGTCCTCTTCGGCTGCTTCGACGATGCGGGACATGGTGCGGACGGTCTCGATGGGGTATTTGCCGACGCTGGTCTCGCCGGAGAGCATCACCGCGTCGGTGCCGTCGATGATCGCGTTGGCGACGTCGGAGGCTTCGGCGCGGGTGGGGCGGGAGTTGTCGATCATCGAGTCGAGCATCTGGGTAGCGACGATGACCGGCTTGGCGTTGCGCTTGGCGAGCTTGATGGCGCGCTTCTGGACGATCGGGACCTGCTCCAGGGGCATTTCGACGCCGAGGTCGCCGCGGGCGACCATGATGCCGTCGAAGGCGGCGACGATGTCGTCGATGTTCTCGACGGCCTGGGGCTTTTCGACCTTGGCGATGACGGGGAGGCGGCGGTCTTCCTCGTCCATGATGCGGTGGACGTCGTCGATGTCGCGTCCGGTGCGGACGAAGGAGAGGGCGATGAGGTCGGCGCCGGTGCGCAGGGCCCAGCGGAGGTCGTCGATGTCCTTCTCGGAGAGTGCGGGGACGGAGACGGCGACGCCGGGGAGGTTGAGGCCCTTGTTGTCGGAGACCATGCCGCCTTCGATGACGGTGGTGTGGACGCGGGGGCCGTCGACGTCGGTGACTTCGAGGGTGACGCGGCCGTCGTCGATGAGGATGCGTTCGCCGGTGGTGACGTCGGCGGCGAGGCCGTCGTAGGTGGTGCCGCAGATGTCGCCGTTGCCTTCGTTTTCGAGGGGTTCGACGGTGATGGTGAAGGTGTCGCCGCGTTCAAGGAGTACGGGGCCTTCGCGGAAGCGTCCGAGGCGGATCTTCGGGCCTTGAAGGTCGGCGAGGATGCCGACGCTGCGGCCGGTCTCTTCGGAGGCTTTGCGGACGTGGTGGTACCGCTGCTCGTGTTCGGCGTAGGAGCCGTGGCTGAGGTTGAAGCGGGCGATGTCCATTCCCGCTTCGACCAAGGCCTTGATCTGGTCGTATGAGTCGGTGGCGGGTCCCAGGGTACAAACGATTTTCGCTCGGCGCATGGTTCGAGCCTAAACCTTACCTACGGGTAGGTATTTGGCTCGGCATGACACCTCAACAACCTTTGGGTGAAGGGTTGTTGACAAGTGTTGAATTGTGCAGCGGCCCGCTCCGATGAGCGTTTATCCGAGGGCCGGCGGGATGAGGGTGAACGACGCTTCGACCTGGGCGTCGATGGTCTGGCGTACGGGTTCGAGGTTGATCGGGGCGGCGTCGGCGGCTTCGACTCCGCCTGCAGCTGCCGCGAAGGGCATGGATTCGGCGAAGGCGGCGCGGCCGAGGGGGGTGTGGTGGGTGCCGGTGTCGTTGAGTTCGAGGAGGGCGCCGAGGCGGGTGTCGAGGGCTTCGGCGTATTCGCGGGCGCGCTGGAGGGTTTCGCGGACGGCTTGGCGGCGTGCGGTGGCGTGGTGGGGTGAGGTGGGGCGCAGGGACCACCAGGGGCCGTCGATGCGGGTGAGGTCGTGGTCGGCGAGGCGGGTGATGAGTTCGCCGAGGGTGGTGAAGTCGTTGAGGGTGGCCGTGAGTTGGATGTGGCCGTGGTAGGCGCGGATGCGTTCGGCGCGGCCGTGGCGGGTGAGTTCGGGGTTGATGGTGAGGGTGCCGGTTTCGAGTTTTTCGATGGTGTCGCCGTAGCTCTTGATGAGGTCGAGGGTGGTGGTGTTGCGGTCGGTGAGGTCGTCGAGGGTGGTGCGGCGGTCGGTGCCGCGGGCGGTGAGGGTGATCGTGATGTGGGCGAGTTCGGGGTCGACTTCGAGGTGGGCTTCGCCGCGGACGGTGACGTGGGGGGTGTCGGGGGTGCCGTAGGGGTGGTGGGTGGCGGTGGATGCGGTCTGGGGCGTGGGGGTTTCGGTCATGCGTTCACTGTGGCACGGGGGTGGGTGTGGAGGTGGTGTGTCGGGGGTCATCGGATCGAAACCTGTGCGGGGTGTTGCGTGGAACGGGGGGCGGGTCAGAATCTACGCGCGTTGCCCGTACTGAACGAGGAGTGAGTGAGCGATGTCGTTGAACCCCGTGGACCGCAGGACGTTTCTGGGCCGTTCGGCTGCCGCCGGTGCGGGGGTGGCGCTGGCGGGTGGTGCGGTCGTGAGTACGGCGGGTGCGGCCGAGGCGCACGGCCGCGGGCATGGGCATGGGCATGGGCACGGTCATGGGCGCCCCGGCAAGCGGTACTCGTTCACCGTGATGGGCACGACCGATCTGCACGGGAACGTCTTCAACTGGGACTACTTCACCGACAAGGAGTACGACGACGCGGCCCACAACGACATCGGTCTGGCGAAGATCTCGACGTTGGTGGATCAGGTGCGCCGGGAGAAGGGGCGCCGGAACACGTTGCTGATCGACGCGGGTGACACGATCCAGGGCACGCAGTTGTCGTACTACTACGCGAAGGTCGATCCGATCACCGCGCGGCGCGGTCCGGTGCATCCGATGGCGAAGGCGATGAACGCGATCGGCTATGACGCGGCGGCGCTGGGGAATCACGAGTTCAATTATGGGATTCCGGTGTTGCGGAAGTTCGAGGAGCAGTGTGATTTTCCGCTGCTGGGCGCGAATGCGCTGGATGCGAAGACGTTGCGGCCGGCGTTCGCTCCGTACGTCATCAAGCGGTTGCGGACGCCGTTCGGGCGGGATGTGCGGGTGGCGGTTCTCGGGTTGACGAATCCGGGGATCGCGATCTGGGACAAGGTGAACGTGGGCGGGAAGATGGTGTTCCCGGGGTTGGAGGAGCAGGCGGCGAAGTGGGTGCCGAAGCTGCGGTCGATGGGTGCTGATGTGGTGATCGTGTCGGCGCATTCGGGTTCGTCGGGGACGTCGTCGTACGGGGATCAGTTGCCGTACGTCGAGAATGCGGCGGGTCTGGTGGCGGAGCAGGTGCCGGGGATCGACGCGATTCTGGTGGGGCACGCGCATGTGGAGATCGCCGAGCATTTCGTGGTGAACAAGGTGACGGGGAAGCAGGTCGTTCTTTCGGAGCCGGCGAAGTGGGGGCAGCGGCTGACGGTTTTCGATTTCGATCTGGTGTGGGAGAAAGGGCGCTGGACGGTCGAGAAGGCGGGTTCGCGGGTGCTGAACTCGAATGCGGTGGCCGAGGACCGGAAGGTGGTGTCGTTGCTGCGGGCCCAGCACCGGAAGGTGGTGGCGTATGTGAATCAGGTGATCGGTACGTCGGTGGTGGCGATGTCGACGGCGGATGCGCCGTGGAGGGACGAGCCGATCATCGATCTGATCAACCAGGTGCAGACGGAGACGGTGGCGGCGGCGCTGGCGGGTGGGGAGTACGCGGCGCTGCCGGTGTTGTCGCAGGCGTCGTGTTTCTCGCGTACGGCGGGGATTCCGGCGGGTGAGGTGACGATCCGGGATGCGGCGGGGCTGTATCCGTTCGAGAACACGCTGGAGGCACGGCTGCTGACGGGTGCGCAGTTGAAGGAGTATCTGGAGTATTCGGCGCGGTATTACGTGCGGACCGCTCCGGGTGGTCCGGTGGATACGGCGAAGCTGACGAATGCGGACGGGATTCCGGATTACAACTATGACGCGGTGTCGGGGGTGACGTACGACATCGATATCGCGCAGCCGGTGGGGTCGCGGATCGTGGGGCTTTCGTTCGAGGGGAGGCTGGTGGATCCGGCGGCGCGGTTCGTGTTCGCGGTGAACAATTACCGGGCGAGTGGTGGGGGTAATTTCCCGCATGTGCCGGGGGCGAAGCAGGTGTGGGCGAATTCGGACGAGATCCGGAACACGATCATCGGGTGGGTGCAGGCGAAGGGGTCGGTGGATCCGGCGGCGTTCGCTTCGGTGGGGTGGCGGCTGACGCGTGAGGGGACGCCGGTGTTCCCGTAACTGGTTGGGGGGTGCTGTTTCGTTCGGCCCGGGTCTCCGTGTGGTGGAGTCCCGGGCCGTTCTGTGTCCGTGGTCCGTCGGCTAGACGGACTGGCTGAGGGGGATGAGGGCGGGGGCCTGGGCGGGGACGCGGGGGTGGTCGGTGGTGAGGCCGAAGGTGGTGAAGGCGGTGCGTTCGGGGAGGGGGTAGGGGGTGGTGCCGGTGAGGTTGTTGAGGATGGTGGCGCTGCGCCAGGCGGCGAGGCCGAGGTCGGGGGCGCCTACGCCGTGGGTGTGGCGTTCGGCGTTCTGTACGTAGACGTGGCCGGTGACCGCGCGGTCGAGGATGAGGCGGTACTGGTCGTCGATGCGGGGGCGGTTCGAGGTGTCGCGGCGGAGGTAGGGGCCGAGGCCGCCGAGGAGGGCGTCGAGGGGGCGTTCGCGGTAGCCGGTGGCGAGGATGACGGCGTCGGTGGTGAGGCGGGAGCGGGTGCCTTGCTGGGTGTGTTCGAGGTGGAGTTCGACGCGGGTGTTGGCGAGGCGTCCTGCGGTGCGGACGTGGACGCCGGGGGTGAGGGTGGCGTCGGGCCAGCCGCCGTGGAGGGTGCGGCGGTAGAGCTCGTCGTGGATGGCGGCGATGGTGTCGGCGTCGATGCCTTTGTGGAGCTGCCATTGGCGGGGGACGAGTTCGTCGCGGGCGGTTTCGGGGAGGGCGTGGAAGTAGCGGCTGTAGTCGGGGGTGAAGTGCTCCAGGCCGAGCTTGGAATATTCCATGGGGGCGAAGGCCTGGGTGCGGGCGAGCCAGTGGATGTTCTCGGCGCCTTCGGGGCGGGCGCGTAGGAGGTCGAGGAAGACTTCGGCGCCGGACTGTCCTGAGCCGATGACGGTGATGTGGTCGGCGGCGAGGAGTTGTTCGCGGTGGCGGAGGTAGTCGGCGGAGTGGAGTACGGGGACGGATGCGGCTTCGGCGAGGGGGCGCAGGGGTTCGGGGACGAAGGGTTCGGTGCCGATGCCGAGGGCGATGTGGCGGGCGTAGGCGCGGCCGAGGGCTTCGGCTTCGCCGTCGGGGTCGAGTTGGGTGAAGTCGACTTCGAAGAGGGCGCGTTCGGTGTTCCAGCGGACGGCGTCGACCTGGTGGCCGAAGTGGAGTCCGGGGAGTTGTTCGCTGACCCAGCGGCAGTAGGCGTCGTATTCGGCTCGTTGGATGTGGAAGCGCTCGGCGAAGTAGAAGGGGAAGAGGCGGTCGCGGGTGCGGAGGTAGTTGAGGAAGCTCCAGGGGCTGGAGGGGTCGGCGAGGGTGACGAGGTCGGCGAGGAAGGGGACTTGGAGGCTGGCGCCGTCGAGGAGGAGGCCGGGGTGCCAGTGGAAGGCGGGGCGTTGTTCGTAGAAGGTCGCGGCGAGGGGGCGGGGGTCGTCGGGGGCGGCGGGGATGTTGTGGGCGAGGGCGGCGAGGGAGAGGTTGAAGGGGCCGATGCCGATGCCGACGAGGTCGTGGGGGCGGTCGGGTTCGGGGGAGGGGGCGGGCCGGTCGGGGGCGGGCCGGTCGGTCATCGCGGGGTGTCGCCTTCTGTGTGGGGGGTGGGGTGGTGGGGGGTTGGGGTGGTGGTGGCGGTGGTGACCGTCAGGTCGGTGGTGGTGGCGGTGATCAGGTCGATGAGGGCCTGGAGGTCCTGGGGGGTGGTGTGGGGGTTGAGGAGGGTGGCCTTGAGCCAGAGGCGGCCGGCGGCGTGGGCGCGGCCGAGGACGGCGTGGCCGCGGTTGAGGAGGGTGCGGCGGAGGGTGGCGACGGTGTGGTCGGCGGCGTCGGTGGGGCGGAAGAGGACGGTGGAGATGGTGGGGCGTTCGTAGAGGTCGAGGGTGGGGGTCTGGGTGATGAGGTCGGCGAGGTGGTGGGCGGTGGTGAGGGTGCGGTCGATGAGGTCGGCGAGTCCGGTGCGGCCGAGGGCCTGGAGGGTGACGGCGATCTTGAGGGCGTCGGGGCGGCGGGTGGTGCGCAGGGAGCGGCCGAGGAGGTCGGGGAGGCCGGCTTCGGTGTCGTCGTCGGCGTTGAGGTAGGGGGCGTGGTGGTGGAGGGGGGTGAGGTGGTGGCGTTCGGGGACGGCGAAGAGGCCGGCGGATGCGGGTTGCCAGCCGAGTTTGTGCAGGTCGAGGGTGACGCTGTGGGCGCGGTGGAGGCCGTGGAGGAGGGTGCGGTGGGTGGGGCTGAAGAGGAGGGGTCCGCCGTAGGCGGCGTCGATGTGGAGTTCGGCGCCGTGGGTGGCGCAGAGGTCGGCGATGGTGTCGAGGGGGTCGATGGCGCCGGTGTCGGTGGTGCCGGCGGTGGCGACGACGAGGAGGGGGCGGTCGAGGCGGTTGAGGGTGTCGTCGAGGGCGGCGGGGTCCATCGTGCCGGTGGGGGCGGGGACGGTGACGGGTTCGGGGAGGCCGAGGAGCCAGGCGGCGCGGGCGACGCTGTGGTGGGTGTTGGTGGCGCAGACGGTCTGGACGGGGCCGTGGCGTTCGCGGGCGAGGAGGAGGGCGAGTTGGTTGGCTTCGGTGCCGCCGGTGGTGATGACGGCGTCGGGTGAGGGGGTGTGGGGGTAGATCTCGGCGGCGAGTGCGGTGGTGAGGTCGGCTTCGAGGGCGGAGGCGGCGGGGGCCTGGTCCCAGGAGTCCATGGAGGGGTTGAGGGCGCTGGCGGCGAGGTCGGCGGCTGCGGCGAGCGCGAGGGGTGGGGTGTGGAGGTGGGCGGCGCAGTGGGGGTGGGCGGGGTCGGCGGCGCCTTCGGTGAGGGCGGTGACGAGGGCGCGGAGGGCGTGGTGGGCGCCGGTGCCGTGGTCGGGGATGAGGGGGTGGGTGGCGGTGCGGGTGCGGGGGGTGACGGTGTCGGGTCCGCCGGCGGGGAGGGGGCCGTCCCGGAGGGCCGCGCCGTCGTGGAGTGCGGTGAGCACGGTGTCGATGAGGGGGCGCAGTGCGGCGGGGCCTGCGGTGCCTCCGGCGAGGGGTGGGGTGGGCATGGGTGGGGTGGTCCTTCGGGAGGGCGGGGGTGGACATGCCAGCTTGTCCCGGGTTTCGGGGGGCGCGGCCGAAGAGCCCAACGATCTGAACTCGAAAGGGGTACTGGTGGCCGGTGTGGGCTATTTGCCGGGGGTTCGGGTGGTAAGGGTGTGCGGTTCCGGGACGGGTGTACGGGTGGTTCCGGGGGGACGGGTGGTTCTCCTGGGTGCGGCGGCGCGCGGGGACGCGGGCGGCCCTGGCCGAGGGGCTGACGGGCCGGGCGGAGTTGCGCGGGGGCTGCGGGCGGCCGGTTGGGGGCCGCCGGTCCACCGGCGGTCCACCGCCGGTCTCTCCACCGGCGGCCGGTCCGGGGGCGGTCGGTCGAGGGCTCTCGGCACAGGACCGGCTGAAAAGCCTGAGGGCGCGCGAAGAGTGTCTTCGCGCGCCCTCAGGTCCTCCCCCGGGTCCGTCGGCTCAGTGCTCCGTCATCCGTACGGCCAGGGCGCGGCGCAGGTCGTCGAGCTGGTCGGCCAGCTTGCGGCGCAGCGCCGGGGTGAGGGCCGGGTCCTTGAGGGCCCGGGTGCCGGTGGCGAGGCTCTCGGGGTCGATGGCGTACGCGGGGAAGGCGTGCCGTCCGGCGGCTTCCGCGATGGCCGGGCCCCGGCGGGCGGCGAGTGCGGTGGCGTCGGGGTAGAAGCGGTCGACGTACGCGGTCAGGAGCTCGTCCTGGCCGGGCTGCCAGAAGCCCTGGGCGGTGGCGGTGAACAGGTAGTTGGAGAGGGTGTCGTCGCCGAACAGGGCGTGCCAGGCGGCGGCCTTGGCCTCAGGCGTGGGCAGGGCGGCCCGGCAGCGGGCGGCGCCTTCGCGGCCGGAGGCGCTGGGGTCGGCGTCGAGCTCGGCGTCGATGACCGCCTCGTCGGTGGCGTCGAGGGCGGCGAGGCGGGTGAGGATGCGCCAGCGCAGCTCGGGGTCGAGCTCGGGGCCGCCGTGGACGGTGCCTTCGGTGAGCCAGGCCTGGAGGGTGTCGGGCTGGGTGGCGGCGTCGATGAAGTGGCGTACGGCGGTGAGGCGCAGCCCCGGGTGGGAGCCGTCCTCGGTCCGGCGGATGAGGTCGCGGCAGAGGCTGGTGAGGGTGGCGAGGGCCGCCGGGCGGGTTTCGGGGGTGACGTAGCGGTCGGCGATCTGGCCGCCGGCGAAGGCCAGGACGCCCTGGACGAGGGCGAGGTCGCTCTCGTACGGGAGGTGGGTGCGGGCGGCGGTGAGGTAGCGCGCCGGGTCGAGCTCGCCGTCGCGGACCATGTCGCGGGCGGCGTTCCAGATGACGGCCCGGGTCAGGGCGTCGGGGATGGCGGAGAGGTGGCCGAGGGCGGTGTCCCAGGAGGCGGTGTCGAGGCGGATCTTGGCGTAGGTGAGGTCGCCGTCGTTGAGGACGACGAGGGCGGGGCGGCGGCCGGTGCGGACGGTGGGGCTGCCGTCGCCGGGTACGTCGAGTTCGAAGCGGTCGCGGGGGGCGAGGTGGCCGGGGCCCGCCTGGGTGTTGAGGGCGTGGTCGAAGGTGGAGACGGTGATGCGGTGGGGGCGGCTGCCGGCGCGGTCGACGGCGAGTGCCCAGGACTGGCCGGCCTCGGTGGGCGCGGTGGGTTCGTGGACGTCGGCGGTGAGGGTGTCGACGCCGGTGGTGCGCAGCCACTGTTCGGCCCAGGCGTGGACGTCGCGGTCGGTGGCGGAGGCGAGGTTGTCGATGAAGTCGGCGAGGGTCGCGTTGGCGAACTTGTGCCGGGCGAAGTGGGTGTTGATTCCGGCGAGGAAGTCCTTCTCGCCGAGCCAGGCGACGAGCTGGCGGAGCGCGGAGGCGCCCTTGGCGTAGCTGATGCCGTCGAAGTTGAGGAGGGCGGAGGCGGTGTCGGGTACGGCGTCGGGGTCGGGGGCGACGGGGTGGGTGGAGGGACGCTGGTCGGCGTCGTAGCCCCAGCCCTTGCGGGCGACGCCGAAGTCGACCCAGGTGTCGGTGAACCTGGTGGCTTCGGTGAGGGTCTGGTAGCCCATGTACTCGGCGAAGGACTCGTTCAGCCAGATGTCGTCCCACCAGCTGAGGGTGACGAGGTCGCCGAACCACATGTGGGCCATCTCGTGGGAGACGACCATGGCGCGGGTCTGCCGCTCTGTGTCGGTGACGGCGGAGCGGTAGATGAACTCGTCGCGGAAGGTGACGAGTCCGGGGTTCTCCATGGCGCCCGCGTTGAACTCCGGGACGAAGGCCTGGTCGTAGGAGTCGAACGGGTAGGGCTCGTCGAACTTCTCGTGGTAGCGGTCGAAGCAGGCGCGGGTGATGGAGAGGATCTCGTCCGCGTCGGCGTCCAGGTAGGGCGCGAGGGAGCGCCGGCAGTGGAGGCCGAAGGGCAGTCCGGCGTGCTCGGTGGTGATCGAGTGCCAGGGGCCCGCGGCGACGGCGACGAGGTAGGTGGAGATGAGGGGGGTGGGCGCGATGGTCCAGCGCCCGTCCCCGGTGCGGGTGGCGACGCCGTTGCCGAGGACGGTCCAGCCTTCGGGGGCGGTGACGTCGATGGCGAAGACGGACTTCAGGTCGGGCTGGTCGAAGGCGGCGAAGACGCGCTGGACGTCCTCCATGAACAGCTGGGTGTAGAGGTACGTCTCGCCGTCGGCCGGGTCGGTGAAGCGGTGCATGCCCTCGCCGGTACGCGAGTAGCTCATCGCGGCGTCCACGTGGAGTTCGTGGGGGCCGGGGGTGAGGCCGGTGAGGGGGTAGCGGTTGCCGTCGAGGAGGGCGGGGTCCAGGGGCTGTCCGTCGAGACTGATCGAGCGCAGGGTGGCGGGCTTGACCTCGACGAAGGTGTCTCCGGCCGCGTGGGCGGTGAACCGGATGGCGGCCCGGGAGTCGAAGGTCTCCTCGCCGGTGGTGAGGTCGAGGGCGATTGTGTACCGCTCCACGTCGATGATCTGGGCTCGGGTCTGCGCTTCGTTGCGCGTCAGTACGGACATGGGCCCATGCTGCCGTACGGGATCGGGCGCGGGCAGGGGGGTTCTCCATGGGCGTACGGGAAGGGGGGCCTGCCCCAGGAAGGGGTGAGGTGGGCCGGTAGGGAGGGGCTGGGGTGTGCCGGTGTACGGGAGGGGCGTATACACCCTGGGGGGTGTGGCCGCTTACCATCTCCTCGGCGCGGCACACCGAGTACCGAGGACGTCCTCATGACGCTCACGCCTGCGCGCGATGCCGCCGCCCGCGTATCCGACCCTGTTCCCTCCCGCCCCCTCTCCCCCTCCCCGGGCCTGTTGCGCCGGGCCGCCTGTGAGTTCGGGCTGACGGCGCTGCTGCTCCTGGCCGTGGTGAGCGGGGTGCGGTGGCTGTTCGCGCCGGACGGGTACGGCGGCGGTGGGGTGGCGTTCGTCCTGCTCGGGGGTGGGGTCGGCGTGCTGCTCGCCGTGCTGATGCTCTCCGCGCCGGGGCGGTGGTCGGGCGGGCATCTGAATCCGGCGGTCACCGTCGCCCTGTGGCGGCTCGGGGTGTTCCCGGGGCGGGAGGTGGTGCCGTACGTGGTGGCGCAGCTCGGCGGCTCGGTGGCCGGGACGTGGTCGGCGGGGCTGGTGTGGGGGCCGGTGGTCACCCGGCCGCCGGTCTCCCACGCGGTGGTGCGGCCCGGTCCGGGCTGGGGCGAGGGGGCCGTGGTGGTGGCGGAGGCGGGGGTGCTGGCCGGGTCGGCGCTGCTGCTCGCCGGGCTCCTGGCGCATCCGGTGGGCCGAAGACTCCTCCCGTACGCCGTCGGCCTGGTCACCGCCCTCGTGATCGCGGTGCTCGGTCCGCTGAGCGGCGGGTCAGCCAACCCGGCGCGGCAGTTCGGCCCGGCGCTGCTGTCGGGCGAGGCCGGGCTGCTGTGGGTGTACGTGGGCGGGCCGGTGCTGGGGGCGGTGGTCGGGGCGGGGCTCGGGACGCGGCTGGGGGCGGCGGCCGGGGCGAGGCTGGGGGCGGTGGGAAGGCCGGGACCGGTCGGCAGGCCGGGCGCGGGGCTCAGCGGTCCGCCCGTCAGGCCTCCGCAGCCGTAGCGCCCCCGTTCCCCGCCTCCTCCGCGATGCGCTCGTGGTGGCGGATGACCTCGGCGATGATGAAGTTCAGCAGCTTCTCGGCGAAGGCCGGGTCCAGGTTGGCGCTCTGCGCGAGCTGCCGCAGCCGGGTGATCTGGCGGGTCTCGCGGGCCGGGTCGGCGGGCGGCAACTGGTGGTCGGCCTTGAGGCGGCCGACCTGCTGGGTGGCCTTGAAGCGCTCGGCGAGCATGTGGACGACGGCGGCGTCGATGTTGTCGATGGACTCGCGCAGCCGGTTCAGCTCGGCCTGGACGGACGCGTCGATCGGCTGGGGCGCGGACGCGGACTCAGGCGCGGACGCGGGCGCGTCGTTCTCGCTCGTACTCATGGTCATCGAGCTTAGACGCCCGCCCTCATGGCCCGATCATCGGCGGGTGGTCCGGGTCGGGCACCTGGTCGCTCCAGCCGCCGGGCACGCTGCGCCCCTGCTGTTCGCGGAAGCGGACGGGGGCGGTGCCGACGCGGCGGGCGAAGAGGCGGGAGAAGTAGGCGGGGTCGTCGTAGCCGACGCGGCGGGCGACGGCGGCGACCGGGAGGTCGGTGGCGGCGAGGAGTTCCTTGGCCCGGCCGAGGCGGATGGTGAGGAGGTAGTCCTTGGGGCTGCACCCGGCGCCGCGCCGGACGGCGGTGCGCAGTTCGGCGGGGGTCATGCCGTGCTTCGCGGCGTGTTCGGCGACGGTGAGCGGCTGGTAGGCGTCGCGGGCGAGCGCCTGGAGGACCGGGTCGCCGTCGGGGCCGAGGTCGGCGCGGGCACGGCGCAGGGCGACGAGGAGTTCATGGACGGCGGCCGCCGTCTCGACCTCCAGCAAGGGGTTGCCGCGGCGGGCGGCGCGCACGATGCGGCCGACGGCGGCGCGGGGGGCGGCGGTGTCGGAGAGCGGGACGAGGGGGCGGTCGGGTTCGATGCAGCCGAGCTCGGTGTAGGTGGTGGTGGCGGGGCCGGTGAAGTCGACGAAGCTCTCGTCCCAGCCGGTGCCGGGGTCGGCGCCGTAGTGGTGCGGGGTGCCGGGGGTGAGCCAGATGAGGGTGGGCCCGGTGACGGGGGTGCGGCGTCCGTCGGGGCCGCTGAACCAGCCGGTGCCGGAGTTGACGATCACGGCGACGTGGTGGTCCAGGGTGCGGGGGCCGACGGTGGGCAGTGCGCCGTGCTGGAGGCCGACGCCGAGGCAGACGAGGCCGAGGCGGTGGTGGAGCGGGCTGGGGGTGAAGAAGCGCATCCAGGTGTGGTACATCGCGGCCTTCCCCTCCCAGGGTTCCTTGAATCCGTTGCGTCCGTGGGTCCCTTGCGTCCGTGGGTCCCTTGCGTCCAATCAGCAGCGATCTTTGTCCATGGACCCGCCGAAACGCCAGAGGTCACAGTGGTCGGACCATTCCACGCCCGGGCCGCCGGGTGCGCCGACCACAGGAGCGTACGAGCACGATGACCGACTTCACCGTGGGGGACGACGACTTCCGGCTCGACGGGAAGCCCGTACGGCTGCTGTCGGGGGCGCTGCACTACTTCCGGGTGCACGAGGAGCAGTGGGACCACCGGCTGGCGATGCTGGCGGCGATGGGGCTGAACTGCGTCGAGACGTACGTGCCGTGGAATCTGCACGAGGAGCGCGAGGGCGCGTACCGGGACGTGGGGGCGCTGGGGCGGTTCCTGGACGCGGCGGAGCGGGCGGGGCTGTGGGCGATCGTGCGCCCGGGTCCGTACATCTGTGCCGAGTGGGAGAACGGCGGGCTGCCGGTCTGGGTGACGGGCCGGTTCGGGCGGCGGGTGCGGACGCGGGACGCCGGCTACCGGGCGGTGGTGGAGCGGTGGTTCCGGGAACTGCTGCCGCAGGTGGTGGAGCGGGAGGTCGGCCGGGGCGGTCCGGTGATCCTGGTCCAGGCGGAGAACGAGTACGGGAGTTACGGCTCCGACGCGGTGTATCTGGAGTGGCTGGCGGGGCTGTTGCGGCGGTGCGGGGTGAGCGTGCCGCTGTTCACGTCGGACGGTCCGGAGGACCACATGCTGACGGGCGGCTCCGTGCCCGGACTGCTGGCGACGGCGAACTTCGGCTCGGGGGCGCGGGAGGGTTTCGCGGTGCTGCGCCGCTATCAGCCGAAGGGGCCGCTGATGTGCATGGAGTTCTGGTGCGGCTGGTTCGACCACTGGGGGGCCGAACCGGTCGTACGGGATGCGGGGCAGGCGGCCGAGGCGCTGCGGGAGATCCTGGAGTGCGGGGCGTCGGTGAACATCTACATGGCGCACGGCGGGACGAACTTCGCGGGGTGGGCGGGGGCGAACCGGGGCGGTCCGGTGCAGGACGGGGAGTTCCAGCCGACGGTGACGTCGTACGACTACGACGCGCCGGTCGACGAGTACGGGCGGGCCACGGAGAAGTTCCACCTGTTCCGGAAGGTGCTGGAGGGCTACGCGCAGGGCCCGTTGCCCGCGTTGCCGCCGGAGCCGAGGGGCCTGGCCGGGCCGCCGGTGCGGGTGGAGCTGGACGGGTGGGCCGGGCTCGACGGCGTACTGGAGGCGCTGGGTGATCCGGAGGGGCCGGAGGCGGGGGTGGCGCCCACCTTCGAGGAGCTGGGGGTCGGCCGGGGGCTGGTGCGCTACCGGGTGGCGGTGCCGGGGCCGCGTATCCCGTATCCGCTGACGGCCGCCGGGCTGCGGGACCGGGCGGTGGTGTACGTGGACGGGGTGCGGGCGGGGGTGCTGACCGAGGAGGGCCCGACGCTGCCGGAGCCGGTGGCGGGTGGGGCGGTGGTGGAGCTGTGGGTGGAGTCGCTGGGCCGGGTCAACTACGGGCCGCGGCTGGGTGAGCCGAAGGGGATCACGGGCGGGGTGCTGCACGAGCGGCAGTACCTGCACGGTGTACGGGCCCGGGGGCTGAGGCTGGACGCCTTCGAGGAGGCGGGCGCGGTGGCGCGGGTGCCGTTCGGGCCGGTGCCTTCAGGTCCGCAGCCGGACCGGACCGGGTTGTTCCGGGGGACGTTCACCGTCGGGACGTCGGAGGGCGTCGACCACGCCGGGCTGCGGCTGCCGGGCTGGACGCGTGGGTTCGTCTGGGTGAACGGTTTCTGCCTGGGCCGGTACTGGTCGGTGGGCCCGCAGGAGACGCTGTACGTGCCGGGGCCGGTGCTCAGCGAGGGCGTCAACGAGGTGTGGGTGCTGGAGCTGGAGGGCGCGGGCGAGGCGTGGGTGGAGCTGGGTCCGGGGGTGGCCGTGCGGTCGGGCACTCCGTAGGCGGGTCCGGGGGCGCCGGTGCGTACCGACTGTGGCCGGGGCCCGGGGCGCCGGGGCGTACCGGCGCTCCCGAGTCCGGTCCGGGGGTACCCGTGGCGTCGGGCACCCCCGGAGTGGTTCAGGGGGTACCCGTGGCGTCGGGCACCCCCGGGGTGGTTCAGCCGTGATCACCCGCGGGGGTGCGGGCGGTCGGGAGTGTCAGAGTCCGGCGGCCGCGGAGGCGATGGCGGAGGCGAAGGTCGAGACCTCGGTGTAGACGCCGGGGTAGTTGGGGCGGGCACAGCCCTGGCCGTAGCTGGTGATCCCGACCTGGACCCAGGCTCCGGCGTTGTCCCGGCGGAACATCGGGCCGCCGGAGTCGCCCTGGCAGGTGTCGACGCCTCCGGTGCTGAGGTAGCCGGCGCAGATTTCCTCACCGGCGACGAACGAGCTGCCGTAGGCGGAGCGGCAGGCGGTGTCGGAGACGAACGGGACGTCGGCCTTGAGCAGGTAGCGCTGCTGGCTGCCGCCCTCGCGGTTGGCTCCCCAGCCGGCGACGGTGAAGGTGCCCTGGTTGTAGGCGGTGGTGGTGGCGATCTTCAGGGTGGGCAGGTTGATGGGCTGGGCGAGCTTGATGAGCGCCCAGTCCTTGCCGGTGCCGTTGTAGCCGGGCGCCTGGAGGACCTTGGTGGAGCGGACCTTGATGGCGCTGGACGACTGGAGGTCGACGACGCCGGCGGTGGCGGTGATCGAGGTGTTGTTGCCCGATCCGTTCACGCAGTGGGCGGCGGTGAGGACGATGTCCTTGGCGTAGAGGGCGCCGCCGCAGCCCATGGAGAGCCGGACCATGAAGGGGAACTCGCCCTGGGCGGCGCGGCTTCCGCCGACGATGGGGTTGGGGGCGGCGGAGGCGGTGACGGGCTGGAGGCCGACGACCGCTATGGCGACGGTGGCGACGACGACGGAACATCTCTTCAGCGCACGCAGGAGCTGCTTCACGGACTGCCTTCTTTCGTGGGGGGTCGCTGTGGGAACCACGACGGGACGACTTCCTGACATGGTCATGAACCCGTCAAGGCCATCCGATTATCGGGAGCCGTTCACCGCTGCCACAAGGCGTACTTTTCGGCCAAGCTCGCCACGGCGATTCCCGCTCCCCTCGGGCGCCCCGGCCTACAGTGGAGACCGGCCGGGGGCGGGGGTCCCCGGCCGGAGCGGATGGGGGTACGGACGTGAGCAACGGCAGTCCGGGCGCACCGGTCGTCCACGGCTTTCCGCATCTGGACACGGTCCGGTCCGCGATCACCGCGCTGTACCGGCGGCTCTCCCCGGACGGCGTCCACGCCTACGGCACCAGCCTCGCCCCCGCCGACGCCGCCTTCTCCGACGCCGACGACCTCCATCTCGGCGCCCAGCGGGTGGCCCGGGCCCTGGTCCAGCACCTCCACCTGCCCGACGCCCGCATGATCGTCGGCTTCCGCACGATGGAGCACGCGGCGAGCGTGGAACTGACCGCGGGGCCCGAGTACTTCATCGAGCTGAACGACCGGTTCCGCACCCACCGCAGGGACATCGGCGCGGCGCTCGCCCATGAGATCACCCATGTCCTGCTGCACCGGCTGGACCTGGAGTTCCCCGGGACGCGGGACAACGAGATCCTCACGGACACGGTGACCGCCTATCTCGGCGCGGGCTGGCTGCTGCTGGACGCCTTCCGGGAGGACGCCACGTCCCGGCAGAAGCTGGGCTATCTGACGCCGGAGGAGTTCGGATACGTGCTGGCCAAGCGGGCGCTGGCGTTCGACGAGGACCCCTCGCCGTGGTTCACCAGCCCGCAGGCGTACACGGCGTACACCAAGGGCCGGGCGCAGGCGCTGCACGATCTGCGCCGGCCCCCGCTGACGGCGGCCGGCTGGGCGGGACGGCGCCGCTACGCCAAGGACCGGCGGTACGCCCAGGACCACCCCGGCACGGTAACGGGCACGGGTGCGGACCCGGGTGTTCCGTACGCCTTCGAGGCCGGGGGCGAGGGGCTGCGGGTCTCCTTCCCCTGCCCCACCTGCCACCAGCGCATCCGGCTCCCGGTGCGAGGCCGGGTGGTCGCGCGGTGCGGGCTGTGTCGTACGCGACTGGAGTGCGACACCTGAGCATCATTTCGGCCACCGTAGGGTCGAAGCATGACGAACGAGCCGATCAGGGACGAACCCCGCCTGTTCGATGCGCTGTACGAGGACGAGAACGCTGTCGTACGGGCGCTGCGCGCGGGTGCGCAGGCCGAGTCGAGCGACGAGGAGGGCATGACAGCGCTCTATCTGGCGGCGGTCCAGGACCTGCCCGGAACGGTACGGCTGCTGCTCGCGGCGGGCGCCGATCCCGACCGGGCGAGCGGGCCCGAGGCGGGCGACCTGCCGCTGTGCGGGGCGGCGTGCGGCGGGCACACCGAGGTGGTGGAGGCGCTGCTGTCCGCCGGGGCGCGGCCGGATCTGCGCGAGGAGTTCGGGTTCACGGCGCTGCGCTGGGCGGTGGGCCTGGGGCACGCGGCGACGGTGGAGGCGCTGCTCGCCGGGGGCGCGGACCCGTTGCTGCCCGGCCCGCAGGGGGAGCCGATGCTGGTCCTGGCGGCGCAGCGCGGCTCACTGCGGACGGTGCGGGCGCTGCTGGAGTACGGGGCGGGGGCGCCGGGGCAGGAAGCGGCGGCCGGGGTGGCACTGGAGGAGGCCCGGCGGCTGGCCGGTCTCGACCTGGAGCAGGAGCTGTTGCGGCAGTTGGAGGAGGCGTACGGGACCGGCCTCGACGCGATGGTCCGGCGGGAGGTGGCCGACGGCGAGGAGACGGTGGCCGTGGAACTGCTGCGTGACGGGGAGCCGGCGGCGGGGGTGGACCGGCACACGGGACACGCGGAGATCGCGGCGCTGCTGGAGCGGGTTGTGCGCGGGGGTGCGCCTCCCGCTCCACCCGGGTGAGGACGCACGGCGAGCTTCGGGGGACCACGCCCGGCGCACCTCGGGAGACTGCGCCCGGCACACCTCAGGAGACTGCGCTCGGCGCACCTCGGGGACCACGCCCGGCGCACCTCGGGAGACTGCGCCCGGCACACCTCAGGGGACTCACGCCCGGCGCTCCTCCCACTCCGCCCGCGTCAGCGCGTACTCCACCTCCCCGTGCTCCGAGCCCTCGATGGCGTCCGGCCAGTCCTCGGTGTAGGCGCGGAGGAAGGTCAGCCCCGCCTTCTCCATCACCCGCCCCGACCCGGCGTTGACGGCCATGGTGTTGGCGGTCACGCGCTCGGCCCCGAGGTCGGTGAACCCTTTGCGTACGAGGGCCCTGGCGCCCTCGGTGGCGTAACCCCGGCCCCAGGCGGCCCGGTTGAGCCGGTAGCCGAGTTCGACGACGGTGCGGTCCTGGTCGTCGACGGGCCGGAGTTCGAACCAGCCGAGGAAGGTGCCGGTGGCCTTCTCCTCGGCGGCCCAGAAGCCACGGGTCCCCGTGCACGGGTGGTCGTGGAGGAGCCGCGGCAGGGTGCGCTCCCGGATGGCGGCGGGGGTGGTGGGCCGGCCGCCGTTGATGTACCGCATGACCTCGGGGTCGTTGTCGAGGGCGAGCAGGGCGGGGGCGTCGGCCGCCGTGAACGGGCGCAGCACGAGCCGGTCGGTCTCCAGGAAGACCGGGGAGGTCTCCGGCCCCTGGATGCGGAAGGTCAGGCCTTCCGGGCTCGACAGCCGCGCCGAACCTTCGGAGGCGGTGACGAGTTCCCCGCCGTGCGCACGGGCCCGGGTGGCGACACCGTCGAGGTCGTCCACGGCGAGGGACAGTTCCCACTGCGGCGCGGAGGTGGTGGCGGCTTCGACGAACACGGCCCGGGCGGGCGGGGCGCCGGTCGTCATCCGGGTGTAGAAGTGCCGGGCCCGTTCGGGGTCTTCGCAGGCCAGGACCGCGTGATGGGGTACGGCCCCGGTCCCGTCCGGGGGTGACACCGGCCACCCCGCGAATCCCTGCGGCCGCCAGAGGGAGACGACCGCGCCCACCGGGTCGATGAGGGTGGCGATCCGGCCCTGGTCCCCCGCGTCGAAGGGCGGTACGAGGACCTGTGCCCCGTTCTCCGCCGCCACGGCCGTACGGCGGTCCACGTCGTCGACCGCCAGGTAGGAGGCGATATGAGCGGGCAGCCCCGGCGGGTGGACGGGCTGCGCGAGGTCGCTCAGGCCGCCGATGCGGTGGTCCCCGGCGGAGATTTTGACGGCCTTGCGCCAGTCCTGCTCGTCCACGGCGAAGTCCCAGCCCAGCACGGCGGAGAAGAAGGCCGCGGTGCCGGAGGGGTCCCGGGTCTTGAGGTCCATCCAGCAGAACTCGTCCAGGGGGCCGTGCCGTGTCATGGTGCGCTCCTCGGTGTCCTGTGCTGGATACCGGGTGCGCGGACGCCGGCGCAAGCGAGTTTCGGCGCCGCACCGTGGGAGCCGCGTGTCCTACGGGGCCGCCTACGACGCCCCGTACACGCGCCGCGGAACCTCCGCGTCCGCCAGCAGCCGGCGCACGGTCTCCCCCGCATCGGCCGGGGACCTGCGGGCGCCCCGGTCGTCGGTGGGGCCGGGGCGCCAGCCCTCCATGACGGTGATGCGGCCCGCCTCGGCCTCGAAGACGCGGCCGGTCACCCCGTCGCTCGCCGCGGAACCGAGCCAGACGACGAGGGGGGAGACGTTCTCGGGGGCCATCGCGTCGAACTGCCCCTCCCCCGGCGCCGCCATCGTCGCGGCGAAGGTCTGCTCGGTCATCCGCGTCCGGGCGGCCGGGGCGAGGGCGTTGACGTGGACGCCGTACCGGCCCAGTTCGGCGGCCGCGACCAGGGTGAGGGCGACGATTCCGGCCTTGGCGGCCGCGTAGTTGCCCTGGCCGACGCTGCCGAGGAGCCCGGCGCCGGAGCTGGTGTTGATCACCCGGGCGACGGGCGTCCGGCCCGCCTTGGCTTCGCCGCGCCAGTGGGCGGCGGCGTGCTTCAGGGGCAGGAAGTGGCCCTTGAGGTGGACGCGCATCACCGCGTCCCAGTCGTCCTCGTCCAGGTTGACGAGCATCCGGTCGCGCAGGAAGCCCGCGTTGTTGACCAGGGTGTCCAGGCGGCCGAAGGCGTCCAGGGCGGTGGTGACCAGGGAGGCGGCGCCCTCGGTGGTGGCGATGTCGCCGTCGTGGACGACCGCCTCGCCTCCCTGGGCCGCGATCTCCTCGACGACCCGGCGGGCGGGCCCGCCCGAGCCGCCGTCGCCGCCGGGGCCGACGCCGAGATCGTTGACGACGACCCGGGCGCCTTCGGCGGCGAAGGCGAGCGCGTGGGCCCGGCCGAGGCCGCGCCCGGCGCCGGTGACGGCGACGACCCGGCCCGTGCAGAGTGGTCCGGTGGGGGGTGGGGTCATCGCATCTCCCGTTCGCGTGGGCCTGGTTGGCGGGCGGGGGCCTGACTGCTACCGTCCACCACCTAACAAATGTTTGGTGGAAAGGTAGCTGATCCCCCGATGACTGTCTCCACCGCGTATCCGGCCGACGCCGAGGGCGTCTGCGTCATCACCGTCGACCATCCGCCCGTCAACGCCCTTCCTGTGCGGGGCTGGTACGAGCTGGCCGACGCCGTCCGGTCGGCGGGCCGCGACCCGGAGGTACGGTGCGTGGTCCTGGCCGCCGCCGGGCGCGGCTTCAACGCCGGTGTGGACATCAAGGAGTTGCAGCAGGACCCCGGCAACGCGGCTCTGATCGCCGTCAACCGGGGCTGCGCGGAGGCGTTCGAGGCCGTGTACGCGTGCGAGGTCCCGGTCGTCGCGGCGGTGCGGGGGTTCTGCCTCGGGGGCGGGATCGGCCTCGTCGGGAACGCGGACGCGATCGTGGCGAGCGAGGACGCCGTCTTCGGGCTGCCGGAGCTGGACCGGGGCGCGCTCGGGGCCGCGACCCATCTGGCCCGGCTGGTCCCGCAGCACCTGATGCGAACGCTGTACTTCACCGCGCGCACCGTGACCGCGGCCGAACTGCTGGCCCACGGCTCGGTCTGGCGGGTCGTCCCGACTTCCGAACTACCTCGCTCGGCACTGGAGTTGGCGTCGGAGATCGCCCGCAAGGACGGGCACCTGCTGCGGCTGGCCAAGGCCGCGCTCAACGGCATCGACCCCGTCGACGTACGGCGCAGCTACCGCTTCGAGCAGGGATTCACCTTCGAGGCGAGCCTGGCGGGGACGGCCGGCCGGGTCCGTGACACCTTCGGCAAGGAGGCCTGAGACGTGAGTGCCGACCGGGACCGCTCCACCTTCGGCAAGGAGGCCTGACCGATGACTACGGTGTCCGCCGCGCGCGACAAGACGATGACGCCCGACGAGGTGGCCGCCCGGCTCCGCAGCGGCATGACGATCGGTATCGGCGGCTGGGGGTCGCGCCGCAAACCCATGGCCCTGGTACGGGCGTTGCTCCGCTCCCCCGTCACCGATCTGACGGTGATCTCCTACGGGGGCCCGGACGTCGGGCTGCTCGCCGCCGCCGGCCGGATCTCCCGCCTGGTCACGGCGTTCGTGACGCTCGACTCGATCCCGCTGGAGCCGCACTACCGGGCGGCCCGGCAGCGCGGGGCGTTCGCGCTGACGGAGATCGACGAGGCGATGTTCATGTGGGGGCTGCACGCGGCCGCCAACCGGCTGCCGTTCCTGCCGGTGCGGGCAGGGCTCGGCTCGGATGTGATGCGGGTCAACCCCGAGCTGCGCACGGTGACTTCACCGTACGAGGACGGCGAGGAGTTCGTCGCGGTACCGGCCCTGCGGATGGACGCGGCGCTGGTCCACATGAACCGGGCGGACCGGCTGGGCAACGGGCAGTACCTGGGCCCCGATCCGTACTTCGACGACCTGTTCTGCGAGGCGGCGGACACGGCGTACGTCTCCTGCGAACGCCTGGTGGAGACGGCGGAGTTGGTGGGAGGGCGGGGCGCGGCTCCGCAGACACTCCTCATTCAGCGGCACTCCGTCACGGGGGTCGTGGAGACGCCGGGCGGCGCGCACTTCACCTCCTGCGTGCCCGACCGTCCGCGCGACGAGCCGTTCCAGAAGGCGTACGCGGCAGCGGCGGCGGACCCGGTGGCCTGGGCTGAGTTCAGCGCGCGCTTCCTGCCCCCGGACGGCGACGAGAAGGGCTACCGACAGGCGGTCCGCACCTGGCACGAGGAGCAGAGATGAACCCACCGGATACGGTTGCCGCGACCCGTGCCGAGTACTGCGTGATCGCCTGCGCGGAGGCCTGGCGCGGCGACGGCGAGGTGCTGGCCAGCCCGATGGGCGCGGTCCCGTCGGTCGGCGCGCGGCTGGCGCGGCTGACGTTCGCCCCCGAACTGCTGCTCACGGACGGGGAGGCGACGATCGTCGGCCCGGACGGTGAGGCGGAGGGCTGGCTCCCCTACCGCAAGCACCTCACCCTGGTGACCGGAGGGCGGCGGCACGTGATGATGGGCGCGAGCCAGATCGACCGGTTCGGCAACCAGAACATCTCCTGCATCGGCGACTGGGCGCAGCCGGCCCGCCAGCTCCTGGGAGTGCGCGGAGCACCGGTCAACACCCTCAACAACCCGGTGAGTTACTGGATCCCCCGGCACTCCCCCCGGGTCTTCGTGGAGCGGGTCGACATGGTCTGCGGGGTCGGCTACGACCGGGCCGAGGCGGCGGGCCCTCCCGCCACCCGCTTCCACCGCATCCCCCGAGTCGTCAGCGATCTGGGGGTCTTCGACTTCGCGACCCCGGACCGTTCGATGCGGCTGGCCTCGGTCCACCCGGGCGTCACGGTGGAGAGGGTCCAGGAGGCGACGGGCTTCCCCCTGACCGTCCCCGCCGACGTCCCGTACACCCGCGACCCCACCGCCGCCGAACTCGCCCTGATCCGCGAGGTCATCGACCCGGCGGGCACCCGGAACCGCGAGGTGCGGGGCTGATGCGCACGGCGCTCACGGAGCTCATGGGGGTGCGGTACCCGATCGTGCAGACGGGGATGGGGTGGGTCTCCGGTCCCCGCCTGGTCACGGCGACCGCGCGGGCCGGGGCGCTCGGGATCCTGGCCTCCGCGACGATGACGCCGGACCAACTGCGGTCCGCCGTAAGGGAGGTGCGGTCGCGGACGGACGCCCCGTTCGGGGTGAACCTGCGGGCGGACGCCGGGGACGCGCGGGAGCGGGTGCGGATCATCGTCGAGGAGGGCGTCCGGGTGGCGTCGTTCGCGCTCGCCCCGTCGAAGGAGCTCATCGCGGAGCTGAAGGACGCGGGCGTGGTGGTCGTCCCGTCGGTGGGGGCCCGGCGGCATGCGGAGAAGGTCGCGGCGTGGGGCGCGGACGCGGTGATCGTGCAGGGCGGCGAGGGCGGCGGGCACACGGGGGACGTGGCGACGACGGTGCTGCTGCCCCAGGTGGTCGACGCGGTGGACATCCCGGTGATCGCGGCGGGCGGCTTCCACGACGGGCGGGGGCTGGTGGCGGCGCTGGCGTACGGGGCGGCGGGCGTGGCGATGGGGACCCGGTTCCTGCTGACCTCGGACTCGACGGTGCCGGACGCGGTGAAGGCGCGGTATCTGGCGGCCGGGGTGAAGGACATCACCCTGACGAGGGCCGTGGACGGGCTCCCGCACCGGATGCTCCGTACGAAGATGGTGGCGGAGCTGGAGGGGGCGGGGCGGGTGCGTTCGCTGTACCGCGCGGTGCGGCAGGCTGCCGGCTTCCGCCGGATCTCCGGGCTGACCTGGCCCGGGATGGTGCGGGACGGACTTGCTCTGCGGCACGGCAAGGAGCTGACCTGGGGCCAGGTGCTGCTGACGGCGAACACGCCGATGCTGCTGAGGGCGGCCATGGTGGAGGGCCGCACGGATGTGGGCGTCATGGCGTCGGGCCAGGTGGCGGCCCTGATCGAGGACCTGCCGAGCGTGGGGGTGCTGGTGGCGCGGATCATGGCGGAGGCGGAGGAGGCGCTGGCGGGCCTGGGCACCGTCTCCAGCCCGTCCGGCGCTTGAGGACACCCAGGGAGACCGGCGATTGAGGACCGGGGCCCTTTCGGGGCTCTGCCCCGGACCCCGGTCCTCAATCGCCGGACGGGCTGGGATCGGCCGCCCTTATGCGGCCCGGCGCCGCCGCGCGGGAGCGGCGGAACGCGCCGCGCCGCCGGAACGGCCCGCGCCACCACCCTGGGCACCGCCACCGGCGCCACCCGCACCCGCCCCGGAACCGGACCCCCGGCGTCCCCGCCCCCGGCTCCCGGAGCGCACCGTGCCCCCGCCTGAGCCGGCCGATCCGGCGCCCGAACCGCCCGACCGCGTCCGCTGCTTCGGCGGGGTCGGCTGCGGGACCTCGATCACGATCGCGACGCCCGACGGCTCACGCGCCCCCGTGATCCGGGACAGCTCCTCGTCGCTGGAGGTCACCCGCGTGGTGCGCGGCGCGATGCCCGCGTCCTGCATCAGGCGGGTCATCTCCCGCTTCTCCTCGGGCAGCACCAGCGTGACGACGCTGCCGGACTCCCCGGCGCGGGCGGTGCGGCCGCCCCGGTGGAGGTAGTCCTTGTGGTCGGTCGGCGGGTCCACGTTGACGACGAGGTCGAGGTCGTCGACGTGGATGCCACGGGCCGCCACGTTCGTCGCGACGAGCGCGGTGACCTGGCCGTTCTTGAACTGGTCCAGGGTCCGGTTGCGCTGCGGCTGGGAGCGCCCGCCGTGCAGGGCGGCCGCCCGTACACCGCTGGCCAGCAGCCGCTTGGCGAAGCGGTCGGCGGCACGCTTGGTGTCGACGAACATGATCACGCGGCCGTCCCGGGCGGCGATCTTCGTGGCGACGGCCTTCTTGTCCGTCTCGTCCATCACGTGAAGCACGTGGTGCTCCATCGTGGTGACCGCACCGGCGGACGGGTCGACGGAGTGGACGACCGGGTCGGTGAGGAACATCTTGACGAGGCGGTCGATGTTCTTGTCGAGGGTCGCGGAGAACAGCATCCGCTGCCCGTCCGCCTCGACCTGCTTGAGCAGGGCGACGACCTGCGGCATGAAGCCCATGTCGGCCATCTGGTCGGCCTCGTCGAGGACGGTGATGGCGACCTCGTCCAGCCGGCAGTCGCCGCGCTCGATGAGGTCCTTCAGCCGGCCCGGGGTGGCGACGAGCACTTCGGCGCCGCGCCGCAGGGTGGCGGACTGCTTGGTGATCGACATGCCGCCGACGACGGTGGCCATCCGCAGGTTCACGGCGGTGGCGTACGGGGTCAGCGCGTCGGTGACCTGCTGGGCCAGCTCCCGGGTGGGGACGAGGACCATGGCGAGCGGGGCGCGCGGCTCGCTGCGGCGTCCGGCGGTGCGGGCGAGCAGGGCGAGGCCGAAGGCGAGGGTCTTGCCGGAGCCGGTGCGGCCACGGCCGAGGATGTCCCGGCCGGCCAGCGAGTTCGGCAGGGTGGCGCCCTGGATCGGGAAGGGCTCGGTGACGCCCTGCGCGGCGAGGGTCTTCAGCAGCGCGGCGGGCATGTCGAGGTCCGCGAAGGCCTCGACGGAGGGCAGTGCGGGGGTCACCGTCTCCGGCAGGGCGAACTCGCCCTGCGGCGGGGTGGCGCGGCGGCGGGCCGGGGCCTTGGAGCGGGCGGCGGAGCCGCCACGGGGGTTGGACGCTCCCTGAGCGGTCGCGCCCTGGCCGCGGCCACGGGCCGGGCGGGAGCGGGGGGTGCGGTCCTGGCGTTCGAAGCGGGTCATACGGAATTGCCCTCCTGGGGGATTCCTGGGCAACTACGGATTCGGATCACTGCCGATGTGCTTGTCCGACCGCTTGTCGTGCGCCCCCAGGATGCGCGCACGACACGGGTTGTTGCTCGGAGAAGCCCAAAAGCTCGGACAGCACAAACCGGGGCCCGCACCTTCACGGTGCGGGCCCCGGTCAGCGAGGTACGCGTCGCGGCAATTAGGCCGGGACGATGTTCTCCGCCTGCGGGCCCTTCTGGCCCTGCGTGACGTCGAAGGAGACCTTCTGGCCCTCCTGGAGCTCACGGAAGCCCGAGGTGGCGATGTTGGAGTAGTGGGCGAAGACGTCGGCGCCGCCGCCGTCCTGCTCGATGAAGCCGAAGCCCTTTTCCGAGTTGAACCACTTCACGGTTCCAGTAGCCATGTCATTCTCCTAAAACAGGTGCAGTGCCGAGAATCCGCACTTTACGGATTCCAAGTCGCCGCATTGAGCCCCACCCGGAGAAAGCCGGAAAACAATAAAGCGCCTGAGGAAGCATTCCCGTCAGGCGCACATAAAGTTCATGGGTACCAAAACTGCAACGGAGACACCGTAGCACGTCCTCTCCTCGCGCGGCGTGACCCACCACACCACGCGAGGGAAAACCTGGCTGACCAGAAGGGGTACGGCCGGTGTCGCCCGGGTGGGCCACGATCCGCCGGACCCGCCCGGATACGCCCTGAGGCGCGCCGCGCACGGCTCAGAGGCGCTCCACGATGGTGACGTTGGCCTGTCCGCCGCCCTCGCACATGGTCTGGAGCCCGTAGCGGCCCCCGGTGCGTTCCAGTTCGTGCAGGAGGGTGGTCATCAGCTTGGCGCCGGTCGCGCCGAGCGGGTGGCCGAGTGCGATCGCCCCGCCGTTGACGTTGACGCGCTCGGGGTCGGCGCCGGTCTCCTTCAGCCAGGCGAGGACGACCGGCGCGAAGGCCTCGTTGATCTCGACGAGGTCGATGGCGTCGATGGTGAGGCCGGTCTTCTTCAGGGCGTACGCGGTGGCCGGGATCGGTGCGGAGAGCATGCGGATCGGGTCCTCGCCCCGTACGGAGAGGTGGTGGATCCGGGCGCGCGGGGTCAGGCCGTGTTCGGCGACGGCCCGCTCGGAGGCGATGAGCAGGGCGGCGGCCCCGTCGGAGACCTGCGAGGAGCAGGCGGCGGTGATCGTGCCACCGGGCAGGACGGGGCTGAGGGCGGCCATCTTGGCCAGGGTGGTGTCGCGGCGCGGCCCCTCGTCCTCGGTGACGTCCCCGTACGCCACGGTCTCGCGGGCGAAGCGGCCCTCGTCGATGGCGCGGACGGCGCGGCGGTGGGAGGTGAGGGCGAACTCCTCCATGTCCTGGCGGCTGATGTCCCACTTCTCGGCGATGAGCTGGGCGCCGTGGAACTGGTTGACCGGCGCGTCGCCGTAGCGGGCGCGCCAGCCCTCGCTGCCCGCGTACGGGCCCTCGGTGAGGCCGAGAGGTTCGGCGGCCTGGCGGGAGGCGAAGGCGATGGGGATCTGGGTCATGTTCTGGGTGCCGCCCGCGACGACGAGGTCCTGGGTGCCGGAGAGGACGCCCTGGGCCGCGAAGTGGAGGGCCTGCTGGGAGGAGCCGCACTGCCGGTCGACGGTGACGCCCGGCACCTCCTCGGGCAGCCCGGCGGCCAGCCAGGACGTGCGGGCGATGTCGCCGGCCTGCGGTCCTACGGTGTCCAGGCAGCCGAAGACGACGTCCTCCACGGCCGCCGGGTCGACGCCGGAGCGGGCGACGAGCTCGCGCAGCACGTGCGCGCCGAGATCAGCGGGGTGGACGGCCCCGAGGCCTCCCTTGCGCCGTCCGACGGGTGTCCGTACCGCTTCGACGATGTAGGCCTCGGTCATGGCTGCTGCTCCTCGGTCATCGAGAGGGACTGCAAGAGGTGGCTAGGTGCGCAGGGCGATCCCGTCCAGCACCATCGAGAGGTACTGGCGGGCGATCTCCTCGGGGCTGTGGTGTCCGCCGGGCCGGTACCAGGAGGCGGCGACCCAGACGGTGTCGCGGACGAAGCGGTAGGTGAGGCGGATGTCCAGGTCGTCGCGGAAGGCGCCTTCGGCGACGCCGCGCTCCAGGGTGGAGAGCCAGGCCTTCTCGAACCTCGTCTGCGAGTCGGTGAGGTAGGCGAAGCGGGGCTGGGTGGCGAGGTGCCGGGACTCCTTCTGGTAGATCGCGACGGCGGGGCGGTGCCGGTCGATCTCCCGGAAGGACTCGGTGACCAGTGCCTCGATGGTCTCGCGGGGGCCGAGTCCGGCCGCCAGGACCGCGTCGTACCCCTGCCAGAGCTCGTCGAGGAAGGTGGAGAGGATCTCGTCGATCATCGATTCCTTGGAATCGAAGTGGTAGTAGAGGCTGCCGGCGAGCATCCCCGCCTCGTCCGCGATGCGGCGGACGGTGGTGGCGTTGTATCCCTGGGCGGCGAAGACCTCGGCGGCGGTGGCGAGGAGTTCGCGGCGCCGTTCGGGGGTGGGGGTCACCTGGGGCTTCTTCTTGGTAGGCACCGGTCCATTGTCCGCCCGCCACCACCGCGTTCACGCATGCTGGCTGCTGACGGCGACGACCTCGCCGGTCATGTACGAGGAGTAACCGCTGGCGAGGAAGACGATCACGTTGGCGATCTCCCAGGGCTCGGCGTACCGGCCGAAGGCCTCCTTCTCCGTCAGCTCGGCGAGCAGCTCGGCGGAGGTGACCTTGGCCAGGTGCGGGTGCATGGCGAGGCTGGGGGCGACGGCGTTGACGCGTACGCCGTAGTCGGCGGCTTCGAGCGCGGCGCAGCGGGTGAGGGCCATGACGCCGGCCTTGGCGGCGGCGTAGTGGGCCTGGCCGCGCTGGGCGCGCCAGCCGACGACGGAGGCGTTGTTGACGATCACGCCTCCGGTTCCGGCGGCCTTGAGGGAGCGCAGGGCGGCGCGGGTGCAGCGGAAGGTGCCGTTCAGGGTGACATCGAGGATCGTCGTCCACTGGTCGTCGGTCATCTCGGTGAGTTCGGCGGTGCCGCCGAGGCCCGCGTTGTTGACGACGATGTCCAGGCCGCCGTGGGTGTGCTCGGCGTGGGCGAAGAGGGCCGCCACCTGGTCCTCGTCGGTGACGTCGCAGGTCAGGGCGGTGACACGGTCGGGGCCGAACTCCTCGGCGAGGGCGTGGGCGCTCTCCTTGAGCCTGCGGGCGTGGGCGTCGCCGATGACGACACGTGCCCCCTCCTCCAGGAGGCGGCGGGCGGTGGCGCCGCCGATCCCGGCTCCGGCGGCGGCGGTGACGACGGCGGTACGGCCGGTCAGCAGTCCGTGGCCCGGCAGGTAGTCCGGTGCGCTCATCGGCCCATCCCCCCACTCCTCGACGGTGCGTGAGCCGTACGTTAACCTACCAAACACTTGTTAGGGAACGGCCTCACGGAAGGCAGGCCCCATGGATCTGGCGCAGACGGCGGAGACCGAGGCGCTGCGGGCCGAGGCGAGGGAGTGGCTGCGCGCCCATGTGCCCGCCCGGCCGCTCCCCTCCCTGGAGACGGCGGAGGGGTTCGCCGCACACCGGGAGTGGGAGGCGGAGCTGTACGCGGGCGGGTGGTCGGCGGTCTCCTGGCCGAAGGAGTACGGGGGCCGGGGCGCGGACCTCTTCGGGTGGCTGGCGTTCGAGGAGGAGTACTGGGCGGCGGGCGCGCCGGGCCGGGTCTCCCAGAACGGGATCAGCCTCCTCGCCCCGACCCTCTTCGACCACGGCACCGCCGAGCAGCGGGCCCGGGTGCTGCCCCCGATGGCGGGCGGCCAGGTGATCTGGGCGCAGGCCTGGTCGGAGCCGGAGGCCGGCTCCGACCTGGCGGCGCTGCGGTCGCGGGCGGTGCGGACGGCGGGCGGCTGGCTGCTGTCGGGGCAGAAGACGTGGTCGTCGCGGGCGGCGTTCGCGGACCGGGCGTTCGGGATCTTCCGTACGGACCCGGGGGCCGGGAAGCCGCACCAGGGGCTCACGTACCTGATGTTCGGGCTGCGGGACCCCGGGGTCACGGTGCGTCCCATCGGACGGCTGGACGGGAAGCCCGCGTTCGCCGAGATCTTCCTGGACGAGGTCTTCGTACCGGACGAGGACGTCATCGGGGAGCCCGGCCAGGGCTGGCGCATCGCGATGGCGGCCACCGGCAACGAGCGCGGCCTCACCCTCCGCTCCCCCGGCCGCTTCCTGGCCGCCGCCGACCGGCTGACGGAGTTGTGGCGGGAGGCGGGCGACCCGGAGGACAGCGCCGTACGGGACCGGGTGGCGGACGCGGTGATCGGGGCGCGGGCCTACCGCCTGTTCACGGCCGCCTCGGCGTCCCGGTTCGCGGCGGGGGCGGCGCTCGGGGCGGAGTCCAGCCTGAACAAGGTGTTCTGGTCGGAGTACGACATCGCGCTGCACGAGACCGCGCTCGACCTGCTCGGCCCGGACGCGGAGGCGGCGGACGGCCCGTGGGCCGAGGGGTACGTCTTCGCGCTGGCGGGACCCCTCTACGCGGGGACGAACG
Organism: Streptomyces cyaneofuscatus; assembly: GCF_042718795.1. GTDB lineage: Bacteria > Actinomycetota > Actinomycetes > Streptomycetales > Streptomycetaceae > Streptomyces > Streptomyces cyaneofuscatus_A. The sequence continues at coordinate 111,411 of NZ_JBHXOX010000024.1, forward strand.
AGATCCAGCGCGACATCATCGCCGAGCGGCTGCTGGGCCTGCCGAAGGGACGGCGCTGATGCGTTTCCTCCTGGACGACGAGCAGCGGGAGTTCGCCCGCTCGCTGGACGCGCTGCTGACGGCGGCGGACACACCTGCGACCGTACGGGGGTGGGCCGCCGGGGACCACGCGCCGGGGCTGGCCCTGTGGCGGCGGCTCGCGGACGCGGGGGTGTTCGCGCTGGCGGTCCCGGAGGCGTACGGGGGTGTCGGCCCGCTCCCGGTGGAGACGGCCGTGGCGTGCGGGGAGCTGGGCCGCCACGGGGTGCCGGGTCCGGTGGGTGAGAGCGTGGCGGCGGGGGTGCTGCTGGGGGCGGTGGGCGGGCCGGTGGCCAAGGAGTGGTTGCCGGGGGTCGTGTCCGGTACGGCGGTGGTGTCGCTGGCCCTGGAGGGGTACGGGCCGTACGCGCTGGACGCGGATGTGGCGGACGCGGTGTTCACGGTGGCCGGGGACGAGCTGCGGCTGACGCGGGGCCCCGGAGAGCCGGTGCCCTCCATGGACCCGGCGCGGCGGCTGTTCCGTCCGGCGGCGGGCGGCGAGGTGGTGGCCGCCGGTCCACGGGTGCGCGAGGCGGCCCGGGCGGCGGGCACCTGGGCCACCTTCGCGACGGCGGCCCAGGCGCTGGGCTGCGGGGAGGCGCTGCTGCGGGCGACCGTGGCGCACGTGAAGCAGCGCACCCAGTTCGGTGTGCCCGTCGGCTCCTTCCAGGCCGTCAAACACCGCCTCGCGGACACCCTGCTCGGCCTGGAGTTCGCCCGCCCGCTGCTGTACGGGGCGGCGGTGGAGCTGGCCGAGGGGTCGCCCGGGGCCGGGGCGGCGGTCGCGGCGGCGAAGGTGGCGGCGGGTGAGGCCGGGTACGCGGCGGCCCGCACCGCGCTGCACCTGCACGGCGCGGTGGGGTACACGGAGGAGCTGGACCTGGCGTGGTGGCTGCGCCGGGCCCGGCCGCTGCGGGACGCGTGGGGGACGCCGTCGGTGTGCCGGGCGCGGGTGCTGGAGGGGTGAAAGCCTCAGGTACGCGGCTGCGCGGCTGCGGGGCTGCGGGGAGAGACCCCTCAGGTACGCGGCCGTGTCACTTCCGGCGTGCGGTCCGCAGCGGCTGCCCGGGCCGCCAGGACTGGACGATCAGGAAGTCACCGTCCAGCCCGATCCGGACCGCCTCCGTCAGCTCGGCCCGGAAGAGGTGGAAGGGCTCCGGCGGGGTGGCGTCCTCGACGAAGCGGGCCAGGAACTCCGGGTCGGTGACCTCCACCGCCCGGCCGCTGACGCGGACATCGCCGTCGTTCATCTCGGCGTCCGGCCCCGGGTTGGCGTGCAGGGCGAAGCGCGGGTCGCGGCGCAGGTCCAGGGCCTTGCGGGAGTCCGGCATCATGCCGAGCAGCAGCTCGCCGAAGCGGAAGTCGGCCTCCAGGCCGGTGGCGCGGGGCGAGCCGTCCGCGCGGAGAGTGGCGAGGACGTGGTGCTTGTAGAGCTGGAAGCGGCGGCGGACGGTGTCGGCGAAGACGGGCTCGGCGGCGGCGAAGCCACTCCAGGAGAGGGGTGCGGAAGACGTCATGGGTGCCATCGAACACCCGATACCCGACATCTTCTGTCCGGTATCGCCACCCGTCTCCGGCCGCTCACACGTCCGAGAACGTGATGACGACCGCCTGGCCCATGGTCCGCAGTACCCCGGGCGAACCGCCCTCGGCGAGCACCGCGTCGTACCGGTCGAGCAGGATGTCCGTCCCGTCGAGCACGGCCCCGTCGTCGAGGGAGAGCGCCAGCACCGCGGCGCCCGGAGGCGCCATCAGCCGTACGGTGCCGCAGACGACGGCGGTCTCCGCCCGCGTACGCCCCCTGCGGTACATGACGTTCAGGTTGACGACGGGACCGGACAGCAGGAAGCCGTCGGTCGGGCGGTCGCCTGCGAAGTCGTGCGGCCACAGCGGCTCGTCGACGATGTGGTGCTCGCCGCCGACGACGAGGTCCATGCCCGCGCCCTCGACGACGGTCAGGGTGCGGTCGATGCCCGGGAAGAGCGAGAACGGCCCGTCGGCGGTGACGTCCGCGAGGCTCACCCGCCAGTCGAACCCGTCGGCTCCCCCGGGCCCGGTGGCGACCTCGCGGGTGAGGCCGCCGCCGTTCTTCCAGGGGACGGGCGTACGGTCGGCGGCGCGCAGGATCCGCGTACTCATCGCACGATCCCCTGGGCCTCGGCGGCGGCCAGCCAGGACGGGAACTCCGCGACCAGCCGGTCGTACAGCTCGGTTTCCGGCACCTTCCGGGGGTCGAGCCCGGCGTGGAAGTACCCGGCGTTGTCCACGACCCGTTTGGCGGGGACGGCCAGCTCGTCGAGCTTGCGCAGGAAGTCGAACTGGCTGCTGCGGGTGTCGCCGAACCCGACGAACTGCCAGAACAGCGGCAGCTTCGCGGCCTTGCAGAGGTAGCGTTCGGCGGCGGGCTTGCTGATCGGTCCGCCGTCCGTCTGGAAGACGACGAGTGCGGGCGCGGTGGAGCCGCTGTCGAGGTAGTGGTCGATGACCGCGTCCATCGCCAGGTGGTAGCTGGTCTTCCCCATGTGCCCGAGGCCCGCCACGATCGCGTCGATCCGGCCGTGGTGGTTGTCGAGGGCGATGTCGGTGACCGCGTCGATGTCCGTGGAGAAGAAGACGACGGGGACCCGGCCGTCGTCGTCGAGGTTGGCCGAGAGCCCCAGGACCCGGTCGGCCAGCGCCTGGACGCTGCCGTCCTTGTAGTAGTCCCGCATGGAGCCGGAGTGGTCGAGCACCAGGTAGACGGCCGCGCGCCGGCCGTTCAGTCCGTGCTTCTCCAGCGAGACGCCGGCGCTCTTGTAGAGGCTGACGAGGCCGGGAGCCGTCTCCCGTACCTTCTCCAGGCTGATGGCCGGGCCGGTGGCGGCCGCCGTGTTCACGCCGTGCATGGCGCCCCCCTTGTGCGGTCCGTTCGTGCGGTCCGTTCGTGCGGTCCGTGCTGTGCGGACCTAGAGCCTAGGCCACAGCGGTGCCCCCGGCTCCGGAGGTGCCCGTACCGGTTCGCTATCTTGATCGCCGCCGCCCACACCGGCCCCGCAGCGCACTCCCAGTGAAGGAGCCGGTCATGGAGGCCGCCGCCACCACGTGTTACCGCCATCCGTCGTACGAGACGTATGTCCGCTGCACCCGCTGCGAGCGCACCATCTGCCCGGACTGTATGCACGAGGCCTCGGTCGGCTACCACTGCGCGGAGTGCGTGCAGGAGGGGCGGCGCTCGGTGCGGCGGGCCCGGACCGTGTTCGGCGGCGCGGTGGCCGGGGCGACGGCGCCCGTGGTGACGTACGTCCTGATGGCGCTGAACATCCTGGCCTACCTCGGCGAGGTGGTGCGGCCCGAGATCGTCGACCGGTTCGCGGTGCTCGGCGCCGCGCTGACCGGTCCGGACGGGGAGCGGTACTACTACCGGGGTGAGACGTTCGCCGGGTACGAGCTGACGGGCGTCGCGGACGGCGAGTGGTACCGGCTGGTGACGGGGGCCTTCCTGCATCTGCCGCCGGACGCCTCGTTCGGGGTGATGCACCTGCTGTTCAACATGTTCGCGCTGTGGAACATCGGCCGGGTGGTGGAGGGGCAGCTCGGCCGGGCCCGCTATCTGGCGCTGTACCTGCTGTCGGCGGTGGGTGGCTCGGTCGTGGTGTACCTGCTGGCGCCGGACACGTCCACCGTGGGTGCCTCGGGTGCGGTCTTCGGTCTTGCCGCCGCGTTCTGGGTGATCAACCGGCGGCTCGGCCGGGACATGGCGGCGGTCAACCGGTTCATGGCCGGGTTCCTGCTGTGGATGGTGCTCTCGGCCCTGTTCACCTCGTGGCAGGGGCACCTGGGCGGGCTGCTGACCGGGGCGCTGGTGACGTACGGGCTCGCCTACGCGCCGGCGAAGCTGCGGACCTGGCCGGTGCAGCTCGGCGGCGGGGTGGTGCTGGTGGTCCTGTTCGCGGTGGCGGTGGCGGTGAAGACCACGGAGCTGACGGGCGGCGCTGTCCAACTGGGCGGCTGAGGTCATCCCGAGGTGACCGGGCCCTCCGGAGAAAGCCTTCCGGAGGAAACGGCCCCGGACGCGCCACGGCGCCCACTGAGTCCGGTCGGGGACAGGCGGGCGCCGCGTTCAGTTCCGTACGCCGTTGTACGGGACGTATCAAGGGGGCTCCCCCGGGCCGCGTGGCCCAGGGGGAACCCGGGTGGTGCTCAGACCAGCAGGGACCGGTCCGTCGGGCGGATCGGGGCCGGCAGGGCGCTGGTCCCGGTCAGGAAGCGGTCCACGCCGCGGGCGGCGGAGCGGCCCTCGGCGATCGCCCAGACGATCAGCGACTGGCCGCGGCCCGCGTCACCGGCGACGTAGACGCCGTCGACGTTGGTCGCGTAGTTCTCGTCGCGGGCGACGTTGCCCCGTGCGTCGAGCTCCAGGCCGAACTGCTGGACCAGACCGTTGGACTGGTCGGTTCCGGTGAAGCCCATGGCGAGGGTGACGAGCTGCGCGGGGATGCGCCGCTCCGTGCCGGGCTTCTGCTCCAGCTTACCGTCCTTGAACTCGACCTCGACCAGGTGGAGGGCCGCGACGTTCCCGTCCTCGTCGCCCTCGAAGTGGGTGGTGGAGACGGCGTAGACCCGCTCGCCACCCTCCTCGTGCGCGGAGGTGACCTTGTAGAGCATCGGGAAGGTCGGCCACGGCTGGTTCGCGTTCCGGTCCTCGCCCGGCTTCGGCATGATCTCCAGCTGGGTGACGGAGGCCGCGCCCTGGCGGTGGGCGGTGCCCACGCAGTCGGCGCCGGTGTCGCCGCCGCCGATGACGACGACGTGCTTGCCGCCGGCGTGGATCGGGGCGACCGTCAGGTCACCCTCCTGCACCTTGTTGGCGAGCGGCAGGTACTCCATCGCGAAGTGGATGCCGCCCAGCTCACGGCCGGGGACCGGCAGGTCGCGGGAGACGGTGGCACCGGCCGCGATGACGACCGAGTCGTAGCGGCGGCGGAGCTTCGCGGCGTCGATGTCCTGGCCGATCTCCACCCCCGTACGGAACTTGGTGCCTTCCAGCCGCATCTGCTCGATGCGGCGGTTGATGTGCGACTTCTCCATCTTGAACTCGGGGATGCCGTAGCGCAGCAGGCCCCCGATGCGGTCCGCGCGCTCGTAGACGACGACGGTGTGGCCGGCCCGGGTCAGCTGCTGGGCGGCGGCGAGTCCCGCCGGGCCGGAGCCGATGACCGCGACGGTCTTGCCGGAGAGGCGCTCGGGCGGCTGCGGGGTGACGTCGCCGCTGTCCCACGCCTTGTCGATGATGGAGACCTCGACGTTCTTGATGGTGACGGCCGGCTGGTTGATGCCGAGCACGCACGCCGACTCGCAGGGGGCCGGGCAGAGCCGCCCGGTGAACTCCGGGAAGTTGTTCGTGGCGTGCAGCCGCTCGGAGGCGGCCGTCCAGTCCCCGCGGTAGGCGTAGTCGTTCCACTCGGGGATGAGGTTGCCCAGCGGACAGCCGTTGTGGCAGAACGGGATGCCGCAGTCCATGCAGCGGCCGGCCTGCTTGCTGATGATCGGGAGCAGCGAGCCCGGAACGTAGACCTCGTTCCAGTCCTTGACGCGCTCGGCCACGGGGCGGGTCTGGGCGACCTCGCGTCCGGTGGTCAGGAAGCCCTTGGGGTCAGCCATGGGTCGCCGCCTCCATCATCTTCTCGGTGGTCTCCTGCTCGGAGAGACCGGCGAGCTCAGCGGCGTCCTTGGCGGCGAGCACTGCCTTGTACGTGGACGGGATGATCTTGCTGAAGCGGGTCACGGCGGTGTCCCACTCGGCGAGGAGCTTCTCCGCGACGGTGGAGCCGGTCTCCTCGTGGTGGCGGCGCACGACGTCGTGCAGCCACTGCCGGTCGGTGTCGGTGAGCTCCTCGATCGCGCCGAGGTTGCCCACGTTGACGTTGTCGCGGTCCAGGTCGATGACGTACGCGACGCCGCCCGACATACCGGCGGCGAAGTTGCGGCCGGTCTCGCCGAGGACGACGGCGTGGCCGCCGGTCATGTACTCGCAGCCGTGGTCGCCGACGCCTTCGGAGACGACGGTCGCGCCGGAGTTGCGGACGCAGAAGCGCTCGCCGGTGCGGCCGCGGAGGAGGAGTTCGCCGCCGGTGGCGCCGTAGCCGATGGTGTTGCCGGCGATGGTGGAGTACTCGGCGAGGTGGTCGGCGCCCCGGTCCGGGCGGACGATCACGCGGCCGCCGGAGAGGCCCTTGCCGACGTAGTCGTTGGCGTCGCCCTCCAGGCGCAGGGTGACCCCGCGTGGGAGGAAGGCGCCGAAGGACTGGCCGGCCGAGCCGGTGAAGGTGATGTCGATGGTGTTCTCGGGCAGGCCCGCACCGCCGAACTTCTTGGTCACCTCGTGGCCGAGCATGGTGCCGACGGTCCGGTTGATGTTGCGGATGGCGACCTGGGCCCGGACCGGCTGGGCGGCCTCGGGACTGTCGGCGCCGAGCGCGTCGGCGGCCAGCTTGATCAGCTGGTTGTCGAGCGCCTTGGTCAGACCGTGGTCCTGCTCGACGATCCGGTGGCGGACCGCGCCGTCGGGCAGCTCGGGGACGTAGAAGAGCGGAGCCAGGTCCAGGCCCTGCGCCTTCCAGTGGGAGACGGCCCGGTCGGTGTCGAGGAGCTCGGCGTGGCCGACGGCCTCCTCGATGGTGCGGAAGCCCAGCTCGGCGAGGATCTCGCGGACCTCTTCGGCGATGAACTCGAAGAAGTTGACGACGTACTCGGCCTTGCCGGAGAACCGGTCGCGCAGGACCGGGTTCTGGGTGGCGATGCCGACCGGGCAGGTGTCCAGGTGGCAGACGCGCATCATGACGCAGCCGGAGACGACGAGCGGCGCGGTCGCGAAACCGAACTCCTCGGCGCCCAGCAGCGCGGCGATGACGACGTCGCGGCCGGTCTTGAGCTGGCCGTCGGTCTGCACGACGATGCGGTCGCGCAGGCCGTTGAGCAGCAGGGTCTGCTGGGTCTCGGCGAGGCCGAGCTCCCAGGGGCCGCCCGCGTGCTTGAGGGAGGTGAGCGGGGACGCGCCCGTTCCGCCGTCGTGGCCGGAGATGAGGACGACGTCCGCGTGCGCCTTGGAGACACCGGCGGCGACCGTGCCGACGCCGACCTCGGAGACCAGCTTCACGTGGATGCGGGCCTGCGGGTTGGCGTTCTTCAGGTCGTGGATCAGTTGCGCGAGGTCTTCGATGGAGTAGATGTCGTGGTGCGGCGGCGGCGAGATGAGGCCGACGCCGGGCGTCGAGTGACGCGTCTTGGCGACCCACGGGTAGACCTTGTGGCCGGGCAGTTGGCCGCCCTCGCCGGGCTTGGCGCCCTGCGCCATCTTGATCTGGATGTCGTCCGCGTTGACCAGGTATTCGCTGGTCACGCCGAAGCGGCCGGAGGCGACCTGCTTGATGGACGAGCGGCGCGCCGGGTCGTACAGACGGTCAGGGTCCTCACCGCCCTCACCGGTGTTGGATTTGCCGCCGAGCTGGTTCATCGCGATGGCGAGCGTCTCGTGCGCCTCGCGGGAGATCGAGCCGTACGACATGGCGCCGGTGGAGAACCGCTTGACGATCTCGGAGGCGGGCTCGACCTCGTCGATCGAGATCGGGGCGCGGCCGGAGGTGAAGCCGAAGAGGCCGCGGAGCGTCATGAGGCGCTCGGACTGCTCGTTCACCCGGTCCGTGTACTGCTTGAAGATGTCGTAGCGCCGGTTGCGGGTGGCGTGCTGGAGGCGGAAGACCGTCTCCGGGTCGAACAGGTGCGGCTCGCCCTCGCGGCGCCACTGGTACTCGCCGCCGATCTCCAGCGCGCGGTGCGAGGCCGCGATGCCGGAGGCGGGGTACGCCTTGGTGTGCCGGGCGGCGACCTCCTTGGCGACGACGTCCAGGCCGGCGCCGCCGATCTTGGTGGCGGTGCCGTTGAAGTACGTCGCGACGAACTCCTCGTCCAGGCCGACGGCCTCGAAGACCTGGGCGCCGCGGTAGGAGGCGACGGTGGAGATGCCCATCTTGGACATGACCTTCAGGACGCCCTTGCCGAGGGCGTAGATCAGGTTCCGGATGGCCTGCTCGACGTCGATGTCCTCGATGAACGTGCCGGCCCGGACCAGGTCCTCGACGGACTCCATGGCGAGGTACGGGTTGACCGCGGCGGCGCCGTAACCGATGAGCAGCGCGACGTGGTGGACCTCGCGGACGTCCCCGGCCTCGACCAGCAGGCCCACCTGGGTGCGCTGCTTGGTGCGGATGAGGTGGTGGTGGACGGCGGAGGTGAGCAGCAGCGAGGGGATCGGGGCGTGCTCGGCGTCGGAGTGCCGGTCGGAGAGGACGATGAGGCGGGCGCCGTCCTCGATGGCGGTGTCGACCTCGGTGCAGATCTCCTCCAGCCGGGCGGCGAGCGTGTCGCCGCCGCCGCTGACCCGGTAGAGACCGGCGAGGGTGGCGGCCTTCATGCCCGGCATGTCGCCGTCGGCGTTGATGTGTATCAGCTTGGCGAGCTCGTCGTTGTCGATCACCGGGAACGGCAGCGTGACGCTGCGGGCCGCGGCGGCGGTCGGCTCCAGGATGTTGCCCTGGGGGCCGAGCGAGGAGCGCAGCGAGGTGACGAGCTCCTCGCGGATGGCGTCCAGCGGCGGGTTGGTGACCTGGGCGAAGAGCTGGGTGAAGTAGTCGAAGAGGAGGCGGGGGCGTTCGGAGAGCGCGGCGATCGGCGAGTCGGTGCCCATGGAGCCGAGCGGCTCACCGGCGGTGCGGGCCATCGGCGCGAGGATGACGCGGAGCTCTTCCTCGGTGTAGCCGAAGGTCTGCTGGCGGCGGGTGACCGAGGCGTGGGTGTGCACGATGTGCTCACGCTCGGGCAGGTCGCTCAGCTCGATCTCGCCGGTCTCCAGCCACTCCTGGTACGGCTGCTCGGCGGCGAGGGACGCCTTGATCTCGTCGTCCTCGATGATGCGGTGCTCGGCGGTGTCGACGAGGAACATCTTGCCGGGCTGGAGGCGGCCCTTGCGGACGACCTTCGCCGGGTCGATGTCCAGGACGCCGACCTCGGAGGAGAGCACGACGAGACCGTCGTCGGTGACCCAGTAGCGGCCGGGGCGCAGACCGTTGCGGTCGAGGACCGCGCCGACCTGGACGCCGTCGGTGAAGGTGACGCAGGCCGGGCCGTCCCAGGGCTCCATCATCGCGGAGTGGTACTGGTAGAAGGCGCGCCGGGCCGGGTCCATCGAGTCGTGGTTCTCCCACGCCTCGGGGACCATCATCAGCACCGAGTGCGGCAGGGAGCGCCCGCCGAGGTGGAGCAGCTCCAGGACCTCGTCGAAGGAGGCCGAGTCGGAGGCGTCCGGGGTGCAGACGGGGAAGATCCGGTCGAGCTGCGCCTGGCCGAAGAGGGAGGAGGCGAGCTGGGACTCGCGGGCCTTCATCCAGTTGCGGTTGCCCTTGACCGTGTTGATCTCGCCGTTGTGCGCGACGAAGCGGTACGGGTGGGCCAGCGGCCAGCTCGGGAAGGTGTTGGTCGAGAAGCGGGAGTGGACCAGCGCGACCGTGGAGGCGAAGCGGCGGTCGGAGAGGTCCGGGAAGAACGGCTCGAGCTGCCCGGTGGTGAGCATGCCCTTGTAGACGATGGTGCGGGCGGAGAGCGAGGGGAAGTACACCCCGGCCTCACGCTCGGCACGCTTGCGCAGGACGAACGCCTTGCGGTCCAGGACGATGCCGGTGGACTCGCCGTCGGTGACGAAGACCTGGCGGAAGGTGGGCATGGTGGCGCGGGCGCCGTTGCCGAGGAGTGCGGGGGTGACCGGGACGTCACGCCAGCCGAGGACGGTGAGGCCCTCCTGGGTGGCGATCTCCTCGATCGTGCGGACGGCCTCGGTGGAGCCGTCGGCGGGGAGGAAGGCGATACCGACGGCGTACGAACCCGCCTCGGGCAGCTCGAAAGGGGTCTCGGCGCGCAGGAAGGCGTCGGGGACCTGGCACAGGATGCCGGCGCCGTCGCCGGAGTCGGGCTCGGAGCCGGTGGCGCCGCGGTGTTCGAGGTTGCGCAGTACGGTCAGCGCCTGTTCGACCAGCTCATGGCTGGCCACACCGGTCAGAGTGGCCACGAACCCGACGCCACAGGCGTCGTGCTCGTTACGGGGGTCGTACATCCCCTGCTGGGCGGGGCGACCGTCCATGGGCGACCAGGCGTCGATACGCATCGGCTCTCCCGTCGTCGTCGTGGCATTTGCGGTGCCGAGGGACGACGTTGGCCCTCTGCGAAATTTCGTGCAGGTTACATGATGGGGCGCTTCTCAAGAAGCGGAAGGCTTGTTCCAACATGCGGACACTGTGGTGACCGGAAGTGACTGGGTGACCAGAGGTGACCGGCGACCAGGGGGTGGGTCGCTGTCGGAACGATCGGCGCCCGGGGGACCCGCAGAGAGCAGGCGTCGTTGCCTGCGGTGCCTACGGCTCATGCCCGGCGGCAGGGGAAACGAAACCACCGGGTAATGGCTACTTATGTGTAGCCCTGCATAGAGTCTCATTTTACGGCCGCCGGGCCCGTCCCGCCCAGAGGGCGGTGCCAAGACGTACGTCACACGGGTTGCCGCACGGTTAAGCCGATCGGGCGGGCTCGTTACGCCGTACGCCCGCCCCGACACGTGCGTCTGTCAGCCGACCGCCACACCGAACAGGGTGCCGAGTCCGTACGTCAGCGCTGCCGCGCCCCCACCGAGGGCGAGCTGTCGCAGCCCGCTGAACCACCAGCTCCGGGCCGTCACCCGGGCCACCACCGCGCCGCAGCCGAAGAGGCCGAGCAGTGCGAGGAGCACCGAGGGCCACAGGGCGCTCGCCCCGAGCAGATACGGCAGGACGGGCAGCAGGGCCCCGAGTGCGAAGGCGCCGAAGGAGGAGACGGCGGCCACCAGCGGGGACGGCAGGTCGTTCGGGTCGATGCCCAGCTCCTCGCGGGCGTGGATCTCCAGCGCCTGCTCCGGGTCGCGCGAGAGCTGCCGGGCCACCTCGCCGGCCAGTGGGGCGTCCACACCCCGGGCCTCGTAGAGCGCGGCGAGCTCGGCCATCTCGTCCTTGGGGTGCTTACGCAGCTCCCGGCGCTCGACGGCGAGCTCGGCCTCGACCAGCTCACGCTGGGAGGCGACGGAGGTGTACTCGCCGGCCGCCATGGAGAACGCCCCGGCGGCCAGTCCCGCGAGCCCCGTGATCACGATGGTCTGCTGGGAGACCGCACCGCCCGCGACACCGGTCATCAGGGCGAGGTTGGAGACCAGACCGTCCATGGCGCCGAAGACGGCGGGGCGCAGCCAGCCGCCGTTCACATCCCGGTGGGTGTGGTTGTCGCGGTGCGCCTCGTGCAGGACGGCGTCGGTCTCGATGATGGCCACGGTCCGTGTCTCCCCTGCTCCCCCGGCGGACTGCGAGCCCCGCCGGATGATGTCTGTACAACTTTCGACAAAGTCCAAGGTACGCCGGACGGGCGACCTCCGCCACCAAGGCAGGCCTGGCTTACCACCCCGCTGACCTGCGGAGAAAGGCCAGCCTCAGCTACGTACGGGGTCATCCGACCGGCCCCTTTCTGCCGCTGTCCGGCCTCCCGATGTGCTCCGCGTGGCACATATGCGCAAGGGAGGGGAATCGGACGCGCCGGACGAGCGGAGGGTGACGCCATGGACACGGCCGTCGGCAAGAAACGGGCCAGGGGTGCGCTGCTGGGTCTCGCGGTCGGGGACGCACTCGGCGCTCCGGCGGAGAATCTGCGGCCTTCGGAGATCCGCCGCCGCTGGGGGCGGATCGAGGGGTTCGTGAGCGAGGACCCGGCGGGCACCGACGACACGGAGTACGCGATCTTCTCCGGGTTGCTGCTGGCCCGGCACGGCTCGGCGCTCACCGTCTCCCATGTGGAGCGGGCCTGGCACCACTGGATCGCCGATCTGGACGAGGGCCCGTTCCGCGGCGCCGGGTTCAGTGAGCGCGGCACGCTGGAGAACCTGCGCCGGGGCCTCGCCGCGCCGATCTCGGCCCAGCACCGGCACGCCTGGAGCGACGGGCTGGCGATGCGGGCGGCCCCCTTCGGCGTGTTCGCGGCCGGGCGTCCCGCCGAGGCGGCCCGGCTGGTGGCGGTGGACGGCCGGGTGAGCCACGAGGGCGAGGGGATCTACGGGGGCCAGGCGGTGGCGGCCGGGGTGGCGGCGGCGATGGTCGGCGCGGGCCTCGCCTCGGTGATCGCGGCCGCGCTGTCGGTGGTCCCGATGGACTCCTGGACGGCCCGCTCGCTGCGCCGGGCGGTGGCGGCGGCCCAGCGCACCTACCCGGACCGGCTGACGATGGAGCGGGCGGTGCGTTCGGCGGTGGTGATCGGCGGCTACCCGTGGACGGACCTCGCGCCGGAGGCGGTGGGCCTGGCGTTCGGGGCGTTCACGGCGGCCCGGGGCGACTTCCGTACCGCCGTGCTGACCGCCGTGAACATGGGCCGCGACGCGGATACGACGGCGGCGGTGGCGGGGGCCCTGGCCGGGGCGCTGCACGGGGCGGGCGCGATCCCGCCGGAGTGGGCGGCGGCGATCGGGCCGGTGCGGGGCAGTTGCCTGCCCTCGATGCGGGGGTACCACGTGCTGGACATCGCGGACCTGCTGACGCCGGAGGGCGCGGAGGCGGCGGAGAGCCAGGGCCGGGGCGGCGGACGTGAGCCCTCCGCCGTACGGGACATGGCGTCGGTGGCCGCGTCCTTCGAGCCCGTACGGGAGAGGCAGCGATGACGACCGCACACGGCACCGCCGACGCGGCCGCCGTCACCGGGGAGGCCACCCCCTCCCGGCGCGCCCGGATCGAGGGCCTGCTCCTCGGCCTCGCCTCCGGGGACGCCGCCGGGTGGCCCGCCGCGCGGCACCGGGCGGCCCGGATGCCCGAGTGGACCCGGCGGCTCACCCGGGAGCTGGACACCTTCGCCGAGCAGAACGCCACGACCACACTCCCCGTCCCCATCGCCCTCAACCAGCCGCCCGAACCGCTGCGCCTCGGCCCGTCCGACGACGCCGAGTGGGCCGCGTTCGCCGCCCGTACGGTGCTGGCGGCAGCCGACGACGCGGACGGCCTCTCCCCGGGCCGCCGGATGCGGGACGCGGTGGACCGGGCCTGGAACGCGCTGGCCGCCACCGTCGCCGCCGCGAGCGCCCGGGCCCCCGAGGTGGAGGCGGCGGTGGTCCCGCTGCGTGCCCGGATCTCGGTACGGGCCGGGCTCGGCAACCTGGCCGCCGGGCTGCGGCCGCCCGCCACCGGGCACGACAACCCGCACTACTTCGACGACGCCGCCTGCGTACGGGCCGCCGTGCTCGCCGTCGTCCATCCGGGCGATCCGGAGGAGGCGGCGGCCCTCGCCGAGTTCGACGCCCGCTACACCCAGGACGGCGACGGGGTGCACGGGGCCCGCGCCATGGCCGCCGCGGTCGCCGTGGCGCTGGCCGGGGCGGACGTCGACGCGGTGGTGAACGCCGCCCTGGCCCAGCTCCCCGAGGGCACCGAGATCGCCCGCAACGCCACGCACGCGGTCCGCCTCGCCCGGGAGTTCGCGGACGAGCCCGCCGGGGCGTTCGCCCTGGTCCCGGTCCTGGAGCACCAGATCGTGGACCACGTCTACAGCTACGGGATCGCGGCGGCGGAGACCGTACCGGTCGCGCTCGCCCTCACCACCGCCGCCCGGGGCGAGATCGCCCAGGCGCTCCCGGCCGCCGCCTGCCTCTCCCGGGTCGCGGACTCCGCGCCCGCCCTGGCCGGGGCGCTGACCGGGGCGATCGGCTCGGTCACCGCCGTACCGGCGGGCTGGCGCGAGGCGTGCCGCACGCTCGCGGGCTGCGCGCTGCCCCGGCTCGCGGGGACGGATCTGGTCGAACTCGCCGGGCTGCTGGCAGCCACGGAACCGGCCGTCCCGGGTGGACAATTCCGGCATGACGCCCACAACGGCCACGGTAGCCGAGCCCGTCCCTTCGACACCGCAGTCCCCTCCCGGCCTCGATGACCGCATCACCCGGGCCCTCGTCGGCGCCGCCGTCGGTGACGCCCTCGGCGGCCCGGTCGAGGGCTGGACCCCCGAGCAGATCGCCGAGCGCCACGGCGGCCGGGTGACCGGGATCGTCGGCCCCTGGCACGGCGAGGACTGGCGCACCGCCCGCCCCATCGCCCCCTACCACAAGGGCGACGGGCACGTCACCGACGACACCCTGATGACCCACGCGCTGATCCGGGTGTACGAGAGGGTCCGCGACCACCTGGACGCGTACGCCGTCGCGGACCACCTCGTCCCGGACCTGCTCTCACCCCGCTGGATCCCGGAGCTGGAGGCCGAGGCGCTGCCGCTCCAGCGGATCTTCCTGGCGGAGAAGTGGATCGTGGCCCGGCTGCACTACGGGCACGTCGACCCGCGCGAGGCCGGTGCGGGCAACATCGTCAACTGCGGGGCCGCGATGTACATGGCCCCGGTCGGCCTGGTCAACGCCGGCCACCCGGAGGCCGCGTACGCCGAGGCCCTGGAGGTTGCCGCGCCCCATCAGTCCTCGTACGGGCGGGAGGCCGCCGGGGTCTTCGCGGCCGCCGTCGCCGCCGCCTGCCGCCCGGGCGCGACGCCGGGCACGGTGGTGGACGCGGCCCTCGCCCTGGCCAAGGACGGCACCCGGTCCGCGATCGAGGCGGTCGGCGAAGTGGCCGCGCGCCACGACGACTTCGAGGCGGCGCTCGCCCCGCTGCGGGCGGCGGTGGAGCCGTTCGACACGGTCGGCCCCGACTACCGCTCCCCCTCGCTCGGCGCCCGCCGCCCCTCCCGGCTGCACGCCATCGAGGAACTGCCCATCGCGCTGGGCATGCTGCTGGTCGGGGGCGGTGACTACCGGCGTACGGTGCTCGGTTCGGTCAACTACGGGCGGGACTGCGACTCCATCGCCACGATGAGCGGCGCGATCGCGGGCGCGCTGGGCGGCGAGGTCCCGGCCGACTGGGCGGCGACGGTGGCGGAGGCGAGCCGGCTGGACCTGCACGCCCCGGCCCGGACCCTGGCGCAGGTGGCCCGGGAGGTCTTCGCCCGGGACCTGGAGCGCCGCCGGGCCCACGAGGAGGCGTTCACCGCGCTGGCGGGTGCGCGGTGAGCGCCCACCCGGCGCGGGACCCGCACGTCCGCCCGCCCCAGGGCCCGCACGTCCGCCTGCCCCGGGACCCGCACGCCCACCCGCCCCAGGACCCGCACCTCCGCCTCACCTGGGTGCAGCCCGAGGACCTGGTCGGGCACGAGCTGCGGCAGGCCGCGCAGGACGGCCGGGACGCCCGGGAGATCGAGGAGCGGTGGTACGCGGCCGGGGGCTCGCCCGCCCCGGAGCGCGCGGGCGCCTCCGAGCCGCCCGCGCCGCCGCGCCTGCGCGCACTGGCCGGGCAGCTCCTCGACGAACTCGCCCTGCTGGAGTCGCCGTTGGCCGCCGACGAGCCCACCGACCTGGACGCGATCATCGCCGCCTGCCCGCACTGGCCAGGCCCGCCCGAGGCCTCGGCCACCGTCGGCCAGGACCGGCTGCACGCGGCCTGGCTCGGCCGGGCGGCGGGCTGCCTGCTCGGCAAGCCGGTCGAGAAGCTGCCGCTGTACGGCATCCGCGCCTTGGCCCGCGCCACCGGCAACTGGCCCCTGACCACCTGGTTCACCGCGCACGGAGTGCCACCCGAACTCCTCGCCGCCCACCCCTGGAACCGCCGCTCGACCCCCACCTCCCTCGCCGAGAACATCGACGGCATGCCCGAGGACGACGACCTCAACTACCCGCTCCTCACCCTGCTGTTGCTCCAGCGCCACGGCCGCACCTTCACCACCGCCGACCTGGCCCGCCTCTGGCTGGACGAACTCCCGGCCGGCCGCACCTTCACCGCCGAGCGCATCGCGTACGGCAACCTCCTCGCAGGCGTCGAACCCCCGGAGACGGCTCGCCTCCGCAACCCGTTCCGTGAGTGGATCGGCGCCCAGATCCGGGCCGACGTGCACGGCTGGACCCACCCCGGCGACCCGGCCGGAGCCGCCGCCCAGGCCCACCGCGACGCGGTGCTGACCCACACCGCCAACGGGGTCTACGGCGCGATGTTCACAGCGGCGGCACTCGCGGTCGCGGCGGGCGGGGAGAGCGATGTGCACGGCTGCCTGGCCGCCGGGCTGCGGGTGGTGCCGCCGTACTCGCGGTACGCCGGAGCGGTCCGGCTCGGCATCGAAACAGCGCGTACGGAAGGGGAGTTCGACCTGGTGGTGGACCGGCTGCACGCCGCGTATGCCGACACCCACCACTGGGTACACGTGCTGCCCAACGCCGCGCTGCTCGCCGCCGCCCTCACCCACGCCGACGGCGACTTCACCCGGTCCATCGGGAACGCGGTCTCCGGCGGCTGGGACACCGACTCCAACGGGGCCACCGCGGGCTCCCTCG
The DNA here is from genome assembly GCF_042718795.1 of Streptomyces cyaneofuscatus. Classification (GTDB taxonomy): domain Bacteria; phylum Actinomycetota; class Actinomycetes; order Streptomycetales; family Streptomycetaceae; genus Streptomyces; species Streptomyces cyaneofuscatus_A. The sequence continues at coordinate 127,924 of NZ_JBHXOX010000024.1, forward strand.
CCGGCCTCCTCGCGGGCACCCCGACCGCTCTGCCCGACCACTGGACGGCCCCGCTGAAGAACCGCCTCGCCACCTCCGTACCCGGCTACGACCGCACCGGCTTCGACACCCTCGCCGCTCTGACCCACCAGGAGGCTCTGCGCCCATGACCCGTATCGCGGTGCTCGGCAGCACCAACATGGACCTCGTCGCCTATACCGCCCGCGCCCCGGGGCTCGGGGAGACCGTCACCGGGCGGGAGTTCCGGACGATCCCCGGCGGCAAGGGCGCCAACCAGGCCGTCGCCGCCGCCCGCGCGGGCGGGGAGGTGATGATGATCGGCGCGGTCGGCGACGACGCGTACGGCGTCCAGCTCCGCGACGGCCTCGAACACGCCGGGGTGGACACGGACCTGCTCCACACCGCCGAGGGCCCCAGCGGAACCGCGCACATCGTGGTCGACGACACCGGGGCCAACGCGATCGTGGTGGTGCCCGGCGCCAACGGCGTCGTCACCGCGCTCGGCCCCGGCGAGATCGCGGCGATCGCCGCCGCCGAACTACTGCTGATGCAGCTCGAACTCCCGCTCTCCGCCGTCGTGGAGGGCGCCCGCGCGGCCAGATCCCAGGGGGTTCGGACCATCCTCACCCCCTCCCCCGTACAGCCACTGCCCGATGAACTCCTGGACCACATCGACCTGTTGATCCCCAACGAGCACGAGGCCGCCGAGCTCTCCGGTCAGGCCGAGCCGCATGCGGCGGCGCAGATCCTGCTACGACAGGTGCCCGAAGTGATCATCACACTCGGTGCGAAGGGGGCCCTGTACGCGGCCCGGGGCGGTGAACCGGTGCTGTTCGCGGCGCCCGAGGTGCAGGCCGTCGACACGACCGGTGCCGGGGACACGTTCGTGGGGGCGCTGGCGGTGGCGCTCGGGGAGGGTCGGCCGGTGGCGAAGGCGCTGGCGTTCGCCTCCTCGGCCGCCGCGCTCTGCGTCCAGAAGCCGGGCGCGTCCACGTCCATGCCGTACCGCAGCGAGATCGAGGCCGATGCCGTATGAGGACGACGGAAACAGGACCCGGCACCCAGGCCGGCCCTCTGACCGGGCTGAAGGTCATCGACCTCGCCACCCTCTTCGCCGGGCCGCTCGCCGCCACCATGCTCGGGGACTTCGGCGCCGATGTGATCAAGGTCGAGCACCCGCGTAAGCCGGACCCCTCGCGCGGGCACGGGCCCGCCAAGGACGGCGTCGGCCTCTGGTGGAAGCTGCTCGGCCGCAACAAGCGCACCCTGACGCTGGATCTGTCCGCCCCCGGCGGCCGGGACGTGCTCCTCCAACTGGCCGCCGAGACCGACGTCATCGTCGAGAACTTCCGGCCGGGGACGCTGGAGCGCTGGGGTCTGGGCCCCGAGGAGCTGCACGCCGTCAACCCGCGCCTGGTGCTGGCCCGGGTCACCGGCTTCGGCCAGTTCGGGCCGTACGCGCACCGGCCCGGCTTCGGCACGCTGGCCGAGGCGATGAGCGGGTTCGCGGCGATCACCGGGGAGCCGGACGGGCCGCCGACGCTGCCGCCGTTCGGTCTTGCGGACTCGATCGCGGCGCTGGCGACGGCGTACGCGGTGATGGCCGCGCTCGCCGGGCGGGAGAAGACCGGCGAGGGGCAGGTGGTGGACCTGGCGATCATCGAGCCGATCCTCACCGTGCTGGGCCCGCAGCCACTCTGGTACGACCAGCTCGGCTACGTCCAGCCGCGCACCGGCAACCGTTCCCGCAACAACGCCCCGCGCAACACCTACCGCACCGCCGACGGCCACTGGGTCGCGGTCTCCACCTCCGCGCAGTCCGTGGCCGAGCGGGTGATGCGGCTGGTGGGCCGCGCGGAGCTGATCGAGGAGCCCTGGTTCGGGTCGGGCACCACCCGGGCCGAGCACACCGAGGAGCTGGACGGGGCGGTCGGCCACTGGATCTCCCGCCACAGCCGCGAGGAGGTCCTCAACGGCTTCGAGAAGGCGGAGGCGGCCGTGGCGCCGATCCATGACGTACGGGAGGTGATGGAGGACCCGCAGTACCGGGCGCTGGGCACGATCGCCGAGATCGACGACCCGGAGCTGGGGCCGCTGCGGATGCAGAACGTCCTCTTCCGGCTCTCCGAGACCCCGGGCGCCATCCGCTGGGCGGGCCGCCCGCACGGCGCGGACACCGAGGAGATCCTGGCCGGGCTCGGCCTCTCGGAGACCCGCATCGCTGCGCTGCGCGACCAGGGGGCGCTGTGACCGGCCGCCCGATCCCGGCCCCGCCGCTGCCGGAAGGTCCGCCGCCGCCCCTCGGCCGACCCCCGCTGACCTGGCTGTACGTGCCCGGGGACCGGCCGGAGGTGGTGGCCAAGGCGCTCGGCTGCGGGGCGGACGTGGTGATCGTCGACCTGGAGGACGCGGTCGCCCCCGACCGCAAGGAGTACGCGCGCGCCGCCACCGCCGAGCTCCTCGCCGACCCGCAGGCCGCCGCCCCCGGTGCCGTACCGGTCCATGTCCGGGTGCACGGCGAGGACGACATCCGGGCGCTGACGGGGCTGCCCGGACTCTCCGGTTTCCGCCTGCCCAAGATCACGCACGCGGTCTCGGTGCACCATGTGGCGGCGGTGGCCCCCGGCGTACCGCTCTATCCGCTGCTGGAGTCGGCCCTCGGGGTCGAGCACGCGTACTCGATCGCCTCGGCCGACCCCGCCGTCCGGGGCATCGCGCTGGGCGAGGCGGACCTCCGCGCCGACCTGGGCGTACGGGAGGACGGCGGGCTCGACTGGTCGCGCAGCCGGCTCGTGGTGGCGGCCCGGGCCGCCGCGCTGCCGCCGCCCGCGCAGTCGGTCTTCCCCGACGTCCGGGACCTGGACGGGCTGTGGGCCTCCTGCGTACGGGGGCGGGGGCTCGGGCTGCTGGGGCGGGCGGCGATCCATCCGCGTCAGTTGGAGGTGATCGAGCGGGCGTTCCGGCCGACGGCAGCGGAGATCGAGGCGGCGGAGGAGATCATCGCGGCCTCCGCGGTGGAGGCGGGGGCGCTGGCGCTGCCGGACGGGCGGTTCGTGGACGCGGCGGTGGTGGCGTCGGCGCGCCGCACACTGGCGATCGCCGGACGGTCCTGAGGTCTTCCCAGGTCCGCCCGGCGATCGGGGGTGGTGCGCGCGCGGGAGGTCAGCTCTTGTCGGCTGCCTCGGGGGCGGAGTCCTTCTTCTTCAGCGGATCGCTGTCGCTGTCGTCGGCGCCGGCCTCCGGCGTGTCCTTCTTCAGCGGGTCGGCGTCCTCGTCGGCGGCCTCCGCGTCGTCCTTCTTCTCGACGGCTTCGGCGGCCTCGGCGGCCTTGTCCGGCTCCACGATCTCCTCGCGGCCCGGGCGGAGCTTCGCGGAGATCACGATGTAGGCGACGGCGAGGACGAAGACGATGATCGCGGTCCACACGTTCAGGCGCAGGCCCAGGATGTGGTGGGCCTCGTCGACCCGCATGTACTCGATCCAGCCGCGCCCGGCGCAGTAGGCCGCGACGTACAGCGCGAACGCCCGTCCGTGGCCGAGCCGGAAGCGGCGGTCGGCCCAGATGACCAGCAGCGCGACACCGATGCACCACAGCGACTCGTAGAGGAAGGTCGGGTGGTACGTCCCGGCGACCCGGTTCGGGCCCTCGCTGATCTCCAGGGCCCAGGGGAGGTCGGTCGGCTTGCCGTACAGCTCCTGGTTGAACCAGTTGCCCCAGCGGCCGATGGCCTGGGCGATGGCGATACCGGGGGCCAGCGCGTCCGCCCAGGCGGGCAGCGGGATGCCCCGGTGGCGGCAGCCGATCCAGGCGCCGACCGCGCCGAAGGCGATCGCGCCCCAGATACCGAGGCCGCCCTCCCAGATCTTGAAGGCGTCGACCCAGTTCTGGCCGTCGCTGAAGTAGAGCTGGTAGTCGGTGATCACGTGGTAGAGCCGGCCGCCGACGAGCCCGAAGGGCACGGCCCAGACGGCGATGTCGGCCACGGTGCCGGCTTTGCCGCCCCGGGCGACCCAGCGCTTGTTGCCGATCCAGACGGCGACGAAGACACCGATGATGATGCAGAACGCGTAGCCGCGGAGCGGGATCGGGCCGAGCTCGATCACGCCGGTCGACGGGCTGGGAATGGAGGCAAGGTTCATGACGGAGTCGACGCTACCTTGCCGGGCGGTGGGTACGGCAAGCCACCCGGCAACGTCTGGATAACGAGGGACCTGTCACGGCCCCGTACCGCCCACCCCTCGAAGGCCTCCCCCGCTCCCTCAGGAAGCGGGGGCGGACGGGGTGGCGGTGCCGGGCTTCTTGCCCTTGTTGGCCTCGGCGACCCACTTCTTCAGGTTCTCCACGGAGATCTGCTCGTCCCCCTTCTTCGGGAAGATCGACTCGCCGTTGAGGAGGGCGGTCGGGGTGCCCTGGAAGCCGCCCTCGCGGAACGCGGTGTCCGACTTCTGGACCCAGCTGTCGTGCTCACCGCTCTCCACACAGGTGCGGAAGCCGGGGGTGTCGAGCCCTTCGACCTCCCCGGCCAGCTCGATCAGCCTGCTGTTCTTGGCGAAGGCGTCGTCGGGCTCGGGGGGCTGGTTGCGGAAGAGCACGTCGTGGTACGGGGCGAACTTGCCGACGTCCTGGGCGCAGGCGGCGGCATTGGCGGCGCGCAGCGAGCCCTTGCCGCCGAGGTTGCCGTCGATGATCGTCGCCAGGTGGTACTCCACCTTGAGCCGGCCCGCCTCGACCAGCTCCGTGATGGTGTCGCGGAAGGCGTTCTCGAACTGGGCGCAGACCGGGCAGCGGAAGTCCTCCCAGATCGTGAGCGTGGACGGGGCGTCGGAGGCACCGACCGGGAGGGTCAGGGAGTCCTCGCCGGTCGCTCCGGACGGGGTGATGGCGGGGCCGGACGCACTGTCGCCGCCGCCGTCCTTGCCCACGTTGGCCGCGATCAGGCCGACCACGGCGGCCAGCGCCAGGACGCCGACCACGGCGGAGGAGACGATCAGCGTACGGCGGCGCTTGTCGCGGCCCTTTTCCTGCTCGCGCTGCTGGGCCAGGCGCTCACGCGCACTTCGGTTTCCCTCAGGGTTCTTGTCGCTCACACCCGCAGCAACGAACCGGGGAGGCACGTACGCGCCTCCCCGGTCCATATTCCACCCGTTCAGGTGACTTCGAGGGTCACCTGTTTCGAACGCCCTGAGCCGTCAGCGCTCACGGCCTGAGCCGTCAGCGCTTTCGGACGCCCTGGGCCAGCTCGCCTGCCAGGGACCGGACGGCGTCGCGACCGGCGGCCTCGTCGGGAGCGTCCAGCATGGCCTTGACGAAGGCCGAGCCGACGATCACGCCGTCGGCGAATCCGGCGACCTCGGCGGCCTGCGCGGCGTTGGAGACGCCGAGCCCGACGCAGACCGGCAGGTCGGTGGTGGCGCGGGTGCGCCCCACCAGTTCCTTGGCCTGGGCGCCGACAGAGGCACGGGTGCCGGTGACGCCCATCAGGGACGCGGCGTAGACGAAGCCGCTGCCCGCCGCCGTGATGGTGGCGAGGCGGGCGTCCTGGCTGCTGGGGGCGACGACGAAGACGGTGGCGAGGCCGTGCTTGTCGGCGTGCTCGCGCCACAGCGCGGACTCCTGGACCGGCAGGTCGGGCAGGATGCACCCGGCGCCGCCCGCCTCGGCCAGTTCGGCGGTGAAGCGCTCGACGCCGTAGCGGTCGATGGGGTTCCAGTACGTCATGACCAGGATCGGGACCCCGGTGGCCTCGTACGCCTCGCGGACCGTACGCATCACGTCGGCGATGCGGACGCCGCCGCGCAGGGCGATGTCGTCGGCGGTCTGGATGACCGGCCCGTCGAGGACCGGGTCGCTGTGCGGGAGCCCGATCTCCACGACGTCGGCGCCGCCCGCGATGACGGCCTTGACCGCCTCGATGCCGCCGTCGACGGTCGGGAAGCCGGCCGGGAGGTAGGCGATGAGCGCGGCCCGGTCCTCCGCCTTGGCGGCCGCGAGGGTGGTACTCAACAGCTCGATGTTGCCGCTCACTTGGCGTCCCCCTCGATCTCGGCGCGGTCGCTGTCGGCGTCCGCCTCGACGGCGGCGTCGGTGTCGTACAGCCCGAAGTAGCGGGCGGCGGTGTCCATGTCCTTGTCGCCGCGGCCGGACAGGTTGATGAGGATCAGCCCGTCCTTGCCGAGCTCCTTGCCGAGGTCCAGCGCACCGGCGAGCGCGTGGGCGCTCTCGATGGCCGGGATGATGCCCTCGGTACGGGAGAGCAGGCGCAGCGCCTGCATGGCGGCGTCGTCGGTGACCGCGCGGTACTCGCCGCGCCCGATGTCCTTGAGGTAGGAGTGCTCCGGGCCGATGCCCGGGTAGTCCAGACCGGCCGAGATGGAGTACGGCTCGGTGATCTGGCCTTCGTCGTCCTGGAGGACATAGGAACGGGACCCGTGCAGGATGCCGGGCTCCCCCGCCGTCAGGGTCGCCGCGTGTTCGCCGGTCTCCACCCCGTGTCCGGCGGGCTCGCAGCCGACCAGGCGGACACCGGCGTCCGGGATGAAGGCGTGGAAGAGGCCGATGGCGTTGGAGCCGCCGCCGACACAGGCGACCGCCGCGTCGGGGAGGCGGCCGGTGCGCTCCAGGAGCTGGCGGCGGGCCTCGACGCCGATGACGCGGTGGAAGTCGCGGACCATCGCCGGGAAGGGGTGCGGACCCGCGACCGTACCGAAGAGGTAGTGCGTACGGTCCACGTTGGCGACCCAGTCACGGAACGCCTCGTTGATGGCGTCCTTCAGGGTGCGGCTGCCGGACTTCACGGCGACGACCTCGGCGCCGAGCATCCGCATCCGGGCGACGTTCAGCGCCTGGCGCTCGGTGTCGATCTCGCCCATGTAGATGGTGCAGTCGAGGCCGAAAAGCGCGCAGGCGGTGGCGGTGGCGACCCCGTGCTGACCGGCTCCGGTCTCGGCGATGACCCGGGTCTTGCCCATGCGCTTGGTGAGCAGCGCCTGGCCGAGCACGTTGTTGATCTTGTGTGAGCCGGTGTGGTTCAGGTCCTCGCGCTTGAGGAAGACCCGGGCGCCGCCCGCGTGTTCGGCGAAGCGCGGGACCTCGGTCAGCGCGCTGGGGCGGCCGGTGTAGTTGACCATGAGCTCGTTGAGCTCGGCGGCGAAGGCCGGGTCGGACTTGGCCTTGTCGTACTCGACGGCGACCTCGTCCACGGCGGCGACGAGCGCCTCCGGGATGAACTTGCCGCCGTAGGCACCGAAGTAGCCCTCGGCGCTGGGGGTCAGACCCTCGGGGTCCGGAATGAAGAACTCGGACGTCATGCGACGTACTCCTTGGCGTGCATGGCAACGGGTGGGTTCACCGTATGCGCGGAGCAACGAGCGCCACCGGGACCGGCGTGCGGTCGGGGTGGTGCGGTCGTACGTACGGGTGGAGATGTGGGGTACTGCGGTACGTCGGCCGGGGCTCGCCTACAGCGCGGACCCCGGGCGCCATCGCATCCCGTTCACCTGGCCGGGCTCGTCACCGATCACGTACCGCACCCGCCGTCCGTGCACGCGCCGGGCGGGGGCGCGGCAGCCGCGGGGGCGGCAGCCGCGCGCCAGCGGGGCGTGCGGGTCCCGGGCCGGGGCCCCGGCGGGGCGCAGGCCCGGCCGGGTGCGGGCGGCGGCGGGACGGTCGGTCATGGTCGTCGGTCTCCCGGTCAGCCGCGGCCGTGGCGGAGCGCCGGGTGGGCGCCTGCGGCGACGAGGTCGGCGACGGCGGCACGGGGGTCGCGGCCGGTGACCAGGGACTCGCCGACCAGGACGGCGTCGGCGCCGGCGTTGGCGTACGCGATCAGGTCGTGCGGGCCGCGGACCCCGGACTCGGCGACCTTGACGATGTGGTCGGGGATCTCGGGGGCGACGCGCTCGAAGGTGGAGCGGTCGACCTTGAGGTCCTTCAGGTTGCGCGCGTTGACACCGATGATCTTCGCTCCGGCGTCCACGGCGCGCTCCGCCTCCTCCTCGTCGTGCGCCTCGACGAGCGGGGTGAGCCCGATGGACTCGGCGCGCTCGATCAGGGAGACCAGGGCCTCCTGGTCCAGGGCGGCGACGATCAGCAGGGCGAGGTCGGCGCCGTAGGCCCGGGCCTCCCACAGCTGGTACGACGTGACGATGAAGTCCTTGCGCAGGATCGGGGTGTCGACCTTGGCGCGGACGGCCTCCAGGTCGGCGAGCGAGCCGCCGAAGCGGCGCTCCTCGGTGAGGACCGAGATGACGGAGGCGCCACCGGCCTCGTAGTCCGCGGCGAGGGCTGCGGGGTCCGCGATGGCGGCCAGGGCCCCCTTGGACGGGGACGAGCGCTTGACCTCGCAGATGACGGTGACGCCCTCGCCGCGCAGGGCGGCGACTCCGTCCTTGGCCTGGGGAGCGCGGGCGGCGCGCTCCTTCAGCTCGTCGAGGCTGACGCGCGCCTGCCGCTCCGCGAGGTCGGCGCGAACGCCGTCGATGATCTCGTCGAGCACACTCACGCGAGCGGCCCCCTTCCGGAACGGTTGACGGTGAACAGGATCAGCCACACCGATGGTATCCGTAGGAGGCCTCCGGGCCCGCATCCGGCCACGCCGCGTCCCACTACCTGGGCATTCAGGGCGCCAGTGCCGAGCCGAACGGCAGATTCCGGACGACGGTGAAGCCCAGGAGCAGCGCCCCGACGCTCCACCACCAGGCGGGGGCGAGGGCGATCCGCAGCGGCTGTCCGCGCCAGGCCCGGACGAGCCACAGTACCCAGACGGCGGCGAAGAGGAAGTAGCCGGTGGTGGCGACGGCGTTGGCGGAGAAGGCGGCGCCGAGGTCGCCGTGGATGAAGGCGTGGGCACTGCGGAGGCCGCCGCAGCCGGGGCAGAAGGCTCCGGTGATCTTGAGCAGGGGGCAGACGGGGTAGTGGCCGGGCTCGTTGGGGTCGACGGTGCCGACATAGGCGAAGGCGGCGGTGACGGTGGCGAGGATGCCTAGGGGGGTACCGAGCCGCCTCAAGCCCGTCCGGCGTTTGAGGACGGAACCGTGGCCTTGGGGGCCGGGCACCTGCGAGGCGTCCTCGCCCGAGGGGCCTGTGAGCTCCGGGCCGACCCGGGGAAGGGTTCCGTCCTCAAACGCCGGACGGGCTGAAATGGCGCGGGTTCCGTCCTCAAGCGCCGGACCGGCTGGTTCGGGGCGGGCCATGTCCGGGGTCGGGCAGACCGTCAACGGCATGTTCCAGGGGCCGACGCCCTGGGGGTCGGTCTCGGGGTTCGGGTTCGGGGTGGCGTCCACCCGGTGATTGTCGCCGGTCATACGGAAAGGCGCAGCCCGCCCGGGGCTGCGCCTTGCTGCGTGTCGGACGCGCGGGTCAGTGGGAGACCTGCGCCTCGCCGGCGCGCGCCCGGGCCTCGACCAGCTCGGAGGACTCCTTCGGCATGCCGAAGCCCGCGAGCTTCATCGCGTAACCGACGATGCCACCGGCGAAGATGACGACGATACCGGCCCAGAAGCCGAGCGGGTTGGCCGCGACCATGAAGACGCCTGCGACGCAGAAGCCGATGAAGGCGATGATGACACCGGTCCAGGCGGCCGGGGTGTGTCCGTGGCTCGTGCCCGCCATGAGTTGCTCCTTGTTGGTGTTGCGCGGTGGGTATCGCGTAGGTGTCGCTGGAGCTGTCGCTCGGGGGACGGCTCGCCTCCATTGTCCCGTACGGGAGCATCGGAGGTACGCCGGGGGTCCACCCCTCGTCCGGCGTTCAGCCCGTCGGGTCCTCGCCCCGGTCCAGCGCCTTCCACAGCTCCTCGGGCCGGTCCGGGTCCGGGGCGGTGCGGGGCGCCTTGCGGGGGCGCGGGGTGCCGTCGCGTTCGTACCGGCCCGACATCGTGGGCCAGCGGCCGCCGAAGCGCAGGGCGAGCAGCCCGGCGACCAGGATCAGCAGGCCCCCGGCGGCGGTGACGTACGGCCAGGCGGTGTGGGTGAGGGCGTCGATGGTGGCCGCCGCGTCACCGGTGGTGCGGGCGGCCTCCTCGTCGAGGGCCGTGCTGTCGGTCGCGCCCGCCCAGGCGCTGAGCGCGGCCCCCAGGCCGCTGAGGGCGAGCAGGGCGGCGACGAGGCGGCGGCCCGCGCCGCGCACCGCGAAGACGGCGACGAGGGCGGCCAGGCCGACGATCGCCAGGGCGGCCGGGGCGCCGGTGACGTCCCGGCCGTCGGCGGTCAGCGGCAGGGCGCCGCCGCCGGTCGCCGCGCGGCCTTCGGCCCAGACCTGGCCGGAGGCCAGCAGGACGACGGTCGCACCGGCCGCGCCCAGGAGCAGCGCGGCCGCGAGCGACCGGCGGCCGCCTCGGCCGTCCGAGGAGTCGGGCGCGGGGTCGGCGGTGACGGCACGGGGCTGGGGTACGGGGACAGCACTCACGCGTTCCACTATCCCCTACCGCCTCAGCGGTCGTGGAGGCGGTTGGCCGTATGGACGGCGCGCAGCACCGCCGCCGCCTTGTTGCGGCACTCGGTGTCCTCCGCGACCGGGTCCGAGTCCGCCACGACCCCGGCGCCCGCCTGCACGTACGCCGTTCCGTCCCGCAGCAGCGCGGTGCGGATGGCGATCGCGGTGTCGGAGTCCCCGGCGAAGTCGAGATAGCCGACGCAGCCCCCGTACAGGCCCCGGCGGCTCGGCTCCAGCTCCTCGATGATCTGCATGGCGCGCGGCTTGGGGGCGCCGGAGAGGGTGCCGGCGGGGAAGCAGGCGGTGAGGACGTCGAAGGCGGTGCGGTCCTCGGTGACCCGGCCGGTGACGGTGGAGACGATGTGCATCACGTGGGAGTACCGCTCGATCGACATGAAGTCGACGACCTCGACGCTGCCCGGTTCGCAGACCCGGCCCAGGTCGTTGCGGCCGAGGTCGACGAGCATCAGGTGCTCGGCGCGCTCCTTGGGGTCGGCGAGCAGCTCCTCGGCGAGCGCCTGGTCCTCCTGCGGGGTGGCGCCGCGGTGCCGGGTCCCGGCGATCGGGTGGACCATCGCCCGCCCGTCCTCGACCTTGACGAGGGCCTCGGGGCTGGAGCCGACGACGTCGAACCCGTCGAAGCGGAAGAGGTACATGTACGGGGACGGGTTGGTGGCCCGCAGCACCCGGTAGACGTCCAGCGCGCTCGCCGTGCACGGGGTCTCGAAGCGCTGGGAGGGCACGACCTGGAAGGCCTCCCCCGCCCGGATGCGCTCCTTGATGTCCTCCACGGCCTCCTGGTAGGCCTCGCCGCCCCAGAGCGCGGTGTACGGGGGCAGCTCGGAGGGGGGCAGGACGGCCGGGGCGTTCTCGACCGGGCGGCGCAGGTCCTGCTCCATGGCGTCCAGGCGGGCGACGGCGTCCGCGTGGGCCTCGTCGACGCCGGTGGAGAGGTCGTTGTGGTTGATCGCGTTGGCGATCAGCAGGACGGTGCCGTTCTGGTGGTCGAGGACGGCGAGGTCCGAGGTGAGGAGCATGGTCAGCTCGGGGAGCTTCAGGTCGTCACCGCCGTGCTCGCCGATCTTCTCCAGCCGGCGGACGACGTCGTAGCCGAGGTAGCCGACCATGCCGCCGGTGAACGGCGGCAGGCCCGCGTCGCTCACCAGGTCGCGCGGGGTGTGCAGGGTCTCGACGGTGGCGCGCAGGGCGTCCAGCGGGTCGCCGTCGACCGGGACGCCGACGGGCGGGGTGCCGAGCCAGTGGGCCGCGCCGTCGCGGGCGGTGAGGGTGGCGTCGCTGCGTACGCCGATGAAGGAGTAGCGCGACCAGGTCCGGCCGTTCTCCGCGGACTCCAGCAGGAAGGTGCCGGGGCGCTCGGCGGCGAGCTTGCGGTAGAGGCCGACCGGGGTGTCGCCGTCCGCGAGGAGGCGGCGGCTGACGGGGACGACGCGCCGGTCGACGGCCAGCTTGCGGAAGGTGTCGAGATCCATGGCCGGACCTTAGCTGTCGAGGAGGGTGAGGACGTCGGCGTCGAAGCAGGTGCGGTCGCCCGTGTGGCAGGCGGCGCCCGTCTGGTCGACCTTGACCAGCACGGTGTCGGCGTCGCAGTCCAGCGCCACGGACGTCACCCGCTGGATGTGGCCGGAGGTGTCGCCCTTGACCCAGTACTCCTGGCGGCTGCGCGACCAGTAGGTGGCCCGGCCCGTGGTGAGGGTACGGTGCAGCGCCTCGTCATCCATCCAGCCGAGCATCAGCACCTCGCCGGTGTCGTACTGCTGGGCGATGGCCGGGACCAGACCGTCGGCGCCGCGCTTGAGGCGGGCGGCGATGGCGGGGTCGAGGCTGCTGGCGGGCGGCGTGGGGCCGGGCGTGCTGCTGGTCATGGCCCCATTGTGCCGTGGTGGCGGCGGCCTTCCGGGCGGACGTCCACTGGGCGGACCCCGGGTGACGGTCGTACGCTGGCGGGCATGTCGACCCATGCGAAGCGTGAACGTCTTCTGCTCGCCGATCTGTTGGAAGCGGCCGGCCCCGAGGCCCTGACCCTGTGCGGGGGCTGGAAGACCCGTGATCTGGCCGCTCATGTGGTGGTCCGTGAGCGCCGCGCCGACGCGGCGGGCGGGCTGGTGATCTCCGCCCTGAAGAACCGTCTGGAGCGGGTGCAGGCCGAGTTCGCGGCGAAGCCGTACGAGGAGCTGATCCAGCTCATCCGGACGGGCCCGCCCCGGTTCTCGCCGATGTCCCTCAAGCAGATCGACGAGGCGGCGAACACGGTGGAGTTCTTCGTCCACGCGGAGGACGTACGCCGGGCCCAGCCGGACTGGTCGCGGCGCGAGCTGGACCCGGTCTTCGCCGATGCGCTCTGGTCCAACGTCGAGAAGACCTCCCGGATGCTGGGGCGCAAGTCCCCGGTGGGGCTGGTGCTGCGCCGCCCGGACGGCCGCACGGCGGTGGCCCACAAGGGCACCCCGGTGGTGACGGTGACCGGGGAGCCCTCGGAGCTGCTGCTGTTCGCGTTCGGCCGGCAGGACGCGGCGGACGTGCAGGTGGAGGGCGAGAAGGAAGCGGTGGACCGGCTGCACCGGGCCGAGCTGGGGATGTAGGGGTTTCTACGTTCCCAGCAGCCGTCGGGCCGCCAGGGCGAGGGAGACCTCGACGGCGTCCCGGGGGCGGGTGAGGCAGCGGCCGGTGAGCTGTTCGAAGCGGCGGAGCCGGTTGAGGACGGTGTTGCGGTGGCAGTAGAGCCGCGCGGCCGCCCGCTGCGCCGAGCCGTCCGCGTCCAGCCAGGCCGTCAGGGTCTCCAGGATGACGTCCCGGTCCGAGGGGTCCAGCCGGTCCAGCGGGCCGAGCACCCGGTCGGCGAGGGCGGAGCCGAGGGCCGGGGACGAGACGACGAGGGCGTCCGGGAGGTGCTCGTCCAGCAGCACCGTGCCCCCGGAGGCCGGGCAGGCGCGCAGGGCGGTCTCCGCCAGCCGCCGGGCGTCCCCGAGGGCGGCCAGGCCCTCGACGGCGGAGCCGATGCCGGCCCGGGTTCCGGCGGGGGCGTCCAGGGCGTCGGCGATGGCGGGCAGCTCGCCGGGGTCGCCCGGTTCGCCGGGGCCGCCGGTGAGCCGGAGGATGGCGAACTCGGCGTCGGGGCCGGTGTGCCAGAGGGGGGTGGCGGCCGGCGGCGGGGCCGCTTCCGGTGCCGGGGCTGGAAGCAGCCCCGGGATCGGCCCTGCGGTCAGTCCTGCGATCGGTCCTGCGTACGGTCCTGCGTACGGTCCTGCGGTCGGTCCTGCGTGCGGGCGCTGAGCCGTCTCCGTCCGTCCTGCCTGTCCGTACGGGGCCGCCTCCGGTGACAGTACGGCCGGCAGGGTCACCCGTGGCCGGGCAGGCGTCGGCTGCCGCGTTCCGCCGGACCGTACGGAGGCCACCGCGAGGACGGCGTACCGACCCTGCTCCGGCAGGTCCAGCATCGCCGCCGCCTCGGCCAGGTCCGCGATCCGGGCGGTCCCGTCCAGCAGCGCCGCGACCATCAGCCGCTGTTGGTTCTCGCGCCGCCAGGAGAGCCGGCGCTCGGCCTGCCGGTAGGCGTCCGCGACGATCCCGCAGTGCTCGTCGACGAAGTTCCACACGTCGGCGGCGACATGGACGAGCAGCCGTACGTCGTCGGGGTCGCGGCGGGCCGTCTCGTCCACCAGGTCCTGCCAGACCATCGCGCCGCCCATCCGGAAGGCGTGCAGGACGGCGTCGAGCGGTACGCCCTGCCCGGCGCGGATCTCGCCGATCCAGCGGGAGGTGCGGTGGGCGGCGTCGCGGAACTCCTTGGGCTGGAGCAGCGAGCCGACGTTGTGGCGCAGCGAGTGGTGGACCTCCTGCCAGACCTCGGCGCGGTCGGAGTCGATCGCCGCCCGGTAGCCGGGCTCCTGTTCGTACAGGGCCTCGACCAGCCGGTCGGTGAGGACCGGGAGCGAGGCGACGAGGACCCGGGCGGCCCGGTGCAGCACCTCGACGGCTTCGCGGTCGGCCAGGGAACGGGAGCGCTGGGGCAACGGCGCCGCGGGGTGGGTGCCGTGCAGCACAGCGAACCGCGGACGTACGACCTGTGGCATGGCGGCCTCCACCGGAGATCGACCGGGCGATCCTGACGCCCGCAGAATGGCATACCGCCCGGTCGGTACCTAGGGGTCTGCGCGGAACTTGTCATCACGGTCTCGCAACCACCGGCCTTCACGGGTCCTCGGGGCCCAGGAGCCGGGCCAGTTCGGTGCGGGAGCGGATGGAAAGGGCGGCGAAGACATTGCGGAGGTGGTGGTCGACCGTGCGCGGGCTGAGCGAGAGCCGGAGCGCGACCTCGCGGTTGGTGGCCCCTTCGGCGACGCAGCGGGCGATGCGCTGCTGCTGCGGGGTGAGCGCGGAGAGCGCCCCGTCCGTCGCGGGCCGCACCGACGGGCCCTGCTCCCCCGCCGCCCGTAACTCGCCGGCCGCGCGTTCCGCCCAGGCGCGGGCCGAGCAGCGCTGGAAGGCGACCAGGGCGTCGCGCAGCGGGGTGCGGGCCTCGCGGGTACGCCGGCGGCGGCGCAGCCACTGCCCGTACAGGAGCTGGGTGCGGGCCCGTTCGAAGTCGCCGCCGGCCCGGTCGTGGTGGGCCAGGGCCTCCGCGTACCGGGCGTCGGCCTCGTCGGCGGTGGACTCGTCGGTGGTGGCCAGCAGGGCTTGGCAGCGGGCCAGTTGGGCGGGGGCCTGGGGGTCGGCGGTCCGGGCGGTCCACCGGGTGAACTCGGCCACGGCGGCGTGGAGTTCACCGGACTCCTCCGATCCTCGGCCCGCGAGGACGGCCGCCTCGACATAGCAGGGCACGGCGAGCATCCGGGCGGCGAAGTGGCCCTGCCGGGGCCCGGGGCGCACCAGCGGGCCGAGCCGGGCGGCGGCCTCATCGGAGCGCCCGGCGGCCAGGTCGGCCCGGGCCCGGGCCCAGGTGGCGAGGGTCGCGGGCTGGGCGAGCCCGTGCGGCCCCGCCCCGGCGAGCGCTGCGTCGCAGTGGGCGGCGCAGGCCTCGGCGGGCCCCTCCACGGAGGCCGCGAGGGCCAGGACGGCGTGGAGGTGGACGGAGCTGTTGGCTTGCCCGGTGCGGCGTGCGGCGTGCAGCCCCTCCAGCGCGTGGGCGCGGGCCCCGGCGTGCAGCCCGGCCCGCAGCTCCGCGTAGGCCAGGTGCTCCAGGGCCTGCGGCAGCAGGGCGTCGGGCCCTGCCGTCCGTACGGCGGCGAGCGCCCGGGCCCCGGTCCGGCAGGCGGCGGCGACCTCCCCGAGGACGAGGGCGGCGACCCCGGCGCGGAGGAGGGCGGCGGGTTCGGCGGTCCGCTCCGCCGGGCGCAGGCAGTGGCGGAGCAGCGCGTGGCCCGCCTCCGTCCGTCCGGCGAGCACCGCGCACATCCCGGCCCGGTAGGAGGCGAACGCACGGTCGTACGGGGTGGGGTCGATGCGGTCCATGGCCTCCAGGTAGCCGGGCGCGTCCCCCGCCACCCAGGCCGCCTCGGCCGCCCCGAGGAGGGCGTCGAGGGCCCGCCGGGGGTCGTACGGGCCGAGCAGGGCGGCCGCGGCGATGAGGGCCGCGTGGGCGTCGGCGGCGGGGCCGGTGCGCAGGGCGAGCAGGCCGTGGACGTACGGGGCCAGGCCGTGGCGGGGCTCCCCTGCTGGGGGACCGGTCCGCGCCAGGAGGGCGCGCGCGAGGTCCGGGTCTCCGGCGAGGGCCGCCTGTTCGGCCGCCGTCGCGAACCGGGCCGAGCGCAGGGGCGGTTCGGTGGTGAGCGCGGCGGCACGGCTCAGGGCCGAGGAGCGTTCACCATGCGGGTACGGGGAGGTCGCGGCCGCCTCCAGCCGGGCGGCGAGCACGGCGTCCGGGCCGGGGGCGGCGCAGGAGAGCTGAACGAGGGCGGCTAGCGGGAGGGCGCGGCGGCCGGCGGGGGGCTCCGCCGGGGTGCCCGGCAGGGCGGGGCGGCCGGCGGAAGGCTCCGCAGGAGCGGCCGTCGGGGCGGGGCGGTCGCTGGAGTGGGTCTGCCCTGCCGACGAGGCGGCGGCCCGCTCACCGGTCTCCGCCAGCAGGGCGGCCAGCAGCTCATGAGTGGCGCGGCGGCGGGCGGGCGGGGCGTGGTGCAGGACCGCGCGGGCGAACAGCGGGTGGCTGAAGTGGACCCGGCTGCCCGCCCGTTGGAGGAACCCGTCGGTGGCGGCCGAGCCGAACAGGACGCCGTCCAGGAAGTCCCGGGGCAGCCCGGTCCGGGTGCCGGCGCGCAGCAGCAGCAACGCGTCCGCCCCGGCGCCGGCGGGCTCGTGCTCCTGGGCGGCGGCGGCCAGCAGGAGCAGCGCCCGGGTGTGCGCCGGGAGCCCGTCGAGCCGGTCCGCGTGCGCGGCCAGCACGCCCTCGGCGCCGGGCAGCGGACAGGGCAGCGGGGTGCGCCCGGCGAGCTGGTCCGGGGTGAGGCGGCGGGTGAGTGCGGTGAGGAGGCGCGGGTTGCCCGCAGCCTCCCGGAGGAGCTCGGCGCGGACGACCGGGTCGAGTCCCCCCGTAACGCCGGGAAGGCGTCGCCCATGACTCCCCGCCCCTCCCCCGCCCCCGGTGAGCCGGTCCAGCAGCGCGGCTGCCGCGTCCTCGTCCAGCGGGCCGAGCCGCAGTGCGGGCAGGCCCGCGAAGGCGGGGCCGTCGTCCGCCGCGATCAGGACGGCGACCCGGCTGCCCGCGCCCAGCCTGCGGGCCGCGAGGCCGAGGGTGGTGCGGGAGGCCGGGTCCCAGGCGTGGGCGTCGTCGGCGCAGACCAGCAGCGGGCGGGCGGCGCCCCGTTCGCGTAGCCGGGCGAGCAGCGCCTCGGGGGTGCCGGGCAGGGTGTGCGGGACGCACGCGTCCGGGGAGGTGGCGTACAGCACCGGACCCCGGGGCCGGTGGGCGGCGGCCGCCTCGTGGAGCAGTGCGGTGCGGCCGAGGCCGGGCGGGGCCGCCAGCACCAGGGATCCGCCGTCACCTTGCCACAGCCGGGCCAACAGGCCTTCCAGGGTGGTGAGTTCACCGCTGCGGCCGTACAGCCGGAGCGGACTGTGCACGGTCGTCGATGAGGTCACATCGGCACGGTACGGTCGCCCGCGGGAGCGAGGAAGGCGCGCGTCCGGTCACCGCGCCGGAGCGGTGCGGACTCCCAGCCGTACGGCCCCGGTGCTGTGCGCGGGCACAGCACCGGGGCCGCCGGAAGGGACCGGTCCGGCACGTGTGCGGGTCCGGGACGTGTGCGGGTCCGGGACGTGTGCGGGTCTACGACGTGTGCGGGCAGGTGCCCCGGTACTCCGCGATGGTGAGGCTCGGCCGGGGGATCGGGCAGAGGAACTGCTCGTAGCGGGTGTCGTTGTCGATGAAGCGCTTCAGCCACGAAAGGCTGTACTTGGCGATGGTGGTGTCGGACGAGTTGGGCGTGAAGTGCGAGGCGCCCCGCAGCTCCAGGTAGGCCTTGTCCAGCGACCCGGGCAGCGACTCGTAGAACGGCTCGGAGTGGGTGCCGACCGGCGCGACCGTGTCGCCGTCCGCCCCCACCACCAGCGTGGGCGTGCGCAGTTCGGGCCAGGTCTTGTCGGTGTTCCATCCGGTCAGCGGGATCGCCGCCTTCAACGACGTACGGCTCTTGGCGGCTTCCAGCGAGCCCCCGCCGCCCATCGAGTGGCCCATCACGCCGAGCCGCGAGGCGTCGATCCGGGTCCGTACCGGGCTGCGCTGGGTCAGGTAGTCCAGCGCGGACAGGAGCTGGCGGCCCCGGCTGTCGGGCTGGTCGAGGGTGGTGTTGGTGTCGATGGTGAAGACCACGAAGCCCTGCGAGGCCAGGCGCGGGCCGAGCCAGGCGATCGAGGACTGGTAGGCGGTGAAGCCGGGCGAGATGACGACCGCGCCGAACGTGCCGTCGGCGGTGGAGGTCGGGTAGTAGACCGTCCCGCCGCCGAACCCGCTCACGGCGAGCGAGGATACGGAGGTCTGGGAGGTGGCGTACGAGCCGCGGCTCGCCTCGATGGAGGCGTTGGTGGGGGCCGGGCCGCGCTCGTAGGGGTTGGCGGCGACGGCCTGCGCGCCGGGTGCCAGGCCGGTCAGCAGGAGGCCGGCGGTGGCCGCGGCGGTCACGAAACCGGTGAAGGCGTGGAAGCGGCTCGGGCGTGGGGCCTGTCGGCGTGCGAGGAGGTGCTGCTGCACGGGGGATCCTCTCGGTGATGGCGGGGGGGGGGAACCACACCACGCGAAGGCCCACGAGCCCGTCGTCCGGGGGCTGTCGGGGTGCACCGCGTGGCTGCCGTCGTCGTTCGTCGGCGGTCGCCACTCTCACGGTGCGTCCCGTGCGCACGCATCGGCGGTATCACCGGTCTTCGCGGACCGGTGATACCGCCGAAAGGGGTCGAAGACCCTAGCGGACCGGCTTTCCCGCCGCCCTCAGCGCGTCCTTCACCTCGGAGATCCGCAGGTCGCCGAAGTGGAAGACCGACGCGGCGAGCACCGCGTCCGCGCCCGCCTCGATCGCCGGGGCGAAGTCGGCGAGGCGGCCCGCGCCGCCGGAGGCGATGACGGGGACGGTGACGTGCTTCCGTACCGCCTCGATCATCTCCGTGTCGTAGCCGTCCTTCGTGCCGTCCGCGTCCATCGAGTTGAGCAGGATCTCGCCCGCGCCCAGCACGGCGGCCCGGTGGGCCCACTCGACGGCGTCGATGCCGGTGCCCTTGCGGCCGCCGTGGGTGGTGACCTCGAAGGTGCCCTCCGGGGTGCGGCGGGCGTCGACGGAGAGCACCAGGACCTGGCGGCCGAAGCGTTCGGCGATCTCGCGGATGAGGTCGGGGCGGGCGATGGCGGCGGTGTTGACGCCGACCTTGTCCGCCCCTGCGCGCAGCAGCTTGTCCACGTCGTCGGGGGTGCGGACGCCACCGCCGACGGTGAGCGGGATGAAGACCTGCTCGGCGGTGCGGCGGACCACGTCGTACGTGGTCTCGCGGTCGCCGCTGGAGGCGGTGATGTCGAGGAAGGTCAGCTCGTCGGCGCCCTCGGCGTCGTACAGCTTGGCCATCTCGACGGGGTCGCCCGCGTCGCGCAGGTTCTGGAAGTTGACGCCCTTGACGACCCGGCCGTTGTCGACGTCCAGGCAGGGGATGACGCGTACGGCGAGAGTCATCGCGCCCCTCCCCGGTAGGCCTCTACCTCGACCTCGACGACCAGGCTCGGGTCCACGAAACCGGACACGATGATCATGGACGCGGCGGGGCGTACGGCGTCGAACAGCTCCTTGTGGGCGCGACCGATGTCGTCCACGTCCCGGGCGTGCGTGAGGTACATCCGGGTGCGGACGACGTCCTCGCGTCCCAGGCCCACCTGCTCCAGCGCCGCGAGTGCGACGTCGAAGGCGGTGATCGCCTGCTCGTACGGGGAGCCGGCGGCGATCTCGCCGTTGATCACGGAGGTGCAGCCGGACACCAGGACCAGGCCGTTGGGGAGCTCGACCGCGCGCGAGTAGCCGAACTTCTCCTCCCAGGGGGCGCCGGTGGAGATCCGGCGTACGGAGGTGGCGGCATCGCTCATGCGGCGACCGCCTTCAGCGCCTCTTCCAGCGTGAACTCCTTCGCGTACAGCGCCTTGCCGACGATCGCACCCTCGACGCCTTCGGGGACGAGGAGGGAGATCGCGCGGAGGTCGGCGAGGGAGGAGACGCCGCCTGAGGCGACGACCGGGCGGTCGGTGACGGCGCAGACGTCCCGCAGGAGGCCCAGGTTGGGGCCTTCCAGGGTGCCGTCCTTGGCGATGTCCGTGACGACGTACCGCGCGCAGCCCTCGGCGTCGAGGCGGGCGAGGGTCTCGTAGAGGTCGCCGCCGTCGCGGGTCCAGCCGCGGCCGCGCAGGGTGGTGCCCCGGACGTCGAGGCCGACGGCGATCTGGTCGCCGTGCTCGGCGATGACCTTGGCGACCCACTCGGGGCTCTCCAGGGCGGCCGTGCCGAGGTTGACGCGGCGGCAGCCGGTGGCGAGGGCGGCGGCGAGCGAGGCGTCGTCGCGGATGCCGCCGGAGAGCTCGACCTTGATGTCCATGGCGCCGGTGACCTCGGTGATCAGGTCCCGGTTGTCGCCGGTGCCGAAGGCGGCGTCCAGGTCGACGAGGTGCAGCCACTCGGCCCCGGCGGACTGCCAGGCGAGGGCGGCCTCCAGCGGGGAGCCGTAGGAGGTCTCGGAGCCGGACTCGCCGTGGACG
This sequence comes from Streptomyces cyaneofuscatus, assembly GCF_042718795.1. Taxonomy (GTDB): domain Bacteria; phylum Actinomycetota; class Actinomycetes; order Streptomycetales; family Streptomycetaceae; genus Streptomyces; species Streptomyces cyaneofuscatus_A. Next base: position 148,585 of record NZ_JBHXOX010000024.1, read on the forward strand.
AGGCGGACGGCCTGGCCGTCGCGGACGTCGACGGCGGGGAGCAGTTCAAGCTTCGGCATTACAGCGTCTCGATCCAGTTGGTCAGCAGCTGGGCGCCGGCATCGCCGGACTTCTCGGGGTGGAACTGGGTGGCCCACAGCGCGCCGTTCTCCACGGCGGCCACGAACCGTTCGCCGTGCGTGGCCCAGGTGACCTTGGGGGCACGGATCTTGGCGTTGGTGACTTCGAGGGACCAGTCGTGCGCCGCGTAGGAGTGCACGAAGTAGTACCGCGCCTCGGCGTCCAGGCCGGCGAAGAGCCGGGAGTCCTCGGGGGCCTCCACGGTGTTCCAGCCCATGTGCGGGACGATGTCGGCCTTCAGGGGCCCGACCGTACCGGGCCACTCGTCCAGGCCCTCGGTCTCCACGCCGTGCTCGATGCCGCGCTCGAAGAGGATCTGCATCCCGACGCAGATGCCCATCACGGGGCGGCCGCCGGAGAGCCGGCGGCCCACGATCCAGTCGCCGCGGGCCCGCTTCAGCCCGTCCATGCAGGCGGAGAACGCGCCGACGCCGGGGACGAGGAGCCCGTCGGCGTTCATCGCGCGGTCGTAGTCGCGGGTGATCTCGACGTCGGCGCCGACGCGGGCGAGGGCGCGCTCGGCGGAGCGGACGTTGCCGAAGCCGTAGTCGAAGACCACGACCTTCTTGGTGTCGGTCATGATGCGCCCCTCAGTCCCACAGGCCCTGGATCCGCAGGATGCCCGCCACCAGGCACATCACGGAGCCGATCGACAGCAGCACGATGACGCCCTTCGGCATCCCCTGCTTGGCGAAGGAGTAGACGCCGCCGGCCAGGAAGAGGCCGACGACGATCAGGATGGTGTTGAGGCCGGTCACAAGGCGCCCTTCGTGGAGGGCAGGATGCCGGCGGCGCGCGGGTCGTGCTCGGCGGCGTACCGCAGGGCGCGGGCGAGCGCCTTGAACTGGCACTCCACGATGTGGTGGGCGTTGCGCCCGTACGGGACGTGGATGTGCAGCGCGACCTGCGCCTGGGCGACGAAGGACTCGAAGATGTGGCGGGTCATCGTCGTGTCGTAGGTCCCGATCATCGGGGCCATGGTCTCCGGCTCGGTGTGCACCAGGTAGGGGCGGCCGGAGAGGTCGACGGTGACCTGGGCGAGCGACTCGTCCAGCGGGACGGTGCAGTTGCCGAAGCGGTAGATGCCGACCTTGTCGCCGAGGGCCTGCTTGAAGGCGGCGCCGAGCGCGAGGGCGGTGTCCTCGATGGTGTGGTGGGTGTCGATGTGCAGGTCGCCCTCGGTCTTGACCGTGAGGTCGAAGAGGCCGTGGCGGCCGAGCTGGTCGAGCATGTGGTCGTAGAAGCCGACCCCGGTGGCGACATCGACCTTTCCGGTGCCGTCGAGGTTGATCTCGACCAGCACGGACGTTTCCTTCGTGGTGCGTTCCACGCGGCCTACGCGGGGGCTCATGCGTCGTGCTCCTTCTTGAGTTCGCGTACCGCATCGAGGAACGCGTCGTTCTCTGCCGGGGTTCCCGCGGTGACCCGCAGCCATCCCGGTACGCCGTTGTCCCGGACCAGGACGCCCCGGTCGAGGATCTGCTGCCAGACGGCGTGGCTGTCGTCGAAGCGGCCGAACTGGACGAAGTTGGCGTCCGAGTCGGTGACCTCGTAGCCGGTGGCGCGCAGCTCGGCCACCAGCCGGTCGCGCTCGCTCTTGAGCTGCGCGACGTACCCGAGCAGCGTATCGGTGTGCTCCAGGGCGGCGAGCGCGGTGGCCTGGGTGACGGAGGAGAGGTGGTACGGCAGCCGCACCAACTGGACCGCGTCGACCACGGCCGGGTCGGCGGCGAGGTAGCCGAGGCGCAGCCCGGCGGCGCCGAACGCCTTGGACATGGTCCGCGAGACGATCAGGTGGCGGCGGCCCTCGATCAGCGGGAGCAGCGAGGGGTGGTGGCTGAACTCGCCGTACGCCTCGTCCACGACGACGATCGAAGGACCGGCGGCCTGGGCCGCGTCGTACAGGGCGAGGACGGTGTCGGCGTTCACCGCCGTGCCGGTGGGGTTGTTGGGCGAGGTGATGAAGACGACCTCGGGGCGGTGCTCGGCGATGGCGGCGCGGGCGGCGTCCACGTCGATGGTGAAGTCGTCGTTGCGCGGCCCGGAGATCCAGCCGGTGCCGGTGCCCCGGGAGATCAGGGCGTGCATCGAGTACGAGGGTTCGAAGCCGATCGCGGTGCGGCCGGGCCCGCCGAAGGTCTGGAGGAGCTGCTGGAGGACCTCGTTGGAGCCGTTGGCGGCCCAGACGTTGGCGGCTGTCACCTCGTGGTCTGCCGTCCGCGTGAGGTAGCGGGCCAGCTCGGTGCGGAGCTCGACGGCGTCCCGGTCGGGGTAGCGGTTGAGGCCGCGGGCGGCCTCACGGACCCGCTCGGCGATGCGCTCGACGAGGGCCTCGGGGAGCGGGTACGGGTTCTCGTTGGTGTTGAGGCGTACGGGGACGTCGAGCTGAGGCGCGCCGTACGGGGACTGGCCGCGCAGCTCGTCGCGGATGGGGAGCTCGTCCCAGGGGTTGAGAGGGGTGTTCCGGGCCTCGGCGTCACGGGGGGCGGGGCTGCTCGTCACTGCTGGGGGACCTTCCATCCGAACCGTGCCTTGAGGGCTGCGCCGTGGGCGGGGAGGTCCTCCGCCTCGGCGAGGGTCACGACGTGGTGGGTGACCTCGGCGAGCGCGTCGCGGGTGTAGTCGACGATGTGGATGCCGCGCAGGAAGGACTGCACGGAGAGGCCCGAGGAGTGGCAGGCGCAGCCCCCGGTGGGCAGGACGTGGTTGGAGCCGGCGCAGTAGTCGCCGAGCGAGACCGGGGCCCAGGGGCCGACGAAGATCGCTCCGGCGTTGCGGACCCGGTCGGCGACGGCGGCGGCGTCGGCGGTCTGGATCTCCAGGTGCTCGGCGCCGTACGCGTCGACGACCTTGAGGCCGTCCTCGATCGAGGAGACCAGGACGATCGCGGACTGGCGGCCGGCCAGCGCGGGCTCGATGCGGTCCTTGATGTGCTTGGTCGCGGCGACCTGCGGGGCGAGCTCCGCCTCGGTGGCGGCGGCCAGCACCGCGGAGTCGGTGACCAGGACGGCGGCGGCCATCGGGTCGTGCTCGGCCTGGCTGATCAGGTCGGCGGCCACGTGCACCGGGTCGGCGGTGGCGTCGGCGAGGATCGCGATCTCGGTGGGCCCGGCCTCGGCGTCGATGCCGATGCGGCCCTTGAGGAGGCGCTTGGCGGCGGCGACGTAGATGTTGCCGGGGCCGGTGACCAGGTTGACCGGGGAGCAGTCCTCGGTGCCGTACGCGAACATCGCGACGGCCTGGGCGCCGCCCGCCGCGTACACCTCGTCGACGCCGAGCAGGGCGCAGGCGGCGAGGATCGTGGGGTGCGGGAGGCCGCCGAAGCCTTTCTGGGGCGGGGAGGCCACCGCGATGCCCTCGACGCCCGCCTCCTGGGCCGGGACGACGTTCATCACGACGGAGGAGGGGTAGACCGAGCGGCCGCCGGGGACGTAGAGCCCGACGCGCTCGACGGGGACCCACTTCTCGGTGACGGTGCCGCCGGGGACGACCTGGGTGGTGTGCGTGGTGCGGCGCTGCTCGCGGTGGACGAGGCGGGCGCGGCGGATCGACTCCTCCAGCGCGGCGCGGACGGCGGGGTCCAGCTCCTCCAGCGCCTGCTTCAGCGCCTCGGCGGGCACCCGGACCGACGAGATCCGGACACCGTCGAGCTTCTCCCCCCACTCGATCACTGCCGCGGAGCCACGATGGCGTACGTCCTCGCAGATGGGCCGCACCGTCTCCAGGGCGGCTTCCACGTCGAACTCGGCACGGGGCAGCAGGTCGCGCAGGGCGGCACCCTCGGGGAGGGTGTCGGCGCGCAGATCGATTCGAGAGATCACACCGCAATTCTCGCAGACCGCTCGGGACGCCCGGTCGCCCGTATCACTGGCTGATACATGTCCCGGTACATGTCTCGGCCAACTCGGGCCGCACCGGTTGTCACTGCTGACCGATAGCTTTCACGCCGTCACGCGGAGGGAAAGACACCACTACAGCATGTGTGCACGGAGGGAGCGGCCGTGACCGAGCCGCACGAAGGCGATATCCCGGACGGGCTCAGCGCAGCGGAGCTGGGCATGTGGCAGTCCTTCCGGAACGGGACGACGTACGACTTACGCACCTACGACTCCGCCCGCAACGATCCGTTCGGCCCGCACGACTGGGGGCCCGAGCGGAGTGTCGGCGCGCGGACGGTGGCGCGGCTGCTGCTGAGCGGGCCGCCGGCGCGGCCGGGCCGGGTGGCGGCGCTGAAGCTCCGGGGGGTGCGGATCACCGGGAAGCTGGATCTGGCGGGCGGCCGGGTCTCGCCGTACGTGGAGCTGACGGGGTGCCGCTTCGAGCAGGAGGTGGTGCTCCCGGAGTGCCATTTCACGACGTTGCGGATGGTGGGCTGCCTGCTGCCCCGGCTGGAGGCGGCCCGGCTGCACACGGAGGGCGATCTGCATCTGCCGCGCTGCCGGATCGACCGGGGCATCCGGCTCACCGATGCCCAGATCGGTACGGACCTGCTGATCAACCAGCTCAGCGTGGGGCCCGACCGGCACGGTCGGGCCTTCGTCGGGGACGGCATGTCGGTCGCCCAGGACCTCCAGGCCGAAATGATCGAGACGCACGGCGAGCTGAGCCTGCGCGGGGCGAAGGTGGGCGGTTCGCTGAGTCTGCGCGGCAGCCATCTGCGGGCGGCGGAGGACCGGCGCGCGCTGAACGCGCCGCAGTTGACGGTGGAGCGCACGCTCTACATGACCGAGGCATGGGTGAGCGTCGACACCGGGAACCAGGGCACGACTCCCCCGTACGGCGTGGTCTACGCCCCGACCCCGGCGCGCGGGACCCGGTCGCAGATCTTCGAGTGCAAGGGCGGGGTGCGGCTGGACGACGGGCGGTTCGGGGACGCGGTGGACCTGCAGAAGGCCCGGTTCTCGATGACCCGGCAGGAGGAGCTGTCGTTGCGCCGGATCGTCACGCCGGAGCTGCGGTTCAACGCGGAGCGGCCGGAGGAGGGCCGGGTCGTGCTGAACGGGGCGAAGGTGGTGACCCTGATCGACCTCTCGACGAGCTGGCCGGGGCCCGGGGGTCTGGCGATGGGCGGTTTCGTCTACGAGAACCTCGTCCCGTACGGCCACTTCCCGCTCTCGCGGCGGCTGGAGTGGGTGTCGGCGGCGACCCCGGAGTACGTCCCCGAGCCGTACGAACGGCTCGCGACGGTGCTGCGCGGCAGCGGCGAGGACTCCGACGCGCGGGAGGTGCTGCTGGCCAAGCAGCGCCGCCGCCGGGAGACGCTGCCGCCGGCCGCGAAGGCGTGGGGGTATCTCCAGGACTGGACGGTGGCGTACGGGTACCGGCCGGGACGGGCGCTGGTGTGGATGGCGGTGCTGTGGGCGGCGGGTACGGCGGCGTTCTCGCGGTACGACCCGGCGTCGATCAAGAACGAGGAGTCCCCCGAGTGGAATCCGGCGCTCTACGCGCTGGACCTCCTCATCCCGGTGGTCAATCTCGGCCAGGACGGCTACTGGAGGATGGTGGGCGGCTGGCAGTGGGCCGCGGCCGGTCTGGTGCTGGTGGGATGGGTTCTGGCCACGACGGTGGCCGCCGGAGCCTCCCGGCTGCTGCGCAGGGGCTGACCGAAAGGGCAGCTCGAACCAGGTGGGGCGGCCGGGACCGGCGGTTCCGAGGGATGTGCGGGGCCGCTGTGGCGGCGGTGACGAGGCACCCGGAGGGTCATGTTCAAGCCACCGCCGGACATTTCCTTTGCTCTTTCTTGACCCGGCCGGATACAACCCATCCACTCGGCACAGAAGCTTCACAGCGCACCCCTGGCGCGGCCCTCACCAGGGCTTTTCAATGGTCTGCACCATGGCCTTCCTTCGCGCTCTGCTGAGTACCGCGCGCATGATCCGGCACAGCCCTCCGCTGTCCGCCGGACTGCCCGCGGATGACGCCGTGCTGCTCGACGCCCCCGACGAGCGGCTCTCCCCGGCGCTGGTGGCCGCTGCCCTCGGCGACCCGGAACCGGCCGCCAAGCTGCTCGCCACCACCCGGGACGGCGCCGACTGGGAGAACCGCGACCGCTATCTCGGCCGGCTCGTCACCTTCGCCCGGCACCGGGACGGCTGGCTCACCGACTGGCTGGCCGCCGCCCCGCGCGACCCGGACGCCCTGCTGGTCAAGGCGGAGCTCGCGGTCCGCCGGGCCTGGGAGTCGCCCGCCCGCGCGGAACGGCTCCACGAGGTCGGCCCGCTGATCACCGCCGCCGCCGAGGCGGACCCGCGCGACCCGGTACCGTGGCGGCTCGCCCTGGACCACGCGCGCGGCAGCCACGCCACGCACACCGCCTTCGAGTCGCTGTGGGAACAGGCGATACGGCGCTCCGCGCACCACTACGGCTGCCATGTGGCGGCGCTGCGCTACCTCTCGGCCGCCTGGTACGGCTCGCACCGCGAGTGCTTCGACTTCGCCGAGCGGGCCGCCGAGGACGCCGTACCCCACTCCCTGGTGCAGGCACTGCCGGTCCGGGCGGCCTTCGCCCTCCTCCTGGACGCCCAGGCGCCGGGCCGCACCACCTCCGTACTGGAGGAGCGGATCGACACGGCGGCCGACGCGGCCATCCGGCTGTCGGCCGCCTACCGGCCCGGCGACCCGTGGCCCGCCGAGGTCCGCAACCTCCTCGCGTACGTGCTCCTCGCCCGGGGGCGCTGGGCCGAGGCGCTGGAGCAGTTCACGCTGATCGGGCAGCACGCGACGTCGTTCCCGTGGTCCTCGGTCTCCGACGACGCCCTGGGCCGGTTCCTCGACGCACGGGACGGCGCACGGCTCCAGGTGGCCTCCGTGACCCCCTTGCGCGGCCGGGCCGACCGAGGACGTCCGCGCGGCCATTACGCTTGAGCGTTGTGACCACCGCCCGTCTCCCCCTTTTCCCGCTCAACACGGTGCTGTTCCCGGGCCTCGTGCTGCCGCTCAACGTCTTCGAGGAGCGCTACCGCGCCATGATGCGGGAGCTGCTGAAGAGCGACGAGGACGAACCTCGCCGCTTCGTCGTGGTCGCGATCCGCGACGGCCGCGAGACCGCGGTGACGGGCACCGGCATGCCGGACCCCGTCGCCTCCGCACCCCCCGCCGAGCGCGCGCCGGCCGAGGGCTTCGGCCCCGACCCCATCCAGACCTTCCACCGGGTCGGCTGTGTGGCCGACGCGGCGACCATCCATGAGCGCCCGGACGGCAGCTTCGAGGTCCTGGCCACCGGCACCACCCGGGTCAGGCTGCTCTCGATCGACGCGAGCGGCCCGTATCTGAGCGCCGAGGTGGAAGAGGTCACCGAGGAGCCGCCCGCCGAGGACGAGGCCGACGAGGCCGGAGCCCTGGCCGAGGGCGTCCTGCGGGCGTTCCGGGCCTACCAGAAGCGGCTGGCCGGAGCGACCGAACGCTCGCTCGCCACCGGCTCCGAGCTGCCCGACGACCCCTCCGTCGTCTCCTACCTGGTCGCGGCGGCCACCGTCCTGGACGTCCCCACCAAGCAGCGCCTCCTCCAGGCCCCGGACACCGCGACCCGCCTGCGCGAGGAGCTGACGCTGCTGCGCCGGGAGACGGCGGTCATCCGCCACCTGCCCTCGCTCCCCGCGCCGGACCTGACCCGCGCCCCCACCCACCCCAACTGAACAAGGAATCCGGCACCGGTGGCGAAGAAGCCGAAGAAGCAGTCGGGCGGCACCCCCGCCACGGTCGCCCTGACCGCGGCGGGCACCGCCTTCACGCTCCGCCCCTACGACCACGACCCGGCCTCCACCTCCTACGGTGAGGAGGCCGCCGAGGCCCTGGGCGTCTCCCCCGACCGGGTCTTCAAGACCCTGGTCGCGGACGTCGACGGCGAGTTGACGGTCGCGGTCGTCCCGGTGGCCGGCTCCCTGGACCTCAAGGCCCTGGCGTCCGCGGTGGGCGGCAAGCGCGCCACGATGGCGGACCCGGCGGCCGCGGAACGCACCACGGGCTACGTCCGCGGCGGCATCTCCCCCTTGGGCCAGCGCAAGCGCCTGCGTACGGTGCTGGACGCGTCGGCCCGGACGCACACGACGATCTGCGTCTCGGCGGGGCGCCGGGGGTTGCAGGTGGAGCTGGCGGCGGAGGACTTGGCGGGGCTGACGGGGGCGGTGTTCGCGGAGATCGGGCGGGGGGCGTAGGCGCGGCCGCCGAAGCCCGGCGCGGGCCCTACCGGGGGCGCTGCCCCCGAACCCCCGTGCCTCAAACGCCGGCGGGGCTGAAAGACGTCCCCAGGCGCCGGACGGGCCGGATGTGCCGCCCGGCGGATCCGGGGCGTCTCTTTCGGTTCTTGCTGATCATGCTGAGGCGGCATCCCACTCCGCTTGCAGCCGGCTGAGTTGCGGCTCGCTGAGCGGCGGCTCGAAACCTGCGGGGAACATGAGCGTGAGTGGCGCGGCCGCATGTTCTCCGGCCCGTGCTCCTCGCAGTACGGAGCGACGAGATGCGGTCCCTCTCCGCACGCCTCGCGCCGGTAGTAGCGGTCATGTTCCTGGCAGAAGTAGGAGACGGACGCCGACGGCGCGCCGCTCTGCTCACCGTGGGCGCACACGGGTGCTTGGCACCTGGAGCTCGTCGGAGCCGCCCCTGCCCGTCCCCGTACGCCGGCAGCTCGGTCCCTGGAAGCCGGCCTCCGACCTGCTGGGCCAGGTGTTCCAGCAGCCTATGAGGCGGCGTGACCCTGGCGGCGCAACTTGGCGCCATAGTGGCGCTATACATGGCGCCACTTTTGTGCCACAGTTATCGCATGGACCTCGCACCGTATGTCGAGCACCTTCGCCAGGAACTCGCCGTAGCCGCCGAAGCCGGTGGCGACGAAGCCCGCGCCCTGGCCGACCGACTGACCGCTCCGCTGGAGTCGGCAACCCGGCTGACCTTGCTCAACGCGCTGTCCGCAGCGATGGGTGAGGTGACGTTGGAGCTGGCGCCCGGCTCGGTGGACGTGCGGCTGCGCGGCCTGGACCCCGAGTTCGTCGTCAACCGACCGGGGGCCCGGGCCCCTGCCGACGGGGCTGCGCCACCGGTGACGCCGTTGGCGCCATCGACCCCACAGCCGGAGGCGGCGGGTGTCCCGGAGCCGGACGAGGGCGGATCCGCGCGGATCAACCTTCGGGTGCCGACTTCCCTCAAAGCCAAGGTGGAGTCGGCCGCCGCCCGCGACGGACTCTCGGTCAACGCATGGCTGGTGCACACCCTGACCGCCTCATTCGACGGCCCTGCCGCAGGCGCCCAGCGGCCGTGGACCGGACCGGCCGCGGAGGCCGGCATCAGCCGGAGCTTCACCGGCTGGGTCTGACCGGCCCGCCGCCCGCCGCGCACCCTCCCACCCCTCCTACCAGCACGAAAACCCGACGCAGTCGAAAGGACGGAACCGCCATGCCTTCTTCCGCCACCCGTGAGCCGCAGTCCTTCGAGACGCCGGGCCCGATCACCGCGCAGCTGGAGGTCGGCTACGGGACGGTCCTGGTCAGGGCCGGCGAGCGGACCGAGACCAGGGTCCTGGTGCGACCCGGGAACACCGCGAGCGACCGCGACGTGCAGTCGGCCGCCCAGACCCGGGTCGACCTGACCGGCGGCCGGCTGACCGTACGCGGCCCCCGCGGCCGTAACCCGTTCAGCAAGATCGGGCCGATCGTGGTCGAGGTCGAACTGCCGGCCGGGTCCGAGGTGCACGCCTCCTCCGCGTTCGGGGACGTGCACTGCGAGGGCCCGCTGGGCGACGTCCACCTGAGAAGCGCGCTCGGGAACGTGTCGGTGGAGCGGGCAGGAACGGCCGAGCTCAGGACCGCCACCGGCACCATCCGCGCCCACCACCTGGAGGGCGACGCCGAGGTGCACGGCGCGGGCCGGGTCGTGATCGACCACGTGGGCGGCGACCTCACGGTCAAGAACGTCAACGGCGAGACCGAGATCGGCGAGGTCCTCGGCGAGACGAGGGTCAAGTCGTCCAACGGCTCCGTCACGATGGGAACCGCGCACGCGGGGGTCGACGTCCAGTCCGCTCTCGGCGCGATCCGGATTGCCCGGCTCACCCGCGGAGTGATCGACCTGGGGACCGCGACCGGCGAGATCGAACTCGGCATCCCCGAGACCACCGCCGCCTGGCTGGACATCCACGCCGAGGCCGGCCTGGTCCGCAACGAACTGCCCGCCGCCGACGCGCCGTCCGACAAGCCGAACCGTGCCGAAGTCCACGCCCGCACCTCGGTCGGCAACATCACGGTCACCCGCGCCGCCTGACAGCGCCCGCGGCGGGGAGCCTCCCCCGCACCCTCCTCCCAGCCCCTCCGTCACAGGGAAGCGACACTCATATGTCTGTCATGAGCACAACATACAGGTCGGCCGCGATCAGCACCGCGGGTCTCACCAAGTCGTACGACGACAAGCCGGTCCTCAAGGGCCTCGACCTGACCATCCCCGAGGGCTCCGTCTACGCCCTGCTCGGTCCGAACGGTGCCGGCAAGACCACCACCGTCGAGATCCTCACCACGCTCATCGACGGCGACGGCGGCACCGCCGCCGTGGGCGGCCACGACGTCGCCCGAGGCGGGGCCGCAGTACGCGACCTGATCGGCCTGACCGGTCAGTTCGCGGCGGTCGACGGCCTGCTCAGCGCGGAGGAGAACCTTCAGCTGATGGCCGACCTCTGCCACCTGCCGAAGGAGGCGGGCCGCCGCCGCGCCGCCCGACTCCTCGAACGCTTCGAGCTGACCGAGGCCGCCGGGAAGCCGTCCTCCGCCTACTCCGGCGGGATGCGCCGCAAGCTCGACCTGGCCATGAGCCTGATGGGCGACCCGCGCATCATCTTCCTCGACGAGCCGACCACCGGCCTCGACCCGCGTTCGCGCCGCACCATGTGGGACATCATCCGCTCCCTGGTCGCCGACGAGGGCGTCACCATCTTCCTCACCACGCAGTACTTGGAGGAGGCGGACCAGCTCGCCGACCGGATCGGTGTCCTCCATGAGGGCAGGCTGGTCGCCGAAGGCACCTCGGAAGAGCTCAAGGCGATGGTCCATGGCGGCCACATCTCTCTGCGCTTCGACGCCACAGCCGAACTGCGGCGTGCCGCCGCCCAGTTCGCCTCCACCACCCGCGACGACGAGGAGCTCACGCTCCAGATTCCGTCCGACGGCACCGTCGCCACCCTCCGCGCCGTCCTGGACGTCCTCGACGCCGCCGGCGCCACCCCCGCGTCCCTCTCCCTCCACACCCCCGACCTCGACGACGTCTTCCTCGCCCTCACCGGTGCGGACAAGAAGCAGGAGATCACCCGATGAGCATCGCGAGCGCCACCACCAGGACCGCCAGGCCACGGCCGAGCAGCTACGCCGTCCGTGACGCGGTCACGATGTTCCGCCGCGTCATGAAGCGCGCACTCCGCTACCCGTCGATCGCGATCGTCATCGTGATGATGCCGGTGGTCTTCCTTCTCCTCTTCACCTACGCCTTCGGCGGCGCGCTCGGCGCCGGCATCCAGGGCCCGCAGCTCACCGGCGACTACATCGACTACGTCGCCCCCGGCATCATCCTCATGACCGTCGCCACCGGGTCCATCGGCGCCGTCCTCACCATCTGCATGGACAAGACCGAGGGCATCGTCAACCGCTTCCGCACGATGTCGATCTCCCGCGGCTCTTTCCTCACCGGCCACGTCCTGGGCAACCTCGTCCAGACGGTCCTCGGCACCGTGGTCGTCACCGGCGTCGCCCTCGCCATCGGCTTCCGGCCCAACGCCACCTTCGTCGAGTGGCTGGCCGTGATCGGCCTCCTGATCGCCCTGGCGACCGCCCTGACCTGGCTCTCCGCCGGCATGGGCCTGACCGCCAAGACCGTCGAGTCCGCCTCCAACCTCCCCATGCCGATCACCTTCCTGCCCTTCCTCGGCAGCGCGATCGTCCCCACCGACACCATGCCCGGCGCCCTCCGGACGTTTGCCGAGTACCAGCCCTTCACTCCCGTCAACGAGAGCCTCCGCGGCCTCCTCATGGGCACCGAGATCGGCAACAGCGCCTACATCTCGCTCGCCTGGTGCGCCGGCATCGGCCTTCTCGGCTACCTCTGGTCCCGCACCGCCTTCACCAAGCAGACCAAGCGCTGATCCCGTCCCGCCCGTAGGGCAACCGAAGGGCGGCACCCCATGACGGGTGCCGCCTCACCACGATGTGAGCCGGCCGGTCCAGATCGGGTCCGATGGGTCGCGTGACGCTCCCGCTGGGCACGCGTTCCGTAGCACATGCGGCGGGGAGACCTTTCGGATGAGAAGTGGGCCCTGACCTCAGGCGCAGCCGACGGAACGCGGAAGGGGGTCTTGACAGGTCCAGACCAATCGCGCTTGGGTGGTGGCCCGTCCCGTCGGCCTGCCGGGGTACCGGTGCGCCGCGCCGAAGGAGTGAGC